>NZ_WEGJ01000002.1 GCF_009604385.1 Streptomyces smaragdinus
GGGCGAGACCGAGGGGGTCGGGGGTGGTGTAGCGGGCGGTGGTGGGGTCGTAGTAGCGGTGGTGGTTGTAGTGGAGGCCCGTTTCGGGGTCGTAGTACTGGCCGGGGTGACGTAGCGGGGTGTAGGCCGTTGCGGAGCGGTGCCAGGTGGTGGTGCCCCACAGGGTGCTGCGGGTGCGCCAGGCGATGGTGCCGGCTTCGTCGATGAGTTCGGTGGGGGTGCCGATCAGGTCGGTGGCGATGGCGAAGAACCGGGCATCGGTGCCCTGCCGGCGTTCGGTCTGGGCGACGGGTGTGTGTCCCTGGTGGTCCCAGGTCGTTGCGAGTCCGGCGGTGGTCTGTTCGCACAGGGTTCTGCCGTCCCAGGCGAAGTCGGTCCGCTCGGCGACGGTGCCGTCGCCGGCCAGCCGCTGCTTGCTGGTGCGGCGGCCCAGTGGGTCGTAGGTGTAGCGCCACCGGGTGCCGTCGGGTGTGGTGACCTCCCGCAGCCGGTCGTCGGCGGTGTAACGGAAGTGCCAGGCATCGGGTTTGCGTGACAGCCGGGTTCTGGTGCGTGTGATCAGGCGGCCCGCGGCGTCGTGGGTGTAGCGGTTGGCGCCCGCCCGTTCGATGCGGGTGGCCGTGTAGGCGCGTGCGCCCTGGTCTTCCGCGCCGCCCGGGTGGCCCTGCCAGGCGGCGGCCGTCTGGTTGCCGGCCGTGTCGTACGCGTAGCGCTCGGTCCAGCGGTCGGCGGTGACGGCGGTCACCCGGCCCGCGCTGTCGAGGTCGAAGCGCTGCAGACCGCGCAGGGTGTCCCCGACGGCTGCCAGATGTCCGTCGGGACGGTAGGTGTAATCCCGGCGGTTCACGGCGCGTGCACCCGCCGTCAGGTGTTGCTCGGTGAGCCGGCCGGCGATGTCCCAGACGGATCTCTGAGTGATCACGCCGTCCCAGTCGCGGGTGACCTCCCTCCCGGAGAGGTCGCGGGTGTAGCGCAGTTCGCGGTCGCCGGTGGTGACGGTCGCCGGGCGGCCCGCCGGGTCGTAGGTGTACGTGGTGACGTGGCCGGAGGGCGTGGTACGGCGGGTGCGGCGGCCGGCGGCGTTCCAGGCGTGGGTCATGGCGTGACCGCCGGACAGTTCGGTCTTCAGCAGCCCGCGGCGGTCGTACTGGCGGATGAGCTCGCCGTCCGGACCGCCGGCGTGGATCAGCCGGCCGGCCGGGTCGTAGCTGTACGTCGTGACGGCGCCAGCGGCGTCCTTGCGGATGGTGCGGCCCAGTTCGTCGTAGGTGAAGCCGATCGTGTCGCCGAGTGGTGTCGTCCGGGTCACGAGCCGGCCGGCGGCATCCGGTTCGTAGCGGAAACCGCGGCCGTCGAAGTCCGTCTCGGCGATCGTCCGACCCGCCGCGTCGTGTTCGTACGTCCAGGTCAGGCCCTGCGGGTTGGTGACGCGGGTGAGCCGGAGCTCGGCGTCGTGGTCGAACTCATAGCGCGCGCCGTCGGACTCCGTGCGGGCCGTGAGCTGGTCGAAGTGGCCGTACTCGAAGAGCGTCGTCGCTCCGGTCGCGCCGGTGTATGCGGTGCAGTTCCCCTCGCCGTCCCACGTCCACCGTTCCGCCGAGCCGTCCGGTGCGGTCCGGCGCGCCGGGTAGCCGTCCGCGGTCCACTCCAGGGCGGTGATCCCACCGTCGGGCCCGGTGATCAGCGTCGGGCGGCCGAAGGCGTCGCGCATGGTGCTGCCCTCGCCGCCGCACGGGTCCGTGAATCCGGCCGGCAGCCCGGCGGCGTCGCAGCGCAGCAGGGTGACCGCATCCAGCGGATCGGCCACGGACGCCGGGTGGCCGTGGGCGTCGTACGTGAAGACGGTGGTGTGCCCGGCCGGGTCGGTGTGCCGGAGCAGATTGCCCCGCTCGTCGAATTCCTGGCGGCGGACGGCCCCGTCGGGGCCGGTCAGCTCGACGGGGCAGCCGAGGGCGTCGTACCTGGTGCTGGTCCGGGTGCCGTCCGGCCGGAGGACGCCGGTGAGCAGGCCGTCGTCGTAGGTGTACGACGTGGTGTGCCCGAGTGGGTCGGTGCGGGTCAGCGGCCGTCCGGCCGGGTCGTAGGTGTACGAGGTGGTGTGGCCCAGCGGATCCGTGGTGGCCAGGACGTTGCACCGGGAGTCCACACGGTGTCGGGTGGTGTGGCCGGCGGCGGTGGTCAGTTCGGTGACACGTTCGCCGGTGTCCGGGTCGGGGTCGCCGTAGCGGAGGGTGATCTGGAAGTGGCCGGCTTCGCCGCCTTCGGCGATCACCCGGTGCCGGTCGTCGTACACGTAGTCGTAGCGGCGCCGGTTGGAGTCGGTCCACGCGGTGATCCTGCGCTCGTCGTCGTACACGAAGGTGGTCGTGGCGCCCGACGGTCTGATGACGGCGGTGAGGTTCCCGCCGGTGTAGCCGTAGCGCATGACGGGTGTGGTGCCCAGGTCGAGGGCGGTGATCAGGCCGTTGGAGGTGGTCAGGCGCAGGTGATAGCCGCCTGAGTGGACCAGGGCGAGGGGGGTGCCCTCCGGGTCGCGGTCGATCGTGATCCGGTGCCCGTTGCGGTCGGCTTTCTCCGCCAGCCAGGCCGCGCCGTCCGAGCCGGGGTCGCCGCCGTCCGGCCCGGGGAAGTACGTGACCAGGCCGGTGTCGCGGTCGGTCAGCCGGTAGTCCCCGATGGCGTCGCGTTCCAGCACCGTCCGCCACGCACCCGTCTCCGGCCCGGTCGGCGTTCCGGGCACGGGATGCGGGTAGGTCACCAGCAGGCCGTCCGCCGTTACGTGGACGACGCCGTGCGCGTCCACCAGCAGCCGTTCGTCGACCACGGACGACCACGACGGGCCGAAGAACCGGCCCAGGCCGTAGCCGGACTCCACCCGGCGGGTGAATTCCAGGGGCAGTGCGCCCGGGAGGCTCACGTCCGTCTGGGGCAGGAACATCCGGCCCGTGGCCAGGTCCACCGGGTCGGTGCCGTTGCAGACGCGTCTGCGGTCCGGCTTGTTGTGCCCGCCGGGGAGGTCGTCCACCGCCCGGCGGGCCCGGTTGGCGTCCTTGGCGGCGTCGGACACGTCGTCCGCCAGCCGTACGACCCTGACGCCGGCCCCGGCACCGTCGGTGGCGATGGTGAGCGCGATGTCCGGGATGAGGCGGCCGAAGCCCTCGGCCGGGTCCTTCATGAAGTCCGTGACCATCTGGCGCCCGGTGCCCCAGGGATCGTTGGCGGCCCGGAGCATACCGGTGACCGTGCTGTTCAGCGAGGTCGCGTACTCGGCGGGGTGGGTGATGTTGTACGGGTCGGTCGGATTGATCATCCGGACGAAGGTCGTGATTCCCGTGATGCCCTTGACGGCACCGGCGTTGAGATGCAGGTACTGCGAGGGGATTTCCATCATCCCGTCCTTGACCTGCTCGCCGTAATCCGGCTTCGGCGGGGCCGTGGACGCCGCCGCGTCGACGGCGGAAGCGGCCGACTCGGCTGCCGTGTTGCGCTGCTTGCGGGCCTCGGTGAGGATCTCCTGCGCCTCGTTCATGAGGGCGATCCCCGGATTCACCGCCGACGGGCGGGCGGGGAGGGAAGCCGGGTCGCGGGATTCCTCGGGCTGCTTGTTGTAGCGGTCGACGGCGTCGTTGTACGCGGTGCGCTTCTCCTCGTACGCGTCGGAGGCGCGCATGCCGCGCTCGAACGTGTCCAGCGCCACCTGCGCCCGGCCTTGCGCCCAGAGCACCGTCCCGGCGAACTGCTCCAGCGCGCCCGCGGCCTTGAGGAACGCGTCGGCGCCTTTGAGCCACTTCGGGGGTTCGATGCTGACGGAGTCGCGGAAGGCGTCCGCCGCCCGGCCCTTGATGTGCGAGGAGTCCAGGCCTTTCAGCCCTTGGGCGACATTGCTGAACGACTGGGCCATGTCCCGCAGGTTCGTGGCGTGTGTGCGCAGTTTCTCCGCGTTGCCGTGGATCAGCTGCTTCGGATCCTTGGTCTGCCCCAGCTGCAGCTCGTCGACCTGGGCGCCCATCTGGTTGGCGAGGGCGCGGGAGTTCTCGCGTACCCAGTCCGCGCCGGACTGCCAGCCCATGTCGTCGAGGCCATCGGCGACGATATCGCCGCCGTCCTCGATCCGGTCGCCGAGCCACTCGGTGGTGCTCTCGGCGGCGTCCTCCAACGAATCCGGTATGAAGTCACCGATGCCCACCGGCCAGCTCCTGTCCCCCGTGTCGGTCTCAAGCCATCAGTCGTCAGTGCCGTCGTCATCCCCCATGACGTACGCCGATGGGGTCTGGTTCCTGGGGATACGGCACGGGACCGTACCGCCGGCCCGCGGAGATCCGCACCCGGACGACCGGCCGCGCCGGCCCGGTCACTCACCGCCCTGCTGCTGTACCCGTTCCTCCGGGGAGGGGCCGTACACGTCGTCCACCGCACGGTCGAACGCCTCCTGGTCGACACCCAGCAGATCGTTCATCATCTCCGCCTGCCGGCCCCCGTTGCCCTCGGTGACCAGGGCCCGGCCGGTGTCCTTCCATGCCTGGCCGATGTCGTCGCCCGCCCTGCGGAAGGATTCCGCGCTGTAGTCGGGGCTGAGGTAGTCGGGGGTGAAGGTGTCGCCCCAGTCCTGCTTGACGACGTCTTCCTCGGAGGCGTGCGGGTTGCCGATCGCCGCGTTCACGACGATCTTGAAGGTGCCCTCGATGTACTGCTCCTCCTCCCAGAGCACGCCCGCCGCGATACCCAGCTTCATGCAGATGACGTTGGCGTCCAGGATCAGCGCCCGTACGCCCCATTCCCAGCGTTCGGCGAAGTCCTCGAAGGTTGTGGCCAGTCCGTGATGCCCGGCGTCCATCCCCGTCATAGCCAGCTCGGAGAATCCCTTGCCGAAGTTCTTACCCGTCCCAGAGGCACCGATCTCGCCGAGCTCGGCGATCGCACCGCGCACACCGTCCTGGATCAGCTTGACCGACTGCGCGTCGATCTTCAGATCTTCGGCGCCCATCAGTTCTCCTCCTCGTGGTTCATCGCGACCGCATCCGAGACCGTGTCCTGCACAAGTGGGAACAGCATCGTCGTGTCCTCCTCGCCGATATCGACCGTCACCGCCGTCACGGGGATGACCTTGTCCGGTGGCCGGGCCCACGGAGCGCGGCGTATTCCCGGTCCCCGCCCGGTCGCGCATCCGTCGCCCGGATCCTCGGCCCGTACGAGTCAGGCCAGGGCACCCTCGCTGGTGAAGCCGCGGATCCGGCGGATCCCACCGACTCCCGACATCCGCGGACCGCCACCAGCACCGTCGGCCCGCGCGGCCCACAGGCTATGACACGCCCGTCGTCCTGCCCGTCGCGCCGCTCGGCGATCCGCAGCGCCCCGCACTGGTCCGGAAATACCTCCTGTACGTGATGCCGACAACCACACCGAAGGTCAACACGCCCTCGGGCGGCGCCTGGTTCCGGACCGCTCCGGCAGACCGCCCGGTGGTCTCGGGCTTCGCCGAAGGCATGACCCGGCGCACGTCGGCGACTTCGGGCCCGTACGAGCGCGAACCGTTCGCCGGCGTCACGGGTCACGCGCTCTCCCCGGCCCGGACGGCCGGACCGGCGAGCTTGCTGGGTCGGCCAGGTCCGTCCGTGCCACGGCGGCGAGTGTTCCGTCGCCGAACACATCGTGCCCCTGCTGGAGGACGGCACCATCGACCGCTTCGACTGGTACACGATGCCCCACTGCAACGGCGGCAGCTTCCGCCCTCTTCTCGCCCGTACCGGCGCCGACACCGCGACCGGCCTGCGGGTAACGGCCGACGTTGCCGCCGGCCTGGACACCGTGTACCAGCGCGGCATCGTGCACCGCGACGTCTAACAGGGGAACGTCCTCATCCACGACGGCCGCGGCCTGCTCCACCGACCTCGGAGCCGCCCACCGCCACGACACCCCCCGCGGACCCGCTGGCCGCCCCCGGAAGTCCACTGGCCCCCCGAGTACACCACCGCCTACAGCACAGCCACCCCGGCCGCCGACGTCTTCAGCCTCGCCGTCCTCACCTACCGCTATTTCTGCGCCGACATCCCCCGCCACGGCCACTCCCGCCTGGCCACCGCCCCCGCCACACTCCACCCGCTGCTGACCGCGGCCCTCGCCCCCGAGCCGAACGACCGGCCCGAGATGAGCGAACTGCACCGCGCACTCCAGCACACGGCCGACCCGGACACCGCGCCCCACCACGCGGCCACCAGCACCACAAGGTGAGGAAGGAGACCCGGTGCCCGCTGCACGATCACCCCCGCCCCATCCAGGGACCACACACGCACGGCCCATCAACCGTGTACGAAAGGACGAACACCATGGACCTCTTCGACACGTTCCTCAAGGCCGTCGACGGACTGCGGGGCGAGGACAAGCCCGTCCGCGCGACCGCCCACACCTCCAGCGTCTCCGCCGAGGGCTGGACGACCACCCAGCCCGCCACCGGCAGCGACGCCTGAACGCCACCACGCCGGCGGTGAACTGCCGGTGAGCACCACCGGGGGCCGGACTCCTCGGGGTCCGGCCCCCGGCCTCCAGTCTCGTTGGAAGGACCCACATGGACGCGACCGCCGCCATCGATCTCACGTTTGCCCCGGTCCGGGACCTGCACCACAACCGCACCCGCCGGATCCACGACATCCTCCAGTCCGTCAGCGCCCCCGGCTGGAGCGCGGCCGCCGGCTACTGCCTGGCCCACCACGCCCTCGAAGGCGCGGTTCGGCAACGCGGTCGCGGTGAACACCTGGAACACCTACACCTGGAAACCGGCTCTCGCCGGGGCCGGACTCATCCCGCCGAGGCCCGCCGGGGCAAAGCCCTGGCAGTGGGCGGCGGCCCCACGCGACGGCTTCCATGTGCTGCGGCACACCTACGCCTCTCTCGTGCGTGAGGCAGGCGAATCAGTCGTCACGCTTGCGCAATGGGTCGGCCACTCCTCGCCGACCATCACGCTGGGTTACTACGCGCACTTCATGCCGGAGGCGGGACGCCGGGGTCGCACGGCTGTTGACCTGCTGCTGGGGGAGTCAGGCACCGGCTGATTCTCCCCGGATTCTCCCCAGCCCTGTTTGAGGGCTTCGGCCCTTGAGCAGGGCGAACAGGGTGTGCCGTGGATCCGTAGGTATCTCGGCCGTATAGCCTAGGGAAATGCTGCCTGAACGGATCGCCACCCGCTATGTCACACCCTTGCGCGAGGGGGGATCGCTCCCGGGGATCGTCGAGGCCGACGACCTGGGCACCTACGTCATGAAGTTCACCGGCGCCGGGCAGGGGCGCAAGACCCTCGTCGCCGAGGTCGTCTGCGGTGAGCTGGGGCGGCGGCTGGGGCTGCGGGTGCCCGATCTGGTGCGGCTGCAGCTCGATCCCGTGATCGGGCTGGCCGAGCCCGACGAGGAGGTCCAGGACCTGCTCAAGGCCAGCGGTGGCCTCAACCTCGGGATGGACTATCTGCCGGGGTCCATCGGCTTCGACCCCCTCGCCTACGAGGCCGACCCCGGCGAGGCCGGCCGGATCGTCTGGTTCGACGCCCTGATCAACAACGTCGACCGCTCCTGGCGCAATCCGAACCTGCTGGTCTGGCACGGCAAGCTGTGGCTCATCGACCACGGCGCCACCATGATCTGGCACCACAACTGGCCCGGCGCCGCCGCCGCGGCCGGCAAGCCCTACGACGCCTCCGACCACGTCCTCGCCTCCTTCGCCCCGGACATCGACGCCGCCGCGGCCGACCTCGCCCCCCGGATCACCGACGCGCTGCTCACCGAGGTCCTCGCCCTCGTCCCCGACGAGTGGCTCGCCGGTGAACCCGGCTTCGACTCCACCGACGACCTGCGCCGCGCGTACGTGGAGGCGCTGCTGGCCAGGGCCGGCATCCACGACCGGATCAAGCTCGGCCCCCGCACCGCGGACCGGCCGTCCCAGGTGCCGGGCTGGCTCGCCACCGAACTGCCGAAGAGGAGCGCCCGGTGACCGGGTCCGCCGACGTCGCACGCGACGTGTACGAGTACGCCGTCCTGCGCGTCGTCCCCCGCGTCGAGCGGGGCGAGCGGATCAACGCCGGCGTGGTGGTCTACTGCCGCGCCCGCTCCTTCGTCGCCGCCCGCACCGACCTCGACGTCGACCGGCTGCTGGCCCTGGACCCGCACGCCGACGTCGACGGGGTACGGGCCGCCCTGCACGCCGTGGAGAGCGTCTGCTGCGGCGGCGCCGGGGCGGGTCAGGCCGCCGGGGACGACGCGGGCCGCCGGTTCCGCTGGCTCGTCGCACCGCGTTCCACCGTCGTGCAGCCCGGTCCCGTACACACCGGACTCACCCCGGACCCGGACGCCGAGGCGGACCGGCTGCTCGATCTGCTGGTCCGGCGGCCGACACCGGCCGGGGGTGACCAAGGCAACCGTTGACAGGTGACCGTGCGGACTCCTAGCGTCACGTCCAGGTACCTACTAAGCGGTTGCTCATCTCACCAGGGCGAGGAGATCACCAGCATGACCACCACCGAGCAGAGAGTCGCCATCGTTACCGGCGCCGCGCGCGGCATCGGCGCCGCGACCGCGATCCGGCTGGCGGCCGAGGGCCGCGCCGTCGCGGTCATCGACCTCGACGAGGCGGCCTGCAAGGGCACCGTCGACACGATCACCGCGGCCGGCGGCAAGGCGCTCGCGGTCGGCTGCGACGTGTCCGACGCCGCGCAGGTCGAGACCGCCGTGGCGTGGGTCGCCGAGGAGCTCGGCGCGCCGACGATCCTCGTCAACAACGCCGGCGTCATCCGCGACAACCTGCTCTTCAAGATGACGGACGCCGACTGGGACACCGTCATGAACGTGCACCTCAAGGGCTCGTTCCTGATGACCCGCGCGATCCAGAAGTACATGGTGGACGCCCAGTTCGGCCGGATCGTCAACCTCTCCTCGTCCTCCGCCCTCGGCAACCGCGGTCAGGTCAACTACTCCGCCGCCAAGGCCGGCCTGCAGGGCTTCACCAAGACCCTGGCCCTGGAGCTCGGCAAGTTCGGCGTGACCGCCAACTCCGTCGCCCCCGGCTTCATCGCCACCGAGATGACGGCCCAGACCGCCGCCCGCATCGGCATGAGCTTCGAGGACTTCAAGAAGGCCGGCGCCGACGGCATCCCCGTCAAGCGCGTCGGCGAGCCGGAGGACATCGCCAACGCCATCGCCTTCTTCACCGGCGACGCGGCGGGCTTTGTATCCGGTCAGGTGCTGTATGTGGCCGGCGGCCCCCTCAACTGACGGAGCGACGGACATGACCACCGAGAACAGCACCGAGGTCGCCCTCGTCACGGGCGCCAGCCGCGGCATCGGCTTCGGCATCGCGCAGGCGATCGTCGCGCGCGGCGACCGGGTCGTGATCACCGGCCGCAACGAGGACGCCCTGAAGGAGGCCGTGGAGAAGCTCGGCGGCCCCGGGCACGCCCTGGGCGTCGCCGGCAAGGCGCACGACGAGGCGCACCAGGCGGCCGTCGTCGAGCAGGCCATGGAGACCTTCGGCCGCATCGACCACCTCGTCAACAACGCGGGCACCAACCCGGTCTTCGGCCCCATCGCGGACGTCGACCTGAACGTCGCCCGCAAGGTCTTCGAGACCAACGTGATCTCCGCCCTGGGCTTCGCCCAGCGGACCTGGAAGGCCTGGCAGTCGCAGCACGGCGGGACGATCGTCAACATCGCCTCCGTCGCGGGCCTGAACGCCTCGCCCTTCGTCGGTCCGTACGGCATCAGCAAGGCGGCGATGATCAACCTGACCCTGCAGCTGGCGCACGAGTTCGCGCCGGTGGTGCGGGTGAACGCGATCGCCCCGGCCGTGGTGAAGACGAAGTTCGCCACGGCGCTGTACGAGGGGCGCGAGGAGGAGGTCATCGCGCGCTATCCGATGGGCCGGCTCGGCGTGCCCGAGGACATCGGCGGGGCGGCGGCCTTCCTGACCTCGCCGGCGGCCGCCTGGATCACCGGTCAGACCCTGGTGATCGACGGCGGGATCTTCCTCAACGCGAGCGTCTGAGGCGCGCGTACACACGGCCGTCCGGATCGGGATGCATCCCCTGATCGGACGTTTCGGCCGGTAAAGCAGTGGTAAAGAAGGGCCGGTCGAAGGGACCTCGCGAGAGGCCCCGTCGACCGGCCCTTCTCCGTCCTGACCTGCGTGCCGAGGCCCCGGGGGACTGCGGTAGGGTCTGCGACCAACGTCCGACGGTGTGGGTGCGAGGAGCATGCGCGTGTTCTACGGAGTTAGGCCTCTGACGCTGGTTGTGGGCACGGTGATGACCGTGCTGATCTCCGGATGCGGCGTTCTCTCGTCGGACGGCGGTGACGGCGAACAGCACATAACCGTCGGCACGACGAGCTACCCGAGCACCCTGGACCCGGCGAAGGCGTGGGACGGCTCATGGGAGCTGTACCGGAACGTGTTCCAGACGCTCCTGTTCATCCCCACCGGCAGCACCGACCCCGAGCCCGAGGCCGCCGAGCGCTGCCAGTTCGACGACCGCAAGAGCACCGTCTACAGCTGCACCCTGCGCAAGGGCCTGAAGTTCTCCAACGGCAACGCACTGGACGTCGACGCCGTCAAGCACACCTTCGACCGGATCGTGAAGATCAACGCGAAGACCGGTCCGGCCGCGCTGCTCGCCAACCTCGAGTCCGTGAAGATCACCGGTACCGAGCAGGTGACGTTTCGCCTCAAGGAGCCGGACAGCACCTTCCCGTTCATCCTCGCCACTCCCGCGACGGCCCTGGTGGACCCCGCCGAGTACCCCGCGGACAAGGCCCGCCCCGAGGACGAGCCGCTGATCGGCTCCGGGCCGTACACCCTCGAGTCGTACGAGCCGGGCGAGGTCTCCGAGCTCTCGGCCAACCCCGGTTACAAGGGTCTGCAGAAGCTCAAGAACAAGTCCGTGACCATCAAGTACTACGGCTCCTCCGACAAGATGATGGAAGAGCTGATGGACGACAAGCTCGACCTGACGTTCCGCGGGATGACCGCCGAACACATCGGGCGCTTCAGCGACGGCGGCGGTGTCGTCGACGGCGTCAAGCTCACCGAGGTCGTCGGCGCGGAGATCAACTACCTGGTGCTGAACGCCGGCCACGACCTGGTCTCCGACCCGGCCGTCCGCAAGGCGATCGCCCAGCTCGTCGACCGCAAGGCGCTGGTGCACCGGGTGTACGACGGGACGTCGGAGCCGCTGTACTCGATGGTGCCGCGCGGGATCGCCTCGCACACCACGCCGTTCTACGACATCTACCGCGAGCCCAACCGCGAGAAGGCGGCGAAGCTGCTGGCGGACGCCGGGGTGCAGACGCCGGTGCCGCTCACCTTCTGGTACACCACCGACCGGTACGGGACGTCCACGGCCGTCGAGTTCAAGGAGCTCAAGCGCCAGCTCGACTCCACCGGGCTGTTCGACATCACCATCAAGGGCCTGCCCTGGAAGGAGTTCCAGGAGGGCTACAACGCCGGCGAGTACCCGGTGTTCGGCCGCGGCTGGTTCCCCGACTTCCCCGACGCGGACAACTACATCGCCCCGTTCGTCGGCCCGAAGAACGCGCTGGGCACCCCGTACGAGGCAGACGAGATCACCGGTACGCTGCTGCCGCTGTCGCGCAAGGAGGCGGACCGGGGCGGCACGACCCAGTACTTCGCCCGGGCGCAGGAGGTCATCGCCGAGGACGTCCGGCTCCTCCCGCTGTGGCAGGGCCGCCAGTACGTGGCCTCCTACGAGGACGTCGCCGGCATCGAGTGGAGCCTGGACCCCTCGTCGATCATGCTGATGTCGGAGCTGCACAAGCTCGACTGGTGACCTCTGATTCCCCGGTGGCGCCGGATTGTCGGTGCCCGGGGGTACGGTCGGGGCAGTCACAAACTGAACGGCAGTGGAAGGAAGTTCACGTGGATGCAGCCGTGACCGACACGCTCCCGGAGTCCTGGGCGGGCGTGCTCGGCGAGGAGCTCCAGCAGCCCTACTTCAAGGAGCTCACCGAGTTCGTGGAGGAGGAGCGGGCCAAGGGCCCGGTGTACCCGCCGCGCGGCGAGGTGTTCGCGGCCCTGGAGGCGACGCCCTTCGACCGGGTGAAGGTGCTCGTCCTGGGCCAGGACCCGTATCACGGCGAGGGCCAGGGCCACGGGCTGTGCTTCTCGGTGCGGCCGGGGGTGCGCATCCCGCCGTCCCTGCGCAACATCTACAAGGAGCTGCACGCCGAGACGGGCCTGCCGATCCCGGACAACGGCTATCTGATGCCGTGGGCCCAGCAGGGCGTGCTGCTGCTCAACGCGGTGCTGACCGTGCGCTCCGGCGAGGCCAACTCGCACAAGGACCGGGGCTGGGAGCGGTTCACCGACGCCGTCATCAAGGCCGTGGCCGAGCGGCCCGACCCGGCGGTGTTCGTGCTGTGGGGCGCGTACGCCAAGAAGAAGAAGCGGCTCATCGACACCGAGCGGCACGTGGTGGTCGAGGGGGCGCACCCCTCGCCGCTGTCGGCGAAGAAGTTCTTCGGCTCGAAGCCGTTCACGCAGATAGACGAGGCGGTCGCCGCCCAGGGCCACGAGGCCGTGGACTGGCGGATCCCGGACCTCAAGGCCAAGAAGTAGGCCCGGGCGGGGAAAACGGGTTGAGCGGTCGTGCGCGGTTCCAGGAGGATCCGCGCATGACCGACCTCGACGCTCCCGGCGGATTCGACCCGGCGATCCTCGCCTACTACGAGCGCGGCGACGAGGACGCCCGGCTGCGCACGGACCCGGGCAGCGACGCGGGCAACCGGCTCGAGTTCTGGCGCACCCAGGACGTCCTGCGCCGCACCCTCCCCGCCCAGCCGGGCCGCCTCCTGGACGTCGGCGGCGGTCCCGGCGCCCACGCCGCGTGGCTGGCCGCCGACGGCTGGACCGTCGACCTGATCGACCCGGTGCCGCTGCACGTCACCCAGGCCGCCGCGCTGCCCGGCGTCACGGCCCGCACCGGCGACGCCCGCCGGCTGGACTGCCCCGACGCCGCCTACGACGCGGTGCTGCTCCTCGGCCCCCTCTACCACCTCCCCGAGCGCGCCGACCGCCTGCGGGCGCTGCGCGAGGCCGCCCGCGCGGTGCGCCCGGGCGGAGTGGTGGCCGCAGCGGAGATCAGCCGGTACGCGGGGCTCAACGACAACCTCCACCGGGGCCGGTACTTCGACCCCGAGGTGCGCCGGATGACCGACGCCGTCCTGGTCGACGGCTGTCAGGGCGGCCCCGAGCTCCGGCTGTTCACCACCGCCTACTTCCACGACCCGGCCGAGATCCCCGGCGAGTTCGCCGCGGCCGGACTGACGGACGTCGTCACCCGGGGCCTGGAGGGCACGGCCTGGCTGATGCCCGGCATGGACCGCCACCTCGACGACCCGGAGCGCCGCGCCGTCGTGCTGCACGCCCTGCGTCAGGTCGAGACCGCCCCCGCGCTGCTCGGCGCCAGCGGCCATCTCCTCACCACCGCGCTGCGGCCGGCGGACTGATCCCGGACACGTCCCGAGCCTCAGCGAAAACACCGCGCCCCCCGGTTAGCGTCGTCGCGTACAGCAGCCGCGACAGCACCCGGGAGCCCGCGTTGGCCGACGACGCCGTGATGACGAGGATCGGCCAGGCCGTCATGCTGCACCGCGGCGGCGACCGGGAGGAGGCCCGCCGGCGGCTGGCCGCCCTGTGGGCCCAGCTCGACGCCCGCGCCCCCGCCCTGCACCGGTGCACCCTCGCGCACTTCCTCGCCGGCACCCAGGAGGACCCCGACGACCGGCTCGCCTGGGACCTGCGCGCCCTGCATGCCGCCACCGGCGGGCACGGCCCCGAGGACCGGGCGGTGCGCGCCTTCTACCCCTCGCTTCATCTGAGCCTGGCCGCCGACTACGTCCGTCTGCGCCGCCCCGAGCACGCCCGGCGCGCCCTGGAGCGGGCCCGCGACACGGCGGCGGGGCTGGGCGACGACGCGTACGGGCGATGCGTCCGCGCCGCCATCGACCGGCTGGGCCCCGCCGTCAGCGGCGCGGGCGGGCAGCCTCCGTGACCGGCAGGGCCACCCCGTAAGCTGCCCCACCAGGCAGGCAGACGGGAGACCTCACGATGGCACACGGCAGCGCCCCGCTCAGAGCAGGCGTGATCGGACTCGGCGACATCGCCCGGAAGGCATACCTCCCGGTGCTCACCGCCCGGCCCGGACTCGAGCTGCACCTGCAGACGCGCACCCCGGCCACCCTCGACGAGGTCGGCGACACCTACGGCATCCCCGCGGCACGCCGCCACACCGATCTGGACTCCCTGCTCGAGGCGGGTCTCGACGCCGCGTTCGTGCACGCCCCCACCGACGTCCACGAGGAGATCACCACCCGGCTGATCGACGCCGGCGTCCCGGTCTACGTGGACAAGCCCCTCGCCTACGACCTCGCCGCCTGCGAACGCCTCGTGCGTCTCGCCGAGGACCGGGGCGTCGGCCTCACGGTCGGCTTCAACCGCCGCCTCGCCCCGGCGTACGCGCAGTGCCTGGAGCACCCGCGTGAGCTGATCCTCATGCAGAAGAACCGGGTGGGCCTGCCGGAGGACCCGCGCGCCATGGTGTACGACGACTTCATCCACGTCGTCGACACCCTGCGCTTCCTGCTCCCCGGACCCGCCGACCACATCGACGTCCGCGCCCGGATCCGCGACGGCCTCATGCACCACGTCGTGCTGCAGCTCTCCGGTGACGGCTTCACCGCGATCGGCGCCATGAACCGGCTGTCCGGCTCGACGGAGGAGATCCTCGAGCTGTCCGGCCAGGACACCAAGCGCGAGGTGCGCAACATCGCCGACGTCATCGACCACAAGGGCCAGCCGAGCGTGCGCCGGCGCGGCGACTGGGTGCCCGTGGCCCGCCAGCGCGGCATCGAGCAGGCCGTGCTGGCGTTCCTGGACGCGGTACGCGACGGGGAGACGGTCAGCGCCCGGGACGCGCTGCTGACGCACGCCCTGTGCGAGGAGGTCGTCCTGCGCGCCCTCGCGCAGTCCGCCTGAGCACCTCCCCGGCGGCGTGGAGCGCGAGGAGCGCCGGCGCCGCGAACAGCGCCCAGTCGCCGAGGCGGACGTACGCCGTCGTCCCCTCGGCCAGCGGTACGTCGTACACCGTGGCGGCGGCGTCGTCGGTGCCGAGCCGCGGGCCGGCCGGCTTCCCGCCGGGGCCGAAGACGGCGCTCACCCCGGTGAGCGTGGCGTGCACGACCGGCCGGCCCGTCTCCGCCGCCCGCAGCGCGGCGAGCGAGGCGTGCTGGCCGGGCGCCCAGCTGTGCTGGAACGTCGAGGTCGACGACTGGACGACCAGCACGTCCGCGCCCTCGCGCACCAGATGCCGGCTCATGTCGGGGAACGCCGACTCGAAGCACACCAGCGGCCCGGCCCGTACCCCGTCCGCCAGGGTGAGGACGACGGGACGGGTGCCCCGCCGCCGGTCCTCGCCGGCCGCGCGGCCGACGGAGGTGGCCCAGCCGAGGACGCCGCGGAAGGGGACGTACTCGCCGAACGGCACCAGCCGCATCTTGTCGTAGCGGCCGCGGATCCGGCCGTCCGGGCCGATCAGTATCGAACTCTTGTAGATGCCGGGCTTGTCGGAGCGCCGCGCGTCCACGTTGACCAGCAGTTCGGCGCCCGTACGCCGGGAGAGCGCCGCCAGCCGGCGGACGAAGTCCGGGCGCCCCGCGAGATCGGCGCCGACGCTGCTCTCGCCCCACACCACCAGGTCCAGACTCCCGGTGGGCAGTTGCCGGGTCAGTTCCTCGGCGCGGTCGAACCGCGCCTCGTACCCGTGGATCACCCCCGGCTGCACCACGGCGATCCGCAGCGCCCCGGTGACCTCCGGCCGCGGCAGCCACAGTGAGCAGGCGGTGACGAAGGCGCTCCCCGCGACCAGCGCCACGACGGCGGCGGTACGGGCCCGGGGCGCCGAAACGAGCAGCGCCAGCGCGGTGTTCGCGGCCACCACCAGCTGTCCCACCAGCCACACGCCGCCCAGCGACGCGACACGCAGTTGCGCCGGCACCTGCCACTGACTCGCTCCCAGCAGCCCCCACGGCCCGCCCAGGGACTCCCACGACCGCACCAGCTCGACCACCGTCCACCCGGCGGGCACCAGCACCAGCGCGTATCCGGGCGCCCGGTCGCGCAGCCGGTGCACCAGCCACCCCCACGGCGCCCACAGCGCGCCCAGCAGCGCGGCGATCACCACGAGGAAGACGTGCAGGCTGGGCGCCAGCCAGTGGTGCTGGGCGGCCATGAACCCGATCCCGCCCAGCCACCCCTCGAGCGCGGCCCGCCGCGGGGTGGGCGCCGACCGCAGGAGCAGCAGCCACGGCACCAGGGCCACGTACGCGAACCACCACCACGCGGGCGCGGGGAACGCCAGCGCGGGCAGCGCGCCCGCGAGGAGGGCACCGCAGGCCCGGGGCCAGGGGGACGGCGCGCGGTCCCGGGAGTCGCGGCTCTCCGCGTCCAGGCCGGACCGGCGGGACCGGCGGGGCCGGCGGGACAGCGCGAGGCGGGGCCGGGAGATCACCGCTCCAGTGTGGGCCACACGTCCGGCGCAGGCACAGGGGGCGAACGGAGGGCAGGCGTCACCCGCCCGGCCCCCTTCCCGCCGCCCCGGGATGCGGACGGGCCCGGCACCGCGCACCCTGTGCGAGGACCACTTACGGAGGCGTGGATGGCACGGGGCAGGGCGGGAGCGCGCGAGCGGATGCTGGAGCGGCGCCGGACGACGGGCCGGGTGCTGGCGTCGGCCGCGGCCGTCGCCGCCGGGGTGGCGCTGTGCACCGCGGCGGGCTCACCGCGCCCGGCGCCGGCCGCGCGGGACGACCACCGGCCGCCGGGGCGGGCCTTCACCCTGCTGGCCACCGGGGACGTCATCCCGTACCCGTCGATCGTGGACCAGGCGCGGGCGGACGCCGGGGGAGAGGGCTACGACTTCCGGAAGATCTTCGCCGGGGCGCGCCCCGCCGTCGCGGCGGCGGATCTGGCGGTGTGCCATCTGGAGACGCCGTTCGGGGCGCCGGAGGGCCCGTTCACCGGATACCCGGTGTTCTCCGTGCCGCCGCAGCTGGCCGGGGCGCTGCGTGACACGGGGTACGACAGCTGCTCCACCGCGTCCAACCACGCGCTGGACGGCGGTACGGACGGGGTGCGCCGTACGCTCGCGGCCCTGGACGAGGCGGGCGTGGCGCACGCCGGGACGGGCCGTACCCGCGGGGAGGCGGCGCGGCCGGCGCTGCTGCGTGCGGGCGGGGCGAGGGTGGCGCACCTGTCGTACACCGCGTTCAGCAATCTGGAGCCGCCGGGCGGCGAGACCTGGGCGGTCAACCGGCTCGACCCCCGGCGGATCGCCGCCGACGCCTGCGCGGCCCGGCGGGCGGGGGCGGACGTGGTGGTGGTGAGCCTGCACTGGGGCACGGAATGGCAGCGGGAGCCGGACCGCCGGCAACTGCGCCTGGCCGAGCGGCTGACCCGCTCGGCCACCGCCGGCCGCAAGGACATCGACCTGGTGCTGGGCACCCACAACCATGTGCCGCAGGCCTACGAGAAGCTCCACGGCACCTGGGTCGTCTACGGCCTGGGCGACCAGGTCGCCAGCTTCGTCCCCGGCCTCGACCGGGGCAACGAGGGCTCCGCCGCCCGCTTCACGTTCACCCCGCGAGGCGGACGCTGGACGGTCACCCGGGCGGAGTTCCTGGCCCAGCGGTCCGACCAGGGCCCGCCGTTCCGCCTCGTACCGGCGAGCGCGGACGTACGGGAACGGGTGAGCGACGCCGTGCTGAGCCGGGGCGCCGGCGCGGACGGCCTGCGCCCGGCGGCGGACGGCTGACGCGTCAGTGCTCCTGGGCCTTGTGGTACACGTCGAGGAACTCCTCGAAGGACAGCAGCCCGTCGCCGTTCTGGTCCTTGGCGTTCAGCACGGCCTCGGCCTGCCCGACCGTGAACGTGTGGTCCCCCATGGCCGACATGGCCTGCTTGAACTCGTCGGGGGTGACGAACCCGTCCCCGTTGAGGTCGAACTTGTTGAACGCCTGACGTGCCGCGTCGGCATCGGTCATGACTGTCCCCTCCCAGTGCGTGTGTGAAACCGGTCAACGACGCGGCGCGTGCACCGCGGTTCGAAGCTCCCCAAACCCTAGGACACCTGTCCGGAGGTCAGTGTCCCGGGTCGCCCGCCGTCGGCTCGAGTGCCCCGAAGCCCACCAGGGCGAAGATGAGCAGGCCGAGCAGGACGCGGTAGATCACGAACGGCATGAAGCTCTTCGTGGTGATGTACTGCATGAGCCAGGCGATCACGGCGTACCCGACGCCGAACGCGATCAGGGTGCCCGCGATGATCGGCCCCCACGATATGTGCGGCTCGCTCGCGACCTCCTTGAGCTCGAACACGCCCGAGGCGAGCACCGCCGGCATCGCGAGGAGGAAGGAGTAGCGGGCCGCCGCCTCACGGTTGTAGCCCAGGAAGAGGCCGCCGGTGAGGGTGGCGCCGGAGCGGGACACGCCGGGGACCAGGGCGAGGGCCTGTGCGAAGCCGAACAGCAGGCCGTCGCGGGTGGTGAGGTCCGTCAGCTCCTTGCGCTGCTTCGGCGCCCGGTGCCGGCCGCCCGCGCTGTCCTTCGAGGCGCGCCAGTCGGCGTAGCCGAGCAGCAGGCCCATCACTATGAGCGTGGTGCCGATCAGCCGCAGATCGCGGAAGGGACCCTCGATGGCGTCCTGGAACGTCAGCCCCAGCACCCCGATCGGGATCGACCCGACGATGATCAGCCAGCCCATCCGGGCGTCGGGGTCCGCGCGCATGGCTTTGTCGGTGAGTGAACGGAACCAGGCACTGATGATCCGTACGACGTCCTTGCGGAAGTACAGCAGCACCGCCGTCTCGGTGCCGATCTGGCTGATCGCCGTGAACGCCGCCCCGGGATCCTCCCAGCCGGCGAACGCGGCGGTGAGGCGCAGATGGCCGCTGGAGGAGATGGGCAGGAATTCCGTCAGCCCCTGGACGAGCCCGAGGATCACTGATTCGAACCACGACATGGGGGAGCTGCTCAGTCCTTCGGATCGGGCGGGCAGTACGCGGATGAGGTGATGATGTTATGCCCTGACCGGAGCCCGCTGGTCCACGGGGTCGGTCACCGGTCCGCCCGCACGCCCGCGGCGCCGGCGCCACCAGGCGAGCCCCGCCCCGCCGCCCGCGGTCAGCGCGAACAGCGCCGCCGCGGCGTAGAACGCCCCGGAGCCGGGGTCGGCGGCGGCGCTTCCCGCCAGCACGTACGCGGCGGTGTTCGGCACACAGCCCAGCCCCGTACCCAGCAGGAACGGCAGCACGCTCATCCGGGAGACCGCCGCGCAGTAGTTCACCGCGGCGAACGGCACCCCCGGGAACACCCGGGCCGCCAGCACCGACCGGAACGCGTGCCGGCTCAGCTGATCGTCCGCCGCCGTCAGCCACCGTCCGCGCACCAGCGGCCGCAGCGCCCCGCGCCCCAGCCCCCGGCCCAGCCCGAACGCGATGGCCGCGCCGATCACCGTCCCGGCCACGGCCGCGAGCAGCCCCGCCTGCAGTCCGAACAGCGCCCCCGACGCCAGGTTCAGCAGCGGACGCGGGACGAACGCCGCCGTACACACCCCGTACAGCAGCCCGAACAGGGCCACCGCGCCCGCCCCCGCGAGCGCGAACGGACGTCCGCCGCCCGCGAGGAGGTCCTGCGGCTGCCAGACCACCGCCGCGCTCGCCCCGCCCCCGAGCAGCGCGACGAGCAGCGCCAATCGCGCCCTCGGTGAGGCGAGAAAGGCGACGGCGGCGGGCAGCATTGGGGGAGCGTAACCGACACCCCGGGTCCCTTACCGTGATGCGGCCCTCAATCCGTACAGAACGGTTACGGTGCGCCCATGGCCTCCCGCAGCCCCCAGCCGCCGCCCAGCACCCTCGCCGACACCGTGCTCGCCCGGCTGACGACGGTCTACGCCGCCGCCGCGGACCCGGAGCGGGCCGCCGCGACGGAGGCGTATCTGCGGGGCGTCGTCCCCTGCCTCGGCATCCCCACGCCCCGGCGCAGGGAGCTGTCCCGCACGGTGCTCGAGGGCACGGCGCGCCCCGGCGAGGCGGACGCGACGGCGATCGCCCTGCGCTGCTGGGAGCTGCCGGAGCGGGAGTACCACTACTTCGCCGTGGACTATCTGCGCCGGTACGTGAAGCGGCTGTCGTCCGGCTTCCTGCCCGTCGCCCGCCATCTGGTGCGTACGCACTCGTGGTGGGACACCGTCGACGCGCTCGCCGCCCACGTGGTGGGCGGGCTGGTCGCCGCGGACCGGGCGCTCGCGCGCGAGATGGACCGCTGGATCGACGACCCCGATCTGTGGACCGCCCGCACCGCGCTGCTGCACCAGCTGCGCTTCAAGGCCGACACCGACACCGAACGGCTCTTCGGCTACTGCCTGCGACAGAGCGGCCACCCGGACTTCTTCATCCGCAAGGCGATCGGCTGGTGCCTGCGCGAATACGCCAAAACGGACCCCGAGGCGGTGGCCCTGTTCGTGGCCGAGCACCGCGCCGAGCTGTCGCCCCTGTCGGTGCGCGAGGCCCTCAAGAACCTCTGAGCCGCGGAAAACCCTTCGACGCGGGGCATCCCCGTACCGCAAGATCGGTGCATGTTCCGGCACGCCTTCCACGCAGCTCTGTCCGCAGTCGCGGACACGCTGGAGGCTGCCCTGGACTTCTTCTTCGCAGCAGCAGCAGACGGCGCCCGACGCTGACCCTTCCCGGATTCTTCCGCGGACCCCGCAGGGGGAGGGTCGGCGGGTCCGAGGGGTCCGCGCATCCACTGCGATCCGCGAGGAACGATCATGGCCAAGCAGGCCTACGTCCGCACCAAACCGCATCTGAACATCGGCACCATGGGTCACGTCGACCACGGCAAGACGACGCTGACCGCCGCCATCACCAAGGTCCTCGCCGACCGCGGCGCCGGCACCTTCGTCCCGTTCGACCGGATCGACCGGGCGCCGGAGGAGCGCGACCGCGGCATCACCATCAACATCGCGCACGTCGAGTACGAGACCGGCACGCGGCACTACGCGCACGTCGACATGCCCGGTCACGCGGACTTCGTGAAGAACATGGTGACCGGCGCGGCCCAGCTCGACGGCGCGATCCTGGTGGTCTCCGCCACCGACGGGATCATGCCGCAGACCGCCGAGCACGTTCTGCTCGCCAAGCAGGTCGGGGTCGAGCACATCGTCGTCGCCCTCAACAAGGCCGACGCCGGGGACCCCGAGCTGACCGACCTGGTCGAGCTGGAGGTACGCGAGCTGCTCACGGCCCACGGCTACCCGGGCGACCGGGCGCCCGTGGTCCGCGTCTCCGGGCTGCTCGCGCTGCGCGGCGACGAGCGGTGGACGGCGGCCGTCGAGGCGTTGCTGGACGCCGTCGACACGTTCGTGCCGATGCCGGTGCGCTATCTCGACGCGCCGTTCCTGATGCCGGTCGAGAACACGCTGACCATCACCGGGCGCGGCACCGTCGTCACCGGAGCCGTCGAACGCGGCACGGTACGCGTCGGCGACCGGGTGGAGGTGCTGGGCGCCGGCGTCGAGACGGTCGTCACCGGGCTGGAGACCTTCGGCAAGCCGATGGAGTCCGCCGAGGCCGGTGACAACGTGGCGCTGCTGCTGCGCGGGGTGCCCCGCGACGCGGTCCGCCGCGGGCACGTCGTCGCCGCGCCGGGCAGCGTCACGCCGCGCCGGAGCTTCACGGCGGAGGTGTACCTGCTGTCCGCCGCCGAGGGGGGCCGCCGTACGGCGATCACCACCGGCTACCGGCCGCAGTTCTACATCCGCACCGCGGACGTCGTCGGCGACATCGGCCTCGGCGAGGACGCGATCGCGCTGCCCGGCGACCGGGTCACCATGACCGTCGAGCTGGGCCGGGACCTCCCGCTGGAGGAGGGCCTCGGCTTCGCGATCCGCGAGGGCGGCCGCACGGTCGGCGCGGGCACAGTGACCGCCGTGGGGTGAGGGGAACCGAAGGAGCCGCCGCCGGTTAACGCCGGTGGCGGCTTCGGCCACAATGGGGGCGTGGACGAGGCCGAGGACGACCGGATACCCGCGTACGCCGCGGTCGACTACGGCACCGCCAGACTGCTGCCGGACGTCGACCGGCCCGGCGGCTGGCTGCTGACGGTGGACGGGGCGCCCCAGTCGTACGTCGACACGGACGACCCCACCCATCTGGAGTTCGAGTACGCCCGCCGCCTCGCCCACGTCATCGACCTGTGCGCCGAGCCGGACGAGCCCCTCGACGTCCTGCACCTGGGCGGCGGCGCCCTCACCCTGCCGCGCTATCTGGCCGCCACCCGCCCCGGCTCGCGCCAGCAGGTCGCCGAGTCGGACCGGGGGCTGATCACCCTGATCGGGGCGCATCTGCCGGTGCCCGGGGACGCGGGGATCACCGTCCTGGCGTCCGACGCCCGGGCCGCGCTGGAGTCGGTGCCTCCGGCGTCGCAGGACCTGGTGATCGCGGACGTGTACGGCGGGTCGCGCTCCCCGGCGCACATCGCGTCCGTGGAGTTCGTCCGCGCCGCGGACCGCGCCCTGCGCCCGCACGGCTGCTACGCGGCGAACCTGGCGGACGCCGCGCCGTTCGCGTTCGTACGCTCCCAGCTGGCCAACGCGGCGGCCGTCTTCCCGTACCGCTGTCTGATCGCCGAACCGGCCGTGCTGCGCGGGCGGCGCTTCGGCAACATCCTGCTGATCGCCTCCCGCGACGAGCTCCCCGTCCAGGGCCTCGCCCGGCGGATGCTGTCGGACGCCTTCCCGGCCCGTGTCGAGTACGGCGCCTCGCTGGACCGGCTGACGGGCGACGCTCAGCCGGTGACGGACGCCGACGCGGTGCCGTCGCCCGTCCCACCGGGCGGGGCGTTCACGATCGGCGGCTCGGACGCCTGACCCTGATCCGGAGGGCGAGAGTCCGAACCCTCGACCTCAACCGGAGGCAGAGACTCCGCGGGGCGCCGCTCCAGCCGCCGCACGGACGGCACGCACAGCACCGCGGCCGTCAGCACGACGATCAGCGCCGCCCCGCCCCACAGCGCCCGCCCGCGTCCGAAGACCTCCATCGCCGGCCCCGCCAGCGCGGCGGCCAGCGGCACGCCGGCCACCGACCCGAACCAGTCGTACGAGGAGACCCGGGAGAGCTTGTCCTCCGGGATCTCCTGCTGCAGCGCCGTCATCCAGGCGACGCCGAACACCTCGATCGACACCCCGCTGAGGAACATCACGGCGGTCAGCGTGTGCGCCCCGACCGGCACGGCGAGGGCCGCCGTCGGCAGGGCGAAGGGGAACACGCACAGCGTGCCGACGAGGAGCATCCGCCGGGGCCGCCAGCGCATCATCAGCAGCGCCCCGCCCATCGTCCCCGCGCCGAACGCGGCCAGCGCCACGCCCCACGGTCCGGCGCCGCCCAGATGGTCCTCCGCGATCAGCGGCCCGTACACCGACTCGGCCGCCGCGACGACGGCGTTGACCACCGAGAACTGCACGACGACCGCCCACAGCCAGGGCCGCGAGGCGAACTCGCGCCACCCCACCCGCAGATCCGTCAGCAGCCCGTCCCCCGCCTCACGCTCCGGCACCCGGCTGACGTCCAGGAACGCCCGCAGCAGCCCGGCCACGGCGAACGCCGCCGCGTCCGCCGCCAGCACCCACCCCGGACCCACCGCCGCGATCAGCGCGCCGCCGAGCGCGGCGCCGCCGATCTGGGAGGCGTTCACGCCGAGCCGGAACAGCGCGAAGGCCCGCCCCGCCTCCGCGCTCCCGACGCTCGTCATCACCATGCCCTCGGCGGCCGGCGCGAAGAACGCCTGCCCCACCCCGCCCAGGCCCGCGAGCAGGGCCATCTGCCACAGCTCGGCCCGGCCGGTGATCACCAGGAGGCCGAAGAGGCCCTGCGACAGACAGTTCAGCGCGTTGGCGGCGACCATCACCCGGTGCCGCGGAATGCGGTCCGCGACCGCCCCGCCGATCAGCAGGAACGCCACCAGCGGCAGCGTCCGGGCGGCCGCCACCAGCCCCGCGTCGGTCGCGCTGCCGCCCGCCTCGTACACGGCGAACATCGACGCGATCAGCGCGCCCGACGTGCCGAGGCCGGTGATCACCGCCGCGGCCGAGAGCAGGGTGTAGTTGCGTCCGGCCCAGGAGGGGCGCAGGCGGGTGAAGGATCGTGCGGTCACGGACGGACTATGGTCGAGTCCGCCCGTCACGCCAAATTGTTATTCGGGCCGCCCCGTCAGATCAGCCGCAGCGAGCCGACGATCTTGTCGATGACGGAGTCGGGAATCTCGTCGGGGACACCGGTGTCGGAGATGACCACGAACGAGGCCATCGCCCCGTCCTTGTCCTTGAAGCTGACCGAGACGGCCTTCCCGTCGGTGTTGAGGCAGCCCTCGTCGCTCTTCTTCTTCGGCACCCCGCTGACGGACGCCCGCGCGATGTGTCCGGAGACGCCGTTCTTGTTGGTGAACGCCGTGGCGTCCGGGGTCTTCAGTGTTCCCTTGAGCTTCTGGTCGTAGGCGGCGACGATCCAGGAGGACGCGGTGTTCTCGGCCGCCTCCTTGGTGTTCTTGGCGCCGACGGCGCCCTTGGTGCCGGCCATCGCGCGGCTGGCGCTGCCGCACCAGTCGTCCTTGTACGTGGCGACGCCGGTCATCGCCACCAGGACCTTGCCGCTGCCGTCGTCCGCCTCGAAGCCGGTGGTCAGGCCCGCCGACTCCACCTTCCACTCGGGCGGGACGTCGAACGCGTTGTGCCGCTTGCGGTTCGCGACGGCCTTCCAGCCGGCGACCACCGGCTCCACGGACTGGCCGCGCGGGTTCTCCGGGTCGGCCGACGGCGCGGTGGTCGGCCCCTCGCCGGTCGGCTTCGGCGACGCGGAGGGCGACTCCTTCTTCGCCGCCGGTGTGCCGCCGTCGCCGCGGTTGTTCACCACGATCACGCCGACCACGGCCGCCGCCGCGACCAGCGCGAAGGCCGCGATCATCGCGACCACGGCGTTGGTGCTCATCGGTTCCTTGCCGCCCGGCTCGGGCGGCGTGGGGGCCGCCCCCGGCTGCTCGGGCGCGCCCCAGCCACCCGTCGCGGGCTGCTGGTACGGCGCCTGCCCCGGCTGCTGGTACGGGCCGGGCTGGGGTGACGGCACCGGCTGCTGATACGGGTTCTGCTGCTGCGGGTGCTGGTCGCCCCCGGCCTGCTGTCCTGGCCACATGGCCAGCACGATAGACGTACCGGGGCCTGGCCCATGCATGCTACCCACTGGTAACGTCCTGCTCATGTCCGAGACAGCGGTGAACATCGGCGAGCTGATGGCGGCCTCCGTGCCCATGGCCCGCACCCTCAATCTGATGTACGACGAGGTCACCTCCGAGCGGGCCGTCGTGCGACTGCCCGACCAGCCCGACTTCCACAACCACGTCGGCGGCCCGCACGCCGGCGCCATCTTCACCCTCGCCGAGTCGGCCAGCGGCGCCATCGTACTGGCGGCCTTCGGGGACCAGCTCTCCCGCGCCGTGCCGCTGTTCGTCAGCGCCGAGGTGATCTACACCAAGCTCGCGAAGGGGCCGGTCACCGCGACCGCCGTGCTGGGCCGGGAGATCGCCGAGGTGGTGGCGGAGCTCGACGCGGGCAGGCGCCCGGAGTTCCCGGTGGACATCGACGTCACCCGTGAGGACGGCGCCGTCACCTCACGGATGAGCGTCGTATGGACCCTGCGCCCCAACGGCTGACGGGTCAGTCCGCGTCCGGGAGCACGTCCTCGGCGTGCATCCGGGCGAGGGCGGTGTACCCCTCGGCGTTGAACCGGATGCCGGCCAGCTCCTCGTCCGTCAGCGGCCGCTTGACCTTCGCCGGCACCCCGGCCACCAGCGACCCGGGCGGCACCCGCATGCCCTGCGGCACCAGCGCCTGCGCGGCGACCAGCGAACCGGCCCCGATCCGGGCGCCGTTCAGCACGGTGGCGCCCATGCCGACCAGCACGTCGTCCTCCAGGGTGCAGCCGTGCAGCACGACGTTGTGCCCGACGGTGACCCGCTCGCCGACGGTCACCGGGAAGCCGGGGTCGACGTGCACGGTGCAGTTGTCCTGGATGTTGCTGTCCGCGCCGAGCTCGATCGTCTCGAACTCGGCGCGCAGCACGGCGTGGTACCAGACGCTGGAGCCGGCGGCCAGCCGCACGTCCCCGAGGAGTACGGCGGTGGGGGCCACGAACGCGTTCGGGTCGGTCTTCGGTTCCCTGCCGCCCACGGCCTTGATCAGGGGTCGCTCGGCCATCGGTCACGTCCTCTCGGTCGGTTTCCCGCACCGTAGAGGATCCGCCGGTCCCGGGCGGCGACCGGGTGGGGGAAAGATCACACGGTGGCGTCCCCGCCGGCCGGGCCGCCCGTGAGTACGGTGTGCGGGTGACCCAGGACCGCGCCACCGTGCTCTCCCGTGCCCTGTCCCGGGCCGTCCACGCGAGCTGGCGCTGGGTGCAGCGCAAGGGCGCCGTCAGCGCCGCCCGCCCCGGCCCGTACCGCTTCCGCCGGATCGGCGCCGGTACGCGGATCGCCTTCCCGGTGGGCACGATCTTCGGCGAGCCGTGGATCGAGCTCGGCGACTTCTGCATCATCGGCCAGCACGTCACCCTGACCGCCGGGATGATGCCGGACCTCGACCTCGGGGCCGATCCGGTGCTGCGGCTGGGCAGCGGCGTGGTGCTGGGGCGGGGGAGCCATGTGGTGGGGGATCTGCCGGTGACGATCGGGGACGACGTCTACTGCGGTCCGTACGTCTACATCACGACCATGAACCACTCGTACGACGACCCGCACGAGCCCATCGGCAAGCAGTGGCCCCGCAGCGCCCCGGTGGAGATCGGCTCCGGCAGCTGGCTCGGCGCGGGCGCGCTGATCCTGCCCGGCGCCCGGCTCGGCCGCAACGTCGTGGTCGCCGCCGGGTCGGTGGTCCGCGGGGAGGTGCCCGACCACGCGGTGGTGGCCGGCGCCCCGGCGAAGATCGTCCGCCGCTGGGACCCGGAGGCCGGCTGGCAGCCCCCGCTGCGCACCCCGCCGCCGGTGCCGATCCCGGACGACGTCACCCCCGAGCAGCTGGCGGCGCTCGCCGGCCGGGAGGCCGGGAACACACCCGAGTGATACCGTCCACGTCCGTCGCCGCACCCCGGGGGAACGCCGCACGTGAGTACGCGCAAGCTGCAGATCGTCCTGGCCGTGCTGATCGCATTGCACGCCCTCGGCTGGCTGGTCTGGCTGATCCGCGAAGGGCTGTGAGCGCGGCCTTTCGTCAGTGCGCCGCCGCCTCCGGGTGCGCCGCGCGCCAGGCCGCCATCGACGTGTCCCACTCGTCGCCGGTCAGCGCGGTGAGCGAGGCGGGGAACAGGCCGTCCTCCTCCTTGGCGATATGGGCGTACAGCTCGTCGAACGCGTCGAGCAGCCGGTCGGCGTCGGCCGGCCGGGACGGATCCGCGGTCGCCAGCAGATGGGCCAGCTCCCGGTGCTCGCGCACCAGGGCGTCGATGTAGTCGCCGTACTCGGGGTCGTCGTGCATCGCCGCGAACAGGCCCTGCTCCTCGCCCTGCCAGTGCGCCCGCAGCTCGGCGGCGATCGACGCGACAAGCTCACGGGCGCGTGCGGTGTCCCCGGCGCGCAGCGCGCGGCCGGCCTCGCCGGCGGCGTTCGTGACGCGCTCGTGCTCGGCGATGAACTCCTTGATCAGAGGGATCTCGCGGCAGCCGCAGTAGTGGCACATGTGATCAACCTACAACCGCCTGCCCACCGCAACGACGGCCCGCCACGCGGCGTTTCTCAGCCCACCGCCAGCAGCAGACTCCCCGCCACCGCCAGCGACGCCCCCGCCGCCTGCACCGGGCGCAGCCGCTCCCGCAGTACGCCGAACGCCGCCAGCGCCGTGACCACCGGGTACAGCGACGCCAGCACCGAGGCGACCGTCACCGGCCCCTGCCGGGCGGCCAGCGCGTACACGCCGTTCGCCGCCACATCCGCCAGCCCCACGAAGGCCAGCGCGGGCAGCGCCGGCCGCAGCGCCCGTATCCCCTCCTCGCCGAGCCCCAGCGCCGGCTCCCCGCCGCGGTGCGCCTGGACCCACAGCACGCCGCCTCCCACCGCCAGATTCGCCACCCGCTGCACGAACAGCGCGAGATACAGCCCCGACACCGTCGTGGACGCCTCCGCGATCAGCGCGAACACCGCACCGAATCCGACGGCCGCCACCAGGGTCAGCCCCAGCGTCTCCCGCCCGACGCGTCCGCCACCGCGCTGCGGCCCGCCGGCGAGCACCACACCGCCCACCGCGACGGCGATCCCCGCGTACTGCCACAGCGCCGGCCGCTCCCCGTACGCGATCAGCCCCACGGCGAACGGCACCACCACGCCCATCGTCGCCAGCGGCGAGACGATGCCCATCGGGCCCGCCGCCAGCGCCCGGTAGAACGCGAGCATCGCCACCGGGCCGACCACGCCGGCCGCCACCGCGTACCAGAGCAGCCCGCCGGTCTCCCGCCACGCGCCGGAGGCCAGCACCACGACGCCCAGCGCGAGCACGGCGAGGAACTGCGACACCACGACGACCGTCAGCGCCCGCATGCGCTGGGCGAGGACGCCGCCGCCGAAGTCGGCCAGACCCCACAGAAGGCTCGCCGAAAGGGCCAGGGCAGTGGTCATGGCGGGATCTCCTCGCAGTACTGTGTGCGGCACTTTCGTGTGCGTAACACCGCACCGGAGTCAATTATTCTCGACTCTGTCATCCATCATATTGGACGGCCTTCCTGTGACCGATCTCGACGCCCTCACCCAGTCCCTGGCCCGCAACCTCAGGCGCTGGCGCCAGGAACGCGGGTTCACGCTGGAGCAGCTCGCCGCCCGGGCCGGGGTGAGCCGCGGCATGATCATCCAGATCGAGCAGGCGCGGACGAACCCCAGCGTCGGCACCACCGTGAAGCTGGCGGACGCCCTGGGCGTCACGATCACCGCGCTGCTGGACTTCGAGACCGGCCCGCAGGTCCGCCTCGTCCCGCCGGAGCAGCAGGTGCGCATGTGGTCGACGCCGTCGGGCAGCCGCTCCACGCTGCTCGTCGGCGCCCAGGCGCCCGGGCCGCTGGAGCTGTGGTCGTGGCGGCTGGAACCGGGCGACGAGAGCGCGTCGGACCCCCATCTGCCCGGCACGTCCGAGCTGCTGCACGTCACCACCGGCACGCTCACCCTCGTCGTGGACGGGACGGAGTACGAGGTCCCGGCGGGCAGTTCGGCCGCCTTCGAGGGCAGCGTCGCGCACTGCTACCGCAACGACGGACCGGAGCCGGTGGACATGACGCTGGCCGTCTCCGTGCCACCCGTAGGCTGACCCCATGCGAGCGCCCATCGGAGACTTCGAAGACGTCCGGCCGGCCCCCGACTGCCTGGACCTGCTGGCCGGGCCGGTGGCGGCGGCCCTGCGCGCCTGGCGGGGCGCCGTGCCCGCCGGGGAGATCCTGTACGTCGACAGCGACCCGGAGATCGCCGACACCGCCGTCTTCTGCGAGACGTACGGGCAGGACCTGCTGGACAAGTCCGCCAACTGCGTGATCGCCGCCGGCAAACGGGCCGGCGAGACCATGTACGCCGCGTGCATGGCGCTGTCGACCACGCGCGTCGACGTCAACGGCGCCGTCCGCCGCCATCTGGGCGCGCGGAAGGCGTCGTTCGCGCCGCGTGACGCGGCGGTCGGCGAGACCGGCATGGAGTACGGCGGCATCACGCCGATCGGCCTGCCGGAGGGCTGGCCGATCCTGGTCGACGCGGCCGTCGCGGACGCCGGCTATCTCGTGATCGGCAGCGGCAGCCGCCGGGGCAAGCTGCTGGTCCCCGGCAAGGCGCTGGCGGCCCTGCCGGGCGCGGTGGTGCTGGAGGGGCTCGCCGGCTGACCTCCTGCCCGGTCAGGCTCTGCCGGGGAGCGCCTGGCACAGCCGGTCGAGCAGGTGCGGGACCCGCGCGAGCGCGGCCTGTTCGTCCGGGGTGAGGGCCCCCGTGATCGCGGCGTCGATCGCGGTACGGCGGGCCTGCTCCTCCGTGTCGATCAGCTCGCGGCCCGCCTCGGTGATCCCCACCAGGAATCCACGGCCGTCCGACGGGTTCCTGGTACGGCCCACGAGGCCGAGCTCCTCCATCTCGCCGATCACCCGGCTGATGTTCTGGTGCGACGTCCCCCGTGCCGCGGCGAGCGCCGCCATGGTCTGCGGGCCGTCCTCGCGCAGCGCGCGCAGCGTCTCGGCCCGCAGCGGCGGCACCTCGTCGACGCAGGCGCGCACCGCGCGTACGAACGAACTGACCGAGGCGCGCAGCTCCTCGGCGACGTCATGGCCCGGCGTGCGCGTATGCATGGCCGTCAGTGTAGGTGAGCTCCCACATCTGTACAACAGTGTTGTATAACTGGGACCACGTGCCCACGTAAGGAGAGCCATGCACCTCACCCACCACGGCCACGCCTGTGTCGGCATCGACGGACCGGGCGGCCGCCTCGTGATCGATCCCGGCGCCTTCACGCCCGGCCTCGAGGGCCTGCTGGAGCGCGCCGACGCGGTCCTGATCACGCACGAGCACTTCGACCACGTCGACGTCGCGGCCGTGTCCGCGGCCGTCTCGGAGCGGCCGGAACTCGCGGTGTACGCGCCGGAGGGGGTGATCGGGTCGCTGGGCCCGGTGGAGCGGGGCGGCGCGTTGGCCGGCGGCGAGCGGATCGAGGTCGCCGGATTCGCCGTGGACGTCGTCGGCGGCGACCACGCGCCGATCCACCCCGAGATCGCCGTGCCCGCCAATCTCGGCTATCTGGTCACCGGCCCCGGCGGTTCGGTGTTCCACCCCGGCGACTCCTACGCGACGCCGCCCGGGCACCCCGGGACGCTGCTGGTGCCGGTGAGCGGGCCGTGGGTGTCGTGGGGGCGGGCGATCGACTGGATCCGTGACATCGCGCCGCGTGAGAGCGTGCTGATCCACGAGGCGATGCTGAGCGGGACCGGGCTGCGTTCGGCGGGCATGTTCCTCGGCGCCGACGGGCCGGCGCACACCCCGCTGCTGCACCTCGGGCCGGAGCAGGCGCTGGACCTGGCGACCGGCGGCGTCGGGTGAGTCCCGCCGGGATCGATCAATATTCCGGGACGACTGCAACCTTCCGTCCCCCTCGGTAGTCACATAGGCGTGGCCTTCGCGACATCTCGAGCAACGGCCGGGACATCTGTGTATTGACGTGTTCGCGCCGATTTATTACGAAGCATGCGAAACGCTGATGTTTCGGTTAACGTTCGGCGAATTGGAGTCAACAGGCAGGTTGCAGAAGGGCGTTGCTCATGACGCAGTCCCTCGCCGATCTCGCATCGGCAAGTGTGCGGAGGATTCTGCGGTATTTCCCCGAGAGTTCGCCGGCCGAGCGCGAGGAGTCGTGCGCCGCGGCGCGGGAGCTGCTCGGCGCCCACGGAGAGAAGGCCCTCACCCGTCTCCCCCCGATCGAGCGCGTCATGTGGCATCTCGCCGCCGAGGGGCGCGCCGAGGACCTCGACGCGGTGGTCCGGTACCAGCGCAGGGACCCGAAGGCCTTTCTGGTGGCAGGCACCCTGCACCCCCGGCTGGTGCTGCCGGGGCTGCGGGAGCTGGCGCTGCCCGAGCACATCACGGCGCTCACGCCCCGGGATCTGCCGGTGACGGCGCAGCTCACCTCGGTCGCCTGGCGCGGCGGCGACCTGGTGTGGGGCGGCTACGCGTTCGTCGCGAACCTGCCGCGCGCGTCGGGCCGGGTGACGGGCCGGTTCGCGGTGCTGAGGAACGCCGAGAACGGCCGCTACATACGGCTGCGGCTGCACCGTACGCACAGCGAGCACGCCACCGCCGCCTCCAAACAGGCCCTGCACTCCTACGACCGCACGGGCTTCGAGATCGTCGTACCCGCCCGCCGGCTGCGCGAGCTCGCCGCGCGGGGTGCCGGCCGGTGGTTCCTGTACGTCGGGATCCCGGGACCGGGCGGCATCTATCGCGCGCGGGTGCGTCCGAGCGACGCGGGCGCGGCCGCGCACAACCAGGTGCGTCATCTGGCGGACGGCTCACGCCTCGTGGTCGGCTTCGCCGAGAAGTCCGTGAGCGTCACGGTGCGGCGGCCGGCCGCGGAGGTCGAGTCCTTCACCGTCACGGACGGCGAGCTGCGGCTGGTCACCCGGGTACCCGGCGGCGTCGAGGCCCCCACCGCGGTGAGCGTCGTCGAGGGTGAGACCAGGGTCGAGGGCCCGCTCACCCCCCTGACCGGCTCCCTCGACAGGTTCGAGGCGGTCTTCGACGTCGGCCGGCTGACCGCGGACGACCCGTCGGGAGCGAAGACCCGGGAGTTCGCGGTGACCCTGAAGGGGGCCGACGGCAAGGGCCACCCGGCCGTGGTCGCCGAGGGTTTCACGACCGGCAGGCACCCGTTCGCTCCCGGCCGCGAGCTGGCCGTCCACCGCGACGGTCCCGGACACCTCCAGCTGATGACGCGCCCGATCCGGCCCGTGGTCGACACCATGACCGTCACCGAGGCCGGGGAGCTGGTGCTCGAGGGCACGTATCCCGGTGCGGAGACGGCCGGGAAGAAGGTGATCCTCCGCCACGGGATCCGCTTCGAGGAGAAGGAGCCCCCGGTCGAGTTCGCCGGCGGGCGTTTCACGATCCGGATCGCGCCCGAGGCCGTCCCGCAGCCCGACGGTTCCGAACTCCCCCTGTGCTCCGGCCGCTGGTATCTGTTCCTCCGCGACGCCGGCGCCTGGGACAAGTCGGGGGACGTCCCGGTGACCATACGCCCGGAGCAGGTCCACGAACTGCCCCTGGACTTCCGCGGCCCACGGCGCGGCTTCACCGTGGACCGCCGCTTCTTCGACCGCCTCTTCATCGGACCCGAACGCTTCCTCGCCCCCGACGAACACGGCGCCTACCGGCAGCGCAGACTGCGCGAGGAGTACTTCCCGGAGCAGCAGAAGCTCCCCCTGCGCGACGCGGTCCTCTATCTGAGCCTCAGCGGCAAGCAGTTCTCCGATTCGCCGCGGGCGGTGTACGAGGAGCTGGTCCGCCGGGGGACCGACGTCGAGCACATCTGGACCCAGGACGGCGGCCTGCCCGAAATGCCTGCCGAGGCACGGGTGGTGGGCATCGGCAGCCGCGCGTGGTACGAGGCCCTCGCACGCAGCCGCTACGTCGTCGTCAACACGGCCGTGGGGGACTGGTTCGTCACCCGCCCCGGGCAGAAGGTCGTGCAGACCTGGCACGGCACACCGCTGAAGAAGATCGGCAAGGACCTCCTCGGGAGCCCCCAGTCCAATCCCGCCTACATCGCGAGCCTGCCGCACAGCTACCGGCAGTTCGACTTCGTCGTCTCACCGAACCCGCACACCACCGAGATCATGCGCCGGGCGTACTGCGTCGAGGGCGAACTCCTCGAGGCCGGCTATCCGCGCAACGACGTCTTCCACGCCGCCGACCGTTACGAGCGCGCCTCGCGGGTCAGACGGCGGCTGGGGCTGCCCGGCGGCAAGAAGGTGGTGCTGTACGCCCCCACCTGGCGCGAGGACCAGCGGCACGCGAGCAGGCTCTACAAGCTCGACCTGCGGATCGACCTGGCGGCGGCCCAGGCCGAACTCGGCGACGACCACGTCCTGCTCTTCCGCAAACACCCCAAGGTCCACGACAACATACCCGGCGCGGGCCAGGGCTTCGTCTGGGACGTCACCCGTTACCCCGACATCGCCGACCTCTACCTCATCGCCGACGTCCTGATCACCGACTACTCGTCCACGTTCTTCGACTTCGCCCACTCCGGGAAGCCGATCCTCTTCTTCACCTACGACCTGGAGCACTACCGCGACACCCTGCGCGGCCTGTACTTCGACCTCACCGCCCGGGCCCCCGGCCCCCTCGTCGAAACCTCCGAGGACCTGGTCAAGGCCCTGCGCGACATCGACACCGTGGAGGCCGAATACCTGGGGAAGTACGTCCGGTTCGTGAAGGAGTTCTGCGTCCCCGGGGACGGCCTGGCCACGGCCCGGGTCATCGACCGCATGTTCGCCGGCGGACCCCACGCCACCGCGCGGGGCTGAAGGGGCCCTACGACCGCTGCGACAGATCCAGTGACAGCGCCACGGGGTGCTCGTGGAACCCTAGGGCGCGGTAGAGGCCTTCCGCCTCCTTCGTGGCGTGCAGGTCGACGCGGGTGACCCCCTGCCCGGCGAACCAGTCGAGCAGGGCCGCCGTCGTCGCGCGGGCGTAGCCGCGGCGGCGGTAGCGCGGGTCGGTGCACACGCTGAACACGAACCCGAAGCGCCCCGTCGGATGCCCCGGCGCCGGCAGCCGCTGCTCGATCCGCCCCACGGCGCACGCGGCCAGATGCGGCCCGTCCCCGTCCACGACGAACGCCGCGAGCGCGGGGTCGGGCGCCGCCAGCTGCTCGGCGGCGACTGCCCGCGCCCCGTCCTCCCACGGTCCCGGCCGGTCCCGCCCGCTCATCGCGGCGAACATCAGCCGCCGCAGCCGTACCAACTCCGCGGCGTCGGCCGCACCCGCCGGTCGTATCCCGATCATGGGGTCACGGTAGCCGACGGGTGCTCCGGCCTCAGCCCGCCGGCTCGTCGAAGCAGCCGAAGTAGGCCGCCGCCATGTCCTCGTCCCCGTGCCCCAGTTCGGCGGCCCGCCGCAGCAGGGCCCCGCTCGCGGCGGCGACCCGGAGCCGGACGCCGTGCTGCTCGCCCGCGTCGACGATCAGGCCGGCGTCCTTCGCGGCCGTGGTGACCGCGAACTGGGCCGGGGAGAGCCTGTCCTCCAGGACCATGGCGGACTTGGCGCGCAGATAGCCCATGTCCAGCGGCCCGCCCCCGATGGCGTCGAAGAAGCCCTGCGGGTCCACCCCGAGGGCCTTGGCCAGGGCCAGCACCTCGCCGGTCGCGGCGGTGGCCGCGAGGACCCAGCTGTTGGCGACGAGCTTCAGCCGCGTCGCCCCCGCCGCGGCGCCGTCCTCGCCGGTCCACACGGTCTGCCGTCCGACGGCCTCCAGCACCGGCGCCAGCCGCTCCCGGTGCTCCGCCGGCCCGGCGGCCAGCACCAGCAACTGCCCGGCCTCGGCGGGCTCGCGCGTCCCGAGCACGGGGGCGTCGTAGAACACGAGCCCCCGCTCCCCGGCGAACGAGGCGAGAGCGGCGACGTCGTCGAGGCCGGCGGTGGTCGACTGCATCCACACCGCCCCCTCGGACAGCGCCTGGGCGGCCTCGCGCATCACGTCGAGGACGGCGGGCCCGTCGTACAGCATGGTCAGCACCACATCGGCGCCGCGCACGGCATCCGGGGGATCGGCGGCCACATACGCGCCGGCCCCGGCCAGCGGCTCGGCCTTGGCCCGGGTACGGTTCCACACCCTGACGGCGTGCCCCGCAGCGGCGAGGTTGCGGGCCATCGCGGCACCCATGATCCCGGTGCCCAGAACACTGACGGTGATCTTGTCGGTCATACCCCCATCCTCACCCCGAGGCGGCCTCCGTGGGATCAGGAACGAAGAGGAATCCCCGCCGTTTCACCCGGATTCGCCGCGCGATGTCACACCCGGCGCCCGACCGACCTGCCTGTCCGGCCGGGGGTCCGGGGGCCATTCCCCGGGAACATTCAGCGGTCCTCCCGCGGCGAAACGAGCTCCGCGAGCTCGAGAAAAGCGTCCGTGGTCGTCCCCCGCAGCTTGCCGAGCGCCCAGCGGGGCGAGCGCAGCGCCGGGTCGTGGGGGACGTGCACCACCCGGGAGCGGTCGACGGCCAGCCGCCCGGCGACCGCGACGGAGACCGGGACGCCGCGGGAGGCGGGCTGGTCGATCTGCACGGCGGCCACGACCGCCTGGCGCGCCAGCGTCTCGTAGCCCCGCTCCCGCAGCGCGTCGAGCGAGCGGGCCGCCGCGTCGAGGAACCAGTCGGCGGTGCCGCAGACCAGGACCAGCCGGTCGGTCCGGTCCAGCACGACGTCCGCCTCCGGGCCCAGGCCCACGGGGGACCAGTCGGTCAGTACGAACGGGTAGTGGCGTGCCGTCAGCTCCAGCAGATGCGCGTACTCGTGCGCGTGGGCGGCGTTCGGCGCGATGAAGCCGTCGCCGTGCGAGACCACCTCGAGCCCCGACGGGAGCCGGGCGGTGCGGGCGCTGATCTCCTCGTACGAGGCGGACGGCGCCAGCCCCGCCAGCTCCCGCAGCCGCCGTCCGCCCGGCTGCCCGGGGGCGGCGGGGAGGAAGGCGTGCAGGGAACCCTCGGACGGTGCGCCGTCCACCGCCAGCACCGGCTCCCCGCGTGTGGCCGCGAGCAGCCCGCCGAGCGCGACGGTCGTGGTGGCGCGCCCGCTGTAGTGGTAGGCCCCCACCAGGGTGACCCGTCTGCTGTACGCCAGCGGCCGGCGCAGCCGCTCCAGCCGCGCCTCCGTCTCCCGGCGGGCGGCCCCGAACCGCGGCACCCGGACACCGTGCCCGGCGGGCGGGGCGACGGCGGCCGGCGGCGTGAGGGGGACGGGCGCGGGCCGCGATGCCGGCAGCGGCGCCTGCTCCGCGTCGCCGCGCTGCATCCGGGCCTGGGCCACGTACCGGGCGAGCATGTCGACGACCTCGGCCGCCGGCGGGCGCCGGGCCGGATCCGGGTCCAGGCAGCGCTCCACGAGCTTGCGCAGGCTGTCCCAGGAGCCGCCGTGCCACAGATGCATGCTCTCCGGCAGTCCGCGCAGGCTCATCCCCGGTTTGCTGCTGATCATCTGCATCAGCTCGCCGAGGGACCTGATGTTGTCCTCCCGGGTCGGGACGGGGCCCGATCCCAGATACTCGCCGTCGACCACGCAGTCGGACAGATTTCCGAGCATCACGGTGCGGCGCAGGACGAAGACGCTGTCGGCGCCGAGGTCCGCCGGCACCAGACCGTTGGTGTGGCAGGCGGCCACGGCGCCGGCCAGATACCAGGAGACGAGCAGGCCGCGCAGCAGGTCGAAGGGGACGTTGCCCCCGGCGGTGGCCCGGGTGAAGATCTCCTCCAGCCGCAACGGCTGGGTGTCCGGTGTGCCGGGGTCGGCGATCGGGGTCATTGCCAGCCACGGCGGGGACTCCCCGAGTCCCGTGGCGATCACGGAGGGGGCGTAGTGCCCCCGCAGCCGGGCCAGGGCCTCGGTCTCCACCTCGATCAGCCGGGCGTTGACCGTCGGCAGATCGGGGCGCGGGACACGGATCACGGCCTGGGTGCCCCGGGCCTCGCCCCGGTAGACCAGGGTGCGCCGTCCGCGCCGCCGGCCGCGGAGGGTGAACCCGCCGATCTCCCGCGGGTCGTCGGCGGCCAGCGGCCCCCAGTCGTCGGTGTCGGCGGCCGGGGCCGGCCCGGGCCCCGGGCCGGGGCGCGGTCCGCCGACGGACACCCCGAACCGGCTGAGCAGCCGCCGCTCCACGCTGGTGAACGGGTGGTGGGAGGCGGGCAGGTCGGCGGCGCCGTCCGGGTGGGCCAGCCAGGCGGGGAAGTCGGGGGAGTTGCCGGCGAGCTGCTCCAGGCGCAGTCCGATCCGGCGGCTGGTGCGCAGCAGTTCGGTCTGCGGCACCGCGTCCAGGAGCACGGTCTTGGCGGGCTCGGTGAAGTCGAACACCCGGTGCTTGGCGGGCAGCGGCCCCGCCACCGGCGCCGGAGCGGGCCGGACCAGCCCGCCGAGGAACACCTCCGCCAGATGCGAGGTGCTGGCCGGCCACGGGACCGCCGACTGCACCAGCCGCATCACCGGTACGGACAGGGGTGACACGGCCGCCAGATGGGCGGCGAGCCGGTACGCCTCGGGGGTGGCCGCGTCCCGGAAGTGCTGCGCGCTGCCCAGATCGCGTGCGGCGGCCACCGCCCCGAACCGGCTGGGCCGGGTCAGCAGCGGCAGCTCGGCCGTGGTGCCCGGTGAGGCGAGGAGCCGTGCCCACGCGCCGAGGGCCGCCGGGGTCGGTTCCAGGACCGGGACCGGGATGCCGTCGAAGGCGGCGAGGCCCTGCGGCAGGACCGGGTCGGTGATCTCCCAGGAGGTGTTGGCGCCGCCGATCCGCCGGGTGGTGACCTGCCAGCGGTCGGCGGCGATGCCGGAGGACTCCCACATGTCGTACCGCAGGGTGTGGAGCACCGCGACCGGCCCGTGCGCCGCCTGTCCGGCGAGCAGGTCGTGCATCGCGCCGGCCCGCCAGGCGGCGCCCATGCCGTCGCTGACGACCAGGACGAGGGTGCGGCCCGAGGGGTCGTTGACGGAACTCAGCTGCAGTTCGGCGCCGTCCGCGGAGAACGGGCGGGCGTGCAGGGCGGGCGTGCGGCCCCGGGTGTCCAGACCGATGACGCGGGTGAGGGCGAAGGCGCCGAGCCGCTCCAGCAGGGCGCGCAGTTCGACGCCGAGCCGGTGCCACAGCAGCATGGACAGGCCGTCGTCGACGAGCAGCACCAGGTTCAGCCAGCGCTCCCGTACGGGGCGCTCCACGACGTCGGCCAGCCCGGTCTCGGCGAGCGCCTCCGCCGTACGCTCCTCGTCGACCCGCGTGCGCCGTCTGCTCTCCAGGCGGCGGCGCAACGGCCGCAGGGCCCGGCCCAGTTCCAGCTGCGCGGCGAGGGCCTTCTCCTCCGGTACGCGTACGGGCATGGCCCGGCGCGGCTCCTCCCCGGGGACGGCCGCGGCGGGGGCCGGTTCGGCCGGGGTCCGGCGGGCGGCGGCGTACAGCGAGGGCGCCGTGAGGTCGGGGAGGTCCGCGTCCCCGGGCTCCGGCGCGGGTCCGGGCGGGGCGGCGGGTCCGGGGGCGGCGGCGGACGCGGGGTCGTGCGGGGCGGGCGCGGTGCGCGGGTCGCGGTGCAGGGGGGAGCGGGCGCCGGAGGGCAGCCGGTCCGCGATCCACAGCACGTCGAGCACCTGGTCGGCGTCGAGGTCGTGGCCGCACGCCGACAGCACGCGCAGCACCTCGGTCAGCCGCTCGCCCCCGCCCGGCACGGCTACATCGCTCCGGTGAGCTGATGGAGCACGGCGTCCAGCAGGCCCTCCGCGTCCAGGTCGACGCCGCCGAGCCGGAGGAAGACGGCGTTGAGCAGCTGGTCGGTGGCCAGCTCGCCGGGTGCGCGGCGGCGCAGGAACGCCTCCATCAGGTCGTCCGCCGCGCGCAGCGCTTCCGGGCCCAGATGCGCGGTGACGATCGCGCGCAGCCGCTCCTCGTCGGGGACCGGGAGGTCGAGGCGTACGCAGCGGCGCAGGAAGGCGGGCGGGAAGTCGCGCTCGCCGTTGCTGGTGATGACGACCACCGGGAACTCGGCGCACTGCACCAGCCCCTGGTGCAGCGTGACCGTGCCGCGGTGGTCGTGCGTCTGCACCTCGACGTCGGCCATCTCCTCCGGCAGCCGGGTCAGCTCCGGGATGTCGAAGACGCCCTCCTCGAACACGGTGAGCAGATCGTTGGGCAGATCGACGTCGCCCTTGTCCATCTCGTCCACCAGCAGCGCCCGCGGTGTGGCGGACGGCACCAGCGCGGTGCCCAGCGGGCCGAGCCGGACGAACGTGCCGATGGACGGCTCCCCCTCGCCCCGGTCCCGGCTCAGCGTCGTCTCCCGCAGCCGGCCGATCGCGTCGTACTGGTACAGGGCGTCCTTCACCGTGGAGCGGCTGTTCACCGGCCAGCGCAGCAGCTCCCCCAGGCGCAGCTCGTGGGCGACGGCCCGGGCCAGCGACGACTTGCCCGTACCGGCCGGACCCGTCACCAGCAGCGGACGGCGCAGGTGCAGCGCCGCGTTGACCACGTCGGCGTGCCGCTGCTCGATGAGGTACGGCAGCTCCGGGCGCATCGGCCGGCCGGGGGTGAAGCGGCGCCAGGGCGGGGCCTGGGGGAGGGTCACGGCCCGTGGTTCGCCGTCGCCGTGGAACAGCCGCCATTCGGCCCGGTGCGCGGATGTCATGCGTTCTCCTGGGGCTCGGTGAGATGCAGCCGGGGTACGGCACGGTCGGCGTCCGCCCAGGCCAGGACGGGATGGCCGGGGAACTGCGGGGGACTGGCCCGGGCCTGCGCCCGGTAGTGGCGTACGCCGTCGGGCAGTTCGCGGGTGGCGACGTCCGAGATGTGCTCCACCACGTGCGACGCTCCGTCCATTCCCCGGTCCCACACGACCACAGGTATGCCCAGCACCAGACAGGTCTGCACGATGGCGTCCCGCGGCCCGGGCGGTACGTCCACACAGACGCGAACGGTGTCGAGCTGGTTGACCAGTTGCGAGTAGATGGCGTCCCGGTCCACGGATCCCGAGACGACGAGGGTCTTCCCCGAATCGAGCCGGTTCCATCTGCTGCGCCAGTGCGAGATGAAGCGGCCGTGCCGGCGTACCAGCTCCGGGCAGTGCACCACCAGCGGGTACTCGACGCCCAGCGAGCCGGGCACGAAGTCGTCGGGGTCGCGCGCCTCCCACTCGTCCACCGGCAGATTGAGGCTGCGCCGGTCCACCAGCACCTCCACCAGCGGGGGTCGCTCGTCCCCGGCCGGCGGGGTGAGCCCGTCCAGCACCCGCAGCACCTCGCGGGCCGCCTCCGACGCCGTGTACGAGGGCGCGCTGTGCGCGGTCACCTGACGCAGCCCGGCCCCCTCGTCGCACCACATGCGCAGCTGGTGGCGGCCCTCCTGCGCGCGGCGCACCTCGACCACCACCCGGACCCGTGCCGACCGGTCGCGCAGCGAACGCGCCCACGCCTGGGCGTCCGCGCGGCGCTCGCCCAGCGCGCCCCGGGAGACGCCGAGCCGCCTGGCCACGGAGTCCGCCCACAGCCGCAGCTCGGACTGCTGGGGGCGGGCGCACAGCCGGCCGAGGAACTCCAGCACCCGCAGCAGGGCCGGGACGCGGCGCTCCTCGCTGATGGAGTGGCCGTCGCCCGGCAGCTCCTCGAGCCGGTCGAGGAGCACGTCGGGGCTGTCGCCCTCGGGAAGGGCCGCCAGATGCGGCAGCGCGGCGCGGATCGCCTCGGGGAAGCGGCTCAGCACCGCGGGGCCGGCGGACCGCAGGACCCGGTGGAGCTCGTCGTGCTCCGCCGGGGTGAGCAGCCGGGGCGTCTCGGACAGGCCGCCGGCCGCCAGCACCTCGTCGGCGGCCTCCGGATGCGTGCGGCGCAGCAGGCCGGAGAGCGCGGCCAGGGCCCGCGGATGCGTCAGGGCGAACGCCGCGAAGTCCTCCGGGGTGGGCGGGGTGACCTCGCTGCGGTAGCCGATGTCGCAGGCCGACGCCAGCCAGCGGCCGGCGTCGGCGCGGCTCATCGGGGAGGGGAAGGCGTTCGCCACCACCCCGGTCAGCGTCAGGAAGGCGGGATCGCCGGAGGTGCCGGACCGGGGGACCGGGGCGCCCAGCCGGTCGAGCTCCGCCTCGATCCACTGCCAGGGGACGGACCAGCTCCGCCGGATCATGTGCTGCGGGCTGTGGGGCTCGCGCGAGGGCAGGATCGCGGCGACGACCAGTCCCACGACGGCCCTCTCGCTCCGGCACCACAGCGGTCCGCCGCTGTAGCCGGGGCCGACGGCCATGCCGGTCGCCGCGCCGTCGAGATAGCCCAGCGAGCGGTGCAGCGACGTGACCCGCAGATCCGCGAACGTGGCCGCTCGGCCGCCGCCGTGCCAGGCGCGTACGTTCTGGCCGAACGCCATGGACGCGCGCGGCGGCGCCTGCAGCGGTTCGTCCGGCGGGGCGGCGACCCGCAGGACGGCGAGGTCCCCGAGCCATTCGACGGCCCGCGGGGACACCGGACCCCCGTCCCGGTCCCGGGGCGGGATCCAGTGCGCGACCCGCGCGTCGCACCGCCGGCTGCCGGCGCCGTGGTGGATCTGTACGGCGAGGTCGGCGCCGCCGGGGGAGCCGGGCTCGAGCATGTCCCGGCCGAGCGCCGCATTCACCACATGGGCGCAGGTCAGGACGGTGTCGGGGCCGAGGACGAAGCCCGCGCCCACCGACGCGGTCCCGTCCGGCGGCAGGACCGTGACGACATGGAGGACGGGATCGTCAGCCGCATCCGGCGCCGATCCGAACCATCCCACGCGTCACCCCGCGGCGGGGGCGTCGTGGCTGCTTTGCAGCGGTGGTGCGGTGGCCCGGACCGGGCCGGACACGAGGTCAGTGGAGGTGGACACGGTGTCATTGTGACCAACCGGCCCGCCGTTGTAGCGGGATACGGCCAAATCGTGCACGGACCGGACGCGCTACCCCAGCCGCGGGATCTCGATCGCCGGGCACCGGTCCATTACCATGTCCACGCCCGCGGCATGGACCCGCTCGTACGCGTCCCCGTCGGTGACGCCGAGCTGGAACCAGACCGCCTTCGCGCCGATCGCCAGGGCCTCGTCCGCGATCTTGCCCGCCAGCTCGCTGTTGACGAAGACGTCGACGACGTCGACCTCGAACGGAATGTCCGCCAGCGAGGCGTACCCCTGCTCGCCGTGGACCGTCTCCGCCTTCGGGTGGACGGGAACGATGCGCTTGCCGTAGCGCTGCAGGACGTCGGCGACGCCGTACGCCGCCCGGCGCTCGTTCGCCGACAGTCCCACGATCGCCCAGGTGTTCCCGGTCTCGGTCAGGATGCGTCGGATGGTCTCCCGGTCGTCCTGCACGGATCGCCCCTTTCTCGATGGCTGCCGCCGCGTGTACGGGGAGCAGCGGTCGCCGCCCGCCGGTTATTCCCGGGCCCGCGTCCGGGCCCGGCCCGGTGGGGCCGGGCCCGGACGCGGGAGGACGGCGGGCTCAGCCGGCGGCCAGGGCGTCGCGCACCAGGCGCGCCGTCTCCGACGGGGTGCGGCCGACCGCCACCCCGGCCGCCTCGAGGGCCTCCTTCTTCGCCTGGGCGGTGCCCGAGGAGCCGGAGACGATGGCGCCGGCGTGGCCCATGGTCTTGCCCTCGGGCGCGGTGAACCCGGCGACGTAGCCGACGACCGGCTTGGTCACGTGCTCCCGGACGTAGGCGGCGGCCCGCTCCTCCGCGTCGCCGCCGATCTCGCCGATCATCACGATGAGATCGGTGTCCGGATCGTCCTGGAACGCCTGCAGACAGTCGATGTGCGTGGTGCCGATGACGGGGTCGCCGCCGATCCCGACGCAGCTGGAGAAGCCCAGGTCACGCAGCTCGTACATGAGCTGGTACGTGAGCGTCCCGGACTTCGACACCAGCCCGATCCGTCCCGGCCGGGTGATGTCGGCGGGGATGATCCCGGCGTTGGACACGCCGGGCGTGATGAGCCCCGGGCAGTTGGGTCCGACGATCCGCACCCCGGCGGCCTCGGCCCGGGCCCGGAAGGCGACGGTGTCGTGCACCGGCACGCCCTCGGTGATGACGACCGCCAGGCCTATCCCGGCGTCGACGGCCTCGTCGACGGCGTCGCGGACGAACCGTGGCGGCACGAACACCACCGTGACGTCCGCCCCGGTGGCGGCGATGGCCTCCTTGACGGTGCCGAACACCGGGATCTCGCGCCCGCCGAAGTCCACGGCGGTGCCCGCCTTGCGGGGGTTGACGCCGCCCACGACGTCGGTGCCGGCGTCGAGCATGCGGCGGGTGTGCTTCATGCCCTCGGAGCCGGTCATGCCCTGGACGACGACCTTGCTGTCAGCGGTGAGGAAGATGGCCATGACGTTCAGCTCCTTGCCGGCTCGGCGGCCCGCTGGGCCGCGCCGTCCATGGTGTCCAGCTGGGTGACGAGGGGGTTGGCGGCGGCGTCCAGGATGCTGCGGCCCAGTTCGGCGTTGTTGCCGTCGAGGCGTACGACCAGCGGCTTCGTCAGCTCGACGGTCTCCAGCGCCTGCACGATGCCGTTCGCCACGGCGTCGCAGGCGGTGATGCCGCCGAAGACGTTGACGAACACGGACGACACGTCCGGGTCGCCCAGGATGACGTCCAGTCCGTCGGCCATGACCTGCGCCGAGGCGCCGCCGCCGATGTCGAGGAAGTTGGCCGGGTCCGCGCCGTAGTGGGCGACGACGTCGAGGGTGGACATCACCAGCCCGGCGCCGTTGCCGATGATGCCGACGGTGCCGTCGAGCTTGACGTAGTTCAGGCCCTTGGCCCTGGCCTTCGCCTCCAGCGCGTCGCCCTCGGCGGGGTCGTCGTAGTCGCCGTGTTCCGTGTGGCGGAAGCGGGCGTTGTCGTCGAGGGAGACCTTGCCGTCGATGGCGATGATCTGCCCGTCGCCGGTACGCACCAGGGGGTTGACCTCGACGAGCAGGGCGTCCTCCTTGGTGAAGACGTCCCAGAGGGCGACCAGCGCGGGCACGGTCTCCGCCGGCAGGCCGCCGGCCTCGGCGATCTCGGCGGCCTTGGCCTCGGTGACGCCCTCCGCCGGGTCGATCGGCACCTTGGCGAGGGCCTCCGGCTTGGTGGCGGCGACCTCCTCGATGTCCATCCCGCCCTCCCGCGAGGCCATCGCCAGCCAGGTCCGGCTGGTGCGGTCCAGCAGGTACGAGACGTAGAACTCGTCGGCGATGTCGGCGGTCTGCGCCAGCATCACCTTCCCCACGGTATGTCCCTTGATGTCCATTCCGAGGATGGACCGGGACAGCCGGGCGGCGTCCTCGGGGCCGTCGGCGAGTTTGACCCCGCCGGCCTTCCCCCGTCCACCCGTCTTGACCTGGGCCTTCACCACGACCCGGCCGCCCAGGAGCTCGGCCGCCGCGCGGGCCGCCTGCGGGTCGGACACCACGCTCGCGTCGAGGACGGGAACGCCGTGTTTCTTGAACAGCTCACGTGCTTGGTACTCGTACAGATCCATCGTCAGTGACACCTGTCCTGGCTCGAGTCCGACTGTGAAGCGCGCCGCACGTCAACGCCGCCGCTCCGTGCGGGGTTGATGTGCCACGGCTTGGGAAAATCCTGTGCACGCCCCCTGGACATCGACTCTCCGATGCGGGATAACACTCTGCATACAGTATTCGCGGCCTGTATACAATGTACAGAGTCTGGGCGAGGACAGAGGTAAACACGCATGTCGGACGGCACTTCGGACCTCTCGGGGGACACCTCGAACGGCCGAAACGCCGTCGGATCCGCTCCCGGACAGCCGCTGATCAACGTGAACCAAACGATTGGTAATGAGGTGACCTCGACATGACGAAGGCACTCGAAGGGGTGCGCGTCCTGGACATGACCCACGTCCAGTCCGGCCCCTCCGCGACCCAGATCCTCGCCTGGCTCGGCGCGGACGTGGTCAAGCTGGAAGCCCCATCGGGCGATATCACGCGCAAGCAACTGCGCGACCTACCGGATGTCGACAGCCTCTACTTCACGATGCTGAACGGCAACAAGCGCAGCATCACCCTCAACACCAAGACCGAGGCCGGCAAGAAGCTCCTCACCGAGCTCATCCGCCGCTCCGACGTGATGGTGGAGAACTTCGGCCCCGGTGCCGTCGACCGGATGGGCTTCACCTGGGAGCGCATCCAGGAGATCAACCCGAAGATCGTCTACGCCAGCATCAAGGGCTTCGGCGACGGCCCGTACACCAACTTCAAGGCGTACGAGGTGGTCGCGCAGGCCATGGGCGGCTCGATGGCGACCACCGGCTTCGAGGACGGCCCGCCGCTGGCGACCGGCGCCCAGATCGGTGACTCGGGCACCGGGATGCACGCGGTGGCCGGCATCCTGGCGGCGCTCTACCAGCGCACCCACACCGGCCGCGGCCAGCGGGTCAACGTCGCGATGCAGCACGCGGTGCTCAACCTGTGCCGGGTCAAGCTCCGCGACCAGCAGCGGCTGACCCACGGCCCGCTCAACGAGTACCCGAACGAGGACTTCGGCGACCAGGTCCCCCGCTCGGGCAACGCCTCCGGCGGCGGCCAGCCCGGCTGGGCGGTCAAGTGTGCCCCCGGCGGACCCAACGACTACGTCTACGTGATCGTCCAGCCCGTCGGCTGGAAGCCCATCACGGACCTGATCGGCCGCCCCGAGCTGGCCGAGGACCCGGAGTGGGCGACCCCCGAGGCGCGGCTGCCGAAGCTCTCGAAGATGTTCCAGCTCATAGAGGAATGGTCCAGCACCTTGCCGAAATGGGAAGTGCTGGAGAAACTCAACGGTCACAACATCCCCTGCGGTCCCATCCTCTCGACCAAGGAGATCATCGAGGACCCCAGCCTGAAGGCGAACGAGATCGTCGTCGAGGTCGACCACCCCGAGCGTGGCACCTATGTGACGGTCGGCAGCCCGCTGAAGCTGTCCGACTCTCCGGTCGACGTCACCCGTTCCCCGCTGCTGGGCGAGCACAACCACGACATATACGTACAGGAACTCGGCCTCGACCCCGACGAGCTGGCCGATCTCCGCACGAACGGAGTGATCTGAACGATGGCTCAGTCAACGGATCGCGAGGCCGTGCGGGCCCTGCTCGACGAGGTCCGCGCCGAGGGCCGGACGTCTCTGACGGCGCCCGAGGCCAAGCGGATCGCCGACGCCTACGGCATCGCCGTACCCGGCGAGGAGCTGGCCGGTGACGCGGACGCCGCGGTGGCGTACGCCGCCGCCTTCGACGGCCCCGTCGTGCTGAAGATCGTCTCCCCGGACATCCTGCACAAGACGGACGCCGGCGGCGTCGAGGTCGGTCTGAAGGGCGAGGACGAGATCCGCGCCGCGTACGACCGCATCATCGCCAATGCCCGGGCGTACAACGCGGACGCCCGGATCGAGGGCATCCAGGTGCAGCAGATGCTGCCGCCCGGCCAGGAGGTCATCGTCGGCGCGGTCACCGACCCGACGTTCGGCAAGGTCGTCGCGTTCGGTCTGGGCGGTGTGCTGGTCGAGGTGCTGAAGGACATCACCTTCCGGCTGGCGCCCGTGACGGCCGACGAGGCCGCGGGAATGCTCGACTCCATCGGCGCCGCCGAGATCCTGCGCGGGGTGCGCGGCGGCGCGGCGGTCGACCGCGAGGCGCTGGCGGAGCAGATCCGCCGGGTGTCCGACCTGGTCACCGACTTCCCCGAGATCGCGGAGGTGGACCTCAACCCGGTCATCGCCACCCCCGAGGCGGCCCTCGCCGCGGATGTCCGGATCATCCTCGCCGAGAGCGTGCCGGAGCCCCGGCGGCGCTACACCCGCGAGGAGATCCTCGCCTCGATGAACCGGCTGATGAAGCCCCGCTCCGTCGCGGTCATCGGTGCCTCCAACGAGGACGGCAAGATCGGCAACTCCGTGATGAAGAACCTGGTCAACGGGGGCTTCGCCGGAGACATCTACCCGGTCAACCCGAAGGCCGACGACATCCTCGGCCGCAAGGCCTACAAGACCGTCGGCGAGATCCCCGGCGAGGTCGACGTCGCCGTCTTCGCCATCCCGGCGAAGTTCGTCGCCGGCGCGCTGGAGGAGGTCGGCCGCAAGCACATACCCAACGCCGTCCTCATCCCCTCCGGGTTCGCCGAGACCGGCGAGCACGAGCTCCAGCAGAAGATCGTGGACATCGCCGCCGAGCACAACGTGCGCGTCCTGGGCCCCAACATCTACGGCTACTACTCGACGTGGCAGGACCTGTGCGCCACGTTCTGCACGCCGTACGACGTCAAGGGCCCGGTGGCGCTCACCTCCCAGTCGGGCGGGATCGGCATGGCGATCCTCGGCTTCGCCCGTACGACCAAGACCGGGGTGTCCGCGATCGTGGGCCTCGGCAACAAGTCCGACGTGGACGAGGACGACCTCCTCACCTACTTCGGCGAGGACGAGAACACCCAGTGCATCGCCATGCATCTGGAGGACCTGAAGGACGGCCGCGCGTTCGTCGAGGCCGCCCGCGCCACCGTGCCGAAGAAGCCGGTGGTCGTCCTCAAGGCCGGCCGCACCGCGGCCGGCGCCAAGGCGGCGGGCTCCCACACCGGTGCCCTGGCCGGCGACGACGCGGTGTACGACGACATCCTCCGCCAGGCCGGCGTGATCCGCGCGCCGGGGCTGAACGAGATGCTCGAGTACGCCCGCGCGCTGCCGGTGCTGCCGACCCCGCAGGGCGACAACGTGGTGATCATCACCGGTGCCGGCGGTTCGGGCGTACTGCTGTCCGACGCGATCGTCGACAACGGGATGAAGCTGATGGAGATCCCGCCGGACCTCGACGAGGCCTTCATGGCGTACATCCCGCCGTTCGGCGCGGCGGGCAACCCGATCGACATCACCGGCGGCGAACCGCCGTCCACGTACGAGGCGACGATCCGCCTGGGCCTGACCGACCCGCGCATCCACGCGCTGGTCCTGGGCTACTGGCACACGATCGTCACCCCGCCCATGGTCTTCGCCGAACTCGCCGCCCGCGTGGTGGCCGAGGAGCGGGCCAAGGGCAACGTCAAGCCCGTCGTGGCGTCCCTCGCGGGCGACACGGAGGTCGAGGAGGCGTGTGCCTACCTCTTCGAGAGGGGCGTGGTCGCGTACCCGTACACGACCGAGAAGCCGGTCGCCGTACTGGGCGCCAAGTACCGCTGGGCGAGGGCCGCGGGGCTCCTCACCTAGTGCACGACCACCCGGGGCCGGCCCTGTTTCAGGGCGAGGGCCGGCCCCGGGTGCACCACCCCGGCGGCTCGGGTCCGGTTCTGCCCAAGGACCGTGCCCCGCGCCGGGGAGCACCACAGAAAGAGATCAGGACAGGGGGCGCTGGCCAGAGTCTCTCGAGGCAAGGGGTGCAACACATGGCAACAACGCAAGTACAGTCGGCCGTCCCGTACCGGGAGGTCACTGACGCGAACGGCAGGACGTACCGGCTGGGGGAGACTCCCACCGACATCATGGGACGTGGCCGCAAGTGGATGGTCATCCTTCCCTGGGTCGGCATGATGGGCATCTCCTCGGCCGAGTACGCCTTCTCGTCCGCCGAGGACACGCTTCACGAAGCTCAGCACTGGTCCAGCGGCAGCATCTACTGGATGATGACGCTCTGGGTGTTCTGCCAGGCCGCGGTCGCCTTTCCGGCGGGGCGGCTGCGTGAGAAGGACAAGCTTCCCGCCCGCTGGGCGATGATGCTGGGTGCGGCCGGCACCCTGATGGGATACCTGTCGCTCGCGTACGCGCCGCACGTGGCGCTCGCGTTCATCGGGTTCGGCATGTTCTCCGGTATGGGCGCGGGCATGGTGTACGCCACCTGCGTCAACATGGTCGGCAAGTGGTATCCGGAGCGCAAGGGCGGCAAGACCGGCTTCGTCAACGGCGGTTTCGCCTACGGTTCCGTGCCGTTCGTGTTTGTCTTCACCGGTTTCATGGACGGCTCCAACTTCCGCTGGGTGCTCGTCTCGGTCGGCTTCCTGCTGGCCGCGATGGTGGCCGTCGCCGGCTTCTTCTTCAAGGACCCGCCGAAGAACTGGTGGCCGGCCGAGGTCGACCCGCTGAACCCGCCGGACGACCCGCGCGCCCGTCGCGCGATGGAGAAGAACCCGCCGGCCGACAAGCAGTACTCGCCGGCCGAGGCGTGGAAGACCGGCCGGGTGGCCCTGCTGTGGTTCTGTCTCGCCTGTACCTCCGGCGTGAACATCTTCGGCATCGCCTTCCAGGTCGACATCGGTGAGGAAGCGGGCTTCGCCGGCGGGATCGTGGCGACCGCGATGTCGCTGAAGGCCATCGTCAACGGCACCGGCCGCGGTGTCATCGGCTGGCTCTCCGACATCTACGGCCGCAAGCAGTGTCTGCTGTACGTCTGCGCCATCCTGGGCCTGGCCCAGTTCGGCATCATGTGGTCGGCCGACATCAAGAACCTGCCGCTGTTCCTGATCTTCTCCGCCATCTCCGGCTTCGGCGGCGGCGCGATCTTCCCGATGTTCGCGGCGCTGACGGCGGACTACTTCGGCGAGAACAACAACGCCAGCAACTACGGCATGGTCTACAGCTCCAAGCTGGTCTCCGGTCTCGGCGCCGGTATGGGTTCCGTGGTCGTCGGTGCCTGGGGCTACAGCGGAGCCTTCACCCTGGCGGGATGCATATCGATCTTCGCCGGATTCATGGCGCTGTTCCTGTCGCCGCCCGGGGGGCCGCGCAAGAACCGTGTCGAGCCCAACCCGAAGCCCATCAGCAGGGAGATGGACTGACGACCCGGTGACGGACCCCGGCCACGCTCCCCAGGTGGCTGGGGTACACCGTTACCCCCGGTCGTACCCGCGGCACACCCTCACCCCTCCGCCCGCGCATGCTGGTGGTAAGAGGTGCGGGTGTGTTCCGTGTGGGCCCGCATGACCGCCTGCGCGCGGACCTCGTCCCGTGCGGCGACGGCGTCGATCAGGTCCCGGTGCTCGATCCAGGACTGGGCGCCGCGCTGCCGGGCGACCGGGGTGTAGTACCAGCGCACCCGCCGCTCCACCTGACGGGCCAGCTCGGCCAGGACCTCGTTGCCGGCGAGCGCCATCACCTGGGCGTGGAAGGCGGCGTTGGCCCCCACCACACTGTCGATGTCGTCGGCGGCCACCGCCGCCTCACCGATCTCGCACAGCTCCTCCAGCGTGGCGATGCCCTTGGCCCCCGCGTTCGACGCGGCCAGCCGCGCGGCCTCGGTCTCCAGCAGCGCGCGGACGACGAGCAGCTGGTCGGCCTCGTCGTCGGTGGGCTCGTGGACGAACGCGCCCTGCGCGGGGCGCAGATCCACCCAGCCCTCGGTGTTCAGCCGCTGCAGCGCCTCGCGCACCGGCTGGCGCGACACGCCGAGGTGACCTGCGAGTTCCGTCTCGACCAGATGCTGACCGGGCAGCAGGGAGCGGGTGATGATGAGCTCGAGCAGCGCCTCGTACACCCGCTCGCGCAGCGGGCCGGGGCGTTGCAGTTTCGGTACGGAGCCTTGCGGTAGTCCCGTGGAGAGCATGCTTCCCCCGCCTCGCTGGTGATTGGCTTTTGTCTACAGTCTACCGATGCCGGGGCGGTCGGCGGGGCGTTACGGCCGATCGTGATCGTGTTCACACGGACGGTCGCTCACCGCGGCAGTTCGATCAGCTCCACCAACTCCGCCCCGCCGGGCGGGACGACGGCCAGGGCGTCGCCCAGCGCCGCGGCCCACGGCAGCCCCGGGCGGTCGTGGCCGACCGCCACCACCCGGGCGCCGCGCGAGGTGACCGGCACCAGCCGGGTGTCGGCCCGGTGCGCGCCGACGGCGGTGTCCAGGCGTACGTAACGGGGTGCCGGGGGAGTGCGGCCGGCCAGCGCGGCCAGCAGCGGCGCCAGCAGCGTGACCCCCGCGGCCGGCGCGGCGTACGGATCGCCCGGCAGCCCGACGACGGGCGTCCCGCACCGCAGCCGGGCCAGCAGCTGCGGGCGCCCCGGCCGGCAGGCGACGCCGTCCACGACGACCTGTGCGCCCAGCGAGTCCAGCGCCGGCCCCAGCCGGTCCGCCGGCCCGGGGGACGAGGCCCCGTACACCGCGATCGCGTCGGTGTCGCGCGCCGCCCGGACCAGGGCGTCCGCCAGCGGCCGTACGCCGTCCGGCAGATGGGTGGCCGGCAGCGCGCGGCCCCCGGCCCAGTCGATCAGGCCGCGGAGCACGGGGCCGGTCGCGTCCCGCGGCCGTCCCGGCGGCGGGGTGCGCCGGAGCGCCGGCCTGTTGCCGGTGATCAGCACCGCGACGAGCGGGCGTCCGTGCACCGTGAGCGTGTCGTGGCCCGTACTCGCGGCGAGCCCGAGCGCGGCGGGGGTGAGTACGGTCCCGGCGGGCAGCAGTTCGCCGTCGGCCCCCGGCAGCGGCCGCGCCAGCGCGAGGCCGCGGGCCCGGCGCAGGGGGACGGCGGTCGCGGGCAGCGGGGCGGCGGCGCCGGCCGCCAGCGCCCGGGCGAGGGGCCAGCTCAGTTCCGTGTGCCGCCGGGTCGCCGGCTCGTGAAGTGCCGTCATCACGTCTCCTCGCGGATTGCCCGGCTCCGGGTTGTCGGCTCGGGGGGCGGCGCTCCCGCCGTCCCCGCTTGCGGAGGGCATGCGTATTGACCCGCCCGGAACAAGACTGTAGACAATATCCTGTCGACGACGATAGACGCCGTCACCGCGAAAGCGTCGCCGGGGCCGCTTCGGCCTCCGATCCGTACGGGACCGCAGGGATGCGGAACCGTACAGACAGGGACGGACCGCCATGGGCCGGGTCACCGAACGCCGCCGTATCCTCCGCATCCGCGACGGGCAGCTCAGCCACCGCGCCGACACCCTCACCGCCGAGGAGCCCCTGGAGATCAGGCTGAACGGCAAGCCGCTCGCCATCACCATGCGCACCCCCGGCGACGACTTCGCCCTCGCGGCCGGATTCCTGGTCAGTGAAGGGGTGCTGGGCGCCGCGGACGAGCTCCAAAGCATCGTCTACTGCGCGGGCGCCACCGCCGACGGCTCCAACACGTACAACGTCGTCGACGTCCGGCTGGCCCCCGGGGTGGAGGTCCCGGACATCACCCTGGAGCGCAACGTCTACACCACGTCCTCGTGCGGCCTGTGCGGCAAGGCCAGCCTCGACGCCGTCCGCACCAGCACCCGCTGGCCCCTCGCGGACGACGCCGGGATGCGGATCGGTACCGACGTGCTGTCCGCCCTCCCCGACCGCCTCCGTGAGCGCCAGCAGGTCTTCGACCGCACCGGGGGACTGCACGCCGCGGCCCTGTTCACCGTCGGCGGCGAACTCATCGACGTACGGGAGGACGTGGGCCGGCACAACGCCGTCGACAAGCTCGTCGGACGGGCGCTGCAGCAGGGCGGGCTGCCGCTGTCGGGGACGGTGCTGATGGTGTCGGGACGCGCGTCCTTCGAGCTGGCCCAGAAGGCCGCCATGGCCGGCATCCCGGTGCTCGCCGCCGTCTCCGCGCCGTCGTCGCTGGCGGTCGACCTCGCCGCCGAGACGGGCATGACGCTGATCGGATTCCTGCGCGGCACATCCATGAATGTGTACGCCGGCGAGCACCGGCTGGCGGTCCCGGTCTCCGGCCGCCCCGACTGACGGTCCGTCCGGCCGGGAGCCGGAGGTCATCTCCCCGGGAAGCGCAGTAATCGCGCACAGAGTCTGGACAACGGCGTCCCGTGCGGCCACGATGAGGCAACTCCATACCGTATGCAATCTACAGTACGGAGTTTCGGCCCGGGCCGGTGGCTGCCGCCCGCCCGAACACGACGCCCCGGGCGGGGTACCGCGAGGCGGGGCGTCGACCCTCATCGTGCCGCTGCCGGCGAGCCCCGCCGGTGCCGGCGCGGGTGCGAGGCCGGACGGTGTTCACGGGCGCCCCCTGTCACCGTCCGGCCCGCCCACCCTCAGGCGCTTTCGCGCACCCCGACCGAGAGGCGACCGAGTATGTCGACGCCGACACCTTCGAGTACGCGCCCGGCCACCCGGACCCCCGACCGCAGCACGGTCACCGACGCCCTGATCCGCGCCAACCGCGACTACGCCCGGACCTTCCGTGCGCCCGGGACCGACGCCCGCCCCGTCCTCGGGGTCGCCGTCGTCGCCTGCATGGACGCCCGCCTCGACCTGCACGCCGCCCTGGGCCTGGGCCTGGGCGACTGCCACACCATCCGCAACGCCGGCGGCGTGGTCACCGACGACACCATCCGCTCCCTCACCATCAGCCAGCGGGCCCTGGGTACCCGCAGCGTCGTCCTCATCCACCACACCGGATGCGGACTGCAGACCCTGACCGAGGAGTTCCGGTACGAGCTCGAGCAGGAGGTCGGGCAGCGCCCCGCGTGGGCGGTGGAGTCGTTCCGCGACGTCGACCAGGACGTACGGCAGTCGATGCGGCGGGTGTGCACCTCGCCGTTCCTGCCGCACACCGAGGACGTACGGGGCTTCGTCTTCGACGTCGGCTGCGGGCGGCTGCGGGAGATCCGCGACTTCGACTGACCGGAAGGTGGCGCGCCGGGGATCGATAGAATACTGTATACCGTATACAGGCCTCGCCGGCCGCTCCCCGCGGCCGCCGAGGCGATCGGGACCGCCCGACGGGGGCGGATCGGACATCGCACCGTAAGGGGGCGTCCTGTGTCGTATCCCAGCGCACTGCTCGAGGTCCTGGACCATGTCATCGCCCCGGCCGCCGAACTGGCGGACCGGGACGGGAAGTTCCCGCGCACCTCGGTCGCGGCCCTCGGCCGGGCCGGGCTCCTCGGCCTGACCTGCCCGGCCGACCCCGCCGACGGCCCCGCGCGGTTCGGGCGGGCCGCCGAGGTGGTCGCCCGGATCGCGACCGTCTGCCCGGCCACGGCCGCGGTCCTGCAGTCCCATTACGCGGCGGCCGCCGTGGTCGCCGCGCACGGGGGCCCGTGGCTGCGGGGCGAGGTCGCGGGCGGGCGCCATCTGTGCAGCCTCGCGGTGGCCGACGACGCCGAGGGCGCGGTGCGTCCGACGGCGTGGGGCACCGCGGGCGTGGTGGCGCTGCGGGCGCGCAAGCGTGACGTGGTCGCCGCCGGGGAGGCGGACAGCTACATCTGGTCGTCGCCCGCCGTCGGCGCCGCCGGCGAACTGACGCTGTGGGGCGTCCCCGCCCACGCGCCCGGCCTGTTCGTGCCCGCCCGCCCCACCGGGACGCCGCATGCCAGCGCGACGTCGACGGTGGTCGCCGACCCGGTCCGGGTGCCGGCCGAGGCGAGGCTGGGAGCGGACGGCGCGGGGCTCGGGATACTCGCCGGGACGGTGGAGCCGTGGCTGCGGGAGCTGCGCGCGGCCGTCGGCCCCGACGCGGTGCACCCCTCGCTGGAGGCGTGGGCTCCGGCGGTCCCGGGGGAGGCCCCTCAGCCGCTCGAGGCCTGCGCGGCGATGGCCTTGCGATAGGTGCGGGTGCGCTCGGTGTGCTTGCGCATGATCTCGCCGGCCCGCTCCGGGTCACCCTTGGCGATGGCCCGGATGAGCCGGGCGTGCTCGTTCCAGGCGCCCTTGGCGCGGGTGTTGGCGATCGGCGTGTAGTACCAGCGCACCTTGCGCGCCACCTGCTCGATCAGCTCGGCGAGCACGGTGTTGCCGCCGATCGAGGTGATGTACGAGTGCAGGGACGCGTTCGCCGCGACGAGCCGGTCGGTGGCGCCCTCCGCGAGCGCGTCCACGCCCTCCCGGTGCAGCTCCCACAGCCGCTCGACGTGCCCGGGCCCGGCGTGCTGCGCCGCCAGCTGCGCGGAGTACGTCTCCAGGACGGTGCGCACGCCCAGCAGATGCGTCGCCTCCTGCGGCGTCGGCACGTGCACGAACGCGCCCTGGGTGGGCCGCAGGTCGACCCAGCCGGCGGTGTGCAGATGCTGCAGCGCCTCGCGTACGGGCTGTCGGCTCACGCCCAGCTGGTCGGCGAGGTCCGACTCGACCAGATGCTGGCCCGGCTCCAGGGCGCCGCTGACGATCAGCTCGGCGAGGGCGTCGGAGACCGCCTCGCGCAGGGGTGCGGGGCGGGTGATGCGCCGGGCGGAGGCAGCCGTGAGGCCCTGAGCCATGGTTCCCCTCTCGGACGGTGCGGGGCGGGTTCAGGATACAGCTTTTCGTATGCACAAAACCGTTCCGGACGGCCGCGGAACGACGGATCATCGAGGAGGGCCCGCGTGGACGAGCGTTTGGGATTTTGTATGCAGAAGCTTGTATGCAACGCGTGGGCGTGCTTGGCTAGAACCGTTTCTACCCTCGCGCCACGCGTGCGGGGGAAGGTCGAGGTGCCCTTGTGACCGCGAACCGTGGTGCTCGGACCGGACCCCCAGGTGCCCGTGCCCGTACCGCTCCCACGGCCCTGACGAAAGGCCGCACGTCCATGACGATCCGGACCAGTACCGAGACGGTGGAGCAGGTGGTGAGGAAGATCGCCGCCGCCCACCGTGAGCAGCGCGGCGCGCTGCTGCCGATTCTCCATGCCGTACAGGCGGAGTTGGGGCATGTGCCCAAGGCGGCCGTCCCCGTACTCGCCGACGAGCTGAACCTCTCCCGGGCGGACGTGCACGGCGTCGTCACCTTTTACCACGACTTCCGCGCCGAGCCCGCGGGCCGGCGCACCGTGCGGATCTGCCGCGCCGAGGCCTGCCAGGCCCTGGGCGCGGCGGAACTCGTCGAGCACGTACGGCAGTCGGGGCTGACCCTGGGCGAGACCGCGCCGGACGGCTCGGTCACCGTCGAGCAGGTCTTCTGCCTCGGCAACTGCGCGCTCGGCCCCACCGTCGAGGCGGACGGACGCCTGCACGGCCGGGTGGACACCGCCCGCCTCGGCGCGCTGCTGCGCGGGGACGGCGAGGGACAGCGCGACCAGAGCGAGGGAGCACACGCATGACCCAGCAGACACAGCCCCGGGTGCGGATCTTCGTCCCCCGTGACTCGGCCGCCGTATCCGTCGGCGCCGACGAGGTGGCCGGGGCGCTCCAGCGCGCGGCCGACGACGCCGGCGTGGCGATCGACCTGATACGCACCGGATCGCGCGGCATGCTCTGGCTCGAACCCCTCGTCGAGGTCGACACCGGCGACGGACGCGTCGGCTACGGCCCCGTGACCCCCGGCGACGTCCCCTCGCTCCTGGCCGGCGGCCTCCTCGACGGCGGCGAGCACCCCCTGCGTCTGGGCAAGGTCGACGAACTGCCCTGGCTGGCCCGCCAGAACAGGGTCACCTTCGCCCGCGTCGGCGTCGTCGACCCCCTCGACCCCGACGACTACGTACGCCACGGGGGCCTGGCCGGCCTGCGCGCCGCCCTCGAGCTGTCCCCGGCCGACGTCGTCACCGAGGTGACCGACTCGGGGCTGCGCGGCCGCGGCGGCGCCGGCTTCCCGGCCGGCATCAAGTGGAAGACGGTGCTGGACACCCCGGGCGAGCTCAAGTTCATCTGCTGCAACGCCGACGAGGGCGACAGCGGGACCTTCGCCGACCGGATGCTGATGGAGGGCGACCCGTTCCTGCTCATCGAGGGCATGACGATCGCTGCCCACGCCGTCGGCGCCACCGAGGGCTACCTCTACATCCGCTCCGAGTACCCGGACGCCATCGCCACCATGCGCGCCGCGATCGGCGTCGCCCGCGACCGCGGCTGGCTCGGCGACTCCGTCCTCGGCACGCCGCTGGCCTTCGACCTGCACATCCGCGTCGGCGCCGGCGCGTACATCTGCGGCGAGGAGACCTCCATGCTGGACAGCCTGGAGGGCAAGCGCGGCATGGTCCGCGCCAAGCCGCCGATCCCCGCGATCGAGGGCCTCTTCGGCAGGCCGACCGTCGTCAACAACGTCCTCACCCTCGCCACCGTCCCCGTCGTCCTGGCCGACGGTGCCAAGGCGTACCAGGAGCTCGGCGTCGAGCGTTCCCGCGGCACCCAGGTCTTCCAGCTCGCCGGGAACATCAAGCGCGGCGGCATCGTGGAGACCGCGTTCGGCGTCACCCTGCGCGAGCTCATCGAGGACTACGGCGGCGGCACCCGCTCCGGGCGCCCGGTGCGCACCGCGCAGGTCGGCGGCCCGCTCGGCGCCTATCTGCCGCCCGACCAGTTCGACCTGCCGATGGACTACGAGGCGTTCGCCGCGGCCGGCGCGATGGTCGGCCACGGCGGCATCGTGGTCTTTGACGACACCGTCGACATGGCCGCCCAGGCCCGCTTCGCCATGGAGTTCTGCGCGATCGAGTCCTGCGGCAAGTGCACCCCCTGCCGGGTCGGCTCGGTGCGCGGCGTCGAGGTGATCGACAAGATCGTGGCCGGTGAGCGGCGGGACGAGAACCTGGCGCTGCTGGACGACCTGTGCGACCTGATGACCGAGGGCTCGCTGTGCGCGATGGGCGGGCTGACCCCGCTGCCCGTACGCAGCGCCCTGACCCACTTCGCGGACGACTTCCTCGGTGAAGCCGCCGCTGCGAGCACGGAGGGCACGGCATGACACTGCTCAAGGAACCCGATCACGGCACTCCCGCCAAGCCGGGCGAGGCCACGGTGGCGCTGGAGGTCGACGGCATACCGGTCAGCGTGCCGGAGGGCACCTCGGTCATGCGCGCCGCCTCCCTCGCCGGCGTCGACATCCCCAAGCTGTGCGCCACCGACTCCCTGGACGCCTTTGGCTCGTGCCGGCTGTGCGTCGTCGAGATCGACGGCCGCCGCGGCACCCCCGCCTCCTGCACCACCCCGTGCGCCGACGGCATGCAGGTGCGCACCCAGACGCCCAAGGTGGAGAAGCTGCGCCAGGGCGTGATGGAGCTGTACATCTCCGACCACCCGCTGGACTGCCTCACCTGCCCGGCCAACGGCGACTGCGAACTGCAGGACATGGCCGGCGTGGTGGGGCTGCGCCAGGTCCGCTACGGCTACGACGGCGCCAACCACCTGGACGAGGAGAAGGACACCTCCAACCCGTACTTCGACTTCGACGCCTCCAAGTGCATCGCCTGCTCGCGCTGCGTACGCGCCTGCGGCGAGATCCAGGGCACCTTCGCCCTGACCATCGAGGGCCGCGGCTTCGACTCCAAGGTCGCGGCGGGCGCGGGCGAGACGTTCATGGACTCCGAGTGCGTCTCGTGCGGCGCCTGCGTGCAGGCCTGCCCGACGTCCACGCTCCAGGAGAAGACGGTCGTCGACCTCGGCATGCCGACCCGCTCGGTCCTCACCACCTGCGCGTACTGCGGCGTCGGCTGCTCGTTCAAGGCGGAGCTGCGCGGCGACCAGGTCGTGCGCATGGTCCCGTACAAGGACGGCGGCGCCAACGAGGGCCACGCCTGCGTCAAGGGCCGCTTCGCGTTCGGCTACGCCACCCACCCGGACCGGCAGCTCAAGCCCATGGTCCGGGACAAGATCACCGACCCGTGGCGCGAGGTCGAGTGGGACGAGGCCATCGCCACCGTCGCCACCCGGATGAAGGCGCTGCAGGACACGTACGGGCAGGGCTCGGTCGGCGCGATCACCTCGTCGCGGTGCACCAACGAGGAGGTGTACGTCGTCCAGAAGATGGTCCGCGCCGCCTTCGGCAACAACAACGTCGACACCTGCGCCCGCGTCTGCCACTCGCCCACCGGCTACGGGCTCAAGCAGACGTTCGGCGAGTCCGCCGGCACCCAGGACTTCCGCTCGGTCGCCGAGGCCGACGTCATCATGGTGATCGGCGCCAACCCGACCGACGGACACCCCGTGTTCGCCTCCCGGTTGAAGCGCCGGCTGCGCGAGGGCGCCCGGCTGATCGTCGTCGACCCGCGCCGTATCGACCTGGTGCGCTCCCCGCACATCTCCGCCGACCACCATCTGCAGCTGCGGCCCAGCACCAACGTGGCCGTGGTCAACGCGATGGCGCACGTGGTGGTCACCGAGAACCTCGCCGACAAGAACTTCGTCGCCGAGCGCTGCGAGGGCTACGACGAGTGGGCCGCGTTCGTGGCCCTCCCGGAGAACAGCCCCGAGGCCGTCGAGGAGATCACCGGCGTCCCCGCCGGCGAGCTGCGCGCCGCCGCCCGGCTGTACGCCGGCGCCCCCAACGGGGCGATCTACTACGGCCTCGGCGTCACCGAGCACAGCCAGGGCTCCACCATGGTGATGGGCATGGCCAACCTCGCCATGGCCTGCGGGAACATCGGCCGCGACGGAGTGGGCGTCAACCCGCTGCGCGGCCAGAACAACGTCCAGGGCTCCTGCGACATGGGCTCCTTCCCGCACGAGCTGCCCGGCTACCGCCATGTCTCCGACGACGCGGTGCGCACCGTGTTCGAGGACATGTGGGGCAAGGAGCTGCTGCCCGAGCCGGGGCTGCGGATCCCCAACATGTTCGACGCGGCCATCGACGGCTCCTTCCGCGGACTGTTCGTCCACGGCGAGGACATCGCGCAGTCCGACCCGAACCTGGGGCATGTCACTGCGGCGCTGGAGGCGATGGAGCTCGTCGTCGTCCAGGACCTGTTCCTCAACGAGACCGCCAAGTTCGCCCACGTGTTCCTGCCCGGCGCGTCGTTCCTGGAGAAGGACGGCACCTTCACCAACGCCGAGCGCCGCGTCAACCGGGTGCGCGCCGTGATGCCGCCGAAGTCCGGCAAGCACGAGTGGCAGATCGTCGCCGAGATCGCCACCGCCATGGGCTACCCGATGGCGTACGACCACCCGGGCGAGATCATGGACGAGATCGCCAAGGTCACCCCGACCTTCGAGGGCGTCTCCTTCGCGCTCCTCGACAAGCTCGGCAGCATCCAGTGGCCGTGCAACGAGGCGGCGCCCGAGGGCACGCCCACGATGCACGTCGACGAGTTCGTCCGCGGCAAGGGCCGGTTCGTCGTCACGTCGTACGTGCCGACCAGCGAGCGCTCCACCCGCCGCTACCCGCTGGTGCTCACCACCGGCCGCATCCTCAGCCAGTACAACGTGGGGGCGCAGACCCGCCGTACCCACAACGTGGCCTGGCACGCGGAGGACGTGCTGGAGATCCATCCGCACGACGCGGAGGACCGCGGCATCGCCGACGGCGACCTCGTGTCGCTGGCCAGCCGGGTCGGCGCCACCACGCTGCGGGCGCAGATCTCCGACCGGATGCCGACCGGCGTCGTCTACACGACCTTCCACCACCCGGTCACCGGGGCGAACGTGGTGACCACGGAGAACTCCGACTGGGCGACCAACTGCCCGGAGTACAAGGTGACAGCCGTCCAGGTCGCCCTGGCCCCGCAGGGGGACCGGGCCGCCGCCGAACCGGCGGAGGTGCGGGCGTGAGCGCCGCGGAAGCGTCCGAGACCCGGATGGCCAACGACATCGCCCGTAACCTGGCCCATCTGGGATTCGACAAGGCCGCCGCCGAACTGGCCGGGCACATCGGCAGGTTCTGGGACCCGCGGATGCGCGGCCGGCTGCTGGCACAGGTCGACGCCGGCGCGCCGGGCATCCACCCGCTGGTCGAGCAGGCGGTGAAGCTGCTGCGCTGATCCGGGCTCCGCGATCACGGTCCCGCGGGTGTACGCACCCGCGGGACCTCCGGCGCGCCCGGCGCCGGGTTCAGGGCGCCTGGGTCAGCTGCCGGCAGTAGAAGTCGGTGGTGGTACGGGTGTGGTGCTGCATCAGTTCCTCGGCCCGGTCCGCGTCGCCGGCCGCGATGCGTTCGATGATGCCGGCGTGCTCGTTCCAGGCATCCTTGCCGCGCGGCCGGGCGATGGGCATGTAGTACCAGCGCACCCGGCGGTCGACCTGGCGGATCAGCTCCGCGAGGATCGCGTTGCGGGCGAGCTCGGTGATGAACCCGTGCAGCGCCGCGTTGGCCTCGACGATGCCGCGGGCGTCGTCCTTCTGGAGCGCGGCGATCCCGGCGGCCTGCAGCTCCCACAGCCGGGCGACGTCCGGGGCGGTGGCGTGCTGCGCGGCGCCGCGCGCCGAGTAGGTCTCCAGGACGGCGCGGATGCTGAGGAGCTGGGTGGCCTCCTCGACGGTGGGGCTGTGTACGAACGCGCCGTGCGCGGGGCGCAGTTCCACCCAGCCGTCTGTCTGCAGCCGCAGCAGGGCCTCACGCACCGGCTGCCGGCTCACGCCCAGGTCCGCGGCGAGTTCGGCCTCGATCAGATGCTGGCCCGGTTTGAGTACGCCGCCGACGATGAGCTCGATCAGGGCGTCGTAGACCGCCTGGCGCAGCGGCGTGGGCCGGCTGACGGGCGAGGTCACGGTGACCGGGGCGGTGCGTGGCTTGAACATGTTGATCCCCCTCGAGGTGGCGGCGCTGTTGGGAGGTACGGGTGATGCGCGTCGCGCGGCGGCCGGGAGAGTGCTTCCGGGCCGCCGCGCGACGTTCGTGCGGTGGGGGTGGACAGGGGTAGGGGACGGGATACCGGGTGCTGTCAGGCGGGTGCGGGCTGCGCCTGCGGGGTGCGGGTGCCCGGGGCCGGGTCGGCCGCGGCCAGCTCGCGCAGGATCGCCTCCACGCTCTCCTTGGCGTCGCCGAAGAGCATGCTGCTGTTCTCGCGGAAGAAGAGCGGGTTCTGGACGCCCGCGTAGCCCGAGGCCATGGACCGCTTGAAGACGACGACGTGCTCCGCCTCCCACACCCGCAGCACCGGCATCCCCGCGATGGGGCTCGACGGATCGTCCGTCGCCGCCGGGTTGACGGTGTCGTTGGCGCCGATGACCAGGACCACCGAGGTGCCGGCGAAGTCGTCGTTGATCTCGTCCATCTCCAGCACCACGTCGTACGGCACCCGCGCCTCGGCCAGCAGGACGTTCATGTGCCCCGGCAGCCGCCCGGCCACCGGATGCACGCCGAAGCGCACCGTGACGCCGCGCTCGCGCAGCCGGCGCGTCAGCTCCGCCACCGGGTGCTGGGCCTGGGCGACGGCCATCCCGTACCCCGGGGTGATGATCACCTCGGTGGCGGCGGCCAGCGCGTTCGCGGTGTCCTCGGCGCTGATCTCCCGGTGCTCGCCCTGCTCCTCCGTACCGCCGGCCGGGGCCTCGATCCCGAAGCCGCCGGCGATGACGGACAGGAAGGACCGGTTCATGGCCCGGCACATGACGTACGACAGATAGGCGCCGGAGGAGCCGACGAGGGCGCCGGTGACGATGAGGAGGTTGTTGTCCAGCAGGAATCCCGCCGCCGCGGCCGCCCAGCCCGAGTAGCTGTTGAGCATCGAGACCACGACGGGCATGTCGCCGCCGCCGATGGAGGCGACCAGATGCCAGCCGAGGGCGAGCGCGAGCACGGTGACGGCGATCATCAGCCCGAGGCTCGGGGCGGCCGTGAACCAGACGGTCAGGGCCACGAAGGCGACCAGCGCGCCGACGTTGAGCAGATTCTTCCCGGGCAGCGTCAGCGGCCGGGACTTGATCCGCGCCGACAGCTTCAGGAACGCGATCACCGATCCGGTGAAGGTGACGGCGCCGATGAAGATGCCGATGAAGACCTCGGCGTGGTGGATCCGCAGCAGCGATCCGGTCAGCGCCTCGGCGGTGCCCGGGTCCCGGTCGGCGACCTCCAGATAGCTGTTCCAGCCGATCAGTACGGCCGCCAGCCCGACGAGGCTGTGCAGGACGGCGATCAGCTCGGGCATCTGGGTCATCTCGACCCGCCGCGCCCGCCAGAGTCCGACGGCTGCGCCGATCGCGCCGGCGACGAGGATCAGCACGATCGGTCCGGCGGACACGGAGCGCCCGGCGACGACGACGGTGGCGACGAGCGCCGCCGCCATCCCGGCGATCCCGTAGGCCACCCCGGCCCGGGCGGTGTGGTGCTGCGAGAGTCCCGCCAGGCTGAGGACGAAGAGCAGTGCGGCGACGATGTCGGCGGCCTGGGCCGCCGTGGATGCGTTCATCGGATCTCAGCCTTTCGAGAACATGCCGAGCATGCGACGGGTGACGGCGAACCCACCGAAGACGTTCACGGTGGTGAGCAGGACGGCCAGGAAGGCGAGCCAGGTGACGGCCGGCGGGCCGTGGCCGATCTGGAGCACCGCGCCGACGACCACGATCCCGGAGATCGCGTTGGTCACCGACATCAGCGGGGTGTGCAGCGCGTGGTGGACCTTGCCGATCACGTAGTAGCCGATGACCACGGCCAGCGCGAACACGGTGAAGTTGGCGGCGAGCCGGGCGGGGGAGACGGCGATCAGCCCGAACAGGGCGAGCATCCCGAGCCCGACCAGCCCGTACCGGCCGCGCTCCGACAGCCGCCGCGGCGGCGGGGGTTCGGCGGGCGCGGCGGCCGGCGGGGTCTGCGCGGGGGCCGAGGAGACCGCGACGGGCGGCGGGGGCCACAGGGTCGTGCCCTCGTGCACCACGGTCACCGAGCGCTGGACGACGTCCTCGAGGTCGAGGGTGAGGCGGCCGTCGCGTTCGGGGGTGAGGAGCTTGAGGAGGTTCACCAGGTTGGTGCCGTACAGCTGTGAGGCCTGGGCGGGGAGGCGGCCGGCGAGGTCGGTGTAGCCGATGATCGTGACGCCGTTGTCGGTGACGACGGAGCGGCCGGCCACGGTGCCCTCGACGTTCCCGCCCTGGGCGGCGGCCATGTCGACGATGACGCTGCCCGGCTTCATCGAGGCGACCTGCTCGGCGGTGATCAGGCGGGGCGCGGGGCGGCCGGGGATCAGGGCCGTGGTGACGACGATGTCGACGTCGCGGGTCTGCTCGGAGTAGATCTCGGCGGCGCGCCGGTCGTACGCCTCGGAGGTCGCCCGGGCGTAGCCGTCGCCGGACGCCTCCTGCTCGACCTCGACGGGCAGGAACTCGCCGCCGAGCGAGCGGACCTGGTCGGCGACCTCCGCGCGCGGGTCGGTGGCCCGTACCACCGCGCCCAGGCTGCCCGCGGCGCCGATGGCCGCGAGGCCGGCCACGCCGGCGCCGGCCACCAGCACCTTGGCGGGCGGTACCTTGCCGGCGGCGGTGACCTGGCCGGTGAAGAACCGGCCGAAGGCGTGGGCCGCCTCGACGACCGCCCGGTAGCCGGCGATGTTGGCCATCGAGCTGAGGACGTCCAGCGACTGTGCCCGGGAGATGCGGGGCACGGCGTCCATCGACAGTGCGGTCAGCGGCCGGCTCGCGAGGAGCTCCAGCAGGCCGGGGTTCTGTGCGGGCGCGAGCAGGCCGACGACGGTCGCCCCGTCCTTCAGCCGCCGCACCTCGTCCGGCGACGGGGCGTTGACCTTGAGGACCACGTCGGTGTGCCAGGGATCGCCGACGGTCGCGCCGGCCTCGGCGTACGCGGGGTCGGTGAAGCCGGAGGCGGTGCCCGCCCCGGGTTCGACGACCACCTCGTAGCCGAGGGCGGTCAGGCGGCGGACGGTGTCCGGTGTGGCCGCCACCCGGGTCTCCCCGGCGGTCGATTCGGCGGCCACACCGATGCGTTGTGGTGGGGCTGTCATGGCTCTCCTTCGCTCAGGGACCCGTACGGGCACCGGGACAAGAGGCATGCAGAATACTGTATGCAACTTTGAGCCTCCAGAGGTCGGGAGGCCCGCGTTCTGCGGGAGGGGTGTACAGCGGACTGCAGACTGCATACAGTATCCAGACCCTCATCCTTCCTCCTGAGAGGAGATGCCGTGAAGATCGCAGTCCTGGGAGCCGGCGCCATCGGAGCCTTCGTGGGAGCGGCCCTGCACCGGGGCGGTGCCGACGTCCACCTGGTCGCCCGCGGCCCCCATCTGCAGGCCATCCGCGAGCGCGGGGTCAGCGTCCTGAGCCCGCGCGGTGACTTCACCGCCCACCCGCACGCCACCGACGACCCCGCCGAGATCGGACCGGTGGATGTCGTGTTCCTCGGGCTCAAGGCGCATTCCTACGCGTCCAGCGGCCCCCTGATCGAACCGCTCCTCGGCGACCACACCGCCGTCGTCGCCGGCCAGAACGGCATCCCCTGGTGGTACTTCCACCGGCTGACCGGCCCGTACGAGGGCCGCCGCATCGAGGCCGTCGACCCCGACGGCGCCACCAGCAAGGTCCTGGCGCCGGAGCGCGCCGTGGGCTGCGTGGTCTACCCGGCCACCGTGATCGAGTCCCCGGGCGTGATCCGCCATCTCGAGGGCACCCGCTTCTCCATCGGCGAACCGGGCGGCGAGATCTCGCAGCGCTGCACCGATCTGAGCGATGCCATGATCGCCGGCGGGCTGAAGTGCCCGGTGGAGCCCAACTTGCGCGACGACATATGGATCAAGCTGATGGGCAACGTCGCGTTCAACCCGATCAGCGCCCTCACCCGGGCCACCATGGTCGACATCTGCCGGCACGCGCCCTCGCGGCGGCTGGTGGCCGAGCTGATGGAGGAGACCCTGGACATCGCCGCCCGGGTCGGCAGCACCCCGGACATCTCCATCGAACGGCGGCTGCGGGGCGCGGAGGGCGTCGGCGACCACAAGACGTCGATGCTCCAGGACCTCGAGGCCGGCAAGCAGCTGGAGCTCGACGCGATCGTCACGGCCGTGGTCGAGATGGCCGACATCACGGGCGCCGAGGCGCCGCGGCTGCGGGCGATCGCCGCGGCGACGGAGCTCCTGGCGCGCAGCACCGGTACGGACTGACGGCCGGCCCGGCTTCCGGCACCGGTGGTGCGGGAGCCGGGCCCGCGGCGGCGGCCGTACGTGCGGCGGGTGCGTCGTACGCGGCGGCGGGTAGGCTCGGGCGACCCGGCCCCCGGCGCGGTGTCCGACCTGGTGGGGGCGGGGATGTGTGGGGCGACGAGACCGGAGGCGAGCATGCTCTTCCGTCAGCTGGAGTACTTCGTGGCGGTGGCCCGGGAGAAGCACTTCGCGCGTGCCGCGGACGCCTGCTTCGTCTCGCAGCCCGCGCTGTCGGTGTCGATCGCCAAGCTGGAGCGCGAGCTCAACGTCACGCTGATCAACCGCGGCCACACCTACCAGGGCCTCACGCCCGAGGGGGAGCGCCTGGTCGTCTGGGCCAAGCGGATCCTCGCCGAGCAGGAGGCGTTCAAGGCCGAGGTCGCGGCCGTCCAGTCCGGTGTCACCGGGACCCTGCGCCTGGGCGCGGAGCCCACGGCCTCCACCACGCTGGCCCTGCCGGTGACGGCCTTCTGCGCCGCGCATCCGCTGGCCCGGGTCCAGGTGCGCTCACGGCTGTCGACCACGGAGCTGATCCGCCAGCTGCGCTCCTTCGAGCTCGACGCGGCCATCGCCCACTTCGGCCCCGAGGACCGCGACGGGCTGCAGGTCACACCGCTGTACGAGGAGCGGTACATGCTGCTCGCCGCAGCCGACCAGCCGCTGCCCCAGTCCGACACCGTCACCTGGGCCGAAGCCTCCCAGCTGCCCCTCGCCCTGCTCACCCGCGACATGCGGATCCGCCAGGTGATCGACGCCGCGTTCACCCGCAGCGGCGTCACCGTCACCCCCCAGGTGGAGACCGACTCGGTGGCCACCCTCTACGCGAACGTGGGCGCCGGCGCCTGCACCAGCATCGTCCCCCACACCTGGCTGCGGGCCCTGCCCGTCACCGGCCGGATGCGGGCGCTGCGGCTGGTCGAACCCGACGCCCGGGCGCTCATATCCGTCGCCATCCACGACGCCACCCCCGGCTCGCTCGCCGCCCGCGCGTTCATCAGCGCGGCCGCCTCCCTCAGCCTGGACGAGTTCTTCGACGGCCCCGTCCCGGCAGCCGAACCCCTGGTCCGCTGACCCGCCCCGCCCTCAGCGCCCGAACCGCAGCCGCACCGCCTGCCGGTCCAGCACCCCCTTGGCGGTGTACGGCAGCGCCGCGACGACCTCCACGCGGCCGGGCACCGCGAACGCGGCCAGCCGGTCCCGGCAGTACTCGATGATCTGCGCCGGCTCCGCCTCCTCGCCCTCGCACAGCACCACCGCCGCACCCACCCGGTGCCCGCCACCCACGTCCGGCACCCCGAACACGGCGGCCTCCGCCACGGCCGGAAACCCCCGCAGCACGTCCTCCACGTACTCGGGGGACACCTGGTCCCCGGCGTGGGCGATCAGATTCCGGATCCGCCCGCCGAGGAACAGCACCCCGTCGGCGTCCAGATGCCCCAGATCCCCGGTCCGCAGCCAGCCCCCGCGAAACGCCCGCGCGGTCGCCGCCGGATCGTCCAGATACCCCCGGGCCACGGCCGGCCCCCGCATCCAGACCTCGCCCCGCAGCCCCGGCGGGCACTCCCGCCCCGCCGGGTCGGCGATCCGGATGAGCATCCCGGCCGGCCGGCCCACCGAACCGTGCTCCGACGTCTTCCCTGGCGGCAGCGTCTCGCTGCTCCCCTGATGGGAGGCCTCCGTCAGGCCGTACGCGGACAGCAGCGGCACCCCGAGGGTGCGCTCCAGCGCCCGCTGCGTCGCGGTGTTGAGCGGGGCGCTGGAGCTGCGGGCGAAGCGCAGCGAGGGCAGCGGCTCGGGGTGCTCGTCGGCCGACCGGTCCAGCAGCACCTCGTGGATGGCGGGCGCCGCCGTGAACCAGCTGGCCCGCACCGCCCGCATATCGTCCCAGAACCGCCCCGCGGCGAACCGCCCCCCGGCCGGCAGCAGCACACAGCCGCCCCCGGCCAGCGTGGCCAGCAGCGCCGCGATCAGCCCGTGGGTGTGGAAGAGCGGCATCACGGCCACCGTCGCGTCCCGCGGCCCCAGCTCGTACGCCGTGCACAGCCCCCGTACCGCCGCCGCCACGTTCGCGTGGGTCAGCGGCACCAGCCGGGCCCGGTCGGTGGTCCCCGACGTCGACATGATCAGCGCGTCGTCCGGGCCCAGCTCCGGCGGCGCCGGACGGGGCGGGCCCAGCGGCGCCGGCGCCGTGTCCAGCACGACGGCCCCCGGATCACCGGGGACCCGTACCCGCCAGGCGGGCACGTCCGCGGGCGGCCCCTCCCCGTACAGCGCCACCCGCGCCCCCGCCGTCGCCAGCCGCGCCGCCAGCTCACCGGGCGGCAGCGCCGGGTCCAGCGGGGCGACGACCGCACCGGCCCGCGCCGCGCCCAGCAGGGCCACGACGAACTCGACGGTGTTGCGGGCGGCCAGCCCCACCCGGTCGCCCGGCCGCAGTCCCGCGGCGGTGAGCCGGCCGGCCAGCGTGTCGGCGAGCGCGGCCAGGGCGGCGTACGTGACCTCGGCGCGCTCCGCGCCGGCCACCAGTGCCCGGGCGTCGGGACGGGCCCGTACGGGACCGTCCAGCAGATCGACGAGGCCGGTCAGGGCGGGCGGGTGGTAGCGGTCCGGTTCACGCACGGACGACATGGCCGAACCGGCCATCGCCGCACCTCCTCGCGCCAGTCGGGGCCAACAGCCGACACAGATGAGACGGTCGACCAAGAGCCTGCGGCGCCCGGGCCCGGGGCGTCCAATGCCCAACCGCGAAGGGCCGATAGCCGGCGGCTATCACCGCAGGTGTCCCCGCTCTTGTCCGACCTTGATAAACGCGGGTTATCGGCTGGTCGCCGTCAGGTCTTGGACGGGGCGCGGCCCCGGTGCGGAAGGTGGGTCCATCAGACGTACGGCATCGCCTTGCCCAAGGAGGACCTCGGACCATGACCGCCCCCTCACCACAGGAGACCGCGGCGAACGCCGACGCGCCGGCCGAGCTCACCGACGGGTACCACCTGGTCGTCGACGCCCTGAAGCTCAACGACGTCGACACCATCTACGGCCTGGTCGGCATCCCCATCACCGACCTGGCCCGGCTCGCGCAGGCCGAGGGCATCCGCTACATCGGCTTCCGGCACGAGAGCAACGCCACCCACGCCGCCGCCGCGGCCGGGTATCTCACCAAGAAGCCGGGCATCGCGCTCACCGTATCCGCGCCCGGCTTCCTCAACGGCCTGGTGGGCCTGGCGAACGCCACCACCAACTGCTTCCCCATGGTGCAGATCTCCGGCTCCAGCGAGCGCCACCTCGTCGACCTCAAGCAGGGCGACTACGAGGAGATGGACCAGCTCGCAGCGGCCCAGCAGTTCTGCAAGGCCGCCTACCGCATCAGCCGCGTCGAGGACATCGGCCGCGGCATCGCCCGCGCCCTGCGCACCGCCGTGTCGGGCCGGCCCGGCGGCGTCTACCTGGACATCCCGGCCGCCGTGCTGGGCTCCATCATGGACAAGGCCGAGGGCGCCAAGACCCTCAGCCGGCTGGTCGACCCCTCGCCGCGCCAGCTGCCCGCGCCCGACGCCGTGGACCGCGCGATCGAGCTGCTCGCCGGCGCCGAGCGGCCGCTGGTGGTGCTCGGCAAGGGCGCCGCGTACGCGCAGGCCGACGACCGCATCCGCGAGTTCGTCGAGTCGACGGGCATCCCGTACATCCCGATGTCGATGGCCAAGGGCCTGCTGCCCGACGACCACCCGCAGTCCGCCGCCACCGCCCGCTCGCTGGCGCTGAAGAAGGCCGACGTCGTGATGCTCGTCGGCGCCCGCCTCAACTGGCTGCTCAACCACGGCCAGGCACCCCAGTGGAACCCGGACGCCAAGTTCATCCAGGTCGACATCGAGCCCAAGGAGCTGGACAGCAACCAGCCGATCGCGGCGCCGCTGGTCGGCGACGTCGAGTCCGTGCTCGAGGTGATCGCCGAGCGCGCCAAGCCCGGGCAGATCTCCGCCCCCGCCGCCTGGCGCGAGGAGCTGGCGACCCGCTCCGCCGCGAACGTCCAGAAGATGGCCGGCCGGCTGGCCGCCGACCCGCACCCGATGCAGTTCATGGGCGCGCTGCGGGCCGTACGCGACGTCCTGCGCGAGAACCGGCACGCGTACCTCGTCAACGAGGGCGCCAACGCCCTCGACATGGCGCGCAACGTCATCGACATGCACGTCCCCCGCCACCGCCTCGACGTCGGCACCTGGGGCGTCATGGGCATCGGCATGGGCTACGCCATCGCCGCCGCCGTCGAGACGGGCCAGCCCGTCATCGCCGTCGAGGGCGACAGCGCCTTCGGGTTCAGCGGTATGGAGGTCGAGACGATCTGCCGGTACGGGCTCCCCGTCACCGTCGTGATCATGAACAACGGCGGCGTGTACCGCGGCGACGAGACCAACCCCCTCGACGACGCCCCCGCGCCCACCACCCTGATGCTGAACGCCCGGCACGACCAGATGATGGAGGCGTTCGGCGGCAAGGGCTACCGGGCCACCACCCCCGCCGAGGTCACCGCGGCGCTCACCGAGGCCCTGGCCGCGGGCGGCCCCGCGCTCATCGACTGCGCCATCGACCCGGGCGCGGGCTCCGAGAGCGGCCACATCGCGCACCTCAACCCCAAGGGGATCACCGCCGGCACCATCGGCGGCAAGAAGTAACCGCCCCGGCCGCTTCCCCACCGCCGCCGTGCGGAGGGGAAGCGGCCGCCGCGTAGGGTGGCGGCATGCGGGAGCAGTACGAGACAGTCGCCGGTGAGAGCGTCCACGAGACCGAGGTGAACCGGTCGCGCTTCATCTGCGCGCTGGCCCCGGCCGCGACGGAGGCGGACGCGCAGGACTTCCTGGCGAAGATCCGTACGGAACACCCCACCGCCACCCACAACTGCTTCGCCTACGTCGTCGGCGCCGGCGCCGAGGTCCAGAAGGCCGGCGACGACGGCGAGCCCGGCGGCACGGCCGGGCTGCCCATGCTCCAGATGCTCATGCGTCGCGAGCTGCGCTACGTCGTGGCTGTCGTCACCCGCTACTTCGGCGGCACGAAACTGGGCGCCGGCGGCCTCATCCGCGCCTACGGCGGCGCGGTCGGCGCCGCCCTCGACGCCGCGGGCACCGTGACCCGCCGCCGCTTCCGCCTCGCCACCGTCACCGTCGACCACCAGCGCGCCGGGAAGGTCGAGAACGACCTGCGGGCCACCGGCCGCGACGTCCGGGACGTGGACTACGGGGCGCGCGTCGTCATCGGCATCGCCCTTCCCGAAGGCGAAATCGAACAGTTCCGCGGCTGGCTGGCCGACGCCACCGCCGGGACGGCGGAGTTCACCCTGGGTGGGGAGACGTACGGAACGGTGTGAGCGGCGTTCGAACACGGACCCCGTCCGGGGGCTTCGCACCCGCGATGTCAGACCCCGCCGATACAGTCCTGCCTCATGCGATTCCTGCACACGTCCGACTGGCACCTGGGACGGTCCTTCCACCGGGTGAGCATGCTCGACGCCCAGCGTGACTTCGTCGGCCATCTCGTCGGCGCCGTGCGCGAGCACGCCGTGGACGCCGTCCTCGTCGCCGGTGACGTGTACGACCGGGCGGTGCCGCCGCTGGCGGCCGTGGAGCTGTACGACGAGGCGCTGCACCGGCTCGCGGAGCTGGGGGTGCCGACGGTGATGATCTCCGGGAACCATGACTCGGCGCGGCGGCTGGGCGTCGGCGCGGGGCTGATGGGGCGGGCGGGGATCCATCTGCGGACCGATCCGGCGTCGTGCGCCGAGCCGGTGGTGCTGGCCGACGGGCACGGGGAGGTCGCTCTGTACGGGCTGCCGTATCTCGAACCCGCCCTGGTGCGCGGGGAGTTCGGGGTGGAGCGGGCCGGGCACGCGGAGGTGCTGGCCGCCGCGATGGACCGGGTGCGGGCGGATCTGGCCGGGCGGGCGCCGGGGACCCGGGCGGTCGTGCTGGCGCACGCCTTCGTCACGGGCGGCGAGGGGTCCGACAGCGAGCGGGACATCTCCGTCGGCGGGGTGGCGTCCGTTCCGGCGTCGGTGTTCGACGGGGTGCACTACGCGGCGCTCGGGCATCTGCACGGGTGCCAGACGATCACCGAGCGGGTGCGTTACTCCGGCTCGCCCCTCGCGTACTCCTTCTCCGAGGCGGTGCACCGCAAGTCGATGTGGCTCGTGGATCTGGCGGCCGACGGGGCCGTGGGCTGCGAGCGTCTGTACTGTCCCGTGCCGCGTCCGCTGGCGCGGCTGCGGGGGCGGCTGGAGGAGCTGCTGGCCGAGCCGGCGTACGAGGAGCACACGGAGTCGTGGATCGAGGCCGTGCTCACCGACCCGGCCCGCCCGTACGAGCCGATGGCGAAGCTGTCCGCCCGCTTCCCGCATCTCGTGAGCCTCGTCTTCGAGCCCGACCGCACCCCCGAGGATCCCCTCGTGTCGTACGCCGAGCGCCTCAGCGGACGCACCGACCGGGAGATCGCCGAGGACTTCGTCGGCCACGTCCGCCCCGGGACCACCGCCACCGACGCCGAGCGCGCGCTGCTCGGCCGCGCCTTCGACGAGGTCCGCGCCGACCTCGCCGTACGGGAGGCGGCCCGGTGAGACTGCACCGCCTGACCGTGTCCGCGTTCGGCCCCTTCGCCGGCCGCGAGGAGATCGACTTCGACGCCCTCTCCGGCGCCGGGATCTTCCTGCTGCACGGGCCCACCGGCGCCGGGAAGACCTCCGTCCTGGACGCCGTCTGCTACGCGCTGTACGGCGCCGTCCCGGGCGCCCGCCAGGGCGGCGGCCTGCGCAGCGACCACGCCGCCGTCGGCACGCCGACGGAGGTCGAGCTGGACTTCACCGTCGCCGGACGGCGGCTGCGGGTGACGCGGCGGCCCGCACAGCTCCGGCCGAAGAAGCGCGGCACCGGGACGACGGAGGACAAGGCCGTCAGCCTGCTGTCCGAGAGCACCGCGGACGGGGGGACGAAGGGGCTGAGCCGGTCGCACCAGGAGATCGGTGAGGAGATCGGGCAGCTGCTGGGGATGACCCGGGAGCAGTTCTGCCAGGTCGTGCTGCTGCCGCAGGGGGATTTCGCAAGGTTCCTGCGCGCGGACGCCGAGGCCCGGGCCAAGTTGCTGGGGCGGCTCTTCGACACGCGGCGGTTCGCGGAGGTCGAGGAGCGGCTCGCCCGGTTCCGCCGGGAGGCGGGGGAGGCCGTCGGGACGGGCGACGAGTGGCTCGTGTCGCTGGCCCACCGGATGTCCGAGGCCGCCGGCCCGCTGCCCGGGGTGGAGCTCCCGGGGCTGACGGCGGGGGAGCCGGGGCTGACGGGGGCGGTGCTGGAGTACGCGGCGCTCGCCCGGTCCACCGCGCGCGAGCTGTGCGACACCGCGGAGCTGGCCGCGCTCGCCGCGGACGCCGGGCACGTACGGGCGGACGAGGCGCTGTCCGGGGCCCGGGAGCTGGCGCGGCTCCAGCGTGAGCACGCCGCCGCGCTGGCGCGTACGCAGGCGGCGCGGGAGCGGAGCCCCGAGCGGGAGCGGACGGCGCGGCGGCTGGAGCGGGGGCGCGCGGCGGACGCCGTGCTGCCGGCGCTGGAGCTGCGGGACGCCGCCGACGCCGAGGAGCGGACGGCGGCGGAGGCCGAGCGGCGGGCGCGGGGGCGGCTGCCGGAGGGGATCGCGGGGGAGAACGCCGAGCGGCTGGCCGCCCGGTCGGGCCAGGTACGCGAGGAGCTCGGCACGCTGAACGCCGCCCGGGCCGCGGAGGGCCGCAGCACGGCGCTGTCCTCGGAGCTCGGCGCCCTTGAACGGGAGGCCGGCGCCGACGAGGACCTCCTCGCCGAGACCGCCGACTGGCTCAAGGGGTGGGAGGAGACCCGGTCCCGGCTCCAGCGGCGCATCGAAGCGGCCCAGGGCGCCGCGATGCGGGCCGAGCAGACCGGCCCCCGGCTCGAGCACGCCACCCGGACACTGGAGGCGGCCCGTCGCCGCGACGAGCTCGCCGTCCGGGCCGAGGACGCCGAGCGTGAGGTGGTCCGGGCCCGGGAGCGGTCGGCCGGCACGCGTGAGCACTGGCTCGACCTCAAGGAGCGCCGCCTGCTCGGCATCGCCGCCGAGCTCGCCGCCGGGCTGCGGCCGGACGAGGCCTGCCCGGTGTGCGGTTCGCACGAGCACCCCGAGCCGGCCCGCACCGAGGCCGGGCACGTCGACCGGCGGACGGAGGAGCAGGCGCTGGCGGAGTACCGGGAGGCCGACGCCGCCCGTGAGCGCGCCGAGCAGGGGCTGCGGTCGGTGCGGGACGTCCTGGCGGCGGCCCGGGAAGAGGCGGGGGCCGCCGACGTCCGGGAGCTCGCCGACGGCGCCGCCGCGCTCACCGGGCAGCTGGCGGAGGCCCGTGCGCAGGCGGCGGGCGCGCTGGCCGCCCGCGAGGACCTCGACCAGGCCGAGGGCGAGTACGACCGCCGCCTCGCCCAGCGGCACGAGGCCGAACAGCGGGTGGTCGCCCGCACCACACGCCGCGAGGCCCTCCTCGACGAGCGCGCGGCGCTGGACGAGCAGATCGCCGCCGCCCGCGGACCCGCTCCCACGGTTGCCGCCCGGGCGAGCGAGCTCACGCGGCAGTCCGAGCTCCTGGAGGAGGCCGCCGCCCGCGCCCGCCAGGCGGAGGTCTCGGCGCTCCGGCTCAAGGAGGCCGACGCGCGGCTCGCCGACGCCGCCTTCCGCGCCGGGTTCGACACGCCGACGGCCGCCGCCGACGCGGTGCTCGACCGCGCCGCCCAGCGCGAGCTCCAGCACCGCCTCGACGCCTGGCAGCGCGAGGACGCCGCGGACGCCGCGACCCTCGCGGACCCCCGTATCCGCGAGGCCGCCGTCCGTCCCCCCGCCGACATCGACGCCGCCCACACCGCGTACGACCGCGCCACCCGCCGGATGCGTGAGCGCGCCGCGGACCGGACGCGGGCCGAGGAGCGCCGCACGGCGCTCGACCGGCTCGGCGAGCGGGCGACGGCGGAGATCCGCCGGATCGCGCCGCTGCGGGCGGAGTACGAGCGCGTCGCCCGCCTGGCGTCCCTGGCGGCCGGAACGTCGGCGGAGAACGAACGCAAGATGCGCCTGGAGTCCTACGTCCTGGCGGCCCGCCTCGAACAGGTCGCCGCCACCGCCTCACTCCGCCTGCGCCGGATGTCGGCCGGCCGCTTCACCCTGGTCCACTCCGACGGCCGGGGCGGCCGCGGCCGCTCGGGCCTCGGCCTGCACGTGGTCGACGCCTGGACCGGCAGCGAACGCGAGGCGTCGTCCCTCTCCGGCGGCGAGAGCTTCTTCGCCTCCCTGGCCCTGGCCCTGGGCCTCGCGGACGTGGTCACGGAGGAGGCCGGAGGCGTCCGCCTCGACACCCTGTTCATCGACGAGGGCTTCGGCAGCCTCGACGAACAGACCCTGGACGAGGTCCTGGACGTCCTCGACTCCCTCCGCGAACGCGACCGCACGGTAGGCATAGTCAGCCACGTCCCGGACCTCCGCCGCCGTATCCCCACCCAACTCCAGGTCCACAAGACGAAGTCGGGCTCGACGGTCCGCCTGCGCACGACGGGGGAGTGGTGACCGGTCAGTCGAAGTATGCCCGCGCCACGGCGTAGGTGTCCTCGTAGAGGTGGTAGCGCGTGATCCGGCCGTCCTCGACCGTGGTGTGCAGGACGAACGCCGTGTCGATGGACCGGCCCGTCCTCAGGACCTCCGAGACCATGTGGCCGATGAACACCACGTCGTCGCCCTGGGAGATCACCTGACGGACGTCGAGCTCCTTGGTTCGTACGTGCGTGCCCAGGAGGTCGAAGAACGTGCGCATGCCGGCCGCCGAATCGACCTCCGGGACCCAGGGGATGCCGGGCGGGTGGGGGATGGAGAACGACACCGAGTCGGCGAACAGGGCCGCGGCTTCGGCCGACTTGCCCTGGGCGAGCAGCGGGAACAGGCTCTGTACGGTCTCTGCCGGGGTCATCGTCGTCATGTGCGCCGATCCTAGTGACCGGGGCCCCGGGACGGCGTCCCGGAGCCCCGTCGCAAGAGGATCAGATCGCCGACAGTTCCTCCACCAGGTCGTCCAGGCCCAGCGGGCCCTGCGACAGCGCCTCCATGTGCCACTTCTTCGCGTCGAACGACGCCCCGTGCCGCGTCCGCGCCGCCTCGCGGCCCGCGAGCCAGGCGCGTTCGCCCAGCTTGTAGCCGATGGCCTGGCCCGGCATCGACAGATACCGCGTCAGCTCGCTCTCCACGAAGTCCGCGGGCCGCCCGCTGTGCATCCCGAAGAACTCCTGCGCCAGATCCGGCGTCCAGCGCTCGCCCGGGTGGAAGGGGGAGTCCGCCGGGATCTCCAGCCCCAGATGCATGCCGATGTCCACGATCACCCGCGTGGAGCGCATCATCTGCCCGTCGAGATACCCGAGCCGCCGCTCCGCGTCCGTCAGGAACCCCAGCTCGTCCATCAGCCGCTCCGCGTACAGCGCCCACCCCTCGGCGTTGGCGCTCACCCCGCCGACGGTCGCCTGGTAGCGCGACAGCTGGTCCGCCACATGCGCCCACTGCGCGATCTGCAGATGGTGCCCCGGCACCCCCTCGTGGTACCAGGTCGACACCAGGTCGTAGACCGGGAACCGGGTCTCACCCATCGTGGGCAGCCACGTCTGCCCCGGCCGGGAGAAGTCCTCGGACGGCCCCGTGTAGTACGGCGCGGCCGCCCCGCCCGCCGGCGCGATCCGCGACTCCACCCGCCGTACCCGCTCCGCGAGCTCGAAGTGCGTGCCGTCCAGCGCGTCGACCGCCTCGTCCATCAGGGACTGCAGCCACACCCGCACCTCCTCGACGCCCTCGATGTGCTCGCCGTGCACGTCGAGGTGCGCGATCGCCTCCCACGGCGTCGCGGCGCCGGGGAGCACCTTCTGTGCCTCGGCGCGCATCTCGGCCAGCAGCCGGTGGTACTCCGACCAGCCGTACGCGTACGCCTCGTCCAGGTCCAGGTCGGTGCCGTTGAAGTACCGCACCCAGCGCCCGTAGCGCTCGCGCCCCACGGGGTCCGGGCTGCCCGCGACCGCCGGGGCGTAGACGTCGCGCATCCAGTCCCGCAGGACCACGACCCCCCGGCGGGCCGCCTCGGCGGCCGAGTCGAGCTCGGCGCGCAGCGCGTCCGGCCCCGCCGCGGCGAACTCCGCGAACCAGCCGCGTCCCTCGGCCCACTCGGTGAGCTGTCCGACGAACGTCCGCGTCGGACGCGGCCCCCCGTACAGCTCCTTGTCCAGGCCCAGCTTCAGCGACTGCCGGTAGCCCTCCAGCGCCTCGGGCACCGCCCGCAGCCGCCGGGCGATCGCCGCCCAGTCCTCCTCCGTCTCCGCCGGCGTCAGCGTGAACACCTCACGGATGCTGTGCGCGGGGGAGTGGATGTTGCTGACCTCGCGCAGCCCCTCGTCGGCCTCGTGCATGGCGAGTTCCGCGGTCAGCCGCTCCCGCAGCAGCCGGGCGCAGCGCCGTTCGGCCGCGCTGCCGGCCGCCTCGGGGAGTTTCTCCGCCCCGTCCAGTTTCGCCAGGGTGGCGCGGGCGAGGCCGGCGCGGGCCTCCTGCCCGGCCGGGGAGAAGTCGGGCAGCAGCGCCGAACTGGCGGCGACGCCGAGGTAGGTGCCGGTGATCGGGTCGAGGGCGATCAGGTCGTCGACGTAGGCGTCGGCGACCTGCCGCGGGAGCTGGGGGTGCGTGGTGTCGGACATACGGGCCATCCTCGTATACGTAGCGTGCTCACGTCATCCCATATCCGTGGTCCCGGGACGATCAGGTGGGATCCCCCGGCAGCAGCGGGCCGCACTCCCACTGCTGGAAGATGAGCCGGGTTTCCACCCGGGCCACTTCCTTGCGCGAGGTGAACTCGTCCAGCACCAGCCGCTGCAGATCGGCGGGTCCGGTCACCGCCACATGGACGAGATAGTCGTCCGGCCCGGTCAGATGGAACAGCGCCCGGGACTCCGGCAGCCCCCGCACCCGGTCCACGAACGGCCCGATCAGCTCCCGCCGGTGCGGCCGCACCTGGACCATGAGCAGCGCCTCCAGCCCCCGCCCGAGCTTCGCCGGGTCCAGCTGCAGCCGGTGGCCGAGGATCACCCCGGCGCGCCGCAGCCGGGCCACCCGGTCCAGACAGGTGGACGGGGCGATGCCCACGGCGGCCGCGAGATCGCGGTTGGTGGTCCGGGCGTCGTTCTGCAGCACCCGCAGAATCTCCAGGTCCACCGGATCGAGGGACACGGAATCGGACATCTGCCGAACTTAGCACGGGGATCCACCGCCCGAATCCGGTGACTGTTCAGCATGACGGCATGGAGATCCCATCGCGTTCCCTCGCCACCGAGGCCGTGCACGCCGGCCGCGAAGACCTCGCCGCCCTCGGTCTGCACGCCGCCCCGCTCGACCTCTCGACGACCTACCCCTCGTACGACAGCCGGGCCGAGGCCGCCCGGATCGACGAGTTCGCCGCGACCGGCGCCCGGCTCCAGGGCCCGCCGGTGTACGCCCGCCTGGACAACCCGACGGTCGCCCGCTTCGAGCAGGGCCTCGCCCGGCTCGAGGGCACCGAGTCCGCCGTCGCCTTCGCCAGCGGGATGGCGGCGCTCAGCGCCGTGCTGCTCGTACGGGTCTCCATGGGCCTGCGGCACGTCGTCGCCGTCCGCCCGCTGTACGGCTGCAGCGACCATCTGCTCGACACCGGACTGCTCGGCACCGAGGTCACCTGGACGGACCCGGCGGGCGTCGCCGACGCGATCCGCCCCGACACCGGCCTGGTGATGGTGGAGACCCCCGCCAACCCCACGCTGGCCGAGCTGAACCTGCGCGCCGTCGCCCACTCCTGCGGCGAGGTGCCGCTGCTGGCCGACAACACCTTCGCCACCCCGGTGCTCCAGCGCCCGGCGGCCGAGGGCGCGCGCCTGGTGCTGCACAGCGCCACCAAGTACCTCGGCGGGCACGGCGACGTGATGGGCGGCGTGGTGGCCTGCGACGAGGAGTTCGCCCGCAAGCTGCGTCAGATCCGCTTCGCCACCGGCGGCGTGCTGCACCCGCTGGCCGGCTATCTGCTGCTGCGCGGTCTGGCCACGCTGCCCGTACGGGTCAGGGCGCAGTCCGCGACCGCCGCCGAGCTGGCGACGCGGCTGGCCGCCGACCCGCGGGTGGCGAAGGTCCACTACCCGAAGATCGGCGGCGCCATGGTCGCGTTCGAGGTGCACGGCGACCCGCACGAGGTGACAGCCGGCGTCCGGCTGATCACCCCGGCGGTGAGCCTGGGCAGCGTGGACACCCTCATCCAGCACCCGGGGTCGATCAGCCACCGCATCGTCGACCCCGTCGACCGGTTTTCCGGCGGCATCGGCGACAAGCTGCTGCGGATGTCCGTGGGCCTGGAGGACGTCGACGACCTGTGGGCGGACCTCGACGCCGCGCTCGCCGGGTCGGCTACGACACCGCCCGACGGGGAACGGCGGGCTCCCGCTCCAGCCGGGCGGTGAGCACCAGGGTGCCCTCCTCGACCTGGTAGTCGAGGGGGAGCCCCAGCCCCCGCATCAGGCCGATCATCGCGTTGTTGGAGGACCGGGTGACGGCGTACACGCTCGGATACCCGGCCTCCCGCGCCATTCCGATCAGCCGCCGCATCAGCTCCCCGCCGACCCCGCGCCGCTGCCAGTCGTCCTCGACCAGCAGCGCCAGCTCCGCCTCGTCCCCGTCGCCGAGCAGATGCCCGAGGGCCACGAGGCGCCCGGAGGCGCTCTCGACGGCGAGGGTGCGGCCGAAGCGGGGGCTGAGGAGGTGCTCCAGATAGCGGTCGGCGTCCGCGACCGGCCCGTGGTAGCGCCGCTCGAGGGTGTCGCGCGAGCACCGCTCGTGCAGCTGCCGCGCGGCCGGTACGTCGTGCGGCCCCGCCCGGCGTACGGTCACCGCGTTGCCCTCCGGCAGCGTGGTCACCGCCCGGCCGTGCGGCACCCGGGAGCCCAGCCGGGCGTCCAGCTCCACCAGCGCCCGGGCCCGGGCGAACTCCGTCGGGGTGAACGCCGGGAACGGCCGTTCGACGATGATCTGGCCTCCGGAGGGATCGGGCAGCCGCATCACGGCGCCCTCCATGTCGCCCTCGGCGGGCATGTCGCTGACCAGTGGCCGGCCGCCGGGGGACACCGCCGGCAGCGAGCGGATGGTGCAGCGCCCGAGCAGCTGCCGCAGGGCCAGCGGCAGCTCGGCGGCGTCGGTGGCGGTGCGGGTGGCCAGGCCCAGCACATGGGTCGGGACGTCCACCAGATCGTGCGCGTCCGCCCGCTCCAGATACGTGTCCTGGCCCCCGGCGCCGGCGGCGGCCGTACGCAGCAGGGACGGGGCGAGGCCGGCGGGCGTGCGCAGCAGGAACTCGTCGACCGTGCCGTCCGCCAGGGGATGCGTCTGCAGCGTCAGGATGTCGACCCCCTCCCGGGCCAGCGCGCCGCACACGGCGGCCAGCGAACCCGGCCGGTCCCGCACGGTGGTGCGCATCCGCCACAGCGCGGTCTCACCGGCCGGCGTCACGGCCGGCGCGGCGGCCACGGGTGGCGGCGCGTGCGTGTGCCGGCGGGCCCACCACATGTGCAGGCCGACCGTCACCAGCAGCGCCGCCGCCGAGCACACCAGCAGCGCCGGGCCGTCGGGCACGCCCGCCACCGTCTTGGCGAGCGTGTCCGCGACGGCTACCGCCGTGAACAGGGCCGCGAGTTCGACGATGTCGCGGCGCCAGGCGTGATTTCTCGGGAACGCGGAGGAATGCTTCATGGCCCCAGCGTCCACCAGAGGTGTTGCGTGATCACGAACGAACTGTGACCGATGGGTAAAGGCCTCTTCTGTCCGTTACATCCTGACTACTGCCCCACCCGCCCCGGCTGGAGCTCCTGGGTGAAGAGCACCCCGCCGTCGGTCTCCCGCAGCCGTACCGTCATCACCCCGCTGGACGCGTCGATGTCGGCCTGACCGAAGAACTGCCCGCCCCCGGACGGCGGTACGTTCGAGGCCACCGGCGCCCCGAAGCCCCCACGGCGGCCGCACCCCCACGCAGCACACTCAGCCGCCGCGCCCGTCCTGGCCCATCGGGTTCACATGCCCTCCTCGGAAGCCACTGACCCCCCAGGACTACCGGCGGTATGGCCCCGGCGCGAACGGCGGGCCAAATCCCGGTCAGCCGGAGGTGGCCGACGCCTCCCAAGCGCCCCGCAGCAGCCGCACCCCGCGGGCGATCTCACCCGGCGCGAGGTGCGCGTACCCCAGCACGAGCCGCACCCGCCCGTCCGCCGCGCCGTCCCGCCCGTACGCCGACAGCGGCATCACCCGCACCCCCGCCTCCGCCGCCGCGGCCACCAGCGGCTCCGCGCGCGGCCCGTACCCCGCCGGCAGCGCCACGATCACGTGCAGCCCCGCCGCGATGCCCGTCACCGCCGCCCCCGGCAGCGACTCCGCGAGCGCCGCGACCAGGGCGTCCCGCCGATCCCGGTAGGCGCGCTGGCAGCGCCGCAGATGCCGGTCGTAGTCCCCGCGCTCCACCAGATCGGCGAACGCCGCCTGATCGAGCACCGAGTTGCCGAGGTCCAGGTGCAGCTTGCGCCGCGTCACCTCCGCCACCAGCCGGTCCGGTACGACCAGCCAGCCCAGCCGCAGCCCCGGGGCGAGGGACTTGCTCACCGACCCGCTGTACGCGACCCGTTCGGGGTCGAGCCCCTGCAACGCCCCGACGGGCGCGCGGTCGTAGCGGAACTCGCCGTCGTAGTCGTCCTCCACGATCAGCCGCTCACCCCCGCGCGCCCACGCCAGCAGTTCCCCGCGCCGCGCCGCCGAGTACGCGATGCCCGACGGGAACTGGTGCGCCGGCGTCACCACCACCGACCCGGCCCCCGACGCCTCCAGCGCGTCGACCCGGATGCCCTCGCCGTCCAGCGGCACCCCCACCGCCCGGATGCCCACCGCCTCGAACTGCGCCGCGTGCGGCGGACTCCCCGGGTCCTCCACCGCCGCCAGCCGGTGCCCGTCCCCGTGCAGCGCCAGCCCCAGCAGCGTCATCGCCTGCGCCACCCCCGAGCAGACGATCACCCGCCCGGCGTCGGCGACCACCCCGCGCCGCCGCAGCAGCAGCCCGGCCACCACCCGGCGCAGCGCCGGCAGCCCGCGCGGATCCGGATACCCCAGCTCCCGGTGCGCCATCCCCGCCAGCGCCCGCCGCTGCGCGGCCGTCCACGCGGCCCGGGGGAACAGCGACAGATCCGGCGTCCCGGGCTTGAAGTCGACGTCCGGCAGCTCCCGCTCCCCGTCCGGGATCCCGGCCGCCGGGAGCGCCCCGCCGACCGAGGCGACCCACGTCCCGGCCCCGCGTCCCGCCCGCAGATACCCCTCCGCGGTCAGCTGCTCGTACGCGTCCGTCACCAGCCCCCGCGACACCCCCAGATCGGCGGCCAGTTCCCGGCTCGCCGGCAGCCGCGTCCCGGCCGCCAGCCGCCCCGAACGCACCGCGTCCCGCAGCGCCGCCTGCAGCGTGCGCCCGCGCCTGCGTGGCGGCGCGGCGACGGCCGGGAGCAACAGCTCCCAGGCGGCCGCCCACTCATTGGTCCCCGATAGCCCCATGCGAATGGACCTTAATGGGGGACCGCGTCCCTGGCAGCGTCGTCCCCATGAAGCCAACGCGCACAGACCCCCGCGGCGCCCTCCTCGCCGCCCTCGCCTGCGTCCTCGTCGGCGGCTCCTTCACCGTCAACAGCACCCTCGGCGACTACCCGTACGCCGGCGGGCAGGCCCTCCGTTACGGCCTCGCCTGCCTGCTCCTGATCCCGCTCCTCGGCCGCGGCGGGCTCGCCCCGCTGCGCCGGCTCACCGCCCGCCAGTGGACGCGTCTGGCGGCGCTCGCCGCGATCGGTATGGTCGGCTTCAACTTCGCCGTCCTGGCCGCCGAACGCACCGCGGAACCGGCCGTCCCCGGCGTCCTCGTGGGCTGTGCCCCGGTCCTCGTGGCCGTCCTGGGACCGCTGACGGCCGGCCGCCGGCCGGGCAGGGCGGTGCTGACCGGCGCGCTGGTCGTGGCCGCCGGGGCGTTCGTCGTCCAGGGCTGGGGACGTACCGACGCGGCGGGGCTGGCGTACTCGGTGGCGGCGCTGGCCGGGGAGGTCGGGTTCGCCGTGGTCGCGGTGCCGCTGCTGCGGCCGCTGGGCCCGAAGCTGCTGTCGACGGCGGGCTGCGGCGTGGCCGCGCTCGAGGCGCTCGCGGTGGGGCTGCTGTACGAGGGCGCGGACACCCTGCGGATGCCCGATACCGGGGAGGCCGCGGCGCTGGTCTGGCAGGCGGTCGTCGTCACCGTCGTGGGCTTCGTCTGCTGGTACGCGGGCATCGCCCGGATCGGCGCCGAACGCGCCACCCTCTTCTCCGGGTTGATCCCCGTCGCCGCCGCGGTCACCGCGCCGCTGGTCGGCTCGGGCACGTACGGGCTCTCGCAGGCGGCCGGCAGCCTGCTGGTGGGCTTCGGGGTGGTCCTGGGCGCGGGGCTGATCAGGCGCCCTGCCATGATGGGGGCGTGGCAGCCGCGACAGCGCTCGAATCCTTCGAAGATCACCGCCGGCTCCTGACGGGGGTCGCCTACCGCATGCTCGGCCGGTTCGCCGACGCCGAGGACGTGGTCCAGGACGTCTGGCTCAAATGGGCCGCCCTGGACCAGAGCCAGGTGCGCGAACCCAAGGCGTATCTCGTACGGATGACCACCCATCTCGCCATCGACCGGCTCCGCCAGGCACAGTCCCGCCGCGAGTCCTACGTCGGGCCGTGGCTGCCGGAGCCGATCGCCACCGACTTCGGCGAGGCCGTCCCGGACACCGCGGAGCAGGCCGTCCTGGCCGACACCGTCGGCGTCGCGGTCCTCGTCGTCCTGGAGTCGCTGTCGCCGCTGGAGCGGGCGGTGTTCGTGCTCCGCGAGGCGTTCGGCTACCCGTTCGCCGAGATCGCGGAGCTGCTCGACCGCTCCGAGCCCGCGGTACGCCAGCTCGCCGGCCGCGCCCGGCGGCACGTCGACGAACGCCGCCCCCGCTACACCGTCGACCCGCAGGAGCGCCGCGACCTCACCGAGCGGTTCCTCGCCGCCGCCGCGGGCGGCCGGCTCACCGACCTGATGGAGCTGCTCGCCCCCGACGTCAGCCTGGTCGCCGACAGCGGCGGCAAGTCGCGGGCGCCGCGCCGGATCGTCGCGTCGGCGGACAAGGTCGGCCGCTTCCTCGTCGGTATCTCGGACCGGGCCCCGATCGACCCGTCGTTCGAGTTCCGCGAGGTCAACGGGGTGCTGGCGCTGATCGTCCTGTCGCAGGGCAAGCCGGACTCGGTGGTCACCCTGGAGACGAGCAACGGGCGGATCGACACGATCTACCTGGTGCGCAACCCGGACAAGATGGCCGGGCTCCTCTAGCGAGGACGCCCGGCCCGGGCCTCACCGCCCGCCGGCCACCCGCAGCACCGCGCCCGTGGTGTACGACGCCTCGTCGGACATCAGCCACGCCACCGCCGACGCGATCTCCGCCGGATCGGCCGGCCGCCCCAGGGGCACCGCCCGTCCCATCGTCCACGCCCGGTCCGGGTCGCCCATCGTGGCGTGGATCTCGGTGTCGACGACGCCGGGCTGCACGGAGTTCACCCGGATCCCGTCCCCGGCCAGCTCGCGGGACAGGCCCACGGTCAGCGCGTCGACCCCGGCCTTCGACGCGGCGTAGTGCACGTAGTCCCCACCGCCGCCCAGGGTGGCCTGGCCGGAGGAGATGTTCACGATCGCCCCGCCGGCCCCGCCCCGGGACGTCGCCATCACCAGCGCGGCCCGGCGGGCGCACAGCACGGTGCCGGTCAGGTTCACGTCGATGACGCGGCGGATGTCGGCCACGGGCGTTTCTGTGAACGGCCCGCGCGGCCCCGGCACCCCGGCGTTGTTCACCAGCCCGGTGACCGGCCCCAGCTCTCCGGCGACCGTCGCGAACAGGGCGTCGACGTCCTCCTCCCGGCTCACGTCGGCCTGTACCGCGACCGCCGCGCCGCCCGCGTCGCGCACGGCCCGCGCGGTGGCCTCGGCCGCGTCCCGCGCCCGCTCGTACCCGATGCCGACGTCGTGACCGGCGCGCGCCAGCCGCAGCGCGACCGCCGCCCCGATCCCCCGGCCGCCGCCGGTGACCACCGTGACCTTGCGCATGGCCCGCCCTTCCGTACCCGCTCCCGTGTGATCACGGAATCTACGCCACGGGCCCGGCCCGGCATCTCCCGGCCCGATTGGTCTTGACCAGGACGTTCGGCGCGCCTACTGTCTCAGTTACTGCAACAACCTTTAATAAACAGTTCTGCATTAGACGGCAGCAGGCACACGAGAGAGACCGGGGGAGGTCAGGGTGGGGACCACGCAGCTTGACGCAGTTCAGGAGCCCAAGTACTGGCACCTGAAGTCCGTGCTGAGCGACGCGCTCGACTCGGAGTTCGCCGTGGGGGAGATCCTGCCCAACGAGCGCGACCTCGCCGCCCGCTTCGGCGTCGCCCGGGCCACGCTCCGCCAGGCCCTCGACCAGCTCGAGCTGGAGGGCCGGCTGCAGCGCCGCCGCGGCGTCGGCACCACGGTCGCCCCGCCCCGGATCGGCGTCCCCGTCGGCTCCGGCCAGCACACCTGGCCCGACGAGCAGGAGCTCTGGGAGCCCGTCTCCGTCAGCCTGGAGAGCGCCCCGGCGGCCATCGCCCGCATGCTCGGCACCGACGGCGGCGAGAAGGTGCACACCGTGCGCCGGATCCGCGCCCGCGGCGGCCAGACCGTCGCGGCGCAGCTGCTGTACGTGCCGGCGCGGTCCGTCCCGGGCGTCGACGGCGACGATGTGGCCGCCGCCCGCGTGGTGCGTGAGCTGGGCCGCCACGACATGGCCGGCCAGGACCGCACGGTCGAGCTGGGCTCCGCCCGCGCGGAGGACGCCCGCGAGCTGGACCGGCTGCCGGGCGCCCCGGTGCTGGTCGTCACCACCCGCTACACGGACGCGGGCCGCACGGTCGCGGTGTCGGTGGACACCTACCGGGCCGACACCTGCCGGCTGACCTTCAGCGACGACGGCAGCCTGCTCGCCGGCTGACGTCCGGACCTCAGCGCGCCGCCAGGATCCAGTGGCGGCGCGTCGTCCATCCCAGGAACAGTTCGCCCTGCCCGTCACCGGCACGCCCGCCGGCCTCGACCGCGCTCAGCCCGGCCAGCGCCGGCGCGAGCCGCCGGGCGACCGGCCGGGGGTGCTGGGCGCAGTGGTCGCCGAGCCCCGCCAGCACCTGGGCGCGCGCCGCGTCGTCGCACAGCGACAGGAAGAACAGCATCTGCCGCCACGCGTACGCCGCCGCCTTCACGGTGGTCAGCGGGCGCGGATTGTTCTCCAGCCGGGCCGTGAACCGGCACACGGTGCCGAAGGCCCCTCGCGCCAGATCCGCCCAGCCCGCCTCGGGGCGTATCTCCGCCCGCGCCACCAGGGTGGCCAGGTTGTGGGTGGTGAGGATCTGCGCCTGCTCGATGATCGTCCCGTTCACGGCCGGGGACCGGTCACGCCGCCCCGCGGCGCCCGCGCGCTCCGTACACAGCGCGCCGAAGTCCTCCGGCGTCCACGCCGCCGAGTAGTCGATGCCGTAGTACCGCGCGTACAGACTGCCCGCCAGCACCTCGGCGGCGATCCGGGCAGCCCGGGCGAACTTCGGGGTGAACGACCCCATGAAGATGTCGGCGGCCAGGTCCTCCGTGAACGGCAGCTCGTCCCCGGACTCCCTTGCCAGCACGCCCAGTTCCCGGACCAGCGGATTGGGCAGCGGTGTCCCGGGGAAGACGCCGACGGCCAGCTCGGCGGTGTGCCGCAGCGCGACGCGGGCGGGCGCCCGGCCCGCCTCGGTACGGTGCGGCTCCAGCGCCCGCACCCAGGGCAGTTCCCCGATCCGGACCTGGGACGCGTGGTCGAGCAGGAGCAGCGAGCGGCGGGTGCGGAACGCCCGGTAGTGCGCCGCGCCCAGCGTGCGCAGCGCGCCGTCCGGGTACGCGCCGGAGAACGCCGTGCCGACCAGCTGCGGGACGAGCGTCGCCAGCACCTCCGCGGAGGGTACGAGACCGCGCGCCACTAGGACGTCCACCGGCGCGCTCAGGGTGCGCTCGAGGACCCGCCGCAGCGACTTGGGCAGGGCCGTCCCGGCGGGGACGGACGTCCCCTCGGCCTCGGCCTCCGACACGTCCACCAGCAGCGGCGGCACCTCGGCGACCCCCGTCGTCTGCGGCAGCGCGTCCAGCCGGCGCCGTACCAGCTGCCCGATCTCCAGGTGCGACGGCAGTGCGGCCTGCGCCCGCTGTCCGGCGCGCAGCTCACGGTGCCGGTCCGAGCCGGGCAGCCCGCGCTTGCGCACCATCGCCCGCGTCGCACACCGCACGAGCCCCCGCCGGCGCGCGTCCAGCGCGCGCCCGGCGACGACCTCCTCGAGGGCGCCGCGCAGAATCCCCAGGTTCTCCTTGGGGTTGAGGTGCTTGGTGCACCGGTCGTGGTTGGCGGCCAGCTTCGCGTACCGCGCAAGCAGCGCCGTACCGCGCGCCAGCCACGCCTCGTCCGGTACGCCGTCCAGGTCGCCGGCCGCGAGCCAGTGGGCCAGCAGCTCGTCCCCGAACGGCAGCCACACGGTGTGCGCCTCGCGCTGCGCCTCGACCCCGTCGTGCGGCCGGCGCGCGACCAGGGCGGCGCCCGCCTCGCCCGCCGTACTGCGGTGCACCGCCCGGGAGTCCGGCGCCGGCCCCGTCGCCGGGCGCGGGGTGAACCGCAGCCGGTCCGCGAACGGCTCCAGCTCGCGCGCCAGCTCCACGGCGGCGTCGTGCTCCCCGGCGCGCACCAGCCAGGCCACGGTGAGCAGGGCGCCCTCCTCCGGCACCGCCGTCTCGTACCGCCCGCTGTCGAGCAGCGCCCACAGCCGCTCGAGTCCCGGCTCCGTCAGCCAGTGGGCGAACAGCGCCTCGCGCCGCGCCGGTACGCCGGCCTCCTCGGCGGCCCGCCGCTCGTACTGCTCCAGGGGCCCCTCGGCCGCGGCCCGGGAGGTGGCGAAGCCGCCGCGGACCACCTCGGGCGTCACCCAGGCGGGGAGATCCGCGACGGGGGTGCGGGAGCCGACGGTGACGCGGCCGCCCAGGATGGCGTCGAGGACGTCCTGCCACAGGCCGGCGCGCGTCTCGGCCCGTTCACGGGTGGCCGGATCGGGGTGGGCGAGGGCGGTGGCGAAGGCGCGGGCCAGCTGGGCGCGCGCGTAGGCGGGACCGGCGGACGTCTCGGGTTCGCGGTTGTCGTTCATAGGCCGGCGTGGCAGGTTCCGCCCCTGCGCCCCCCGGGTCTGAAGCCCGGTGCTCTGCTGCTGAGCTACACGCCGTCACCGGGAGTCCCCCCGGCATCGACGACTCTCACACATCCCGGGCGAGGGGCGCCACCGCTTTGCCGGTTCAGTGGCGCGCCGTCACCGTCGACTCCACGGCGAACAGCTCGTGCTCGAGATGGTCCAGCGCCAGCCGCAGCGCGCCCGTGGCGATCGCCGAGTCTCCGAGCATCGACTGCTTGACCTGCGGTGGCCGCAGGCAGTAGCGGTCGAGTTCGCGCCGCAGCGGCTCCAGCACCCCGTCCAGTCCGGCCGCCCAGCCGCCGACGATCACCAGCTCGGGGTCCAGCGCCAGCACCAGCGCGGCCACGTCGTGCACCAGCCGCTGCAGGAAGCGCTCCACCGCATCCCGCGCCCCCGCCTCGCCGGCCGCGGCGCGGCTGAAGACGTGCGCGACGGCCGTCTCGTCCAGTGGGTGCAGCGGCTCCCCGGTTGTGGACAGCAGCTTCTCCGGGAACGCCTCCCGGCCCAGCAGATGCAGCGCCCCGATCTCCCCGGCAGCCCCGCCGAACCCCCGGTGCAGCCGGCCGCCGATCAGCGCGCCCGCGCCCGGTGACAGGCCCGCCAGTACGAAGACCAGGTCGCTGGAGTCGCGTGCCGCCCCCCGCCAGTGCTCGGCGACGGCGGCGGCGTTGGCGTCGTTCTCCACGATCACCGGGCAGCGGAACGACCGCTGCAGCCGCTCCCCGAGCCGCAGCCCCGTCCAGCCGGGAATGGCGGTGCCCAGCCGTACGGTCCCGTCGGCCTCGACGATCCCGGGTGTGCCCACGCCGACGGCCCGCAGCGAACTGCGCGGCACGCCGGAGCGCCGCAGCAGGTCACCGACCGCCGCGCGGGTCTTCTCCAGCCGTTCCTCGGCCGCGGCGTCCTCGGCGACGTCCCGCGACACGGAGCCGCGCAGCTGGCCCTCCAGGTCGGAGAGCAGCGCGGAGACCCGGTGCGGCCCGATCTCGATGCCCAGCAGATGCCCGGACTCGGCGTGGAAGCGGAACCGCCGCGCGGGCCGCCCCTGCCGGCGGGACTTGCTCGGCTCCGCCGCCGCCTCGACGACCAGACCGGACTCCACCAGCCCCTCGATGACGCCTTCCAGCGTGGGGCGCGACAGACCCGTGACGCTCACCAGCTCGGTGAGCGTCAGGATCTCCGCGTCACGCAGCGCGTGCAGAACCACCGCGGAGTTGATGCGACGCAGCAGAGACGGGTCTCCACCGGTGAGCTGCCCCAACGTCCGCCCTCCCATCGAATGTCTGTGGGGCGGATGCTATCCGCTATCGGCCCGTACCGGGAGCGACGAACCCGGACTCGTACGCCGCGATCACCGCCTGGGTGCGGTCCCGCGCGCCGAGTTTCGTCAGGACGGCGCTCACGTGCGACTTCACGGTCTCGGTGCCCAGCACCAGCTGCGCGGCGATCTCCGCGTTCGTCATCCCGCGGGCGACGAGCCGCAGCACCTGCGCCTCACGTTCGGTGAGCGCGGCGCGCTCCATCGCCCGGGCCGCGGTGTCGTTGCCGCGGGCGGCGGCGAGGGAGCGCAGCGCCGCGGGGAAGAGCAGCGACTCACCCTCGGCGACGAGGCGCACCGCGTGCACGATCTCCGCCGGGCGGGCCCGCTTCAGCAGGAAGCCGTCGGCGCCGGCGCGCAGCGCCTCGTAGACGTACTCGTCCTCCTCGAACGTCGTCACCACGAGGATCTTCGGCGGTTCGGCGACGGACCGCAGCACCAGCCGGGTCGCCTCGATCCCGTCGAGCAGCGGCATCCGGACGTCCATCGCCACCACGTCCGGCCGCAGCGAGCGCACCAGCGGCAGCACCGCCGCCCCGTCGGCCGCCTCGCCCACGACCGCGATGTCCTCCTGGGCCTCGAGGATCACCCGCAGCCCCGCCCGCACCAGCGGATCGTCGTCCACCAGCAGTACGTTGATCGTCCCCACCCGGTCACCCTAGCGGCCCCCGCCGTCGCGTCAGACCAGCGGCAGCCGTACCCGCACCCGCCACGCGCCGTCCTCGCCGCCGGTGTGCGCTCGCCCGCCGAGCAGTGCCGCGCGCTCGCGGATGCCGCGCAGTCCGCTGCCGCCGCCCGGGAGGGCGGGCGCCCCGTCGGGCAGCGGGTTGGCCACGTCGAGCTCCAGCGCGTCGGCCGCCGCGTCGACCCGCAGCCGTACGGGGACCGTCCCGGCGTGCCGCAGCACGTTGGTGAGCGCCTCCTGGACGATCCGGTACGCCTCCCGCGACACCGGCCCCGGCACCCCCGCCAGCTCCCCGGTCACCGTGCACGACACCTCGGCGCCCGACGCCCGTGCGGCCTCCACCAGGCCCGTCAGCCTGGTCAGCCCCGGCCGGGACGCCGGATCGCGCCCGGCGTCCTCGCGCAGCACCCGCAGCACGCGGTCCAGCTCCTCGAGGGCCTGGCGTCCGGTGTCCTCGATCGCGGTGAGGGCCCGTTCGGTGAACTCGGGCTTTCCGGCGGCCCGGGCGGCGCCTGCCTGGACGACGGCGACGGTGAGCGCGTGGCCGATGGAGTCGTGCAGCTCGCGGGCCAGCCGGTTGTGCTCCAGCAGCCGCTCTGTGCGCTCCTCGAGCGCGGCCATCCGCTCGGCGGCCGACGGCCCGAGCAGCCGCCGCGCGGCCGCCGCCTCCAGCCGCCCGGCGAGGATCACCAGGAGCAGCAGCAGGACGGACGGAACCGGTGCGAGCAGCGCGTACCAGGACAGCCACACGCCCGGCCACACCAGGTCCGTCGCCCCGCCGGCCGGGCCGAAGGCCAGCCCCATCGACTGCCCGGTCAGCCAGAACGTCGCGATCCCCACGGCGACCCCGGACACCACCCGCAGCACGAGCCAGCACAGCACCCGCCCCCGGTCCCCCCAGGACGCCGACGGCCCGGCGCTGATCCCCGGGTCCTCCCCGCGCTCCCGCGCGTGCGGGCCGGGGAACAGCAGCCCCCGGGCCTGCGCGGCCTCCAGCACCCGCGTCTGCGGCACCAGCGCGGCGACAGCCATCAGCGGCAGCACCACCACGACCGGCATCAGCACCCAGGAGGCGGGCTCGGGGTCGGGGCTGCCGATCACCATCATGGCGACCAGCGACGGCAGTCCGCCCAGCAGCATATGCAGCCACCGGGTGTACGTGACGGCCCGCGTCAGCGGCCGCAAGAGCGTGATCACCCGGCCATCGTGCCAGCCCCGCCCCCTGCCCCGGCTCCCCCGTGCGGGGGAGAGCGAACCCCCGGCGGGGGGAAGCCGTGCCCCGGGCCGGACGGCGAGGCTGAGGGCATGACCTCGATCGCAGTGCGTGACCTGACCAAGGACTACGGCAGCGTCCGGGCCGTGGACGGCCTCACCTTCACCGTGGAACCCGGCCGGGTGACCGGTTTCCTCGGCCCCAACGGCGCCGGGAAGTCCACCACGATGCGGCTGGTCCTCGGCCTGGACCGCCCCACCGCCGGCAGCGCGAGCGTCGGCGGACGCCCGTACGCCGCCCTCGGTGAGCCGCTGCACCACGTCGGTGCCCTCCTGGACGCCCGGGCCGCCCACGGCTCCCGTACCGCCCGCGCCCATCTGCGGGCCCTGGCGGCCACCCACCGGATCCCGGACCGGCGGGTGGCGGAGGTCCTGGAGCAGACGGGGCTGGCGGATGTCGCCGGACGCCGGGTCAGGACGTACTCCCTCGGCATGCGCCAGCGCCTCGGTATCGCCGCCGCGCTGCTCGGCGATCCGGGGGTGCTGCTGCTCGACGAGCCGGCCAACGGCCTGGACCCGGAGGGCATCATCTGGATCCGCGAGCTGCTGCGCCGACTGGCCCGGGAGGGCCGCACCGTGCTGGTCTCCAGCCATCTGATGAACGAGACGGCGTCCTACGCCGACCATCTGGTGGTCCTGGGCCGGGGGCGGCTGCTCGCCGACACCCCGATGAAGGAGTTCCTCGCCTCCCGCACCCACCCCCGGGTGAGGGTGCGCAGCACCGACGGCGAGCGGCTGCGCGGGCTGCTGCACGACCGGGGCTTCACCACCCAGCCGGACGCCGACGACCGGCTGATCGTCGACGGGGCCCGGGTCGAGGACGTCGGCCCGCTCGCCGCCGGGGCCGGGATCGCCGTCCTCGAACTCGCCGCCGAGGAGGCCACGCTCGAGCAGGCGTACCTCGATCTCACCGCCGGCGCCGTCCAGTTCACCGCCACCCCGCAGGAGGCCTGATGTCCACTACCGCCGTGATCCGCTCCGAGCTGATCAAGATCCGCTCGCTGCGCGGTACCGCCGTGTCCCTGCTGGTCCTGATCGCGCTGACCGCCGGCTTCAGCTGGCTCACCGTGGGGACCTCCGAGGTGGAGGACGGCAACCTCGACCCGCTCTTCCACGCCTTCTTCGGCATCGCGATGGGCCAGATCGCCGCGATCGCCTTCGGCGTCCTCGCCGTGTCCTCGGAGTACCACGGGGGCGCACTGCGGATCTCCCTGGCCGCCGTGCCGCGCCGGGGGCTGTTCTACGGGGCGAAGCTGGCGGTGATCGCCGGGCTCACCCTGGCGGCCGGGCTGCTCACCGGCGTCGCGACGGTCCTCGGGGACCAGGCGCTGGGCGGGGCGGACAAGCCGGCCTGGGGTGACGAGGGAGTGCTGCGCGCCTGCGCGGGGAGCGGCCTGTACTACGCGCTGCTGGCCGTCTTCGCCGCCGGCCTGACGGCGGTGCTGCGCAGCGGGGTCGGGGCGCTGAGCATCATGATCCCGCTGATCCTGACGGTGTCGTTCGTGATCGGCGACTCCGCCGGGACCTTCGCCGACTACCTTCCGGACCGCGCCGGCCAGATGATCTTCTACCGGGATCCGAGCACCGATTTCGGCCCCTGGACGGGGCTGGCGATCCTCGCCGTCTGGGCCGCGGCGGCGGGTGCGGCCGGCTGGTGGTCGGTGAGCCGGCGGGACGCGTGACGCGAACCGGGGCCGGCCCGTGCGGGCCGGCCCCGGTCACCCGCTCATCGGGTCACTTGACGTCGTACCGGTCCAGCTCCATGACCTTGGTCCACGCCGCGACGAAGTCGTTCACGAACTTCTCCTTCGCGTCGTCGGCGCCGTAGACCTCCGCGACCGCCCGCAGCTCGGAGTTCGAGCCGAAGACCAGGTCGACCCGGCTGCCGGTCCACTTCAGGGCGCCGGAGGCGTCGCGGCCCTCGAAGGTGGTGGCGTCCGCCGAGGTCGGGGTCCAGGTGGTGTCCAGGTCGAGCAGGTTGACGAAGAAGTCGTTCGTCAGCGTGCCCGGCGCGTCGGTGAACACACCGAGCGACGTGCCCTGGTGGTTGGCGCCCAGCACCCGCAGACCGCCGACCAGGACCGTCATCTCCGGGGCGCTCAGCGTGAGCAGGTTGGCCCGGTCGATCAGCAGGAACTCCTGCGGCAGCCGGTTGCCCTTGCCCGTGTAGTTGCGGAAACCGTCCACCGTCGGCTCCATCGCGGCGAACGACTCGACCTCCGTCTGCTCCTGCGACGCGTCGGTACGGCCCGGGGTGAACGGCACCTCGACCGGCACGCCCGCGTCCTTCGCGGCCTTCTCCACGCCGGCGCCGCCAGCGAGCACGATCAGGTCGGCCAGCGAGATCTTCTTGCCGCCCGCGTTGAACCGCTCCCGGACGCCCTCCAGGGTGCGCAGCACCGTCGCCAGCTCGTCGGGGGAGTTGACCTCCCAGCCGTTCTGCGGCTCCAGCCGGATCCGCGCGCCGTTGGCGCCGCCGCGCTTGTCGCTGCCGCGGAAGGAGGACGCGGACGCCCACGCGGTGGACACCAGCTGGGACACCGAGAGGCCGGAGGCCAGCACCTGCTCCTTGAGGGCGGTCACGTCGGCGGGGCCGACCAGCTCGTGGTCCACGGCCGGGACCGGGTCCTGCCACACCAGCACCTCGGAGGGGACCTCCGGGCCGAGGTAGCGGGCGATCGGGCCCATGTCGCGGTGGGTCAGCTTGAACCAGGCGCGGGCGAACGCGTCCGCGAACTCGGCCGGGTTCTCCAGGAAGCGCCGCGAGATCGGCTCGTACACCGGGTCCACGCGCAGCGAGAGGTCGGTGGTGAGCATCGTCGGGTGGGTGCGCTTGCTGGGGTCGTGGGCGTCGGGGACGGTGTTGTCGCCCGCGCCGTCCTTCGGCCGGTACTGGTAGGCGCCGGCGGGGCTCTTGAACAGCTCCCACTCGTAGCCGAAGAGGATCTCGAAGAAGCTGTTGTCCCAGGTGGTCGGGGTGTTGGTCCAGATGCCCTCGAGACCGGAGGTGATGGCGTCGCCGCCCTTGCCGGTGCCGTAGGTGCTCTTCCAGCCCAGGCCCATCTGCTCCAGCGGGGTCGCCTCGGGCTCGGGGCCGACGTTCTCCGCCGGGCCGGCGCCGTGGGTCTTGCCGAAGGTGTGGCCGCCGGCGATGAGGGCGACGGTCTCCTCGTCGTTCATGGCCATCCGGCGGAAGGTCTCGCGGATGTCGCGGGCCGCGGCGATCGGGTCCGGGTTGCCGTTGGGGCCCTCGGGGTTGACGTAGATCAGGCCCATCTGGACCGCGCCCAGCGGGTTCTCCAGCTCGCGGTCGCCGGTGTAGCGCTCGTCGTCGAGCCAGACCTGCTCGGGGCCCCAGTAGACGTCGTCCTCGGGCTCGTAGACGTCCGGGCGGCCGCCGCCGAAGCCGAAGGTGTCGAAGCCCATCGACTCCAGCGCCACGTTGCCGGTGAGGATGATCAGGTCGGCCCAGGAGAGGTTCTTGCCGTACTTCTTCTTGACCGGCCACAGCAGCCGGCGGGCCTTGTCGAGGTTGCCGTTGTCGGGCCAGCTGTTCAGTGGCGCGAAGCGCTGCTGGCCGGAGCCGGCGCCGCCGCGGCCGTCGCTGATGCGGTACGTGCCGGCGCTGTGCCAGGCCATCCGGATCATCAGCGGGCCGTAGTGGCCGAAGTCGGCCGGCCACCAGTCCTGGGAGGTGGTCAGCACCTGGAGGATGTCGGCCTTGACGGCCGGGAGGTCGAGGGACTTGAAGGCCTCGGCGTAGTCGAAGTCCTTGCCCATCGGGTCGGTGACGCCGGTGTTCTTGGCGAGGATCTTCAGGTTCAGCTGGTTCGGCCACCAGTCCCGGTTCCCGCCGCCCTGGGTGGGGTGCGGGGCACGGCCGTGGGCGACCGGGCAGCCGCCCTCGTTGGTGTCGTTCACAACGGACTCCTGGTTATCCGACATGGATTCCTCCGGGCTGTGTGACTCTGAGGGTGTTTTCTGTTGTGCGCCGACCGTGGTGCGGCCGGCCGCCGACGCTCGGGGCCACTCAACCGCTTAACGGCGAACAAGTCAAAGACCGGACACTGTCTAGTTTAGCCGTGTCCCGGGTGATCCACGCCACATCGTCCGATCGGCGCGGGCGGCCGGGAAAGGGTTGTCCATGACTGTGGCCCAGGTCACGGTTGCGGTCTCCCTTTCACCGTAACGAGTGATCGAACTGGACTCCACCCGATAGCGTCGGCAGCATGTCCCGCCGGGCTGCCCGCGGGGCGGTCGTACGACTCGAGTACTTATCGATCTGGAGACCTGAACCATGGGATTCCGTTCCTTCCTGCTGCGCGGCAACGTGGTCGACCTCGGCGTCGGCATCGTCATCGGTGCCGCCTTCACGGCCGTCGTCACCGGTTTCGTCACCGCGTTCCTGACCCCGCTGATCGGTGTCGCCACCGGGGTGGTGGGTGACTTCAGCAAGGAGTCCTTCGTCGTGGGGGGTGCGAAGTTCCCGTACGGCGCCTTCCTCAACGCGGCCATCAGCTTCGTGCTCATCGCCGCCGTGATCTACTTCGCCGTCGTGCTGCCGGTGGGCAAGCTCCAGGCCAAGTTCGAGCCGGTCAAGGACATGCCCATGGCGAAGATCGAGTGCCCGGACTGCCTGAGCCCCGTGCCGGAGGCCGCCGTCCGCTGCGCGTTCTGCACCACCGAGCTGGCCGGCCGCCCGGGCTTCCCCGCCCAGACGACGGCTGCCGCGCGCTGAGCCCGTGCGTGGAGCCGGCCCGGGCCGGCTCCACGTGTACTACTTCTTGCAGTGCTTCCCGCAGACGACGGGATCGTTGGCGATCGGCTCGGTGAGCCGCGCGCCGTCGGCGAGGTCGACCGTGGTGACCCGGTGCTCCGGCAGCACGTATCCCTCCGGCACGTCCGTCTCGCGCAGGTAGTACGTGCCCGCCGCGAGGTCGTCGAAGAGGCACTCGCCCCGCTGGTCCGTCGCGCAGGCCGCGCCGACCCTTGTGTCGGTGCGCTGCAGGCCGGGCGTGCCGTTGGTCTCCCGCCACAGCTGGAACACCGCGCCGGCCAGCGGCCCGCCCGTACGGCTGCTGGTCTTGCGCACGGTGACCGAGCCCGCGCCGGGTGGCACGGGGGCGGTGATCGTGACCGTCACCGTGTCGGAGACGGATCCCGGGCACAGGCCCTCGCCCGCGTAGCGCGCGGTGAGGGCGTGTGCGCCCTCGGGCAGGGCGGTCGTGGTCAGCACCGCGTTGCCGTTCGCGTCCAGCGGAACCGTGGTGACGAGGCTGTCGCCGTCGTAGAAGGCCACCGAACCGGTCGGGGTGCCGGCGTTGCAGGTGACGTGGGCGGCGAGCCGGACGGGGTCGCCCGGCTGCGCCTCGGTGGGGTCGGCCGCCAGTGTGGTGGTGCTCGCCGGCTCGACGGCCAGGGCGAGGCTGTGCAGGTATCCGGCGGCGACGGCCGTGGCCACCAGGCCCTCCGGCAGGTCCGTGTACACGGGGATGCGCTGGTCCTGGGTGGTGTTGTTCCCGATCTGCCCGGACGCGTTCCTGCCCCAGGCCAGGATCCTGCCGTCGGAGGTGAGTGCCAGGCTGTGCAGCGAGCCGGCGTCGATCTCCGTGACCGTGGTGCCCGCGGGGAGGCTCGCGTAGACGGGGACGCGACGGGTCGTGAGGGTGCCGTCGCCGAGCTGGCCGTAGGCGTTCCAGCCCCAGGACAGGACGCGGCCGTCCGAGGTCAGCGCCAGGCTGTGGCGCCGGCCGCCGTCGACGGCGGTGACCGTGGCGCCGCCGGGCAGTTCCGCGTACACGGGGAGGGGCTGGTTCACGAGTGTGTCGTTGCCCAGCTGCCCGGAGTTGTTCCAGCCCCAGGTCAGGACCTGGCCCGTCGAGGTGACCGCGAGGCTGTGCCCCTCGCCCGCGCCGATGGCGGTGATGGTCACGCCGTCGGGCAGGTGTACGTACTCGGGGTCGGGGCGGTCGGTCGTCGTGCCGTCGCCGAGCTGGCCGTAGGCGTTCCAGCCCCAGGACAGGACGCGGCCGTCCGAGGTCAGCGCCAGGCTGTGCTGTCCGCCGGTGCCGGCGGCGATCGCCGTGACGGTGACGCCCGGCGGCAGGTCCACGTACACCGGCAGGTGGCGTTCGACGGTGGTGCCGTCGCCGAGCTGGCCGAGGTCGTTGCGGCCCCAGGCCAGCACCCTCCCGTCGGAGGTGAGCGCGAGGCTGTGCTGGTCGCCGGCGGCGATGGCGGTGACGGTGACGCCCGGGGGCAGGTCCACGTAGCCGGCGGTGTGGCGTTCGGTGACGGTGTTGTCGCCGAGCTGGCCGTAGGCGTTGTTGCCCCAGGCCAGTACTTTGCCGTCGGAGGTCAGCGCCAGGCTGAAGTAGGTGCCGCCGGCGAGGTCGGTGACTTCCGCCCCCGTCGGCAGCTGGACGTCCACGGGCAGGTCCCGGCTGAGGATGGTGTCGTCGCCGAGCTGGCCGTGGAGGTTGTAGCCCCAGCTCAGGGCGGTGTCGGTGGGCGGGGAGACCGCCGTCGCGGCGGGCGCGGCGAGTCCGGTGAGTCCGATGACGGCGGAGAGCAGCGCGCCGAGCAGCGTTGCCGCCCAGCGCCCGGATCTCCGTTCGACAGGTGATCTTGTCATGCAATCGGCTTATCGCCGGGCGGGCCCGCTTTCCGGTCGCCGCACCGGTACCGCCCCTCGAACGGGCGTCTCCCCTGATCCGTACGGTCCCGGTGGCCGGCTCAGGCCCGGCCGTGCGCCAGCAGGGCCGCGTGGGGCAGCGACAGCACACCGTCGGCGCCGGTGAACCCGGCGCACAGCGCGTCGAAGTGCCCCTTGATCGCCTCGATGACCTCGGGGGACTGGCCTGTCACGATCTGCCCGATCGTCGCCGCCCCGGACGCCGGACCGCTCCACCACTCCCCGGCGGTGGTCCGGTGGTCCCAGCGCAGCGTCTCGCAGCCGGCGTCCGCCAGCCCCGCGGCGTCCAGCAGCCCGGCCAGCCCCGCCTCCGTACGGGAGAAGTCGTCACCGGGGTCCACCATGGGCAGATGCGCGGGCCGGCCGACCCCCGCCGCCTCCACGGCCCGCCCCAGCAGCGCCTGCCCCGCGGCGGCGGGCAGCGCCCAGACGGTGACGGCGATCCGCCCGCCCGGCCGCGTCACCCGGCGCAGCTCCGCCAGGGCCGCCCGGGGCCGTCCGACATGGTTGACGACGAAGTTCCCGACCACCGCGTCGAAGGCGCCGTCGGCGAACGGCAGCTCCGGCAGCGCCGCGAGGCGTACGTCCGCCCCCGGCACCGCACGCGCGGCCCGCGCGACCATGCTCGGCTCCGCGTCCACCGCCGTGACCCGTGCCCCGCGCCCGCACGCGGCGGCGGCGGCCGTACCGGTGCCCGTCCCCACGTCGAGCACCCGCACACCCTCTGCGACCCCCGCCGCGTCGAGCAGCCGGGACACCGGATACGCGCACAGCCTCGCGAAGCTGCCCGCGAACGCGTCCGCCCGCCCGGCCCAGATCCGCCGCTCGGACTCGTCGAAAGCCGTCACCGCGAAAGCCCCCCGCCGGCTGTCAGAGAATCGCGCCCGGCGTGTACGCCGCCTCGTCCGGGTGCTGCTTCGTGATCGCCTCGATCCGGGCGGCGACCGCCGCGACCTGGTCACCGGCCGCGCCCGTGAAGGACAGCTTGTCCGCCATCAGGGCGTCCAGCTGCTCGCGGTCCAGCGGGATCCGCTCGTCGGCGGCCAGCTTGTCGAGCAGCTCGTTGCGCTCGGCGCCCCGCTCGCGCATCGCCAGCGCGGACGCGACCGCGTGCTCCTTGATCACCTCGTGCGCGAGCTCCCGGCCGACCCCGGCCCGTACCGCGCCCATCAGCACCTTCGTCGTGGCCAGGAACGGCAGATAGCGGTCCAGCTCACGGGCCACCACGGCCGGGAACGCGCCGAACTCGTCCAGCACCGTCAGGAACGTCTCCAGCAGCCCGTCCAGCGCGAAGAACGCGTCCGGCAGCGCCACCCGGCGGACCACCGAGCACGACACGTCGCCCTCGTTCCACTGGTCGCCGGCCAGCTCGCCCGTCATCGACGCGTAGCCGCGCAGGATCACCGCGAGGCCGTTGACGCGCTCGCAGGAGCGGGTGTTCATCTTGTGCGGCATCGCCGAGGAGCCGACCTGGCCGGGCTTGAACCCCTCGGTGACCAGCTCGAGCCCCGCCATCAGCCGGATCGTCTTGGCCAGCGACGACGGCGCCGCGGCCAGCTGCACCAGCGCCGACACCACGTCGTAGTCCAGCGACCGGGGGTAGACCTGGCCGACCGAGGTGAACGCCCGGGCGAAGCCCAGGTGCGCGGCGATGCGCCCCTCGAGGTCCGCCAGCTTCCCCGCGTCCCCGCCGAGCAGGTCCAGCATGTCCTGCGCCGTGCCCACCGGCCCCTTGATGCCGCGCAGCGGATAGCGGCCCAGCAGGTCCTCCAGCCTCGCGTACGCCACCATCAGCTCGTCGGCCGCCGTCGCGAACCGTTTGCCCAGCGTCGTGGCCTGCGCCGCCACATTGTGCGAACGCCCCGCCATGACCAGCTCCGCGTGCTCGCCGGCGAGCCGCCCCAGCCGCGCGAGCACGGCGACGGTCCGGCCCCGTACATGCTCCAGGGACAGCCGGATCTGCAGCTGCTCGACGTTCTCCGTGAGGTCCCGGGACGTCATGCCCTTGTGGACCTGCTCGTGCCCGGCGAGGGCGTTGAACTCCTCGATCCGCGCCTTGACGTCGTGCCGGGTGACCTTCTCGCGCGCGGCGATCGACTCCAGGTCGACCTGGTCCACGACCCGCTCGTAGTCCTCGATCGCACCGTCCGGCACCTCGATCCCGAGGTCCTTCTGCGCGCGCAGCACGGCGAGCCACAGCCGCCGCTCCAGCGTGACCTTGTACTCGGGGGACCACAGGACGGCCAGCTCGGGGGAGGCGTAGCGGCCGGCCAGGACATTGGGGATGCGGGGCTTGTTCACGTGACCGAATGATACGGGGCCGCGAACCTGTGCGATCCTCCAGGCCCGTCGCCGTGGCTGGTCAGGCCGCCGGAAGGCGGGTTTTTGTTTGCCTCTCGTTCAGCCGGACGGCCCGCGTGGGAAGCCCTGTGCGACTTATCATTCGAGCCTGTGGGTGAGCGGCACGGGGGAGGCTCGCTTGTTCGGCGGTTCGGGTGAGGACGGGGCGGTCACGGCGGAGGGCCGGAGCGGTCTGGGGAGGCTGCCGCGCGGCGTGCTGCTCTACCGGCTGGGGGCCGGCGGTTCCGTGGCCCTGGCCGACCGTGACGGCGCCCGGGGGCTGGTGCCCGAGCGGGATCTGCTGCGGTTCATCGACGACGGGCAGTTCGCCCACTATCTCGTCGGGGACGCCGCCACCTCCCCCGAGCGCCCCTCGAACGCCACCGTGAAGCTCGGCGTCGTCGGCCCGCGCAGCGCCTTCACCCCGCACGCGCACGGCGGGGAGCACTTCGTCCTCAGCCTCGGCCACGCGGCCTGCGGGCTGTACGACGACGAACGCGGCCGGGTCGTCGAAGTCCCGCTGGTCCCGGGGGAGCTGATCCGTATCCCGGCGATGATGCCGCACTCCTTCGCCAACCGCGCCACCTCCCCGCTGACCATCCTGGCCGCCAACACCGGCTACGGCATCGACCACGAGGACTACGCGATCACCGCCCCCGAGGCGGAGCGCAGGGCGTCCGGCCCGGTGCCGGACGCCGAGAGGCACACGGTCACCGACTACCTCGAACTCGCCGCCGCCCTGCGGGACATCGAGCGGGTCCAGCGGGTACGGGGGACCGGCGCGACCACCGTACGGGAGCGGCTGGCGGCGCGCCTGCGCCGGCTGGCGCAGGGACTGGAGGAGCGACGGTGATCTGTCCGCACTGCGAGAGCTCGCTGCTGCTCAAGGAGCGGCCCGACAGGACATGCGGCAAATGCGGGCGCAGGTACGCCCTGGACCCCAAGACCAACCCGCTGAAGCTCAACGACCTGCGGGTCCGGCGTGTCACCCTGCGCCTCACCCGGGACGGCGAGGTGCCGTGTACACCCGGGCAGTTGTGGTACGCCCTGACCCGTAAGACGCTGGGCAATCCCGGGGACGAGCTCGGCTGCGCCTTCGGGCTGGTCGTCTTCGGCGTCGTCGGAGGCTTCGCCGCGCTCGGCGCACACTCCGCGGCCCTCGGCGTCGTGTGCGTCCTGCTGCTGCTTGCGGCGGGCGTCTTCGTGGTCGTGGGGTACCGGCAGCGGGGGCGGCCGAAGGTCTCGCGGGAGGAGTTCCGCGGCGGTCTGCTGGAGGAGTGGAGGACCGTCTACGGTTCGCTGCCGCCCGGGATGGTCGACGACGGCCGCTACCCGAGGCCCGCTCCCGGCGCCGACGGGCCGGTCCTGGTCTGCCCCGACACCTCCGTCGCGGTCTTCCTCGACGCCGCCGGCCTGCCGGCGCGCTACGGGCTCACCCTCGTCGCCGACCCGGCTCACGCGCGCCCGGCTCCCGTCCTCTTCGTGCTCCACGACGCCGACGCCCACGGCCTGCTGCTCGCCCACCGGGTCCGCGCCGCGCACCCCGGGCGCCGGGTCGTCGACCTCGGGCTGCCGCTCGCCACCATGCGGCGCCTGTCACGCGCGGTCCCCGTACGCGACGCGTCACCGGGGGCGGAGGTGATGGAACCGCTCGCCCGGAGCGGCGAGTTCCCTCCCGACCAGCTGAAGTGGCTGGGCAAGGGCTGGGGATTCCCGCTGATCGCCGTGCCGCCCGCCGGACTCCTCGCCGTTGTCACCCGAGCCGTCGACAAGGCGGCCGCGGCGACCGATCCGCAGCGCCGCCGGGCCGCCGCCACAGGGTTCTTGACCTGGCCCGGGGAGGCTGGATGATCTGCCCGAACTGCCGGGCCTCCCTGACGCGCGGCGAACGCCCCGACAGCGTGTGTGCCGAGTGCGGCCGCCCCTTCGCCCTCGACCCCAGGGTGCACGGCCGGGGCATGCACGACACACGTATCCGGCGGATCGCGGAGAGGGCCACCGACGGCGGACGCCGGCAGGTCACGGTCACCCAGCTCGGGTATCTGGCCCGCAGCGCCAACCACATCGCGCCGGCCAGGCCGGGGAGCGGGCGCTCGAAGCGGTTCCGGCGCACCTCGGCGATCGTGCTCGTCGCGGTGGTCGTGGTGTGGGGATTTCTGGTCCAGGACGTTCTCTTCGGGCTGGTGGGCGCCGGGTTGGCCCTCTGCGTGCACCGGGTGGCGAGGGGCGCGCCGTATCGGAGCGCCTCGGGCCCGACCGCCTGGGTGGTGCCCTCGCCGCCGTCGTTCCTGTCGATGATCCGGACGCGGTGGGTCGGGGTGTACGGCGGCCTGCCGCCCGGGATCGTCGACGACCACCGCTACCGGGCGGTGCCGGAGGAGACCGACGGGCCGCGGTACCAGGTGGTCGAGCTGCTCTGTACCGACCGGGCCGTGAGCGTCTTCCTGGCCGCCAACGGATTTCCGCGGCGGCTGAACCTGACGCTGGTCCCCGAGCCCCGCCAGCTGTCGAAGACCCGGCCCGTGGTGGTGCTCCACGACGCCGGCGCGCGCGGCCTCCAGCTGGTCGCCGACGTGCGGGCGGGCCGGCCCGGGGTGGTCGTGGACGGGGGGCTGCCGGTGCGGGCGGTCGTGGGCAACCGCGGGGCCGTGACCCTGCACCGGGATCCGCCCGCGGACGTACGGGACGGGGAGTGGCTGCGGGAGCTGGCGCGGTCCGCCCCGAAGGACGCGGAGTGGGTGGCCGAGGGGTGGTACAGCCCCCTTGCCGCGGTTCCCCCGGCGGTGCTGGAGGCCGCCGTGGAGCGGGCCGTACAGCAGGCGCGGGACGCCGCGGACCCGGACCGGCGGGAGGCCGCGGGCGTCGGGTTCCTGACGTGGCCGTCGGCCGCCGGGAAGGACGGGAGCTGACATGCCGGCGTTCACGGCCCGGGCCGGCCGGGTGCTGCTGGAGCGGGTGATCGCGGTCGCCGCCCGGCGCGCCGCCGCTCCCGGGGGGATCCGCTTCACCGAGAGGCAGCTGTACTACGAGGCCCGCCGCGTGCTGCGCCCGGCCCCGGCCCCGGGGCTGTCCCGCTTCACCGAGGCGCTGCGGGGCCGGGAGCCGGCCGGGCTGCTCCCCGCCGCGGACCCCCCCGGCCCGGTGACCAGCGGTCAGGCGCGGGAGCCCGACCTGTACGCGTACGGGCTGCCGCGGCTGCTGGTCTGCCAGGACCGCTCCATCGCCCGGATGCTGCTGGCCAACCACGTACACCTCGAGGCCGCCTGCCCCGTCCTCGCGGCCCAGGACTGCCTGCCGCTCGACCCCCGGCTGGTGGCCGCCCTGGAGCGGGCCGGGGACGCCACCGTGCACGTCCTGCACGACGCGAGCCCCACCGGGATCGCCCTGCCCGCCCGGGTCCGCGAGACGCTGCCCTCCGTCCGGGTCGCCTCCCTCGGGCTGGTGCCCCGGCACGTGGCGGCGCTGCGTCTGGTGTCCGGGCGCGGCCCCCGCCCGGCGCCTCCCGTCACCCTGCCGCCGGGGCTCCGGCGTGCCGAGGCCGACTGGCTCGCCGCCGGCCGGTACGCCGAGGTCGCCGCCGTCCCGCCCGCCCAACTGCTGCGTGCCGTACTGCGGCTCACCCGGGGACCCCGCCCGGCCCGTCCGTCCGCCCGGGGCGAGCTGCGGGAGCTGCGCACCGCCGGGTTCCTGACCTGGCCCGGCGCATGACCCGGCCCCGCCCCGCCCCCAGACCCGAGGAACCGAGGACATGACCCGCCCACGCGAAATCGGCTACACGGACGAACTGCTCGCCGACCGAAGCGTCCACCGCACCTACGAGGACGGCCGCCGGGAATGGCGCCGGCGCGGCGCGGACGGCGTGGTGCACTGGCGCGACGACCAGGGCGGCACCGGCACCGACGAACTGCTGGGCGCCCGGATCATCAAGCGCGTCCTCGCCGACGGCACCGCGACCTACGGCCGCGACCTCGGCTACGGCCGGACCCTGTGGAGCCGCAGCGAGACCCTCATGGTCAACCGGACGTCGTTCGGCGGCCGGATGGGCGCGATCCTCGCCGGGATCGGCGTCCTCGGCGTCGCCGTCACCGCATCGCAGATGCCGCCGCTGCACCTCACCCCGGAGGAGGAAGAGGAACTCCGCCGCCAGGCCCGGACCTCGTCCGACGGCGGGGGAGACGTCGAGGCGGGAGGCGACGACTGGGGCGGCGGGGACTGGGGCGACGACGACGGCGGCTGGAGCGACGACGACTTCGGCTGAGCGGGCGGCTTCCCGCCGGCCGACCGAGGAAACGCCGCACCACGAAAGGATTCCGCCGATGGCACGCTTCTGCGTCTGTCTCGCGCCGGAGACCGGGCACTCCGACGCCCACCTCGCCGCGATGGGCGCCCCCGCCCTCGCGCCCGGCCTCGCCCTGGTACGGGACGAACCCGGGCACGCCGACGGCCCGTTCGAGGCGCACGGGATGCGTGCCGTGGGCGAGGTCACCCTGCACAACCGCGCCGAGCTGCTCGCCGCCCTCGCCGCCGACGGCGCGCCCGCGCCCGACGGTGCCGGCGACGGTGAGCTGCTGCTGCGGTGCTGGGCCCGGCTCGGCGCCGGGGGCGTCGCGCTGGCCGAGGGCATGTTCGCGCTCGCCGTGCTCGACGGCGACGACCTGGTGCTGATCCGGGACCACGTCGGCGCCCGCACCCTGTTCTACGCCCGCGCCGCCGGTGCCTGGGCGGCCGGCACCTCCCTGCGTACGCTGCGCCGCTGGCCCGCGCTGGGCACCCGGATGAACCTGTCGGCCGTACGCTCCTTCCTCACCTTCGCCTATCTCCCCGGTGACGAGACGCTGCTGGAGGGCGTACACGAGGTGCTGCCCGGCCGGGTGCTGCGGCTGGCGCCCGACGGGACGGCGGCCGAGACGGTCCACTGGGAGCCCCGCGAGCGGACCGGCGGACCCGGGGACCACGTCCTCACCCTGCGCGCCCTCCTGGAGGAGGCCACCGCGGCGCGGCTGCCGCAGGCGGAGCCGGTCGGGGTCCTGCTGTCCGGCGGCGTCGACAGCTCCCTGGTCACCGCGCTCGCCGCGAAGCTGCACCACCATCCGGTCCACACCTACTCCATCGCCTTCGGCGGCGAACTCCCCAACGAACTCGGCTACTCGGGCCTGGTCGCCGCCCACTGCCACACCCGGCACCGGATCCTGACGGTCTCCGGCGCGGCGGTCGCCGCCCGCCTCGCGGACACGGCCGCCCTCCTCGACAGCCCGGTCGGGGACCCGCTGACCGTGCCGAACCTGATGCTCGCCGAGGCCGTCGCGGGCGACGGGCTGACGACCGTACTCAACGGCGAGGGCGGGGACCCGGTCTTCGGCGGGCCGAAGAACCTCCCGATGCTCGTCCAGGAGATGCACGCCGGAGACCCCGAAGAGCCCTGGTACGAGGACCGGGCGACCGCCTATCTGCGCTCGTACCGCAAGTGCTGGACCGACCTCCCCGGCCTGCTGACGCCCGACGCGCTGTCCGCGCTGGAGTCCGCCCCCGTCCCGCAGCGCTTCGTCGAGCCCTATCTGACGGGCCCGGACCGGATGACGCACCTCCTCAACCAGCTGCTGCACTGCAATCTGCGGACCAAGGGCGCCCACCACATCCTCACCAAGGTCGAACGCCTCACCGCCTCCCAGGGCCTGCTGGGCCTCGCCCCGCTCTTCGACCGCCGGGTGGTGGACCACGCCTTCGCCACCCCGCCGGAGCTCAAGCTCCGGGGCACGGCCGAGAAATGGGTGCTGAAGGAGGCCGTACGGGACCTGCTGCCCGCCACCGTCGTCGACCGGCCCAAGAGCGGGATGCGGGTTCCCGTGCAGCAGTGGCTGAGCGGGCCGCTGCGCGAGCTGGGCCGTGAGCTGCTGACCGGCCGGGACGCCCGGCGGCGGGGGCTGTTCCGGCCGGACACCGTACGGACGTGGCTGCGCGGCGGCGGCACGCTGCTGCCGCGTCAGGGCGGGAAGCTGTGGCTCGTCCTCACGCTGGAGCTGTGGCTGCGGGCGTACGACCTGTGAACCGGACCTTGGAGGCGACCACACCGTGCAGACCACCCTCGTCGACCCCCGCACCGGCCGCGACCGGGGCACCGCCCCCGTCGGACGCGAGAGCGAGGCGCGGTCCGCCGTTGCAGCCGCCCGCGCCGCCCTGCCCGGCTGGCGCGGTCTCACCCCCGCGCAGCGGTCACGCCGGCTGGAGCGGCTCGCCGCACGGGTGGAGGAGCACGCCGCCGCCTTCGTCGCGGCGGAGGCCGCCGGGACCGGGAAGCCGGACAGCGAGACGGCGGGGGAGGTGGAGCAGGTCGCGGACCTCCTGCGGTTCTACGCCTCGGCCGTTCGCGCCCAGACGGTACCGGCGGCCGGACGGCTGGTCGACGGGCACGAGAGCTGGGTGCGGTGGGAGCCCCTGGGCGTCGTGGGGGTCGTCGTGCCCTGGAACTATCCGCTGCTGATGGCCGCCTGGCGGTGCGCTCCGGCCCTGGCCGCGGGCAACACGGTGGTGGCCAAGCCCGCCGAGACCACCCCGGACTCGCTGCTGCTCCTGGCCGGGCACGCCGCCGAGACGCTCGGCCCCGGCGTCCTCACCGCCCTGGCGGGCGACCGGCGCACCGGCCGGCTGCTGGTCGAGGCGGACGTCGACATGGTGGCGTTCACCGGCAGCGCGGCGGCCGGGGCCGACGTGGCCGCACGCGCCGCCGGGCGGCGGGTCAGCCTCGAGCTCGGCGGCAATGCTCCCGCGCTCGTCCTGCCGGACGCGCCCGACGACACCTGGGACCGGCTGGCCGCCGCCTGCACGTACAACACCGGCCAGAGCTGCGCCGCGCCCGCCCGGGTCATCACCCTGCGTTCGAACTACGAGCACGTGGTGGAGCGACTGGCCGCCGCGATACGGGAACGCCTCGCCGGACGGGACTTCGGGCCGCTCAACAACCCGGACCAGGTGGCCCGCTACGACGGCATCGTCGCGGCCTCCGCCGCCGGCCGGACCTTCGCGGCGGACATCGCCCCGGGGCCGGGCGAGGAGAACGGCTTCTGGCGTCCCGCCCGGGTCCTGGCCGACCTGCCCGACGACGACCCGGCGGTGGTGGAGGAGGTCTTCGGCCCGCTGCTCACCGTGCAGCGGGCCGGGGACCCGGACGCGGCCGTGGCGCTGGCGGGCGGGGTCCCGCAGGCGCTGGCGGCGAGTGTGTGGACCCGTGACCTGGCCACGGGGCTGGAGCTCGCCGGGCGGCTGAACGCGGGGGAAGTCTGGCTCAACTGCCACCTCGTGCAGACCGCCGAGCTCCCGCACGGCGGCCGGGGCGCCTCCGGCCACGGCACGGACCTGAGCACGCTGGCCCTGCCCGAGTACCAGCGGCCCAAGACGGTCACCGCCAGGCTCTGACGCTCAGGCCTCCACCGGCCGCCAGCCCGCCACCGGGCCGGGGTTCGCGGGGTCCGCCGGGGTGACCCAGAAGGCCTCGCCCCGCTCGGCGCTGAAGTGGGCGCCCGTACGTCCGTCGCCGGAGGAGCGGCCCGTCAGCCGGCGGCCGATCCACGGGCCCAGGTGCTTGCGGGCGAACGCCAGGTCGCTGCGGCGGCGCGCCGTCCAGCCGGGGCGGGCGGCGGGGGGCAGCGGGGTGGTCCAGTCGTCCTGAGCGGGCAGGCCCAGGCGCTGCCAGACGGCCTCGGCGACGCGGCGGTGGCCCTCGGCGGTCAGATGCAGCCGGTCCTCGTCCCACATCCGGGGGTCGCCCAGGTGGTCGCCCGCGTACAGGTCCACGACCAGCGCGCCGTGCCGGTCCGCCAGCGCGTCGATGAAGTCGAACAGCTCTTCCATCCGGGGCCGGAAGCGCTCCATCACCGGTCCCTGGCGGCCGGGGCTGCGCATCAGCACCAGCCGCTTGCACGAGGGCCGCAGCGTCTCCACGGCCTGCTCCAGCCGCGCCGTGACCCGGCCCATGTCGCACTTGGGCCGCAGCGCGTCGTTCAGGCCGCCGACCAGCGTGACGACGTCGGCGCCCATGGCGGCGGCCGTCGGCACCTGGTCCTCGACGATCTGGCCGATCAGCTTCCCGCGGACGGCGAGATTGGCGTACCGGAAGCCGGGGGAGCGGGCCGCGAGCCGGCCGGCCAGGACATCGGCCCAGCCCCGGTAGTTTCCGTCGGGCAGCAGGTCCGACATGCCCTCGGTGAACGAGTCGCCGACCGCGACAAGGCTGGTGTATCGAGCATCTATCTCCATGGCGTGGTCGATTTTACGCCGTCTGCCCGACGAGCTCACGCAAGACGTCCTCCATGGTCACCATGCCCGCCGGCCGGTCCTCGTCGTCCGTGACCGCCGCCAGGTGCGTGCGGCTGCGGCGCATCGCGGTGAGCACGTCGTCCAGCGGGGTGCTCGCCCGTACCCGGGCGATCGGCCGCATGGCGCTCACCGGGAACGGCAGATCGCGCGGGGAGCGGTCCAGGGCGTCCTTGACGTGCAGATAGCCGAAGACCCGGCCGCGCTCGTCCGCCACCGGGAAGCGGGAGAACCCCGAGCGCGCGGACAGCAGCTCCAGCTCCTCGGGCGTGATCCCGAAGCGCGCCGACACCACCCGCCCCGGCGGCAGCGCGATCTCCCGCACCGGCCGGCGCCCCAGCTCCAGGGCGTCCTGCAGCCGCTCGCGGGCCTTCTCGTCGATCAGCCCGGCCTCGCCGGAGTCCCGGACGATCCGCGCCAGCTCGTCGTCGGAGAACGTCGCCGAGACCTCGTCCTTCGGCTCCACCCGCAGCAGCCGCAGGAGGCGGTTCGCGATCGCGTTCACCAGGAAGACGACCGGACGCAGCGCCCGTGTCATGGCCACCAGCGGCGGTCCCAGCAGCAGCGCCGTGCGCACCGGCTCCGCCAGCGCCACGTTCTTCGGCACCATCTCGCCGCACAGCATGTGCAGGTACGTCGCCACGGTCAGGGCGATCACGAACGAGATCGGATGCACCAGTCCGTGCGGCACGCCCACGGCGTCGAACACCGGCTCGAGCAGATGCGCGATCGCCGGCTCCGCCACGATGCCGAGCACCAGGGTGCACAGCGTGATGCCGAGCTGGGCCGTGGCCAGCAGCGGGGACAGATGCCGCAGCCCCCACAGCACCTGGCGGCCGCGCCGGTCGCCGGCCTGCGCGTGCGGTTCGATCTGGCTGCGGCGCACCGAGATCATTGCGAACTCGGCGCCCACGAAGAACGCGTTGACGACCAGCGTCAGCACACCGGTCAGCAGTTGCAGTGCGGTGGTCATCGCTCCCCGTCCCGTTCGTCCCCGGTCCCGTCGCCGCGCGGCGGCGGCGCGTGCAGCAGCAGCCGGGCGGCGCGCCGCCCTCTCGCGTCGACGACCTCGATCGCCCAGCCTTCGACGAGCACCCGGTCGCCGTCGTTCGGGATGCGCCCCAGATAGGTGGCGACGAGGCCGGCGAGGGTCTCGTACGGGCCCTGCGGGGTGCGCAGGCCGATCGCCTCGAGCTGGTCGGGGCGGACGGCGCCGTCGGCGTCGTAGGTCTGCCGTCCGTCGCTGTCCGTGCCGGTGGGCACCAGGTCGGAGGTCTCGTGCGGGTCGTGCTCGTCGCGGACCTCGCCGACGACCTCCTCGACGATGTCCTCCAGCGTCACCACGCCGGCCGTGCCGCCGTACTCGTCGATCACGACGGCCATCGAGCGTTTGCTGGACAGCCGGTCGAGCAGCCGGTCGACGGTGAGCGTCTCGGGGACCAGCACCGGCTCGCGCAGCAGCTCGCCGACCGGCAGATACGGGCGGCGCTCGGCGGGCACCGCCAGCACGTCCTTGATGTGCGCGAAGCCGACGACGGTGTCGAGGGAGCCCCGGTAGACGGGGAAGCGCGACAGTCCGGTGGCGCGGGTGGCGTTGGCGACGTCCTCGGCCGTGGTCTGGATGTCCAGCGCGGTGACCTGCACCCGCGGGGTCATCACGTTCTCGGCGGTCAGGGCGGACAGATTGAGCGTACGGACGAACAGCTCCGCGGTGTCCGCCTCCAGGGAGCCCTCCTGGGCGGAGTGCCGGGCGAGGGCGACGAGTTCCTGCGGGCTGCGCGCGGAGGCCAGCTCCTCGGCGGGCTCCAGGCCCAGGAGGCGCAGGACGCGGTTGGCGGTGTTGTTGAGCCAGTGGATGAACGGGCCGAACGCGGCGCTGAAGCCGCGCTGGAACGTCGCGACGTGCCGGGCGACGGGCAGCGGGCGGGAGATCGCCCAGTTCTTCGGCACCAGTTCGCCGACGATCATCAGTACGAGCGTGGACAGCGCGGTGCCCAGGGCGAGCGCGGTGCCCGGCGCCGCCGAACGGGGGATGCCGGCGGCGGTCAGCGGTCCCTCGATCAGCTTGGCGACGGACGGCTCGGCGAGCATGCCGACGACGAGGTTGGTGACCGTGATGCCCAGCTGTGCGCCGGAGAGCTGGAAGGTGAGGCCGCGTACGGCCTTCAGGGCGCTCTCCGCGCCCCGCTCACCGCGCTCGACGGCTTCTTCGAGTTCGCTGCGTTCGACGGTGGTCAGGGAGAACTCGGCGGCGACGAAGAGCCCGCAGGCCAGGCAGAGCGCCAGGGCCAGGGCCAGCAGCAGGACTTCCGTCATCGGACCACCACCTCCCCATGATCGGGCACGGTGGGCGGGCGGCTACCGGGGGGCTCGTCCATCAGGGGACGCTCACACCTTTCTGCGGGGTCTCGTCCGTGTGGTGCTGCTGGACGCCCCATGGTAAAGGAAGGGCAAAGCGGCGGCCGGACCCGGCCCGGGGAGACGGCCGCCGTGCGGGACTCAGACGAACGGCTTCACCCAGCGCCGCCAGTGGTCCTCGCGGACGTATCCGGCGGCGCCCCACGCCCGGTGCGCCACCTCGTTGCGCTCCAGCACCATCGCGTCGCCGCGCCGTCCGCCCAGGGCGGTGAACCGCTCCTCGGCGGCCCGCAGCAGCGCGGCGGAGACTCCCCGGCGGCGCATGTCCGGCCGTACCGCCAGCCGGTAGAGCGAGCACCGCCAGCCGTCGAACCCGGCGATCACCGTGCCGACGAGGTCGCCGTCCCGCTCCGCCAGCAGCAGCGCCTCGGGGTCGCGGCGGATGAGGGCCGTGACCCCCGCGATGTCGTCGCTGACGCTCGTCCCCTCGGCGGCGGTCCGCCAGAAGGCGAGCACGTCCGCCGCCTCGTCGACCCCGGCATGTCTGATCAGCAGATCGTTCATGGCGGGCATCCCATCACCGGCCGTACGCGCACGTCGAACGGGTTTCACCCCGTGGAACGGCGCCGCGCCGTCACTCGTGGGCGATGGCGGCCAGGACGTTGAGCCGGGCCGCGCGCAGCGCCGGCAGCAGCGCGGCGGCCAGCCCGACCACCACGGAGCCCAGCACCACCGCGAGGACCGTGCCCCACGGCACGGCGAACGCCCGCAGCCCCTCCAGCGCCAGCACCCGCCACAGGGCCACGCCCCACACCAGCCCCAGCCCGAGGCCCAGCACCGCCCCGAACACGGCGATCACCACGGACTCCAGCCGGATCATCCGCCGCAGCTGCCGGCGCGACAGCCCGATCGCCCGCAGCAGCCCGATCTCCCGGGTCCGCTCCACCACCGACAGCGCCAGGGTGTTGACCACCCCGAGCACCGCGATGACGATCGCCAGCCCCAGCAGCGCGTACACGAGATACAGCAGCACGGATATCTGCTGCCGCACCAGATCCTTGAAGTCCGCCTGGTCCCGCACCGCGACCTGCGGATACGTCTCGAGCGCCGTCTCCAGCCGGGACCGCAGCCCCTCCGTGCCGGTGCCGTCCGCGGCGTTCAGCATCACGGCGCTGTCCTGCCCGCCCGGCTGATACCGCTCCAGCGTCCCGATGCCCAGATAGAAGCCGCCCCCGGCGTTGAAGCTCTCCGACTCCTGGCTGCTCAGCGCACCCACGGTGAGCCGGGCCCGCCGTCCGTCGGCGAACTGCACGGGGAGGACACTGCCGACACGTATCCCGTGCTTGTCGGCGTACTCCTTCTGCAGCCCCACATGTCCTGGCGCCAGCGCCGCCGCGGTGTCACCGGCGGCGTACTCCAGCTTGAACACCTTGTCGAGCTCCGGGTCGTACGCGCCCAGCGGCGTCCGCACCCGCTCGCCGTCGGGCAGCGTCAGCCGCGCGGTGGCATACCGCTGGCGGACCGTCAGCCCGACCCCCGGGACGTCCCGCACCCGGTCGGTGATCTCCCGGGGGAAGGGGCCGAAGCTGCTGCCGCCGACCACGAAGTCGGCGCCCAGCGACCGGTCGATCTCGTTGTCCACGGATTTCGTCATCGACGCCCCGGCGATCGACATCCCGCCCACCAGCGCCAGCCCCACCATCAGCGCCGAGGCGGTGGCGCCCGTGCGCCGGGGATTGCGCAGGGCGTTGCGCTGGCTCATCGCGCCGACCGAACCGAACACCCGGGGGAACGCCCCGCCCAGCACCCGGATCACCGGGCGCACCAGCAGCGGTCCCGCGATCACCGTGGCGATCAGGGTGAGCACGATCCCCAGCACCAGCCACAGCGAGGCGGTCGACGTGTCCCCGTTGCGCGCGCACGCCACCAGCGCCGCCGCGCCTCCCGCCGCCACCACGGCGCCGGCCACGGCCCGCAGCCGCAGCGGCCGGCCGACCCCGGCGACCTCGGCGTCCGCCAGCGCCGCCATCGGCGACACCCGCGCCGCCCGCCGGGCCGGCAGACAGGCGGCGAGGAACGTCACGCCCAGCCCCACCACGTAGGCGGCCAGCGGGGTGGTCCAGCCGACGACCATCTCCGCAGCGTCGAGGTTCATGCCGAGCAGCCCCATCAGCCTGATCAGCCCCGCCGCCAGGCCCACCCCGGCCACCAGCCCCAGCGTGGAGCCGGTCAGCCCGAGCAGCAGCGCCTCCGTGAGCACCGAGCGCTGCACCTGGCGGCGGTCCGCGCCGAGCGCCCGCAGCAGCCCCAGCTCGCGCGTGCGCTGGGCGATCAGCATGGAGAAGGTGTTGACGATCAGGAAGATGCCGACGAGGACGGCGATCCCGGCGAAGCCCACCATCACGTACTTGATGATGTCCAGGAACCCGCCGAGCTCCTCCGTCGCCGTCTTGGCCTGCTCGTCCGCCGTCTTCACCGAGAACCGGGGGCCGACGGCCGCCGCCACCCGCTGCTTGAGCTCGTCGTCGGAGACCCCGGGCGCGGCGTCCAGGGAGACCGACGTGACCGCGTCCGGGCGGCCGATCAGCTTCTCCTGCGCCGCCGGGGTCTCCATGAAGATCAGCGTGGCGCCGGGGTTGGTCGTGGTGAACGCGGCGAACCCGACGACCCGCGCCTCGAACGAACCCGGCGCGGCGATCACCCGCAGCGTGTCGCCGATCGCCACGTCCTTGCGGTCGGCGGTGTCCCGGTCGAGGAGGATCTCACCCGGGCCGCGCGGCTCGCGTCCGCCGGCGAGCTCGACCACGCTGTGGCCGGTCCGCTGCCAGTTGACGGCCATGGTCGGCGGGCCCGTCGTCGGACCGACCGCCTCGCCCCGCCGGTCGACCAGGGTGATGTTCCGCACCTCGACGTCGAGATGGGCGGCGGCCACCCCCGGGACACCGGCCACGTCCGCGCGCAGCGCCGCGGGCACGACGGGGATCAGGCCGCCGTAGATCCCCTGCGCCTCCGTGAACTCCTGCCGGGGCTCGACCGATACGTCGGCGGCGCTGGACTCGAAGAGCCGGTCGAAGGTCCGGCTCACCGTGTCCGAGAAGATCAGGCTGCCGGCCACGAAGGCCACCGACAGCAGCACCGCCAGCGCGGACAGCAGCATCCGGCCCCGGTGCGCGAGGAAGCTGCGCAGTGTCGCTCTCAGCACGCGGGCTCCCTCAGTTCTTCCGCAGCCCGTCGAACCGCTTCATCCGCTCGAGCACCGCCTCGGCCGTCGGCTGCGGCATCCGGTCGACGATCCGTCCGTCGGCCAGGAACAGCACCAGGTCCGCCACGGCCGCCGCGCCCGGATCGTGCGTGACCATCACCACGGTCTGCCCGAGCCGGTCGACCGCGTCGCGGAGCATGCCCAGCACCTCCTGGCCCGAGCGCGAGTCGAGGTTGCCCGTCGGCTCGTCGGCGAAGATCAGCTCCGGGCGCGAGACCAGCGCGCGGGCGCAGGCCACCCGCTGCTGCTGGCCCCCCGAGAGCTGCGCCGGACGGTGCCTGAGCCGGTCGCGCAGCCCGAGGGCGTCGACGACCCGGTCCAGCCACTCCTGGTCGGGTCTGCGGCCGGCGATGCTCATCGGCAGCGTGATGTTCTCCAGCGCGTTGAGCGTGGGCAGCAGGTTGAACGACTGGAACATGAACCCCACGCGGTCGCGGCGCAGCCGGGTCAGCTCCCGCTCGCTCAGCCCCGTGATCTCCGTCCCGCCCAGCCACACCTGACCCGCGGACACCGTGTCCAGCCCGGCCAGACAGTGCATGAGCGTCGACTTCCCCGACCCGGACGGCCCCATCACCGCCGTGAACCGCCCCCGTGCGATGGCCACGTCCACCGCGTCGAGCGCCGTCACGCTCGTCTCACCCGCCCCGTACGCCTTGGTCAGCGCGGCGGCCCGCGCCGCGACCCCCACCCCGTCCGCGAGACCGTCGCCCCGCTCCGTCGCTGCTGTGGACACGGCGCCTCCCTGCGCTCGATCCGCCCCGACTCCCGCCTCGATTCGAGCCTAGGCGCCCGGCGAACACCGCCGCATCCCTCGCACGTGCCAACTCCAAGGGGCCCCGTACTCCTGGGGGATGACCTCCGGGGAGGGACCCGGCGGCCCCGGTCCGCCGGCCGTGTCACGCCCCCTGCGCCGCACGGAACGCCCGCGCGTCCCACACACCCCCCAGCTCCGGCCCGAGCCACCGGCCTGCCGCCGCCCGGAATTCCTCCGGCGCCAGCCCTCCCACGCCCTGCGGCAGGACCCCCAGCAGGGGCGCGCCCGCCGCGACCGGCAGGTCGTCCAGATTGCACACCTCGGCCGGCCCCGGGCGGTGCGGCCACTCACCCACCAGCACCCCCGCGCACGGCACCTCGCGCCCGCGCAGCACCTCCGCCGTCAGTGCCGCGTCGTTCAGCGTGCCCAGCCCCGCCCGCGCCACCACCAGCACCGGGCACCGCAGCAGCGCCGCGACGTCCGCGAGCGTCCCGCCCTCGTCGTCGAACCGCACCAGCAGCCCGCCCGCCCCCTCCACGAGCACCAGGTCGTGCGCCGCGGACAGCTTCGCCGCAGCCTCCGCGACCTCGGTCGGCCGCACCGGGGCGGCTCCCGCCCGCCGGGCCGCCGTGGCCGGCGCCAACGGCTCGGGGAACCGCGCGAGTTCCGCCCCCGTGACCAGATCACCGGCCAGCCGTACCACCTCGTGCACATCGCCCGGCTCGTCCGGACCCACGCCCGTCTGGGCGGGCTTGAGCACCGCCACCGACCAGCCGCCGGCCACCGCGACGGCCGCCAGCGCCGCCGTCGTCATGGTCTTGCCGACCCCGGTTCCCGTCCCCGTGACCACCATCACGCTCATGAACCCACCCCTCATCCCGCGGCCGCGGCCGCGCACACGGCGTCGCAGATCCGCGCCAGATCGTCGTCCCCGGTGACATACGGCGGCATCGTGTAGACGAGATCCCGGAACGGCCGCAGCCACACCCCGGCCCGGACGGCTGCCCGGGTGGCCGCCGCCATGTCCACCGGGTGGTCCAGCTGCACCACACCGATCCCGCCCAGCACCCGCACGTCCGTGACCCCGGGCAGCCCGGCGGCCGCCGCCAGCCCGTCGGCGAGGCCCGTTTCGAGACGTTTCACATGAAACGCCCAGTCCTGCCCCGTCACCAGGTCGATCGACGCCGTGGCGACCGCCGCCGCGAGCGGATTCCCCATGAACGTCGGCCCGTGTGCCAGCACCGGCACCTCGCCCCGGGAGATCCCCCCGGCCACCTCCGGCGTGCACAGCGTCGCCGCCATCGTCAGATAGCCCCCGGTCAGCGCCTTCCCCACGCACATCACATCGGGCGACACCCCGGCGTGGTCCGCGGCGAACAGCGCGCCCGTACGCCCGAACCCGGTGGCGATCTCGTCGAACACCAGCAGCACCCCGTGCTCGTCGCACGCCTCCCGCAGCACCCGCAGATAGCCGGGGGAGTGGAAGCGCATCCCGCCCGCCCCCTGCACCACCGGCTCCACGATCACCGCGGCCGCCTCCGCCGCGTGCCGCGCCACCAGGGCACGCAGCTCCCGCACGTACGCCGCGTCGGGCTCGTCCCCGAACCCGCCGGGCGGCGCCGGGGCGAAGACCTGCCGGGGCAGCGCCCCGCTCCACAGCTCGTGCATGCCGCCGTCGGGGTCGCAGACGGACATCGGGTGCCAGGTGTCGCCGTGGTAGCCGCCGCGCCAGGTGAGCAGCCGCCGTTTCTCCGGCCTGCCGGCGGAACGCCAGTACTGCAGGCACATCTTGACGGCGACCTCGACCGACACCGACCCGGAGTCGGCGAGGAACACGTGCCGCAGCGGCTCGGGCGTGATCTCCACCAGCCGGGCGGCGAGCCGGACGGCGGGCTCGTGGGTGAGCCCGCCGAACATCACGTGGCTCATCCGCTCGAGCTGGTCGTGGGCGGCCCGGTTGAGCACCGGGTGGTTGTAGCCGTGGATGGCCGACCACCACGACGACATCCCGTCGACCAGCTCGCGTACCCCCTCGACCGGCCGCGCGAGGGCGAGGCGTACGCCCGCGGCCGACTCCACGACGAGCGGGTCCTGCCGGCCGGGCATCGGCCCGTACGGATGCCAGACGTGCTCGCGGTCCAGGGCGAGCAGCGTCTCGGGCGCGAGCGGCTCAGGCATTCGGCGGCAGATCCGTCCCGGCGCCCCGGCGGCGCACCGAGACCAGCCCGGGGCGGGCCGCCCCGGCGGGCTCGGGCTCGTCCGTGGAGGAGGGACCGCACGCACCCCCGCCGCAGCCGGCGCCGTCCTCGGCCCGGTGCGCGGGCAGCGTCGTCGTCCCCGCGCCCTCCACCTCGAACCCGGCGTCCGCGATCATGTCCAGGTCCGCCTGCCCGGCCTGCCCCTCGCTGGTCAGATAGTCCCCGAGGAAGATCGAGTTGGCCAGATGCAGGGCGAGCGGCTGCATCGACCGCAGCTGCACCTCCCGCCCGCCGGCCAGGCGTACCTCGACGTCCGGGCACACGAACCGCACCATCGCCAGGATCCGCAGACAGCGCTGGGGCGTCAGGTTCCACTCCTGCGCCAGCGGCGTCCCCTCGAAGGGGATCAGGAAGTTCACCGGCACCGAGTCCGGGTCGAGGTCGCGCAGCCCGAACACCACGTCGACCAGGTCCGCGTCGCTCTCGCCCATGCCCGCGATCAGCCCCGAGCACGCCGACAGCCCGGCGGCCCGCGCCCGGTGCACGGTGTCCACGCGGTCGCTGTAGTCGTGCGTCGTGCAGATGTCCGCGTACGTCGACTCGCTGGTGTTGAGATTGTGGTTGTACGCGTCGGCCCCGGCGTCGCGCAGCCGGTCGGCCTGCCCGTCGGAGAGCAGACCGAGGCAGGCGCAGACCTCGACGCCCTCGTTCTGCTCCTTGATCGCCGCGATGGTGCCCGCGACCCGCTCCACGTCCCGGTCCGTGGGACCGCGGCCGCTGGCGACCAGGCACACCCGCTTGGCGCCGCCCGCCACCCCGGCCCCGGCCGCCTTCGCCGCCTCGTCGGGCTTGATCCAGGTGTACTTGAGGATCCCGGCCTCGGAGCCCAGGCGCTGCGAGCAGTACGAGCAGTCCTCCGGACACAAGCCGGACTTGAGGTTCACCAGGTAGTTCAGCTTCACCCGGCGGCCGAACCAGTGCCGGCGCACCCGGCCGGCCGCCGCCACGACGTCGAGCAGCTCGTCGTCGGTCGTCGCGAGTACGGCCAGCGCCTCGTCGCGCGTCGGCCGCTCGCGGCGCAGCCCCTTGTCCACCAGCGTAGAGAGCAGATCCATGCCGCCGATCCTTTCGTACCGCGCTCGCCCCAGCCAATAAGCCACCGCACAAGACGCGCCCCGCAGACTGTGTGTCTTGCCACACCCCGCCCGACGGCGCGCACCAGTAGCGTGCCGTGACAGCCTTAAGCCCTGCATGAGGACGTGCCATGCCCCGCGACCCCTTCGACTGGATCACCGGCGCGGCCGCCGCGCGCGAGCGGGCCGGACTGGTGCGCCGGCTGCGCCCGCGGCCGGCCGACGACACCCGCCTCGACCTGGCGAGCAACGACTACCTGGGGCTGTCCCGCCACCCCGAGGTGATCGAGGGCGCGGTGACGGCGGCCCGCCGCTGGGGGGCCGGCGCGACGGGCTCGCGCCTCGTGACGGGCACGACCGGGCTGCATGCCGAACTCGAGGCGGAGCTCGCCGCCTTCTGCGGCTTCGAGGCGGCGCTCGTCTTCTCCTCCGGGTACGCGGCCAACATCGCCGCCGTCACCGCGCTCACCGGCCACGACACCCTGGTGGTGTCGGACGCCGGCAACCACGCCTCCCTCATCGACGGCTGCCGGCTCTCCCGGGCACAGACGGCGGTCACCCCGCACGCCGACCCCGAGGCCGTGGACAAGGCGCTGGACGCCCACGGCGGGCGGGCGCTGGTCGTCACGGACGCGGTGTTCTCCGTCGACGGGGACGCCGCGCCGCTCGCCGCGCTGGCGGGGGTCGCCGCCGGGCACGGGGCGGCCCTGCTGGTCGACGACGCCCACGGGCTGGGCGTCCTGGGTCCCGGCGGCAGCGGTACGCCCGCCGCGCAGGGCGTCGCCGGGGGGCGGGGGGTGGTCGCGACGGTCACCCTGTCGAAGTCCCTGGGCAGCCAGGGCGGCGCGGTGCTGGGGCCGGCCGCGGTCATCGAGCATCTGGTGAACACGGCCCGTACGTTCATCTTCGACACCGGCCTCGCCCCGGCCGCCGCCGGCGCCGCGCTCGCCGCCCTGCGCCTGCTGCGCCGGGAGCCGCAGCGGGCGGCGCGGGTGCGGGAGGTGGCCCGCACGCTGCACGAGGGCCTGACGGCGTCCGGTCTGCGGGCGATCCGGCCGGACGCCGCCGTGATCTCGGTGCCCGCCCCGTTGCCGGAGCAGGCACTGAGCTGGGCCGCGGACTGCAGGTCGGCCGGAGTGAGCGTCGGCTGCTTCCGGCCGCCGTCCGTGCCCGACGGGATCTCCCGCGTACGGCTGACCGCGCGGGCGGATCTCGAGCGGCAGGACATCGACTTCGCGCTCAGGACGCTCGCGGCGACCGCCCCGCGCGCCTGAACGCTAGAACTCTCCGTTCCTCACGGCCCCCAGGAAGTCCGCCCACGCGTGCGGGGTGAACACCAGGGCGGGTCCGTCCGGCTGTTTCGAGTCGCGGACGGCGAGTCCGCCGGGGGGAAGGGGGCTGACCTCCACGCAGTTGTTCGCGCCGGTGCTGTAGGTGCTGCGTGTCCAGGACAGTCCGGGGTACGCCTCACAGGAAGGAAGAAATCGCGGCATCGCGCTCATTTTCGTGCCTCCTCACGTGCGCTGATACGGGCGATGAATGCCAGCGACTGCTCGTGCGGAAGGGCGCGCGCCTGAAGGGCTGCGAAAGCCTCGCCGTACACCCTCAGATCTTCTTTCCGTTCCAGATAGAGGCTACTCGTCATGTGGTCGAGAATCACCACGTCAAGGTCCGAACCGTGCGGAAATGAGAACAAAACGAAAGGCCCGGTGACTCCCACATGCACGCCGACCGAGAACGGCAGCACCTGTAACCGGACGTTCCCCAACCGCCCGAGTTCCCGCAGCCGGCGCAGCTGCCCGGCCATCACCTCCGGCCCGCCGACCTGCCGCCGCAACACCGACTCGTCGAGCACCGCGTGCAGCACCGGCGCCTGCTCCGCCCGCAGCAGCGCCTGCCGGGCGATCCGCACCTCGACCAGCGCGGACACCTCCTCGTCGCTCGCCGCCGCCATCGCCGCCCGGGTGACCGCCCACGCGTAGTCGCGGGTCTGCAGCAGCCCGGGGACGACCATCGTCTCCAGCGTCCGTACGTGCGTGGCCTCGGCCTCCAGCGAGATGAAGTCCCGGTACGCGGGCGGCAGCAGCTCCCGGTACGCGCTCCACCAGGCGCCCCGGCCGGTGTCCTCCCGGCCGGTCAGCGCCACCAGCACGTCCCGCAGCCCGCTGTCGGCGCAGCCGTAGACGTCGAGGAGGCGCCGTACGTCGTCGGCCTTGGCCGCGCTGCGGCCGGTCTCCAGCCGGCTCACCTTCGACTGGTGCCACCCCGCGCGCAGCGCCGCCTCGCCACTGGTGAGTCCCGCCAGATCGCGCTGTCTGCGTAATTCCGCGCCGAGTTTGCGGCGGCGCACCGCCGGACCCTGCCGCATCACTTAAGTCCCGTCCGCCGTCGTTCGGGTGGGCATTGCGACAGTGTGCCGTGCACAACCGGTCGGTCGTAGCAGAGTTCACCGCTTCGGGCGACAGATATATGCATATGTTGGTGGATCCACCACGCAAGGTGGAGCATCGGTGGCACTCTGTCGCGAGGTAACCGCCCGGGATCGTCCTCGACTTCACGGGTGTCGAAGTCCGCTCCGGGTGGGAAAGGGACGGCGCCGTCATGGCAGACCGAAGAGACGCAGCGATCACTCTGCCGAGCGAACCGGCTTCGGTGACAGCGGCCCGCCGCCATGTCGCGCGGACCCTGGGGGAGTGGGGGCTGCCGGAGGGCACGGACGCCTCCGAGACGATCCGGCTGATCGTCTCGGAGCTGGCGACGAACGCCGTCCAGCACACCCTGGGCCGGTCCCCGACGTTCACGGTGGACCTGGTCCTCGACCGCGACGAGCAGTTGCGCGTCGGGGTGACCGACGACCACCCCCGCTGGCCGCGCCGGCTGCCGGCGGCCGTGCAGCAGGACAACGGGCGGGGGCTGGCCATCATCCGCGCCCTGCTCGCCGATGCGGGCGGACGGCTGTCCGTCGCGCCGACGGCGCGGGGCGGCAAGACGATCTGGATCTGCCTGCCGTGGCAGGCGCCCGTGCCCTGACGGTACGGGCCGGGCTCACGCCGTGAGCAGCGCCTCCGCGCCCACCGGCCGGTACCCCGCCGCGAGGAGCGCCCGTACGCTCGCCGCGTTGCCCGGCGCGACCTGCGCCCACAAGGGCTCCCCGGCCGGTACGAGATGCCGCGCCGCGACGGCCAGCCGCCGCCCCAGGCCCGTACCGCGCGCCGCCTCGTCCACCTCGAGGGCCATCTCCCACCGCCCGGCGACCCCCCGCCCCAGCAGCACCATCCCGCCCTGCGCCTGCCATACGCGCACGTCGTCGCGGTGGTGCAGCGCCCGCCGCACCCGCGACTGATCCCGGTCCGTCGACTCGTCGAGCGCCAACGGGGGCGGACCGGCGAGGGGGCCGGCGACCGTCAGCATGTCGACGTTGTTCACCCTGCGCCCCAGCCGCTCCTCCAGGGCCCGCAGGAACGGCGGGTTGAGCGGGGCGGACAGATCGCCGGCGGGCAGCCGCTCGCGCACCCATTCCTCGCTCACGTCCGCGAAGACGAACGAGCACGCCGTCAGCGCGATCACCCCCGTGTCCCGGGCGGAGGGCGGCGGCAGCACCCGTACGGTCCCGTCGGGCGGCGGGAACACACCCCGCGCTGCGTCGGCCAGGACACCGGCGAGATCGCTCATGGTGCCAACGTAACCCGCCGGGTTGAACCCGATCACCCCGGCCCACGTCACAGGGGCGTGAGACGTGGCGGCAGAGGTGGGGAGTTCGCGATGGGGTGGAGAAAGTTCCTGACGGCGGCGTGCGCGCTGGCGCTGACGGCCGGGGTGGGTGCCGTGTCGTGCGGGGACGAGAGCGCGGGGGCCGGGACGCGGGCGCGGACCGCGGGCTACGAGGGCTGTGACGGACGGGACGCGACGTACGACCCCGCCTATCCGGACTTCTCGGCGGAGGACGCGCAGGACTGGGTGTCCTTCGGCGACCACGTCGCGGTGTTCCGCATCGAGGACCAGCGGGGCGCGAAGCAGCACCGCAGCGGCCGGCTCGTCGTCGAGCAGATGATCTACTCACGCGCGGGCGCACCCAGGACACCCAAGAGCTTCCGTACCGAACTGTGGGACGTCCCCTGCAAGTCCTGGCTCACGCCCGGCCACACCTACGTCGGACTGCTGGTCCGCGACTCGATCGGCCCGAAGGACGCGGCCGCCTGGCATCCGGTGTACGGATCGGGCGTCCTGCCGTACGACGGAAAGCGGATCGGCCACGGCGAGATCGAGGGCAGGAAGGGCGCGTACGCCTTCGACGACCTCTCGCCGTTCTGGCTGGGCCGCCAGATGTTCGGGGAGCACGCGACCACCCTGCAGAGCCTGCTGTTCAAGACGGAGCCCTACTCGGCCGCGGCCGACCACCCCCGTCTGTCACCGGGGGAGCGGTTCGAACTGGCGCGCCGCCAGTGGGACGCGCGGCAGGCGGCGTCCGGCGGCTGAGGGCAAAGCGGTGGTCATCATCGGGTCAGGAGTGGGTATCCCGGCCGCGGGGGGCCTGCCCCGCGGCCGGGATACCGGCATGATGGACGGGTTTGCTGCGCCCCCGCCCGGGACGATCCCGTACCGGGCGTCCGGAACGACCGAGAGTCAGGCAGTCCGCCATGAACGACCGTGTCCGTCGGGTGCTGATCGCGGGGGGCGGCATCGCCGGCCCGGTGGCCGCGATGGCGTTGCAGAAGGCCGGCATCGAGTCCACCGTGTACGAGGCCCACCCGGGCACCGCCGACGGCAAGGGCGGCGGGCTGAGCGTCGCCCCCAACGGCATGGACGCCCTGGACGTGATCGGCGCCGGGGACGCGGTCCGGGCGCTGGGCAAGCCCATGGAGGGGATCGTCCTGCAGGACTGGCGGGGCCGCAGGCTGGGCGAGTTCGGCAACCCGCCGGGCGTGGCGCCCATGCAGTTCATGTTCCGCCACGAGATCTACCGGGTGCTGCTGGACGAGGCCGCCGCCCGCGGTATCGACGTCCGGTACGGCAAGCGCCTGACCGGCGCCGAGGACACCGGCGACTCGGTGACCGCCCGCTTCGAGGACGGCACCGCCGCCGACGGCGACCTCCTCGTCGGCGCCGACGGCATCCGCTCCGTGGTCCGCACCCTGATCGACCCGGCCGCCCCCGGCCCCCGCTACGCCGGGCTGATCAGCTTCGGCGCCCTCGTCATCGCCCCCGGGCTGCCCTCCACCGACGGCAGGATGAACATGCCGTTCGGCAAACGGGGTTTCTTCGGCTACCAGGTCTTCGACGACGACACCGCCGTCTGGTTCGTCAACCTCCCCCACCCGCGCCCCGTCACCCTCGCGGAGGTAAGGGAGACCGCGGCCGAGGACTGGCTCGAGCGCCTGGCCCCGCTGTACGCCGACGACCTCACCCCGGCCGCCGACCTGATCGGCCGGACGCCGCCCGAGGACCTGATCGTCGTGGGCCCGATGGAGAACATGCCCAGGGTCGAGACCTGGAGCAAGGGGCGCATGGTCCTCACCGGCGACTCGGTGCACGCCCCCTCCTCCAGCTCCGGCATGGGCGCCACCCTGGCTGTGGAGAGCGCCCTGGAACTCGCCCGCTGTCTGCGCGACCTGCCGTATCCGCGGGCGTTCGAGGCGTACGAGCGGCTGCGCCGGCCGCGGGTGGAGAAGGTCATCGCCGCGACCAACCGCAAGAACAGCGCCAAGGCCGCCGGGCCCGTGATGCGGGTGGTCAACGCCTGGGCGATCAAGGTGTTCGCGTCGTTCTCCAAGCCGGAGAAGATGGCGTGGGTCTTCCGGCACCGCGTCGACTGGGACGCGCCGGCCGGCTGACCCGGGCGTCACCCGGCGGACATGATCCGCCGCTCGAAGACGTCACGCACCGGCGTCGCCGATCCGCGCTCCCACACCGCGAACACCACCCGCCCGAAGCGGTCCGCGAAACGTCCCCCGCCGGTCAGCAACACCCCGAAGGCCTCCGCGACTTCCGCAGGATCATTGCGGAACACCCCGCACCCCCACGCCCCGAGGACGAGCGCCTCGCAGCCCCCCACCGCGGCGACCTCCAGCACCCGCTCCGCCCGCCGGGCCAGCGCCGCCGGCACCTCGCCGCGGCGCTCCGGCGACCGCTGGGCGATCACGCCGGTGTTGGGGGCGGGCGAGGTGAGGAAGTCGACCTCGTACGGCTCCTCGAGCAGCTCACCCCGCCGGTCGCGGAAGACGGGCACACCGGGGGAGTGGATCACGCGGTCGCTGTAGAAGGGGCTCGGGTCCGCCCGGTGAGCGCTGTAGTACTCCGGGGCGGTGAGCAGGCACTCGTACAGGGCGGACGCCCGGCACAGATCCTCCTCCTGGGCCTTGGCGCCGCCCACATAGCCGCCGCCCGCGTTGCGCGCGGAGGCGAAGTTCAGCACCCCGGTCCGCCCGGCCCCGCCGGCGACGAGCCGGCGCGCGGCCGCGAGGCTGTCCTCGGACGTGACCTCGAAGGCGGTGGCCCCACCCGCGCTGTCCGGCGCCCGCACGGCCTCCGGCCCGTACAGCCGTGTCCCGTCGGCCGCCGCGCTCACCCGTGCGCCCAGGTCCACCCACCGGCCGGAAGGCGCCCGGTAGCCGCCCCGTTCGACGATCTCGCCGTTCTGCCGTGCCAGGCTCTTCAGCCGCGCGCTCATGGTCGCCCCCGTATGCTCAGGCCGCCTTGCGCTCGGCCTCCAGTTCCGCCCGCACCTCCGTGGCGTAGCGGTCCACGTACTCCTGGCCGGACAGCCGGAGAATCTCGTAGATGATCTCATCGGTGACGGCGCGGAGCACGGCCTTTTCGTTCTCCATCCCCTCGAACCGGGTGAAGTCCAGCGGCTCGCCGAAGCGGATCGTCACCCGTCCCAGCCGCGGGATCTTCCGCCCGGGGGGCTGCAGTTCGAAGGTGCCGACCATCGCGCAGGGGATGACCTTCACACGCGCCTTCAGCGCCATCGCGGCGACGCCGACGCGCCCCTTGTAGAGCCGGCCGTCGTGCGAGCGCGTGCCCTCCGGGTAGATCCCCAGGAGTTCGCCCTTGCGCAGCACGCCGACGCCCTCGTCGATGGCGGCCTGGGCCGCCTTGCGTCCGGTGCGGTCGACGGGGATCTGGCCGATGCTGCGGAAGAACGCCGCGACCAGGCGGCCCTTGATGCCGGGGCCGGTGAAGTACTCGGCCTTGGCGAGGAAGGTGATGCGCCGCTTCAGCATCGCGGGCATCAGGAAGTGGTCGGAGAACGACAGGTGGTTGCCCGCGACGATCGCCGGGCCGTCCTGCGGGATGTTCTCGAGTCCCTCGATACGGGGACGGAACGCCAGCCTCAGGAAAGGCCCCAGCAGCACGTACTTGCACACGTAATAGAACACAGGGCCCCCCACGGCACCGGATCGGCTCAGGCGCCGCTGAGCGGGCCAGCGGCTCTCGCGTGGGACCACAGTCTAGGCACAGCGACGCCGGGTGCAACTGTCCCGGCAGGGCGGATACGAAGCCGCCCCGCGGGCCCCCTCTCCCGGGCCGCACCGCCAGTGGGCCGGCGGGAGAGGGGCGCCACGGCTCAGCGGATCGGCATCCCCGACAGGGTGCGCGCGATCACCAGACGCTGGATCTCGCTCGTGCCCTCGAAGATGGTGTAGATCGCCGCGTCGCGGTGCATGCGCTCCACGGGGTACTCGCGGGTGAAGCCGTTGCCGCCCAGGATCTGCATCGCCTGCGCGGTGACCGACTTGGCCGTCTCCCCGGCGAAGAGCTTGGACATCGAGCCCTCGGCGGACGCGAACGGCTTGCCCGCCACCGCCATCCACGACGCGCGCCACACCAGCAGCCGGGCGGCGTCGATACGGGTGCGCATGTCGGCGAGTTGGAAGGCGATGCCCTGGTTGTCGATGATGGGCCGGCCGAACTGGACGCGGGTCCTGGCGTAGTCGAGCGCGACCTCGTACGCGGCCCGCGCGATGCCGACGGCCTGGGCGCCGACCGCCGGGCGGGACGCCTCGAACGTGGCCATCGCGGCGTTCTTGACGCGCTCGCCGCCGGTCTTCGCCCGCTCGCGGGCGCGGGCGAGGCGTTCGTCGAGCTTGTCCTTGCCGCCCAGCAGACAGTGGCCCGGGATCCGCACGTCCTCGAGGACGACCTCGGCGGTGTGCGAGGCGCGGATGCCGTGCTTCTTGAACTTCTGGCCCTGGCTCAGGCCCGGGGTGGCCGGCGGGACGATGAACGAGGCGTGGCCCTTGGAACCGAGCTCCGGGTCCACGACGGCGACGACCACGTGGACGTTGGCGATGCCGCCGTTGGTCGCCCAGGTCTTGGTGCCGTTCAGCACCCACTCGTCCTTGGCCTCGTCGTACACCGCGCGGGTGCGCATCGCGGAGACGTCGGAGCCGGCGTCCGGCTCGGAGGAGCAGAACGCGGCGACCTTCACGTCCGAGGCGTCGCCGTACATCTGCGGGATCCAGGTGCCGACCTGCTCCTCGGTGCCGTTGGCGAGGACGCCGACGGCGGCCAGACCCGTACCGACGATGGACAGGCCGATGCCGGCGTCGCCCCAGAAGAGCTCCTCCATCGTCATCGCGATGCCCAGACCCGTGGGGTCGAAGTACTGCTGGGCGTAGAAGTCGAGGGAGTACAGACCGATCTTCGCGGCCTCCTGGATCACCGGCCAGGGGGTTTCCTCGCGCTCGTCCCACTCGGCGGCCGCGGGACGCATGACGTCCACGGCGAAGCCGTGGATCCAGTCCCGGACCTGCTGCTGGTCCTCGTTGAGCTCGAACGTGATGTCTGGCATGGCCCCTCCGCGGGCGTCTGTTACTGGCGGTAACACCAGTCTGTTACCCGCTGGTAAGATATGTCAACTCCGTGGACGCGGGTGGTCACATCGCGGACGCCGGGCACCGTGCGTACGGGGAGTGTTACGTTGCGGAACGCGACGGCACCCGGGGAAGAAGAGGAGCTCATGGACACCAGTCGGCAGGGCGACCGGCGGCAGGCCGTGGACCGGCGCCGGAGCCAGCTGCTGGAGGCTGCCGACCGGGTCGTGCTCCGGGACGGTCCCGGCGCGTCGATGAACGCGATCGCGGCCGAGGCGGGCATCACCAAGCCGATCCTCTACCGCCACTTCGGGGACAAGGGCGGCCTGTACGCGGCCCTCGCCCGGCGCCACACCGACGCCCTGCTCGACTCCCTGCGCGCCGCCCTGGACGCTCCCGCGGGAGACCGCCGCGAACGGGTCGAGGCCACCGTCGACACCTATCTCGCGGCGATCGAGGCCCGCCCGCAGGTGTACCGCTTCCTGATGCATCCCCCCGACACCGCGCCCACGTCCGAGGCCTTCGAGGTCGCCCGGCACTCGGCGCCGCTGCTGCGCCGGCTGGGGGAGGAGCTCGCCGAGGTCATCTCGGAGCGGGTCGACCTGGGCCCGGGCGGCGCGCTGCGGGCCCGCGCCTGGGGCCACGGCATCGTCGGCATGATGCACGCCGCGGGCGACTGGTGGCTGGGCGAGCGGCCGTGCCCGCGCGCCGAGGTCGTACGGAGCCTCGCGGACCTGCTCTGGGGCCGGCTCGCGGCGGCCGCCGACCGGGCCGGCGGGCCCGGGTTCTGACGCGGGACCGGTCTACCGGAGCACTCGCCGGCGCCGCACCGGCCCGAGCCGGTCGCTGAACACCGTGCCGTCCAGATGGTCGCACTCGTGCTGCAGACACCGCGCGAACCACCCCGTCCCCGCCACCCGCACCGGCTCCCCGGCGGCGTCCACGCCCTCCACCACGGCCTCGTCCCACCGCTCGGTCGCCGCCTCGCGTCCCGGCAGCGACAGACACCCCTCCGGCCCGCGCAGCCGCACGCCGCCGGTGGACACCAGGCGCGGGTTCACCACGTGTCCCAGATGCCGTACGTCCTCGTCGTCCGGGCAGTCGTAGACGAACACCCGCAGCCCGACGCCGATCTGGCAGGCCGCGAGCCCCACGCCCCGCGCCGCGTACATGGTGGCGAACATGTCCTCCACCAGCCGCTCGACCGGCTCCCCGAACTCGGTGACCGCCGCGGCCGGCCGGTGCATCACCGCCGACCCGAACCTGCGGACGTCCCGCACCCGTCCGCCCGCCCCGGGGATCCTGCGCTCACTCATGGGCCACACCCTAGATCGCCCCGGACCCGGCCCCGACCAGGACCGAAACCCCTGGCGGCGGGGCGCCGGATTCGAGCGTACGGCCGGGGAGTGGATAGGCTGGCAGCGGCGTACGGAACCGAGGAGGAACCACCACGATGGCAGGCAACACAGAACCGCTGTCGCCGCGGGCCAAACTGGCCGTCACCGCGGGCAAGGCCGCCGCGGCGGTCTCGCGTGCGGCGGGCCGCGGCAGCGGCTCGGTGATCGGCGGACGCGTCGCCCTGAAGCTCGACCCCGATCTCCTCGCCCGTGTCGCCGCCCACCTCGACGTCGTCCTGGTGTCCGCCACGAACGGCAAGACGACCACGACCCGGCTGATCGCCGAGGCGCTGCGCGCGGCCGGCCCGGTCGTCTCCAACGCCCTCGGGGCGAACATGCCGGCCGGCATCACCTCCGCCCTGGCCGGCGGCTCCGACGCCCGCTACGGCGTGATCGAGGTCGACGAGAAGTACCTCGCCGGCGTCGCCCGCGACGTGGACCCCAAGGCGATCGCCCTGCTGAACCTCTCCCGCGACCAGCTCGACCGCGCCGCGGAGACCCGGATGCTCGCCGAGAAGTGGCGCGAGGGCCTGGCCGGCTCCAAGGCGCTGATCGTCGCCAACTGCGACGACCCGCTGATCGCCTGGGCCGCCAGCTCCTCCGCCAACGTGGTGTGGGTGGCCGCCGGCCAGGAGTGGAAGGACGACGCCTGGTCCTGCCCGTCCTGCGGCGGTGTGCTCCAGCGCCGCGACGACGACTGGGGCTGCGGCGACTGCGGCTTCCGCCGCCCCACCCCGCAGTGGGCGCTCTCGGGCGACTACGTCCTCGACCCGCACGGCGCCGCCTGGCCCATCAGGCTGCAGCTGCCGGGCCGGGCCAACAAGTCCAACGCCACCATGTCCGCCGCGGTCGCCGCCGCCTTCGGCGTCGCCCCGCAGATCGGGCTGGAGCGCATGTGGGACGTCACCGCGGTGGCCGGCCGCTACGACGTGGTCTCCTTCGACAACCGTGATCTGCGGCTGCTGCTGGCGAAGAACCCGGCCGGCTGGCTGGAGACGTTCTCCCTGATCGACCCGGCGCCCGCGCCCGTCGTGCTGTCCGTCAACGCCCGCGGCGCCGACGGCACCGACACCTCCTGGCTGTGGGACGTCGACTACACCCGCCTCACCGGTCACCCGCTGTTCGTGGTCGGCGACCGCAAGCTCGACCTGGCCGTCCGGCTGGAGGTCGCCGGGCAGAGCTTCCGGGTCTGCGAGAACCTCGACGAGGCCGTTGCGGCGGCCCCCGCCGGACGGATCGAGGTCATCGCCAACTACACCGCGTTCCAGGACCTCCGCCGCCGAGTGGGCAACTGAACAGGATCCAGCGACCGAAGTGCGAGAGCGAAGCATGAACGACAACAGCCTGCGCCTCATCTGGGTCTACCCGGACCTGCTGAGCACCTACGGCGACCAGGGCAACGCCCTCATCGTCGAGCACCGCGCCCGCCGCCGGGGCCTGAACGTCGAGCGCTACGACGTGCGCTCCGACCAGCCCGTGCCGACGTCCGGTGACATCTATCTGATCGGCGGCGGCGAGGACCGCCCGCAGCGGCTGGCCGCCGAGCGGCTGCGCCGTGACGGCGGGCTGAACCGGGCCGTCGCCAACGGCGCCACCCTGTTCTCCGTCTGCGCCGGCTACCAGATCCTCGGCCACGAGTTCGTCAACGACCTCGGCAACCGCGAGCAGGGCCTCGGCCTGCTCGACGTGATCTCCACCCGCGGCGAGGGACAGCGCTGCGTCGGCGACGTCCTGGCGGACGTCGACCCGCAGCTGGGCCTGCCCCAGCTCACGGGCTTCGAGAACCACCAGGGCGTCACCCATCTCGGCCCCGGCGCCCGCCCGTTCGCCACGGTCCGGGCCGGCAACGGCAACGGCACCGGCGACGGCACCGAGGGCGCGTGGAACGACAGCGTCTTCGGTACGTACATGCACGGCCCGGTGCTGGCCCGCAACCCCCAGATCGCCGACCTCCTCATCCGGCTGGCGATGGACTCCGGCGCCCTGCCCCCGCTGGACGACCACTGGTACGAGGCGCTGCGCGCCGAGCGCATCGCCGCCACCGCGCAGCCCGCCTGAGCGGGCGTGCGGCGGCCCGTCCCAACGGGCGGGCGGCTTAAGCACGGCGCCAGCGAAGGTCGCTAAGCTGACGCCGCTGTTTCAGCCGGACAATGGGGTCCGGTCCTCCATGACCACCCTGCTGTAAAGGTCTGCACTGCCATGCGCATAGGTGTTCTCACCTCCGGAGGCGACTGCCCCGGCCTCAACGCCGTCATCCGTTCGGTCGTCCACCGCGCCACGGCCGACCACGGCGACGAGGTGATCGGATTCCACGACGGCTGGAAGGGCCTGCTGGAGTGCGACTACCGCAAGCTCGACCTCGACGCGGTGAGCGGCATCCTGGCCCGCGGCGGCACCATCCTGGGCTCCTCCCGGGTCCAGCCGGCGCATCTGCGTGACGGTGTCGAGCGCGCCCGCAGCCATCTCGCCGAGCTGGGGCTGGACGCGGTCATCCCGATCGGCGGCGAGGGCACCCTGAAGGCCGCCCGGATGCTCTCCGACGCCGGGCTGCCGATCGTGGGCGTACCCAAGACCATCGACAACGACATATCGGGCACCGACGTCACCTTCGGCTTCGACACCGCCGTCGGCGTCGCGACCGAGGCCCTGGACCGGCTGAAGACCACCGCCGAGTCCCACCAGCGGATGCTGATCGTCGAGGTGATGGGCCGCCACACCGGGTGGATCGCCCTGCACTCCGGGATGGCGGCGGGGGCCCACGCGATCGTCGTCCCCGAGCGCCCCTTCGACATCGAGGAGCTGGCGAAGCTCATCGGCGAGCGGTTCGCCGCCGGGAAGAAGTTCGCCATCGTCGTCGCCGCCGAGGGCGCCAAGCCCCGTGAGGGCAGCATGGCGTTCGACACCGGCGGCAAGGACATGTACGGCCACGAGCGGTTCGCCGGCATCGCCCGCCAGCTCGCCGTGGAGCTCGAGGGACGCCTGGGCAAGGAGGCCCGCCCGGTGATCCTCGGCCACGTGCAGCGCGGCGGCACCCCCACCGCGTACGACAGGGTCCTGGCCACCCGCTTCGGCTGGCACGCCGTGGAGGCCGTGCACCGCGGAGACTTCGGCATGATGACCGCCCTGCGCGGCACGGAGATCACCCTCATCCCGCTCACCGAGGCCGTCGACCACCTCAAGACCGTGCCGCAGGACCGCTACACGGAGGCGGAGTGCGTGCTGTGACGCCCGTCGCAGTGCCCGCCTGAGCCACGCCCACAGCCGCCCCCCGCGCCATCGCCGCGGGAGGGCGGCTCTAGGCTTGTCGCAGCACCACGCGACAGGAGCAGGACATGGATCACCACGGCGGGCACGGCACGGACACGCTTCCGCCGTTCACCATCGGCCGCGGGCTGGAGTTCACGGGCGAGCCCTTCTTCCTCATCGGCTCGATCCTGGCGCTCGCCCTGTACGGCTGGGGGGTGATCCGGCTGCACCGGCGCGGCGACAGCTGGCCGGTCGCACGGACCGCCGTCTTCACCCTCGGGGTGCTGACCCTGGTGGCCGTGATGTGCACCGCGCTCAACGACTACGGCATGTTCATGTTCAGCGTGCACATGGTGCAGCACATGGTGATCAGCATGCTGTCGCCGATCCTGCTGCTCCTCGGCGCCCCGGTCACCCTGATGCTGCGCGCGCTGCCCACCGGCCGCCGCGGTTCGCGCGTCAGCCCCCGGGCGCTGCTGGTGCGGCTGCTGCACAGCACCTATCTGAAGGTGATCACCCACCCGGGCTTCACGATCCCGATGTTCATCGCGAGCCTGTACGCGCTGTACTTCACGCCGCTGTTTGACTTCCTGATGGGTTCGCAGGCCGGGCATCTGGTGATGATGGTGCACTTCCTCGCCGTCGGCCTGGTGTTCTTCTGGCCGATCATGGGCGCCGACCCCGGACCGCACCGCCACGGGCATGTGATGCGGATGCTGATCCTCTTCGCCGGGATGCCCTTCCACGCCTTCTTCGGCATCGCGCTGATGATGGCGAGCGAGCCCCTGGTGGAGACCTATCTGCACCCGCCGGCGTCCCTGGGCATCGACCCCCTGGGCGACCAGCAGTCGGCCGGCGGCATCGCCTGGGCGTTCAGCGAGATCCCCTCGGTCCTGGTCCTCGTCGCCCTGCTCTACCAGTGGTACACGTCCGAGCAGCGCCGGGCCCGCCGCTCCGACCGCGCCGCCGACCGCAACGGGGACGAGGAACTCGAGGCGTACAACGCCTACCTGGCGTCGCTGCAGGCGCGCGGGCAGTAGCGCCGCACCCACCGCCGGGGTGACTATGGAGGTCACTACTGTGTCCCCGGCGGCACACCCCCCGGGGCGGGGTGAGGAGGCCGGCGATGCCGGGTTCGGCGAAGACCTTGTCGGCGTGTGCCATGGGCGGACTCGTGCTGGTGACCGCGTACACGGTGGCGCTGGGCAGCAACGGCTGGCTGTGGTTCGGCTGGGTCGTGCTGACCCTCGCCACCGTCGGCGTGCTGCTCACGTCCGGCTCGCGGCCCGGGCGGTAGTACGCGGCCGGGCCGGCTAGAGGGCGATACCGCCGAGGAGCTGCGCGAGCGACTCACCGCCCGCGCGGATGCTCGGCGCGATCGCCGTGCCCGCGAGATAGAAGCCGAAGAGCCCGCAGATGAGCGCGTGGCTGAACTTCAGGCCGTCTTTGCGGAAGAACAGGAACACGATGATGCCCAGGAGAACGACACCGGAGACTGACAGGATCACGGGACTCTCCGAAAACTCGGTGCATCGGCACCCACCATCGTCAAGTCCGGCTACGCCGCGCGCATGGCGTGCTACTGCAAACGGGTGACGATCCGGTCGCCCTGCGCGACCCCGTTCAGCCGGCCGGCGCGGCGGGTGTGGTGGGCGCGGCGGGTTCCGCGGGCGGCGGCAGCAGCCCCAGCACCGCCTCCCGGGCCTCGGCCGCGGTGTCCTCCCGGTCCGGGTTGGGCGTCGCCGGCACCTGGATCCGGTGCACGGGGCCGGTCCCCAGCCGCGCGTAGCCGCGTCCCGGCGGCGCGTCGGCCGGCGGGGTGGTGTTCGGCGGGGCGCCCAGCACCGCCCGTACCTGCTCGGCGTTCGCCGCGCCCAGCATGACGCGGGCCCGGGTGTGGCCGGTCACCGCGTCGTCCAGCGCGGCCGCCGTGTCGAAGTGCTCGGCGACCACGACCGTCACCACCGCGGCCCGCCCGTGCTGCAGCGGCAGCCGCAGCAGCTGCTGCGGGTCCGGCCGGCCGTCCAGTGCGGCGATCTGGCTGAGCACGGTCGGCCGGTCCACGACGAGCCACAGCGGCTGATGGGCCTGCCCGCCCAGGGCCAGGCGCCGCTGCGTCTCGCGCACCACCCACTCCAGCACCCCGACCGCCCCGGTGATGCGGCTCTCCACGGCCAGGATCCCGCTGCGGCCGCGCAGGAACGCGTACTCGCCGGTGCCCGCCGAGTCGACGATCGCGACCTGCGCCTGCGGTGCGGACTGCAGGGCCAGCGACCGCAGCAGACTGCTCGTCCCGCTGCCGGGATGGCCGACGGCCAGCAGGTGCGGGAGCGTGGTGTTCGGTCCCGTCCGCCACAGGACGGGCGGTACGTCCCGCTGCTCGCCGTCCACCGTGACCGGCATGGTCCGGGTGACGCCGCGTTCGTCGGTGAACCCCAGCACCCGCTCCCCGGGCGCGGTGACGAACCGCTGCGCCGTGATGTCGGCGGGCAGCGGGGGCAGGGCCCGTACCGACAGCCGGTTCTCCTCCTCGTCCCAGTCGAAGAGGAATTCCCGGCCCCGGCCGGCCTTGGCCTCCAGCAGCCGCTCGACCTTCGCCCGCGCCTCCGGCTCGCCGTCGGCGAAATACGCGGGATAGCGCAGGGTGAGGCAGGCCAGCCGGCCTTCTTCGTCGCGTTCGTAGTCGGTGAGTACGTCCTCGTGGCTGCCGCCGTGGGAATACAGCGGTTCCGGGTCCTCCGGTACGGAGAAATGCGGCACCAGGGCCGCGTAGAGCAGCGCGGGACGGTTGTCCTCCGGTACGTCCGCGTCGCCGTCGCCCGCAGTGGCCGGGGCGGGTTCGCGGCCCAGCCACCAGGCGGTGCCCAGGATCGCCACGGCGGTGGCGACGATTCCGTACGGCGCCAGGTAGACCAGGAAGCCAGCGGCCACGGCGAAGAAGGCCAGGGGTGTGCGTCTGTCCTGCGGGGTGCTGCTCCAGCGGGCGCGGCCGGCGCCGGCGATGCGGGTCAGGCCGCGGGTCACCGCGCGGAAGGGGCGCAGCAGGTCGTGCGCGGATCCGGCCGCGTGCTGCGCGGCCTCGCGGCCGCGGCTGAGGGCCGCCGTACCCGCCGACAGCAGCCGGGGCAGTTCGCGTCGGGCCATCGGCGTTCCTTTCCCGGGACCGGGGCTCCGGCTAGAGGTTGATCCCGCTGAGGAGGCTTGCGAGTCCGTTGCCGCCGGCCGTGATGCTGGGGGCGACGGCGGAACCGGCGAGATAGAAGCCGAACAGCACGCAGACGATGGCGTGCGCCGGTTTCAGCCCGTCCTTGCGGAAGAACAGGAACACGATGATGCCCAACAGCAGTACACCGGAGACAGAAAGAACCACTGCACACTCCCGAATGGACGAAGCTCTCGGAAAGGAATTCCACATTCCCACCGCGACACGCGCGCCGAAGGGAGCAAAACCACGATGAACTGATAAATCACCCGGGTGGTGGATCCGATCCGGCCCGGGCGCGGCCGTCGTGGCCCCTTCCCTCCGGGAAACCGACCGCTTAGTATGTGCCCGCGCCCATCAGTCGACGACGCCGAGGAGCTGTCCGGACATGAAGGCATGGCAGGTTCACGAGAACGGCGAGCCGCGTGAGGTCATGCGGCCGGCGGAGGTCGCCGACCCCGTCCCCGGTCCGGGTCAGGTCCTGGTCCGGGTCCGCGCGGCGAACGTGAACTTCCCCGACGCCCTGCTGTGCCGCGGCCAGTACCAGGTCCGACCGCCGCTGCCCTTCACCCCGGGCGTGGAGCTGTGCGGCGAGATCACCGCCCTCGGCGAGGGCGCGGACGGGGAGATCGGCGCCCGGGTGCTCGCCCAGCCGGTGCTGCCGTCCGGCGCGTTCGCCGGCCTCGCGCTCGCCGACGCGGGGTCCGTCCGGCCCGCGCCCGGCGCGCTGGACGACGCGGAGTGCGCCGCCCTGCACATCGGCTACCAGACGGGATGGTTCGGCCTGCACCGCCGGGCCCACCTGCGCTCCGGGGAGACACTGCTGGTGCACGCAGCCGCCGGCGGGGTCGGCAGCGCCGCCGTTCAGCTGGGCAAGGCCGTCGGCGCCCGCGTCATCGGTGTGGTCGGCGGCGCGGAGAAGGCCGCGGTGGCCGCCGCGCTGGGCTGCGACGTCGTGATCGACCGTACGACCCAGGACGTGATCGCCGCCGTCAAGGAGGCCACCGGGGGCCGCGGCGCGGACGTCGTCTACGACCCGGTGGGCGGGGCCGCGTACCAGCAGTCCGCCAAGACCGTGGCCTTCGAGGGCCGCATCGTGGTCGTCGGCTTCGCCAGCGGCGACATCCCCGCGCCCGCGCTGAACCACGCGCTGGTGAAGAACTACTCCATCGTCGGACTGCACTGGGGCCTGTACAACGCCCGGGACCCGCGTGCCGTCGCCGACTGCCACGCCGAGCTGACCCGGCTGGCCGCCTCGGGCGCCGTGCGGCCGCTGGTGTCCGAACGCGTCCCCCTCGAAGGGGCCGCGGACGCCGTGCAGCGCGTCGCGGACGGCACCACCACCGGCCGCGTCGTCGTCGTACCCAACTGACGGGACACCTCCATGGCTTCGCAGACATCCGACGCCGCCGGGATCCGGCGCCGCACCCACGAGTTCCTCGCCGCGCATCCGCCGGCCACCACCGACCCCCTGGCCTTCCACCGCGCCCGCTTCGACGCGGGCCTGGCCTGGGTCCACTACCCCGAGGGCCTGGGCGGACTGGGCGCCTCCCGGGCGCTGCAGCCCGTGGTCGACGCGGAGATGGACGCGGCCGGCGCGCCCGGCGGCAACGGGCCCGAGACCAACGGCATCGGCCTGGGCATGGCCGCGCCGACCATCCTGCGCTACGGCACCGAGGAGCAGAAGCGGCGCTTCCTGAGGCCCCTGTGGTGCGGCGAGGAGATCTGGTGCCAGCTGTTCTCCGAGCCCGGCGCCGGCTCCGACCTGGCGGGCCTGGCCACCCGGGCGGTCCGCGACGAGGCCGGCGACTGGCGGGTGACGGGGCAGAAGGTGTGGACGTCCAGCGCGCACAACGCGGACTTCGCCATCCTCATCGCGCGCACCGACCCGGACGTGCCCAAGCACCGGGGCATCACGTACTTCCTGTGCGACATGCGTGCCGAGGGCGTCGAGGTGCGGCCGCTGCGGCAGATCACCGGCGAGGCCGAGTTCAACGAGGTGTTCCTCACCGGCGTCCGCATCCCCGACGCCCACCGCCTCGGTGACCTGGGCGACGGCTGGCGGGTCGCGCAGACCACCCTCAACAACGAGCGCGTCGCCATCGGCGGCGGCGACGTCCCCCGCGAGGGCGGCCACATCGGACTCGTCTCCGCCGTCTGGCGCGAACGCCCCGAGCTGCGCACCCCCGAACTCCACCAGCGGCTGCTGGCGCTGTGGGCCGAGGCGGAGGCGCTGCGGCTGTCCGGCGCCCGGCTGCGCCAGCAGCTCGTCGCCGGCCAGCCGGGGCCGGAGGGCTCGGCGATGAAGCTGGGCTTCGCCCGCCTCGCGCAGGAGATCTCGGGGCTGGGCCTGGAGCTGATGGGGGAGGAGGGCCTGGCGTACGACGACTGGACCCAGGTGCGGCCCGAGCGGGTCGACTTCCTCGGCCGGGAGGCGGGCTACCGCTATCTGCGGGCCAAGGGCAACTCCATCGAGGGCGGCACCTCGGAGATCCTGCTCAACATCATCGCCGAACGTGTGCTGGGGCTGCCCTCGGAGCCGCGCACCGACAAGGACGCCGCCTGGAAGGACCTGCCCCGATGAGCGAGTTCACGGCCGACCTGCTGTACTCCCGCGACGAGGAGGACCTGCGCGCCGCGGTCCGCTCGCTGCTCGCCGACCGGGCGGACCCGGTCCGGCTGACCGCCGCGGCCGAGTCCCCTCAGGGTCCGTACGACCCCCGGCTGTGGACCTCGCTCGGCACGGAGATGGGGCTGGCCGGGCTGCTGGTCCCGGAGAAGTCCGGCGGCGCGGGGGCCACCCACCGGGAGGCCGCCGTGGTGCTTGAGGAGCTGGGGCGTACGGTCGCCCCGGTGCCGTTCCTGACCTCCGCGGTGATCGCCACGGAGGCGCTGCTGGCGTGTGAGCCCGAGGCCGCCGCGGGGCTGCTGCCCGCGCTGGCGGCGGGTACGCGGACGGCGGTGCTCGCGGTGCCGTTCTCCGCCTCGCCGTACGGGGGCGCCGCCCGGACCGTGACGGCGGCCGGGGGGCGGCTGACCGGCGTCGTCACGTCCGTGGCGGACGGGACGCGGGCGGACGTGTTCCTGGTGCCGGCGGACGACGGCCTGTACGCCGTCGGGCGGGACGCCGCGGCGGTGGAGGCGATGACGTCCCTGGACCTCACCCGCCCGCTGGCCCGCGTGAGGCTCGACGGGGCTCCCGGCGTGCGGCTGACGGCCGCCACGGACGCGGCGGTGGTGCGGGCGCTGCGGGCGGGGGCGGGACTGCTGGCGTCGGAGCAGCTGGGGGTGGCGGAGTGGTGTCTGACGGAGACCGTGGGCTACCTCAAGGAACGGCGTCAGTTCGCGCGCCGGGTCGGTGGCTTCCAGGCCCTCAAGCACCGGCTGGCGCAGCTGTGGCTGCAGATCGTGTCCGCCCGGGCCGCCGCGCGTTACGCCGCCGACTGCCTCGCCACCGGCGCCGCCGACACGGACGTCGCGGTGGCCGTGGCCCAGTCCTGCGCCGGGCAGACGGCGGTCCGGGCCGCCGAGGAGGCGCTGCAGCTGCACGGGGGGATCGGCATGACCTGGGAACATCCCGTCCACCTGTACCTCAAGCGCGCGAAGTCCGCCCAGCTGGCGCTGGGTTCCCCCGGCGCCCACCGGCAGGCGCTGGCGGGGCTCGTGGACCTGCCGGCCTGACGGCGACACCCACTGCCGGGGTGCCGGGTTCGCGTCCCGTCACTCCGGTAGCGTGGTGCGTTCCACCGACGTAAGGAAGCTCCGTGTCCCTGGCCCCCACGCTCACCGCAGGCGACGGCACCCGTATCCCGGCGATCGGCCTGGGCACGTGGCCCATGGGGGACGACGAGGCCCAGGAGGCGGTGGCCGACGCGCTGTCCGCCGGCTACCGGCTCATCGACACCGCGCTCAACTACCGCAACGAGGCCGGCACCGGCCGCGGCATCGCCCGCGGCGGCGTCGCGCGCGAGGACATCGTCGTCACCACCAAGCTCCCCGGCCGCCACCAGGGTTACGAGGAGACCCTCGCCTCGTTCGAGGAGTCCCGCACCCGGCTGGGCCTGGAATACGTCGACCTCTATCTGATCCACTGGCCGCTGCCCCGCGTGGACAAGTACGTCGACTCCTGGCGCGCGATGATCAAGCTGAAGGAGGAGGGCGTCGTCCGGTCGATCGGCGTCTCCAACTTCACCGCCGCCCACCTCGACCGGATCGAGAAGGAGACGGGCGTCCTGCCCGCCGTCAACCAGATCGAGCTCCACCCGTACCTCCCCCAGGACGAGCTGCGCGCGCTGCACGCCGCCAAGGGCATCGTGACGGAGAGCTGGAGCCCCCTGGGCCGCGGCACCGAACTGCTCGCCGACCAGGAACTCGCCGCCGTCGCCGAGGCGCACGGGGTCACTCCCGCCCAGGTGGTGCTGCGCTGGCACGTCCAGCTCGGCGCGGTCCCGATCCCCAAGTCCTCGGACCCGGCCCGCCGGCGCGCCAATCTGGACGTCTTCGGCTTCGAGCTCTCCGACGACGAGATGGCCGTCGTCTCCGCCCGGGAGCCCCGCAGGACGGGCGGGGACCCCGACCACCACGAGGAGTTCTGAGCGGTCCGACGCGGCTCAGCGGCCGGGTGTCGTCACGCGTCGGACTCGTCCGAGGGCCGCAGGCCGAACCTCAGGTCGTTCACACCGGTGACGATCGAGGTGTAGAGGTTGGTGCAGTCGATGAACTTCTGGGTCTCCTCGGGGGTGAAGGTCACCTCGGGGACGGTGGCGCACATGCGCCCGAAGTAGTCGTCGTACTGCCCGGTGATGGTGGTGGCGGCGTCGATCGCCGCCTGGTAGCGGTCCTTGTCCGGGCGGGCCCGCACGTCCGCGAGTACCTTCCCGGCGACCGCGTCGATCGCCGCCGCGTGAGCCTCGCACCCGGCGCCGACGCCGACCGTGCAGGCGGCCGGCTTGGCCCGGACCGCGTTGGTGAGCATGCCGTCCCACTTGTCCTGCAGCTCGAACGAACCGTCCCCGCCGCCCCCGCCTCCGTCCGCGCACGCTCCGGCGGCCCCCGTCACCGTACAGATCACCAGCGCCGCCAGTATCCGCGCCGTCCTGCGTCCCGCTCCCATCGAGCGTCCTCCCCCATACCCCTCACCGCCTCCGTCCGGACCGGACGGAGCGCCCGAGAGCGTAGCGCAGCCACGGCGTGCGCGCGGGGGAGTCCCGGCTCGCGGTCAGGCCGCGGTGCGCAGCCGCAGGGCGGCGAGGGGGACGAAGCCGGGGCCCGTGCCGTCGGTGGAGGCTTCGGGGCCGGAGAGGCGGCGGAGCATCGCCAGGGCGACGCGTTCGCCCTGCTTCTTGGCGCGTTCGGCGACGGGGCCGCGGTGGCGGCCGTCGACGGAGGCGTGCCAGAGCTGGACCCAGCGGCCGAAGTGTTCGGCGGTCAGCTGGGTGTGCCGGTGCAGGCGGACGTGTACGGCGAGGGGGTCGCGCGGGTTCGCGATCGGGGTGCGGAACAGGGCGCGGTCCCAGAAGTCGAGGATGTGGGGCATGTGCTCGTCGAGATCGGTGCCCGCGATCTCGGTGAAGAACGGTCCGATCAGCGGATCCGCGAACGCCGCGCCGTAGAAGCGGTGCAGCAGGGTGTCCAGATCGCCGCGTCCCGCGATGTCACCGTCCGCCCGGTGTCCGGCTGCCACGTCCATAGTCACCAGCCTTCCTGTCACTACCGACGCTACCTCATGGTATGGAACGACTTGTCCCTTTCGGGGCCAGGCAAGGCGTTCCTACCGTCGACATGTGAGAGAAGTCGCACCGGGGCTCAGCTCGCCCGCAGCAGCTCCAGCGTCCGCTCCAGCTCCTCGTCCCCGCCGCGCGGCCGGTTGTACGGGAGCCTGCCGAGCATCGCCGCCATGCCGCAGGTGTTCGTCACGGCCGAGAACACCAGGCCGGCGCCGATCGCGGCGGACAGCAGCCAGGCGTAGGGGACGGCGAGGTTCAGCAGCAGCCCGACCAGGACGAGGGAGCCGGCCGTCAGCCGCACCTGCCGGTCCATGGGCCACACGGAGCGGACCGCCGGGCCCTCGCTGCGCTCCAGTTCACCGCTCCACGCGGCGGTGCCGCCCGTCACGGACGGGGCGGAGATCCCCGCCTGGGCGAGCTTGGCCGCGGCGTTCTGCGACCGGCTGCCGGTGGCGCACACCACGGCGAGCTCACCCTTGCCGGCCGCCTCGCGCAGGGCGGGCAGCGCGGCGGTGATCCGGTCGAGGGGGACGTTGTGCGAGCCGGGTATGTGGCCGGCGGCGTACTCGCCGGGCGTGCGGACGTCTATGACGGTCCGGTCCTGGAGGCTGCCGACGCCTATTTCGGCGGGGAGTGTGGTCACGGGGAGTCCTCGGGATGCGGGGGTGGGGTGGGGACGGGGGGACACCCTACCTCGGAGTTGCGGGAGGGGCACCGGGGGTAACAAGGCGGAAATGACCCGTTCGTACGCGGGATCGGTGGGCCGGTTCCCAACGCGTCGCGAAACGTGGGGAGTTGGTACGGAAGGGGCCCGTCCACCCGGTGAGTGGACGGGCCCCGGCCTCCGAGGAATCGTTACGCCTCGACCGTGAACTCCGCGTGCATCCGCCGCCCGTGGCCGACCTCGCGGACCGGCCCGGTGAGGGCGACCCGCGCCGTCAGCCGGGCGTCGGTGCTGGAGGCGGCCAGCCGCAGCTCGAGCTCGCCCGGCTCCACCACGCGCCGGCCGTCGCGCCCGGTGAAGGCGACCAGGTCGGCCGGGACGGACACGTTCACCCGCGCCGAGGCGCCGGCGGCGAGGTCCACCCGGACGTAGCCGATCAGCCGCTGCACGGGCTGCACGACCGACGCGACGGGATCGTGCACGTACAGCTGCACGACCTCGGTGCCGGCGCGGTCACCGGTGTTGCGCACGGTGCACCCGAGCCGGAACTCGCCGTCCGTGGCCGCCGACGCGCCGTCGCCGGCCAGGTCGCTCCACGCGAACGTGGTGTACGTCAGCCCGTGCCCGAAGCCGAACGCGGGCGTCGGGTCGATGTTGGACACCTCGCTGACGTGCTCGAGCGGCGCCGCGAGATACGTGGACGGCTGGGCGCCCGGATTGCGCGGCACGCTGACGGGCAGCCGGCCGGACGGGGCGGTGCGCCCGCTGAGCACCGAGGCGATGGCGCCGGTGCCCTCCTCGCCGGGGAAGAACGACTGCACGACGGCGGCGGACTCGGTGACCGCCCGCCCCAGCACGTACGGCCGCCCGGCCAGCAGCGTCACCACGACGGGGACGCCGGTGTCCAGCAGCGCGTCGAGCAGCCGGCCCTGGACGCCGGGCAGGTCGAGGGACTGCGCGTCGCAGCCCTCGCCGGAGGTGCCGCGGCCGAAGAGTCCCGCCCGGTCGCCGAGCGCGGTGACGACGACGTCGGCGCGGCGGGCCAGCTCGAGGGCCTCGGCGAAGCCGCCGGTGTCCGTGCCGTCGACGCTCGCCCCGGCGGCCACCTCGATCTTGCAGTCGGGGAACTCCGCCTCGAGCGCCTGGCGCAGCGTCGGCAGCTCCACGCCCAGCGGTACGTCGGGGTGCTGCCCGCCGACGTGCACGGGGAACGCGTAGCAGCCCAGGACCGCGGTGGGGACCTCGGCGTTGGGGCCGATCAGGGCGATCGTGCGGGGCGTGGCGGGGTCGAGGGGCAGGGTGCCGTCGTTGTGCAGGAGCACCACGGCCCGCTCGGCGATCCGCCGGGCCAGGGCCCGGTTGTCCGCGTGGTCGAGGTCGATCGTGCCGCGCAGGGACGCGGGGTCCGCGGTGGTGTCGGCGCCGGCCAGGGCGGACGGCACCGGGCTCCAGTCGGGGTCGAGCAGACCGAGTTCGGCCTTCTGTACGAGCACCCGGCGCAGCGCGCGGTCGACGAGGTCCTCGGGCACCCGGCCTGCGGCGATCTCCTCGCGCAGATGGGTTCCGAAGGCGTTGACGGTGGGGAGTTCCACGTCGATGCCCGCGGCCAGTGCGGCCCCCGCGGCCTCACCGAGCGTGCCCGCCACGCCGTGGAGGTTCTTCAGGAAGGCGATCCCGAAGTAGTCGGACACCACCGTCCCGGCGAAGCCCCAGGTGTCGCGGAGCAGTCCGGTCAGCAGCCGGTCGTCGGCGCTGGCCGGCACACCGTCGATGTCGTTGTACGCGGCCATCACCGATCCGACGCCGGACTCGCGCAGCGCCATCTCGAACGGCGGCAGGATGACGTCCGCCAGCTCCCTCGCGCCCATGCCGACGGGGGCGAGGTTGCGGCCCGCGCGGGAGGCGGAGTAGCCGGCGAAGTGCTTGAGGGTGGCGATGATCCCGGCGGACTGCAGGCCCCGTACGTACGCGGTGGCGATGGTGCCGACCAGATACGGGTCCTCGCCGATGGTCTCCTCGACGCGTCCCCAGCGCGCGTCGCGTACGACGTCCAGGACGGGCGCGAGGCCCTGGTGGACGCCGACCGAGCGCATGTCCCGGCCGATGGCGGAGGCCATCTCGTGGACGATCGCGGGGTCGAAGGTGGCGCCCCAGGACAGCGGGACGGGGTAGGCGGTGGCGCCCCAGGCGGCGAAGCCGGCGAGGCACTCCTCGTGGGCCAGCGCGGGTATGCCGAAGCGGTTGGCGTCGGCGACGGTGCGCTGGGTGCGCATCAGGGACACGGCGCCGAGCGCCGGGTCGACGGGCCGGGTGCCGAAGGGGCGGGTGAGCTGGCCCAGGCCCTCGGGCAGCAGGTCGTCGAGGGCGACCGGCTCCTCCATGTCGTGCTGGTGCGGGGCGACGGGCTCGCCCGAGTCCGAGGCGCCCACCCAGATGCCGAAGAGCTGGGCGATCTTCTCGTGCAGGGTCATCTCGCGGATCAGCGCGTCGGCTCTGTCGCCCGCGCCGAGCGTGGTGTCGCGCCAGGGCGCCGCGGCGGACTCGGTGTGGGGCTGTGCGGCCACGTTGTCGGTCACTTTCCTCCGACCCCCATCAGCCCCTGGACCAGGGCACGGCGGGCGAACAGGTAGACGAGCAGGACGGGGAGCATGGACAGGACCACGGCGGAGAGGATGCCGGGCATGTTGATGCCGTGTTCGGTCTGGAAGTCGTAGAGCCCCATGGTGATGACCTTGGTCTCCGTGGACTGGGTCAGGACCAGGGGGAACAGGAAGCCGTTCCAGGCCTGGAGGGAGGAGAAGACCACGATCGTCGACAGCCCGGACTTGGACAGCGGCAGCACCAGCTGGAAGAACACCCGCCAGGTGGAGGCGCCGTCCACGGTCATCGCCTCGTACAGGTCCGGGGTGATGTCGCGCATGACCCCGGAGAGGATCAGTGCGCAGACCGGCATCGCGAAGGCCGCCGTCGGCAGGATGACGCCGATGAGGTTGTCGTAGAGACCGGCCTCGTTGATCAGGTAGAACATCGGGACGATCACGGCCTGGGAGGGGATCGCCAGGCCCAGCAGGAACAGCCGGAAGACGCTGCCGGTGGTCCGGCCGGTGCTGCGGACGATCGCGTACGACAGCGGCGGGACGAGCAGGACGACGATGCCGACCACGCACACCGTGACGATGATGGTGTTGAGGAAGTACTGCCCGAAACCGTCGTTGAGGTCGTCGAGGTAGTTGTCGAACGTGAAGTGCTTGGGGAAGGCGAGCGGGCCGTTGGCCGCGTAGTCCTGCTGGCTCTGCACGGTGGCGATGAGCATCACGTACAGCGGCAGACCGACGACGAACAGCCAGATCAGCGAGCCGAATCCCGCGAGGTAATTGGGGCGGCCCTTCATCACAGACCCTCCATGGTGCTGCGCATCTTGTCGTAGCCCGACAGCTTCACCATGACCAGCGACACCAGCGTGGCCACCACGACGAGCAGCAGGGCGATCGCGGAGCCGGCGCCGAAGTCGAAGCTCTTGAAGGCCTTCTGGTACATGTAGTACGCGCTGTTGGTGGTGTCGGTGCCCGGTCCGCCGGCGGTGAGGATCAGCACGGTGTCGAACGTCGTGAGCCCGCCGACCACCATGAGGATCATCGAGGTGATGATGCTGTTGCGCAGCTGCGGCAGGGTGATGTGGAAGAACTGCCGGACGGTGCCCGCGCCGTCGATCTGCGCGGCCTGGTAGAGGACCGGCGGTACGGCTCGTGCCGCGCCCTGGTAGATGAGCGTGTGCAGCGGGGTGAACTGCCAGGTGGCGACGAATACCAGGACGCCGACCGCGGTGGACTGCTCACCGAGCAGGTTGCCGTCCCCGAAGAGCCACGCGGCCTGCGAGGGGACACCGAAGTTGGGGTCGAGCACGGCGCGCCACAGGACGGAGACGGCCGTGATGGACAGCAGCAGCGGAACGAAGTAGACGGCCGAGAGGATCGCCCGGTTGCGCTGCTTTCCCGCTGCCCAGACGCCGAGGAGGATGCTGATCGGGGTCTGCACGACGACGCCGAGGACGGTCAGGAGCAGAGTCAGCCAGAGGCTCTCGATCATGACGGGGTCGTCGAGCAGCTTCTTCCAGTTGTCCAGGCCGGAGAACTCGGGGGAGCCCAGGCCGTTCCAGCTGGTGAAGGAGAGGACGGCGACCATGAGGAGCGGCACGATGGCGAACAGGGCGAAGAAGAGCGCGGCGGGGGCCGCCCAGACGAAGCCCGGGCGGCCCACCCCCGACCCCCGCCGGCGCGTGGGCCGGCGGGAGCCGTCGCTGTTCACCTTGTCCACGGCGGGTGCTGTGGCGGTGGTGGTCATATGAGTGATCCAGGGATCAGAGGGGTCAGGCCGCGGGCAGGCTCTGCATGGACTTGATGAAGCCGTCGGCATCCATCTGTCCGTTGAAGAACTGCTGGATGGCCGAGTGCAGCGAGGTGGTCGCGGCCGGCGGGAACGCCTGGTCCCAGGAGAGCTGGAACGAGGGCGCGTTCTTGACCAGGTCGAACTGGAACTTCGCGTACTCGGGGCTGGCGGCGGTGTCCAGGAACTGCTCGGTGTTCGTGGTGGTCGGCAGGTTGCCGATGGACATCTGGTCCTTGACGAACGCGTCCGAGTACATGAGCTTCAGGAACTCGCCGACGGCCTCGGGGTGCTTGGTGGACTTCAGCACCGAGTAGAAGTTGTTGGTGTTGCCGGCCACGTTGGCCGCGTCACCCTTGCCGCCGTCGACGGCCGGGAAGGCGCTGTAGCCCAGGTCCGACTTGGCGAAGTCGGGGTGGGCGTCCTGCAGCGTCGAGTACTCCCACGAACCCATGAGCTCGAACGCGGCCTTGCCGGTGGCGAGCAGGGCGGGGGAGCCGCCGTCGGTGAACTTCACCGAGTCGTAGTTGCTGCCGAAGGCGCCGGCGTCGATGAGCTCCTTGAGCATGCCGAGGGCCTTCTTGGAGTCCTCGCTCTCCCAGGCGGCCTTGTCACCGCCCAGCGCCTTTGCGAAGAGCTCGGGGCCCGCGACGCGGTCGTAGGCGTACTGGTACCACATCTGGGTCGGCCACTTGTCCGCGCCGCCCAGCGCGATCGGGTTCTTGACGCCCTTGGCCTTGAGGGTCTTGACCGCGGCGAGCAGCTCGTCCCAGGTCTTGGGGACCTCGATACCGGCGTCCGCGAGGACCTTCTTGTTGTTGAAGAGCAGGACGGGCTGGGTGCCGCGCATGGGCACGCCGTACGCCTTGCCGTCGACCTTGGCGGTGTTGAACACCGACGGCAGGAAGTTGGACTGCAGGCCGGGGTCCTTGGCTATGAAGTCGTCGAGCGGCATCAGCAGTCCGGCGTCGACGTAGGGCTTGATGCTGCCGCCGCCCCAGTTGAAGAACACGTCCGGGGCCTGCTTGCCGCTGATGATCGTCTGCAGCTTGGCCTGGTAGTCCGCACCAGGAATGGTGTCCAGGACCGCCTTGACCTTCGACGTCTTGTTGAAGGTGTCGACGAGACGCTTCTCCACCTTGTTGGTGGCGTCGCCGTAGACCAGGATGTGGATCTCGCCCGATCCGCTGCCCGAGTCCTTGGAGTCGTCACTGCCGCACGCGGTCAGGGTGAGCGCCATCCCCAGCGTCAGACCAGCGGCGGCAGTCCGCAGAAGCCGTGCCCGTTGCTTCATCGTCTCGCCTCTCGAAAATGTTTCGATCCGGTTATCGAAACTTCACGTGACGGGACGCTAGAGTGGCGGTGCCGTGCAGGTCAACCCTCGGATCTTGAGTTACTAAAGTGTGACCCTGTCGTCCGGAAAGGGCGTGCCCTATGCTCCCCACCATGCGAGATGACGAGGAGAGCGGGCGAATTACTCTGGCGCAGGTCGCCGAGAAGGCCGGCGTCTCCATATCGACAGTTTCGAAAGTGCTCAATGGCCGCCAGGACGTCGCGGCTCCCACCCGTATCAAGGTGGAGCGGCTGCTGGAGGCCCACGCCTACCGCCGGACCGCGCGCTCCGGCCGCGAGGCGCCGCTGATCGAGATCGTCTTCCACGAGCTGGAGAGCGTCTGGGCGCTGGAGCTGATACGGGGCGTCGAGAAGATCGCCAAGGCCAACCAGGCGAGCGTGGTGCTCACCGAGAGCGGCACCCGGCACTCGCCGGGCCCCGAGTGGATCGAGGGGGTGCTGCAGCGCCAGCCGATCGGCGTGGTGCTGGTCTTCTCCGCCCTGCCCGACGCGGTCAAGCAGCAACTGCGGGCGCGTTCCATCCCGTTCGTCATCATCGACCCGGCCGGCGACCCGGATCCGGACGTGCCGTCCGTGGGCTCGGCGAACTGGACCGGCGGTCTCGCGGCGACCCGGCATCTGGTCGAGCTGGGGCACCGGCGGATCGGCATCATCACCGGGCCCGAGGACATGCTGTGCTCGCTGGCCCGGCTGGACGGCTACCGCTCGGCGATGAACATGGCGGGGCTGGGGTCCGATCCCGAGCTCGTGCGGTTCGGGGACTTCCACGTGGGCGGCGGGTACGAGCACGCGATGGCGATGCTCGACCTGCCCGATCCGCCCACCGCGATCTTCGCCGGGAGCGATCTGCAGGCCCTCGGCGTGCTCGAGGCGGCCCGGGTCCGCGGGCTGCGGGTGCCGCACGACCTGTCGCTGGTGGGGTACGACGACGTGCTCGTCGCCCGCTGGTCGAGCCCGGCGCTGACGACCGTGCACCAGCCGCTGCGGGAGATGGCCGAGGAGGCCGTGCAGATGCTGCTGCGCCTGCGGTCGGGGGAGTCCCCGGCAACCCGGCTCGAGCTGACCACCACCCTGATCGTCCGCAAGAGCACCGCCCCGGCCGCCGGCGACCCGGCCGCCGCGGAGGGCGCCGTGGCCGGCGGTCTGGCGGAGGTCCCGGCCGAATAGCCGCACTGCCCGTATTCCCCCGTTTGTGACGCGCCTCACGGCGCCGCGCTTCCCCTGGACCTGCACGACCGAAATATTTTCGGTCGTGCAGGTCCATTGTTTCGGTCCCGCACATCCTCCAAGCTCTGTCACGCGGACGCGACTTGGGCAGCAGACGTGATGCGAATGGAGCGGATATGGCCGATATAGATGCATTTGATCCGGATCGAAGGTCGGTGCTCGGAGCCGGTGTCGGCCTCGGTGCGAGCGCCCTCGCGCTGACAACTTTCGGAAGTGTGCCGGGAATCGTCGGCGAGGCCGTTGCCGCCGCCCCCGCGTCCGGCGGCGACGGGCTGCAGGTCACCGACTCCGGCGCGTACATCTCGTTCACCCCCGGCAAGGGCACGTTCACCGTCGCCCGCGGCGGCCGGGCCGTCCCCGTCGTGGTCGACGCCGCCGACCATCCCGGCGTGGTGCGCGCCGCCGGGGACCTGTGCGACGACATCGGGCGCGTCACCGGCGCCCACCCCGTGCTGCGCCGCAGCCGCGACGGCGACGTCGCCGGGGCCGGCCGGGAGCTCGTCCTGATCGGCACCCTCGGCCGCAGCCCGCTGATCGACCGCCTGGTGACCAGCGGAAAGCTCGACGTCACCGGGGTGGCCGGCCGCTGGGAGACCTCGCTGCAGACGGTCGTCGACCACCCCCTGCCCGGCGTGGACCGCGCCCTGGTCATCGCCGGCTCCGACCAGCGCGGCGCGATCTTCGGCACGTACGACGTCAGCTACGGCATCGGCGTCTCGCCCTGGTACTGGTGGGACGACATCATCCCGGTCCACCGCGACGCCCTGTACGTCCGCCCGGGCCGGCACACCCAGGGCAGTCCCGCCGTGAAGTACCGCGGGATCTTCATCAACGACGAGAACCCGGCCCTGGGTACCTGGGCGCCGCGTTTCTTCGGCCCCGGCAAGGCCCCCGGCTTCGAGGGCGGCTTCAACGCCGACTTCTGGGCGAAGATCTTCGAGGTCATGCTGCGGCTGAAGGCCAACTACCTGTGGCCCGCCGTCTGGGGCCGCGCCTTCGCCGAGGACGACCCGGAGAACCACGCCCGCGCCACCGAGTACGGCATCGTCATGGGCACCTCACACGAGGCGCCGATGATGCGCGGCATCGAGGAGTGGAACCGCCACGCGAAGGCCGCCGTCCGCGACAGCGCCGGCACCGTCGTCACCCCCGGCAGCGACCCCTACGGCGGCACCGGCGAGTGGTCCTTCCGCCGCAACGCCGACGCGATCAAGGCGTACTGGCGCGACGGCATCCGGCGCATGGTCCAGCAGGGCTTCGAGGGCGTCGTCACCCTCGGTATGCGCGGCAACGGCGACGTGAGTCTGCCCGACGGCGACGGCATCGAGCTGATGCAGGAGATCATCGCCGCCCAGCGCACCATCCTCGCCGAGGAGACCGGCCGCCCGCTCACCGAGATCCCCCAGGTCTGGACCCTCTACAAGGAGGTCCAGCGCTACTGGGCGCGCGGCCTGCGCGCCCCCGAGGACGTCACCGTCGTACTGTGCGACGACAACTGGGGCAACATCCGCAAGCACCCCGACCCGGCGGAGCCGGCCCGCTCCGGCGGTTACGGTCTGTACTACCACTTCGACTACGTCGGCGCCGGCCGCAACTACAAGTGGGTCGACACCACCTCCCTGCCCAACCTCTGGGACCAGCTGCGCCAGGCGATCGCCTACGGCAACCACACGCTGTGGGTCACCAACGTAGGCGACCTCAAGGGCAACGAGGTCCCCACCCAGTTCTTCCTCGACTACGCCTGGAACCCCGACCGCTGGGACCTGACCGCGCTGCCGGACTGGCTGCGCCGCTTCGCCGCCCACGCCTTCGGCGAGTCCCAGGCCTCGGCCATCGCCGCCGTCCTCGAGGAGTACGCCCGGCTGCAGTCCCTGCGCAAGCCCGAGCTGCTCAACCGGCGCATCACCCTCGACCCGGCGAAGAACCCCGCCACCGACCCGTCGGCGATCGTCTACGACGACCGGGCCACCCCGTTCTCCCTCGACCACCACGGCGAACTCGAGGGCGTCACCCGGCGCTGGCAGGACCTCGCCGAACGCGCCGAGGCGATCGGCTCGCGGCTGCCGGGGGCGGCCCAGGACACCTGGTTCGAGCTCGTCGGCTACCCGGTGGCCGCCACCGCGAACGTCTACACCCTGCGCGAGGCCGAGTTCACCAACCTGCGCTACGCCGCCCAGGGCCGCTCCGCCACGAACGAACGCGCCGCCCGCGCCGAGGCCGGCCTCCAGCGGGACTTCGCGCTGAACGAGCGCTTCAACCTCCGCGTCGCCGACGGCAAGTGGGAGGGCTTCCAGACCCAGCCCCACATCGGCTACGGCGACGTCGCCCGCTACGGCCCCAACGCCCCCTGGCAGCAGCCCGAGCTCAACAACGTGGCCCTCCCCGACGAGATCTTCCCCGCCGTCCGCCGCATCGACGTCCCCGACGCCGCCGAGCTGGGCGTCGCCCTCTCCGGCACGGCCGACTGGTGGCCCCACGCCACCGCCCCCGCCCGGCTCCCGGTGATCAGCCGCCACGGGACCGCCCCGGCGCCGCACCTCGAGCTCTTCAACCGCGGCACCGCCTCCCTCGACTACCGCGTCGAGTCCACCGCCCGCTGGCTGCGCGTCGACACCCCCCGCGGCACCGTCACCCGCCAGACCCGCCTCACGGTGAGCGTCGACTGGAACAGGGCCCCCCGCGGCACCACCGAGGCCGACCTCGTGGTGCACGCCTCCGACGGGACCACCGTCACCGTCACGGCCACCGCCGAGAACCCGGACGTGGCCGGCCTGAAGGGCTTCGTCGAGGCCGGCGGCTACATCGCCGTCGACGCCGAGCACGCCGTACGCGCCGTCGGCGGTCCCGGCATCCGGTGGCAGCGGATCGACGGCGTCGGCCGCGACGGCGCCGGCCTCACCCCCGTCCCGGTCACCGCCCCGACGCAGACCCCCGGCGGCGACTCCCCGCACCTGGAGTACGAGGTCAGCCTGCTCGCCGGGGGAGAGGTCACCCTCTGGACGTATCTGTCGCCCCGTAACCCCGCCCTGGCCGGGACCGGGCTGCGCTACGCCGTGTCCTTCGACGACGACGCCCCGCAGACCGTGGACATCATCGCCGTCAGCGGCTCCGACGACGGCGGCATGAACAACCAGTGGGCCCGTAACACCTCCGACAACGTCAGCCGCACCGCCACCCGGCACACCCTGGCCGCGGGCACGCACCGGCTGAAGTTCTGGATGGTCGACCCGACCGTCGTGGTGCAGCGGCTGCTGATCGACAACGGCGGCCTGCCCGACACCTACCTCGGGCCGCGCGAGAGCCACCGCCTGCGCTGAGCCGCCCCCAGACCGCGCGGGCCGGCCACCCGACCGGCCGGCCCGCGCCAGTCCCCCCACACCAAGCACACCCACCCGCAGTACGAACGCAAGGAGTCACCTCATGACGCCCAGACCGCTCGGCCCCGCCACGGCGGCCGCCCTCGCGGCCATGCTTCTGCTCGGCACCGCCTCGACGGTGTCCGCCCAGCCCGCGCACGACCGCGGCGACACGCCGCTGCGCGCCCTCGCCGACCGCCAGGACCTGCGCATCGGCACCGCGGTCGACATGAACGCGCTGGCCGACGACGAGCAGTACCGCACCATCGCCGCCCGCGAGTTCAGCTCCGTCACCGCGGAGAACGTGATGAAGTGGGAGGCCGTCGAGCCCCAGCAGGGGGTCAACGACTTCACGCAGGCCGACGCCCTGGTGGACTTCGCCCACCGCAACAAGCAGGCGGTCCGCGGCCACACCCTCGTCTGGCACAACCAGCTCCCCGCCTGGCTCACCGCGGGTGTCGCCGACGGCAGCATCGACGCCACCGAGCTGCGCCGTATCCTGCACGACCACATCACCACCACGGTCAAGCACTTCAAGGGCAAGATCTACCAGTGGGACGTCGTCAACGAGATCTTCGACGACAACGCCCAGCTGCGCGACTCGATCTGGCTGCAGCAGCTCGGCCCCTCCTACATCGCCGACGCGTTCCGCTGGGCGCACGCGGCCGACCCCGGGGCCAAGCTGTTCCTCAACGACTACAACACCGAGGGCGTCAACGCGAAGTCCACGGCCTACTACGAGCTGGCCAAGGAGCTGCGCGCCCAGGGCGTGCCGGTGCAGGGCATGGGCATCCAGGGCCATCTGGACATCCAGTACGGTTTCCCCGGCGATGTGCAGGACAACCTGGAGCGCTTCTCGGCGCTCGGCATGCAGACCGCGTTCACCGAGGTCGACGTGCGGATGGATCTGCCGGCCGACGACGCCAAGCTGACCCGGCAGGCCGACGACTACCGGCGGCTGGTGCAGGCCTGTCTGAACGTGCGGCGCTGCACCTCGTTCACGGTCTGGGGATACACCGACAAGTACTCGTGGATTCCCGGCGTGTTCACCGGTCAGGGCGCGGCCAACCTCTTCGACGAGGTGTTCGCCGTGAAGCCCGCGTACACCACGGTCCGTGACACGCTGGCGGCCCGCGAGCACTGACGGACCGCGCCGTACGTCATGCCGGCCGCCCGGACGGGGGGTGGCCGGCATGACGGGCTGCGCCACAATGCGTCCATGACTGATCAGGACCGCATCGCCGGCCGCCCGCTGCTGCGCCGTCCTCAGGACGGGGAACTCATCGACGTCGCCGGTGTCAGACACTTCTTCCGGCTCACCGCCGAGCACACGGGCGGCCACTTCGCCTTCGAGGAGTTCAGCCTCGAGCCCGGCGTCATCGGTGCCAGACCGCACGTGCACGACGGACACGACGAGTACTTCTACGTTCTCGAGGGCGAACTGACACTCCACACGGGAGACGACGAGGCGACGGCAGGCCCCGGGGATCTGCTCGCCGCCACCCGCGGTACCCCGCACGGCTTCCGCAACGCGGGCCCCGTCCCCGCACGCGCCCTGTGTCTCTACACTCCGGCCGGCTACGAAGACTACTTCCGCGAGGTCCACGCCGCCGTGAGCGCCGGGGCGGAGGTGACCGACGAACTCCTGGCCGAGTTCCGCGGCCGTTACCGCACCAGCTCCTACGAGCGGCCGGACTGGACGCCGGCCCGGCGCCGCACGATCTCGGCGATCCAGACCGGAGCGTACGGGGAGGTGCAGCCCGGCGGCGTCGGATAGTCCTTCAGGACCCCGAGCCGCTCACCGATGTCCACGGCGCGCTCGCGCAGCCCGGGGTGTTCGATGCCGATCTGCGCCAGGCAGTGGTTCATCGCCCACTGCAGCCGCTCCGGGGCGTCCTTCAGCTCCGCCTCGACGGTGTCCAGCAGCCCCGGGAGGTCCAGGCCCTCCGGCTTCTTCGCCACCCGGTCGGTGGTCAGCGCCCAGCCGGCGCTCGCGACCACCGGATCGGGGTCGGCGGACCAGGCGACGCGCAGTTCCTCGGCGTGGGGGCTCTTCTTGACCACGTAGCCGACGAGCCAGTCGTGGACCTTGGGCGTACGGGCCTCGCGCAGCATGGCGTCCAGCTCGTCGCGGTCGAACGCCCTGGGCCGGCAGACGAGGACCGCCAGCAGCCGGGCCGCGCCGTCGCCGGTGCGCCACAGCTCGCGGGCGAGGTCGTGCTGGGTCTTCAGGCGTTTGGCGAGGGCGCGGAGCCTGCCCAGGTTCACCCCGTGGTCGTCGCCGTGGCGCTCGTTCACGGCGCGCACCCGGGGGTCCTCGAGCGCGGCCAGCTCGGCCAGCACCCCGGCCGTGGTCGTCGTCGCGGTCACCTCTGCCTCCCGTCCGTCGCGTGGGGGCCAGCCTACGGCCGCTGCGGCGGGCGGCGGCCGGGGCGGGGGCGGGCGGTGCCGTACGGGCGGCGCAGCCGGGGCGGGGTGACGATGGGGACCTCCACGTCGAGCTCGCGCAGGGAGCGGTCGGCGGTCTCGTCGGAGGCGCCGGCGAACACCATGATGTCGCGCCCCACCATCCGTACGCTCTCCCGGAAGGCGGCCCGCGGCCCCGATCCGATGGGCTGCTCGATCCGCACGACCCGGAGCACCCGTTCGACCGCGCGGGCCCGGACGGCGCGGTTCCCGGGTGCCTTGGACAGCAGCCGCAGGATCCGCGCGAGCTCCTTGACGGCCGGGGCCAGCCCCGGGCGGTGCTCCGGGTCCACGCTCATCGCGGTCCGGGCGAGCGTCATACAGCTGTTCACCAGCAGGTCCAGATGCATCGCCGACGCCCCCTCCTGCCGTACGGGGTCCTCCTGGCCCCACCACGCCGGAACGGTCCGGGTCAGCGTGAGCGCCTGCTCGCGGGCCTTCACCAGATCGGCCATCACCCCGTAACCGGGACGCAGCCTCTCCCAGAGCTTCTCCTCCTGCTCCTCGCGCTCGCTCTGCAGGGCCCGGGCGGTCGTGGCGAGCACGTCCACCAGCTCCTCGAGCATCGTCGCCTCGGCCCGCCGCAGGGTGGCCAGGGGATGGGCGGGGAAGAGCAGCTGGCTGAAGACCAGCGCGACACCGCCGCCGATGAGGACCTCCAGCACCCGTTCGCCGGCGGCCTGCTGCCCCCAGACCACGGCGATGACCGCGCTCACCCCGCACTGGCCCATCGTGACGCGCTGCCCGTCGACCACGAGCGCGAAGAGCATCGCGCACAGCACGGCCAGCGCGATGGACACCGCCCCGTGGCCCAGATAGCGGTATGCCACGTCCCCGATGAACACCCCGGCCATGACGCCGAGCACGACGCGTACGGCGTTGGCGCCGCGCGCGCCGCGCGGTGTGTTGAGGGCGACCAGCGCGGCGATGGGGGAGAAGATCGGCACCTTCGCGTCGAGCAGGACGCGGGCCAGCCACCAGGCGATGACGACAGCGAGCACCTGCTGGAGGATGGGCCACAGGCCGTGCTCGATTCGCTGCCACATCTTGGACATGTCGCGCTCGCCCCTCGACCGCACGCGGGGACATCCGTGTCGATTCCCGAGCCTGGGCGGGACGCGGGGCCGCCGCAATCGCTGCCCGCCGGGCGGCGTAACGCGCTCACCCGTACCGGTGACGCGGCTGTCTCCGGCCCTCTTACCGTGGCCGCCCAACACTCGTATAGTTAGCTAACTTTATCGATCCGCCCGCGGGACCGGGCGGACTGCCGGCTCAGCGCATGCCCATCGGACACAGACCCCCGAATGCTTTCGCGAAGGGACTGTCGGCAATGAGGCCAGCACTACGACGCGGCACCCGTATCCTCGCCATCGCCCTGGCCCTGCTCCTGGGCGGCGCGGCCTGCTCCGACACGGAGCGCAGGCCCGATGCCAAGGAGAGCGGCAGCGGGCGGACGGACAGCGGGCCCAAGAAGAAGGGCGGCAGTGTCACCATCGCGAACACCGCCGGCCAGACCTGGACGTGCAACTTCAACCCGTTCAACCCGGCGGTCTTCAACACCTCCATCGGCTTCGTCTACGAGCCCCTGGTCTTCGTGAACGTACTCGGCAACGCCGCCGAGAAGCCGATGCTCGCGAAGAGCTACCGGTGGAACGCGGACAAGACCGAGATCGTCTTCACCGTCCGCGACGGCGTGAAGTGGAGCGACGGCAAGCCGCTCACCGCCGAGGACGTGGCGTACACCTTCGACATCATGAAGCGGGTCCCGGCCACCGACCTGTACTCCCTGTGGACCTCGGCCGGACTGCAGAGCGCCACGGCCGCCGGCGACAAGGTGACCCTGCGGTTCAAGCAGGCCGCGCAGACGTACTTCTACTTCTTCGCCAATCTGCAGCCCATCGTGCCCAAGCACATCTGGTCCACGGGTGAGCTGGCGTCGAGGCCGGACACCACGTCCGTCAAGGACCCGGTCGGCACGGGCCCGTTCAAGGTCGACCCGTGCGGTCCTAACAACATCCAGTACACCGCCAACACCGACTACTGGCAGCCCGGCAAGCCCTATCTGGAGAAGGTCCAGTACCCGGCCTACCTCGACAACGCCCCCGCCAACCTCGACCTGGCCAGCGGCAAGGCCCAGTGGGGCAGCCAGTACATCCCCGGGATCGAGAAGTTCTACCTCGACAAGTCCGCGGACCACCACACCTGGTCGCCGCCCGTGCAGAACGTGGCGATCTACCCCAACCTCGACCCCTCGCACGCGGACACCAGCAGGCTCGAGGTACGCCAGGCGATCAGCTACGCCATCGACCGCGCGAAGGTCGCCGAGATCGCGGTCGGCGGCCAGCAGCCGCCGGCGAACCAGTCCGGCATCGTCACCCCCACCTTCGAGAAGTACTACGACGCCGCCGCCGTCACGAAGGCAGGCTTCGGCAAACCCGACCCGGACCGGGCGAAGAAGCTCGTCGAGGGCCTCGGCCACTCCGCCTCCGACCCGCTGAAGCTCACGATCATCACCGTCACCGGCTACACCGACTGGGACGCCGCCCTGAAGGTGGTCAAGCAGAACCTGGCGCCCGTGGGCATCGAGCTGACCGTGCAGAACCTGGCCCAGCAGGCCTACCTCGACAAGCTCTACAACGGCGACTACGACCTGGCGTACTACAGCCAGCCCAGCGGCGGCCCCACCCCGTACTACGAACTGCGCGCCATGCTGCACTCCGCCAACACCGCGCCGCTCGGCAAGCCGGCGGTCAGCAACCACTCCCGGTACCGGAACCCTGCCGTGGACAAGCTGCTGAACGACTACGCGACCGCCGACGAGGCCGGACAGGTCGACATCGTCAAGCAGGTCGGCCAGGTGATGATCGACGACGTGCCCGTCATCCCGGTCACCGAGTCGGTCGACTGGTTCCAGTACAACACCGAGGACATCGGAGGCTGGCCCACCGAGGACAACCCGTACGCGCAGCCGTCGGCCTACACCTTCCCCGACACCGGGCAGGTGCTGGCCAACCTCTACTGGAAGCCCGCCCAGTGAGGTTCCTGCTCCGCAGGCTCGGCTTCTTCGTACTGACGCTCTGGGCGGCGCTGACGCTGAACTTCTTCGTCCCGAGGTTCATGCCCGGCGACCCCGTGGCCGCGCTCACCGCCCGCACCCGCGGGCGGGTGTCGCGCGACGCGCTGGAGCAGATGCTGACGTCGTTCGGGTACAAGCCGGACCAGAACCTGTTCGTGCAGTACGTCGAGTACCTGGGCAACATGTTCACCGGCGACTGGGGCCGGTCGATCGGGGGACAGCTCGGCGAGCCCGTGACCGGGCTGATCGGCCAGGCCCTGCCGTGGACGCTGGGCCTGGTCGGCATCACCACCGTGCTGGCGTTCGCGCTCGGCACGATGATCGGCACCGTCGCCGGCTGGCGGCGCGGGGGATGGCTGGACTCCCTGCTGCCGCCGGTGTTCGTGGTCACCTCGGCGCTGCCGGTCTTCTGGGTGGCGCTGATGCTGATCTTCGCCTTCTCGATGAACGCCGGCAGCGTGCTCCCCGGCACCTTCAACTACGACAACTCGATCGTGCCCGGCTTCTCGCCGGGCTTTGTGGGCAGCGTGCTGCAGCACGCGGTGCTGCCCGCGGCGACCCTGCTCATCACCCTGATCGGCGGCTGGATCCTGACCATGCGCAACAACATGATCACCACGCTGGCCGAGGACTACGTGCGGATGGGCCGCGCCAAGGGACTGTCCCCCCGGCGTGTCATGTACGGCTACGCGGCCCGTAACGCCGTCCTGCCGAACCTGACCGGCTTCGCGATGTCCCTGGGCTTCGTGGTCTCCGGCGCCGTCCTCATCGAGTTCGTCTTCAGCTACAACGGCGTCGGCTATCTCTTCTACAACTCGGTGCAGAACGTGGACTACCCGCTGATGCAGGCCCTGTTCATGCTGTTCACCGTCGCCGTGCTGGCCGCACTGCTGATCGTCGACATCGCCACGGTCTGGCTCGACCCGCGCGCCCGGTCCGCCGACGCGGGAGGCAGGTGACCGCGATGACCGCCACCACTGTCGTCCACACCCCCGAACCCGCGGCCCGGCAAGCCTCCGGCGGCCTGTGGCGCGCGGTGCGTCACAACCGCAAGGCGATGGCCGGGGCCGTGATCCTGTTCGTCTTCACGGTGATCGCGACCTTCCCCGGTGTGTTCACCACCGTCGACCACCCGGACGAGCTGGCCTTCCCGCCGGGACTGTCCCCGTCCACCGGGCATCTGCTCGGCACCACCGGGCTCGGCCAGGACGTCTACTCCCAGCTGATTTACGGAACCCGCGAATCCCTGGTCATCGCGGTCGTCGCCGGGGCGCTGGCCACCGTGCTCGCCGTCCTGGTCGGCGTGACGGCCGCCTATCTCGGCGGCATCGCGGACGACGTCCTGTCGATGCTCACCAACGTCGTCCTGGTGATCCCCGCGTTCCCGCTGGTCATCATCCTGGCCAAGTACGCGGGCAAGGGCTCGCTCGGCGTGATCCTCGTCGTGCTGGTGTTCACCGGCTGGTCCTACGGCGCCAACCAGCTGCGCGCGCAGGCCCTGGCGCTGCGCAACCGGGACTTCCTGCAGTCCGCCCGGGTGCGCGGCGAGCGGCGCTCGTACATCGTGGTCTTCGAGGTCCTGCCCAACATGACCTCGCTGATCGTCGCCAACTTCCTGGGCGCCGCGCTCTACTCGGTCCTCACGGCCGCCGGCCTGCAGTTCCTGGGCCTGGGCGATCCCGCCTCGGCCAGCTGGGGCACGATGCTGTACTGGGCGAAGAACCAGGAGGCCCTGCAGTCCGGCACCCCGCTGTGGGCCATCGCGCCCGGGCTGTGCGTGGCCCTGCTCGGGGTGGCCTTCGCGCTGGTCAACTACGCCTTCGACGAGATCGGCAACCCGGCGCTGCGCCCCGTACGAAGGAGGCGCCGTGAGCGCTGAGCCGCTGCTCGACGTGCGGGACCTGTCCGTCGCCTACGACGGCGACCGCGGCCCCGTGACCGCCGTGGAGCACGTCGACCTGACCGTGCGCCGCGGCGGGTTCACCGCCGTCGTCGGCGAGTCGGGGTGCGGCAAGTCGACGCTGCTGTTCGCCGTCGCCGGACTCCTCGAGCCCCCGGCGGCCGTCACCGGCGGCAGCGTGCGCTTCAAGGGGCGGAACCTCGTCACCATGACCGAGCGGCAGCTCAACGTGCTGCGCTGGCGGGACTTCTCCGTCGTCATGCAGAGCGCGATGAACGCCCTCAACCCGGTGACCACGATCGGCGCCCAGTTCAAGGATGCCATGGACGCCCACGCCGATCTCGGCGCGCGGGAGATACGCGACCGCTCCCGTGAGGTGCTCGAGCTCGTCGGCATCGACCCCGTCCATCTGCGCAGCTACCCGCACCAGTTGTCCGGCGGCATGCGCCAGCGCGCCATGATCGCGATGGCGCTGCTGTTCACCCCGGACCTCGTCATCATGGACGAGCCGACCTCCGCCCTCGACGTGGTCGCCCAGCGTTCGCTGATGGTGCAGATCAAGGAGCTGCAGGAGCTCCTCGGCTTCGCGATCGTCTTTGTCACCCACGACATGTCGCTGGTCAGCCACTTCTCCGACCAGCTGCTGGTGATGTACGCGGGCCGGGTCGTCGAGGCCGGCCCCACCCGCACCGTGTTCGACCACCCCGCCCACCCCTACAGCCAGGGCCTGCTCGAGGCGTTCCCCTCGATCCGCGGGCCGCGCGTGGAGCTGCGCGGCATCCCCGGCAGCCCGCCCGACCTGGCCCGTCCGCCCGCCGGCTGCCGGTTCGCGCCGCGCTGCCCGCTGGTACGGCCCGACTGCCACGACCGCGAACCCGGCCTGTACCCGGCGGGCGGGGCCCATGCCCGCTGCGTGCTGCACGCCCCCGACCAGGTGGAGGTGCCCTCGTGACCGATGTTCCCCTGCTGCAGACCGTCGGCCTCACCCGTCACTTCCGCATGGGCACCGGTCTGCGCAGGGCCCGGCTGCACGCCGTCGACGACGTGGACGTGATGATCCGCGAGCGGGAGATCGTCGCCCTGGTCGGAGAGAGCGGCAGCGGCAAGTCCACCTTCGCCCGCCTCCTCGCCCAGGTCCACCGCCCCACCGCCGGCGAGATCCACTACCGCGGCCGCCCCCTGTCCCGGCTGCGCGGCCGCCGCGAGAAGCTGGCGTACCACGGCGACGTACCGATGGTCTTCCAGGACCCCTTCAGCTCCCTCAACCCCGCCCACCGCGTCGCCCACGGCATCCTGCGCGGCCTGAAGCTGCACCGCCCCGAACTCGACGGCCCCGCCCGCCGCGCCGAGGCCGAGCGGGTCACCGAGGCCGTCGGCCTCACTCCCGCCGCCGAGGTCCTGCAGCGCTTCCCGTACGAACTCTCCGGCGGCCAGCGCCAGCGCGTCGGCTTCGCCCAGGCGCTGGCGTACCGCCCGAAGCTGATCCTCGCCGACGAACCCGTGTCGATGCTGGACGTCTCCATCCGCATCGGCCTGCTCAACGTCATGACGCGGCTGCGCGAGACCGAGGGCGTCTCCGTCCTCTACATCACCCACGACATTGCCGGCGCCCGCTACGTCTCCGACCGTCTGCTGGTGATGTACGGCGGCCACGTCGTCGAGTCCGGCCCCACGGAGGAGGTGCTGGCCGACGCCAGACACCCGTACACCCGCCTCCTCCTCTCCGCCGTCCCCGACCCCCGCGCCCCCCTCGACGTCGGCGCCGAGGCCGCCCGTACCGACCCGCCGCAGCTGATCGACCCGGCCCCGGGCTGCCGGTTCCGCGCCCGCTGCCCCCTGGCCGTCGACGCCTGCGCGCAGGTCACCCCACGGCTCACGGAACTCGCCCCCGCCCACTCGGCGGCCTGCCACATGGCCGCGTGACCCTCCCGTGGACGAGCAGCCGTGGAGCCGACGCCGATTACGCAGCAACAACGAGTGGCTCCTCCTGGAGCGCCTGCGCCGCGCCGGCCCCGCCTCCCGCGCCCAACTGGCCCGCGACAGCGGGCTGTCCAAACCCACCGTCTCCTCCGCGCTCGCCGCCCTCGAGACGGCCGGCCTGGTCCGCGAGGCGGGCACCCACACCCCCGGCCGCGGACGCGTCGCCGTGCTCTACGAACCCGACCCCGCGGCCGGCTACGTCCTCGGCGTCGACATCGGCCGCGTCCGCCTGCGCACCGCCGTCGCCGACCTCTCCGGCACCGTGATCGCCCGGACCGACCAGCGCAACCGCGGCCGCTCCGCCACCTCGGTGGCCGACGCCGCGATCGAGGCCGCCGGCCGCAGCGTCGCCGCCGCCGGCCTGCACCCCGCCCAGGTGGTGCACGCCGCCGTCGGCACCCCCGGCGTCTTCGACCCGCACACCGGCCGGGTCCGCTACGCCGTCAACCTCCCCGGCTGGGGCCGCCCCGGCCTCGTCGCCCGGATGCGCGAACGCCTCGACGTCACCCTCAGCGTGCACAACGACGCCAACCTCGCCGCCCTCGGCGAGTACGCCTTCGGCGCGGGCGCCGGCAGCCGGCTCTTCGTCTACGTACTCATCGGCACCGGCCTGGGCATGGGCGTGGTCGCCGGCGGCGAACTCTTCGGCGGCGCGCACGGGGCCGCCGGCGAGATCGGCTTCCTCCCCCTGGACGGCCCGCCGGCGTCCGGCGCCGCACCCCGCCGCGGCATCCTGGAGAGCGCCGTCTCCGCGGACGCCGTCGTCACCGCCGCCCGCGCCCTGGGCATGGCCGGCCCCCTCACCGCCAGACGCGTCTTCGCCGCCGCGCGGGCGGGCCGCGCCCCGGCCGCCGCCGCCGTCCGGCAGGAGGGGGAGCGGCTGGCCCTCGTGGTGGCCTCCGTCACCGCCGTCCTCGACCCCGACCTGGTGGTCCTCGGCGGTGGCATCGGCCGCAACGCCGATCTGCTGCTGGCGCCCGTCAGCGAGACGGTGCACCGGCTCACGCCGTTCAGGCCGCGGGTGGCACCGAGCGAGGTCGGAGAGGACGCGGTTCTGCTGGGCGCGGTGACGACGGCGCTGCGCGTGGCACGTCCCCAGGTGTTCGAACGACGGACAGGCCGGGCCTGACTCGCCCCGTCGGCCGGACGTCGTCGAACAGCCGCGGCCCCGGATCGTGCCAGCCCGTCAGCCCCGGCAGCCAGTCGGCCGCCTCCGGACCCCAGCTGCCGCGCTGGTAGCGCAGCGGCGGCCCGGTGGCGTCCAGCACCGGCTGCACGATGCGCCAGCACTCCAGGATCGTCGGGTACGAGGCGAAGTACCCGGGGTCCCCGTCGACGGCACCGGCCAGCACCCGCTCGTACGGCAGCTCCTGACGCCCCATGACCTCCTCGTAGTCCACGCCCATCGGCAGCTGCACCGGCCGCGTGCCCGCGTCCGGCTCGCGCACCATCAGATCCGCCCTGATCCCCGTGTCGCCGTCGATCCGGAAGCGGATCAGGTTCGGCGGCAGCTCCGTACCGGCGAACAGGTCCAGCGGCGGCCGGCGCAGCTCCACGATCACCTCGGTGGCCGTGACAGCCATGGCCTTGCCGCTGCGTATGTAGAACGGGACGTCCGCCCACCGCCAGTTGTCGACGAACAGCCGCGTCGCGAAGTACGTCTCCGTGGTGGACTGCGGCGAGACTCCCGCGACCCGCCGGTAGCCCGCATACTGCCCGCGCACCGTGGCGTCCGGATCCATCGGGCGGATCGCGTGCAGCACCCGCCACTCCTCCAGGGCCTGGGCCTGCGCGGTCATCGCGTTGGGCGGGTCCATGGCCAGATAGGCCAGGACCTGCAGCATGTGGTTCTGGACCACGTCGCGCAGACAGCCCACCGCGTCGTAGAACGAGCCCCGGTCGGCGACGTCGAAGTCCTCGACGAGGGAGATCTGCACGTTCGACACGTACGAGCGGTGCCAGACCGGCGTCAGCAGGGTGTTGGCGAACCGGGCGACCATCAGGCTCTCCACCGCGCTGTTGCCCAGGAAGTGGTCGACCCGCAGCAGATGGTCGTCGTCGAAGTACTCGCCCAGCTCGTCCTGCAGCCGCTGGGCGGACGCCAGGTCATGGCCGAAGGGCTTCTCCACCACCAGCCGGGACTCCCGGTGCAGCCCGGCCCTCGCGAGCGCCGCGGCGACGGTGGTGAACAGCGACGGCGGCACGGCCAGGTAGTGCGTCACGAAGCCCAGCCCGCGCACCGCCTCCCGCAGCCGTACGAAGGTCTCGTCGTCGGTGATGTCCCCGGCCACGATGCTCAGCCGCTGCGCCAGCCGCTCGAACATCGTGTCGTCGACCTGGATGCCGGCCTCCTCGACCGCCTCCCGGGCGTGCGCCCGCAGCGCGTCGTCGTCCCAGTCGACGGCGGCCACCCCGATGACCGGAACGGTCAGCTTCCCCGCCTCGGTGAGGTGGTAGAGCGCGGGGAGCAGCATCTTCGCGGCGAGATCCCCGGATATCCCGAAGAGCACGAGGGCGCCACAGGGCTCGAGCCGGTCCGGGGGGAGGAGGTCGGAATGATTCATCGGCTGTACCCCTCACCACTCGCCACCGGGACTCGAACCATCGTTGCCGCCCACGGCGGCGACGGACAGCGAGGTGCGTCCGAACGGGTGAGTACGCGGTATCCCTCCGGCGCCACACGCATGGTGGTCATTCGCCGGATGCGAGAACTTGGGAAGTGGCCGCGCGCGTATCCAGGTACCCGCGTTCCATGGCCTCGTACGAAGGAGCCGATGTGCCATGACCGATGTCAGCGCGAATCCTCCCGCCGGCATGCGTACCGTGCGTGTACGGGCGGCCGAACCGGATCCGGCGCTGTCGCGCTGGCTGTGGCTGGTGAAATGGATCCTGCTGATCCCGCACTACGTGGTGCTGGCCCTCCTGTGGATCGCGTTCCTGCTGGTGAGCGTGGTCGCGTTCTTCGCGATCCTGTTCACCGAGCGCTATCCCCGCGCGCTGTTCGACTTCAGCCTGGGCGTGCTGCGCTGGAGCTGGCGCGTCGGGTACTACGGCTACAGCGCGCTGGGCACCGACCGCTATCCGCCGTTCAGCCTGGCCGAGGTGCCGGACTACCCGGCGCGGCTGGACGTCGCGTACCCCGAGCGGCTCTCGCGCGGTCTGGTCCTGGTGAAGTGGTGGCTGCTGGCCATCCCGCACTACGTGATCGTCGCGATCTTCGTGGGCGGCTATCGCGTCGGCTTCGGCGGGCTGGCCGGGGTGATGGTGCTCTTCGCGGCGGTGATGCTGCTGTTCACCGGCCGCTACCCGCGGGAGATGTTCGACTTCGTGCTGGGGATGCAGCGCTGGGCGCTGCGCGTCGCCGCGTACGCGTCGCTGATGACCGACGAGTATCCGCCGTTCCGCCTCGACATGGGCGGCAGGGAGCCGTAGGCCGGGGTCAGGGCAGGACGGACCGTACGGCCTCGGGCGTACGGCCGACGACCGCCGTGCCGTCGTCGGCGGTGATGATCGGGCGCTGGATCAGGGCCGGGTGGCCGGCGAGGGCCTCAAGCCACCGGTCGCGGTGGCCGGCGTCGCGGGGCCAGGTGCCGATGCCCAGGTCGGTGGCGTCGGGCTCACCGAGGCGGGTGATGTCCCAGGGCTCGAGGCCCAGGCGGGCGAGGACCTTGGTCAGCTCGTCGGCGGTGGGGGGCTGCTCGAGGTAGTAGCGCACGGTGTACTCGGCGCCCTCCGCGTCCAGGAGGGAGAGGGCGGAGCTGCACTTCGAGCAGGCGGGGTTGATCCAGATTTCCACGCGCGGGTCCTTCTGTCGGGGCAGGCGGCGGAGCGTATCAGGGCGACATCTCCGTCCGAATTCTGTCTGAGTCATGCCTCTGCCTCCACCGCGGGCCGGGTCCGCGCCCCCCACCGCTCGATCGCGGGGCCGGTGGCGCCCACGGCGGCGAGGAACGCGCCGAGCACCAACCAGCCCGCCGAGCCCAGACCGAGCACCACCGTGGTGAGGAGCGCCGGGGCCAGTGCCTGGCCTGCGCTGAAGCCGAGGCCGAGAAGTCCCTGGTACTGCCCCTGGGCGTGATCCGGCGCGAGGCCGAAGCCGAGGGCGAATCCGGCGGAGGACTCCCAGATCTCCCCGAGGCTGTGCACGAAGATCGCCGCGATGATCAGCCCGGCTGCCACCCACACCGGGGCGTGCGCGGTCAGGGCGATCATCGGGCAGCTGACCAGGAAGAGCAGCCCCGCCGTACGGAACGCCCGGCCACCGTCGCGCAGGGTCTCGATGCGCGAGCCGATCCTGGTCTGCAGGAGGACGCACGCCGCGGCGTTGAGCGCGAACACCGCGGCGACCGTCCAGCGTGGCGCGTCCGTGTGCTGGGAGATCCAGATCGGCAGGAGCAGGGACACCGTCGGATAGTGCAGCCCCATCGCGCCGTACAGCGCGGCGAAGGCGACGAACGGGCGGTCGGTGAGGGCGGCCCAGCGTCGGCTTCTTGCTGCTGATTCCACCGGCGCGTAGTTCGGGAGCAGAAACAGCACGAGGGCGCAGAGGGCGAAGCTGGCGGCGTTGCCCAGGATGAGGACGAGGTAGGCGGTACGGGTGTTCGCCGCCACCGCGAAGCCGGAGCCCACGGTGCCGAGGATGACGCCCAGATTGACGTACGTGCGCAGCCTGGACCGGAACAACGCGGGGCGGTCGGTACCGACCCGTACGACGAGGGCTCCCCACGCCGCGCCCCCGGCGGCAGCGGCGAGCTGGTCGACGGTGGCGACGACGGTGAGGGCGGCCCAGCCGTCGACGAACACGAGCGCCGACATCGCCGCGGCCTGCACCCCCAGGGCCAGCACCATGACGGTACGGGGCCCGCGCCGGTCGGCGAGATGCCCGCCGGGAATCCCGGCGAGGAGGCCGGTCAGCCCGGCGATGGTGAGGGCGGCGCCCACCTGTGCGGCGGGCAGACCCACGACGAGGGTGAAGTAGAGCGCGGACGCCGCGTTGAAGAGGCCGTTGCCGACGCGGTTCACGAAGCTGGCCAGGATCAGCACGCGTTCCGACCGGTTGGCGCCCGCGATGCGGGCTATTCGGCCGGCCGGCTTCACCTTGATCATGGGGCGCACGGTAGCAACCGGTTGCGGTGCCGGATCTCCGCGGGGTCTCGCCGATTACTTTCGCTGCCGGGCCGGGTCAACCCCTTCGTACCGGAAAACCGCCCACCGGATCAGTGAGGGACCATGAGCGCCAACGCACTTCCGCCCGTCGTCGACACGGACACCTGGCAGCGCGAACTCGACGCCCTGCGGGTACGCGAGAAGGCCGCGACCCGCGAGCTCGACGCCATCGCCGCGCAGCGCCGCCGCCTGCCGATGGTGGCGATGCCGGACTACACCCTCGAGGGCGAGGACGGCCCCGTCCGGCTGGCGGACGTCTTCGAGGGCAAGAAGCAGCTGATCGTCTACAACCACATGTGGTTCCCCGGCAAGGAATGGCAGTGCGCCGGCTGCACGGGATTCACCTCGCAGTTCACACGGCTGGAGTTCCTGGACCACTACGACGCCCGCTTCGTGATCGTGACGCAGGGCCCGATCGACGAGGCCCTCCCGTACAAGCACCGCGTAGGCAACAAGATGACGTGGTACTCCACGGCGAACAGCCCCTTCGGCACCGATGTGGGCGCCCCTCCGGAGGACGGCTACGCGGTCAACGTCTTCCTCCGCGACGGCGACACGGTCTACCGCACCTGGCACACGAACGGCCGAGGCACGGAACAGCTCACGCACACCTTCCCCCTGATCGACCTCCTCCCGTACGGCCGCCAGGAGGAATGGCAGGACGTCCCGGAGGGCTGGCCCCAGTCCCCGGCGTTCAGCGGCTGGCCGGGATCGAAGGAGATCGCGGCTCTGTACGGGCCGGGCGAGGCTTGACGGCTGCGCCCGCGGGTCAGGGCGGTAGAGCCATGCCGTGTACGCCGTCTCGCCCCGCGTGCCGACGGGGCGAGACGGTTGACGGCGTGCAGCTATCGCCGAACGGAGCGGGCGACCGTGTATGCAGTGGGGCCGGTGAGCTCTGTCCCAGCGCCGTCGCCCATTGCCAGGACCTCGAAGCCGGCACACTCCGCGTAGCGTTCGAGTTCCTGAGGGAAGAGGACGCGCCTGCGGATCTCGTCTCGGGCCTCATCGCCAGAGGAGAGCACCCAGTGCCGGTGCATGGTGTTGATCTGGGTCCGCAGGTCCCAGGTGTACTGGATGGTGACGGTCGCGGAACCCACCGGGGTGTCGACCGTGGCGGTGACCGGCTCGGCCCGGGTGATCGGGGCGACGGGGGTGCACAGCACGAGCAGCGCTCCCGGCCGGGCATGGGCGGCGAACGTGGCGAAGGCCTGCCCGACGCCGTCGTTGTCGTGCACGTAGGCGAGGCTGTTGCCGAGACAGGTCACCACGTCCATGCGTCTGCCGAGTCGTACGGAGCGCATGTCGCCGCTGCGGATATCCAGCCCGGGTCGGCTTCGGCGGGCGTAGTCGACCATGCCGGGCTGGAGGTCCACGCCGGTGCACCTGAAACGCTCGGCAAGGATCTCCAGGTCGCGGCCGGTGCCGCAGCCGAAATCGACCAGGGTCCGGGCGTCCGGCTGGTGCCGCTCGATCAGTGCCCGACACATTTTGGCGCCGGTGCTGTCGGACTGGACCGCGTCGTAGAGTGCCGGATCGCGGTAGAAGAGGTTGGTCATTCCACGTCCTACTTCGTGATTCAGGCGAGCTGGTGTTCCCAGCGCAGCGACGGGATCCCGTCGATCCAGTACAGGTGTGACGCCTTGGTCACGCGGAGCCGAACAGCATCGATATCCGGGGAGCCGGCGTCCTGCCAGGCGACGAGGGCGTGCTCGACATCGTCCCAGAGCGCCACGGGGCCACCCTGGCGGACAGTCCAGCTCTCGCCCTCCGTGATGAACTCGGCGAACGACTCCCGCTCCGGATCGAACAGGTACTGCAGGGGTGAGCCGTCGGCCCGGGCAGCCCGTACGAACTGTGCGCCGGGTACGGCGAGTTGTGCGAGGAACGCGGGCATCCACTCCCCCAGAGCGAGAGGGGACACCACCGCGGTCCGCTCGCTGTCCGCGTAGGCGGTCCGGGCGGAGAGATCGCCCGCCACGGGCGTTACCGCCTGGGCTCGTGCCTGCATGAAGGACGAGCGTCCGACGATCGCACCCTCGGCCGTGCCGTCATCGCCGACGGTGACCTTGGCGAGACCGGTGCCCCAGGGCCAGGAGCCGACCGTGCCGAGAATGATGCCACCGGGTTGTGTCTGCCGGACCCAGGTGTACGGAATGCGACGGACCGCGCAGGTGGCGATGATCCGGTCGTACGGCGCCCGGGGCGGATGGCCGAGAAGCCCGTCGCCCGTGACGGTCCACGTCGAGAAGCCGATGGCCTCCAGGGCGGCATCGGCGCGGGCCGCCACCTGGGGGTCGACCTCGACGGTGGTGACGTTGTCCTCGCCGAGGTAGTGGCACATCAGGGCCGTGGAGTAGCCGGTGCCGGTGCCGATCTCCAGGACGTGGTGTTCCGCCGTGAGGTCCAGGGCCTCGATCATTCCGACGACGGTGGTCGGGTCGGTGGAGGACGAGGTGGGCACGCCCGTAACGGGTTCGCCGGCCCGGTCGGCGGTGAGGCGGCCGTCGAGCTGGGTGGTGAGGGTGTCGAGGTCGTACGCGATCCTCAGCCACTCCTCCGGATCGGTGCCGAGCGCGGTTACGGGCCGCCAGTTCCGCCCCTCGTCGAGGAAGACGCCGGGACGGAGGAACTGTTCCCGGGGGACGGCCTCCAGGGCTGTGCGCAACCAGGGCGACTTCAAGACGCCGCGACTCGTGAGCAGCGCGGCCATGCGACTCCGCTCGAATGCCGCGTCGGTCATCGGTGGTCTCCTTCCACACGACGGACATCGGGAGGCCGGTCTCCGTCTCCGGCTATCCCCACTGCCCGTTGGGTTCAGCATCAAGGTCTCTGCGGAATCAGTGGATTACCCTCCGCCCGCGCAGGGACCGGGGTGATCAGGGTCAAGTGCGCGACTGCTCCAGACCCACTTGCCCCGATGCCCTCCTCGCGTACGGCATCCCCAGTCGTCGGACAGCGCCTGGACCAGCGACAGCCCACGGCCGGTTTGGTCTTCGGCGGTCGGGGATCGGAATTCCGGGAGGTGAGGAGAGGCGTCGGCGACTTTGACGAGGAGGGTGTCGTCACATTGCCGCAGGACTATCACGATGGGGCCCGTACCGTGCTGCACCGCGTTGGTGACGAGCTCCGACACGATGACGACCATGTCGTCGGCCACCACGCCGAGACCCCAGGACTTCAGGGTGCCGCGCGCAGCCCTGCGGGCCCGCATCGGTGCCGTCGCGTCGGAATCCAGCGGGACGGCGATCGCCCTCAGGACGCGGCCGGCGGCGGCAGCCTGAGGGGCTGTTGATGTGCCTCGAGCGTCTTCAGCCTCTGTCAGCCCGTCATGGATGGCTGACGGGGGGCTTTCCGTCGTCACGATGATGCTCCTCGGGAGAGATGAACGTGTCCAGCCGGTGCAGTTGCGACGTCTGGTCTGTTGTCGGATACGGCACCCGTGCTTGGTGACGGCGACAGCGTCGATCCGGAGGGGATGTCATCGCCATGGCCCAGTGGGTAGCGTCTGCTGCTCTTTCGGGTGAGGGCATGGCACGCAGGTAGCGTCGAAGTGTCATCTGCGCTGGGACCGTTGCCGTCCCGCGGGTCGGGACGTTCTTCTTTGTACGAGGGAGCCGCAGGACGAGCCGATGGCACCCGAACCATGGCCTTCATCGGTCGAGAGGGGCCCGGCGATGGACGATTTCCCCAGGACGTTGCTCAAGGCATTGGTGGCCCAGCGGCATTGGCGCTACGGCGATTTCGTCGGCCACTTCACCCGCACGGCCGAGCGGATCGTCGGAAAGGGCACGGCAAATCCGACGATCTCCGAGGCGCAGTTCCGCCGATGGACCTCGGGTGCGATCCGAACCCTGCCGAGTCCGGATGCATGCCGAGTGCTGGAGGAGATGTTCGGTGTCGGCGCCGCAGCTCTGTTTCGGGCGCCTCCCTCTCCTGAATCATCCGCACCAGCGTTCAACCTGAAGGACGAGATCGATATGACCGCACGCGACGCTTCAAGCGAGGCAGGGGCTGCCGCCTCCGCGTCCATCTCCGACACAACGCTCGACCAGCTCCGGGACGTCGTCGGAGTACTCGCCCGCGATTACCACTCCTTCTCGGCATTCGAGGTTCTTCAGTGCGCTCGCAGACTGAGGGAGGAAGCGGAGCAGCACCGCGATCGCACCCAGGTTCCCGTTCAGCAGCAGGACTTACTGGTCATCGCCGGTCAGGCCTGCGCGCTGCTGTCCGCCGCGGCGTTCGACCTCGGGTCGCTCGATGGTGCCACTCGTCTCGCGCGGGCTGCCGATCTGTACGGCGAGACCACCCGCTACACGCCGTTGCGAGGCTTTGCCGGTGGAGTTCTGGCATACATCGCCTACTTCTCGGATCGGCCCGCGGAGGCTGTGCAGATTGCCCAGCGTGCGCGGATGCTCTCCGGCCTCGGAGACATCGCGCACCGGCGGCTGGCCGCGATCGAGGCACGTGCGCACGGACACCGAGGTGACACCGCTTCGGCGCAGCAGGCCCTTGACGCCTCCCGCCGGGAGGGACCAGGGCATATCGACCATCTGCACGACGCCGTGGGCGGTGAGTTCGGCTTCCCCGACGAACGGCTTGCCATGTCCAATGCCTCCACCTGTCTGCTGCTCGGCGACGGCGAGCAGGCCGAAGCTGCCGCCCGCACCGCACTCGACCTGGTGACCAACAGGCCCGAGGCTCAGCAGTCCGCTCGGGTCGTGGGCGGAGCGGCTGCGGATCTGGCTGCCTCCCGGTTGCTGAGAGACGATCTGGACGGTGCCGCCGAAGCGCTGGAACACGTCTGGGCCGTGCCCGGGGAACAGCGCGCCACCGGTTTGCTGACCCGTACCGCGCGGGTGCGCAGGGCGCTGGCGGGCGAGCGGTTCCGACGAGCGCCGCTGGCCGAGGAAACGGCGGAGCGGCTGGAACACTTCAGTCGTCTTGCCGCGCAGCACCAGCTCGGAATGGGTGCAGGCACCGTGGCCGCGCTGGACGGGTGAATCGCCTCAGGCCGCGGAGGCCAGGGCTGCGAGGATCCTGGCCTCCTTGTCGGCCGCGAGTCCGTGTTCCGCCCGACGGGGATGGTCCACCGGGTGCCCATCGGCCTGCAGCCAGGCCCAGGTGTTCGCGATGGTTTCGGTCAGCGGACGGCAGCGCAGCCCTGCGGCCACCGCCTTGCCGGAATCCACCGACCACACACCGGCGTGGGTTCGCCACAGAGGCAGTTCCGTCCACTGCCGAACTCCGTGGTCGACGAGAGCTTCGGGTTCGACCCAAACCGGTCGGCCGTCCGATTCCGTGACGGCAATGCAGGCGAGGAGGAAGTCCTGGAACGACGTGCCCTCGGGATGAGCCACGTTGTACGCGCCGCCGGTCCCCGCCGCCGCTTGGTCCAGGGCGAAGGTCGCGACATCGCGGACGTCGACCGGCTGGATCACGCGGCGGGCCGGTGAGGGCGCCAGCAGCCGGCCACCCCGCCGGACACGGTTCAGCCACCACGGAAGCCTGCCCACGTACTCCCCGGGCCCGAGGATGACCCCCGGCCGCAGAAACACTGCCCGGCCGCCGAATGCCTCGGCGACCGCTCGCTCACCTCCGGCCTTTTGGAACCCGTACTTGGTGGGCGACCCGTCCTCGCCGGTGTATCCGAAGGATCGGTCCGCGTCCGACGGGCACTCGAGCACCTCGGATGCCTCGGTCAGCGTCCTGTGCGGCCAGCCCGCGTACACCGAGACGGTGGACACATGTACCCACCGGGATGCCGCGTCTCGAAGGGCGTGTGCGGCCAGTCGTACATCACGTGGCGGGAGTTCGGAGCTCGACGTGTCGATCACTGCGTCCCAGGGCCCCTGGGCTGCCAGTCGGTTCAGGTCCGGGGTCTCCGTACGGTCGCCCCGGACTGTCCGCACTCCCCGCACGTCCTGCCCGGACCGGCCCCGATTGAACGCCGTTACGTCCCAGCCGCGCTGCAGTGCCTCCTCGACGATGTTCTTGCCCAGGAACCAGGTGCCGCCCATGGCCAGAATCCTCATGCCGCCGATACTGCCACTCGGAACGGTCACGGCCACCAGAACCACGAGGGCCATCGCAGAAGGACTATGGCGGCTCTCCCCCAGAGGGGTTTCCCGACTGCGAGACCTGTCACGACGGTCTTCTCGGGGACCACACTTACAGCCATCGTGGCGAGTGTGACCGAGTCGATTACTGTGCGTGATGGGTGTGAGTGAACCGAGACCTGGGGTGCAGAGGAGTCTCACCAATGGACCTGAAGCGACACGTTCATGCCGACTCGCAGGACGTGCGTTCGCTGCTGTTGGACGTCCACGACGAGGTGTACGCCAATAATCCGGACCCGTTTCACTCGCGGGAGCGATTCACGTACTTTTTGGATTGCTGGTCGTCCCGGAAGGACTGGAGGTGCCTGTCCGGTTGGGAGAGCGGCAGTCCGGTCGGGTACGCGTACGGCTCCGTGCTGGCGCCCGGTGGCTGGTGGACGGGGAGTGACCGGCCGCGTGATGTCCGTGGCCCCGTGTTCGCGCTGTCCGAGCTCATGGTCCTGCCGAAATGGCGGGGCACCGGCCGGGCCAGGAAGATCCACGATGCTCTGATCGCGCCCGTGGATGCGGGTCTGGTGTCTTTGCAGGTGGAGAGCGCGAACATCAAGGTCGTGCGCCTTTACGAAAGCTGGGGCTACCGAAAAGTCGACACGTCGAAATCGCACGATGACTCACCTGTATATGCGGTGATGGTCAAGGGACGGAGCCAGCAAGTACCGGCCGCTTTTGGGGGATAGCGCGTAGTCGCCTGGTGGCCGTGCACGGCGATCGTGAGCGGGAGTTGGACTCCGGCCGAGATCGGGCCGAGGGGGTTGTGCATGGACGCCCGCCGCGTATCGGCAAAGGGACGGTCTGCGACGCGGTGTTAGGGTGACGCGAGGTGCGGGCCGTGTCTGCGAAGTGGCTTCGCCGAGGGGGCGGGTGACCGAGTAGTGGCCGGACCGGGCGGCGAAAAGCAGGGGGCCGGCTGGGATCCGGAGGAGATCGCTCGTGTTGTGCGGGGAGCCCAGCGCGGGGATGCGATGGCCATGGATGAGCTCGTGGGGTTGCTGACGCCCTATGTGGGGCGGATCTGCGGGCCCATCGCCCTGCAGGACGCCGCCGACGCCGCGCAGGAGGCGTTGATCGCCGTCTTTCGTAACATCCGTCAGCTGTCCACCCCGCAAGCCCTGTTCGGCTGGGTGCGGGCGATCGCGGCGCGTGAGGCGGTGAAGGTCGCCAAGCGGCGGCAGGGGACCGTACCGGCTGAGCTGGAGGATCTTCCCGCGTACGAGGATCTGCAGTTGGGCACCGACATCGCCGACACGCTGCGGCGGCTGACGCCCGAGCACCGGGCGGTGCTGGTGCTGCGGCATGTCGACGGGCTCAGCGAGCAGGAGGTCGCCGAGTTGCTGGGCCTGCCCGTGGGCACGGTGCGGTCGCGGTTGTTCCGGGCGCGGAGGTCGTTTCGTACGGCGTGGGAGTAGGAGGCAGGGTCAGCGCGCGTCCAGCCGCGCCTGCAGTCCGTCCAGCAGCCGCTCGCCGCGGCCCGGCCGCAGCAGCCGCGTCAGCCGGCCCGCCGGTCCGCCGCCGGGGATGCGCAGGCCGGTGAAGAACGCGAACCGCGCGCCGTCCTCCTCCGGTGCCGCCGCCATCCCGCTGACCAGGACCTTGCTCTGCATCACGCACCAGTTCTCACGCAGCACCACGTCGAACAGCTCCCGGTGCCCGATCCGGCTCACCGCCCGCGCACGCAGCCGCTCACCGTCGCGCTCCTCGACGGTGAAGCTGCGCAGCGCCGGCACGATGCGGGGAAGTTCGCCCTCCAGGTCGGAGACCACCGCCCACAGGTCCGCGGCCGGTACGGCGAAGTGCCGCTCGGCGTAGAGGGGCTGCTTCTGCGCGGCGGCGAGGACCTTGAGCTGGCGTACCGGATCGAGCTCGGCCACCGGCCAGCTCCGGTCCCGGGCAGTGTCCATCTTCACCAGCTCCCCCCGACCCTGCGGCCTGCCGAAAGGTCACGTCCTCACCCGCACAGGTTAGGCCAAGACCGCAGAGCCGCGCCGCCTCGGAAAATCTCCGCGTACCGAGGGAGTGCGGAGCCCTTCGGGGCGCTCTATCACCATGAGGTCTCGCACTGCGCAAGGGGAGATGGCGGAGATGACCACTGGTACGACACGGCAGTTGCCGCAGCTCGAGGGCGTGCGGCACAGCACCGTAGAGGTGCGGGGGGTGCGGCTGCACGTCGCGGAGGCGGGTGCCGGGGAGCCCGTACTGCTGCTGCACGGCTTCCCGCAGGACTGGTACGCCTGGCGGCGGATCATGCCGCGCCTGGCGGCGGAGTACCGGCTCATCTGCCCGGATCTCCGCGGCTTCGGCTGGTCCGAGGCGCCCGCGAAGGGCTACGACACCGACAGCCGCGTCGCGGACGTGCTCGCGCTGCTCGACGTGCTGGGCCTGGACCGGGTACGGCTGATCGGCCACGACTGGGGGGCGTGGACCGGATTTCACGCGTGCGTCGCGGCACCGGAGCGGTTCACGCACTATCTGGCGCTGAACATGATGCACCCGTGGCCACTGCACCGGCGGCTGCTCCCGCAGTCCTGGCGCTTCTGGTACACGGCGCTGCTGGAGCAGCCGCTGCTCGGACGGTGGGTGCTGCGCCGGTGGCCGGGCTTCACCCGCCGGCTGCTGCGCAAGGGCGTGGTGGGCGAGGAGGTGTGGGAGCCGGTGGCGCTGGCCCAGTTCGTCGACGGTGCGCGGGAGCCGGGCCGGGCGCGGGCGGGTGAGGCGCTGCACCGGGCGTTCGCGCTGCGGGACATCGCCCGGCTGGCGCTGGGCCGCTACCACCGGCTGCGGCTCAGCACGCCGACGGTGATCCTCGGCGGCGCCGCGGACTTCATGCTCCCGCCCGGCGTGCTGACCCCGGCGCCGGAGTACGCGCCGGGGCTGCGGGTCGAGGTGGTGCCCGGTTGCGGGCACTACGTGCACGAGGAGCGGCCGGACGCGGTGGTGGCCGCGGCGCGGGAGCTGTTCGCGCAGACCGGACGTTGAGACCTGGGCGGCCCGGTCGGGAGCCGGCCACCGGCTCCCGACCACGTTGCGCTCAGACCCCCGCCTCCGCCGGCCGGCGGGCCCGCAGCGACTGCAGCCCCACCAGGTCGTCCGGGCGCGCGTCCGGGACCTCGGCGTCGAAGCGGGACAGCGCCGGGATGCGGGCCGCGAAGGCCACCGTCGCCGCGAGGGCGAGGCCGAACAGCACGTACATCAGGCCCAGGCCGCGGCCCGCCCCCGTGCCCAGCACCTCGCCCACCGAGCCGGCCAGCGCCCCGCCCGGTTCCATCGCCGGCTGGAGCAGGGCCACCGCGCCGGGGCCCAGGAGGAGGAAGCCGACCGGCATCGTGCACCAGGCGAAGACGGTGTTCACCGCGAAGACCCGGCCGTGGAAGCGGGCGGGGATCTTCACCTGGATGATCGTCGAGTAGATCGTGTTCATCACCGTCAGGCCCAGGAACATCCCGAACACCGCCACCGACACCAGCGCCACCGACGGGCGCAGGCCCGTCAGTGCGCAGCACGCCGCCAGGGCGAGGAACGACAGCAGTACGCCCCGCATCCGGCGTTCCTTCGGGCCGCCCCAGATCGCCATCAGCAGCCCGCCGACCGCCAGGCCGAGGCCGCCGGCCAGCGACACCCGGGCCACGTCGGCCAACTCCGCGAAGCCCAGGACCAGGGGCTGGAAGAAGATGAACAGCGGGCCCAGCAGCAGGTTCGTCACCGCGAAGAACAGCAGCATCGCCCGGAACCCCGGCGTGCTCATCGCCAGCCGGAACCCCGCCCGGATCTCCTCGCCCATCGACTCCCGCCGCCGCCAGCCCAGCGTGGCCGGGAAGCGCAGACACACGGTGACCGTGATCGCGACGGCGTAACTGCACACGTCCGCGACGAGGATGCCCTTCAGCCCCACCGTCGTCAGCGCGAGCGTGGCCAGCAGCGGCACCGCGAACTGCACGACACCCGAGCCCGCCTGCACGAGGCCGTTGGCATGCCCCAGGAAGTGCTTCGGCGCGAGCTGCGGCACCGCCGCGCCCCACGCGATGCGCTGGAACGCCAGCGCCACCGACAGCAGCGTCATCAGCGGATACAGCGCCCCCGTCGTGAGATGCCCCGCCAGCAGCAGGATCAGCATCACCCCCTGGATCAGCAGCGCGGCGGCGTCCGCCGTCATGATGACCCGGCGCCGGCTGTAGCGGTCGGCGACCGCGCCGGCAAGGGGGGCCGTCAGCAGGCCCGGTACGAGCGCCAGCGAGGACAGCAGGCCGAGCTGGATCAGGGACGAGCTGCCGAGGAACACCCACAGCGGCAGCGCGAACTCCGTCATCGCCGTACCCGCCAGGGACACCAACTGCCCCGCCGCCATCGCCAGGAACCGGCGCATCGAGGGCTCCGGCGGCCTCCCGTCACGGCGACCGCGACGCTCGGGTACCCCAGCAACATCGGCGGAGACATCGGCCAGCCGCCACGACGACTCCTCCAGCGGAGTATCCGCCGCCACCGCCGTATGAACCCCCGTGACGATATCCGCCAGCTCCGCCGCACGGTACTTGAGGAAGTAGTGCCCCGCCTCGTCCAGCACGACCAGCGCCGTCTTCCGGGCCACGAAGTGCCACTCCCGGAACCGCTCCTCGGAGTACAGCGTCATGTCGTCCCGCTCGCCGACCACCGAGATCACCGGCGCCGTCAGCGGCTCCACCCGCTGCGCCATCAGCGCGGTGAAGAAGTCCTCCGCGTCCCGCGTGTCCTCCCGCATGTCCCGCACCATCCGGCGCGCCTGCTCGGGGTCGACCTCGTCCAGGCCAAGACCCAGCGACGTCAGCCAGTTGCGGTAGCGCCTGTCGCTGGTGAACCGCTCCATGGCGTCCATCGCCCGTACGACGGGCCCGCGCGGCCGGGCGAACGGGAAGATCGCGCCCGTGTACACCGCCTCCGCCGGCCGCCCGGCCGCCTGCAGCGCCAGCCCCAGGGCCACGGCCAGGGCGCCGCCCACACCGCAGTGGCCGTACACCACCAGCGGTCCCGTCACCCGCTCCTGGATCTCCGCCACCGCCGCCTCCACCAGCTCCGGCAGCGCGGCCCGGCGGCCGGTACGGCCCATCTCCTCGCCCGTGCCCGCCAGCGCGAACAGCGCGTGCCCGGGCGGCAGGGCGTCCGCCAGCGGCTGGTACACCACCGCGCTGCCCGCGCCGTACGGCACCGCGATCACCGTCAGCTCCGGTGTGCGGCCCGGCGCCGTCGGGCGGGTCAGCTCGTGCAGCACCCGGGCCGGCCCGCGTTCGTCGGACGGGGTCGCGATCAGGGCCGCGAGGCCGCTGACCGTGGGGTGCCGGAAGAGGTCCATCAGGGTGATCCCGGCGGCCCCGGGCAGTGCCCGGCGCAGGGCCGTGATGATGCGGATCGCCAGGAGGGAGTGGCCGCCGAGGGCGAAGAAGTCGTCGTCCCGTTCGGGCAGCGGGATGCCGAGGATCTCCGCCCACACCTCCGCCACCGTCTGTTCCGTCTCCCCGACGGGTGCCCCGCCGCCGCCACCGGCGCCCAGCACCGGCGCGGGCAGCGCCCGCCGGTCGAGCTTGCCGTTGGGCCCGATGGGCAGCGCGTCCAGGACGACGTACGCCGAGGGCACCATCCAGTCGGGCAGCACCCGCCGCAGCGCCTCACGCAGAGCCGCCGGATCGGCGTCGGCCTGGACGGCGTCAACGGTGCCGTCGGGCACCGGATACGCCACCAGCCGCCGGTCCCCGGGCCGGTCCTCCCGTACGATCACCGCCGCCGCGCCCACGCCCGGCATACCCCGCAACGCGGCCTCGATCTCGCCCGGTTCGATGCGCAGGCCGTGCAGCTTGACCTGGTCGTCGGTACGGCCGAGATACTCCACCGCACCGTCCGCGCGGTGGCGCGCGAGGTCGCCGCTGGCGTACATGCGGGCGCCGGGCGGCCCCCACGGGTCGGTGACGAAGCGTTCCGCCGTGAGCTCCGGGCGGTTGAGATAGCCGAGGGCCACGCCGGGGCCCGCGATGTAGATCTCGCCGGGGAGTCCGGCGGGCACGGGTTCGCGGTGCCGGTCGAGGATGTGGATCCGCATGTTCTGTACGGGCCGGCCGATCGGCACCCGGTGCGCGCCCGTCAGGTTCTCGCGGGTGCACTGCCAGGCGGTGCAGTCGACGGACGCCTCGGTGGGCCCGTACAGATTGTGCAGCTCGCAGTCCTCGAACCGGTCGAGGAAGCGGCGCGCGAGATCGGCGGGCAACTCCTCGCCGCTGCAGATGACGCGGCGCAGCGAGGCGCACTCCCCGACGCCGTCCTCGGCGAGGAAGACGGCCAGCATGGACGGTACGAAGTGTGTGGTCGTGATCGCGTGCCGGCGTATCGCGTCGCGCAGATAGGCGCCGTCGCGGTGGCCGCCGGGGCGGGCCATGACCAGCGTCGCGCCCTCGCGCAGCGGCCAGAACAGCTCCCACACCGATACGTCGAAGCCGGTCGGCGTCTTCTGCAGGACGGCGTCGTCCTCGCCCAGGGGGTAGGCGCGCTGCATCCAGTCGAGCCGGTTGTGGATGCCCCGGTGGCCGCAGACCACGCCCTTGGGCTGTCCGGTGGAGCCCGACGTGTAGATCACGTACGCCGGATCGTCCGGCCCCACCTCGACCGTCTCGGCCTCCGAAAAACCGTGCCACAGCTCCGGATCGTCCAGCGACAGCACCAGCGTCCCCGCGGGCGGCTCCGGCAGCCGGCAGTGCGCGGCGTCCGAGGCCAGCAGCACCGGCGGAGCGGCGTCCGCCAGCAGCAGCGCCAGCCGTTCCGCCGGATGCTCCGGGTCCAGCGGCAGATACCCGCCGCCCGCCTTCAGCACCCCGAGCAGCGCCGCGACCAGCCCCGTCGACCGCTCCGCGCACACCCCGACCAGCGTGCCGGGACCCACGCCCTCGCGCCGCAGCCGGGCCGCCAGGACCCCGGCCCGCCGGTCGAGTTCGCCGTACGTCAGCTGATCCCCGCCGTCGGCGATCACCGCCGTCCGGTCCGGCGTACGGGCCGCCCACTCCTCGATCAGCCCGTGCAGCGTGTGGGGTCCGGGGACCTCCTGCGGCACGTCGTTCCACGTCCGGGTGACGGTCGTCCGCTCGGCGTCGTCCAGCAGCGACAGCCGCGACAGCGGCCGGTCCGGGTGGGCCACCGCCTGGCGCAGCAGCCGCTCCAGCAGCACCGGCAGCCGGGCGGCGGTCTCCCGGGAGAACAGGTCCGTGCTGTACGTGAAGAAGCCGTGCAGCCCGTCCGGCGTCTGCCGCAGATACAGCTCCAGATCGAAACGCGTCGCCCGGATCTCGAACGGCTGGTGCTCGATCTCCAGCCCCGCCCGCCGCTCCGCTCCCTCCGCGCGGTCGTAGTTGAGCAGCGTGAACGACGTCTGGAAGACGGGCGACCGGCTCGGGTCGCGCGGCAGCGCCAGCGCCCCCACCACCTGCTCGAACGGCATCTCCTGATGCGCCAGATCGGCGAGGAAACCGTCCCGCACCCGGCCCAGCAGCGTGCCGAAGTCCGGGTCCCCCGACAGATCCGCCCGCAGCGCCAGGACGTTCGCGAACAGCCCGACCAGCGGCTCCAGTTCCGGTACGAACCGGCCCGCGACGGTGGACCCGACCGCGAAGTCGTCCTGCCCCGACATCCGGGCCAGCAGCGCCTGATACGCCGCCAGCAGCGTCATGTACGGCGTCGCCCCGTGCTCCGCGCCCAGCTCCAGCACCGCCCGCGACAGCTCGGCGTCCAGCGCGATGCCCTGCCCGGCGCCGCGGAACGTGGGCTCGGCGGGGCGGGGGAAGTCCGCCGGCAGGTCCAGCGGACGCACGCCCGTGAGCCGGCCGCGCCAGTGGTCCAGGTCCGCCCGCAGGACGTCGCCGGTGTAGCGCTCGCGCTGCCAGGCGGCGAAGTCCCCGTACCGTACCGCCGGTTCGGCCTCCTGCCCGGCGGGCTCCCCGGTGGCGTAACGGTCGAGGAGTTCACGCAGGAAGAGCTCGCTGGACCAGCCGTCCGAGACGATGTGGTGGTGGACGAGGACCAGTACGTGCTCCTTGGCATCCGCCCGCAGCAGCACGGCCCGCAGCACCGGGCCGCGGGCCAGGTCGAAGGGGCGGGAGATCTCCTCGTCGATCCAGCGGGCGAGGGTGGCCTCCCGGTCGTCGTCCGCCGGGACCTCGCGCAGCACCAGATGGACGCCGCCGTCGGACGTCACCTCCACCAGGGGCCGGCCGTCCTCGTCGGACGGGAACCGCATCCGCAGGCTCTCGTGCCTGACAACCAGCTGCCGCAGGGCGTCCTCCAGGCGTTCCCGGTCCAGCGGGCCGCGCAGCCGGACGGCCTGCGGCACCGTGTACGCCGTGGAGTCCGGTACGAACCGGTCCATGAACCACAGCCGTTCCTGCGCGAACGACGGCGGCGGCTCGCTGCCCTGGGGGCGCCTCGGCACGGTGGGCGCGGGGGCGGCGGCGCGTACCCGGCGCAGCCGCCGGGCCAGCAGTTCGGCGCGCGCGGCGGCCGCCTGGGCGCCGGGGCCCTGCTCCGGCTGTGCCTGATCGGTGAACGTACTCATGCCGCCGGGTCCCCTTCCTCGAGCATGCGTCGTACCTCGTCGTCGCTGAGCGCGGCGATGTCCGCGAGCAGCAGGTCCTCCACCACGGCCGCAACCCCGGCCACCGTGGGCGCGTCGAACAGGGCGCGTACCGGCACGTCCACGCCGAGCGCGGACCGCAGCCGGGCCACCACCCGCAGCGCGAGCAGCGAATGCCCGCCGAGGGCGAAGAAGTCCTCCGTCACCCCGACCGGCCCGGCGCCCAGCACCTCCTGCCACACCTCCGCGACCAGCAGCTCCGCGTCCGTCCGTGGCTCCACCCGGGGCGCCGCGTCCGCCGCCGGCCCGGGCGCGGGCAGCGCCGCCCGGTCGACCTTGCCGTGCGTGGTCAGCGGCAGCCGCCCCAGCATGACCACGGCGCTGGGCACCAGATGGCCGGGCAACAGCCCCCGCAGCCGGCGGCGCACCTCCTCCCCGGCAAGCGAGGCACCGGCGGCCGGCACCACCCACGCGGCGAGGCTCTGCCGTCCGGCGTCGTCGTACAGCCCGACGACGGCCTCCGCCACGCCCGCGTCGGCCAGCAGCGCGGCCTCCACCTCGGCCGGCTCGACGCGGTGGCCGCGCACCTTGAGCTGACGGTCGGTGCGGCCCAGGAACTCCAGCGTCCCGTCCGCCCGCAGCCGCGCCAGGTCACCGGTGCGGTACATCCGCCCGCCCGCGCGGAACGGATCGCCGGTGAAGCGCTCGGCGGTGAGCTCCCGGCTGCCCGCGTAGCCGTCCGCGAGCCCGTCACCGGCCAGCCACAACTCGCCCGGCACACCCGCCGGTACGGGGCCGCGGCCGGCGTCCAGTACGTAGGCGCCGGTGGCCGCGACCGGGCGGCCGATGCCGGGACGGCGGCGGGCGTCGGCGGGGCCGAGGCGTACGGCGGTGGCGATCACGCAGGCCTCGGTGGGGCCGTACGTGTTCCACAGCTCGACCCCGTCGCCGAACCGCTCCCGCCAGGCGGCGACGGACCGCGCGTACACCTGGTCACCGCCGATGATCACGACCCGCAGCCCGGCCGGCCACACGACCGTGTCGCCGGCCGCGACCAGCTCCTGCCAGTACGCGGTGGGCAGGTCCAGCACGGTGATCCGGCCCCCGGCCAGCCAGTCCGGCAGCTCGGCGGACGGCACGGGCGGCAGCACCACCGTCGCGCCGGAGCACAGCGCCGGGAAGATCTCCTCCACGTGCGCGTCGAAGCCCAGCGCCGCGAACTGCAGCACCCGCTCACCCGGCCCCAGCCCGTACGCCCGGCGCATCCACCCGGTCCGCACGGCCAGCGCCCGGTGCGGCACGGTGACCGCCTTGGGCACGCCGGTGGAGCCGGAGGTGTACAGGACGTACGCCGGATCCTCCGGCCGCACCCCGGGCACACCGGGGACCTCGCCGGCGTCCGCGGGCAGCTCCGTCATCACCACGGTGGGCAGACCGCCGGGCACCACCGGCCCGTCCCCCGACACCAGCAGCGCGGTCGCCTCCGCCCGGCGCACCATCGCCGCCAGCCGCTCCACCGGATGCTCCGGGTCCAGCGGCAGATAGGCGCAGCCCGCGAACAGCGCGCCGAAGATCCCCGTGAGCGTCCGCGCCGACCGCCCGCCCACCACACCGACGGGCGTACCCGGCACGGCCCCGGCCGCCCGCAGCAGCTCCGCGACCCGCCCCGCGGCGGCACACAGCTCGCGGTACGAGAGCACCACCCCGGCCGCCTCGTCCTCCACCGCCGGCGCGTCCGGCGTGGCGGCGGCCTGCCGCAGCAGCCCCGCAACGACGGTCTCCGTCTCGCCGCCGGACTCGTACAGCAGCGCGCCCGTCTCGTCCGGCCCGAGCAGCGACAGCCGGTCCACCGGCGTGTCCGGCTCCGCGACCGCCGCCCGCGCCAGCACCGGCAGCCGGTCCAGCAGCGCCTGCGCGTCCCCGGCGGCGAGCAGCGCCGGATCCCGCACCAGCACGAGATCGAGCCCGCCGTCCCGGAACCACCCGTCCAGCGACAGATCGAACGGCGTCGGCGGCGGGTCGGAGGGCACCGACCCGATCCGCAGCCCGGGCGCGAACTCCCCGATGCCGTCCGCCGCGCTCTCGGTGTGCAGGTTGAACCAGTGCCGGAACAGCTGCCGCTGCCCCTGGTCCCGCGCCGATCCGAGATCGCTCAGCAGCCGCTCGTACGGCACCTGCGGATACGTCAGTGCCCCGGTGACCGTCCGCCGCGTCCGCGCCAGCAGCCCGGCGAACGACACCTCCCCGCCCAGATCGGCCCGCAGCGGCAGCACGGCGGTGAAGCAGCCCACCAGCGCCTCGTCGACGGGGCGTTCCCGCCCGGCGAACGCGGACCCGACGATCACGTCCTCCTGCCCGGTGTGCCGCCCGACGAGGAGCTGGAACAGCGCCAGCCACGCCATGAACGGCGTACAGCCGTGCTCCTGGGCCAGCGCGGCCACGGCGTCCGCGGTCGCCGCGTCCACCCGGGTCCGGGCCGGCGCGCCGGCGCCGGCCTCGAGCGGCGCCGGTCCGGGAGGCAGCCCGGGGCCGGGCGGGTCGGCGAGCTCCGCCGTCCAGTGCGCGAGCGCGCCGTCCGCCTCCGGGCCCTCGAGCCGCGAGCGCCGCCACATCACGTGGTCGCCGAATCCGGCCTCCACAGGCTCCGGGTCAGGCGTGGTCCCGGCGGCGAAGTCCGCGTAGAAGCGGCCCAGTTCGGCCAGCAGCAGCTGGATGGACCAGCCGTCGGAGACCAGATGGTGCGCCCCGAGGAGCAGTACGTGCTCGTCCTGTGCGACCCGGTACAGCTCGGCCCGCACCAGCGGCGCCGTCTCGAGCCGGTACGGTTCCGCGCCGCGTTCACCGGCCAGCCGGAGAGCCTCCTGTCGGTCCCGTACCTCGTGCCGGACGAGCTCGGGCCCGAGCGCGGTGACCCGCTGCACGGGCGTGCCGTCCTCGCCGGACTCGGCGAAGCAGGTGCGCAGCGGCTCGTGCCGGCCGGCCACCGCGTGCAGCGCGCGGGCGAGCGCGTCCGCGTCGAGGGGGCCGTGCAGGGTGCGGACGGTGGCCAGGTTCTCGGACGTGTCGTCCGGGTCGATCCGGTGCAGGAACCACATCCGTTCCTGTACGGGAGTCAGCGGATATTCGGCGTCAGCCATGGCGGTGCTCCTCGACGAGCTGTGCGAGTGCCGCGCCGAACGCGGCCGGAGTGGGAGTCGTGAAGAAGAGGGCGGCCGGTACGGGCACGCCGTACCGCTCCTGGGTACGGGCCGCGATCCGCACCACGGCGAGCGAGTCGGCGCCGAGGGTGAACAGATCGTCGTCCGCTCCGACCTCCGGCCGGCCGAGGACGTCGGCCCACAGGGCGCGGACCTCGGCGACGAGACTGCCGTCGCCGACCGGGACGGGCGCCGGGGCGGGGGCGGCCGGGGCCTTTGGAACAGCCGACGGGTCGGGCCGCCATGCCTCCGCGGTGACGGACTTGCCCACGGGCTCGTCGGGTTGTGCGGCCAACTGCTCGAGCAGTTCGGTGAGTTCGGAGACGAACGCGCCCGCGGCCGCAGCGGAGAAGCGCTCCCGCGGGTACGTCAGCACCAGCTCGGCCCCGTCCGCCCCGGTGGTCGCCGCCAGGGTCAGGTCGTAGGCGGTCCCGTCGACCTCCTGCCCCCACGGCCGTACGGTCAGCCCGCCGCCCCAGTCGCCCGGCGTGTCACGCCCGTTGTCCTCGCGCTCGATGAACAGCGCCTGGAAGACGGGGTGCACGCCCGGCAGCCGGCGCGGTGACAGCGCCGAGACGATCTGGTCGAACGGCGTTGCGTTGGCCAGCGCGGCGGCCAGTGTGTCCCGTACCCGGGGTGCCAGCGTCCGGTAGTCCGGGTCGCCCTGCAGCTTGACCCGTACCGGCAGCAGATCGGTGAAGCACCCCACAGTGGCCGCCAGTTCCGGGTGCGGCCGCCCGCCGGAGACCACGCCCACGGTCGCCTCCCGGGTGCCCGCCGCCCGGGCCAGCAGCACCAGGAACGCCGTCAGCAGCACGACGTGCGGGGTCAGCGGCGCCGGCCCGGGCCCCGCCTCGCGCAGCGCGCGCAGGGTGTCCGCGTCCACCCGGGCGGTGGCCGTGGCGGTGCTCCGGCCGCCGGGGCGCGGGCGCCTCGCGGGCGGAGCCAGCGCGGGGGAGAGGCGGTCGGGGGCGCCGGTGAGCTGATGGCGCCAGTACGCCAGCCGGCCGGGCAGGATCCGCTCCAGCCGCTCGCGCGACCACTGGGCGTAGTCCGCGTAGTCCGGCGCCTCGGGGGCGGCGGGGGAGGGGTCGTCGCGGTAGGCCGTGGCGAGCTGGTCCAGGAGTACGGCCATGGAGGGGCCGTCCGCCGCGATGTGATGGCACGCCAGCAGCAGCCGGTGGCGGTCCGGGGCCAGCCGCAGCACGGTGAGCCGCAGCAGCCGACCGGCCGCCGGGTCGAAGGGCTGCCCGGCGGCGTCCACCGCCATCCCGGCCGCCAGATCCTCCCGTTCGGCCTCCGGGAACGGCGCCAGGTCCAGGACCTCGACCAGCTCCCCGGCCTCCGCCGCCGTGGGCGGTGCGGCCGGCGGCGTCTGCCACGGCTCCACGTCGTCCCGGGCGGCGAACCGGGTGCGCAGGACGGGGTGCCGGCCCACGACGGAGGCCAGCGCCGCCGTCAGCCGGGCGGTGTCCAGGGGGCCGTCCACGGCCAGGCCGAGGGTCACGGGCGGGGTGGCGCCGGGGCCGGCGACCAGCTCGGCCAGCCAGACGCGGCGCTGCTCCGCCGAGCAGACCAGCGGGCGCCCGTCCCGCGGCGCGCGCGGCAGACCGCCGCCCGCGGGCGCGGCCGACTGGCGCCGGGCTGCGAGCAGGCGCAGCGCCAGCTCACGGCGTTCCTCGCTCATGCCGTGGCCTCCGCCAGCCGTACCGGATCCTCCAGCAGCTCACGCACGCCGGTCAGCAGCGCCGTGATCTGCGAGCCGTTGACCAGCCGGTGGTCGTACGCGGCCCCCAGGTGCACCAGGGAGCGCTCACGGAAACCCCCCGTCCCGTCGGACACCACGGTCGGCTGGGGCGCCGCGAGCGCCAGCGCGCACGCCTGCCCGGGGAAGACGACCGGCACCGCGAACACCACGCCGGGCTCGGTGTGCAGGGTGACGGTGATGTTGGCGCCCTCCAGCTCACTCGCCCGGAAGTTGCCGCGCAGGCCCGCCATGCGGAAGCGCATCAGGGTCCGCGAGACCTCCCCCAGGGAGGCCGTGCCGGCGTCCCGTACCACCGGTACGAACAGCCCGGCGCCCACGTCGAACGTCACGCCCACCTGCGCGCCCGGCACGACGCGGGCGGCGCTCCCGTCGGCGGTCAGCGACGCGAAGCACGCCGGGTGCCGCTCCCGCTGGGCGGCCAGCGCCGCCACCGTCAGCTCCGCCGGGCCGACGAGGGTGCCGGCCTCGGCGCTCAGCTCGCGGGCGCGGGCCAGGGCCTCGGTGAGGTCGACCCGTACAGCGGTGTACGCGTCGGGCACGGTCCGGTGCGAGAGCGAGACCGTCTCGGCGACCGCCCGCTGGACCCGGGTGAGGGGGGTGAACACGGTGCCGGGCGGGTCGTCGTCGGCGACCGGGGCCTGCGGTTCGGGAGGCGCGAGACGCTCCACGTCCGACCGCCGTACCACCGCGACGCCCAGCTCCCGTACCCGCTCCTCGGGAATGCCCAGCCGGTCCAGCAGCTCCCGGGCCGGCCGGGTGATCACCGGCCCGTCGCCCGCCGGGGCCGCCGCGGCGGCAGGGGCGTCCCGCGCCCGGTCGCGGGCCGCGGCCAGGGACTCCTCGTCGGCGTGCACCCGGGCCAGCAGCGCGCCCGGCGGGTACTCCCGCCCCTCCTCGGCCAGCCGCTCGACGAAGCCGCTCGCCTCGGCCTCCACCTCCTCGACCGCCTTGGAGGTCTCCGCCTCCAGCAGCGGCTCCCCGGCGACCGCCTTGCCGCCGTCCGGCACCGACCAGGTGAGGAGCACGTAGGCCGCGTCGTTGTTGTTGAGCTTCGGCATCCGCACCTCGTGCGCGCCTGTCCCCGTCATATCCGTGCCTCCTGTCGGTCGGCCGCCATCCGTTCCGCGACGGCCCGCCGGATGTCCCCGGCACTCACGAACACGTCCTCCTCCAGCCCCGGCGCCGCCGGTATCACCCCGTCCGCCGCGCACAGCACGTCCACCGGCCCGCGCAGCGAGCGCCACAACCGGGTGTGCAGCCCGTGCGCCACCTCGGTCCCCCAACTCGCGCCGGGTGTACCGTCCTCCGCCACGACCACCGCCGGGGCACCGCCGCACAGCGCCGCCAGCTCCTCCCCGGGCACCGGCCACAGCCGCGCCGGGACCAGCACCCGCACCCAGAGCTCGTCCTCCAGCAGCAGCTCCCGCGCGGCCTCCACCGCCCGGTGCGCCAGACCCCCCGGGACGATCAGCACGGCGTCCGGCTCCCCGCCGCCCGCCGGCTCCACGACCGCGATGCCGGGGCCGCCGTCCGGCTCGGCGGTGATCCGGTACCGGAAGACGTCGTCCACCGTGCCGCCGGTCCAACGGCGCGTCGTGTACAGGATCTTGTCCTCGAACAGCACCGACGGCGTCCCCGACTCCAGCGCGTGGAACAGCAGCTCACCGGCGTCATGACACGGCGTCAGCTCGTACAGCGCGAGATCCGGCACCCCCGCCAGCAGCTTCTGCGGACTCTGGCTGTGCGTGGGCCCGTACCCGCGCCGCCCGCCCACCGGGCAGCGCACCACCAGCGGCAGCGGGACCCGGCGGCCGTACATCGTCACCGACTTGGCGGCGAAGTTGACCAGCTGATCCACCGCCAGGGTGACGAAGTCACCGAACATGATCTCCACGACTGCCTTGCTCCCGCTGAGCGCCAGCCCCGCGCCCGCGCCCGCGATCGCGCCCTCGCTGATCGGCGTCGACCGCACCCGCTCGGTGCCGAAGCGCTCCGACAGCCCCCGCGTGACGGCGAACGCGCCGGGGTACGGATCGGCGATGTCCTCGCCCAGCACATGCACCGAGGGGTCGGCCTCCAGCACCGCGTGCAGCGCCCGGTTCAGATGCTCCACGACCCGCTCCGGCCGCTCCGGTACGGCGATCCGGGGCCGGGCCACCGGGGCGGGCAGCCCGGCCTGGGGCACCGCCCGGCCGTCGGCGGGCGGCCGGGCGGCGACCTCGTCCGCCAGCCGCCGTACCTCCTTCGCCCACCGCTCGTCGGCCGCCCGGAAGCGCTCCGGGAACTCCGCCGCGTACCGCCCGTACCAGTCCCGCCGCGCCATCGCCTCGACCTCGCCGGCCGGCCGGGTGTCGTCGCCCTTGCTGTGCGGACCGAGCCGTACGGTGTCCAGCTCCACCACCAGCGGCCCGCCGCCCCCGCGCACCAGGGCCAGCAGCGGCGCCAGTTCGGCCCGCAGCCCGGCCGCGTCGGTCACCGCCGAATGGTGGTACGCCGCGCCGAACGCCTCCGCCCGGGCCCGGATCGTGCCGGACAGCGCGCGGGCGGTGGGGGTCGACTGGGCGATGCCGTTGTTCTCCACGACCACCACCAGCGGCAGCTCCCACAGCCCCGCCATGTTCAGCGCCTCGTACACGGCGCCCTCACCCCACGTACCGTCCCCGGTGAACGCGAGCGCGACGGCGCCCGTGCCCTGCCGGTGCAGGGCGGCGCCGACCGCCACCGGCAGGCTCTCGCCCTGCACGCCGGTGGACAGGAAGCGGCCGGTGTACACGTGCTGACTGCCCCCGACCCCGCCGCACACCGCGCCGGCCCGGCCCATCACCTCGGCGAGCAGACCCTCGGCGTCGCCGGTGAGGGCGAGGTAGTGGCCGTGGCCGCGGTGGTTGCTGAAGACGAAGTCGTCGTCGCGCAGCAGCGGTGCCAGCGCGACCGGGACGTACTCCTGGCCCAGACAGGTGTGGGTGGTGCCGCTGATACGGCCTTCCGCGAACAACCGGAGCAGCGTCTGTTCGAAGTGACGGATCAGGAGCAGCGCGTCCAGATCCCTGTCGTCCGGTTCGGGCATGGTTCCCCTCGAGATGGTCGGATGTCGTACGTGAGGCGGGGTGGCCTATTTCCCGGTACGGGCCCGCCGGGCGGCCAGCGCGCGCAGCGCCGCGGCGCGGTCGGGCGCCGGCGCCGCGGCGCGTTCGGGCGCGGCCGAGGGGGTCACCCCGGCCAGAAAGGTCTCCAGCGCGCCCGGATCCAGTCCTTCGACGAAGGCGTGCGCGGCCACCCGGGAGGCCGCCGACCTGGCCCGGTACACCTCGCCGTCCTCCAGCAGCTCCCGCAGGGCCGTCCGCCACGGCGCCACGTCCTGCGGCGGGATCACCGGCTCCGGCCGGGCCTGCCCGGCGCGCGCGGCGTACTCGCTCACCGCCGTCACCGGCAGGGTCCCCGCCACGCCGAGCTCGGCCTCCGCCAGCCCGCCGACGGCGGACGCCAGCACGGGGATGCCGCGCAGCTGGGCCTCCACCGCGCTGTAGCCGAAGGTCTCGTCCCACAGCGACGGCATCAGCAGCACCGACGAACGGCGGAAGACGGTGTCGATGTCGTCCACCGGGCCGGTCAGCTCGATGTTGCCGCGCTTCGACAGCGCCGCCAGGTCCGCGGGCTGCGTGCCCCAGGTCGGGACCGTCAGGAAGGGCACCTCGGGCAGCGAGTCGGCGAGGTCCAGCAGTACGGAAATGCCCTTGTACCCGCACGGGTTGATCAGGGTGACAGACCGCCCGTCCGGCCCGGCGGCCCCGTGGTCGGGATACGGCCCGTCCCCGTACACGTGCGGCCGTACGAGCGTCGACTCCAGCCCCGCGTGCTCCTGCACGTACCGCTGGGCGGCGAGGCTGACGGACACCACGGCGGCGGTCCGGCGCACCATCGCGGTGCCGGCCGCGCTCGGGTAGAACGCGCCCGGGCCGAACGGCAGTTGCTGCAGCGTGTGCACCAGATAGACCACCCGGTCCGGGGTGACCGCCAGCACCGCGCCGAGCACCACGAAGCCCGGGTCGTCGCTCGGTACGAGGGTGAAGTCCGGCGCCAGGTCCGCCGCGACCCGGCGGATGCGCCCCGGCAGTGCGGCGGCGGTGCGCACCGCGTGGGACTCGACCCCGGCGTACCGGTAGACGACGGCCTCGGGGCCGTCGGAGACGATCTCGGCGCCCCGCCGGCGCAGGGCCTCGACGGCTCCGCCGGTGGTGGCCAGGGCGCCGGTCAGGGGGCCGACGACGACGCAGGTGTGGCCGCGGCGGGCCAGCTCCTCGAGCATCAGGCGGTTGGAGCGGTTGGCGCCGCCGTGGGACGGGAGGTGGATCAGGTTCTGGGCGAGCAGGATCCTCACGTCGCGCCACCTCCGGCGGGGACGCCGCCGCGGGCCGTCCGCAGCAGGGCGCGCTGGCGCGCGGAGAGCCCGCGCAGCCGGATCACGGCCGGTGGTACGGGCCGCTCGAGGGCCGCGAGTTGCCGGGCGGCGGCGGGTGCGCAGCCGGTCATGTCCTCGGCGACCATCCGTACGCGGCCGGCGTAGCCCCGGTCACCCGCGGCGGCGGCGATCGCCTCGGCCAGTGGCGCGGGGCGCCAGCGTTCGGCGGGGACCACGCGGGCCAGGTCGTGGCGGGCGAGGCGGGCGGCGTTGTCGGGGCGGTCGATGCCGTCGGCCATCACGACCTGCGGGCATCCGGCGGCCAGGGCCCGGGCGAGGGTGCCGATGCCGCCGTGGTGGACGAGGGCGGCGGCCTGCGGCAGGACGTCGGCGAAGCGGGCGCCGGGCTGCCAGCGGACGTTGGCGGGCAGGCGGGCGGGGAGCAGGTCCCGGTGGCGGACGACGAGCGTGGTGGGCAGTCCCGTGAGTCCCGCGGCCTCGGTGAGCGCCGGGTAGTAGCCGGGGTGCAGCATCCGCCCGGTGCCGCCGGTGACGATCACCGAGCCGGGAGCGGGCGCGTCGGCACCGCGTTCGCCGAGGGCCCGGGTCGCGGTGTCGGCCAGGGGGAAGTCGAGCAGCTCCGTCCAGTACGGGGCGCGCGGTCCGGCCTCGTCGAACCACCGCGGCCACAGCCCGAGCACGGCGTCGCAGGCGTCGAACCACTGCCGCCAGTCGGCCACCGGGGGCAGCCCCAGCCCCGCGCGGACCCCGGTGAACCCGGCGGCCAGCTCGGTGCCGTAGACGTGCGCGGCCACCGGGGCCGCCAGCACCTGGGTGGGCGCCAGCGCCAGCCACGCGGCGGGGGAGCGCAGCAGCTCGGCGACGAAGCGGACGGACACGCCGGAGGTGTGCCGGCCGACGAGCACCGTCTTGCCCGGCAGATGCAGCTCCCGCAGCAGCGCGCACTCCCTCGCGATCTGCCCGAACATGTCGTTGCGGCGGTAGTACTCGCCCCAGCCCATCCGCTCGTCGCCGACCGCGGAGCCCAGCAGCCCCGGGGAGTCGGCGAGGGCGCGTTCGAAGGCGGGCTCGTCGTCGATGGCGTGAAAGCCCAGACCGGCCGCGGCGGCCGCGTCCCGGTACGGCGCGTGGGTCAGCAGCTCGACGCGATGACCGGCCGCGACCAGTGCCGCTCCGACGGCTGCAAAGGGCAGCACGTCACCGTCGCTGCCGTGCGTCACCATGAGGAAGAGGGACATCGACGCCTACGCCTGCTGCCCGGACGGCGCTTCGGCGTCACCGAGGAGGGCGCTCACCTCGTCCTCGCTCATCCCGTCCAACTCGGCCTGCAGCACCTCGAGTTCCTCGGCGCTGAGCCCGCCGAGCAGCGACTCGTCGAGCGCGGCGGCGGCCCCGCGTACGCTGAACCCCTCGGCGAAGAGCCGGTCCAGGGGGAGCTCCACGCCCCAGGCGTCCTCCACACCCGCCAGCAGCTGGACGAGGGCGAGCGAGGTCCCGCCCGCCGCGAAGAACTCCGTGTCGACGCTCTCGGGGGCGGCCCCGAGAGCCTGGGTCCACAGCGCCGTCAGACTTTCCTCGGTCGGCGTCACCGGATTTCCCCGCCTCGGTCCGGCCGGACACAGCTGAAGCGGACGTACATGGTGATACTCCTCGCGCACTGATATTGCATGAACACGGCGAAAATGGGCGGAGCCCGGTGTGGGGGGAGTTGAGCACGAGGAAATGAGCACGCCGGAATAAGCCCTTGTGGGGCTGGGATTTGGCGATGCGGATATTCACGCAATGAGCGTGGGAGCGCTCCCATCTTGCGGTGCGCGACCCACTGGTTCATCCCCGGACCTGGGCATATCAGAGCAGTGCCGCTGACCGGTGTCAATAGAGAACCGGCAAGTATCGAACGCCAACCCGCCGGTTATTAACCCCTGATACGTCAGGCCTGACGATTTATCCCTGGTTGCACGGCTGCTGGGGCCGGGGCACGGAGGTGAGCGTGATACAAGGAGCGCCGCGACGGACGTCCGAGGGTGTGCGGGGGGCCGATCAGGCCATCGGGCGATAGGTCGCGATGATCACCCCGCTGCTCGTCGGCTCGGCGCTCACCAGCTCCAGCTTCTTCAGCGAGGCGTCGTCGGCGAACAGCTTGCGGCGGCCCTCGCCGGCGACCACCGGGTGGATCAGCAGCACCAGTTCGTCCAGCAGATCCTGCTCCAGCAGCGAGCGCACCAGCGTCGGGCTGCCGGCGACGGTGATGTTCTTGCCCTCGCCCGCCTTGAGTTCACCGATCGCTTCGGCCAGGTCGCCCCAGACCAGGGTGGAGTTCGACCAGTCGTCGACGCTGTCCAGCGTCGAGGAGACGACGTACTTGGGCGATTCGTTGATCCACTTCGCGAAGCCGGCGTCCTCGCCGCTGGTCACCGTCGGCCAGTAGCCGGCCCATTCGGTGAACGTCACCCGGCCGAGCAGGATGGTGTCGGCGGTCTCCAGGGTGTTCGCCAGCGCCGCGCCCATCTCCTCGTCGAACGCGAACTGCCACTGGTCGGGCGACTGGGCGACCCCGTCGAGCGAGACGAACAGACCCGATACGACCTTGCGCATGATTCCTCCACGATTGATGCGGGACCGATTCCGCCCGCTGTGCCACGCACGGTAGGCGCGCGGCGCGGGTCAGGTCTTGTACAGAAGCGACAGCGGCTGGGCCGGGTCCCGGGCGCCCAGCTCGGTGGCCGTACGCCCGATGTACCGCTTCAGCGACCGCGCCAGATGCGGCTGGTCGAAGTACCCGAGCCGGTGCACGAGCTCGGTGGCGGGCGCGCCCTCCCGCAGCAGCACCGCCGCCCGCCGGGCGCGCTCGATCTGCCGGACGGCGCCCTGCGTGAGCCCCGTGGCCGCGGCGAAGCGCCGCTGCAGGGTGCGCTCGCCCACGTCCGGGCGGGCGCCGTCGAGGACGGCGGGGACGAGGGGGTCCCGGTCGATGACGCCCTCGCGTGTCATCCGCCGTACGAACGCCTCGGCGTTGTCGTAGTCCGGGACGTGCCAGGCGGAGCCCTTCAGCCACAGGGAGCGCCGGGTGACGTCGGGGAGCGCCGCGTTGCCGCCCACCAGCCGGCCGACGGGCAGATGCGGCATCGTCGTCCCGAGCGCGAACGTGATGCCGAAGAAGTCGGCGTACGCGGGGACGGGGGCCCGGGACGCGGCCGGCTCCGGGCCCTGCAGGGAGGCGTGCGTGCGGCCGCGGTGCTCCCAGACCACCAGCTCCCAGTGGGACGTCGCCACCGACGTCATCGTGCCGACGTCGTCGCTGCGGCTGCGCCACACCCGCTCGATGTACGGCAGCTCCGACGGCCGGCTCTCCATCGTCAGGCCCATCCCGGCCCCCGTTCCGTAGACCGGTCGTCAGTCTGGCACCCGGGTACGACAACGGCGGTTCTACGCGGCCGGTACGGCCTCCTGTGCGGGCTTCCCCGGGATCAGTGCCAGGGCGACGACGCCGGCGACCGCGGCCACGGCGGTGGCGACGAGGAACGCGTCGTCGAACCCGGCGGCCCGGGCCCCGGCCCCGGCGGCGATGCTCGTGGCGGCGGCGCTGGAGACGGCCGCCGCACCGGCCGAGGCGCCGAACTCGTGGAAGGTGCTGACGATCCCGGACGTCACCCCCGCCTCCTGCGGCGCGACGGCGGCCAGCGCGGTGGCCGAGGCGACCACGAACAGCGCGCCCAGCCCCGCCGAGGCCACGCTCACCCCGACGACCATCGCCGCCGTACCGGTCCACAGCACCACCACCAGGAACCCGGCGGCCGACACCGCCAGCGCGACCGCGGCCAGCACCCGCGCCCCCAACTGCCCGATCACGCGCCCCGAGGCCGTCGCGGACGCCATCGTCACCAGCGCCACCGGCAGGAACAGCGCACCGGTCGCCAGGGCCCCGTGCCCCCGTACGTTCTGGAGGTAGAAGGAGCCGAGGAAGAACACCGCGACCATCAGCGCCGTGGCGACCCCGATCACGAAGACGCCCGCGACCACCGGCCGCCGCCCGAGCAGCCGCAGATCCATCAGCGGCGCCGACGCCCGGCGCTGCCAGGCGGCGAACCCCGCGTACCCGGCTGCCGCGGCGGCGAGGAGGCCGAGCGTGACACCGTCCAGCCACCCCTCGTCGCCCGACCGGATCAGCGCGTAGATGAGGGCGCCGGTCGAGGCGGCGACCAGGGCGGCGCCCGGTATGTCGAGGGAACCCGAACCGGCCGGCGGCAGCGCGGGCACCACCCGGACCAGCGCCACGAGGACGACGGCGCCGACGGGCACGTTGACGAAGAACACCCACTCCCACCCCGGCCCCGCGGTGATCAGCCCGCCCAGCAGCACCCCGAGCGCGGCCCCGCCGCCCCCGAGCGCCGACCAGATGCCCAGCGCCCGGTTGCGCTCCTCGCCGTCGAACAGCCGCACCACCACGGACAGCGCGGCCGGCGACAGCATCGCGGCCCCCGCCCCCTGCGCGATCCGGGCGCCGAGCAGCACCGCCGCCCCGCCCGCGAGCCCGGCGGCCAGCGACGCGCCGGTGAACACGGTGAGCCCCACGAGCACGACCCGCTTGGGCCCGAACAGGTCGGCCGCCCGGCCGCCGAGCAGCATCAGGCTCCCGAACGTGAGCGCGTACCCGCTGACCACCCAGGTCAACGCCGCACGGCTCAGGTCCAGTTCGGCGCCCATATGGGGCAGGGCGATCGCGACGACGGTGACGTCGAGGATCAGCATCAGCTGGGCCAGCCCCAGCAGGGCCAGGGCCTGCCAGCGCCGTGTCGTGTCGATCATGGCATTCACCCTCCAAGTAACTCGAACACTCATGTTCAAGTTACAGAGCCGAGAGGGCTAACGCAAACACCACTGTTCGGGTTAGCGGCTATGATGGGACGTATGAGCAGCAAGAGCACCGCCAAGCGCGCCGACGCCCTGCGCAGCATCGACTCGATCGTGCAGGCCGCGGCCGACTGCCTCGGGCGCAATCCGGAGGCGAGCCTGAGCGAGATCGCCCGCGCCGCGGGCGTGGGACGCGTGACGCTGTACGCGCACTTCGCCTCCCGCGCGGAGGTCGTCGACGCGGCGATGACCCGCGCCCTCGACCGGGGCGACGAGGCCCTGGAGTCGGTCGACCTGACCGGCGACCCCCGCCTCGCCCTGGCCCGCTACGTCGAGGCCGGCTGGCACCTGGTCGACCAGGCACAGGCGCTGCTCGCCGCCGCGCAGCGCGAACTCACCGAGGCACGCATCCGCGAACTGCACGCCGGTCCCGCGGCCCGGGTCGAGACCCTCGTCACCCGGGGCCGCGCCGAGGGCGTCTTCCGTACGGACCTGCCGATCTCCTGGCTGGTCAACGTCCTGCACACGATCATGCACAGCGCCACCGAGGAAATCCGCGCCGGCCGCCTCACCTCGGACCACGCCGCCGCCCAGATCACGGCCACGGTCCTGGCGGCCTTCACCCCACCGGGCACCCCGGTGCCCGATCAGGGCTTGCGCGCGACCACACCGTAACCGGGGATCGGCGCGGCCTCCCCGAAGGCGTCGGGCCCGGGCCGCCACCGGGAGACGGAGACCATCCCCGGCTCCAGCACCTCCGGCCCGCCGAAGAACCCGGCACTGCCCGAGGACACGGCGTCCACGACCGCGCGCACCACGCGGACGGCCTCCGGTTCGCAGTGGCGTACAGCGGAACGCCGGCCTCCGGACCGATTGCCGCCTCAGGCCGGCGCCGGTTCGTCCTCCACCCCGAACTGCGTCCGGTGGAGCTCCGCGTAACGGCCGCCCGCCGCCAGCAGGTCGGGGTGCGTGCCGCGTTCGACGATGCGGCCCGCCTCGACCACCAGGATCTGGTCCGCCTGCCGGATGGTCGACAGCCGGTGCGCGATGACCACCGCCGTCCGGCCGGCCAGCGCCTCCGTGAGCGCCTCCTGCACGGCCGCCTCCGACGTCGAGTCCAGATGGGCGGTGGCCTCGTCGAGGATGACGACGCGGGGCTGGGCGAGGAGCAGACGGGCGATGGTCAGCCGCTGGCGTTCACCGCCGGAGAGCCGGTAGCCGCGTTCGCCGACCACGGTGTCCAGGCCGTCCGGCAGGGCGGCGACCAGGCCGTCCAGCCGGGCCCGGCGCAGCGCGTCCCACAGGTCGTCGTCCGCCGCGTCCGGCGCCGCGAGCCGCAGGTTGGCGCGCACGGTGTCGTGGAAGAGGTGCCCGTCCTGCGTCACCAGGCCCACCGTGGCGCGCAGCGACGCCGCCGTCAGATCACGGACGTCCACCCCCGCCACCCGTACCGCCCCGGCGTCCGTGTCGTACAGCCGCGGCAGCAGCTGCGCGACGGTCGACTTGCCGGCGCCGGACGAGCCGACCAGGGCGACGAGCTGCCCGGGCTCGGCGCGGAAGGAGATGTCGTGCAGTACGGTATCGCCGCCGCGCGAGTCCAGCACGGCGACCTCCTCCAGCGACGCCAGGGACACCTTGTCGGCGGCCGGGTAGGCGAACGTCACGCCGTCGAACTCCACCGACGCCGGCCCCTCGGGCACGTCCCGCGCGTCGGGCTTGTCCTGGATCAGCGGCTGCAGGTCCAGCACCTCGAAGACCCGCTCGAAACTGACCAGCGCGCTCATCACCTCCACCCGCGCGCCCGCCAGGGACGTCAGCGGCGCGTACAGCCGGGTGATCAGCAGCGACAGGGAGACCACGGCGCCGGTGTCCAGGCTGCCGGTGAGGGCGAAGTGGCCGCCGAGCCCGTACACCAGGGCCAGGGCGAGCGCCGAGACGAGGGTGAGGGCGGTGACGAACACCGTCTGCGTCATGGCCGTACGCACCCCGATGTCGCGCACCCGGCGCGCCCGCTCGGCGAACTCGTCGGCCTCGTGCTCGGGCCGCCCGTACAGCTTGACGAGCGTGGCGCCGGGAGCGGAGAACCGCTCCGTCATCCGCGTGCCCATGGCCGCGTTGTGGTCGGCGGCCTCGCGCTGCAGCCGCGCCAGCCGCGTCCCCATCCGCCGCGCCGGGATCACGAACACCGGCAGCAGCACCAGGGCGAGCAGCGTGATCTGCCACGACAGCCGCAGCATCACCGCGAGGGTGAGCAGCAGCGTGACCAGATTGCCGACCACGCCCGACAGGGTGTTGGAGAACGCCCGCTGCGCGCCGAGCACGTCGTTGTTGAGCCGGCTGACCAGCGCGCCCGTGCGGGTCCGGGTGAAGAAGGCGACCGGCATCCGCTGTACGTGCCGGTAGACGGCGGTCCGCAGATCGAGGATCAGCCCCTCGCCGATCCGGGCGGACATCCACCGGGTGAGCAGGCCCAGTCCCGCCTCGGCGACGGCGATCCCGGCTATCAGTACGGCTAGTCCGACGACCACCCCGTCGTCGGACCCCTCGGTGATCGCGTCCACGACACTCCCGGCCAGCAGCGGCGTCGCCACCGCCAGCGCCGCGACCACGACGCTGAGCAGCACGAACCACACCAGCAGCCGCCGGTGCGGCCGGGCGAACGCGAGGATACGGCCGAGCGCCGCCCGGTTGAAGGGGCGGCGCTCGCGCTGCGCGTTGATGGTGCTGTGCAGCGAATACATTGCGGTGGTGCGCATGTCCATGTGCTGGCTCCGGTCCGGGGCTCGACGGCCCGACGCGGTGCGAGGGCCGCCGACCAGCGTAGAACCTGAACCATGGTTGAGCTCAAGCGGGGCTTCAGCGGATCCGGTGATCCGCCCAGAACCGGGTGAGGTCGTGCCCCGCGGCCCGTTCCGCGGCCGCCTTGAAGCCGGCGGTCGTGGAGATCCCGTACCAGTGGTCGCGGGCGTAGTCGCGCATCAGGGCCGCCATGGCGGGGGAGCCCAGCTCGCGCTCCAGGTCCTGCAGCGCGCAGGGGCCGGCCGTGTAGAGGGGAAAGGTCCAGCCGCTGTGATCCGCCGGCTCGGCCAGCCAGCCCATGGACCGGGTGATCTCCAGGCCCTGGCGATCCGGCCACCAGAGGTCGGCCCAGCAGCCGGCGCCGTCGTCGCCGGCGAACAGCAGGGACGCGTACGAGGCGAAGGACTCGTCCAGCCAGGGCGCGCCGAACTCGTCGTTGCCGACGATGCCGTACCACCACTGGTGCGCCACCTCGTGGACGGTCGCCGCGCCGTCGTCCGTGGTCCACAGCAGCACCAGCCCCGGGTACTCCATCGACCCGAAGCCGAAGGCCGGACTCATCACCAGGTCCAGCTCACCGTACGGATAGCGGCCGAAGCGCCGCCCGAAGTCGTCGACGGAGGCGGCGGCGTCCGCCCGGACCTGCGCCACGTTCGCCGGCGCGGTGTCCGCGGTCCAGAACGCGCGCACCAGCACCCCGTCCGGGCTGACCTCGGAGGCGGTACGGAACGGACCGGCCGCCCACGCGAAGTCCCGCACCTTATCCGCGCGGCTGACGGTGACCGCCCGCCCCGGGGCCGCCGCCCCGGTCACCGTCCGGCCGGTGGCGGGGACGACCAGGCCGGCGGGGTGGTCCAGGCGCACCCGGAAGTCGGCGGCCAGGGTGTAGTAGCTCTCCCCGAAGCCCACGTCGGGGTCCAGATGCCAGCCGGCGGCGTCCCGCACCGCGAGGACGGGCAGCGCGTTGCCCAGCAGCCGGTACGGCCCCTGCCGCCCGAAGCGGTGATCGCGGTCCGGGACGGTCAGCGTCAGCCGGAACGCCACCGACGTCCCGTCCCCGGGCGCGAGGGGCCGCGCCAGCCGCACGCGCAGCGCCGTACAGCCGACGCTCAAACCGGCGTCCGTGCCGCCCCGCAGCCCCGAGACGGTCACCGGCGGCGCGGCGCAGCCGTCGACGGCGTTGCCCCACAGCCGTAGGTACACCTCACGCAGCGGCTCCCGCCCGGTGTTGGTGAACGTGATCCGCTCCCGCCCGCTCCACCGCGTCCCCGTGGCGTCGGCGCGCAGCCCCACGTCGTACGAGATCCGCCCCGGCGCCCCCGCCCCGTCCGCCCCGCCGGTCGCGGCCGCGGGGCCCGAGGGCAGCCCGAGCAGCACCAGGACCACGCCCACCACCAGCAGCCTTACCCGAGTCCATGTCATACGCGCGAGGCTAGGCCGGACATTCCGGCGCACAACCGCACTTCGACCACGCCGCAATCGACGGGCGCGCGCCGAAGTCAACACACGTGCGATGGCGGGGCCGGGGCGGGCGGGGAAGGATGGACGTATGAGCAACCCGAACCCCGACGAGCACTCCTACGACCGGCACCGGCTGCGCCAGTGGCTCGCCGGCGACGCGTACGCCGCCGGGGTGTCACGGCGTGTCATGCTGCGGCTGCTGGCGGCCGCCGGGGCGACGGCCGGCCTCTCCGCCGGGAGCGCGGAGGCGGCCGGCGTGCCGGGCATCGTCAAGCCGCTGCCGGAGGAGTTCTTCACCGTCCGCGGCACCAACGCCGAGACCAACTGGCCCGCGCTGCGCGGCACCGGCTACCACACCCCCGTCGACCGCTTCTTCGTCCGCAACCACACCACCACGCCGGTGCTCGACGCGGACAGCTGGAGCCTGCGCCTGTGGGGGAGCGGACTGCGCGGCGGCGACACGGTCCTGGGCCTGGACGACCTCAAGTCCCTCCCCGCGGTGACCCGTTCCGCGTACGTGGAGTGCGCCGGAAACGCCCGCGACCTCTACGCGAGCCAGCAGGGCGAGCCGGTGTCCGGCACCCCTTGGACCCTGGGCGCCATCGGGCAGGCGAGCTGGCGCGGTGTGCCGCTGAGTGCGGTGCTGCGGCGCGCCGGGCTCACCCGCGAGGCGGTGGACGTGATGCCGCGGGGCCTGGACGCCGAGTACGTCAGCGGCGGGGTGAGCGTCGGCCGGGTCCGCCGCCCCATGCCGGTCGCCAAGGCGCTGGACGACGTGCTCCTCGCGTACGAGATGAACGGCGCCCCCCTGCCGCCCGACCACGGCCACCCCGTCCGCGTCCTGGTCCCGTCGTGGGTGGGCATCGCGAGCATCAAGTGGGCCGGCGACATCGAGGTGTCCGCGCACCCGCTCTACAGCCCCTGGAACACGGACGTCTACCGCCTCTTCGGCCCCTCGTACCCGCCCGGGGGCAGCGCCCCGCTCACGCACCAGTCCCTGAAATCAGCCTTCGAACTCCCCTGGAACGCGACCCTCCCCGCGAACGAGCCGCACCACCTGACGGGCCGCTCCTGGTCCGGCACAGGCGGCATCCGCTCGGTGGAGATCAGCACCGACAACGGCACCACCTGGCACCACGCCCACCTCCACGACACCCCCCACCCCGCCCGCTGGACCCGCTGGTCGCACACCTGGACCCCGACCACCCCCGGCCCCACGACGCTCCGCGCCCGGGCCACGGACACCACCGGCGAAACCCAGCCGGACCGGAGCGTCCACAACACGCAGGGCTATCTCTTCGACGCGGTCGTGGCACATCCGGTGACGGTGGTGTGACGGCGGGATCAGCAGTAGCCGTCCACCCGGGACCCGGAGCCGGGAAGGCGGTGATCAGCGGATCTCTGCCGGGGAGGACGGTTGCATGTGGCTCACCGATCGTTCGTGGTCGCGCGCCGGCGGGCCAGTTCCCTCGCGTCCTGCGGCAGCGCGTCGGCGACCAGCAGCCGTGGCAGCAGGTTCGGTTCGAGCGTCATCGCGCGGAAGGCGAGTGCGACGGTCACGTCGTGGTCGGGTCGGTGCACGATCTCGACGGGGTCGGAGGCCCGGATGTCTCCCGGCTCGATCACGCGCAGATAGGCGCCGGGCGCCGCGGCCCGGGTGAAGCGCTTGATCCAGCCCTCGCGCTCCAGCCATCCCTGGAACGTCACGCACGGGATCCGCGGGCACGACACCTCCAGGACCACGTCCGGGCCGATGCGCCAGCGCTCGCCGATCAGGGCGCCGTTGACGTCGAGGCCGAGGGTCGTCAGGTTCTCCCCGAAGACACCGTTGGCGAGCGGCCTGCCCAGTTCGGCCTCCCACCCGTCGAGATCCTCGCGGGCGTAGGCGTAGACGGCCTGGTCGGGACCGCCGTGATGCTTCACGTCGTAGACCCGGTCACCCGCGAGACCGACCTCACCGGTGCCCTTGGGGCCAGGAGCGATCACGGCGACCGGTCCGGCGACGGGCCGCTTGTCGATTCCTGTCGCGCTGAGGTGCTTCCACGGGTTGGGCTGAGGCCTGCCGACATTGACGGAGAGCAGCTTCATGCGCGCGACGCTACGGCCTGCCGCCCACCGCGGCGACTCATTTCCCGTCCGGCCTCATGGAATGGATCAGCGGATCGATCACGACACCCGGGTTCAGGACGCCGTTCGGGTCGAGGGTCTGCTTGCCCGCCCGCAGGGCCGCCGCGAACAGATCGGGGCGCTGGCGGTCGTACCACGGGCGGTGGTCGCGGCCCACCGCGTGGTGGTGGGTGATGGTGCCGCCGGAGGCGAGCAGTGCCTCGGAGACGGCCGCCTTGACCTCGTCCCACTGCTCGACCGTACGGCCCCAGGTACCGGCGGCGTAGATCCCGAAGTACGGGGCCGGGCCGTCGGGGTAGACGTGGGTGAAACGGCAGGTCACCACCCCGCTCGCGCCGACCTTGCGGAGGGTCTCCTGCGCGGCGTCCTGGACGGCCGCGTAGAGGGCGTCGAACCGGTCCCAGGTGCACGCGGTCTCGAAGGTCTCCACGATCATGCTCTGGGCGGCGAGCGCGTCACGCTGGTACGGCATCCGCAGGAACGACGACCGCCAGGTGTCGGCGGCGCCCGCGCCCGGCGCGGACTCCTCGGCGGTGTCGGTGTAGCGCGCGGGCTCGGCCAGGGTGCCGCCGTGGTCGCGGCACAGCTCCAGGGCGCGTTCCAGCCAGGCCGTGACCGGATGATCGGCCGACTCGAAGCCCAGGATCAGCACCGCCGTAGGGGAGTTCGCGTTGATGAACGCCTCCACGGGATCCAGCAGCCGGCAGTTGGCGGGATGCAGCCCGGACTGCGCCAGCGCCCGCACCGCCCGGACCCCGTCCGCGTGATCCGCGAACCCCACCGACGCCCCCGCCCGCCACCGCGGCCGGTCCTGGAGGCGCACCCACGCCTGGGTGATCACGCCGAGGGTGCCCTCGGAGCCGAGGAACATCCGGTCGGGCGACGGCCCCGCCCCGGAGGCGGGCAGCCGGCGCGACTCCACGACACCGGCGGGGGTGACGACGCGCAGCGACTCGGTGAGGTCGTCGATGTGCGTGAGTACGGTGGCGAAATGCCCCCCGGCGCGGGTGGCCAGCCAGCCGCCGAGGCTGGAGAACTCGAAGGACTGCGGGAAGAACCGCAACGTGTACCCGTACGGCCGCAGCTGATCCGCCAGCGCCGGCCCGAGCACCCCCGCCTGCACCAGCGCCGCCCGGCTCTCCCGGTCGACCTCCAGCACCCGGTCCAGCCCCGTCAGATCCAGACTCACGGCCCCCGCGTACGCGTCCCCGACCCGCGGCTCGACCCCACCCACCACGGAGGTCCCGCCCCCGAAGGGCACCACGGCGATCCCCGTGTCCCCGCACCAGTCCAGCACCTGGACCACCTCGGCCTCGGTGGACGGCCGGGCAACGAGATCAGGCACATGCGGCAACCGCCCGAGCAACGCCCGGGCCACGTCCCGGAACGCCTGCCCGTGACTGTGCGCCAGCCGGTCCCGTACATCCGCGGAGACGACCGACGCGAGCGCCCGCGGCGCCTCGACCCGACTCGCCCCCACCTCGAATGACCCGACCGTCGGCGCCTGATGAACGCTGAGGTCCGCGTCGGGCAACAGCGCCGCGACCCGCCGCGTCAACGCCTCCCGCTCACCTCCGACCACGGCGTCCTCGACGTTCCCCCATCCCCACCACGACCGCGTTGTGCGCTGCACCGCCCGCCACCACCCGTCTGACCGCCCGGTAAGTTACTTGCGGGTCAGATTGGCATGTGGGACGGCTGGGGACAACCACAGCCGCTCCGTTCACGGATCCAGCCCCTTTGCGGCGGATCGAATGGCCCTACACTCACTCGCGGCCGAGGCCGGTCCGCTCCCCGCGGGTCGGCCCAGTGATCGACAACAAGGGGGATGTCATGACGGATTCGGACGAGACGGAGGAGTTCCCGCGCCGGGGGCTGTTCCGGCTGTTCGGGGGTGCTGTGTCGGCGGCGGCTCTCGGGGTCACGCTCGTCGGGTGTTCCGACGACGACGACTGTGACGACGATGACGACGACGAGTGCGAGGACGACGGCAGGTCGTCGCGCCACGGCGGGTCGTCACGCCGGAGCGGACGTTCCCGCCGGCGGTGACCGTGCCGCCGGCGGCGGCAGTGAGCCGCACCGGCCGCCGGGACATCCGGCGGCCGGTGGCGGTCAGTCGGCGGTGCGTTCCGGCATGGGCGTGTAGCCGGTGGGGCCCGGTGTGCGGCCTTCCGGCGGGTACTCGCAGTCGAGAGAGGACACCTCGTAGTCGTTGCCCTCGTTCTGCTCCCGGTCCACGACCACCGCGGCGGTGCAGACGCGGCCGTGTTTGTCGGTGAACGTGACGATCTCGGTGGAGTCCGTGGGCTGACTGCACCCCGTGAGCAGCAGCGCCGTGACCCCGGCGGCCGCTGCCACACCGACCCTCTGTAGCCGCTTCATTCCTCGTCCCCCTCGCGTCCAACGGCCCGGCCGACGGCTTCTTTGCCGTGCAGTGCGGGACACATCCGAGGCCGGGCGTTCGGTTCCCGGTCGAGCCCGGTGTTCAGGGGGCGTTCGGCGGCTTGTCACTTCGGCGAGCAGTTCATATGTCGCCCGTTCGTGCAACGGAGTCAGGCACGGGCCTGGGACGCCCTCACCCGCCGCCACGCCGGCGAGGAACGCCTGCGGCACTTCGCCGCCGACGCCGGCCACGAACTGCGCACCCCCCTCGCCAACATCCGCGGCCACACCGAGCTCGCCCTGCGCCACCGCGGCCCCGTACCCGCCGAGGTCGGTCACGCCCTGGACCGCATCGCCTGCGAGTCCCTGCGCATGACCCGCCTCGTCGACGACCTGCTCCTCCTCGCGCGCCTCGACGCCGGACGCCCCCTCGAACACGAACCGGTCGACCTGACCCTGCTGATCCTGAACGCGACGGACGACGCCCGCGCCGCCGGCCCCGGCCACCACTGGCTCCTCGACCTCCCCGAAGAAGCGATCACCGTCACCGGCGACGCCCACCGCCTCCAGCAGGCGATCGGCAACCTCCTCGCCAACGCCCGCACCCACACCCCGCCGGGCACCGACGTGACCGTCGCCCTCACCGAGGAACAGGGCACCGTCCACGTCGACGTGACCGACAACGGACCCGGCATCCCCGAGGAACTCGGGCCCGAGGTCTTCGGCCGCTTCGTCCGCGCCGACCACGCCCGCTCCCGCAGCACCGGAAGCACGGGCCTCGGCCTCGCCACCGTCCACGCCGTGATCACCGCCCACGACGGGACCGCCACGGTCACCAGCAGCCCCGGCCGCACCACCTTCCGTCTCACACTGCCGGCGCGGGCCGGCGACTGATCGACTTATCGACCGGTCCCGACGGCGGCAACCGCCCGCAGGGGCCGTTAACCTGTCGGCATGTCGGAGCGCGCGGAGTCCGGTCGTACGGACGGCCTGATCACCTTGGCTGCCGCGGACGCCCTGTGGGTCGAGTTGACGACCGGCAGCGATGTGCCGACGGCTTCCGGAGCATTGACCCGCTCACCGGCATGTGCCGGGACGGGGTACGTCCTGCTCGGCAGCCGTGTGGTGACGACAGCGCGGGGGAGCGTTCCCGAGGCCGAGGTGCGCCGGGCTGCCGCGGTCCTGAACGCGGTGGCGGTGGACCGGCGGGACCTGGTCCGCGTCGGGCCGTTTCACGCCGCGCCGGGGCCGGAGCGCGAGGAGGGGACGCCGCTGCGCTGGCGCCGGCGCATCGCGGAGGAACCGGGCGGTCCGGAGGCGGTACGGGACGCACACCACCTGGCGGGCATCGACTGGCGCCAACTGCTCGTGGACCAGACCCGCGACGGGACGCGGCACACGTGGTGGCTGCCGCGCGCCGTGGTCAGGCTGCTGGACGCGGCCGAGCACGCGGAGGCCGTACGGACCCGCCGGACGAGCGCCGCCGTCACCGAGCAGACCCGGGCCGCCGACCGCCGGGCGGACCCCGCCGGCCCGGTGCGCCCGTACAACAAGGAACTCGAGGGGCAGCTGTACTCGGCGCTCAGCCGAAAGCCCGGCACCGCCCGCAAGGTGGCCGGCTGGGCATGCGCCGTCTGCCGCACCGCGCCCGCCACCGTGCTCGACCACTGCCACGAACACGGCTACGTCCGCGCCCCCGTCTGCCAGTCCTGCAACACCCAGGAACGCCCCGACCACCTCTACGACAACGACATCCGCGTGGCGAACCGCTACACACGCCTCTTTGAATCCGCCGCCGACGCCTGGCTCCACCACTGGCACCGCTGCACCGGCTGCCGCGCCCGCACCACCCTCCCCCTGCCCCACCTCGCCGCCTGGACCGCCCACACAGCCTGCCGCCCCCTGCGCCCGACCCACCCCACTGCCGGCGGACGCGAACCCTGCGGCGTCCTGCGGGTGTCCTGGACGGGCAATCAGAACACGCCCCGCTCCTGCCTCCTGACGGTCTCCGTCGACTTCTGCCCCGCCGGTGAGCACCGAGTCCTGGCCCAAGTCGCGTACCGCGAGGCAGCCGACCGCTTTCGCACCTGGCTCGCCGAGACGGCCCCCACCGTGGCCGCCGCGGCCGGGCCCAGCCGTCTGGAGACCCTCCCCACCCGGTTCCGCCCGGTGGTCGCGGACACGAGCGGCGGGGACCTGGAACTGTTCTGAGCGAATACCGCCCCGACCTGCCCAGGTTTACGCCGGCGCGACCGTCCCGAACCGGGACCCGGGAGGTTCCGGCAGCCAGTCGCGGGTCGGGTCGTACTCCAGCCAACGGCTTCGCCCCGCCTCCTCGGCGCAGGCGGCGGTCAGGCGGTCGAGGCCCGGGTGTTCGCTGCCGGGGCGCCACAGCAGTGACCAGGCGTACAGCGGCGTGGGGTCGACCAGCGGGACGGAGCACAGTCCGGGGACTTCCGGCAGCGGCACATCGGCGGGCAGCAGCGAGAAGCGCCGCGGCTCCCTCGCCACGTCGGCGAGGAAGTGGGCGAGCCCCAGGTTGACGCTCGCGGCCGTGTTCCGGATGCCGAACCGGTCGGCGAACCGGTGGAGGAAGTCGAGCCGGTCCAGTGCACCGGGCGTCCAGAGCACGCTGTCGCGCAACTGGTCCGGCCGCAACGACGGTTCGCCGGCCAGCGGATGGCCTGTGCTCAGCACGGCGTCGACCGGCTCGAGGCGGATGAGGCGATGCTCGAGCCCGGCGCGCAGCGGCGGGTGGACCCGGCCGAAGGCCGCGTCGATGTCGCCGTGCAGCAGCGCCGTCGTCACGGCCGGCAGATCGCGCCCGTGCCCCAACGCCAGCTCCCCGGCCCGACCGGCCACCTGGGCCAGTGTCCGCATCGGCGCGTAGAGATGCCCCCAGACGTCCACGCGCAACGGACGCTCCCGGCCGACCGCCGCCGCGACCGCGGCATCGGCGGCGGCCACGGTCTGCCGGGCCGGCGGGAGGAAACGCCGGCCGGCCTCCGTGAGCCGTACGCCGTTGCCGCCGCGCCGGAACAGTTCGGTGCCGAGCAGGTATTCCAGCCGCGCGATCCTCTTGGACAGCGCCTGCTGGGAGACGGCGAGCGAGGCTGCCGCCCTGCCGAAGTGCAGTTCCTCGGCGGTGCGCACAAAGGCCCGTACCTGTGCCACGTCGAGATCCATGGCTCCCACCATAGGTGACAACCGAAAGTTGTCGGCCTCGCCCGTCCGTTGTTGGATCACCGGGTGGCCGCGGGCGTTGCATCCTCTCCATGCGAAGACTGATCCCCACGGGGGAGGCGGCCCGCCCGGTCGCCTTCGCCGAGGTCCCCCAGCCCCTGCCCGAGCCCGGTGAGGCACTGATCAAAGTCGAGGCGTTCGCCCCGAACCGGGGTGAGACGTTCCTCCTCGAAGACCCCCGGCCGGGGGCACAGCCCGGCAAGGACATCGCGGGGCTCGTCGTACAGGCGGCAGCCGACGGCTCCGGCCCCGGCATCGGCACCCGCGTGGTCGGACACCCGGCGCAGGGCGGCTGGGCCGAGTACGCCACCGTTCCCACGCACGCGCTCGCGGCGCTCCCCGAGAGCGTCGACACCGTACGGGCAGCCGCTCTCCCCCTCGCCGGGATCACCGCCCTGCGGCTGCTGCGTACGGCAGGCTCCCTGACCGGCCGACGGGTGCTGCTGACCGGCGCCTCGGGCGGCGTCGGCCACTACGTCACCGAACTCGCCGTCGGGGCCGGGGCCGAGGTGACCGCGGTGACGGCCACGCCCGTACGTGGCGAACGGCTCGCGGCGCTGGGCGCGCGGGTGGTGCACGAGGTCGGGGCGGCTCAGGGGCCGTTCGACGTCGTGCTGGAGTCCACGGGCGGGCCGGACCTGCCGCGTGCCCTGTCGAAGGCGCGCCCGGGCGGCCTGCTCGTCTGGTTCGGCCAGGCGAGCCGTACGCCCGTGACCCTCGACTTCTTCCAGCTCCTCGGCGGGCCCGAGCGCGTGACGATCCAGCACTTCCACTACGCCGGCGCCCCGTACGCCCCCGATCTCGCCGCGCTGGTGCGCCTCGTGGAACAGGGCCGGCTGCACCCGGAGGTCGGCCGCGTCAGCGACTGGACACACACCGCCGACACCCTGGTCGACCTCCGGGAACGCCGGATACGCGGCAAGGCCGTCCTGCTGACCGAAGGAGCACGATGAGCGCCACCGACTTCACCGCCGCCCAGTGGACCCGCGCCACCGGCGCGGGCGTGGACCCGCACGAGTACCGGCGCGTCACCGACGGCCTCACCTCCATCGCCGACTGGGGACCGTCCTTCCTGCGCACCGGGAACGACCACCTCAGGCGCGCGGAGAACGCGGGGTCACCTCTCTCGGCGCGCGAGCACCTGCTGACGGCGGCCCGTTGGTTCCACCTGGCCACGCTGGCACCGTACGCGGACGCACCCCGTGCCGCCGCAGCGGCGGACCGCGCCCTGGGCCGGGCGCTGGCGCTGCTGGAGCCCGGCGCGCGGCGGGTGAGCGGCGACGGATTCACCGGCTGGCTGCGCGGCCCCTCCGACGCGCCAGGGACGGTGGTGGTCGTCCCCGGTCTGGACTCGGCCAAGGAGGAGTTCCTCGACCTGGCCGCCGCGCTGCTGGCCAGAGGGCTCGCGGTGTTCGCGATGGACGGCCCCGGCCAGGGTGCACTCGCGGCCACCACGACCCTCGTACCGGACTACGAGAAGGTCGTGGGCTGGGTCATCGACGCCCTCGGCGTCGCTCGCATCGGACTCGTCGGCCTCAGCCTGGGCGGCTACTTCGCGGCCCGCACCGCGGCACTGGAGCGGCGCGTGGCGGCCGTCGCCACCATCAGCGGTCCCTTCCGCCTCGACTGGGAGGAACTGCCCCCGCCGGTACGGGAGATCATGGCCGGGCGCACGGGCGGCCCCGACGCCGCCCACCGGTTCGCACGCCACGTGGACCTGACGGCCCTGGCCCCGCGCATCGCGGCCCCGCTGCTGGTCGTGGACGGAGCCCAGGACGTCATCCCCGGCGTGACGAACGGCGAACCCCTGGCCCGACTGGCCCCGCACGGCAGCTATCTGTCCGTCCCGCACGGCGACCACCTCCTCGGCAACGCCCGGCCCGACTGGCTACCCCAGCTCTGCGACCACCTGGCGAACACTCTGGCGGGAACAGCGGCGTGAAAGTGGTTACCGACAGGACCATTTGGGCCGGCGGCGTCAGCTCCCCCATTCCGGTCGCGGACGTCCAGGGCCCAGCGAGCCCCGGGCTGCCCTCAGAGCCGGGGGACAGTGCCCTGCCCCCCGCCCCCACGGGTGGCTGTTCCACATGGTCGTCGAGGACCGTGCCAAAGGGGTGCCCCACGGATCCGGCTCGGGTCGCGATCCCGGCCGCGACCCGGACGCCGTTGTCGAACGGCTCGCCGCGCCCGCCCGCCGGCAGACCCATTGCTCGAGGAGTTCAGTGATGTCACGAACCGGATACGACGCGAAGTCCGCCGCCTACCGCGAGGCGCGGGAGATTCCCCGCGAGGGGCTGCGGGCCTGGCGGTCGGTGAGGAGGCGGGGCTTGCCCGGGGGATGACCGTGCTGGACGTCGGTGCGGGGACCGGGGGGTTCGCCGCGGCCTTTCGTGAGTGGTTCGGGGTCAGGGTGCTCGCCGTCGAGCCTTCGGCCGCCATGCGGGCGTTGATTCCGGTGGCGCCGGTGCTGATCCGGAACACTTTTCCCGGGCGCGGGGAGCGTGATCTGCGGGTGCGGTTCTTTCCCGAGACCGCGGAGAGCGTGTCCGATTACCCCAGCGTCGAGCGGGTGGAGGAGGCGTTCGGTGCGGCGGGTTTCCGGCGGGTCGCCCTGCGGTCGCTGCCGCAGGAGTCGGCGCCCACGCTCGCCTCGTACGCCGACGGTCTGCGTCGTGAGAGGGACACCAAGCTGCGGGCGCTGACGGACGAGGCGTATGCGCGGGGGCTGGCCCGTATTCGTGCGGCTGCGGCGGCGAACCCCGGGGAGTCGGCGGTCAGTTGGATGGATCTGCTGGTGTTGCGCTGAGTGCGGTGTTTCTCATGCCGGAGCGGCCCGGTCCCAGGCCACGGTGCGGGATCCGGGGGTGAAGTCGCCGAAGGACTGCTGCCAGGACTCGCCGGGCCAGTAGTACGTCACACGTCCCTCGGTGGGCCGGTAGTGGGCCGTGTACAGGGTTCTCGAGCCCTGTTCGTCGACCGTTCGATACAGCGGCGGCCTCAGCATCGCCGCCACGTCCGTGCCCGCGGCGCGGATGGCGTGCAGCCGCTCCTGTGTCTGCATGGCCTGCTCCTGCTCGTCGGTCACCGGGAGGTGCTGGTGATTGGCGGCGCAGGCGTCGGGCGCGGTCGTCGGGGGTATGTCCGGTCCCACGTACACCGTCACCGCTTTCGCGGGGTCGACCAGGGTGAGGTTCTGGGGGACGGCGACGGGCAGGGACCGTAGCCGGTCGACGGCCTCGTCGACGGTGTCGCAGGTCTCCAGGAGGTAGCGCGCGACGATGAGGATGGAGAAGCCGGGGCCGTAGGCGGAGCGTCCGCCCCAGGTGAGGGAGACCGCGAGCCCGGCGTCGTTCATCCCGTCCAGCAGGCCCCACAGCATGTCCTGCATCCCGATCACCGGGCGCAGGAAGCAGGAGGAGACGATGGCGCCCTCGCACTGCTCGGGCGGCAGGTCGTAGTTGCGCAGCAGGCTGCCGGGCCGGCCGATCTGGGTGCAGGACCGGGAGAACGGCCGCAGTGCCGCGTGGGTGAGGAAGGCTTCCGCCCCGGGCCGGTCGAGTTGGCCGGCCAGTCGGTCAAGCGCCGGGACCAGTTCCGGCATGTGCGTACGGAACAGCGTGCGGACACGGTCCGCGCCCCGCCCGGTGCGGCCCTCGTCGGTCAGCAGGCCCTCCATCTCCTGCCACAGGGGCCGGGCGTAGGAGGCCCAGCGCCCGTCGCGGCCGTCGCCGATCTCGATCGCCCGGAAGATCTTGTGCTGTTGCCGCACGGCTGCCACTTTCCCCTGTGAGATTCGGACGAGGTGAGGGCAACCTAGTCAATTCCGGGGTGAATCACCAGGTCGGCGGCCGGGCGCGGGACGCGGCCAAGCCGCGTTCCGCTGTCCGCCGAGTTAGCTTCTTGACCCTCACACCGTGTCAGGCGATCCACTTGGGAGATCATGTTCACCATCGGTGTAGTGGCGATAGCCGCTGGCCGGGTCGACGTGAGCCGGGCGCAGCAGTCCGGTCGCGTCGTAATGACGCAGCATCCGGACCGAGACGTCATGCCTGCCGCTCCAGTACGGTGCGGAACGCCACCGATACGCGTCGGCCGCGGGGGATCCTGGCTCCGGCTCCCGGGTCAGACGGGCGGCCTGTTGGCGCGCCCATTCCGGCAGTGGCGGAGCAGTCGTTGTCGTCCGGGGGGGCAGCTGTCACGCTGCGTCCGTAGTCGTAGCGGTGGCCGTAGTGCTGGACGCGCCGTCTGAGCTTCGCCGTCTCGATCTGCGACAGCATGTCCCGGCACGCGTTGACCAGCCAGCGCCTCTGACCGGCGGTCCCGGCGATGGCGGCCCGGGCCGAGCGGGCACGTCCGAGGCGGGCGGGAACAAACCACGAACGCGTTGCGCGGTGGCGCATCCCCCGTGAGAGCTACAGGGGTTGTCCATCGGCGGGTGATTCGCGGACGGCGGCGAATTCCTAGCGTGGTTGTCAGGTCGCCGCAGGTGCGACCGACCGCCTATCGGGGAGACCGCCATGAGTACGACGCCCGCCGGACAGCACGACACCGGCTCCGGACCGGACGAGGACAGCGGCGGCCGTTTCGGCCGGATCGTGCGTTCCCCGCTCGGCTGGATGCTGACGGGGATGGCCGGCGTCGGCCTGCTCTCGGGTCTGACGGCGACCGGACCCGGGCCGGTGCCGGTGCTGGGCGCGGCTGCCGCGGTGGCCGTGTACTGGCTCGTCGTACGTCGTGTCGCGCGGCGTACGACGCCGGAACTCGCGCGGGGCGGGGCCGGCCGGGAGGTGCTGCTGGGCGGTGGCATCGGGCTGGGCTTCGTCCTCGTGTCCGCCCTGCTGCTCACGCTGTTCGGGGGTTACTCGTTCTCCTGGGCGGACAACGGCTTCCTGTCGGTCGTGTGGACCACCGTGATGGTGCAGATCGGCGCCGCGGTCACCGAGGAGCTGATGTTCCGCGGTCTGGCGCTGCAGGCCCTGGAGCAGCTGTGGGGGAGCCGGGCAGCCCTGGTGATCACGTCGTTGTTCTTCGGTGTCGCCCACCTGGGCGCCCCGGGGGCGAACGCGTGGAGCGGTCTGGCGATCGCGCTGGAGGCCGGCGTCCTGCTGGGCGCTGCGTTCGTGTGGCGGCGTAACATCTGGTTCGTCGTGGGCCTGCACTTCGCCTGGAACGCGGCCGAGCAGCTGCTGGGCATCCCGGTCTCCGGACACACTCCCGACGGCCTGTTCACCGTCGAGATGCACGGCTCCGCGTTCTGGACCGGCGGCGACTTCGGCCTCGAGGCGTCGATCGTGCCCGTCCTGATCAGCGTGGCCCTCGCCGTCTCCATGCTGGTCCGCGCCCACCGCGGCGGCGGCCTCAAGCCCCGTCGGCACGCGGACCACTGAGACAGGCCGACTGGAGGATACGCACGTGATGTCCCGTCGGGCGCCCCGGAGCCTCCCACGGCTCCGGGCGCCTCTCGCCCGGTGGCAGGAGCGCGACGCCGTCCACAAGGACGGCGTCCTCGCCCTGGTACTCGCCCTGCTGGCCTTCGCGCCGACCCTGTCCCAGATCGGGGCGCAGATCGGCGATCTGCCCCGGCGGCCGGGGGACGCGCTGAGCGTCGTACTGATCCTGGCCCAGGCCCTGCCCCTCACCGTCCGCCGCAGGTGGCCCGCGGCCTGTCTCGCGGCCGTCGCGGCCGCGTTCGCCGTGCACCAGGCGCTGGGCTTCGCGACGACGTTCGCGAGCGTGGGGCTGTATCTGGCCCTGTACTCCGCCGGGGCCCACCAGGTCCGCTTCCGCCGCGGCACGGCCGTCGTGGCGTCCTCGGGCTACACCGTGCTGGCCGTCGTCCTGAACCGCCTCGGGTCACCACAGCACGTACCGGACTATCTCGCGTTCGGTCTGGTGCTGGCCGTGGCCTGGCTGGTGGGCAGTACGGTGCGTACGCGGCGTACGGAGGAGGCGACGCGGCGGCGGCTGGCCGCCGAGGTGGCCACGGCCACCGAGCGGGCACGGATCGCCCGCGAGCTGCACGACGTGGTCACCCACCACGTGACCGCCATGGTGGTCCAGGCCGACGCGGCGCAGTTCCTGCTCACGTCCGCGCCGGAACGCGCCGGCGACTCGCTGACCGCCGTCAGCGACACCGGCCGCCGCGCGCTGACGGAGCTGCGGTACCTGCTCGGCGTCCTGGAGGCCACCGGCGACTCGGCGCCCGCGGACCGGGCGCCCGCCCTGGGACGCGTGGGGGACCTGGTCGAGCAGGCTCGCAGATCGGGTCAGCCGGTCGAGTTCAGCGAGCAGGGGCAGCGGCGGCCCCAGGGCGTGGACGTGGAGCTGGCCGCGTACCGGGTGGTGCAGGAAGCGCTCACCAACGCCATGAAGTACGCGGCCGGAAAGCCGACCCGCGTCCTGCTCCGGCACGGCGACGCGCACATCGGGATCGAGGTGACCACCGACGGTCCCGCCGCCGCTCCGGCGCCGCGGAAACCGGGCCCGGCGGGCGGACGGGGTCTGACGGGGCTGCGTACCCGGGTGCGGATGCTCGATGGTGAACTGGAGGCCGGCCCCCGGCCCGAGGGCGGGTTCGAGGTCCGCGCCACCATTCCGTCCCAGCCCCGTCAGGAGTGACCCCTTGAGCGACGCGCCGCCACCGATCCGTGTGCTCGTCTGCGACGACCAGGCGCTGGTGCGGACCGGCTACGTCACCATCTTCTCCGCGCAGCCCGACATGGAGGTCGTCGGAGAGGCGGAGAACGGGCACGAGGCGGTGCAGGCCGCGCGGCGCCTGCGCCCCGACGTGGCCGTGATGGACATCCGGATGCCGTTGCTCGACGGCATCGAGGCCACGCGGCAGCTGGCCGGCCCCGACACCGAGGGCGCGCCGAAGGTACTGGTCGTCACCACCTTCAACGTCGACGCCTACGTCTACGACGCGCTCCGCGCCGGGGCGAGCGGCTTCCTCCTCAAGGACGCGCCCCCGGCCGAGCTGGTGAACGGCATCCGGACCGTCGCCCGCGGCGAGGCCCTGCTGGCGCCTGCCGTCACCCGCCACCTCATCGGCCACTTCGCCGAGCACGTGCGCCCGTCCGACACCTCCCGGCCGGCCAGGCAGGACGTCGTGAGCGCGCTGACCCCGCGGGAGCTGGAGGTGCTTCAGCTGATCGCCGAGGGGATGTCGAACGCGGAGATCGCCGGGGCGATGTTCATCACGCCCGAGACCGTGAAGACGTATGTGTCGCGGATCCTGGCGAAACTCGGCCTGCGCGACCGTGTCCAGGCCGTGGTCCTCGCCTACCGGGTCGGCCTGGTGACGGGAACGGCGTGAACGGGGAGTTCAGCTCGGCAGCACGGCGAGGCGGGCGTACTCCCAGGGGTCGTGGGCCGAGAAGAGGGCGACCTCGTCCGCGTGTTCGCGGACCAGCTCGCGCAGCCGGGCCTGGGTGCCCAGCCGCAGGTCGCGGTGGACCTCGGAGCCGGTCTGGACGAGGTCCAGCAGCGGGTGGGGCTCCTTGGTCTCCGCCATCTCGCGGTGGTAGTAGTACGCGTCGCCGCAGTGCAGCAGCCAGCCCTCGCCGCGGTGGACGGCGACGCCGGTGTGGCCGGCGGTGTGACCGCCGAGCGGAACGAGCCGGAACTCGTCCGGCAGCCCGCGCGGGCGCACTGCGGTGAAGCCGAACCAGTCCCCGGCGGTTTCCTCGCCGCCGTACGTGACCCAGTGGGGCTCGTGTGCCCAGTGGGCCGGGCGGTAGCGCCGGCTCGGGGCCTCGGCGCGTGCGGCGGCGAGTTCGGCGGCCAGGACGTGGACTCGGGCGCCGGGGAAGTCGGGGAGGCCGCCGCAGTGGTCCACGTCCAGGTGGGTCACCAGGATGTGGCGTACGTCGGAGGGGTCGAATCCGAGCCGGGCGATCTGCCGGACGGCCGTCTCCTCCTCGTCGAGCACCGGCGCGGCCATCTCGACCCAGTCGGCGCCGAGCGTGCCGTCCGGGTCGCGGACGTCGGCGAGCCCGAGTCCGGTCTCGACCAGGACGAGGCCGTCGCGGTCGGTCTCCACGAGCAGGCAGTGGTTGACGGCCGGCGCCGGAGCGGGGCCGTCGTAGGTGGCGTCGATCGTGCGGACCGAGCCGCAGTTGAGGTGATGAATCTGCATACCGACTAGGCTGCGACTTGAATCGCGCTTCAAGTCAAGCTCTCCCGGGGAGGACTCCGTGCCCGACGAACCGCTCCTCGACATCGGCGAGGTCGCCCGCCGTTCGGGGCTCGCGCCCTCGGCCCTGCGCTTCTACGAGAAGAAGGGCCTGATCGCCCCCGAGGGCCGCAACGGCCTGCGCCGCACCTACTGTCCGGACGTCCTGGAGCGCCTCGGGCTCATCACCTGCGCGCGCAGCGCCGGGGTGCCGGTCGCCGAGATCGGCCGCTTCCTGGCCGCGGGTCCGTCCGACGGGGACCTGCGGGTCCGGATGGCCGCCAGGGCCGAGGACCTGGACGAACGGATCGGCCGCCTGACGAGGCTGCGGGACAGCCTGCGCCACGCGGCCGTCTGTGCCCACGAACCGATCGTCGACTGCCCGGACTTCCGGCGCGCGATGGGCAACGTGGCGGCGGGCGTGCCGAGTCCCGCTGCCGACAGTTCGTGACGGGGCGTCAGCGATCCGCCAGCCGGCCGAATGCCTGGTCGGCGTCGGCCACGGCCTCGGGGCGGACGTCGTGGGCGGTGCGGCCGTCGGCGATTTTCCGCCAGTTGGTCCGGGCGAGGACGCGCTGGACCGCGAGTACCTGGGCGGCCAGCAGGCGTGCCCGGATGCCTTCGCCGAGGGCGCCCGCCAGCGCCTCCTCGTCCTCGAGCTGATACCGCGTGAGCCGTCCCGCCAGGCTCGGTGTGGTGAACACCAGCCGGTGGAACGCCACCACCTCGGGGTGATCGCAGAGGCCGGTGACGGGGTCGTACCGGTCGAGGCCGGCCCGGAAGTGGCGGTGCAGCGCCGTTACCGGCTCGATGCCGGACCCGCGGTCATGTACGACGCGCGCCGCCTCGCCCTGGTGGTCCGCGAAGCGGTACAGCACCAGATCTTCCTTGGTGGGGAAGTATCGGAAGAGCGTCGGCTTGGAGATCTCGGCCGCCGCGGCGATGTCGTTGACCGAGACCCGGTCGAAGCCGTGCTCCAGGAACAGCGAGACGGCCGCGTCCCCGATGGCGTCGCGCGTCCGCTCCTTCTTGCGGGCCCGCAGTCCCGTCGGCTCGCTCATCCGTCCACAGTAACATTCGTAACCGGGTTGCTTTTTTAACCGGGTAACGTTTTCATGGATGGTATGAATCAGAAGGACACTCCTCCCGTGCTCGTCACCGGAGCGACCGGCCGGGTCGGCCGCCTCGTCGTCGACCAACTCCTCGACGCGGGCGTACCGGTCCGTGCCCTCGCCCGCCGCTCCGATACGGACCTGCCGGCGAAGGCCGAGGTCTTCACGGGCGACCTCACGGCCCCCGACTCGCTCGACCGGGCGTTGAACGGCGTGGGCGCGGTCTTCCTCCTCTGGACCGCCCCGCCCCGGACCGCGGAGGCAGTCGTCGACCGGCTGGCGGCCCACGCGCGGCGGATCGTCTTCCTCTCCTCCCCGCACCGGACGCCGCATCCCTTCTTCCAGCAGCCCAACCCCATGGCGGCGCTGCACGCCGGCATCGAGCGGCTCATCGCGGCCACCGGCCTCGAGTCGACGATCATCCGCCCGGGGATGTTCGCGTCGAACTCGCTGGCCTGGTGGGCGCCCGCGATCCGCGCCGGCGAAGCCGTCCGGTGGCCGTACGGCGCCGCCGAGTCGGCGCCGGTCGACGACCGCGACATCGCGGCCGTCGCGGCCCGGACGCTCCACGAGGACGGGCACGCCGGGGGGCACTACGTCCTGACGGGCTCAGAATCGCTGACCCAGGCCGCGCAGGTGGAGGCCATCGGCAACGCCCTGGGGCGCCGGATCGCGTTCGAGGAGTTGACGCCGGACGAGTTCCGAAGGCTGTGGCAGGACAGGGCGCCCGCCTCGGCCATCGACATGCTGCTCGCCGCGTGGAGTGCGGCTGTCGGACAGCCCGCGTACATCACCACCGCGGTGGCCGACATCCTCGGGAGGGCGCCGCGAACGTTCCATCGGTGGGCTGTCGACCACGCCGGTGCGTTCGCGGAGGGGTCGTAGGCGATCTGATTCCCGGACGATGCAATTGGTTCTCGTAAGAGACCACGGCCCGCGGCCGGCTCATCGGATGTTCCGGCGGTGTGCCAGGGAATGCCCCGTTCGCGGTCGTCACTCGATCCAGCGGGCGGCGGCCTCGTAGGTGGTGGCCGGGGTGCTGTTGAACGCGATGGCGGCATCGGGTGCGTGGCGCCGGATCAGATTGATTACCTGTTCGAGGAGTTCGAGTTGATCGTCCGAGTGCCGCAGGCCGCCGCCGACGGTGACGCATTCCCAGGGATGGGCTCGTAACGCGTCCGCGACCACCGCTTCCACGTCGTCGCTTCCGTCGAGGCCGATCAGACAGGTTTCGACGCTCACACCGTGGTCGGCGAATTCGGTCAGTCCCGCCTTGATCGCCTTGGCCACCGGCTCGGGGTCCCATGGCCCGGGCACCCGGTAGGGATCAAGTCCGATCACGAGGACGCGGGGTGAGGCTGTGGTGTCCATATACGGACGATACGCGCCCGGCGACCCGCGGTTCCGGAGGCGATACCCGCGCACGGCCGTGACCGCCGGCCGATCACAGCGGAAGCCACCCCGGCCACCACGGCGGCACGTTGTCCGGCGGGCAGGCGAAGGCGGGGTAGTCGCCGCCGGGGTCGTGCTGCCAGGCCATGAACGCCCAGATCAGGCACGCCGACGCCAGCAGCGCCGCGGCGAGTCCCGCGGAGATGCTGCGGCGGCCGAGGACCACGGCGCCCGCCCACCAGGCCGTGGTGGCCAGGGCCCACAGGGGGACGGCGTAGAGCATGAGCGCCATCAGGTTCGGCAGGTCGGCCGTCCCGATGTCGCAGACGGTCCAGGACCGGCCGACGAGCAGCACTCCCGCGAAGGCGGTGACGGCACCGCCGGAGACGACGGCGACAGCCCGCACGAACCCGCCCTGATCTGCGGTACGTACCTGCCCTCGCGCTTCGCGGTCCACGGCGTCCTGGACGCCGCGGTGAGTTTCCTCTTCGGCCATGTCCGAACCGTACTTGTCATACAGCACCTTGCGGTTCGTGCCGGGCTGCGGGAACCAGCGGTTGCCGTCACGCAGGTCGGCAGCCGTGTTGTGCCGGATCGGCCGCGAGTCAGCGGTGCGTGATCCCGCTGCCGTTCCTGTCGGCCGCCGACGGGAAGCGGATCCCCGTAAGCGCCTCGGAGACGTCTCACAGCCGGGGCGGCGGCCTCCATGTCCTGTGCCGCCTCGCGGAACGTCCGGCGAGGCCGGCCGGTCCCCGGACGCCGCCGAAGCGGCTCGGGCCGGGTGAAGCCGCCGCCGGGGATGTCGCCCGACCCGGAGCGCACCGGGCTCGCGTTCCTCGCGTCGCTCCAGGGCGTCACGGGGCTGGCCAACTGCGGCGTGGTCACCGACGCGCGGCTCGAGGACCTCCTGGCCGACGTCGTCGCCCGGCTCGCCCGGCCGTGACGGGCGGCGGCGCCGGCCACCATTGCACTGCGCCGCCTGGAACGCAAGATCGAATCACTTGGTCGGTACACCGGAGTGGGCGGACGTCTTTCCGTTCACCGCTGCACCTTCGACGGACCGGAGGTCGACGAGTGGACGCAGTTACCGCTCGACCGCCGAGATCATGAGGTTCGCCCCGGAGATCCGCGGCGAACACATCACGACGATCGACCGCCTCGGCGACGCGCCCCGGATTTCCGGCTTCGACACCAGGCCTCTGAGGCGCAGTGGATCGCGTCAGATTCCCGCGCTCCGGGTGCCCGGGAGTTCGCCGCAGTCATAGGTGTAGAGCCAAGACGTGGCCCTCTCGTAGAAGAGGCGAACCCCCACCGGCATCACCAGGTCACGCAGACGCCGCGCGAGTGGGCCGGCCGTCTTGGCGTCACGGTTGCTCCCGGCGGCCTCGGCCATCTTGGCGACGCGGGCCGAGCGGGCATCGTCGTACGCCTCGAGAGCGGCCGCCACCGAGACTTGCGCGGCCAGTGACTGCGCCAGGACCAGCGCGTCTTCCAGGGCCATCGAGGCGCCCTGCCCCGCGCCGACGGGATGCGCGGCGTCGCCGAGCAACGCGATGCGATCGTTGTGGGTGACGCCGATCGCGTCGAGCTTGTGCATCGAAGTCGGGCGGTGCAGTTCGGTGCTCGCCGCGACGACGGCGGACGGCAGCCGCTCGTGCCGGTAGATCCCGGCGAGGCGGCGCAGCCATTCGTCGTCCGTGAAGGTGAGCTCCGGCTCGACGGGATCGGCAACCTGCGCCGCCCACCAGACCCTTCCGCCGGGGGCCGCGAGGTGGATGAAGGCGCCGCCGCGGGCGAAGGTCATGTTGAAGACGCCGGGCTCGGTGTCGACGCCGTCGGCGACGCCCGAGATGCTGTACAGGCCGGCGTACTCGGGGGCGGGCGCGCCCGGGTGGAGCAGTGGCCGGGTGGCCGACCGGATGCCGTCGGCGCCGAGGAGCAGCGAGCCCTCCGCCGTACGGCCGCCGGAGAAGACCGCCCGGACGCCGTCCCCTGAGGGGATCGCGTCCACCAGACGCTCGCCGGTGACGACGACCGCTCCCGCCGCCCGCGCCTCCGCGCGCAGCGTCTCGACCAGCGCGCCGCGCATGAGTGTCACGCTGTGCAGCGCATCGCCGCCCGCGCGGCCCCTCGGCACATCACCCAGCAGCTTCCCCGAGCCCGACCACATGCGCTGGCGCGGCACTTCGATCCCGGCGCGCCGCACCTGTTCCAGCACGCCCAGGGACCGCAGTACCCGCAGGCCGTTTGACGCCAGGCTCAGGAACGAGCCCACCTGGCCCGCCGGTTCGGCGTACGCCTCGTAGACCGTCACCTCCGCACCGATCCGCCGCAGTGCTATCGCGCTCGCGGCACCCGCGACTCCGCCGCCGATGACGATGACCTTCACGTTTCCCCCTGAATGCAGATTCATTGAATCAGAATTCATCGAATGACAGTTCACTATGATGGTGCGGAAGGCCGCCGTCAAGCTCACGAAGGAGCCTCACCCGATGGGCGTACGCAAGGAGAAGGCCGCCGAGACCGAGAAGGCGCTGAAGGACGCGGCGCGGCGGCTGTTCGCCGAGCGCGGCTATCTCGACACGAAGATCACGGACATCACCCGTGAGGCCGGACGCGCCACCGGCTCCTTCTACGCGCACTTCTCCGACAAGAACGCCCTGCTCCAGGCACTGATGCGCGACCTGGACGCGCAGGCCGACGCGGAGATCGGAGCGGACGGCCACCCGGCCGACCACGACCTGACCGACCGTGACCAGCTGCACCAGCACCTGGCTGTCGCCTGGCGGGTGATCCGTGACCACCTCCCCGTCATCGTGGCCCTGATGCAGACCCACTTCGCCGGCCCTCCCGGCGAGGGCCGGGCCTGGGCGAGCCTGCTCGGGGAGACGAGCGTGTTCCGCGACCACCTGGAGTTCCTGCGCCGCAGCGGCCACCGGCTCCCCGGCGAACCCGCGCTGGTCGCCGCGGCGATGGGGGCGATGGTGTCGATGCTCGGCTACGCCGTCGTCACCGCCGGGGAAGACGGTCCGGACGCGGGCGACGAGGAGATCGTCGACACCCTCACCAGCCTGCTGCTGCACGGCCTGGCGGGACCGGATTCGGCCGCGACCTGATCGGCCGCTGCGGTGTTGCGCCGTGCGCATCACATGGCTCCAGCCGAAGAAGAACCCGCCCCATGGCAATCGCCCTCCGCAAGACCCTCGCCGGCGACGCCCGTGACCAGAGCCAGTACTGGGTGACCTTCCGCGACCGGATCAGCCTGGCGAACGTCCGACACTCCGCTGCATCGGCTTCCCGGACCCGTCCCCTCACTTCCTCGCGGAGGGCCTCAACGGTCGTCTCCCTGCTCGCGGAGGCCCACGCCGCAAGCCGGGATGGAACCGGGCCGGGACGGCCGATCGACCAGCTCCTGTGCGAACTCGGCGTCCATTTCCTGCTGCTGCATCAACTCGGCCCCGTGCGTACGATGTCCGAACTGTTGTGGGAGCCACGTGCCTTGCCCATGGTGATCCTTCCCGGCACCAGTCACTCTGATGCCATCCGGTCATACCGGGCATACACAAACCACGCGACAGGCCCGCCGTGCCCGAGGAGGTCAAGGAGGTCTGGCATCCCGGCTCGTTCAAGACACCTCAGGAGAGCTTCGACCGGCATTTCGCGGAAAGACACGGGGCCAGCTCCGGGGTGACGCCGGAGCAGTACTTCAAGGATGCGAAGGAGTGGGCCGAATCCCTTCGGCAGCCGCGCGGTAAAGTGGGCCTCAACGCCTCCAGGAGAGACATCGAGATGGAGGACGGGACGTACGGGATGGGTATCAAGTACGTCGACCCCGCCACCGGAATGGGCGGCATCATCGCTCCTGACGGACGGGTTGTGACCTTCTGGTATTCGGCTGAAGACGCCGTGTGGAGAGGTGTTCGGGCGGCCATGCTGGGTTTTGTGGATTCCTACGTCCTGTGGCGGAAGACGCCGTTCCCCATGGGCGGTTCGTCCGCGGACCTGAAGATGACGTATGCCGACCTCGCGGACGCGGACGAATATCTGACCACGGTCATCCGCTTCGTGGAACGAGGGATCTTCAGGCCCGCCCCCACGGACGTGCCGGCGCTGCTCGGTGACCTCATGGAGCGGATCGACCGGATCGCTCTCCACGCCTCGGGCGACGACGCGGAGGTCTGCCGGACCCAGCATGCCTACGCTGCGCTGATGGCGGTCGTCTACCGGGGCTTCCTGGACGCGGGAGCGGCGGCGGAGGAGGGGCCCGACGCTCCCGACTGACAGGCGCCCCGTGCCGGGGTGCCGCGGGGTGGGTGGCGCTGACAGTGGAGGCGGCTCAAAGCCGTCGGCCGTCACCTATACGATCATGGCTATGACGGCACTGGAACCGACAATCCTCGCGACCTCCGGCGGGCATCGAGCAGGCGGCCGGACCAGGGTGGAGTTCGATGCCCTGGTGCACCATGCGGTCGACCTCTCCGGGGTCCACGGCCGGCGCCCGCGCATCATGTACGTCGGAACCGCCGTCGGGGACGACGAGCACTTCACCGCTCGGATGGCCGAGGCCGCCCGGGTGGCGGGATTCGATCTGACGCCGCTGAACCTGTTTCCCATGCCCAACCTCGAGGACATCGAGGGCTCGGTCCTCGACCACGACGTGGTCTGGGTCATGGGCGGCTCCGTGGTCAACCTGCTGGCGGTGTGGAGAGCGCACGGCCTGGACCGCGTCCTGCACCGCGCGTGGCAGGCCGGTGTCGTGCTCAGCGGCGTCAGCGCGGGCTCCATCTGCTGGTTCCAGGGAGGCGCGACCGACTCATTCGGGCCCACGCTGCGCCCGGTCACGGACGCACTCGGATTCCTCCCGTACGGCAACGGCGTGCACTACGACTCGGACGAGGGACGACGCCCGCTGATCCACCGGCTCGTGGCGGACGGCACGATACCCACGGCGCACTGCACCGACGACGGGGTCGGTCTGGTGTACCGGGGGACGGAACTGGTGGAGGCGGTGACCGAAGTCGCCGGCAAGGGGGCCTACATCGTGAGCAGCGACGGAGGCCAGGCGGTGGAGGAGCGTATCGAGCCCCGACGGCTGAGTGCGGAGTTCTCAACTCGCTGAGAAGCCCCCTGCCGCGAGGCCGAGCGGGCTATTCGTCCGGTACGTGCTGCAACACGTCGTCCCAGACCGAGCCCCCGTCGGCCCGGGTCCACAGCGGCATCCGGCTCCGGCGGGATTGTCAGTGCCGGCGTGCAAGATACCGGGCATGACGACACACCCGGTTCTGGCCGATGCCGCCGCGTACGCGCAGGCGGTCGAGGATGCGGTGAAGGCCGCGGCCGCCTACTACGCGGCGGGCGACAGCGCGCTGGACGATGACTCCTACGACCGTCTGGTGCGGGGCATCGCCGCGTACGAGGACGCGCATCCCGGGGAGGTGCTGCCCGAGTCCCCCACGGGGAAGGTCGCCGGGGGAGCCGCCGTCGGGGATGTGCCGCACAGTGTGCCGATGCTGTCGCTGGACAATGTCTTCTCCGCCGAGCAGTTCAGCGCCTGGGCGGCCGGCGTGGAGCGCCGTATCGGGCGGCCCGTGGCGCAGTGGAGCGTGGAGCCCAAGCTCGACGGGCTGGCCGTCGCCGCCCGGTACGAGGAGGGGCGGCTCACCCGGCTGATCACCCGGGGCGACGGGATCGCGGGTGAGGACGTCACCCACGGCATCGGGCAGATCAGCGGGCTGCCGGTCACCCTCGCCGAGCCGGTCAGCGTGGAGATCCGCGGTGAGGTGCTGATGACCGGCGTCCAGTTCGAGCAGGCCAACGCGGCCCGTACCGGGCACGGCGGGGAGCCGTTCTCCAACCCGCGCAGCGCCGCCGCGGGCAGCCTGCGGGCCAAGGACCGCCCGTACCAGGTCGAGATGACGTTCTTTGGATACGGGCTGCTGCCCGGGCCGGAGACCTCCGAGGAGACCGCGCGGCGCCTGAGCGGCGAGGCGCACAGCGAGCTGATGGCGTACGCCGCCCGGCTGGGCGCGCACACGGCGGACGCCACCGAGGTGCCGGGCCGGGCGGTGGCGACCGTCGAGGAGGTGCAGGCGCGGATAGAGGAGATCGCCGCCCTGCGGGCCGAGCTGCCGTTCGGGATCGACGGCATCGTCGTCAAGGCCGACCTCGCCGCCGACCAGCAGGACGCCGGTGCCGGCTCCCGCGCGCCGCGCTGGGCCATCGCGTACAAGCTGCCCGCCGTCGAGAAGATCACCAGGCTGGTGGCCGTGGAGTGGAACGTCGGGCGCACCGGGATCATCGCGCCCCGTGCCGAGCTCGAGCCGGTGGTCATCGACGGCTCCACCGTCACGTACGCGACGCTGCACAACCCCAACGACATCACCCGCCGCGACCTGCGCATCGGCGACCACGTCATGGTCTACAAGGCTGGCGACGTCATCCCCCGCGTCGAGGCCCCCGTCGCCCATCTGCGCACCGGCGACGAGCAGCCCATCGTCTTCCCCGAGAGCTGCCCCCAGTGCGGCTCCGCCATCGACACCTCCGAGCAGCGCTGGCGCTGCGAGCGCGGCCGCAACTGCCATCTCCTCGCCGCCCTCACCTACGCCGTCGGCCGCGACCAGCTCGACATCGAGGGCATGGGTGCCACCCGGATCGTCCAGATCCTGGGCGCCGGTCTGGTCACGGACGTGGCCGACCTGTTCACCCTGACCCGCGAGCAGCTGCTGGCGCTGGACCGGATGGGGGAGACCAGCACCGACAAGCTGCTCGCCGCCCTGGAGCAGGCCAGGACGCGGCCGCTGAGCCGGGTGCTGTGCGCGCTGGGCGTCCGGGGCACCGGGCGGTCGATGTCCCGGCGCATCGCCCGGCACTTCGCGACCATGGAGGCCGTCCGGGCCGCCGACGCCGAGGCGATGCAGCAGGTCGAGGGCATCGGCACCGAGAAGGCCCCGTCGATCGTCGCGGAGCTCGCCGAGCTCTCTCCCGTCATCGACAAGCTGGTGGCGGCCGGGGTCAACATGACCGAGCCCGGCGCGACTCCGCCCGCCCCCGGCGGGGAGACACCGGCCGCGGCGGAGGGGCCGCTGACCGGGAAGAGCGTCGTCGTCACGGGTGAGATGACCGGGCCGCTCGCGGGATGGGGGCGCAACGAGATGAACGAGCTCATCGTCCGCGCGGGCGGCAAGGACTCCTCCAGCGTCTCCAAGCGGACCGCGCTGCTGGTCGCCGGGAACAAGGCCGGGTCGAAGCGGGCCAAGGCCGAGGAGCTCGGGGTCGAGATCGCCACCCCGGAGGAGTTCGCCGCCCTGGTCGCCGACTATCTGAGCTGAGGCCGGCCCCCGCGGCGCGCAAGGGCGCAAAAGGCGAGATCCCGGGTCGGCCGGCGCGACAACCCCCCACAGGAATCACGCCGGCCGCACCCGGGGCCGAAGCCCTCGCCGGGGCTCACTACGTACAGCGCCGCGGGGCGCGAAAACGTCACACCGCCCTGCCGCGGGGTCCGAACGGAACCGATCCGTACGGCGGTCACGTCCAACGGCCATGCGTCGACAGTGGGTACGGGGATTGAGCATGGTGGTGGCTGTGGCCTGTGTGGCCGCCGGCGCCGTGGCCTGTGCGCGTTCGGGCGGGGGAGACCCGGGTCCGGGCGGTTCGGAGGGCACGCGGGTGGATGCCGCGCTCGTGCACTTCGAGGTCACCACCGGTGTGCGGGCCGATGTGCGGACGGTGCTGCGTTCCCGGGCGGACGTGACGGCGTTCGCCGGCTGGGCGCCGGTGCACGACCTCGAGGCCGAGCTGGACGGCCGGGACTTCCGCTCGGAGGCGCTGATCGCGTTCATCTGGAACACCTCCTGCGCCAGGGGCCGGTCGGCGGACCTCACCCACGCGCCGGGCACCGGTTACTCCGCGCGGCTGCTGGACGTCAGCGACCACATGGAGTGCTATGCCCCGTACACGACCGTGGCGGTGTTCGCGCTGCCCCGGTCGCGGGTGCCGCGGGATGTACGGGTCGGCGGTGCGCCGCCCGGGCCGCCGGGGCCCGCGGAGCAGGTCGCGTTCAGCCGGCTCGAGCGGGCGGTCCGTCCGCGCGCCGCGGAGGTCACCCAGCCGGACCAGTTCCGGGCCTTCGACGAGGGGCTGCCCGGGGGCGGTCTGGAGGGCGGGGCCGGCACCGGTGCCGGCAGCCGCCTCTTCGCGTACGTCGTCACCGGCTGCCGGAACACCGCCGCCGTCCTGCGCATCACCGCGGAGACGATGACCCCCGTGCCGGTCGGCGGTGAAGGCGCGCGCTGCGTCGCGCCGGAGTCCTACGCGGTGGTCTTTGAGATCCCGGCCGCGAACGTGCCGCGAACGGCGACGATCGGCTGACCCGGCGCGACGGGCGGGGCGTTGCCGTGCCGCGCAGCGCGTACCGCTGAACCCCCGCCCCGCACGGATCAGCGCAGCACGCGATACCTCAGATGCGTCACCGCGTCGGCCGCCCGCGCCTCGACCTGCTCCAGGTCCAGCGGCGGCACCCCGTCGAAGATCCGCGTCCCGCCGCCGAGGGTGAACGGCACGATGTGCAGCCGTACCTCGTCGATCAGACCGGCGGCGAGGTACTGGTTGACCGTGGTGGCCCCGCCGTGCACCGACACGTCGCGGTCCCCGGCCGCGTCCCGGGCCCGCCGCATCGCGGACGCGACGCCGTCCGTGACGAAGTGGAACGTCGTGCCGCCCTCCATCGGCTGCGGATCACGCGGATGGTGCGTGAGCACGAACACCGGCGCGTGGTACGGCGGATCATCACCCCACCAGCCCTTCCAGTCCCGGTCCCACTCCCCGCGTACCGGGCCGAACATGTTCCGCCCCATGATGTACGCGCCGAACCTGCTCATCTGTTCGAGCTCGGCCCGGTGCACCTCGGGCTTCTCGAACCGCCAGGCGTGCAGCCGGTCACCCCAGCCGTCCCCGCCGTCGTCGCCGAACGGGCGCTCCTCGGTCTGATTGAGCCCGGCGGAGTACCCGTCGGCCGAGACCGTGAGATCGCACACCACCATGCCCATCGCCCGGCCCTCCTCGCGTGCCCTTTCCGGCCGCCTCCCAGCATGGTGCAGCCCTGTGACCGCGTCCAACGCGCGGCTCGTGAGCAACCCGTACGGCCTACCCGGAAGTTGTCAACTTCCGCACGTGTCACACAACTTGTGATCGGCCATCTGTACGTACCACCTGCCCGCATGGAAGACTCGGCTCCAGTTGAAAGGGGAGAGGCAGCACCGATCGTGACAGCAGCACGAGAGCCCATCACGTACATAGGCCCGCTCCCACGGCCCGGCGCACGACGGCGTGCGACCGCCGCGGACATCATCCTCGCGACCCAGTTGCGCGGTATCCGCGAAGCGGCCGGACTCCCCGCCGAGGCCGCTGCCGGAGTCCTGGGCCTCACCCCGACCCGTCTGCGTGGGCTGGAGGCAGGCAGGACACCGCTCAGGAACAGCGACCTCTCCCTCCTCGTCGCCCTGTACGGCGTGACCGACCCCGACGTCCTGTCCGGCCTCACCGCGCTGGCGCGCCGGGCGGGGGAGTCCGGCTGGTGGCAGCCCGCGAGCGGTCCCGGCGGCGGGCTGTCCCCGATGGCCGGCCTCGAGCGGGAGGCCGCGGTGATCCGTACGTTTCACCCGTACGTCATCCCCGACCTGCTGCAGACCCGCGCCTACGCCGAGGCCCAGCTGGCCCTGGAGCGCCCTGGGGCCACGCCGGGGGAGCGGCACGCGCTCCTGGAGGCCCGGATGCGGCGGCGGCATGTGCTGCATCAGCCCGACGCGCCCACGATGTGGGCGGTGCTCGCCGAGGAGACCCTGACCCACCCGGAGATGGATCCCTTGGTGCTGCGTGAGCAGCTCGCTCATCTGATCGAGGCGGCGCGGTCGACCGTGGCGCTGCAGATCCTCCCGCGCGGCACGGGGCAGCGCCCGCCGACGCCCGTCACCCTGCTGCGTTTCGCTCCCGACCTGCCCGACCTGGCGGTGATGGAGCACCACGCGGGCACCGCGTACTTCGACGACCGGATGGACGTGGAGCAGCAGCAGATCCAGATGGATCATCTGACGGCCGCGGCGGCCACGACGTCGGAGAGCACGCCCTTCCTCCAGCGTGTGCTGTCACGTACTCCGGCTCCGGGAGCCTGACAGCGGCCGTTACGAGGGGGCCGGGGCATCCCGCAGCCCCAGGCGCAGGTGCTCGGCGTGATAGAGCGCCTGGTCCAGCAGCTCCGCGACGTGGTTGTCGTACAGCGCGTAGATCACCGACCGGCCCCGCCGTTCGCCGGTGACCAGGCCGAGGTTGCGCAGCAGACGCAGCTGGTGCGAGCAGGCCGACTGTTCCATGCCCACCTCCTCCGCGAGCTCTGTCGCGGCGCACGGGCCCTCCTGCAGCCGGGCGAGGATCCGCAGCCGGGACGGCGTGGCGAGTGCCTGCAGCGTCGCGGCGATCTCGCTCGCGCCCGCAGCCTCCAGCCGCTCGCGTGCGGTGGCGGCTGCCGGGGTGTCAACACCGTGGCCCATGGCCGTCATCCTACGGGCATGAACGCATGAAGGCATATTCAAGTGTTCCTGTATGCTGACCGCCGCCCGTCCCGCCCCCGCCGCCTCCGGAGGACCGTCGCCGTGCCCGCCACCGTCACCAGCCCCGACCGCCGCAGCCCCGGCGCCGTCGGCGATCTCCCGGCCGTGCGGCAGCGCACCCCCGTGCTCGCCCTGCCCGAGGCCCGCTGGGCCGCCACCGCGCTCGCGCTGTTCCTGCTCGCGCTGCCCCTGCACCTCCTCGGTGCGTCCGCGTGGGCCTGGGGCCCGCTGTACGCCGCCAGCTACGTGTGCGGCGGCTGGGAGCCCGGCTGGGCGGGGCTGCGGGCGCTGCGGGAGCGGACGCTCGACGTGGACCTGCTGATGGTCGTCGCCGCGCTCGGCGCCGCGGCCATCGGCCAGGTGCTGGACGGCGCGCTGCTGATCGTCATCTTCGCCACCTCCGGCGCGCTGGAGGCGCTCGCCACCGCCCGTACGACCGACTCCGTACGCAGCCTGCTCGACCTCGCGCCGTCCACCGCCACCCGGGTACGCGACGACGGCGGCGAGGAGACCGTGGCCGTCGAGGCGCTGGCGGTCGGCGACACGATCGTGATCCGCCCCGGGGAGCGGATCGGCGCGGACGGCGAGGTCGTCTCCGGTGCCAGTGACGTCGACCAGGCCACCATCACCGGGGAGCCGCTGGCGGTCGCCAAGGTGGCGGGCGACGAGGTGTTCGCCGGCACCCTCAACGGCACCGGCGCGCTGCGGGTCCGCGTCGCGCGGGACGCCTCCGAGTCCGTGCTGGCCGGGATCGTACGGCTGGTGGAGGACGCGTCCCGGACCAAGGCGCCGACGCAGTTGTTCATCGAGAAGGTGGAGCAGCGCTACTCGCTCGGCATGGTGGCCGCCACGCTCGGTGTGTTCCTGGTGCCGCTGGCCCTCGGGGCGGAGCTGACCGACGCGCTGCTGCGGGCCATGACCTTCATGATCGTGGCGTCGCCGTGTGCCGTGGTCCTGGCGACGATGCCGCCGCTGCTGTCCGCCATCGCCAACGCCGGGCGGCACGGGGTGCTGGTGAAGTCGGCGGTCGTGATGGAGCGGCTCGGTCAGATCGACAAGGTGGTCCTGGACAAGACCGGCACGCTGACCGAGGGTTCGCCGCGGCTCGTCGAGGTCCGCCCGCTCCCGGGGTTCGACGGGGACGCCCTGCTCGCGCTGGCGGCCGGCGCGGAACACCCGAGCGAGCATCCGCTGGGCCGCGCGGTCGTGGCCGCCGCCCGGGAGCGCGGTCTGCCCGTCCCCGAGGCGGCGGACTTCACCTCCACCCCCGGCGTCGGCGTCCGCGCCACGGTCGACGGGCGCACGGTCCTCGTCGGCACCCCGGCGATCGCCGCCGGACCTCCGCGCAGCGCCCCCGCCGGGCGTGCCGTCGCGGCGCTGGAGGACACCGGCTGCACGGCCGTGGTCGTCACCGTGGACGGCGAGCCCGCCGGCGTGCTGGGCATCGCGGACCGCATCCGCCCCGACGCGTCCGCCGCCGTCACCGCGCTGACCGCGCTCACGGGCACCGCGCCCGCCCTGCTCACCGGCGACAACCCCCGCGCCGCGACCCGCCTGGCCGGCGAGGCCGGCATCCCGGCGGACGAGGTCCGCGCCGGACTGCTGCCGCAGGACAAGGCCGGGGCCGTACAGCGGCTGCAGGCCCGGGGGCACCGGGTGCTGATGCTGGGCGACGGGGTGAACGACGCTCCCGCGCTGGCGGCCGCCCACACCGGGCTGGCGATGGGCCGGGCCGGCTCCGACCTCGCGCTGGAGACGGCCGACGCGGTGGTCGTACGCGACGAACTCACCGCCGTACCCGCCGTCGTCGCCCTCTCCCGCCGGGCCCGCGCCCTCGTGGTGCAGAACCTGGTGATCGCCGGGACGTTCATCACCGGCCTCGTGGTGTGGGACCTCGTCGGGCATCTGCCGCTGCCGCTCGGCGTCCTGGGGCACGAGGGCTCCACCGTCCTGGTCGGGCTCAACGGGCTGCGGCTGCTGCGTGCCGGCGTCTGGGAGGCGGGGGCGCGCTGAGCCGCCGGATCCGTACTGGCGGACTCGGGGCGCCTGTAGCACCCTTGACAGGAACACGCCGGGATGTCGAGGGAGTTCCCATGAGGCCGAACATCCGTCCGCTGTCGTCCGTCGTCGTCGGCCTGCTCCTCACGGCCCTCGCCGTGATCGTGCCGGCCGGTGACGCCGTGGCCGCCGGAGCCGTCCGGGGCGGGGACACCCTGTACGGCGACGCGGGCACCGTGTGCCGCGTGGGCTTCAACGCCCGCGGCGGCACCGCCTCGTACGGGATCGTGCCCGGACACTGCGCGAGCGCCTCCAGCACCTGGTACGCCGACCCGAACCGGACCGTGCAGGTCGGCGTCACGGCCGGCTTCCGCTTCCCGCTCGACGACTTCGGCGTCGTGCGCTACACCAACCCGACGCTGTCGTACCCCGGCGAGGTCAACGCGGGTGGCCTCGGCGTCGTCGACATCACCGGGGCAGCCAACCCGGTGGTGGGCCAGTCGCTCTGCCACGTCGGAAAGCTCACCGGCATTCACTGTGGACTGGTGGTGTCCGTCAACGCCACCGTGTCCTACCCGGAGGGCACGGTCACCGGACTGTTCCGGTCCAACATCTGCTCGGACCCCGGGGACGCCGGCGGACCCGCCTTCTCCGGCACCACGGCCCTGGGCGTGATCGTCGGCGGCAGCAGCGGATCATGCGCCACGTACTACCAGCCGATCGTCGAGATCCTCGCCGCCTACGGGCTCACGATCTACTGACCGGCCCCAGGAACAGACCGCCGCTCGCGTCGATGACCTGCCCGGTGACCCAGCGCGCGGCGTCGGAGGCGAGGAAGGCGACCACGTCGGCGATGTCGTCGGGCCCGCCCAGCCGGTCGAGCGCCGTCATCGCGGTGATCTGCTCCGCCAGGCCCGGCACCTCGAAGACCGCGCCGTTGGCCGGCGTCCGGGTGGCTCCGGGAGCGACCGCGTTCACCGTGATCCCCCGGAGCCCGAGCTGGGCGGCGAGGGTCGTGCTCATCGTCTCGACGGCGGCCTTCGTCATGGCGAACGCCGTCTGCGCCGGGTTGGCCATCCGCGTGGCCACGGACGAGATGGTGACGATCCTGCCGCCGTCGCGCATCAGCGGCAGCGCGCGCTCGACGATGAAGTACGGCGCCCGCACGTTCACCGCGAAGAGACGGTCGAACTCCGCCCGGCTCGTCGCCCCGAGCGGACCGGTCGGTGCGGCCGCCGCGTTGTTGACGAGGATGTCGAGAGGCCGCCCCGCCAAAGCGGACTCGACCCCGGCGAACAGTGTCTCGACGTCGCCCTCGACGCCCAGTTCGGCTTGTACGGCCACGGCGGTCCCGCCCGCCCGGGCGATCCCCTCCACCGTTTCCGCCGCGCCGCTCTCGTCCGTACCGAAGTGCACGACGACCAGGGCGCCTTCGGCCGCGAGCCGGGCGGCGATCGCCTGCCCGATGCCCCGCGACGCGCCCGTCACCACAGCGGTCCTGCCGTTCGGATCCCCCATGTCACCCACCCTGTCTGTTAGTTACTAACATTGCGGTAGTGTATATCACATGAGTGCGAGACAACCGACCCTGCGGGAACGGCAGCGATCCCGGACCCGACAGGAGATCCAGACGCACGCGGTACGGCTGTTCACCGCCCGCGGCTACGACGCGGTGACGGTGAACGACGTCGCCCGGGCCGTCGGTGTCTCGGCGATGACCGTCTACCGGCACTTCCCCACCAAGGAGGACCTCGTCCTGACGGACCGCCCCGCCCTGCTGATCGCCGAGCGGGTGGCAGCCTCGACCGCGACCGACCCCCTGGTCCGCCGCGTCGGCGGCGCGCTCGTCGAAGCGGCCGGGGCCCTCACCGACGGGGACGAGGCGAGCAGGCGGTTCCTGCTGGACTGCCTGCGGCTCATGGTCTCCACGCCCGCGCTGCGGGCCCGGCACCTCGACAGCCAGTACGCCCTTCAGCAGACCGTCGTCGATGCCCTGGGCGGCGAAGCGGCCGACCCCGACGCGGAGTTCCGCGCCCGGGCCGCGATCAGCGCCTGTCTGGCCGCGACTCACACGGCGCTGACCCGCTGGGCCGAGGACGACGGGCGCAGCCGGCTCCCCGACCTGATCACCCGGGCCCTCACCGCGACGTTCGGCGACGGCGCCCTCTAGGACCGGGCCACCGCGTCCAGAATGCTGACCGGGGCGTCGGGACCGACGACCGTCTCCAGCCTCAGGTCCGCCCGGCGGAAGAGCTCCTCGAACTCCTCCCGGGTGCGCTGGCGGGCGCCCTCGGCCATCACCAGCATCTCCAGGTCCATCATGGTGGTGAGCCCGGGGGAGTTGAATGCCTCCGGGACCACGGCCTCGCACAGCAGGACGTGGCCGCCGTCGTTCATCGCGGCGCGGCAGTTGGCCAGGATCCGCACCGCCTCGTCGTCGCCCCAGTCGTGGATGATCTGCGACAGCACATAGGCGTCACCGCCCGCGGGGACCGACTCGAAGAAGTCGCCCCCGACGAGCTCGCACCGGTCCGCCACCCCCGCCTGCCGCAGCAGGGTCCCCGCCCCGCGGATCACCTCCGGCCGGTCGAACAGGATGCCGCGCGCCCCGGGAGTCCCCGGCAGGGTGACGGCCAGCAGGATGCCGTGACCGCCCGCCACGTCCACCACCGTGCCGAACCGGCCGAAGTCGTACGCCTGCACCGCCGGGAGCAACAGGACGCGGGCCGCCGACGTCATCGCCTCGCTGAACACCTCCCCGGCCTCGGGGTGCTCGCTGAAGTAGTTCCAGCCGTCGAAGAGCCGTACGAAAGCGGACTCGCCCGTACGCACGCACTCCTCCAGCTCCGTCCACGACCGCCGGTGCCACGGTGACGCGAACATGACGGCGATGCCGCGCAGGGACTCCGGCGTGTCGCGGCGCAGCAGACCGCCGAGCTCGGTGAGGGTGAAGCGGCGGCCGTCGGACTCCTCGACCACGCCCAGCCCGGACAGCGCGCGCAGCAGCCGGTAGAGGGCGTCCGGGTCCGCGTCGACGGCCGCGGCGACCTCGTCCGCGGTCCGGGGCCGGTCCCCGAGATGATCGGCCACGCCCAGGGAGGCCGCGACGCCGATCGCCTGCGTCGCCCAGGAGCCCGTGACGAGCCCCGTCATGCGTTCGATCAGGTCCGGGTTCACCATGGCTTCCTCAGGACTGTTCCCGGCGCGCCGCGGACTTGTCCGCCGGTGCACGGGATGCGGATCTGCGTGCACACCGTCGCACGCGTGCGGGGCGTCCGCATCCGCTGCTCGGGGTACCCGCACCCGGACGGAGTACGACGCCGCCCGGGATTTCACCGGGCGCGGCTGTCCCGGGTGTCCTCCATTTGCTCCGGAGGACGAGACGCAGGGGCCCGCACCGGTATGAAGTGAGGCATGCGGCACATGTAATCCTGGACCGGGAGATCGTTCCCGGGGCTGCCGGGGACCCGCCCGGCGCAGACCGGATACGTGAGGTGGAGCGGTGACCGAGGACGAGCGAGACGACGGCGGGGCCTGGGGCGACGAGGTCTACCAGCCCGGCGACCCCGACGGGCGCGAGGACGAAGGCATCCTGGACGAGGAGGACACCCTGTCCGGCCGGGGCGTCGACCCGTACGACGAGGGCTACTCCCCGCCCGAGCGTCCCCTGGGCGTGAACCGGGTGGGCGTCACCGGGTCCGAGCAGTACACGGGGGAGAGCCTGGACCAGCGGCTGTCCGAGGAAAACCCCGACCCCGCCCTGCAGCCGCCCGACGGCGACGACATCGGCGACTGGCGCGACGGCGCGGGCGAGCCCCTGGACGACGAGGTGGGCGGCGCCCGCTCCGGCCGCCTCGTGGCACCCGACGAGGGCGCCCACGAGGACGAGGAGAAGGACCTCCTGGCGTCGGACATCGGCATCGACGGCGGGGCGGCGTCTGCGGAGGAGGCCGCCATGCACGTGGTCGCCGACGACGACGGCCTGTACGAGTGACGGCGTCCCCGCGCGCCGCGGAGGGACGGGGCACATGCGCATCGATCTGACGGGCCGCACCGCGCTGGTCACCGGCTCCACCCAGGGCATCGGCGCCGCGATCGCCACCGGCCTGGCCCGCTCCGGCGCGCGGGTCGGCGTCAACGGGCGATCGGAGGACCGCGTCGCGGAGGCCGTCGCCCGGCTGGGCCGGGACGTGCCCGGCGCCGAGCTGGTGCCCGTCGTCGCCGACGTTGCCGGCGAGGAGGGCGCGCGGCGGGCGGTGGAACAGCTGCCCGACGTCGACATCCTCGTCAACAACCTCGGCATCTTCGGCGCCGCCGCGCCCCTGGACATCACCGACGCCGAATGGCGGCGCTACTTCGAGGTGAACGTCCTGGCCGGCATCCGCCTCACCCGCGCCTGCCTGCCGCGGATGACCGAACAGGGCTGGGGGCGCGTGCAGTTCATCGCCAGCGACTCGGCGATCGTCGTGCCGGCCGAGATGATCCACTACGGCATGTCCAAGACCGCGCTGCTGTCCGTGAGCCGCGGCTTCGCGAAACACGCCGCGGGCACCGGCGTCACGGTCAACTCGGTCCTCGCCGGCCCCACCCACACCGGCGGCGTCGAGGACTTCGTCTACGAACTCGTCTCCCGCGACCTGCCCTGGGACGAGGCCCAGCGCGCGTTCATGCGCGAACACCGCCCCCAGTCACTGCTGCAGCGCCTGATCGAACCGGAGGAGATCGCGAACATGGTGGTCTACCTCGCCTCCGACCAGGCCTCGGCGACCACCGGCGGAGCCCTGCGCGTCGACGGCGGATACGTGGACTCGATCATCCCCTGAGCCCGTGATCGCCCGTACGTGCGAGGATCACGCCGTGACCGATCTGCGCTTCCGCCTCGCCGGCGACACCGACCTCGCCACCCTCGTCCGGCTGCGGGACGAGGCCGCCGGCCGGCTGATCGCCCGGGGTATCACCGGCCAGTGGGAGCCCGGCCAGTTGGGCGAGGACCACTTCCGTACGGTCATGGCGCACGGCGAGGTCTGGCTCGCGGAGACCGCCGGACGGGTGGCCGGGGCGTGGGAGCTGTGGTGGCAGGACACCGACGCCTGGGGAACGCGGCCGCCGGACGCCGGATACGTGCACCGGCTGATGGTGGACCACGCCGGCGCCCGCCCGGGCACGGGGCGGGCCCTGCTGCGGGAGGCCGAACGCCGGGTCGCCGCCGCGGGACGGACGCTGGTACGGCTGGACTGCCTGGCCGGCAACGCCCGCCTGACCGCCTACTACCGGGACGCCGGCTACCGCGTCGTCGGTCACAGGGCGGGCAAGCCGCAACCGGGCGGTGCGCCCAAGTCGTTCACGCTGATGGAGAAGTCCTGCGCGGTCTCAGCCGGCTGAGGGCCGCCACTCCCGCCTGAGGAGCCCGAAGATCCACGAGTCGGACACGTCGCCGTTCACGACGCAGTCCTCGCGCAGCGTGCCCTCCTTCACGAACCCCATCTTCTCCAGGACCCGGGCCGATGCCGGATTACGGGTGTCCACCTCCGTCTGGACCCGGTTCAGGTCCAGCGTGTCGAACGCCCACCCCAGCAGGGCACGCGCTGCCTCCGTCGCGTAGCCGTGCCCCCACATGCCCTCCGCGAGGCAATACCCCATCGTCGCGCTGCGGTAGTCCGGGTTCCACCCGGTCACGGTGCACCAGCCGACGAACGCCCCGTCGGACACGCGCTCCATGGCCGTCCGCGTCCCGCTGCCGTCCTCCTCCATGCCCCGGCACCTGGCGATGAAGGTGTCGGCACGGGCCCGGTCGGTCCACGGCGGGGAGTCCCAGTACCGCATCACGTCGGGGTCGCTGTGCAGCGCGAACAGGGACTCGGCGTCGGAGTCGGCGAAGGGCCGCAGCCGCAGGCGGTCGGTGTGCAGGGTGGGGGTGGCAAGAGTCATGCGCCCATCCTGTGTGTTCCCGGGCCGGGGGAACACCGAATATTCGAGCTCAGCGCCCCGCGACCGCCACCGGCCGCGACCGCTCCGGCGGCGCGTCGTCCCCCGTACGCCACCAGCGGCGCGACGCCAGCGCCGCCAGGCCCGCGCCGGCCGCGTTGAGCAGGACGTCGTCCACCGACGACACCCGCTCCAGCCGCAGCGCGTACTGCGCGGTCTCGACCAGGACCGACAGACCCGCCCCGACGGCCACGACCCGCGGTACCGACGCCAGCGCCGCGAACCGCACCGGGGCGAGGGCCCCCAGCGCGGCGAACACCAGCAGATTGCCGCCGATCTGGACCGTCGCCGTCAGCGGCGTACTGGTGACGACCTCGAACAGATCCCGCAGCGGCACCAGGTTCACCAGGTCCCGGTCAGTGGCGGGCCGGTCGTCCGGCAGCATGATCATCCACACCCACGGCACCGTCCCGTACACAATGCCCACCTCGGCCAGCGACCGGCGCCACGCCCACATCGGCGCGGTCCCCGACGCACGGCGCCGGCGGGCCAGCGCCCACACCGCGAGCACGGCCAACGGCAGGACGGCCGCCGTGACGAGGACCACGCCGGTGAACGTACCGGCCCAGCCGTGCCACCCCTTGATCATGCCGCCTCCCTTTCCCTCACGGACGAGGAATCCACCGCCGGGCTGAACGGTTCCGTCCGCATCGGCCGGGGGCAGCCCTTAGCATCGGGTTTCATGATCGTATGGATCAACGGCACCCACGGCGCGGGCAAGACGACGACCAGCGCACTCGTGCAGCAACTCCTTCCGGGATCACGGGTGTTCGACGCCGAGAAGGTCGGCGAGACGCTCATGGACATCTCGCCCGGGCTGCCCGCCACGGACAACTTCCAGCACTGGCCGCCGTGGCGCCAACTCGTCGTCGAGACCGCCCACCGTGTCCTGGAGTACACCGGCGGCACCCTGGTGATGCCGATGACCGTCCTGGTCGAGGAGTACTGGCGTGAGATCAGCGCCGGCCTCGACCGCCACGCCATCCCGGTCCGCCACTTCGTCCTCCACGCCGACCAGGGCACCCTCCGCGCCCGGATCGAGAACGACGGCATCATGGGCCCCTCACCGTTCCGCCTCAAGTACCTCGAGCCCTACGCACAGGCGTCCCGCGCCTGGCTGCACGGCGAGGCGGAGGTCGTCGACACCACCCACCTCACACCCGGCCAGGCCGCCCGGCGGGTCGCCGAATCCGTACTCGCGGACTGACCACTCACCGCGGAAGCGTCCTCCCCAGCCGGGCGAGCGGTGACAGCGCCATCAGCGCCGGCGACAGCAGCATGCCGGCCGCCGCCACTCCCAGACCGGCACGCGTCCCCCACGTCCCGGCGAGGAACCCACCGAGCAGCGACCCCAGCGGAGTCAGCCCCATCCCGACGAAGGTGATCGTCGCGGCGGCCCTGCCCTGCATGCCCGGCGGGGTGACGGCCTGCCGGACGGCCATCACCGTGACGTTCACCAGCTGACCGCCCGCCCCGAACACGAAATTGACCACGAGCAGCACCGGCACGGTCACCGCCGGGGAGCCGTGCAGCGCGGGCAGCCACAGAAACACACCGTCCGCGACCAGCGCCGCCCACACCAGCACCCTGCCGTACCCGAACCGGCCCGGCAGCCGGCCGGCCAGCACCGAACCCACCAGCGCGCCCGGCCCGGTCGCCGCGAGCGCCAGCCCGACCACGGTCCCCGACAGCTGCAGATCCCGCGGCAGGAAAAGCAGATACACGGTCATCACGGCCGCGAACGAGAACTGAAAGGCGGCCGACGCCAGACACACCACCCGCAACGAGGCATTACCGGCGACGAACCGCAACCCCTCCAGGATCCGCCGCCACACCCGCCGCTCCACCCGCTCCGGTACGACCTCGCGACGGCCGATACGCCGGATCGACAGGAACGACACCACGAAGAACCCCGCACCAAAGGCGGCGGCGACAGGCGCCGACAACAACGACACCAGTGCCCCACCGAGCGCCGGCCCCCCGATCTGCGCCGCGGACCGACTGCCCTCGAGGGCACTGTTCCCCGGTATCAACTGCTCCCGCCGCACCAGCCGTACGAGCGACGCCTGATACGCCACGTCGAAGAACACGGACAACGCCCCCACGACGAAGGCCACCCCGAACACCACCGGCAGCCCCAGCCACCCGACCACCCCCGCACCGGCGGCAGCCCCCAGCACCACGGCCCGCCCGGCATCCGCCAGCACCATCACCGTCCGGGTCCGCCACCGGTCGACCCACGCCCCGACGAACAACGACAGCAACAGAATCGGCGCCTGCCCCACGGCCCGCAGCACACCCAACTGCCCGGCCCCCGCGTCGAGCACGAGGACGGCGAACAGCGGCAGCACCACCAGAGTCGTGTGCTCCCCGAGCTGGGAGACGGTCTGCCCCACCCAGAGCCTGCGGAAGTCACCGTCCCGCCACAGAGACGAAGCGGAAGACGCGGAGGAAGACGAAGGCACAGGTATCCCTTGAATCGCCGACAACGATGCCCACCGCCCATCGGCGGTTCAGGCAGCAGGAAGGACTCGTCGTGCCGCAACATCAAGGGCAGCACGCGATGACGGATACGCCGTCAGCGCGCGCCGGGAAGACCGACCACGTCTCAACTCCTCATGATTCACTCGCTGCCCGGACCCTAGCCCCCGTGTTCCTGCACGAACAGCGAATTTCCCCCACCCGGCGCGACCGCCCCCGCGCGCCTGCCGTACGTTTCCGGCCATGAATCCGAGCGCGCAATCCGCCCCGACAGAGCTGATCCGGCTGGCCGACGCCGTCCAGAGCGTGAGCGTCCGGCTGCGTTCGACCGAGCCGAGCCGTGAGGACGGGGGTGTCCGTTACTACGCTGCCGAGGTCGTTGTCACCAGTGGCTTCGTCAATGGAACCGTCTACCTCGGATTTGATTCCGAGGACGTCCTGGACTGGGGTCGGTTGCTGGACGCCGTCGAGGAAGTCGAGCAGGAGGGCGGCCTCACCGAGCCGTTCGCGGCGGACTGGCCCCGCTCGGGTGAAACCGCCTACCTCCGGCTCTTCATCGAGGACCCGTACGTCGTCGAAGTCCACGACGGCTTCAGCACGCAGATCGTCGTATCGATACCACTGATGCTGCGCGAGGACTGGATCGCCGAATCCAGACAACGCCTCGCCGAGGTCCGACGAGCCCTGGGATGACGACGGCCGCCCGGTCAGGCAGACCCGGCGGCCGTCGAGGGTGGGCGGGTCAGCCGTCGTTCTCCGCCGACGGGAGGAAGGCGCCCGGGACGTCCTCGGGTGCGTACAGCTTGTGCTCACCCGGGAACGGGACCGACCAGGCGTGGGACTCGTACCAGGTGAAGTGGTCCATCTGGGCCGGGTTGGCGTAGTCGGGGATGGCCTTCGGGCCGGTCAGGTGCTGCTTGGACTTCCACGTGTCCCACTGCGCCGCCAGGCCGCGCATGGACGGCGGGACCTTCGCCGTGGGGACCGCGGCCGCCGACGGGTTCTGCGGGGCCGGGGTGTCCACGCCGCACGGGGGCGGGGTGGCGAGACCGTCGGTCAGAGCCGTCCGGTTGGGCAGGGCGGTGAACGGGGTGAAGTCCGCGTCGCGGGTGAACGCGCCGCGCATGGGGCTCGCCGCGCTGTCCTTCTGGTTCATCGGGTGCAGGCCCAGGATCTGCTCGATCGTACGGATCACCGTGATCTGGGTGTAGTAGCGGCTGTCCACCACACCGTGCCGGGCGTACGGGCTGATGATCTGGATCGGCGCGCGGTGGCCGTCGACGTGGTCGAGACCGGCCTGCGAGTCGTCCTCCAGCACGAAGATCGCGGAGTTCTTCCAGTACGTGCTGTGGGAGATCTCGTCGATGATCCGTCCGGTGGCCAGATCGTTGTCGGCGACCTGCGCGGGTCCGTTCGCCGGGCCGCCGGTGTGGTCGCTGGAGAGCCAGAACATGTTGAGGTTCGCCGGGCCGTTGGCCCGGAAGTGGCGCTTCCAGATCTCCGACCGGTAGATGTCGGGCACGCTGGTGTCGAACTTCGCCACGCCGTGCACCGACACGTCGTTCAGCGACGGGATCGGCGAGGTGGAGACCAGCGGGTACGCGGTCTCGGCGCCGGTCGAGCGCATGTTCAGCGTGTCGCAGTACAGGTTCTGCCAGCTCGCGCCGGCCGGCTTGGTGAGGAACTGCTGGAACTCGCCGAAGTTCAGCACGGACTTGCCGCGCTCCTGCGCCCGGGTCCAGATGAAGCCGGTGCGCTGGTGGCCCAGCGCGTCGTCCTCGGTGTCGTAGCTGCGCATGTACTCACCGGCGGTGGATTCGGTGTACTCCGGGTTGTCGGCCTGCATCAGCCAGTTGTGGCCCTCGGCCGAGTTGGTGCCGATGTCGTACGTGTTGTCGTAGAGCCCGAACTGCTCGGCGAGGGCGTGCTGGTTGGGGGTGACGTTCTCGCCGAACTGGGCCAGTGAGGGATCGCCGTTGCCCTGGGGCATGTCGCCGAAGACCTGGTCGTAGGTGCGGTTCTCCTTGACGATCAGGAACACGTACTTGATCGGTGAGGGGTCGCCCAGCCGCTGCGGGACGGGCTCGGGGGCGCGGGCCTTGCCGCCGGCCTTCGTCACCGAGCCGGAGGTCCAGCCGTTCTGGTGGAAGACCTCGGCCGTCTGCGAGCGGATCGTCCGGTCGCCCGGCAGGGTGAAGCGCTGCACGCTGGAGGTGGTGTCGTGGGTGCCGTGTGCGCCGCTGGTGTTGGGGCGGCGGGCGTCGATGCCGCGGGTGTTGGAGACGTACACGGTGTCGCCGACGGTGGTGATCTCCGCGGGGAAGTAGTCCGTGGGCAGCAGGCCGACGTAGCTGACCGGCTCCTGCGGGGACGTGTAGCGGTAGACGGCGACGGCGTTGGCGCGGCCGAGGGTGACGAGCAGGCGGCCGTCGTCGGTGAGGGTGACGGCGTTGGGCTCGTAGCCGACCGAGGCCTCGGGCCAGGGCTGGGTGGCGATCGTCTGGACGACCTTGTCGCGGGCGGTGTCGATGACCGAGACGTCGTTGGTGGCCGTGTTGGTGACGAACAGCGTGCCGCCCTTGGCGTACAGGGCGGTGGGGTGCAGGCCGACGTCGATGCTGCCCACGGCGGCGTCCGGGGCGGCGAGGTCGATGACGCTGACGGTGCCGGTGGTGGTGGCCGCGGTGACCTGGTCGGCCGGGACCTGGGTGCCGTAGGAGTTGATGGTGGGGTCGCCCGCGTGGGCCTTGCGGCCGCCCTCGTTGCTGACGTACAGCTTGCCGCCGACGACGGCCAGGTCGCGCGGGGCGTTGCCGACCGCCCAGCTGCGGGTGACGGTGCCGCTGGCGGTGTCGATGGCCACGACGCGGTTCTGGCCGTTGACGGCCGCGTACGCGGTGGCGCCGTCGGCGGAGAACACCGGCTGGGCGACCAGGGCGCGCTTGGAGCCGTCCGCCGCGATGGTGACGGTCTTCGGGGCGGTGACGGTGCCGTCGGGGCCGACGGTGAACCGGGTGAAGCCGTCGGGCTGGCCCAGCCACAGCTGGGTGCCGTCGGGGGAGTACGTGGGGCCTTCCTGGCCCACGTTGTTGTTCGCCAGGCGCGGGGTGGAGGAGGCGGCGGAGCTCACCAGCTGCTGCACCCGCCAGCCGTCGAGGTCCACGATGGCCAGGGCCTGTCCGCCGTCGGTGAGTGACGCGGCGAGGTGGGTGCCGTCGGGGCTGACCTCGGACGACATGATCTTGCCGTTGTCGATGACGAGGCGTTCGCCGTACGGGTCGAGGTACTGGTCGGCGGAGACGACCAGGCCGCGGTCGGTGGTCTCGCCGACCTGGTCGGTGCCGAACTGGACGGTCTGGGCCAGTGCGGTGCTGGTGGCGATCAGTGCCAGGGCGCTGACGCCCGCGGCCAGCAGGGTGGCGGGGTTGCGGAGCGAGAGGAGCTTCGGTCGGGGGTTTCGCCTGCGGCGCGTGACCTGCATGCGGTCATCCCTTCGACGTGGGGTACGGCAGTTCGACGTTGCCGTCGAACTGCCACAGCGGATTGGGGGTGTCGCCGTGGGGGGTGTGTACGAGGAAGTAGCCGTTCACCTCCTTGGGTCCGTCGCCGTCGGCCATGAAGCGGCCGTCGGGGGTGATGTCGAGCTGGTAGATGGCGGTGCCGGTCGCCTCGAGGCCGGGGAGGTGCCAGGTGACGACGCAGCGCCAGTCGTTGCCGGGGCCCTGACCGCCGGTGCGGTCGGCTCCCTTGGTGCATGCGGCCGAGGCCCTGAGCTGGGCCTCGGTGACGGCGGGGCGGTGGAGCTGCCGGGTCTGCTGGACGTACAGGTGGGCGAAGGCGGTGGTGACGGAGGCCTCGACCTTGGTCTGCTCGATGCCGGATCCGGAGGCCGGGGTCGTGGCGGCGACGACGGCGACCGTGGCGGCGAGCAGTCCGCCGAGCGGCAGGACGCCGGTCAGTACGGCGCGCCGGGGTGAGCCGTCGGCGACGGCGTTGGTGAAGTCGCGTCGTACGAACAGGGCGGACGCCAGCGCGGTGGCGGTGACGGCCCAGACCAGGGAGACCGCGACGCCGATCAGCAGCGGCTCCAGCTGGGCGGGGTCGGCGAAGAGGCCGTTCCAGGAGATGAAGGCGTAGCCGGGCAGGGCCAGTCGTACGGTCACGGGCATCGGCAGCATCTGGGCGATCTGCATGACGAGGGCGACGAGTACGGGGACGAGCAGGCCCATGGGGGAGCGGCCCAGGGCCACCGAGCCGAGCAGGCCGACGGCGGCCAGCGCCAGCGTCGGAGCCAGAACGCACAGCCAGGCGAGCAGCACCCGGCCCGCCGCGTCGCCGGGGGCGAGGAGATGGCCGTCGAGGCCGACCAGCGGCCGGTTGCCGGCGAACGCCAGCCCGCCTGCGATGCCGGACGCCGCGAGCCCGGTCACCAGCAGCAGGATGACCGTCAGGGACGCCAGGGCCTTGGCGGCGAAGATACGGCGCGGGGAGCGGACGGCGACCAGCAGATGGCGCCAGGTGCCCAGCCGGTCCTCGGCGGCGAAGACGTCCCCGGCGACGACGGAGGTGAGCAGGGGCAGCGCCCACATGCCGGCGAAGCCCAGGACGACCAGGGGGCCGGCCCAGCCGGTGGCGTGCATCCAGCGGCCGAAGAGGGTGTCGACGGGCAGCGAACTCTGTTGGCTGACACCGGCGACGAAGAGTGCCGGGGCGATCCAGCAGGCGAGGACCAGGAGCCGGATCCGCCACTGGGAGAGGAGTTTGACCAGTTCGAAGCGGTAGACGCGGCGGACCGGGACCGCGCGGGCCTCGGCGGCGGGGACAGCGGTGGCGGGGGTGAGGGTCGCGGTCACCGGGCGGCCTCCTGCTGGTCGGTGAGCTCGAGGAACGCCGCCTCCAGCGGGGATACGACGGGAGTGAGTTCACGTACCGCGATGCCGCCCTGTACGAGCGCGGTGACCAGGGTGTCGAGGGCGGGGGTGAGGGCCCGGACGATCAGGAGCCCGGTGCCGGCGACGACGCGGACGCCCGGGGTGTCGGCGGCCAGCCGGCGGGCGGCGTCGGGGTCGGAGGTGCCGAGGCGGTAGTCCAGTTCGCGGTTCTCGGCGGCGAGTTTGGCCAGAGGGCCGGAGAAGACGACGCGGCCGGTGGCCAGGATGGTGACCTCGGAGCACAGGGCCTCGACGTCGTCCATCCGGTGGCTGGAGAGCACCACGGCGGTCCCGTTGCGGGCGAGTTCGGTCAGGACGCGGTGGACCTGCCGTTTGCCCGACGGGTCCAGGCCGTTGGCCGGTTCGTCCAGGACCAGCAGCCGGGGCCGGGCGAGCAGGGCGGCGGCGAGACCCAGGCGCTGGCGCATGCCCAGGGAGAAGCCGCGGGTGCGGTCGTCGGCGACCTGGATGAGGCCGACCCGTTCCAGTACGTCGTCGATGCCGGGAGCGCCGGGGTCGGGGCCGCGTAACGCGGTGAGGGCGGCGAGGTTCTGCCGGGCGGTCAGCGACGGGTAGAGGCCGGGTCCGTCGACGAAGCCGGCCACGCCGGCGGGTGCCCGGCCCTGCGGGGCACCGAGGATCTCGAGCCGGCCGCTGTCCGCGGCGGCCAGGCCCAGGAGCAGGCCCAGCAGGGTGGTCTTGCCGGCGCCGTTGGGGCCGACGAGACCGTGGATCCGGCCCTCGGCGACGTCCAGATCGACGCCGTCGAGGGCGATGACGTCACCGAAGCACTTGGTGATGGTGCGCGCTCTAACTGCCATGGGCATGACCATGAGTCGCCTTCCGTCTGCCAGCGAAAGACCCTAGATGTACTGGGCAGTTGCTTGGGGGAAGGTAGTTGAAACACCAGGGGAACGGGAGGTGTCGTGTGACATCCATTCGTTTCCGGTCAGGCCGTCGCGAGCGCCTCGGTCGGGGTGAGCCGTGCCGCGGCGCAGGGCGTACCCGGTGGTCGCCAGGAACCCGGTGATGCCGCCGAGGAGCAACGATTCGCGGCGAGGGCGCGACGGAGGCCGATCCACGGCGGGACGGCCGAACCCGCAGCACCCCGGGCAGCGGCTCGATCTTCGTCCTGCGCCTGCCCCGCTGAGCGGTCAGCGCAGCTTGCGGAAGCCCGGCGCGCAGGTCGTGGATCCAGGCGTCCGGGTTCTCGTACGGGCCGAAGTGGCCGCCCTTCTCGTGGGCGTTCACGTCGCGGATGTCGCCGTAGAACCGGGCGCCGCCGGCCCGGAAGAGCGCGACGCGTTCCTCGGGGGTGTCGGCGCCGGGGGAGGGGTCGCCGACCAGGAAGGTGAAGCTGGCGGGGGCCTGGACGTAGGGCTGGATGTCGTTGACCGGCCGGGCGGGGTAGAGGCCGGCGTTCTTGTAGGCGCGGATGGACGAGCCGATGGATTCGGTGGCCCAGTAGATGGTGGCGAAGGTCAGGATGTCTTCGGCGGGCCAGCCGGCCTCGAAGTCGGCGTTGCGGTCGCTCCACGTCTTCCAGCGCTTGAGGACCCAGGCCAGGGTGCCGGCGGGGGAGTCGTTCAGGCCGTGCGCGAGGGTCTGGCCGTCCAGCAGATGGGCGGCCACGTGGGAGACGTAGATCTTGTCGCGCCGGAGGATCCTGGCCCGTTCCGCCGCGGGGAGGTCCTCGGTGCGCCGGCCGCCCCGACGCCGAACCGCTCGTATCCGAGGACGTCGGTCATCAGGGTGTGGAAGCGGTCCGCCATGCTCACGTAGTTCTCCCTCGGGTTCTTCAGCGGCGTGGAGAAGCCGAAGCCGGGCAGGGAGGGCACGACGACGTCGAAGGCGTCGGCGGGGTGGCCGCCGTGGGCGGCGGGGTCGGTGAGGGGGCCGACGACCTTGTGCCAGAAGTGGTGGTTCCAGGGCCAGCCGTGCATCAGGAGCAGGGGGATCGGGGCCGGGCCGCGGCCCTTCTCGTGGACGAAGTGGACCGGTGTGCCGTCGACGTCCAGTCGGTGCTGGCGGAAGGCGTTGAGGCGGTCCTCGGCGGCGCGCCAGTCGAAGCCGAAGGCCCAGTACTCGACCAGGGGCCGCAGAGAGGAGGTGCTCAGTCCGTAGGTCTCGTCCTCGTTCTCCGGGTCGGGCGCGAAGCGGGTGGCCTTGAGGCGGGCCCGCAGATCGTCGAGGACGTGCTGGGGGATGTGGATGCGGAACGGTTCGAGGGCGCTCACGGGTGTGTCCTTCTCGGGGGAAGTGCTTTTATGGACTGCGTGGTCCAGGATGCATCCGCGAGAATGGACCGTCAAGTCCACTGTTCGGCTCCGGTTAGTGGACTGAAAAGTCCAGAATGTGAGAAGATGGGTGTCATGAACAGAGGTATGACGGCCAAGGGCCTGGCCACGCGACAGCGCATCGTGGTCGCCGCCGCCCATCTGATCCGGGACAAGGGCGCGGCGGAGACGACCCTCGACGACGTGCGTGCCGCGACGTCGACGAGCAAGAGCCAGCTGTTCCACTACTTCCCCGAGGGTCGCTCCGACCTGCTGGTCGCCGTGGCCCGCCACGAGGCCGAGCAGGTCCTCCAGGCGCAGCAGCCCCATCTGGACGACCTGACGACCTGGGACTCCTGGCAGGCCTGGCGCCGGGCGGTCGTCCGCCACTACGCCGAGCTGGGGGAGCGCTGCCCCATGGGGAGCCTCACGTCGGAACTCGGCAAGTCCTCCCCCGAGGCACGGACGGTGGTCGCGGAACTCTTCACGACCTGGGAGGCGGCACTGCTGCATGGCACGCAGGCGATGCTCGGCGACAAGGAGGCGGCGGTCGACCGCGCCAGGAGCGTCCTGGCGGCGGTCCAGGGCGGCGTGGCACTGCTGCGCAGCACGGGGCGGGTCGAATACCTGGAGACCGCGCTGACGGCCGCGATCGATCCGATGGAGCCCGGCCGCGAGAGGTGAGTGCGTCGCGACCGATCGCGGGCAACTCGGGCGGAACGAGTTGAGATGCTCGGCTCATGGTGGAGCGGGCAGCCGCCGCTCCGCCCGGAACCGACGGCCCTACCGGTTCCGCCGGGAAGCCGTCACCACCTCAGCATCGCCGCCATGGTTCACGCGGCGTGCCGGTAGGACGGGTAATCGATGAACCCCGCATCGCCCCCGGCGTAGTACGTGTCCGAATCCGCCTCCGCCAGCGGAACCCCCAGACGGAGCCTCTCGACGAGATCGGGGTTGGCCAGAAAAGCCCGGCCGAAGCTCACCAGATCGGCGCCCAGGGCGAGCCAGCGGTCGGCGGACTCACGGTCGGTCGGCCGCGGGCCGAAGGCGGCGTCGCCCCGGGCGAGCCAGGAGCTCGGGTTGACGATCACGGTGCCGTCCCAGCGCTTGCGCAGGTCCAGCATGACGGCCTCGTCGGTCGTCGCCTCGAGGTGGATGTACGCCATGCCGAGACGGTCGAGCTCGGTGAGCAACGCGGCGTACAGCTCCGGATGATCGGGCTCGGCGACGTCCCACAGGCCCGCGCCGGGGGAGAGGCGGATGCCGACACGGTCCGCGCCCACGGCGTCGGCGGTCGCCTCGACCGCCTCGACGGCGAAGCGGATCCGGTTGGCGACCGTGCCGCCGTAGCGGTCCTCGCGCAGATTGGCGTTGGTCGACAGGAACTGGCTGATCAGATAGCCGTTGGCGCCGTGCAGCTCGACCCCGTCGAAGCCGGCGTCGAGGGCGCGGACGGCCGCCTCCGCGTACGAGCGAGCCTGCCCGGCGACCTCCCCCGTCTCGAGCGCGCGCGGAACCGGCGCGGGCCGCGGGCCGGCCGGGGTGAAGACGCCGGCGGGGACGGCGACGGCGGAGGGGGCGACGGGCCGCAGGCCGGTGGTCGACTCGTGTCCGACCCGGCCGCCGTGCATGAGCTGGGCGATGATCCGGCCGCCGTTGATGTGGACGGCGTCGGTCACCTGGCGCCAGGAGGCGGCCTCCGCATCGGTGCGCAGGCCGGCCGTGTTGGGATTGGAGGTGCCGACGCGGTTCGGGGCGATGCCGTCGGAGATCAGCAGGCCGGCGGTGGCGCGCTGGGCGAAGTACGTCGCCATCGACGGTGTCGCCAGGCCGTCGGCGGTGCCGCGGGCTCGGGTCATGGGGGCCATCACGATCCGGTTGGGGAGGGCGAGCGCGCCGAGCTGGTGGCGGTCGAAGAGGCTGGTCACGGTGGTTCTCCTCGGGTGGTTTCCGGTACGGGCGGTTCACCACGTACGCTAAAACCTGACATTGACGTCAGAGGCAAGTCTGTGTGCCGGGGATCACTGCGGAGGGCCGGATGCGCATCGGGGAACTCGCGAAGCGAGCGGGCGTGAGCACGCGATCGCTGCGCTACTACGAGGAGCAGGGGCTGCTGTCCGCCGAGCGCAGCCCCTCCGGGCAGCGCCACTACCCCGACGACGCCGTCGAGCGGGTGATCTTCCTCCAGCGCTGCTACGCCGCGGGCCTTTCCAGCCGGACGATCATCGAGATGCTGCCGTGCGTCGAGTCCCCGAGCACCAGCACCGCGGACGGCGCGTTCGACCGGATGATCAGCGAGCGCGAGCGGCTCAACACCCATATCAAGGATCTCCTCGCCACCCGCGACGCGCTCGACGGGCTCATCGCGGCCAACCGCCGCCACCGCGAGGCGCAGGCACTGGTTTCCTGAGCCCGGCTCCGCCGGAGCGTGATCCACACTCGTTCGCTCACTGCCCCCGGCGTCGTGGCCGAGCGGGGGAGGGGGCATCATGCCGGGCATGGATCATCAGGGGCGGTTCCGCCGCGCGGCGCTTGAGCTGGGCGTACCGGACGACGAGATCAGCAGGTTCAGCGAGCATCTCCGTTTGTCGATCGGCCTGTACGGGGCTGCCGGAGGTTCGCCGGTCGGGCAGGTCGGCGGGCTGCCCCGGCTGCCGGTGGGCATGGACTGGCCCTCCGCCGAGGGCATGCCGTTGCCGTTCGTCTTCTCCGTCGACTGCGCGGTGCTGCCGAGACCCGACGGCTTCGACCTTCCGGCGGACGGGACGCTGCTCTTCTTCCTCGATCACGAGGAGGACTACGAGGACGATACCGGGAGGTACGCGCGAGTCGTGTACGTACCGGACGGCACCGAGACCGCGGTCGCGGAATCCTCCGGCCCCGAGTTCGTCGAAGAGCGGTACGACGTCGGTGCCGGACTCGTTGCCCGTCTGCCCTCCTGGTTCGGGACCGACGAAGACGACGAGGAAGAGGACTGGGACGACCTGTCGCCGTTCCAGCAGGAGTTGGCCCTCGGCCTGAAGCAGGACATACCGCACCTGGACGAACTCCGCGCTCTGGCCCACGACCTCTGGTCGGGCGACGGGCGGCTCGCCAGCGCCTACATCGGCGGGCACGTCGACGACGAGGTGATCACGAACATCGCGGAACAGGTCCTCGCGGGACGCGAGAAGGCCGGCGAGATCGCCGTACCCAGCGGGAAGTGGTACTCCCACGTGGAGAAGGAGAAGCACTGGCTGGCGACCGAGTGGACGACACTGGCCAGTTTTCCCACGGCCAGTGACGTCTTCTACGGGAGCTTCGTGATCCGGTGCGACGACCTGGCCGCCGCCCGGGTGGACAAGGCGCTTCCCCTGACCGAGTTCACCGAGTAGACCGGGCGACTGGCTCCGCTGACGAGACGTCACCCGAGATGCTCCCCTCAGGAGCACGTCTCATGCGCCGGTGACTCCGTCGATCTGCTCGCGAATGAGATCAGCATGACCGTTGTGACGTGCGTACTCCTCGATCATGTGCACCATGATCCAGCGGAGGGAGACCTCCGGATCGCCGACGAACCCGGCCTCCTGCTCGGACAGCCGGCCGGAATCGCCCAGCAACGCGTCGGCGATCAGCTCACGACCCCGGGCGATCTCGGTCTGCCAGACGGCCGTCGCCTCGTCGAGTCCTCGGTCCGGTCGGAGCGCGTAGCCGTCGACGTTGTCTTCCCCGAAGACCGGTGGTACGTCCTGACCGGGAAACCTCCGGCGGGGGTGACTTCGTGACCGATGACGACGTGATGATCGTGGGAGCCGGTGTTCTGGGCAGTTCGATCGCCTGTGCGCTGGCCCGTGCCGAGCCGGAGCTGCGGATCGTGCTGTCGGGGCGGCGCGGGCCGGGTGCCTCGCAGGCGGCCGGTGCGATGCTCGGGGTGCTGGGCGAGGTCACGGCGGCCGGTGCGGGGACCCGGCACGGCGAGTTACGCCTGGGCATGGCTGTGGAGGCCGCGGCCCGCTGGCCGTCCTGGCGTGAGGCCGTACGGGAGTCGGCCGGTGCCGCGGCACCTGACGACGGGTTCGGGGCGGGTACGTACATCCTGCTCAACGCGGTGTCCGGGCCGGCGGACGAGGCAGCGCTCGAGGCCATCGGCGCGGCTGGATCCCGTTACGGGCTGCCCGTCGAGGAGGCGACCGCGTCCGACATCCCCTCGTACCGGCCTCTCGACAACGACAGAGCGCTCCGAGCCCTCCTCCTGCCGCAGGAACGCTTCCTGGACGCACGGCAATGGCTGCGAACCCTCGAAGCGGCCTTACGGGCGCTGCCGAACGCGAGCCAGGCCAGGCAGGCCGCCACGGTCCGGCGCAGTTTCGGGGGGAGGGCTTCGAGCACCCGCCGACGCGAGATGTACCGCAGGGGTGCTGGTAGTCACTCATGGCACAACCTTTCGGCGGCAACCGAGAATCCGTAGCTTCGGTCACGCCGCCTCCGGCCGGGTCGACGCGTCTCAGGAGTCGACTACGGCGGCCACCGCCTCGATCTCGACGAGCTGGTCCTTGTAGCCCAGCACGGTGACGCCCATCAGGGTGCTGGGGACATCGTGATCGGCGAACGAGTCCCGGACCACCTTCCAGGCCGTGCCCAGATCCTCCTGCTGGGTCGATGCGACCAGCACTCTCGTACTGATGACGTCCTGGAGCGAGGCGCCGGCGGCGGCGAGAGCGATCCGCATGTTCTCGACGGCTTTCCGGGCCTGGCCCGCGTAGTCCCCGATCGCCGCCGTCGAGCCGTCGTCGTTGAGCGGACACGCCCCGGCGAGGAAGATCAGGCGGGAGTCGGCGGGTGCCGTGGCCGCGTAGGCGTACTCGGCGACGTCGGACAGGGAGTCGGAGCGGATCAGGGTGATGGCGCGAGCCACGGTCGTCGGGGTCCTTCCCATCGGGTACGGGCGCGGGACATCCTGCCAACGACTCGCCGGTGCCCGCCTTCCGTTTTCCGCCGGAGCCCACGGCAATGGTGATCGTGCTGTGCCGAGGGCAGCGCCGTCACCCTCCGCACCGACAGCCTGACCGGTTCCCGGCGGTGACACCCTGGAGCACCGCGACGGCGCCGTCGACCGGTACTTCGCGGCGACCGTCGTGCGGTGCGCCCGTCCCGAAGGGGGTCCTGGCAGGACCTGGGAAGACGGGGGCTCTGCCACATCCGGCGGGCGCCGAGCAGTGTGTTCGTATGAGACGGCGCCGCCCGGCGGCGCCCTGAACCGAAGGGATGATCCCATGGATCTCTCCGGACGCACCGTCCTCGTCGTCGGCGGAACCTCGGGTATCGGGCGGGAACTGGCCCGGCGGTTCGCCGCGGCGGGCAGCACCGTCGCCGTCGGCGGCCGCAGCCCGCAGGCGCTCGCGGAGCTCGCCGCAGAAGGCTTCGGCACGATCAGCGTCGACGTCACCGACAGCGCCTCCGTCGCCACCGCCCGTGACGCCGTGCTCGCCCGCTACCCCGAGCTGGACACCGTGGTCACGATGTCGGGCGTCATGCTCCTGGAGGACCTGCGCGATCCCGCGCACTTCGACACGGCGGCAGCGACGATCGACACCAACCTCCTCGGCACCATCCGCGTCATCGACGCCTTCACCCCGCATCTGGTGGGGCGGGGCGCCGGCACCTTCATCACCGTCACCTCCGGCATCGCGTTCCTGCCCTTCCCGCCCATGCCCAGCTACGCCGCCTCGAAGGCCGCGGTCCACGCCTATTCCGAGGCACTGCGCGCGCAGCTCGACGGCACCGGTGTCGACGTCGTCGAACTCGTCCCCCCGGCCGTCGCCACGGCGGGGCAGGAGAAGGTGAACCCGCACGCGCTGCCGCTCGACGACTTCGCCACCGAGGTCACGCAGCTGCTCGCGCAGGACCCCACCCCGCACGAGATCCTCGTGAAGGGCGTCCTCATGCACCGCTGGGCCGAACGCGACGGTACGTACGACGACCTCGTCGCCCAGCGCTCCCGGGCCCTGGCCATGCTTCCCGGACGCCAGGGCTGACGGGCCTGCGGTCCGGGGGACCGCCCTGCGTACGGGCAGTCCCCCGGGTGTCCGACCCGGTGGGGGCCGGGCTGTCGTGGGGTGCGATCAGGGGGCGAGCACGACCGTCTTGCCGGGCAGACGCCCGTCGGCGGCGTGGCGGCAAGTTCGGTCACCGGACGCGCTCGGCCACGTGGACGTGGAGCTTCCCGGAGTCCACCTTGGCGGCCAGCTCGGTCAGCTGGGCCACGTCGCTGCGGACCCACAGGTTCGCGCCGCGTACCCCGCGGGCGGGGCCCCGGGGATCGCGCCGCCGCCGTCGGCGACGTAACGGGTCAGCAGCGCGAGCTCCTCCGGGGAGTGGCGCACATGGTTCACCACGAGGACGGATGGAGCACGTCGGTGTCGAGGTGCTCAGGTCAGCTGCAGCGACCGGGTCGAGTTGCCCATCACCATGCGGTCGATGGCGCTCACGGCGCTGCCGGGGTCGTCGGCGGCGCCGACGGCGCACAGCAGTGGGAGGAGATGGACAGAGGCTGAGCGCCGCCCCGGTTCCCGCCCCTCCCGCCCGGTCGCGGCGGACCGAGCCGGGGCTCTTTCCGGAGGGAGGGGGGAGATGGAGGTCGTCAGGTTCACGCCATTTTTGGCGGGCCACCGATCCGGAGGTGATCGCTCCGCGACCTCGGGATACGCATTCCCGATCACCCGGAACCCCGGGGTCGATTCCTGGCCCCGACTCGACATGTTTCATTGCCATTTCACCCGCGTCACGGTAACGCTGGGAGCGCTCCCATCGTCATCTCCACAACGAACGGAGTCCCCCCACATGCGCAAGACACGAACCTCCCGGACGGCTTTCCGCCGCCCGATCCAGGTGATCCTCATGCTGCTCGCCGTAGTGACCGGCGCGCTCTTCTCCACCGGCACCGCCCAGGCCCACGGCACCGTCGTCGGCCCCGCCACCCGCGCGTACCAGTGCTGGAAGACCTGGGGCAACGACCACCTGAACCCGATCATGCAGACCCAGGACCCCATGTGCTGGCAGGCCTTCCAGGCCAACCCCAACACCATGTGGAACTGGATGAGCATGCTCCAGGACGGCCTCGGCGGCCAGTTCGAGCAGCGGATCCCCAACGGCAAGCTCTGCAGCAACAACCACCCGAACTTCGAGAGCCTCAACCGGCCCGGCGCGTGGAGGATGACCACGGTCGGCAACAACTTCTCGATCCACCTGTACGACCAGGCGTCCCACGGGGCGGACTTCTTCCGGGTGTACGTGAGCAAGCAGGGCTTCAACCCCAAGACCCAGGCGCTCGGCTGGGGCGATCTCGACTTCATCACGCAGACCGGCCGCTACGCCCCGGCGAACGACATCACGTTCCCGGTCTCGACCTCCGGCTACTCCGGACACCACATCGTCTTCACCATCTGGCAGGCCTCCCATCTCGACCAGGCCTACCTGATGTGCAGCGACGTGAACTTCGGCTGACCTGAGACCGACCCGGGCGGGCGGCTTTCCGGCCGCCCGCCCGGTGATGCCGACCGGCCCGACCTCGGCACCCGGATGACGATGTCGCTGCCGCGTGCGAGAGTCGGCGCATGCTTGAGATCACGGTGACGACGGAGAACGGCGAGCGGCATGTCCGGGTGTCCGCCGAGGAACTGGCCGGGCTGGTCCGGCGGATCGGCGGGCCGGGCGACGCGTTCCTGGTGCTCGAGCGGATTCCGGACCTGCCCGACGTCTTCGCTCAGGTCCTGAGCGATCCCGGCGGCTACACCCTGGAGCACCGCGCCGGCGCCGCCGACCGTCACTTCGCGGCGACCGTGGACGACGCGGACACCGTGATCGCCGTGCTGGAGGGCTGGGCCCGCCGGACGCCCGGCTGGGACGCCGGCCCGGAGTGGTCGCCGCTGTACGGACGCCGCGGCGGGTCCCGGGTTCGCGCTCTGGTGCAGCGGCTCCGACGGCTCCGCTGACATCGCTCCCCCCGAGGGGCCGCGGCTCCCGGGGCTGACGAGGCGGGCAGGGTGCCAGTTACCGGGATCCGCTCTTGGCCTGAGCCAATCACTGTCGAGATATTGACGTATGCATGACACATCCTTTACTACGAAGTGACGGACCGTCACACGCTGGTCCCGTGAACCGCAGCCCCACTACCCAAACCTCCCCCTGGAGGAGCGCTGTGCTCATCCCAACCCCCCACCCTCCCCACTCCCGGACCCGAAGGCGACGCCCCTGGTGGATCGCCCTGGCGACGCTGGGCTTATTGCTCGGCGGCCTGTACGGCACCGGCGCACGGACCGACAGCTTCGACGCCGTCCCGCAGGGCGCCGAGGTGGTCAAGGTCGCCGAGTTCCTCGCCGAGTGCCCGTACAGCCACCGGCTCCCGGACGACCCGATCGTCTTTCCCGGCCTGCCCGGCGCCTCCCACATGCACAGCTTCTTCGGCAGCCGGGTGACCAACGCCTACACCAATCTGAACAACCTGCTCGGCTCGACGTCCACCTGCAACCCGTCCATCGACACCTCCTCCTACTGGGTCCCGACGATGTACCGCAACGACCAGGCCGTCGAACCCACCGGCACCACCTTCTACTACCTGGGCGAAGGCGTACGCGAGGACATCACCCAGCGCATCCGCCCCTTCCCCCAGGGCCTGCGGATCGTGGCGGGCAACGCCAGGGCGACGGGCGTCAACGACCCCACCTCCATCGCCCGGTGGTCGTGCCTCCACCACGGTGAGGTCAATCCCTCCAAGGACTTCGTGACCTGCCCGGACGGCTCCATGCTCGAGTCGTACCTCGACTTCCCGCAGTGCTGGAACGGCACCGACCTGGACTCCGCCGACCACAAGAGCCACATGTCCTACCCGGTCAACGGCGCGTGCCCGGCGAGCCACCCGGTCCCGGTGCCCAAACTCCGTCAGGTGCTGCGCTACCCGGTCTCGGGCAGCGCGCAGGGTCTGCGCCTGGCGTCCGGACCCGGCTACACGATGCACGGTGACTTCTTCAACGCCTGGCCGGAGAACGAACTGGCCCGCCGGGTCACCAACTGCATCAACGCGATCGTCAAGTGCGGGGCGAACGGCAACCCGTCCTGACCCGCCGGCCCGGCGCGACGAGCAGCCCGACGGAGGGCAGAGGAACATGACGTACTCCACCAACCGCGCGAGATCTCTCTTCGCCACGGTCTGGCTGTGCGCGCTCGTCGTGCTGGGCTCCGCGTGCACCTCCGGCCGGCCGGATCCGGCGTCCGGTACGAAGCCCGCCCCGTACTCCCGTACACCGGCGGCCCGGCCGGACGGGCGGCTCAACGCGACCGACATCGGCTGGACGCAGCTGATGATCGCCCTGGACTCCCAGGCCGTCGGCATCCTGCGGCTGGCCCCCTCCCGGTCCGGGAACCCCGAGCTCAGGAACTGGGCCGCCGAGCTGGCGGACAGCCGGAGTTCCCAGCTCTCCACCCTCCGGCGCCTGCTGGCCGACGCCGGAGTTCACGGCGACAACCCCCACGAGGGCCACGACATGCCCGGCATGGTGAACGCCCAGGAGCTGCGGGCGCTGACCACGGCCCACGGCAGCCGCTTCGACCAGCTGCTACGGGAAGCGCTCGAGGAACACCTCAGCCAGTCGGGGAAGCTGGCCGCGTCGGTACGGGAAGCGGACGCCGACCCCGGGGTGAAGCGGATCGCCCGTACGGTGGAGCAGACCTCGGCCACCGCCCGACGGCACATGCCGTCCGCGCGACGCGGGTCACCTCCGGACGAACGCGTCAGGTCGTCCTGACGGGCGCGCTGCTGCGTCCGTGCCGCCGGCCGCCGGGATCGGCGTCGAGGAAGGCCCCCGTGTCGTCGGTGACGACCCAGGGCGCAACGGTGGTGTAGCCCGGCGGTGCGGCGTTGGTCTGCTCGGACATCAAGGTCCTCTTTTTTGCCGGTGTCGGTTGCGAGCATCGACGATAGGCGCGGGTGAAACGGCGGCAGCCCCGGGACCGCGACCTGCCCCGTACCGGCTTCGCGGAAATCCGGGTGCAAGGTGACGGCGGCTGGTGTGCAATCGGGGGATGGCGATCACGACCAGCACACCGTCGGTCGAGGAACTCGACGCAGTGGTACGGGTGTTGAGCGCATGGCAGAGCGACGATCGGCGCGCGGAGCTGCACCCGGGGGACATCGGCTGGTTCCGGCGCTTCGGCGCGGAGCGGACGGCGGACGCCATCCGGCTGTGGAGCCGGGGCGGGCAGGTGCTGGCGGTCGGGCTGCTGGACGGACCGGACGTGCTGCGGCTGGAGTTCGTGCCGGACGCGATGCACGACGAGGAGCTGGCGCGGCGGGTGGCCGAGGACGCTTCGGCGCCGCGGCGCGGTGTGCTGCCGGAGGGCGAGGCGTATGTGGCCGCCCCGCCGGGCGCGCTCGTCCGGCAGGCCCTGGTGCGGGGCGGCTGGGAGGACGACGCGGCCTGGACACCGCTGCGCCGTGACCTCGGCGAGCCCGTACCGGATCCCGGCGTGCACATCGAGGTGGTCGGGCCGGAGCAGGCGGCCGAGCGGACCGCGGTCCAGCGGTCGGCGTTCGCCGCCTCCACGTTCACCGTCGACCGCTGGCACACGATGGCCGCAGCCCCTCCGTACGCCGCCGCGCGCTGCCTGCTCGCCCGCGACGACCGGGGCGACCCGGTGGCCGCCGTGACGGTGTGGTCGGCGGGCGCAGGCCGGCCGGGGATGATCGAACCGATGGGCGTGCACGCGGACCACCGCGGTCACGGCTACGGCCGGGCGATCACCCTCGCCGCGGCGCGCGCACTCCGGGCGCTGGGTTCGTCCGGCGTCGTCGTGGATACGCCGAGCTCCAACACCGCCGCCGTCGCCACGTACCGGTCGGCGGGGCTGCGGCGGCTGCCGGAGGTCCGGGATCTGCGCCGCTCCGGTATCCGCGGGCCAGTACCAGGGCGCTAGGGTCCTGGTCATGCCCATCACAGCGGTCATCTTCGACTTCTTCGGGACCCTCACCCCCAGCACACCGGCGCACGTCTGGGACGAGAACGCCGCGCGGAGCGCTGCCCCTCTCGGCATCCCGGCCCGTACCTGGCGTACGGCTCTGGACGCTTCGTTCCCCGAGCGGGCGACCGGGAGCCTGGGCGATCTGACGGAGACCTTTCGCACGCTCGCGCTCCGCAGCGGAGCCGAGCCGGACGACGAAGCCCTCGAAGCCGCCTGCACCGCACGGCTGGCCGCGCAACGCGAGCTGTATGTACTGCGCGACGACGCGGTCCCCACACTGACCGCGCTGCGCGCCCGGGGGCTGCGCGTGGGTGTGCTGAGCGACTGCACCACGGAGCTGGCCCGGACCTGGTCACAGCTGCCGGTCGCCGAGCTGGTCGACGCACGGGTGCTCTCCTGCGAAGAGGGCCGGCGCAAGCCCGACCCGGAACTCTTCCACCTGATCGCACGTCACCTCGGTGCCGCCACCCGGGACTGCCTCTACATCGGCGACGGCGGAGGGCACGAACTCACCGGCGCCACCGACTGCGGCATGCGGGCGTTCATGCTCCGGGCCACGGACTGGGCCGACAACGACGCCCACGCCCGCGAGGACGACTGGCCCGGCCCGTACGTCTCCACGCTGACCGACGTTCCAGCCCTCGTGGAGCCGTCGCCGACGGTCACCGGTCAGCCGTCCGCCTGAACCGTACGGTGACCGACAGGCCCCCCTCGGAGGGCGCGTCGGCGGTGAGGGTGGCGCCGTGGGCCCGGGTGACGGCGTCGACGATGGCCAGGCCGAGGCCGTAGCCCTCGTGGCGGGCGGGTGCCAGTTTCTGGAAGGGGTGGAACAGGCGCGGGATCTGCTCGGCGTGGACGACGGGACCGCTGTTGGTGACGGTCAGGGTTGCCTCGGTGCCGGAAGCGCCGGTGGTGAGTTCCATGCGGCCGTTCGGATGGTTGTGGCGCAGCGCGTTGTCCATGAGGTTGGTGACCAGGCTTTCGATCAGTCCCGGATCCCCGGCCGTCACGGCAGGCATCAGGTGCGTGACGAGGTCGATGTCCCTGGCCGCGGCCTGGTCGCGGCGGGAGGCGAGCACTCCCTCGACGACCTGGGTGAGGTCCACGGTGTCCCGGCGGGTCACGCCGCGCTCGCTGGTGGCCAGGGCGAGCAGCGCCCGGACGAGCCGCTCCTGGTGTTCGCCGAGGGCGAGTGCCTCGCGGCAGACCGAGCGCAGGGTGCCGGCGTCGGTGTCGGGGTCAGCGAGGGTGACCTCGAGGAGGGTGCGCAGGCCGGCGAGGGGGGTGCGCAGTTCGTGGGAGGCGTTGGCGACGAAGTGGCGTTGGGCGTCGAAGGAGGCTTGGAGGCGGGCGAACAGGTCGTCGAGAGTGTGGCCGAGTTCGGTCAGCTCGTCCGTGGGTTCGCCGAGGTCGAGGCGCCGGTGGAGGTCGCCCGCGGAGATGCTCCGGGCGGTGGCGGTGATGGCGCGCAGTGGGCGCAGGAACCGGTCGGCGACGTACCGGCCGAGGGCCAGGGCGACGGGAATCAGGACGACCAGGGCGACGGCGGATCCGGTGACGACCTGCGTCAGGCTGAGCCCGCGTCCGGTTCCGGTGGTCACACCCGGTGAGGGGTGGCCCTTGGGCGTGCCCGCGTCGAGGCTGACGAGCGGGACGATCACCAGGAGGAGTACGAAGACCCCGGCGGCGTAGACGCCCGCCGCGTAGGCGAGTGCGAGCCGGGTACGCAGGGGCTGCCGGGAGGTCATGACGGTCCGATCCGGTAGCCGCCCTCGCGGACGGTCTCGATCACGCGCGGGTCGCCGAGTTTGGCCCGCAGCCGGTGCATGGTGTGCTTGACGGCGCTGCTGAAGGGGTCGGCGGCCTCGTCCCAGACGCGTTCGAGGAGTTCCTCGGCGGAGATGACCAGGCCGGGTGCGGCGAGCAGGCATTCCAGGAGGGCGAACTCCTTGGGGCTCAGCTCGAGGCGCCGTCCGGCCCGCGACGCGGTGCGGCGGGCCGGGTCGAGGGCGATGTCCCCGTACGCCAGGGTGGGCGGCAGCGGCGGGGTGGCGCGGCGGGCCAGGGCGCGGACACGGGCGACGAGTTCGGCGAAGGCGAACGGTTTGGGGAGGTAGTCGTCGGCGCCGAGGCCGAGCCCGGTGACGCGGTCCTCGACGGCGGCGGAGGCCGTGAGCATCAGGACGCGGGTCGCGCAGCGGCCGTGGGCGAGCCGCCGGCAGATGTCGTCCCCGTGGACGCCGGGCAGGTCGCGGTCGAGGATCACCACGTCGTAGCGGGTGACGGCCAGCCGGTCCAGGGCGGCGGTCCCGTCCAGCACGACGTCGACGGCCATGCCCTCGTGGCGCAGGCCGTTGCCGATGGAGCGGGCGAGGACCTCGAAGTCCTCGACGACGAGGACCCTCACCGCCCCCCACCGCCGGTCGTCGTGGGGGAGGGGCGGCCGGACCGGTCCGCGGGTCGAGGTGGCATGCGCCCAAGATGCCAGATCCCCGGTCGCAGCCGGGTCGCGGCCGCCGCGACCCGGCTGCGACCAAGTGCCGCGTACAACCGTCGGCATGAGCGAATTTCGAGTCGTGAGCGCCCCGGAGATCGTCGTTTCCGGACTGCGCAAGCGGTACGGGCGCAAACCGGCCCTCGACGGCATGTCCTTCACCGTCCGCCCGGGCGTGGTGACCGGCTTCGTGGGGCCGAACGGGGCCGGGAAGTCCACCACGATGCGCGTGATCCTCGGTCTGGACGCGGTCGACGAGGGCATCGCCCTGATCGGGGGCCGGCCGTACCGCAGCCTGCGGTGTCCGCCCAGGCACGTCGGTTCGCTGCTGGACGCGGCGTCACCGCACCCCGGTCGCAGCGGGCGCGGCCACCTGCTGTGGCTGGCGCACGCGCAGGGGCTGTCCGCGCGGCGGGTGGACCAGGTGATCGAGCTCGTCGGCCTGGCCCCGGTCGCGCGGCGCGCGGCCGGCGGCTACTCGCTGGGAATGCGCCAGCGGCTCGGGATCGCCGCGGCCGTGCTGGGCGACCCGCCGGTCGTCGTGCTCGACGAGCCGTTCAACGGCATGGACCCCGACGGCATCATCTGGATGCGCGGATTCCTGCGGTCACTGGCCGCGCAGGGCCGCGCCGTGCTCGTCTCCAGTCACCTGATGAGCGAGTTGCAGGACACGGCCGGCCATCTCGTCGTCGCCGGACGCGGCAGGGCCCTCGCCGACGCCGGCGTGGCCGAGCTGATCGCGGGCGCCTCCCGCAACCGGGTGGCTCTGCGGACCACGGCCACGACGAACGCGACGCGGGTCCTCGCGCGGGCCGGCGCGAGCGTTACGGCCACCGGCCCCGGCACCCTGACCGTCTCCGGCCTGCCCGCGGACCGGATCGTGACGCTCCTGGGCCGGAGCGAGGTGCCGTTTACCGAGGTGTCGGCACACCGTGCCACCCTCGAGGACGTCTACCTCGAACTCACCCGCGAGGCAGTCGAGTTCCGTGCCACGACGCCTGCGGAGGTCTCGCGGTGACCGCCGGCTTCGCCCGCGTACTGCACGCGGAGTGGACCAAGTTCACGACCGTACGAGCCTGGGTGACGGGCACGGTGACCGCGGCACTGATGCTGGTGCTGTTCGCCCTGCTCGCCGGGATCAGCAGCGACCAGAAGGGCTCGCCGCCCGTACCGACCGGACCGGGCGGCGAACCGGTGGCCGACAGCTTCTACTTCGTGCACCGGCCGCTGACCGGCAACGGCAGCATCACCGTCTCCGTGTCCGCGCTCGACAGCAGCATCCCCGAGGGGCCCGGCGAGCTACGGCCCGGCACCGTGCCGTGGGCGAAGGCCGGACTCATCATCAGGCGGAGCACCCGCCAGGGATCCCCCTACGCGGCGATCATGACCACCGGCAGCCACGGCGTACGGATGCAGGACAGCTACGTCAACGACACCGCCGGCCCTCCCGGCCCCGCCTCCGCCCGGTCCGTCCGACGGCTGCGGCTGGACCGGGCGGGCGACACGATCACCGGCTACACCTCCGCCGACGGCACGCACTGGACCACGGTGGGCACCACACACGTGAGCGGCCTCGGCCCGACCCCGCAGGCCGGGCTGTTCGTCGCGTCCCCGCCCGTCGCGGACGGCATGGGTACGGCCGGCACCGTGTCCACGTCCGTCTTCGGGGACCTCCGCGTCCGGGGGGCCGGGGGCAGATGGACTGGTGACCAGGTCGGCGCCGGCTCCCCGAGCTTCGCCGGCTACCCGGCGGGCAGGTCGGGCTCGTACACGGAATCCGACGGCCTGTTCACCGTGACCGGCGCCGGCGACATCGCGCCCGCCGTCCGCGACACCCTGCCCGCCGGCGGCACCCTCGGCGACATCCTCACCGGTACGTTCGCCGCGCTCGTCGCGGTCATCGTCGTGGGTGCGCTGTTCGTCACCACGGAATACCGGACGAACCTGATCCGCACCACCCTCGCCGCTGCCCCGAAACGGACCCACGTACTGATGGCCAAGGCGATCGTACTGGGAGGCGTCACCTTCGCCGCCGGGCTGACGGGAACACTCGTCGCGGGCCCGCTCGGCGAACACCTCGCCCGGGCCAACGGCGTCTACATCTTCCCGGTGACCTCTTCGACCGGACTGCGGGTGGCGCTCGGGACCGCGGCGCTCCTCGCGACCGCCTCGGTCCTGGCCCTGTCCGCCGGTACGATCCTCCGGCACGGCGCCGGCGCGGTCACCGCCGTCACCGTGGCCGTCGTGCTGCCGTACCTCCTCACCGTCATCCCGTTCGTACCCGCGAGCACGGCGAACCGGCTGACCCGGGTGACACCGGCCGCGGCCTTCGCCGTCCAGCAGACACTGGTGCCGCATCACCAGGTCACGGGCAACTACACGCCGTACAACGGCTACTGGCCCCTTCCGCCGTGGGCCGGATTCGCGGTCCTGGCCGGCTATACGGCGGTGAGCCTGTCCGCGGCCGCCGTCCTGCTCCGCAGGAGGGACGCATGACCAGGGCCCTGCACGCGGAGTGGACGAAGCTCCGGACCGTCCCCGGCCCCCTGTGGCTGCTGCTCGGCGCCGTCGCGGCGACAGTGGCGCTGAGCGCCGGGGCGGCGTCGGTCGTCAGGTGTACGTCCGCCGGCTGCGGCGGCGACCTGACCGGCGTCAGCCTCGTCGGGGTCCGGCTCGGCCAGGCGCCGGTCGCCGTCCTGGCCGTGCTGGTCATTACCGGGGAGTACGGCTCGGGCATGATCCGCACCACCCTGACGGCGGTGCCGCGGCGGGCCGCCGTCCTCGCGGCCAAGGCCGTGATCCTCACCGGTGCCGTGGCCGTCACCGGGACCGTCGCCGTGCTCGGGTCGCTGCTCGCCGGGCGGGCCATCCTGCCCGGGGCCGGTGGTGACTTGACGGACGGTGCCGTCGCCGGGCCGGTCCTCCACCTGGTCCTGATCGCCCTTCTCGGCCTCGGCATCGCGACTGCCGTACGGGATTCCGCCACCGGCATCGGGATTGTCCTTGGCCTGCTCTACGTCGTCCCCCTTCTCTCCCTGGCCGTCGGCGACCCGCACTGGCAGCGCGTACTCCGGAGGATCGCGCCGATGAGCGCCGGGCTCGGCCCGCCCCTCAGCCCCTGGGCCGGCCTCGGCGCGACCGCCGGGTGGGCCGCCGCGGCGCTGCTGGCCGGCGGCCTGCTGCTGTGCGGGCGCGACGCGTGAGAATCCTCTCCGGGCCCGTCCCGGCTTCTGGCGCAAACGGCCGCACGGGCTCATGGACCGGTAGTAGCGTGTCGGGTTCCTGTCATAGCCGTACGAGGGCCGGCAGTCGGGCCCGCTCCTCCCGGGGGATTCATGAGGAAGCGTCACATCCGTGCCGTAGCCATGTGCGCGATCGTGCTCGTCGCCCTGACCGGAGCCCGCCGCTCCGGCGGCGGCGGGTGCGACGACGGTGGGAGCCACGGGAGTTCGTCGAGCAGTTCGTCGGGCGGATCCGGCTCCGACTCGTCCGATGCCACCTCCGGCGGTACGGACCCGACCACCGACCCCGGTGGCATCCCCGGCGACGAGTCGGCCGGCCCCTGGGGAGAGGTCACGGTCGCGGACTGCACGCTCGGCCCGGAAGGGCTGCGGGCGGTGGTGCGCTTCGCCAATCCGATCAGCGTCTACCAGACCATCGACGTCACCGTCGACTTCAGCGAGCACGGCAAGAAGCTCGCCACCGGCACGGCGTCCGTCTACGCGGAGGCGGGGCAGGCCGGGGAGGAGGTGCTGGAGCCCGTCGCGCTCGACCTGGACACGAGCGGGCCCGCGCGCTCGGTGTCATGCGCGGTCACGTCGGTGGCGACCGAGTAGCCCGGCGCCGGCTCCGCCGTTTCAGCTCGGCGCCTGCGATCAGGAACAACACGATCGTGATGCTGATCGCCGCAATGACGTTCATGACGTCGGTGGCGGTCAGGAACCAGACCACGGCGAGGCCGGCGACAAGACAGGCGACGACGACCCCTCTGTTCATCGCGGACCGCCCGACACGCTCACCGGGCACGGCCCCGGGGACGCCGGACGGCGCCCGTCGCTCTCGGATCCGCGGCTGCGGGTGCCGGAATTCACCATGCCGGACCGAGATTCACTGCTCTTCGCATCACGAATCCTCACGCTTCGGCTGTACACCCTCGGCAAGTACAAAATTGAAGCGCACCCGGCACCGGGAACCGTCGTGCGACACGAAGGGAACGGCCCGCGAGACGAACCGAAGGATCACGCGGCCCGGGCAGGCCCTAATCGTGTTGACCGCCCCCGCCGGGCAATGCTGAAGTCGGCGCGTGGACAGCATCCCCGCCAACCGGCGGCTCTGGAACCAGATCAGCAGCGCCTACCAGCACGAACACGACCCGCAAATCGGTGCCGCACCCCGGCTGTGGGGCATGTACTCCATCCCCGACGAGCACCTGAACGCCCTGGGCGACGTCACCGGCAAGCGCGTCCTCGAACTCGGCTGCGGCGCCGGCCAGTGGTCCGGGGCGCTCGTCGCCGAGGGCGCCGACGTGGTCGGGATTGACCTGTCCGAAGCCCAGCTCGCCGCGGCCGCCCGGGCGATGGGAGCGGCCCGGTACCCGCTGGTGCAAGGCGCCGCCGAACACCTCCCCTTCGCCGACGACAGCTTCGACCTGGTGTTCTGCGACTTCGGCGGCCTCAGCTGGGCGCCCCCGCACCTGGCCGTCCCGCAGGCCGCACGCGTCCTGCGCCGAGGCGGGCGCCTGGTGTTCAACGTCGCCAGCCCGTGGTTCGAGGCCTGCTACGACGAGACCGCAGCCCGCGTGACGACGACGCTGCAGAAGGACTACTTCGGGCTGAACACCATCGCCGAGGACGACGGCGCGATCAGCTATCAGCTCACCTACGGCGGCTGGGTCAGGGTCCTGCGCGGCGCGGGTCTCGTCATTGACGACCTCATCGAGCCCCGGCCCGACGCCGCAACACCCAACGGCTACAACGAAACCGACCCACCCGACTGGGGGCACCGCTGGCCGGCGGAACTGCTCTGGGTGACCCACAAACCGTAGGACCGCTGCATTTACGCGCAGAACGTTCACGTCATCCGGGGAGCATCGCCCTCACGCAGGAAGTCCCGGGCGCCGCGGAGCGTGGTGCGCAGGCGGCGCCGCGTGGCCCGGCTGTCGAGGCGGACGTCGAGGGCGCCGGGCTGTGGACTGTCGGCGCGCAGGCCGGCCGGGAGGCGGGAGGGGCCGAGGCCGTCGCGCCGGGCGATGAGGGTGCCGAGCTCGTGCCGGCTCAGGGCGTCGGGGCCCGCGAGGTGGTGCATGCCGGGAGCGTCGGTCGAGGCGAGCTCGAGGAGGGCCGCGGCCAGGTCGGTGACGTGCACGGGGCAGCGGATGTCGTCGGTGAACAGGACACCATCGCGTCTCCCGGCGGCGAGGTCGTGGACGAACGCCTCGTGCTCGGAACGGCCGTGACCGATGATCAGCGACGCGCGGGCGACCGTGGCCCGCGGACAGACGGCGAGGACACCGGTCTCCGCCGCGGCCTTGGCCGCTCCGTACGGGGTGACGGGGTCGGGGAGGCACGTCTCGTCGTAAGGGACGCGGCTACGGCCGGAGAAGACGGCGTCGCTGGAGACGTGCACGAGGCGGACACCCGCCCGCGCCACGGCCATGGCGAGCCGGATCGGGCCCCGGGCCGTCACCGCCCAGTCGGCCGAGCCGCTCGAGGCGTTGACGACCAGCCGCGGACTGACCTCGGCCAGTACGGCGGCCAGGCTCTCGGGGACGCGCAGGTCGAGGTGATGCCACGCTCCCGGGAGGGCGCTGCCGCGTTCGGTGGTGTACGTCGCGGCCGTCGCCCACCCGGCCGCGTTCGCCTGCCGGACCAGCTCGGTCCCGAGGAAGCCGCTGCCGCCGACGATCAGAATCGTCATGCCTGACACCGTAGACCGCCCCGTCGCACCACGCGCCCAGCCGCTGGGAAAACCGCTGTTCGACGGCCTGATCACAATGATAGGCAGTCAGTGTGACAACACTCGAGTTCCCCGTCCTGCTGCGACTGATCGACGAACGATCGACCGCCTTCCGCACCGCGGTCGCCTCCGCGCCCGGCCTCGACGCGCAGGTGCTGGCCTGCCCCGACTGGACGCTGTTCGATCTGATCCAGCACCTGGGCGGCGGGGACCGCTTCTGGGCCGCCGTCGTCGGCGCCGGCCCCGCCGACGGGCCCCCGGCCGACGCCATGGCCGCGCGCGCCGCCCTGAACCCGCCGCGGGAGCGCGAAGCCCTGCTGGCCTGGCTGGCCGAGTCGACGCGGCTGCTGCTGGCCGCGCTGCGCGAGGCCGGCCCGGACGGCGGCTGCTGGACGTGGTGGGGTGCCTCGCAGTCACCGCGGAACGCCCTCGCCGTCGCCCGGCACCGGGTCCAGGAGACCGCGGTGCACACCTACGACGCCCAGCTCACCCTGGGCGCCCCGCAGCCGCTGCCGGGCGACGTGTCACTGGACGGCGTCGAGGAGTTCCTGACCACCTGCTGCGCGACGCCGAGCCCCTGGCCGCACCAGCCCACCGCCTTCGACTTCCACGCCACCGAGGGCCGCTCCTGGCGCCTGACGGTCGACGGTGCCGGCGCCCGCGCCACCCGCCTGCCCGCATCGGGCACCACGTCCGCCGCCGAGGCCGGGGTTTCCGTCAGCGGCACGGCCAGTGAGCTGATCCTGTTCATGTACGACCGCATCCCGGCGGACTCCGTGCAGATAGACAAAGACGCAGGTTTGTTCGACCTCCTCCGCGACTGGGAGCCGGAGGAGTAGGACCAGAGGTCCTTCGACGACCAGCCGGCGCCTCTCGCGGGCCGCGGTGGCCATATGCCGTACGGCGTACTCGCCCTTTCGAAGGAGGCTCCCGAGCCGGACCCCTCGCACACCGACACGCGGCCTGTACAACCAGCCCATGACAACTGCGAAACCGCCTGGACCAGCGCGTCCGGCCGCCCCCGTACGCATCGTCCTGCTGGCCTTCCTGGCACTCGTGACCGCACTCGGGGTGGCCGGGCCGCCGGCTGCCGCGCAGACGCCTGCCGAGAGCGCCCTTGGCTGGGGCTTCAACCGCTTCGGGGAGATCGGGGACGGCACCACCACCACCCGTGTCACCCCTGTCGACGTGCGTCTGCCCGCCGGTGTCACCCTCGTCGACATCGACGCCGGCTTCTACCACAATCTGGCGGTCACCTCGGACGGCGGCATCCTGGCGTGGGGCTGGAACGAGGACGGGGAGCTGGGCAACGGATCCACCGTCTTCGCCCAGACGACACCGGTCAGCACTGTCCTGCCCGCGGGCGTCACCGTCACTGATGTCGCCGCCGGCGGCAGTCACAGCCTCGCGTTGACCTCCGACGGCCGCGTCCTCGGCTGGGGCTACAACTTCTACGGGCAGGTGGGGGACGGCACCACTACCGGCCGCTCCACCCCCGTCGAGGTGAACCTGCCCGCCGGTGTCGAATTCGTCGACATCGACGCGGGCCGCTACCACAGTGTGGCCCTGGCATCCGACGGCCGCGTCTTCGCCTGGGGCTACAACAACGCCGGGCAGTTGGGCGACGGCACGACGACGAGGCGCTCCACCCCGGTCGAGGTGCAGCTGCCCGCCGGCTTCACGCCCACGGACATCACTGCCGGCTACGACTTCAACCTGGCCCGCAGCGCGGACGGCCGCGTCTTCGCCTGGGGCGACAACGGCGCCGGGCAACTGGGCGACGGCACCACCATCCAGCGCCACACACCCGTCGAGATCAGCCTGCCCTCCGGTATCACCGACATCGAGGCAGGCGGCTCCCACACCCTGGCCCTGACCGCCGACGGCCGCGTCCTCGCCTGGGGCCAGAACGCGAACGGGGAACTGGGGGACGGCACCACCACCAGCAGTCCCACCCCGGTCGAGGTGGACCTGCCCGCCGGCGTCACCGTCACCGACATCGCCGCCGGCGGCAACCACAATCTGGCGACCACCGCCGACGGACGTCTCCTGGCCTGGGGCCAGAACTTCTACGGGCAGGTGGGGGACGGCACCACCACCGGCCGCACGACCCCGGTCGAGGTGGACCTGCCTGCCGGCATCGCCATCACCGACATCACTGCCGGCGCGGTGCACAGCGCGGTCCTGGCGACGAGAGCCACCAGCAGTACGTCACTGACCGCCGACCCGGAGCAGGCGGGGCAGGGCGAGCCGGTGACCCTGACGGCATCGGTCGTCTGCGGCAGCGGCACCGCGACCGGTGAGGTCACGTTCACCGACGACGACGGGACCGACCTCGGCACCGTCCCCCTCGACGAAAACGGCACCGCCGTCCTGACGCTCGACTCCCTCCCGCCCGGCGAGCACACCATCACCGCGCACTACGGCGGCAACGGCAACTGCCCGCCGTCGGACTCCGAAACGGTCACAGTCACCGTCACGGAAGCACACGGCCGTATCACCGTCGAGAAGACCGACGAGGCGAACGGCGAGCCGCTGCCCGGCGCGGTCTTCCAGCTCTGGCTCGAGACCAACGGCATCAACGGCCTCCAGCGCACGGGCGAGGACCCGGACACACGGACCGGCAGCGCCTGCGCCACCGACGGCGAGGGCATCTGCACGTTCGACGAGCTGGACCTCGGCACGTACTACCTCGAAGAGACCGCCGTCCCCGAGGGCTACCGACTGCCCCGGCCCCCGGTCTCCGGGCCCTACACCCTCACCACGGACAACGCGGGACAGGGTGTGACGGCCGAGATCGCCAACCCCCGCGAGGAACCCGGAAAGGAGTAACTCCGTACGCCGGTGGCCTGTCTCTTCGCGGGGGGAGAGGCAGACCACCGGGATCAAGAGGTCGCTGGGGCGCGGTTCTCACGGCGATCCGCGCCCGGCGGCAGAATGCGGCCACGGCACTCATCGCGCTCCGAGGCCGTAAGCGGTTCCGCCGGCGACAGCCCCGAGCTTGTCCGGGTTGGCCACGTTATGAATGGCAGCGATACGGCCCTCGGCATCGAAGTCGAAGGTGACCGTGGCCATCACACGCCCCGGCCCGCGGAACAGGATGCCCGGCCCGCCGTTGATCCCGACCATCCCGGCGCTCATGTCGCCGGGCTCGACGCCCTGGTACGTGACGAGGCGTCGCTGAGTGATTGGTTGTCGCAGGTGACCGGCGGGAGGTGAGCCGAATGGGGTACCGGCTCGTATCTCCGGAGGCAGGGATTCCGTTACGCAGGGGGAGCAGTTGCGTTCCGGGCGGTCGGCGCTCGGGCGGCGAGGCCGTGAAGAGCGCTGCTTCGGAGAGGAGTCCTGACGTGAGGTACGCGATGGCTGCTGTGGTTGCCGGTGCCGTGATGACGGTTGGCTTCGCCGCCCCGGCGATGGCCGGGGGAAGGCCGGGGACGGAGCCGGTCCCGCCGTCCGCGGCCGAGGCCCTCGAGAATGTGGGGAGCCTGTGCGAGATCGTGCCCATGGATCGCGCCGAGTGCGAGAACTACCTCGACACCTACGCGGACATGGTGACCCAGATGATCCAGCAGGATCTGAGTCCCGAGGAGATCGTGAGCGCCCTGGGTATCCAGAGCTGAGTCCTGCCCGCCGGCGCAGGATGTCTCGTCACGACACGTCGGACGCGCTTTCCCGGACGGGCTCCCCGGCCACCGGGTGGTCCGAGGCGGCGGCACGCAGCGCGGCCTGGACCCGGCGGTTGCTGGTCATGGACGCCGTGACGGCCGTCATCGCCAGCAGCAGACCGGCAGCGGCGTACAGCGGAGTGCGGATGTCGTACGCGGCGGCCAGCCATCCCCCGAGGAAGGCCCCGACCGGCGCGGCGCACATGGCGAGCATCCGGGAGGTCGAGGCGACCCGGCCCATCAGGTGGGCCGGGACGATCGCCTGCCGGAGGGAGGGCCCGAGCACCATCGTGGCGCCCATGCCCGCCCCGCAGACGGCGAGCGCGAGGCCCGCGGCGTACGGGTCCGGGGCGGCGGCCAGGCCCAGGATGGCGAGCCCTTCGGCGGCGGCCGTGCAGGTCAGCGCGGTGCCCGTACCGAGCCGCCGGCCGAGGAAGGAGGCGATGCCGGCGCCGAGCAGGCCGCCGGTGGCCTCCGTCGTGAGGAGCAGGCCGAAGCCGAGGGCGCCGATGCCGAGGCGGTCGTGCGCGAAGAGGGCGAGGACGGTCTCCACGGCGAGGAAGGCGATGTTCCCGACCGCCGGCCGGAGCGCCAGGCCGAGCAGCACCCGGTCCCCGAAGACGTACGAGGCCCCGGCCCGCGCCTGCCGCAGCAGAGACTCGCCGCCCTCCGGTACGGGCCGGGGCGTGGCGGGCAGTGTTCGTACGAGCAGTGCGGAGAGTACAAACGAGACCGCGTCGGCCACCAGCGGGACGGCCCGCCCGAGCGCAAGCAGGGCACTGCCAGCGGGCGGCCCGGCGAAGCCGGACATAGCGGTCTGGGCGCCGCGCAGGCGGGAGTTGGCCTGCTCGAGGAGCGCGGGATCGCGGCGGAGGAGGTCCGGCAGATAGGCGGTGGCGGCCGTGTCGAAGAAGAGTCCACCGACGCCGAGCAGGAACGCGACGGCCGCGAGCAGGGGGATGCTCAGTACGTCGAGTACGGCCGCCGCCGCGGGTATCGCGAGCAGCACCGCACGCGAGATGTCCGCGACCCACATGGTGCGCCGTCGGTCCCAGCGGTCCACCAGCGCGCCGCCGAGCACCCCGAGGAGCAGCCACGGCAGCGTTCCCGCGGCCGTGACGACGGCGAGCGCGACCGGGTCCCGGGTCAGGGCCAGCGCGAGCAGCGGCAGCGCGGCGTGCGTCACCCCGTCGCCGAGCGAGGAGACGGTCTGCGCGGTCCAGAGCCGTCCGAACCCGGCCGGCAGCTTCTTCACGTCCGTGGTCATTCGGCACCTCCGTCGGTCTGCCGCCGCGGGGCGGGGTGGAACAGCGCGAAGACGAGCGACGCGTCCGGCAGCGAGGGATCGGACAGCTCCCGGTACTCGTCCGCGAGCGCCGCCAGCCGCGCCGCCAGTTCGGCGAACTGCTCCTCGGTGAGCCGCAGGTGCGCCATCCGGACGTGCCGCTCACCGGCCGGTGACTCCTCCAGGTCCGCCACGGCGTGCCGCATCAGCACGTCGGGCCCGCCCTCGCCCGGCTCGGGGAGCACGATCGACCGCGCGGCCATCGCGTAGTACCGCTCGGTGACGCCCCGGACCTTCCGCGTCCGTACGACCTTCACCAGGCCGGAGCGCTCGAGCAGGCGTACGTGGTAGCTGGAGCTCCCCTTCGCGAGGCCGACCCGGTCGGCGATCTGCGTGATGGTCGCGGGCTCGAAGCGGAGGACGGCCATGATGCGGTGGCGGGTGAGGTTGGAGACGGCGCGGAGTTGCTCGGCCGTGGTGACGTGAAGCGCGTCGGGGAGATCGCCGGTGGGCATGCGAGCAATGGTCAACGTTTCTTGACCATTGTGCAAGGGGTTTGGCGCGGGCCGGGGGAATCCGGGTGCCGGCGCCTTGTTGCCGACTCGCTCACGGCCGACCTGACCGCCGGAATCCTCCACGCCGCCTTGGCCGCCGTCGAGAACGGCACCCCCCTCGATCCGGTCACACAGCGCGCCCTCGCCCTCGTGCGCCGCTGCCTCATCCCGGCCGCCGGGTGACGGGCAGTCCGGGGCGGATTCTTACTGTTCCGGGCCTTCCGAGTCGGGTGCGGTGCGGCTGGCCAGTCGTTCGTATCGTTGTCTGGCTGCCTGCGGAGTGCTGAGCCCGAGGCCGAAGGCGATCTCCTGCCAGGTCATGCCGCGGCCGTGTGCCATCTGGAGGAGCCCGGTTTCCAGTTCGTCCATCTCCGCGCGAACCAGTGGGACGAGGCTCAACGCGGCGGTGATATCGGCGCGGTCCACCTCCGGCTCGCCGTCGTCGAGCTGTGCGACCCCGCTGAGCAGGAAAGACACGAGTCTGACGGCTTCGTGCGGCCCGATGGCCGAGGGGTGAAGCTGTCGGTTGCGTTGCTCGTCGGTAGTCGCGTGTCGCTCGGCGATGCGAAACAGGGACGCGTGGACGCGGTGCGCTCGCGCCTGTTCCGGCTGTGGAGGTGTGAACGGGTCGGCGTGCTGTTCGGGAGTTGACGGCATAAAAAGAGGATGAGGCCGTTCCCGAACCGTTGTCAACGTATCGTTTTAAACGTTTCGTTCAAATCGCGGTCGTGGCGGACGTCGGCTCTGTGTCGGCGCAGGCAGGCGCGCGGGACCATGAACGCCGTACGGGACGCATCGGCCGCGGTGTGCGTCCCTTCACGGCTGGTGTGACGATGGATATCAGGACCCCTGCGTAGCCCGGCGCGTTCCCGCGGGAAGAGGAGGTCATCGTGTTCTTCATGGATCGTCGTGATGCCGGCCGGCAGCTGGCGAAGCGCCTGGAGCGCTTCGCGGGGGAGCACGTCGTCGTGTTGGGGCTGCCCCGCGGAGGAGTGCCTGTCGCCGCCGAGGTCGCCGAGGCGCTCGGAGCGCCGCTGGATGTCCTCCTGGTACGGAAGCTGGGGGTACCCGTACAGCCGGAGCTGGGAATGGGCGCGATCGGCGAAGGCGGCGTGCGTGTGATCAACGAGGACGTGATGCGTACCGTACGTGTCTCCGCCGACGCGCTGGCCCGGGTCGAGGAGCAGGATCGGGCGGTGCTCGAGAGCCGTGCCCGGCGCTACCGGGGCGAGCGGGAACCGGCCGGACTCGAGGGCCGCACCGTGGTCGTGGTCGACGACGGCGTGGCCACAGGATCGACCGCACGCGCGGCCTGCCGGATCGCCCGGGCCCGCGGGGCCGCCCGGATCGTGCTCGCCGTCCCCGTCGCGCCGCAGGACTGGACGGCGCGGCTCGGTGCGGACGCCGACGAGCTGATTTGCCTGCATACTCCGGAGGACTTCCGGGCGATCGGGCAGTTCTACCTCGACTTCTCCCAGACGGACGACGACGAGGTCGTCACCTGTCTGGCGGACGCGGCCGACCGGCCGACGAAGCCGGGTTCCGGCCCCGAGGGCCTGGAGACGGAGGTACGGGCCGGGACGCTGGTGCTGCGCGGGCAGTTGACGGTGCCCGAGGACGCGACCGGAGTGGTCGTGTTCGCCCACGGCAGCGGCAGCAGCCGGCGCAGCCCGCGCAACCGGTTCGTCGCTGCCGGGCTGAACCGGGCGGGGCTGGGCACCCTGCTGTTCGACCTGCTCACCGATGACGAAGCAGAGGACCGGGCCAACGTCTTCGACACCGCCCTGCTGGCCGGACGACTCGCGGACGCCACCGACTGGCTGCGCCGACAGGCCCGGGCGGAAGGACTCCCGGTGGGCTACTTCGGTGCCAGCACCGGCGCGGCCGCCGCGCTGTCGGCGGCCGCCGAACCGGGATCGGGGATCGCCGCGATCGTCTCCCGGGGCGGCAGGCCCGACCTGGCCGGCCCACGGCTGCCGGTGGTGATGGCGCCCACGCTGCTGATCGTGGGCGGCCACGACCGCCAGGTGCTCGACCTGAACCGCAAAGCGCAGTCCCGCCTGCACTGCGAGAACCGGCTCGCGGTCGTCCCCGACGCCACCCACCTCTTCGAGGAGCCCGGCGCCCTGGAGCAGGTCACCCAGCTGGCCCGTGACTGGTTCACCGACCATATGGCCCCGGTTTCGCATATGGCCTGAACGAGTGCGTCCCCCGCGGGCGCCTCGATCACTCACGCAGGTTCACCACGCACAAATGATCTTCATAGCACTCGCCGCCCGAACGGTGTCGGCCGGCAACGCCTCACACCAACACCTCAACGGTGATTACTGGGACGACTGACGTGCCGGCAGCTGCCCCGCCCCGCTCATCCGAGGCAGCCGCAGCACGGTCCTCGGTGCCGAGCAGGCCAAGGGCATGGCGGCACGGCGCCCTCGCGGTTCGTGATTCCGAGGGCTGGTGTGGGCTGAACCCACAGGTGTCAGTCCTGCTGCGAGGGGATAGGCACGCAGGTTCAGGTTCTGTTTGGATGTCGCCGTGATCGAACTCATAGTGGCTTTCGCCGCCGCCGGCGTCGTTGGCTGGCTTGTCCGCCGGAAGGCTGAGCAGCGAGCAGAGAGCGCGGCCCAGGGCGAGTCGATCAGCCTTCCCTGTCTGGTCAGGCGGCCGGATCATGGGCGCGGATGGACACGCGGGCGAATGGTCGTCGGCCCAGCGGCCATGAAGTGGGAGCCTCGGGGGCGGGCCCTGGTGTCTGAGCTGCCGAACGGGTTGCGGCAGGTGGGGATGCGTTCGCCCTCATGGCGCGAGGCCCTCAGGATCAACGCGCGCAACACGATCGTCGAGTGCGCCTCCAACGACGGGGATGTGTGGCTCGCGGTGATGCCCAACGAGCTGGAGCATCTGACGACGGCGCTGAACCGGGCGGTGTAGCCCAAGACCCGCCGGCCCGGACGACCCGCCCGCGTCAGCTGCGCATGGGGGGCGGCATCGGCTCATCCTCGCTGCCCGCGCAGGCGACGACGTCCGTGGCCGCCGTGGCCTGCTGGAGGAGGCTGTAGAGCTGTTCGCGCTGCTCGAAGGTGAGCGCGGCGAGCACCTCGTCCTCGACCGCGGCCAGGGCGAACTCCGCCTTGGCCAGCTTCTTCACGCCCGCGTCCGTGAGGTCCACGACGTGCCGGCGGCGGTCCTGCGGTGAGCGGCGGCGTTCGATCAGGTGGTCGGCTTCGAGGTCGTTGAGCAGGCCGACGAGGTTGGTGCTGTCGATACCCAGCGTGGCCGCCAGTGCTTGCTGGGTGCTGCTCCCGTGGTCGCGCAGGACGGTGAGCGTGACCAGGTGGCGCGTGCGCAGGCCCAGTGGCGCCAGCACCGTCTCGGACCGCGTCCGCACCCGGCGGGCCAGGTGGTCGAGCAGGGCGCCGCTCTGATGGGGCGGCTGGTTGAGGACGGGTAGCGAAGCCATGTCCCGAGTATACGAGCACTCACCAATCGCCTGTTGGTTGCCAGTCGCTTCTGTGTTACAAATGATTTGCGCTACACAAACGATTTGGCGCCGACGCTGGTCGTCTCGACGGCCACGCCGCACACGACTGCACAAAGGACTGACCGACGATGAGCACAGAAGTGAAGCTGAGTGACGAGCTCGCCGAGGTGCACCACCTGCTGACCACCGTGGGTGACTACCTGCCCGTGGACGAGCGGCCCGAGATGGAGCGGTTCCGCGAAGCCGGCCGGAAGTGGAGCGGGCAGTTCCCGGTTCCCGACGAGGCCGTGGTCACCCAGGCGCAGGGCTTCCCGGGTCTGACGGTGACGACTCCGGCGTCGCGGGCCGATCGGGTGCTGCTGTACTTCTACGGCGGCGGCTACAACGCCGGCGAGCCCTACATCTACCGCGGCCTGGCGGCCAGGCTGGCCACCGCGGCCGGCGCCGTGGTCCACCTGCTGGACTACCCGCGCGCCCCGGAGAACCGGTTCCCGGCCGCGCTCGACTCGGCGCTGGCCGCGTACAAGTCGCTGCTCGCCACGGTGGGTGCGGACCGGATCGCGGTGGGCGGCGACTCGGCGGGCGGCGGCCTGACGCTGGCGCTGCTGCTGAAGCTGAAGGCGGAAGGTATCGCCCTGCCCGCGGCCGTGGTGCCGATCTCTCCGTGGACCGATATGACCGTATCGGCGCCGTCCTACACCGAACTCGCGGACCGGGACCCGTTCGTCTCGGCCGCCATGCTCCAGGGGTTCGCCGCCGGGTACCTCGTCGACCACGATCCGCGTGATCCCCTGGTGTCCCCCCTGTTCGGCGACCTCGCCGGACTCTCACCGATCCACATAGAGGTGGGCACCGAAGAGACCATGATCGACGATTCGCGCCGGTTCCACGAGAAGGCCCTCGCGGCCGGAAACTCCTCGGAACTCGTCGTCGTCGAGGGTGCTCCGCACATGTTGCAGCTGTTCGCGGGCATTGCGCCCGAGGCCGCGGAATCGGTCGAGCGCATCGGCTCCTTCGTCCGCAAGCACATCGGCTGACCTCCGCCCCGGACGTACTGCTCCCGCCCGAGACGACCACCCCTCACGGGAGACGGCACCGGCTGTCTCCCGCGGGGGAGCGGGACGTCACTGCCGGTGGGTGCGGCCGGCGTGTCGAAGCACAACAGGAGGGCGGTCATCACGACCGCCACGGTGACGACCTGTGCTTCGGCCCATTCGTCACCCCGCACGGCCGGGACCCTCGACGGGTGGCGATCCTGGCGGGTGCACTCCCAACAAGTGGGCATGGAGCTGGTGACCTTTGAGGATCACTTCTGCCGGCTTCCTCGATGCCTGGACACGGATCAGCTGGGCCGCCGCCCGCACCGAGCGCGTCCATCTGCCGGGGAACGTCACCGACCTGCCGATGCCCCTTCCCTGCCCCGACGGCACACGCGCCACCGTGGTCCACCCCAACGCTGCGGGCCACGCCAACACCGCCGAGCAGGTCGAGACCGCGATCCGCGCCGCGCTGCAGGAAACCTGACCGACCACACCCGGCCCACGTTCCCGGACCCGTCCCCGGGCCCGGGAACGGGCGCCGTCGTTCGAACGTGAGCGTGGCGACGCGATCGCGCAGCCGCCGGGATCTGCCTGCAGGTGGATTCACTGCTCGCCGCCCAGGCCGAGGACCTCGGCCAGCACACCCTGGACGTACGGCTGAAGGGCGGGTCACCGAAGAAGAAGCCCGTACCCTCATACGTAAACGACGCCCTGATGACCCATCCCGCACCCGCGCAAGCCGCCCTCCGCAACTCGCTCCACCTGGAGTGGACCCAAGCGACCGACTGCACCGGCATCAGCGGATTCGCTCCAGCCGGAGACCGCTGGGTGTGCCCGTTTCGGGTCAACGACGCCGGGCGCCGGAATGCCTTGGAGCCGGCTAGGACAGCACCCACCGCGGCAGGTGTCCGGGATCGGCCGTGCAAGTGAAGACGTGCAGGTCCCGGCCCCGGCCAAAGCGAAGGCGCGTCGGTTGCGCAAGGGACGGTCCGCCGCGGATCGAGTCCATTCCCCGCAGGGACGGGTCGCGGTCTTCCAGCGGCACCCAGCTGTGTGAGTCGGGGTCCATCTCCTCGCCTCCGGCTGTCAGCAGCAGCTGCATCGGCGTCGCGCAGGACTCGCAGTCGACGGTCATCGGGCCCGTCGACGCCCAGCTGGGATAGCCGCCGACCCGCCAGCCGGGTGGGATCGACAGGTCTCCCTGGTAACTGGGGGTTCCGGGACCAATTTCCGCCGCTTGAGCGTCGTCCCACGCGTCGATGCTGGCGATCAGGGCGGCCGGCAGTGTGTCGTCCTCCGCCCAGGGATAGGTGTCCACCACTTCGGGATGCAGGACGCATGGTTCGGGGAGTTCGTCGTCCCAGCGCAGCATCGGCACTTCGGGTGAGGCGGTGAGGAACCGCTCCGCGTTCTCGGCGTCCGCGGACCGCCACCACCGAAGACGGTAGTGGCGCTCCAGGTACGGGCCGTGGGTGAGCGGGCAGCGGAAGAGCTGCACCAGGTCCGCGCCGTCGGGTCCGGCGGCCAGGCCCGGGACGTCCCGACGGAAGAACTGGGCGAGTCCCATGAACGGGACGGGTCCGGCCTCCCCGAGTGTTCCGTCGGCGGGCCACGGCCGGTTCGGCGGCCAGGCGTCCTCGGCCCGGGCGCTGCGGATCTCGTCCGGCACGCACCCCTCGGCCTCCCGCCGGTGGGGCTCGCTGCAGACCAGCCAGGGCTCGTCCTCCGGCCACAGCATCGGCCCGCCGACGTGGCTGTCGTGCATGCCGGGCCGCCCTGGCCTGGGGTGCAGTCGCGTGGTCTGGCCCCGAAAGGCGGCGAGGTCCGGGAAGACGGCTTCCACGGAGACCGGCCTGGCCGGCGTGGTCCTGGTCATGCACAGACCGTGCGCGGCCGAGAGGACGCCAGGCGAACGGGGGCGCCGTCGCGGTGATCCAGCGTGTATCCACCGGTAACGCTCAGGACCTGGGCGAAGACGCCGGACAGGCCCGGTATCCGCTGGAGCACCAGGAACGCGTCCCCCGCCCCGCCGATCCGCCGTCCGTCGTACGCATCGGCATCGCGCCCCTCCGGAACGCCCTGCGCCCGCAGCACGTCGAGCAGCGCCGTGTTCCGAGGCAAGTTCGGCAGTACTGTCATGCCTCGATACGCTACTCACCGTTCAGGAGCAGGGGCAGCGGTGATGCTCGTGTCCCGCAGCCCCGTTCCCCACCCCACCACCCCAGCCATGGCCGGAGCGTTTCAGCACGCCTGCTCTGAACGGACCCGGGACCGGCGGACGGCCGACGTCATGCAGGGACGTCGAGCGGCGGGTGCTCGAGCACGCGCGGCTTGTACTCGACCAGTTGGGTGCGTCCGTCGAAGGTGCGGTGGTCGGTCATCTCGAGGGCGATGTCCGGGTAGCCGTCGTAGATGCGCTCTTCGCCCGTGGCCCCCGTGATGACCGGGAACATCACGACGCGGAAGCGGTCGACGAGTCCGGCTCGCAGCAGTGAGCGGCACAGGCTGAGGCTGCCGATCGTGCTGAGGAGCCCCGAGCCGTTCGACTTCATTGCGCGGACCGCCTCGACGGCGTCGTCGCGGACGAGCGTGGAGTTGGCCCACGTCAGTGGCGCCTCGAGCGAGGAGGAGAACACCACCTTGGACGCTTGCGTGAGCTCGTCCACGGACGCCTCTTCCTCGGGCCTGAACTCGTCCTGGCCGCTCGGGATCTCGCCTGCGGCGAAGCCCGACATCAAGCGGTACGTGTTCGCTCCCATCAGGTAGGTGACCTCGGGCTGCTCGCCGAGCCAGGCGAGGTACTCCGGGCCCTCGAGGCCCCAGAACCCGGGCCAGCCCTCTCCCGATGCGTAGCCGTCGAGGGAGGTGATGAAGTCGACGAGAAGCTCCGACATGACGTTGTCCTTTCGTGGGGTCTCATGAGCTTGGACCGACCGGGCGCCGCAAACTCATCGGCCACGCCGTGGGGCAACGAGAAACCCATGACGCTGCAGCCGATCCCGTCGGCGGAGCAGCACTGCTTCGGAGGGGGCGGGGGAGACCGCCCCCTCCCACCTTCTGACGTTCCTCTCGCGCTGCCCATCCGCAGCCGTCCTTTGTCGGTGGCAGCGGCTAGTGTCCTGGCACGCCATCGACAGGGGCCAGGTGGACACGCAGGTTGAGTGGTCAGAGATCCGAGAGCGTGTGATCGCGACGGTGAGGGCCAAGGCGATGCGTCAGGTACGCAGCCGAAGGGCTGTCAGCTACCCGATTTTCGAGCCGGTCCTGACGGGCTCCGAGATCGCCGAGGTCGAGGCGCAATACGGTGTCGGTCTCCCCGAGGATTACCGCACGTTCCTCGCCGAGGTCGGGGCGGGCGGGCCCGGCCCGGACATTGAGCTGACCTCACTGTGCCGGGTTGACGGGAAATGGGCGTGGGTCTGGGACGATGTCCCCGTGCGTCCGGACGTGAGCGGGCCGTTCGTGGAGACGGAAGACTGGCCCGACAAGCAGATCGCGACCCTTCGCGCCGCCGGGCACGAGCCCACCAGGCGTGACGAGGACGAGGACTACCTCCACGACTACGTCACAGCCTTCGGCCCGCAGGGTGAGCACATCTGGTTCACGGAGCGCGAGCGCGGTGCGGTCCAGATCAGCGACAACGGCTGCGGCATGACCGACTGACTCATACTGGTCGGCCCGCACCGGGGCGAGCTCCGCTTCCGGAACTGTACGGTCAACCCGCCGTTCGAGCCGTACATCGACGCGTGGGGGAGACCCCACAGCTTCCGCAGCCGCTACCTCGAATGGCTGGAGCACCGCGAGAACGAGTACCGGTGAGCGCCCGGATCGAGCGCCGGAAAGGCGCCATGCCTGACGCTGGCAGGACTGGCCATAGGGCAGGTCACAGCCCGCGCAGCGCTTCATGCAGATCGTCGGAGGCGCACCGGAGGTCGCGCTTCCTTCGTCGTTGAGGCTGCCCATGTACCAGCTCACGCCGCGGGCAGTAGCCGAAGACATCCATCCACGACATGACCCCGCCGCACAGCAGCGAGGCCGACGAAACTCACGCGGAGATCTCCGGGGCTCCTGGCAGTCTGGAGGCATGGCCCCCCTCGACGAGCAAGAACTGAGCACCGCAGTCCAGCGCGCCGTATCGCCGGAATGGTCCGTTCGCGGGGCGGCTGGGCGGCAGCTCGCAGGTTCGAACAAGATCGAGGAAGTGGCGGACGTCATCCACAGTCTTCTCCTGGACGCCCAAGACACCTGGGTCATCCAGGAAACGGCCGAGGCATTGCTCGAACGCAAGGACACCATCGGCCTGCGCTACGTCCTGCTGGCCTATGGCCAGGCGGGCACCAACGACGCCGTGGACCATCTCGGCGCCGCCCTGGACTGCAACCCCGAATGGATGACGCCCCAAGGCGTGGACCGGCTGATCAAGCAGTACCGAGAGCTGGCAACGGACCCGGACGCCGGAGTCCGCAACGAAGCCCGGCAGATCCTGGCGAAGCTCCGGCCGCGCGAGGAATGGGCGCGTGACTAGAGGGTACGGCCTGGCATCATGAGGCCGGCCTCGCGCGTAGTCGTCACCAGACCCTCCGCAAGACACCGGCGATGCGCACCGACCTATCGGACGAGACGGTCGGAATCCTCGCCGCCGACGAAAGCTTCGAGGTGCGCCTGTTCGTGTGCGAACGCCAGCCGAACGCTCCCGGCGTACTGCCGGCGGACGTCGCCGCCGGCAGGAAGAGCTACAGCCGCTGGGACATGCTCGCCCACAGGAACTTCCCCGCCGACGCCGCCACCGCCCTCGCCCGCTCCGATGACCCGGACGACCGGGTTGTTGCCGCGGCACATCCCGGGCTGCCGGCCGAAACGATCGAAGCTCTGCCGGCCGACGACGCCGACTGCATACGACGCCAGGCGGCGACCAACCCCTCGATCCCCGTCGACCGGCTGATCACTCTCCTCGGAGCCGACGAGTCCGCCGTCGTGTCCGGGGCGGCCGCGAACCGGACAATTCCCGTCGCGATGATGCACCAGGTGCTCGAGCAAGCCGGGCTGTGAGAGCGTGACGCTCGTCCACGCGATCCCCCGCTCCAAGCGAAACCATTCCTGACCAGCCGAAATAAACAAACCACGCTAGGCCGTGATACGGGCCCTCAGGCCGAGGCCGGTGTACGGGACAGAGCGGTACGCAGCGCGAAGACGCCGAGCAAGCCGCCCGACGCGAACCGCTGAGCGGTCATCACGCGGGGCCGGGCAGCCAGAAACCCCGATACCCGCGCCGCGCCCAGCATGACCAGAGCGTTCACGAAGATCCCGACCATGATCTGAACCCCACCGAGCTGGAGCAGCTGCGCCCAGTCCGGACCCGCCTGCGGATCCATGAACTGAGGCAGAAGGGCGGCGTACATGAGGGCGATCTTGGGGTTGAGCAAGTTGGTCAGGAGCCCCATCGAGAACAGACGGGCGTCGGAGACCGGAGGCAGGTCCTGGGCCGGGGCGAAGGGCGAGCGGCCACCGGGCTTGAGCATGCCCCAGGCCAGGTAGGCGAGGTAGGCGGCCCCGGCGAGCTTGATCACCGTGAAGGCCAGCGGTACGGCGGCAAACAGCGCGGACATCCCCGCGGCTGCGGCCACCAGGTAGCACACGAACCCCACGGCGGTCCCGCTCAGGCTGACCAGGCCCGCCCTGCGGCCTTGAGTGACCGCACGGGAAGCAAGGTGGATCATGTTCGGTCCCGGGGTCAGGGCCATGCCCAGTTCGACCAGGGCCACTCCCCCCGCTGTGGGCAGACTGATCACCAGTCGACTCCTGATCGTTTGCCGGATACCTGGTTTCCGGAGCTATGGGTCCCGGCTATAGCGGGCGTCTGCGACGCGTCGGCACTGCTCACATCGCTCCGCCTCAGGATACGGCCCTGCCGCTCGGCTCCTCCGGGCGCCTGTCTCCGGCCGGCAGGAGACAGCAGCGACTGCAGCCGACGCGCCATGGCCCACATCCCGGGCGTGACCACGGCCGTAAGGTCGTCGTCGTGGAGGTGGGTCGTCGTGCAGACCAAGGCGATCCGCGGGCCGCTGTTTTGTCCGGATTCCGGCGAAATTAGATGTGCGGCTTGTGTGGCTTCTATCGGAATTGTTCACTTTGGCTCCGAAGTGGGCTACGTACCCGATGTCGGCCTCGTCGTCGAACTCGTTACGGGCCATATGCCGTGGCGTACAGGTTGGCGCTGACGGCGGCGTCAGCCAGCTGCCGGAGCGGCGGGAGGAGCAGAGCGCGCCGAGGAAATCGGGCGATCAACTCGGACAGCTCGCGCACCGCTGCATCGTCGCATTACCCGGCTGACGCGCACTCACAGGGGGCGCCGAAGAGGTCGATCACGGACCGAGGCAATCCGACGAGGCGGAGTTCCCTTGAGCGGAACCGCGCCCATCCGACTTACGCGCTGGTCCCGGGCGAGCGTCGGCGGGCGAGAACGAGGCTGGTCAGCGCCGTGATCGCCATCGCTCCGATGCCGACCACCGCCGCGGTGGTGTAGGCGCCGTCGTCGGGGAAGAGGTGGCCGGGGTCGGTGCCCGTGGTGAGGATCAGGCCGCCGATCGCGCTGCCCAGGGAGTAGCCGACGCTGCGGACGACGTAGTTGAAGCTCATCGCGCTCGACGTCTCGCTCTTGGGCGTGACGGCCAGGATCACGCCGGGCATCGCGGCCGAGAAGCCGCCGACGCCCAGGCCGAGGACGCCCATGGCCACGAACAGTTCGGCCAGGTTCGAGCGGGCCGCCGCGAACAGGGCGAATCCGCCGCCGACCACGACGGCACTGCCGGCCAGGAGCAGGGGGCCGGAGATCCGTGAACGGATTCGCGGCGTGAGCTTGCCGGCGACGAATCCCAGCACCGAGAACGGGATGAGGACCAGCCCGGCGACGAAGGTCGTCAGCCCGAAGCCGTAGCCGGCGCCGTGCGGTGTCTGCGCGTACCGGGTGATGAGCGTGAGCAGGAGGTACATGCCGATGCCGCCGACGAACATGGCGATGTTCGCCCCGGCGACCGCCGGGTGCCGTACGGCCCGTACGTCGACCAGGGGTGTGGTGCTGCGGAGCTCGATGACGGCCCAGGCGCAGAGCAGTACGACCGCGGCGACGGCGAGGCCCGACGCCACGGCGGGGTGTTGGCTCCACAGGTGCTGTTCGCCGGCGAGATATAGCACCAGGAGCAGCGCGGCGGCCAGGACGACCGCGCCTGTCACGTCCACGTGGGCCGAGCGGCCCTCGGGGGCTTCGGGCATGGAGCGCCAGGCGGTCAGGAGCGCGGCGGCGGTGACGGCCAGGCCGAGGCCGTAGGTGGTTCGTACGCCGCCGTATTCGGCGAGCAGTGCGGCCAGTGGGTAGCCGACGCCGGCGCCGATGATCGAGACCACCGAGATCAGGGCGATCACGGTCGCGCTGCGTTCTTCGGGGAGGTGGTCGCGGGCTACGCCCATCATGAGCGCCGTCAGGCCGAGTCCGATGCCCTGGGCCGCTCTGCCGGCGAGGAGCCAGGCGAACGGTAGTGGCAGGACGGTGAGTGCGCTGCCGGCGACGACGATCGCCAGCGTGGCGAGGATCGTGGCCCGTCGGTACGGGCCGGCTCCGAGCCGGCCGAGGACGGGTGTGGCGACGGCGCCGCTGAGCAGCGCGATGGTCAGGGTCCACTGGGCGCTGCCGAGTGAGACGTGGAACGAGGTCGCCACGCTGGTGATGAGCGGTGTCCCGAGGCTGGCGACCGCTGCCACGACCAGGGCGATGAATATGAGGGCGGGGACCAGTAGTCGCGCCTCGGGACGCGCCGTCCGGGGCGTTTTTGCCGCGGCGGCGCCGGCCGGTTGCCCAGTCACTGCTTGGGCCGTTCGCGGTCCTGGTTCTCGAGGTCTGCGAGATGCTTCAGCGCCGGGAGGGCCGCCGCCAGCGCCTCGACCTCGTCGCCGGTGAGCTCGCCGATCAGCCGCTCGAACGCGTGGACGCCCGCCTGGTGCCGTGTCCGGACGTACGAGGCGCCGGCCTCGGTCAGGCAGACGAGCGTGACCCGCTTGTCGGACGGGTCGCCCCGCCGCTCGACCAGGCCGGATTCCTCCATCACGCGGACCAGGGCGGTCATCGCGGGCTGGGTGACGCCCTCGACCGCGGCCAGGTCGGTGATGCGTCGCGGGCCGGTCCGGGCCAGGGTGGCGAGGGTGGCGGCGGACGTGAGGCTCATGTCACGGGGGAGGCGTCTGGCGGCTCTGGTGGCGAGGCTGTAGAGGGCTGCTCCGATGGCGGTGGATGCGCCGGGAGTGGTGTCTTGGCGGCTCATACTCGAAGCATAGCAGTTTTATATTCATGACTTATGTAAATGGTCGACCGGTGCGGCCTCGACGGCGTCCGGGTCGTCGCCAGGCGGAGTCCCGCTCGAGGACGGAGTCGGCTCCCGTCATGCATGGGGCGTCTCCTGACACCGCTGGTCAAGCCCCAGTTGTGGACGTTCTTCTGCTGCGGGACGCCCCAGAAGCCCTGCCCTCGGAAGGGCACCTGTCGGTGGGGCATGTCACACTGCGTGGCCGGTACGGAAGCGCGATCGAACGGGGACATCATGCTGAACATCTGGATCACGACCGAGTTCGGGGAGGAGGCCTATCGTCCGACGGAGGAGACACTGCGGGAGTTGGCTGCGACGGTGGGTGGCAGCGGGGGACCGTTCCTGTACATGATCCGCCTCGGTTTCACCGAGGAGTACACGTTCTATATGCACGGCAAGGACGCCGGTTTCTCCCTGTCCCACGGCGACGGGATCAGCGAGCGGTCCTCGGGCAAGGCGCCTGTCGACCTGGCGACCGCGGTCCGGGTCATGGTGGGCTGGGCACGGCAGAACTCCGGCTGGGACGAGGGCGTTGACTGGGTGCAGCACCGGTCCGCCCCCGCGGGCGAGCCGGTGCCGGATCTCCCGGCGGACGTCCGGGAGGACATCGAGGGCCATGTCCGGGAGATGTTGCGCGCAGGGTTCGTGAGCCGACGTCACGTGGCCGGGTACGTGGAAGAGCGGGTGCCCGGCGCTGTGTCGGCGGCCCAGGCGCAGGAGATCGCGACCCGGCTGTGGGACGAGCGCCTCGCCGAGCAGGCGAGCTGGGCGGGTATGACCGACGCGGAGCGGATCCGGGACCTTTTCATCGCCTTCAACGACCTGGGCATCGTCGCCCGCGAGAACTTCTCCTGCTGCCGCGAGTGCGGGCTCTCCGAGATTCGCGACAAGTCCAAGCCGACTTCGCGGGGGTTCCTGTTCTTCCACACTCAGGCGACGGAGCGAGTCGTCGACACCGGTCGGCTCACCCTCTACTTCGGCAGCCTCGACAATTACAGCAGCCTGGACAACAACGGCGGCTGGGAGGTGGTCGACGGCTCCGACGAGGCCACCACGGCGATCGGCCACGAGATCACCGCGGCGATACGCGCGGCGGGACTCACGGTCGACTGGAACGGCTCGCCGGATGCGGCGATCGAGGTGGAGGGCCTGGACTGGCGCAAGCGCCTGCCTTTCTGAGACCGGTCCGGATGGTGTACGCCACGCGCCGACGGACGCCGCTCAAGGCGCGTCGTCAGGGCGGAGCCGCCCCGTCCGGGACGTCGGGCAACCGGATGAGGGCGAGGCCGTCGATCCGGGAGCGCCCGAAATCGCTGCCGCAGGCCGGGCATCCGCTCACGATGCGGTGCCGGGCGAGGTTGTGCCCCAGGACGGGAATCGCCGCCTCGGGGCGCAGCACCTCGAACCCGGCGCCGCAGACGAAGCAGCGGTGCCGGGCGCGCTCGGCGAGTACGACGCCCGCCAGGTCCTCCGGCGTTCCCACGGTGTCCCCGGTCAGGTCGGGCAGTACGCCGTCCTCGGGCCATACGGCGATGTACGGGGCGTCCGGCCGCTGCGGACCGAGGCAGTGACGCAGGAGCGCCGGCCGGAACCTGGCGCCGAACCGCGAGGGAATCCCGGCGAGGCCGCCGAGGGCCGCGGGAAGTTCCCCGTCGCCGAACACCCGGAGCTCGCCCCAGGCCCGGCAGCCACAGCGTGCGGCTGCCGGGGCCGGGGTCCCGGCTCATGTCGTACCGAACCGGAAGACCTGGTCGGGCCAGTCGGTGCCGGGTGTTTCGTCGTCGAGCGCCTCGCTGATCGTCCGTTCTTCGTAGCTGAAGTGGGACTCCATGATCGCCGCCAGTCCGTCGAGCTCACGCCCGATCGCCTCCAGGGCGGGGCCACGCGATTCGGTGGCCCTGTCGGCGAGTTCACGCACCCGGGACAGGATCGAGGCGATCATTCCATGGTCTTCGACGAGCTTCGCGACCGTCGTCGTGAGGTCCGGGCGCTCGCGCAGCAGCTGCGCGAACATCCCGTCGTCCTCGCCCTGGTGGTGCGTCGTCAGCGCGGTGCAAAAGGCCAGGCAGTGGGTGACGAGTACGTCGTCGCTCAGCTTGCGGTGTCCGACGCTCGTCCTGATGTCGTTGATCTGCCGACGCAGTTCTTGATGTGCTTGTGCGAGCTGCAGGCTCAGGGCGACTGCACGCTCACCGTTGGGGGAAGCCACAGGTGGCGGTCCCTTCGGTTCCACACCTCCATGCCTGGCGCAGTCCGCCACCGACACGCGATGCTGCCGAAATTGGATCATGCAACGCGGCGGTATGGCAAGGGCGGTGCCCGGGCCGCGCCCAGTGGCGCTCAGATGGTTTCACCGGTCGGCGCGATGCGGGCGAGCGCGCCGATCTCGAGCGCGGTCCACAGGGCGCCGTCGGGGCCGACGGTGATGCCGTGGGGCTCGGAGGCGGGGGTGGGCAGGTCGTACGTCGTGATGGAGCCGTCGGGGGTGATGGTGCCGATGCGGTTGCCGCCCCATTCCGTGAACCATGCCGTGCCCTGCCCGTCGACGGTGACGGCGTGCGGGCGTGCGGTGCGGTCGGGCAGCGGGAATTCGGTGATCCGGCCGTCGGGGGTGATCCGCCCGATCCGGTCCGCCCGGTACTCGGTGAACCACAGGGCGCCGTCCGGCCCCGTGGTGAGGGCGTAGGGTCCGGCCGTGCGGTCGGACACCGGGTGTTCTTTGATGGTCACAGGTGCTTCTCCTGGGCGTGTTCGGTGGCGATACGGGCGATGTCGGCCGGAGTCCCGGCCATGATGGTGCGGGCGTGTTCGGTGACCAGGTCGGCGGGCCAGTCCCGCCACGCGGCGCGGCGCAGCAGTCCGGCGTCGGCGTCGTCGAAGCACTGCCGGATCGGCCGGGCCGGGTTGCCGCCGACGATCGTGTACGGCGGGACGTCGGCGGTGACCACCGCCCCGGCCGCGATGATGGCGCCGTCGCCGATCCGTGTGCCGGGCATGACGGTCGCACCGTAGCCGAACCAGACGTCGTTGCTGACGACCGTGTCGCCGCGGCTGGGCATGGCGGTGACGATGTCCAGGGTCTCCTCGGCAGGTGTCGGGGACGGTTTCGGTCTAGCTCCGACTGCCGGCGGACGCCTTGTCCGGGGCGGTGGCCGCAGCGGGGCCGGGGCCGGTGAGGCGCTGCGGGGTCTCGTAGCCTTCCGCCGGCCTGGACCGCGTCAGCCACAGGCCGGTGAACACGGCGGTGGCCGAGGTGATGGCACCGGCCGCGAGGAAGGCGTCGTCGAGGCCGGTCTCGAAGGAGGCGCCGCCGGATTCCCGGGCGCGGACGACGGCTCCGAGTACCGCCACGCCGAGCACCGCGCCGATCTGCCGGGTGGTGCTGCTGACGCCTGACGCGAGGCCGCCTTCCTGCGGGCCGACCGCCTGGACGGCGGCTCCCGTCAGCGGGGACAGAGTCAGGGCGAAGCCGGTGCCGGCGACTGCCAGCCGCCACCACACATTCCCGTAGCCGGTGTCGGCGTGCACCGTGCCGAGCGCCATCAGTCCCGCGCCGGCCAGGGCGAGGCCGGTGGTGACCACGACGCGGATGCCGTACCGGGCGGCGAGCCGGCCCGCGTACGGGCTGACGACCACCATGGCCAGCGACACCGGCAGGGTCTGCAGACCGGCGCGCAGGATCGAGCTGCCCTGGACGTACACGAAGAACTGCGAGAAGAAGAACGACGAGCCCATGAGCGCGAACCCCACCACGACCATGGCCGTGTTGGACACGGTGAACAGCCGCTGCCGGAACAGCCGCAGCGGCAGCATCGGTGCCGGGCGGCGTGCCTCGACGGCGACGAAGGCGGCGAGGAGGACCAGGGCGGCGGCGAAGCTCGCCAGGATCACCGGCGACGTCCAGCCGCGGGCGCCGCCCTCGATCAGTCCGTACGTGAGCACACCCACGCCGAGAACGGACAGCACCGTCCCCGGGACGTCGATCGCGGGGGCATTCGGGTTGCGGGACTCGTCGAGGTGGCGCAGACCGGCCAGCAGGAGGACCACGCCCACGGGCAGATTGACGAGGAAGACGGCGGGCCAGCCGAAGGCATCCGTCAGTACGCCGCCGGCCACGGGACCCGCGGCCAGGCCGATTCCGCTGAAGCCGGCCCACAGCCCGATCGCCCTGAGCCGTTCCTGCGGCACAGGATGCGCGGCGGTGACCAGGGCGAGCGAGGCGGGGCTCAGCGCCGCGGCCCCGATGCCCTGCAGCACCCGGCCGGCGACCAGCCAGCCGAGCGCGGGCGCGAGGCTGCACCACACCGACGCGGCGGTGAACACCGCCACACCGGCCAGGTACACCCGCTTGCGGCCGAACCGGTCGGCGAAGACACCGCCGGACATCAGCAGCATGGCGACCAGCAGGACGTACGCGTCGACGATCCACTGCAGACCGGTCAACTGGGTGTGCAGCCGGTGCTGCATGTCGGGCAGCGCCGCTCCGACAACCGTGTTGTCGAGCAGGACCATGAACTGGCCCAGGCAGGTCACCGCGAGCAGCACGGCCCGGTTCGGCCGGCTGCCCGCCGCCGTGTGCGGTGGCGTCATCGGGATCCCCCTTCGTTCGTTGGTGGCGCCCGACCGGGTGCGGCGCGGGCAACCTAAAGCAGTAGGTGACTGCGTTAGATGACTGTAGAGAGATCGATCCGCAAACGCAAGCATGAACTGCGTTAAGGTGGAGGGTATGAACGAACGACAGCAAGCCCGGCGCCCCGGCGGGCGCAGCGCCCGCGTCGGGGCCCAGGTGCACCAGGCCGTCACCGACCTGATCGGCGAACGCGGCTACGGCAACTTCACCGTCGGCGATGTCGCGGCCCGCGCGGGGGTGGCCGACAGCAGCATCTACCGCCGGTGGGGCAACCTGGAGGCCCTGCTCACCGACGTGGCCCTCACCCGCCTCAACGCACGGTCGCCGATGCCCGACACCGGGACCCTCGCCGGCGACCTGCGCACCTACGCGGCCCAAGTGGCCCGCGAGATTACCGGACCCGACGGTCCGGCGGTGCTGCACCTGGCCGTCGCCCTGTCGGGCAGCGGTCCGCAGGGCCGGCAAGCCGGCGCCGACCTCCGGGCCGAACGCACCCGGCAACTGCAGTCCGTGCTCGACCGCGCCCGCGAACGCGGCGAGGACGCACCCGACGCGCTCGAGGTGCTGGACCACGTCCTGGCCCCGATGTACCTGCGCGTCCTGTTCGGCGTGGTCCCGCTCACGCCGGACTACGTCGACGGACTGGTCGACCGGTTGCTGTGACCTCGCCCGGGTTCCGGACCGCATGCCGGTGCCGGACGGTACGCGTCTCCATAAAGACATCGGGCGTCCTCGGAGCGCCCATCGTTTGCGTCGACGAGTCCGCCGATTCGGACCAAAGTCGCTTCTGCCCGATGTCAGATGCGCGCGCTAGCTTCCCCTCATGGGTGTGTACATGCTGAGCGTCGGCGCGGAGGAATGGCTCGGTGACGAGGAAGACGGGTGGGGCGAAGTCGCCTCGGCTCTCAACGCCGAGCTCAGGCAGCGGGGTCTGCCGGCCTACGAGAACGTTCCCCGGAGACTCGCTTCGTGCCCGGATCAGGGCAGGCCTTCGAGGAGAAGCTGTCCCCGTCCATGACCGGGTTCTTCGCCTTGTGTGAGACGCACTTGTCACGAGAGGAGTCGGAGACCCTCTGCGGCTGGACCGTACTCGTGCCCGTCTCGCTCGATGAGGAGATCTGGTTGCCCATCGAATCCAGCGACTACCACTCCATGATCGCCGGCGCCCCTCAGGTACTACCGCTCGCCGAGAAGCTCGCAGCAGCCATCGCCCTGCCACCCGAAACCCCGGCAACATGCGACAACCTCGACCTGAGCATGTGGTTCAGGCACCAAGCAAAGGATCTGGCCACCGCCCGGACAGGACCGTGGAACAGGGACCTGGACACAGCCTTCTACGTCGCACTGTTCCTGCGCGCTTCCCAGCACTCGATCCGGCGTGGCTGCCCCATCGTCTGCCGCTGAGACCTGCCCTTCGTCCCACGGCTTCGTCGCCGTCGTCGTGTCCCCGCAGGTCCTGGAGGACTACGAGGACTCCCTGGCGATCCTTCACCGTCGAACTGGCGCAGGCTGTCGCTTCGTCACGGCTCCCTGGCCGGCCAGGACGCGGCCAGGGCACGGTAATCGGCGAAGCGGGGGCTCGGGACCGTCTCCCGTGTTGGCTCGCCGTTCAGCCAGCAGATCTGCCGCGTGGCCTCCTCGGTGTCGAGCACACAGCACACTCCACCGCTGGCAGCGGTGAGGCCGGTGAACACCGCTTCGAAGCTCGCGGACCGCTTGAACGCCAGGCTCATGCCCGTTGTCGCCGCAGTGAAGTCCAGCGATGCGTACCCGGGATGCCACGCGGTCGCGAACCTGACCGTGAGGTAGACGTACCCGACGGGGATCCTCCCGTGCTCGGCGCGTTCCCAGTGGCGGGGCTCGGCGAACTCGCGCATCGCGTCGTCGTCGACGCCGACCATGATGGTGGTGTCGAGGTCCAGCGTGCCGCCCGTGGAGCAGTCGACCGGATCGCTCTCGAAGTGTGAGGTGAACGGAAGGAGGACCTGGTCACCGCCGGGCAGAGTGACTGTGAGCGGCGGCCGTGGGTTGATTGTCGGCGCCAGGGCGGCAAGCTCGGTCAGCGCGCGGGTGACATTCCGGGCGGGAACGAAGATCTCGTAGCTGTAGTCAATCCCCATCGGCATTCCACCTCTTCACGGATCGAGCCGGATCCGTTCCACCCGCGCTGACGCTGGTTTTGTCGTGCCGCAGGCCGCGGGACGGAGCGGTCGGGTTATCCGTCGCTCGGTCGGTCATGTGGATCGGGTGCACTACGGTGTGCTCGCGGCTTCCCGTCCCACAGCGCATTCGACCTGGACAGGGCGCCGACTATGGCGACAGTACCCGGCCGCGCGTCGTTTCGGGTCGGGTCCATGGCCCGCTGGCCGGCGGTGGCGAGGAACTTCCCGGCCTGTGTTCGCTCGTGAGTTTGTCACGCTCGTTGACGGACCAGCGGACGGCGTACCCACCGTCGAGACCGAGTACGGTCGCCCTGAGGACGACGAGGCGTTTCTGCGGCTTCCGGGAACGGCCAGGGCTGTGATCACACCCGGGTCTCTGCTCTGTCCGGCTGATTGCGCCGAGGACTGGAGGCTGAACTATCGTGTTTCGACCAAGCGATCCCGGTGATCACTGGTGCGGAGGCCAAGGTACGGAGCGTGGACAAAGAGCGCGACCCCGGCATCTCCTGGCTCAGGAACGGAACCCTCCACGAATCGCACACCCCATTCGGGCTGACGTACCGCAGACCTAGACCATGGCCAGAAGGTGATCCGTCGGCCCGTAGTCGATCTTCCAGTCGGCATAGACCCCGCAGAACCCATCCCGGACGCACCGCAGGCCCACCGTCACCCAGCGGACGGATCCGTCGTCGCCGAGCGAGAACGCGACCGCGGCCTCGAACTCCTCGCTCCCGCACGGGCAGCCGGCCGCACCGGGCTCGTCGTCCTCCCAGGATTCCTCGTTCCAGTACTCCTCGCTGTCCGCGATGAACGCACGCCTGCCGCAGCCCGTGCACTCCCGTTCCGCGCTGGACGCGTTGACCAGCACGGAGAACACACGACCGCCGCACTCCGTGCAGACGGAAGGGGCGATCTTCTGCGGGCGGCCGTCGTCCGCCTCCCGCAGGAACGCCGCGAGGTCCGTGGGGACACCCTCGTCAACCTGATCATCAGCATGCACGGGGACATCGTTCCAGAACCCGGGACCAGGCGTCGGCGACCTGCATACGCATCGGCTGACCAGCCCCGGCCCGCTCGCCCGACACAGGCCTCGCCTATTCGTTTGCGGCCGTCCCAGTGAATTCCGGGGTGGCCCGGGCGCATATGGGCTGCCGGAGATCCGTAATCATTCAATATGCGTTTATCCGTCCCGAGGTGACGGCCTTACGAATCCTGGAACTGTGATGAGGCGTTTGCGACAGGTGGTCGTGGGGACGGCCGCGTTCATGATGATCTCCGCCGCGATCGGGTGTTCCGACAACGGTGGCGGCGGCTACAGCAGTTCCCCGTCCCCGACGTCGCCGTCGGCCACAGCCACCACCAGCGCGCCGGCCGGTGCGCCGGCCGAGGTGAAGACCGCCTCGGCCGGGGATCTCGGTACCGTTCTGGTCGACAAGGACGGCCGTACCCTCTACCTCTTCGAGGCGGACAAGTCGACGAAGTCGACCTGCAACGGCGCGTGTGCCACGGCGTGGCCGCCGCTGCTGACGTCCGGGAAGCCGTCGAGCAGCGGGTCCGCGAAGTCCGCACTGCTTGGCATGTCGAAGCGAGACGACGGCAAGACGCAGGTCACTTACCACGGGCACCCGGTCTACCTGTATGCGGGAGACTCCAAGCCGGGTGACACGAACGGCGAGGCCCTCGAGCAGTTCGGTGCCGAGTGGTACGTGCTCGACGCCGACGGCAACAAGGTCGACAAGAGCTGAACCATCGGCGGCCGAGACGCACGGGACATCAGGATGATGCCGCAAAGCCGTCACCGGGCCCCCCGGCGGGTCGCGGCTGTCGCCGTCGGCGCGGCCCTGCCGGTGGCTGTGGCGGTGGTGATCTGGGTGACCGGCGTCCGCCACACTCCCCAGTACTCGACGGGCCTTTTCGGTGCCCACGGCGCGGACGCGGTCATGCTCAAGGCCCGCCTGGGAACGGCGCTGTTCGGCCTGGCGGTCGTACTGGCGCTGTGCATGTACGGACGGCTCCCGGGCCTTGCCTCCGGGACCCGGGGCGTGCGTAACGGGCACCGCGTTACGGGATGGGTGGTCTTCGCGCTGTCGGTGCCCATCGCCGTCCACTGCGTCAGCACGTACGGCGTGGAGACCGGCAGTGGCCGGGTCTTCCTGCATTCGGTCGCCGGCTGCGTGCTGTACGGGGCCTTCGTCGCCAAGGTGCTGGTGGTGCGCAGCCGGCGCCTGCCCGGCTGGATGCTCCCGGTCACGGGGGCGCCTTGTTCGGTGGCGTCGGGGTGCTGTGGTACTCCGGAGCACTGTGGGTCTTCAACGGGTCTGTCGTTCCGGGGCTGCGGTAGCTCCGCGCGACATGGGATGCGCAGACGTCAACGGACTGTCCCTGTACTTCGAGGAGCACGGTTCCGGCGCGGGGGAGCCCCTGGTGCTGCTGCACGGCGGTCTCGGCGCGGGCGAGATGTTCGCGTCCATGCTGCCCGTACTCGCCGAGCGGCGACGCGTGGTCCTGGTCGACCTGCAGGGACACGGACGCACGGCGGACATCGACCGCCCGCTGCGGCCGGAGCTGCTGGCGGACGACATCGCCGCCCTGATCAAGCACCACGGGCTGCCGCGGGCGGACGTGCTGGGCTACTCGCTCGGGGCGGACGTGGCCCTTCGTACCGCGATCCAGCATCCCGCTGTGGTCCGCCGCCTGGTGACGGTCTCCACGCCGGCCCGGCGGGACGGCTGGTTTCCGGAGGTGGTGGAGGCGATGGACCGGATGAGCGCGGCGGCCGCCGAGCCGATGAAGCGGTCTCCTGTCTACGAGCTGTACGCGCGGCTGGCGCCCCGGAGGGCTGGCGGATATCGGCGATCCAGAACGGCCGGCATTGACTGGTGACCATCCCCGAGCCCGACTTGTCATGCTGCCGTGACCGCGTGGAGCAGGGGCCGACTCTCCGGTCACGATCGGAGCTGGATCAGGAGTACGGCGGAGGTGCGCGGGAAGACGTATCCGCGCTTGTCATAGCGGGTGGTGACGGACCTGAACCGCCTCGGTCTGTTGATCGCTCGCTCGATGAAGTCGCGCTCCTTGCCAAAGGCTGGAGGCCAGGAGATCGGCATCATCCTGAGTACGGCCACCTTCATCCCTTCGGGCGAGGCGTGGCGTCCCAGGCATCGAATGCGTTCCGGCTGAGCAGCTTCCTGCCGTGCTTGATTCCTATGCGGTGCTGATCGGGAGTGAGCGGCAGCCTGGAGGCGGCTGGGTCCACTGGCCCCGGGCGAGTGCGTTGCTGCGTGCGCCCTACGACACGATGGCGCTCAAGGCCCGCCTCGACTGCGGAGACGCCGCTGCGTCCGATCTTGCCGATGTCCGGCTGGCGGGCCGGGTCGCCCTGTCCACACCCGAACAGGGCACTGCGGCCCTGCGGCTGGCCCGGCGGGCGGGCGGGGAGTGGCGGCGCGTTCCGCTGGAGAGACGCCTGGCGTTCGTCGAGGCGGTGTACGACGCGATGTGCGAGCGCGCCGACGATGTCGTGGATGTCCTGGTGGCTGAGGGGCATCCGGTACGGGTCGCGCGCTGGGAACTGACCGTGGTGCTGTCCATGATCCATCCGGAGAGCCTCGTACACGCGCGGCAGACGCTGGAGTGGTGTACGGAGTGGGCCGGGCGTCGTGTCAGCCTGGTCCGTAAGCCTGACGGGGTGGTGGGCCTCAACGCGGCCCGTAACGCAGGCTTTCTGTCCTCCGCGCTCGGCGCGCTCGTTCTTGCCGCGGGCAACGCGCTGATCGTAAACGCTCCTCCCACCGCTCCCCTCGCGGTCGCCTTCCTCTACCACGAGCTGGTCGCCCCGCTGCTGGATCGCCACGGCGCCCCGCCGGGCACGCTCGGTGTCCTGTGCGCCCCGTCGCGGCCGACCGTAAAGCAGTGGCTCGAATCCCCGGACTGCGACGACATCTTCTACTACGGGCCCGCCCGGCACGGCGCACGCCTCGAGGCCGAGTGTCTGGAGCACGGCAAGAAGCCGGTCCTGGAGCTGTCCGGCAACGATGCGATGGTGGTGTGGCGGGACGCCGACCTCGAGGGTGCGGCGACCGCGGCCGCGGAGCGCTATTTCGGCTCGGGGCAGCTGTGTATCGCGCCGAAGTTCGTCGTCGTCCATCCCGAGGTGGCGGACGAGTTCACCACTCTGCTGCACCACCGGGTGGCCGGGCTGCGCGTGGGCCCGCCCGAGGACCCGGACGTCGTCCTCAGTGCCGTGGTCAAACGCGGCGATTGCCTGGATGTCCTGCGCGACGCGGTGGAACAGGGGGCCGAGCACCTGTGCGGGGGCGAACTCGTCGACGTATACGACAAGGTCACCTCCCGCGGCCCCTTCGTGCGTCCCGTCCTGCTGCGGGTGCACGGGCTCGCGACGGCGCGGCGGATGGGCGCGGTGCGGGACGAGACCTTCTTCCCGCTGATGTGCGTCGTCGTGCCCGACCGGGCCACGCCGGAGCACCTCCTCGCCGAGATTCTGGAGTTCGTCGACAGCAACCGCTACGGACTGCGCAATTCCCTGTGGGCGCGGGACCCACACGTCATCGAGCGGTTCTGCGACATCGGCAACGGCGGGGTGCTGAAGGTCAACGACAGCCACGTCGGCTGCCTGCCGGCGCTGCCCACGGTCGGCGGCACCGGGCTCAGCGGCGGCACCTTCGGGGAGGCCAACCTCCCCTACCTGCGCACCACACGGCTGCAGGGCATCAGCGTGACCGTCGATCCGTCCCGCACCCGGGTCTTCGACCACCAGGCGGCGGTTCGCGCCGTCACCGGACCCCCGGGCGCGCACCGGCGCCCGGGAAGCACAGAACACGGCACGAACGATGAAGGGGAGCGTACGCACATGACCACCGACGCCCTGCTCGACCAGAAGATCGACACCTGCTTCGGACACATCGACGCCGACGGCAACGGGTCGCTGGACCGCGAGGACCTGTTCACCCTGGGGGCGCGACTGCTGGCCGCGTTCGGCGAGGCGGCGACGTCGCCGAAGGGGACGCGGCTGATGAACGGCATGGTCACCTTCTGGGACGCCGTCGCTGCCGCCGCCGACGCGGACGGCGACGGGCGCCTCACCCCCGAGGAGTACCGCACCGGCATGAAGGGAGCCTTCATCACCTCCGGCGAAGGCTTCTCCCAGGCCTTCCGGCCCATGCTGGAGGCGGTCTGCCTGCTCCTCGACACCGACGGCGACGGCGGCGTCGACGAGAAGGAGTTCCAGGTCTGGCAGGAGGTCTTCCGCACCGCGCCACAGGACCGGGCGGCGGCCTTCCGGGCCCTGGACACCGACGGCAGCGGCAGGCTGACCGTCGACGAACTGCTCACCGCCATGCGCCAGTACTACACGAGCAACGATCCCAGCGCTCCCGGCAACGTGCTGTACGGCCCGCTGAACTGAGCCCCGCCCCGGCCCGGTGCCTCGGGCTCGTCCGGGGGCCGGGCCGGATCTCGCGCGGGTGGTGGTGACCAGCGGCACGACGTGCCGGGGAGATCTGTAGGGCGGAGGGGAGCAGCGCGGGGCAGCAGCGGTGGGATTTGCCCTACTGGCTGAAGGCGCGGGTGACATCGATCCGGCTGCGCGGCGGGTGTGCTCGATGGATGGACCGGCGGTGCCTAGGAGGTGGCTGATCGAGTTCTGGTGGGGGAGGACTTGGCTGGGGCCGAAGACGGTCACGGCCGAGTCGGGCGGTCGCGGCCCCGGGTTTGGTGATCAGTCCGTGGGTGGTGCGGCGGTCGCCCTGTTTCGCTGCGGTGTAGGCAGCGGTGGCGTGGCAGACACGCTGTGGTCGGCGGCAAGTCGCCGGGCAGCGCCGACGGCAGATGTCGAACATCGCGGCCGGCCGTCGTGGACTGCTCCGGGCGACCCTGGTCGGCGAGGCCTGGCCAAGGGCGGCACGGGAGGGCAGAGTGCCGAGGGTGTCCCGAACCGAGTGGCGTCGTTACGGACTGGCCCACAGTGCCCCGGCAACCATTCCGGTCCCGCATGGGTCATCCATGTCGGGGTCCCGGCCGGGCCACGTGGTGCATGAGGATGGGGGACCGCTGTGGGAATCCGACGGGCGGCGAAGGGTTTCACCGAGTCCCTGATGGAGACGGTCGGGGAAGCCATCGCCGAGGTGGTCCTCGGCTTGCTCGCCTGCGCACTGCTCGCCGGCTTGGCGCTGATCGCCTATATGAGCTGGTCCTTCAGCCCGCGCTTGACGGTGGCGGGCGCCGGGTTGGTCAGCCTCTTCCTCGCCCACGGAGCCTGGAGGATCTTCCGTGATCCTGCGAAGGCCCGCGGTCATCGGGGTCTCGCCGCCGTAACCACTGCTGCCTTCACCTTGGCCGCCGTGACAGGCGTGTTCCTGGTGTTCTATGGCACGGGATGTGGCTGCCTGTGGAAGTAGTTCCCCACCACAGCATCGTTAGCCGTGTCGCTTGACGTGCGTGGACAGAGGTCACGCGGACAGCCTCAGGTGCCAGCGCCGTGCAGGTGCTGACCGAACGATTTGGCCGAAGCAGGTGAGCTTCGGGCTGGCTTACCTTCCGGCCTACCTGCCGGTCGAGTTCGTGGACGGCTGTGCTCGGACCGGGTCATGCTCTGCGATGCCGGACTCGGTGGTAACCATGTGAGTGCGTCCGTCGGACGTCGTGAATGCCGCCACCGTCGGCACCTCGCTGGTGTGACCGGTCTGGGGTGAGACCATGGTCAGACAGACGTCGGCCGAATCCGGCTCTGCGTCTCCCGGTAGCCGTGTCGGACGAGGAGCCCCCAGCCGTCCGGATCAGGAAATCTCCCTGCCGGCGATGGTGCTCGCGGTGGTCCCCAGGACGTTCAGCAGGGCCAGGGCTTCGGCGCTGGGGGATCCCGGCGGCGCGCTGTAGAGCACGAGGCGCTGGTCGCGGTCCGTGAGGGTGAGCACGTCGCAGTCGACAGTGATCTCCCCAACGGCAGGGTGGCGGAAAGTCTTGGTGAGCATCGGCGGGGCCTGCACGTCGTGGCGTTCCCAGAGCCGGGCAAAGTCGGGGCTGGCGTTGGTGAGCTCGTCGACGAGGCCGGTCACCGCGGGATCGGTGGGGTAGCGGGCGAGGGTGGCGCGGAGCTGCATCACGACGCTCAGCCGGAACTCGGCGGCGTCGGAGACCCCGTACAGCTCGGCACGGGCGGGCCGCGGCCCGAGGAAGGCCCGGCGTGCGAGATTGCGGTCCTTCGGGGCGAGCGGGGCGAAGTCCTCCATGAGCGCGGCCGCGAGGTCGTTCCACGCGAGGATCTCGAATGCGGCGGACGTGACGAAGGCGGCCGTCTGAGGCAGCCGCTCGAGCAGGGCGACGATACTGGGGCGGACGTCGCGCCGGTGCAGCCCGGTGCGCTTCGGCGCGGTGCCCGCGAGGACGTGGAGGTGCTCGGACTCCGCGTCGGTGAGCCGCAGCGCTCCGGCGATCGCGGCCAGGACGTCGCCCGATGGGCGTGGCGCCCTGCCCTGCTCGAGGCGGACGTAGTACTCGGTGGAGATATGCGCGAGCACCGAGACTTCCTCGCGCCGCAGACCCGGTGTGCGGCGGCGTGGTCCGGTAGGGAGGCCGACGTCCTGGGGACGGAGCCGCTCGCGGCGGCTGCGGAGGAATGCCCCGAGCTCCTGCTTGTCCATACGCCCAGTGTGCGCGCTGCGGGGCGGCGGATCCTGGTACAGCCTGTGCCTGTATCCAGCCGGAAGCCGGCAGGACGCTGTTCGGCATGACGAAGAACATGGACACCACCCACAGCGCACCCGTCGGCCTGCTCACCGGCAAGGTCATTTTCATCACCGGCGCCAGCCGCGGCATCGGGGCGGCCGCGGCTCGGCTCTTCGCCTCCGAGCGAGCCGCTGTCGTGCTCGCCGCCCGCGGCACCGACGCCCTCGACCGCGTTGTGAAGGAGATCCGCGCCGACGGCGGCGTCGCCGACGCCGTCACCATGGACCTGGCCGACCGTGCGAGTATCCGAGCGGCGGTCGACCGCGTCTGGGAACTGCACGGACGGCTGGACGGCGCCTTCAACAACGGCGCGGTCGCCCAGCAGCCCGGCCCGGTCGACGCCACCACCGACGAGGACATCGACAAGCAGTTCACCGTGAACTTCCGCTCGCACTGGACCGCCATGAACGCCGAGGTCGCACTCATGCGCCGCTCCGGCGGCGGGGCCATCGTCAACACCTCCAGCATCGGCAGCCGCCGCGCCAATGCCGGCCTGCCCGCCTATGGGGCCATGAAGCGCGCGCTCAACAGCCTCACCGAGACCGCCGCGGTCGACCTGGCCCCCGCCGGCATCCGGGTGAACGGCATCACCCCCGGCGGCACCGTCACCGAAATGATCGACGAATGGGAAGCGGCGACTCCCGGCACCATCGAGAGGATCAGCGCAAGCATCCCGATGGGCCGGATGGCCGAGCCCCGGGAAATCGCCGAGGCGGCCGCCTGGCTGCTCAGCGACCGCGCCTCGTTCGTGACCGGCGCGATCGTCCCGGTCGACGGCGGTGCCGGCGCCTGAAACGGAGCGGCCGCCCGGGCCAAGCGGCGACACTGGTCCGGTGCACAGGCGAGGTGCTGGGCCGCAGAACGTTGCTCTTGCCCGTGAGCGGGCGGCTACTCGGCAGCCGCCGAAAGGTCCATCCGCCATACGTTCGAGCGGATGAAGTGCCCCCTGGGGTACTCGAACTCGCTCTCCTCGACGAACTCGAACTCCGCCTTCCGGCAGACCGCGTTCGACGCGACATGATGGACGGAGGGAAAGGCGTGCAGAAAACGATGCCTGCTGTCGGTCTTGGCTTTGCCGACGACCGCCATGGTCGCCGCTACCGCCAGGCCGAGCCCCTGGAACTCCAGCAGGATCCCGTGGGCCGTCTCATAGGCCGGCTCGCCGCCCCACTCGTGGCGCCAGAAGCCAGTCGACCCCGCCACCTGGCCTTCCGACAGCAGTACGACCCGGAACATGGTGCCGTTCGCATCGGGGTCGAGATAACGCTGGTGCCGCTCGACGAGCTGTTCCTCGGTCTCCGGGCCGCCGAGGTATTCGGTCATTTCGGCCGTGTTCGTCTTGCGGAGCAGGTCCAGATCGCCTTCGGACCAGTGTTCGAGGCGCACTTGTGGAGCGTTGGTCGATGCGATGACCACAAGACAGGGGCGAGGTCTGACATCAGCGCTCAGATGCGAAGCGCGATCCAATTCACCAGCCCCGCGTGCGACCGAACGCATCGGACTTGATCGTCCAGGAGCTCCCGTCGGCGCAAGACTGCCCTTCAGGCCGGGTGGTCCTACCGGCATCGGTTCTGTGGGCGCCGGAAGGCGGGAGCCGGTGGCGTGACCTTCACGTCTCCATCGGCTCCCGATTGTTGTGCTCCTGCTCCCGCGCCCAGGTATGCGCCCACTCCTCGAGCGGCCGGAGGGCGTCACGGAGTGCTGCTCCCAGCGGGGTGAGCTCGTAGCCATCGGCCGAGGCGGCGATGATCCCGCTCGACGTGAGTTCGCGGAGCCGCTGGTAGAGAACGCTGGACGACATGCCGTCGCACCGAGCCAGCAGCGCGCGGGCGCCGAGGGGCCCTCCACGCAGTTCCCAGGTGACTCGCAGCGCCCACCGACGGCCGAACAGGTCCATCGCGGCCATGAGGGGACGGCCGGTGGCCGATCCGCGAACCGGCGTTCCTGGGCGCGGTGTTGGCATGACCCTCCTTGCGTTTCGTAATTCGAAACACTAGCATCCGTCGGGCGTTTCTGATTTCGAAACGAACTTGAGGGGGAGGGCCGATGCCTCGAATAGCCCTGTTGAACCCGCCGTACACCGACCGGGCCGGTGCACTGCTCGCGCGCATGATGCCCGGAGAGACCCCGCCGATCGGCCTGTTCCGGATGTTCGCCAGAAACCTCCCCATGGCCGGCGCCATGCACGGATGGGGCCGCTACGAACTGGGCCGGCAGCTGACCCTGACCATGCGGGAACGCGAGATCGTCATCGACCGGACGTGCGCGCTGTGCGGCTGCGAGTACGAGTGGGGCGTGCACATGATGACGTTCGCCGAACGGGTCGGACTCACCCGCGAGCAGGCGGCATCCCTGGTGCACGGCGGCCCCGCCGACGCGTGCTGGACGTCTGAGCGGGAACGGCTGCTCATCCTCGCCGTCGACGCGCTGCACGAGCGCTCCGACATCGACGACGCGCTGTGGGCACGGCTCGTGCCGGTCTTCGACGAGCTCCAGCTGCTCGATCTGCTCCTGCTGTGCGGCTGGTACCACGCCGTCAGCTTCGCCGCCCTCGCCACGCGCGTGCCGCACGAGCCCGGCGCGCCGCGCTTCGCCGACTTCCTCCCCAGCGCGACCGGAACCAACCGCTGAGCCCGCCCCATCCGACCGAAAGGACCCCGCATGCAGTTCCCTCGTACGGCAGCCCGCAACGTCGTGACACTCGCGCTCTCCGAAGACGTCGCCACCGACGACGTCACCACCCGATGGAGCGTTCCGCCGCAGCAGGAGGCGACGGCAGTCATCATCACCCGCCAACCGGGCCTGGCCGCCGGGATGCCCCTGGCTGCCGAGGTCTACGCCCGTATCGGCGGCGAAACGCGGATCGCCGAAGTGGTGCCCGACGGCACCCGCCTCGAGGCCGGCGACGTCCTGGCGACGATATCCGGACCCGCACACCAGATCATCACCGGCGAACGGACGGTACTGAACCTCCTCCAGCGCCTCTGCGGCATTGCCACACTCACCGACCGGTACGTGACTGCCGTACGCGATCTGCCCGTCCGCGTCCTGGACACCCGCAAGACCGCCCCGGGACTTCGGCTGCTGGACAAGTACGCGGTCGCCGCAGGCGGCGGGCACAACCACCGGCTGGACCTCGGCGCCATGGTGCTCCTCAAGGAGAACCACATCGCGGCCGCCGGCGGCGTCACCGCCGCCATCGAAAGCGTCCGCAAGAACATGGCGACGGAGGGCAAGACCCTGGCCATCGAGGTGGAGGTGGCCACGCTCGACCAAGCCCGGGAAGCGCTGCGGGCCGAGCCGCAGTGGATCATGCTCGACAACATGACGGTGCTACAGCTGGCCGAAGCCGTCCGCCTCCGGCGCGAACTGGCCCCCGAATCCGGCGTCAAGCTGGAGGCCTCAGGCACGATCACCCTCGACGACCTGCGCCCCGTCGCGGAAACCGGCGTCGACGCCGTGTCCGTCGGCGCTCTGACCCACAGCGCACCGGCCATGGACCTGAGCATGCTGCTGAGCATTACCCAACCCTGAATCGTTCGCTCGAGGTAAGTCCGAAACCGGACGCGCTCCCACGAACACCGGAGGTCCCGTGCCCAAGGGCTACTGGGTGAGTTCCTACCGCACCATTCCCGACCCGGAAGAGCTGGCCACCTACAACAAGCTGGCCGGTCAGGCCGTCCGGATCGCGGGCGGCCGGACCCTCGCCCGCGGCGGTCGGACCGCCGCATACGACGCCGGAATCGCCGGACGCACCGTCCTGGTCGAGTTCGACAGCTTCGAGCAGGCCGTCGCGGCACGCGAGAGCGACGCCTACCAGGAGGCGTTGGCCGCCCTCTCCGACGGCATCGAGCGCGACTTCCGCATCATTGAGGGCATCGACTGACCGAGGAGCCCCGATGCCCTGGCCGAATGTCACGCTGGTCGACGCATGCGTACGCCGCGACGGCCGGGGCGGCAGCCCCACAGCCGTAACCGACGACGACCCGGCGGCGACAGACGCGGACCGACGCGCCGTCGCCGCCGCGACCGGCACCTCGCACACGGCGTTCCTCGGCCCCGGGCGTACGCCGGACGGCGCCCGCCCGGTCCGGTTCTTCACCGCCACCGCCGAACTGCCCGGCTGCGGCCACGGCACCGTCGCCGCACAGGCCGTCCGGCTGACCCGCACCGGACTGGACGAGCTGAACGACCGCCAGCACACCGGCGGCCGCACGTTCGACACCACCGTGATCCGCCGCCCCACCGGCATCGAGGTCTGGTTCGACCAGGGCCTCGTAGCGCTGCGCCATCCGGCACCGGACGAGCGCGCCGCGATTGCCGCCGCGCTCGAGCTCACCACGGACGATCCGCACCCGACCGACGCACCACGGATCGCCTCACCCGGCGCACCACGCATGCTGGTCCCGGTCCGCGACCGCTCGGCGCTGCTCCGACTCCGCCCACACCTCGGCAGGCTGAAAGCGGAATGCCGGCGGTACGGGCTCCTCGGCTGCTTCGTGTACGTGCCGCCGGTGGGCGACCGACCGGGCGCGGCGCGGATGTTCGCGCCGGCGATCGGCGTCGACGAGGACGTCGCCAACGCCAACAGCACCGGCTGCCTGGCCGCCCATCTCCTCGACGCGACAGGGGCGCAGACCCTCGCGATCGAGGTGGAACAGGGCGACACCCTCGGCCGTCCGGCCGGCGTGCTCGCCTCGGCCAGACGCGGGCCGACGGGCATCACGACCCGGGTCGGCGGGCTGGCGGTGGTCCGCAAGCGACTCTGAGGCGGACGACTCCCGGGCGTGATCCGCCGACCGGCTCGCGCCCTGGCGCCGGTCTTGGCCCGGGCGGTGGTCCGCCGATTACTCCTTCCCGCGATGCACGTGCGCGTGCTGCCCGTCCCGGTCGAAGATCATCAACAGCTCCGCCGGCCCATCGACCGCCACGAACGCGTGCGGAGTCATGGTCGCGAACTCGGCCGCCTCCCCGGCCTCGACGATGATCTCGCGATCCCCGAGCAGCAGCAGAAGCCGCCCGCTGAGCACGAACAGCCAGTCGTGCCCGGGGTGCACACGCTGCTGCGGCCGGGCCGCCGTCGGCTCGACCAGCATCTTCACCGCCACCGTGCTGCTGTCCGGCCTGCTCAGCGCCCACGTCGTACGCCCCCCGATGCGGCTCGGCGCGGGGCGGATGACCACGTCGTCGTCGCCGCTCACGTCGAGCAGTGCGTCCAGGCCGACCTGGAGGCCGGTGGCGAGCGGGAGCAGTACGTCGAGGCTGATCGTGCGCTTCCCGGTCTCGACGCGGCTGATCGTCGACGGGCTGAGGTTGGTGCGTGCGGCGAGTTCGTCGAGGGAGAGCCCGAGCGTGGTGCGCAGGCTGCGCAGCCGGGTACGGACGACGTGCTCGATGTCGGCGAGTTGGCTCACGTTCACTCCTTGCGGATTCTGCAAGGAGTCTGGCACATAACGCCAGGAGTTTCTACGGTGGAGAACATGAGCCATCACCACACCGCCCCGCCCACCGTCCGCCACTGCGACGTAGCCGTCATCGGCGGATCCGCCGCCGGCCTCGCCACCGCCCTGCAGCTCGGCCGCCAGCGCCGGTCGGTGATCGTGATCGACTCCGGCGAGCCCCGTAACGCACCCGCGGCCCACATGCACAGCTTCCTGGGACGCGACGGCACGGATCCCGCGGAGCTGCTCGCCGCCGGCCGCGCGGACGTACGCCGCTACGGGGGCGAGGTGCTGTCCGGCCGCGCCGTACGGGTGGCCCGGGACGGCGAGCGCTTCGTCGTCGAGCTCGCCGAGGGTACCTCCGTCGCCGCCCGCCGCATCGTCGTGGCGACCGGTCTGGCCGACGAGCTCCCCGAGGTCGGGGGACTGGCGGACCACTGGGGCCGGGCGGTGATCCACTGCCCGTTCTGCCACGGCTACGAGGTACGCGACCAGCGCCTGGTCCAGCTCGTCACCCACCCGACGGGGCTGCACGTCACGCCGCTGCTGCGCCAGCTGACCGCGGACCTGACCGTACTGATCGCGGACGGCGTCGAGGCCGACGAGTCCGAGGTCCGCACCCTGACGTCCGCGGGTGTCGATGTCCGCGTCGCCACCACGGCACGACGTGTCCGCACCGACGCCGACGGCCGGCTGACCGGGGTCGAGCTGGCCGACGGCTCACGGCTCGACGCCGACGCGCTGCTCGTCGCGCCGCGCTTCCGCCCCCGGGCCGAGCCGTTCGCCGACCTCGGGCTGCATCCCACCGCGCACCCGACCGGCACGGGCGAGGTGATCGAGGCCGACGCCATGGGCGCCACCGCCGTCGACGGGGTCTACGCGGTCGGCAGCATCACCGATCCCGGCCAGCAGGTGCTCATGGCCGCCGCCCACGGCAGCCGCGTCGGCGGCGCCGTCGCGATGAGCCTGGCCGCCGAGGACGTACACACCGCGGCCCGCCCGTCCGGCACCGCCACAGACTGGGATCACCGCTACTCCGGCGACCCCGTCTGGAGCGGCAACCCGAACGGCTCCCTGGTCGCGGAGGCGACCGGCCTGCCCGCCGGCCGCGCCCTCGACGTCGGCGCCGGCGAGGGCGGCGACGCGATCTGGCTGGCCGAGCAGGGCTGGGAGGTGACCGCGACGGACATCTCCTCGCGCGCGCTCGACCGTATCCGCGCCGAGGCCGAGCGGCGCGACCTGACCGTCACGTGCGAGGCGGCCGACGCCAACGCCCGGGAGCCGTTCGCCCGGGGCGGGTTCGACCTCGTCTCGGCGTCGTACGCGTCGATCCCGCGCACACCCGACCTGCGCGGCGTCCACAACGTGCTCGACGCCGTCGCTCCCGGCGGTTCGCTGGTCATCCTCAGCCACGACCTCGAGGCGATGCGCGACCCGCAGCACGGTCATCGCCCGTTCGACCCGGACGCCTACGTGCACATCGACGACTTCGTGACGGCGATCAAGGCCGAGGCCGGCTGGACCATCGAGGCCGACGACAAGCGCCACCGCCCCCCGGGCTCGGCCAGCGCGGCCCACCACGTCCACGACCGGGTACTGCGCGCCCGCCGGGCGAGCTGAGCCGACGCGTAACACCGTCCATCGACTCCCGTTCCATCAGCTCGCCTCCCCTGCGTCACGTGCCCGGGGGCCTGCCGGAGTACGGCCGGTCCCCGGGGTGCTCGTGCGTGTCCGGGCCGGACAGCGCTCGAAGCAGCCGGGCTCGCGGGCCTCGGTGCGGAGAGAGACGACGAGGGCAGGATTCGAACCTGCGTCCACCCGGGATCAGAGCCGGGCGCTCCTCCGCAGAGCTTCCTCGTCGCCACCGTGATGATTGCCTGGGCCGCTGTGCGGGTCAACTGATTTGCCGGGGCGGCTACGTACGGGGATTACCGCCGGTCACGTCCACTCCTGAACGGCAGCACGCTGCTCCCTGCCGGAGAAGACTCCGGCCGAACGGAGAGCACTGGCCATGAGCGGGTCGGCGACGGCAACTCCGTGCACCAACTCGGGTGTCCGCCGGAAGGCGACGGCCTCAGCCGCCGGCCTGGGAGCCGTCCAGCCGCCGGCTGTCGGGTCCACCCGATGCCGGGCGCAGGCTGCTCGGACGAGCGAACGTGTGCATTCCTTCTCACCCCGGAGCACTTCCCAGGGCAGAGGAAGGTCTGCCCAGACGTAGGTGTCCGGGTGCAGTCCGCCGCCGCTCATACGGTGCCAGTACGCCACGTCGGCCGCCATGAGGCGGGGCACCTTGCCCGGGCAGATCCGATCCAGGATCTCGTCCTGCCCCAGCTCGGTCAGCAGCGCGAACCAGTGGGCCCGGGCGGTGTTCCATGCCTGTGCGGCCTGATTCCACGTCGACGAGTCATCGCCCCGGCGCACGATCATCGTGTCGCGTTCCAGCGGATGCCGGTTCCAGGCGTCTTCCAGCAGGCCGGCGACCTGGCGCAGGAATCCGTTCCATCGAACAAGGAGCCGGGTGAGGTCCTGGTCAGTCACCTGGGCCAGGACTTCAGCTGTGGGATGCACATGCGCGACCGCGTACCAACAGGCCTGCTCGGGGCGCTTCGCCAGGCGCTGGAACAGGGCCTCGGCGACCTCGTCGAAGATCTGACGCTGCCGGCCATTCGTGAAGACGCTGCGCATGTAGCCGCGCGCCGTGACGTAGGCGATGAAGGCCGCCGTGTCCGGGTCCGTGGCGAACAGCTCGTACGGCAGGACGTGGGCGAGGGCGCCTTTGCCGGTGATGACGACTTCGCGTCGACGCTGCTCGTGGATGAGCCGGGCCAGTTTGGCTTCCATCCGGCGCAGCAGTCGGAAACGCTTGTTGTACTGGCGTTTGGACATCTCCCCGAGGCCCACCGCCGTGCGCTCGGTCCGGTTGAGGCGGTCCATGCCGAAGTCGTTCTGCCCGTACGAGCGGCCGATCTCCTCACCCGCCCGCCGGATCACAACCTCGATCCGGGCCGGATCCTTCCCGGCATCGCCGGGAAGGCTCGACACGCTCGTGAACAGGTCTGCCATTCGGGCAAGCTGACGCTGTGCGCCGACCGGACGGGCGAATTCCTCCCGCATCGAGGTATAGCCGTGCCAGAGGTTGCGCAGCGAGTGCTCAGCAGCCTTGGCAAGCGCCTCCTCGGTCGCCGTATCGAGGTCAGTGCCTTGGGCGGCGTAAAGGTCCTGGATGAGCTGGGCCACATCTTCCGGACGCTTGCGCAGCGTCAGGGATGCGTGCAGTTCGCGGAGGAGCTGTTCGAATGTGGCCGACGGCATGAGTCTCACCCTGTCATCCCCACGACCAGGTCTCCACTGCTTATCAGCGCGTCACAGTCATAGAACGAGCCACGGAGCGTTGATCGCGGCGAACTCTTCGATGGCCGGCCTTGAATCCGAATGGGGCGTCGTCTACTACGAATTCCGGTCCTGCTGCCGCTGACCAGGCAGTTTCAATTGGATTCGAAAGTTATGGAGGCCGATCGCGGAACGCTGCGATGCTCGCGGTGCCCCGGCTCCCGCCGAGGAAGAGACAGCTCCCCAGCTCCATGACACGAAGGAGATCCGCCCGTGCATCGGATCAAGGCGCTGCTTTCGGCGCTCGCGATAACCATTGCCACCGTCGCAGCGTGGATCGGCCTGACCGCACCGGCGCAGGCCGCCACGTGCTACTGGTACTCGGGCCAGGCCGGCACCTCATCGAACTGCGACAACAGGGATCCGGACGCGCTGGGCTCCGCCTGCGGCAGCGACGCGCAGACCGTCAAGTCGGTCACGCTGAAGAACATCTACACCGGCGCCACCAACAAATTCGTCCTCGACCTCAGGTACAGCGGGAACTGCCGCACGGCCTGGGCGCGGCTGCGGAACGCCGACGGCGCCAGCCCCGCGGACAACGCCGGCTGCACGGTGTGGATCCACCGGAATTCCGACGGCCAGGAGTACAGCAAGCGGCCGCCGGCGAGCACGTACGGCGTGTCCATCTGGACCAACGTGGTCTACGACGCGGACGTGACGTCGTACGCGAGGGCATATTGCGACACGGGGACCGCGGAGTACGAGGGCCGTACAGCCAACTGGTGAACGTCCATCAACCACCTCAAGGACACCCGGGCACAGCGTGCCGGGTGTCCCACCGTGTTCGCGCTGTTCCAGTCCCCGACGGCTCGCGGGCCGCTCGTGGCACCGGTATTCCCCCTCCTGCGGCGACGAGGAACGACAGCAGAAGAAACGGCCCGTCGCCTACGAGGACCCCGGACGCCTCCGCGTTATGCTTCCGAGCGGATTGAAGTCATTTATACCTATTTGCCCTCAATCTCATCATCAGCTTTACGTCGCATAGGGTTCCACATGACCCTACGTCCGGTAGGGGATCGCCAGATGGCTGTCGTAACGCCGACCACTGTCCCGGCAGCGCTGGCCCCCCGGGCACCGGCCCTGAGCGACAGGCTCCTCCCGGCGACGGTGGCGGCGGCGTTCGCCCTGGCACAGCTGGCCCTCGTACCCCCGGGGATGGTGCTCGGCTGGGACGAGTCGGTGTACGTCAGCCAGCTCAGCGGGCACGCCCCGGCGGCGTTCTTCAGCGCCCCGCGCGCCCGCGGCGTCTCGCTGCTGGTGGCGCCGATCGCGACCTGGTCGTCGTCGACCCCGCTGCTGCGGGTCTACCTCGCCGTCCTGGCCGGCGTCGGGCTCTGGCTGGCCCTGCGCGCCTGGCGCGGGCTGTTCCCCGCGAAGGTGATCGCGCTGGGCGGTGCCCTGTTCGCCTCGCTGTGGGTGACGCTCTTCTACGGGCCGCAGGCGATGCCCAACTACTGGGTGGCGATCGGGGCGCTGGCCGGCGTCGGCTGCTTCCTGCGCGCCCAGGCGGACCGGACCCGGCACGCCCCTGTGTGGGGGCTCGCGGTGGCCGCGGCGCTGATGGCGTTGATGAGGCCGATGGACGCGGTGTGGGTGTGCCTGCCGCTGCTCGTGGCGGGTGTCACCGTCCGCCGATGGCGGTACGGCCGGCTGTCGCTCGCCCTCGTCGCGGGGCTCGCGGCCGGCGCGGCCGAATGGGTGATCGAGGCGTACACCGGCTACGGCGGCCTGGGCCGGCGGCTCCACGACGCCTCGCTCATCCAGGGCGGGCTGAGCTGGAACGTCGCCGTCGACGACCAGCTGCGCAGTCTGGGCGGGCGCACGCTGTGCCGGCCGTGCACGGGCGGGATGCCGGATCCGGGGGTGTACGTCTGGTGGCTCGTCTTTCCCGTACTGGCCGCGGTCGGGCTCGTGATGGCGGTCCGGGCCCGGCGCGCCGTCGGGGCCACGGCGTTGCCGCTCGCCTGCGCGGTGGCGGCCGCGTTCCCGTACCTGTTCCTGATCGGCTACGCCGCTCCCCGATTCCTGCAGCCGGCGTACGCCCTGCTGGCGATCCCGGTGGCCTCCGGCCTCGTCTCCCTGGTACGGGCGACTCCTCGCGGCGCCTGGCGGACGACCGCGGTCACGCTGGCCGCCGTCGCACTCGCCGGGCATCTGGTGGCGCAGTTGAACGTGCTGCACCAACTCGTCGACCGCACCACCGACAACCACCGCGACTGGGCCCTGACCGCCGCCGCACTGAACCGCACCGGAGTCCGCCCCCCGTGCGTCCTCACCGGTCACGCGGCGATCGCGCCGCACATCCCGATCGCCTTCGACGCAGCCTGCTCGTCGGCCGACATCGACGGCCACAACCGCAACACCACCGCGGCGACGCTGGCTCGTGAGGGGCGCCGGATCCCGGTGGCGGTGCTGACGACCCGTACGACACCGCCGCCGTCCTTCGCCCGCGGCTGGCGGCTGATCCACCTCCACCGGGAGGTCTACGCGTACGTCGGCCCGGCCGTCCAGGGGTTCGGCAGGGCCGGAAACCCTTGATCGGCGGACCCTTCCGGAACTGTGGCGGTGGGCGCTCGTGTAGGCCCCGGGGGAGTCCCGTCCAGAGCCGTCGTCGCCGGTCGCCGGCGTAGGCGCCCGGCCGGCACGTGCCGTCAGCCCTCGACATCCTCCAGCTTCCGGGCGATGCGTTCGAGGGCGCTGAGGTCCTCGGGCGAGAGCCGGTCGATGAAGTGGCGTCGCGCCGAGGCGACATGCGTCGGGGCGGCGTTCTTGAGCGTGTCCAGGCCATGGGCGGTGAGAACGAGGAAACATCCTCTGCCGTCCGCCGGGTCGGGCGCACGTTCCAGGAGGCCTCGCGCTTCCATCCTGGTGGCGTGCCGGGAGAGCCGGCTGCGCGACCATCGCATCTTGGCGGCCTGTTCCCGCAGGGTGCTGGTGTGGTCGGGCCGCTCCGACAGCGTGCTGAGCACCTCGTAATCGGGCTCGGACAGCCCGACCGCGGCCAGGTCACGCGCCGTCGCGGCCTGCACGGCGACCACCATGCGCCGGTAGGCCCGCCACGCCCGCTCTTCGTCCGGGTTCAGCCAGCGTGTGTTCTCGGCCGAGGACTTCTTTGACATGTAATCAATCTACCGGCTACTTTCATTTCCATGTCAACGAAAACGGTGCGCGTCCTCGTCCTGGTGTGCAGCACCCGCCCCGGCGCCCTCGGCCCGGCGGTCGGCACATGGCTGACCGAGACGATCACACCTCGCGCCAAGGAACTCGACGTCGAGCTCGTGCCCGTATCCCTCGGCGACCTCGACCTGCCCTTCCTCGACGAAGAGGAGCATCCGTCCTCGGGTCTCTACGCGAACGAGCACACCAGACGGTGGAGCGCGCTCGTGGACGCCGCCGACGGCTTCATCGTGGTGACGCCGGAGTACAACTACGGAATGCCGGCGACCCTGAAGAACGCGCTCGACTACCTCGGGCGCGAATGGGCGTGGAAGCCGATCGGCTTCATCAGCTACGGGAACACCTCCGCGGGCACCCGCTCGGTCCAGCACGCCAAGCAGGTGGTCACCACACTGCGCCTGATGCCGTTGGGACGTACGATCGCGATACGCATCAGCGACGCGGTCGAAGACGGACGGATCCGCCCGAGCGCCGCTCTGGCCGGGGCGGCCACCGGCGTCCTGGACGAACTGGTCCGGGTTGCCCACGCCCTGCGTCCGATGCGCGAAGCCGCACGCTGCGGCCTGCAGCCCGGCCCGCTGCCGGGTTCCTACCTGAGGCGGCTGACCCCCGATGACGCCCCCGAGGTCACGGTGCTGCAGCGGTGCTGCTGGGTGGACGAGGCCCTGGCCAACGACACCCTGGACATCCCGGCCCTGCACGAGTCGCCGGAGCAGGTGGGCGAGTGGCTGGCAGCCTGGCACGCGACAGGACTGTGGCGGGACGGACGGCTGCTGGGCATGGTGCGGGCCCGGCGTGTCGACAGCGACTGGCACCTCGGCCGGCTCGGCGTCGTACCGGATCTGCGGAGCCAGGGGCTGGGCCGCAGCCTGCTGCGTACCGCTGAAGCCGCGGCCGAGCCGAGCTGCCGCCGGGTCGTGCTGCACACCGGTATCCACAGCCGGCAGAACATCGCCCTCTACCGGAGCGAGGGATACCAGTCGGCGTCGATCACCGGCGACGACGGAACCGTCCGCCTCACCAAGGACATAGCCCCGTAGAAACGTGGGCGCATGTAGTCGTCCTGCGAGTCTCCCATCGGCGGAGCAGGAGTCGAGCCGCCTGCCGCTCGGCAGCCGGGTGACCTACCTGGCCGAATTGCGGCTGGACAGTCGGGGCGGGCCGACGGAACATGGCGCGCAGGCGCGATGCCGTCGGGGGAGGGGGCCGTCAGCACGGGCTGGGTGAATGGAGACGAGCCAGATGGACGGCGGCCGTGGGAGCGGTCGCGTGCCGGTGGTGACCCGGGAGCGGCTGGGTCCGGAGGTCCCAGTGGGCCGCCTGGGGGGTTCAGTCAGGGGCCGGCCCCCTCAGGGGCGCAGATGCCGCAGCCGGTGAGAAGCCTTCGGGTGTTGATGATGATCCTGGGCGGTATGCAGGCCGTCCTCGGACTTGGACTGTTGACCAACAGCGTGGCCGTCGCCACGGCCATCTGGGGCGAGGGTGACGCTTCGACCCCGTGCTGCACCACGCCGGGTGAGGCTCACTCCGGGGTCATTGTGTTCGCCGGAGTGCTCATGTTCGCGGTCGCTGCGTGGGGCGTCTCTACCGCTCTGAAGTTCCCCACGCGCCAACCCGGTCTGCGTGTCTCCGCCTTCGCCTACGGCTGGACGGCGCTGCCCTTCACCCTGGCGTTTTACGAAGTGATACCCATTCTGGGACTGATCTGGCTCGTGGCGGCCATCCTGGCAGTCGTCCGCCCCAACCAGCCGGAATGCCGGGCATGGTTCGGTTATCAGCCCCTCTGAGGGATCAGGGTTCGGGCGTCCCCGGATCTCGAGTGGCGCCCGGCCGGACCCGGCCGCAGTAGGGCCTGCCCCACCGTGCTCCAGGGGGCTTGTCGGAGTGCCTGAGCCCGGCGCCCCACGATCGGCTGTCCGCACGTTGTTCGCGTGGCGGAAGGTGGACGGGTGAGAGCGCGGATCGGGTACTCGGCATGGATCGTGGGCGTGGTGCAGTTCTTCGTCGTCCACTGGATCGCCGAGTCGGCTTGGGGCAGACCGTACAGCTGGGCGCGGAACAACATCAGCGACCTGGGCAACGCTCACTGTGCTCAGCAGTTGGATCCTGAGCCGCGGTACATCTGTTCCCCGGAGCACGGTCTGATGAATGGTTCGTTCGTCGCCCTGGGGGTGCTGTTCGTTGTCGGTGCTGCCCTGACCGGTGGTGTCCTCTGGCGCGGGGGACGGGCCGCTTCTGGGTGCTGGTTGTCGGGGTTCGCGGGCTCGTTCGCCGGGCGGTGCATGAGGTGATGCGGGCAGAACGTCTCAGCCGCGCTGGTTGAGGGCTCTGGTCAGGGTGCTGGTTGCCCGGGTGAAGTCGCCGGCCTGGAGAGCAGGGGCGGGGATCGTGAAGTGCAGCAGCCCTCCGTCGCAATACCCCGACTCGTCCGGCGGGTACGCGAGCTGCAGCAGGTGCGTACAGGGATCGCTGCGCCCCTTGGGGAGAGCGGCTGGCAGAGATCCAGCGTCGGCCAGAAGAAGTTGAGCAGGCCGGGCCAGCAGGGCAGGATGTCGCCGAGCCGCGGCGCGAGCCTCTCGGTGGACAGGCCCAGCTGCAGCCTGCGGTACTCCTGCCAGGGTGTCCCCCGGATCGAGTAGCGCCGGGCCACCTCGGCGGCAGGCCCGTGGCAGGCTTCCCCGGCCCCGCGGACGTCAGCCGAAACCGGGCAGGGCCATCGCCGCCAGCTTCTCCCCCTCGGCGTCCCCCAACTCCCGTACTCCACGCACGTCTTCACCGAACTCCGTGCCTGAACTGCAGTACATGGATGCCGTCTACGAGCGGTGAACACCCGGATCGATAGCATCGCGTATGCGCATGTCAGGGGATCCCGGCCGCGGCTGGGATCCCCTGAGGTTCCGGAGTTGGGCCACGCTCAGCTCTTCCGCCCACCCAGGACGCAGAACTCGTTGCCTTCCGGGTCGAGGAGGGTCACCCAGTGCTGTTCCGTCTGCACGGAATCGGCGCGCCGGGCACCGAGGGAGAGCAGCCTGGCGACCTCGGCCTCCTGATCGTCGGGGCGGAAGTCGGGGTGGAGCCTGTTCTTCGACGCCTTGCCCTCGGGGACAGGTACGAAGAGCAGTCCCGGCATCCGGTCCGGTTCGGGCCGGATCTCGATGATCTCCTCGGATTCGTCGACCACTACCCAGCCGAGAGCCTCGGCCCACCAGCGCCCGAGGGTGACGGGGTCGGTGGAGTCGACGATGATCTGTTCCCATTGCAGTGCCATGGGCCTGAGCATAGGCATGACCTGCGGCTGTCCCTCCGCCGAGGGGCGCGCCGCTCCGGTTGGCTCACCGGTTACCTGCCGTTGGCCCGAAGAGTTGACACGGCGGAGACGGTGGCGTAGCCGCGCCATTCGAGTGCTGCGGCGTCGGAGTAGGCGTTGAAACCCACGGCCCATCCGCCGTCGGCCTGCTGTCCGGCCTCCAGACGGTCCAGGTCGTGGGCGACGGCGGCGTCGTTCACCAGGGCGCGGACCGGGCGGCCTGGTTCCGGTGCGAGGTCGAGGAGGCGCAGGGTCTCGCCTTCGGCGCCTCCCGCGACGGGAACGGCGGCGTCGGCAGGCACGTACCGGCCCAGGCGCCGGAGGAGGTCGGCGGCCTGGGGGTGGGTGTCTGCAGCAGCGTCGAGGAACCGGAGGGCGAACGACAGGACGTAGGCGAACGGAGCCTCGTCCATCTGATCGATCGCCTCGAAGCAGTAGCGGGTCACCCGCGTCAGCCAGGGATGCTCCCTCGCCCGGTCATCGAACCGGGCGACGCGATGAGCGTGGGCGGCGACCCCCGCCGTGATCTGCAGGGACGTTGCTTTGGAATCGGTCTCGATCCAGAGCGGCGCGCAGGCCGCTGGGTTCGCGACCGGCAGCGCGAAGGGCAGGCCCCCGTCGGGCAGGGTCACCGAGTCGAGCCAGTCGAAGAGCCTGACCGTCGCGGGGGCCGATCCGGGGCCGGTGTCGGCGATCGCTTCCAGCGCGTGCATGGCCCCGGCCGGTTGGCTCTCGGGTGTGCGCAAGTCGGGTTCGATGCCCCACCCGTACCCGCCGTCGGGGTCGGAACTGTTGGCTGATGAGCGTGTATGGGTGGGCATGAGTGTGCCGGAGTGAGTGTGTGGTGTCTGTGGGTTTGTCTGATGGGGTGACTTTTGTGGGCCGGGGTCGTTGATCACGGGACTGGGCCGGGTTGATCTGGGTGGGGGTGGGTGTGGTGCGGGTGTTGGCGGAGTCGTTCGTGGTGGCGGGTCCGTCCGGGGTGTCGGTCCGTACCCGTCTGAAGCACCTCACGCCCGGGGACGAGGCGGTGCTGCGGCAGGTCGGCGCGCATCTGGGCTCGCTGGCGTCCGCGGATCTGAAGCAGCGTTGTGCGGACGGGACCGGGTATTCGGCGGAGTCGTGGGCGGTGCGTAAGCGGGTGTTGACGCCGTTGTCGTCGTCTCGGTGGGCGGGGTCGATCACGAAGGCGTCGCACGATCAGTGGGGGCTGGCCCGGCGCGGGCAGCACGCACACATCCAGAGCCTTCGGGCCGGTGTCGCGATGATCGAGCAGCGGCTGTCGCTGCCGGTCGGCGCGAAGGGCAGCAAGCGAACCCCGGGGGGTTACGGCTCCCAGCGGGAGTGGTTCGCCAAGTCACGCCGGCTGCGGGTCCTGCAGGACCGATTCGACGCGCAGCGTGCGGATCACGAGGCGGGTCGGGTGCGGGTGGTGCGCGGCGGGAAGAAACGCGCCCGCACCCGCCACCACCTGCACGAGGCGGGACTGACCGAGGAGCAGTGGCGCCAGGGGTGGGAGGCGGCGCGCTGGTTTCTGTCCGCGGACGGGGAGAGTGGGAAGCGGTTCGGGAACGAGACCATCCGCGTCACACCGGGCGGCGGCGTCAGCATCAAGCTGCCCGCCCCTTTGGCGCATCTGGCCAACAGTCCGCACGGCCGCTACACCCTCACCGGTACGGTCGCTTTCGCGCACCGGGGCGACGAATGGGCCGACCGCGTCACCGCGGACCGGGCCGTCGCCTACCGCATCACCTTCGACCCGTCGCGCGGACGCTGGTACCTGACCGCCGCCTGGACCCTCCCACCGGTGCAGGCGGTGCCGCTTGCGGCGGCGGTTGCCGGGGGTGTGGTGGGGGTGGACACCAACGCCGACCACCTCGCGGCCTGGCGCCTCGACCCGCACGGCAATCCCGTCGGTGAACCCCGCCGCTTCACCTACGACCTCACCGGCCCGGCCACACACCGCGACGCGCAGGTCCGCCACGCCCTCACCCGCCTGCTGCACTGGGCCGCCCGGCACGGGCTGGCGATCGCGGTCGAGGACCTGGACTTCACCGCCGAGACCACCCGGGAGAAACACGGACGCCGCAAACGCTTCCGGCATCTGATCGCGGGGATGCCGGTCGCCAGGTTGCGGGCGCGGCTGGTGTCCATGGCCGCCGAACTCGGCATCCCGATCGTCGCGGTCGACCCCGCCTACACCTCACGCTGGGGCGCCCGGCACTGGCAGAAGCCCCTCACCACCAGCACACGTACACCGACTCGTCACGATGCCGCTGCGGTGGCGATCGGACGACGCGCCCTCGGGCACCGCATCCGGCGACGGACGGCACCGCCCCCACACGACCGGAGCGATCGTGCGGGGCATCGGACCGCCCAGGCCGGACACGGCACCCGACGGCGTGAGGAAACCCGCCCCCGGACCCCCGGACCACGGACACGATCCGCCGGCCCGGACCCCGGGCGAAAGCGGGCGACCAGGACACCCAACACCGTTCGGGATGTCCGCAGCGACCAGGAATGGATCCAACACCCACTCCTGCTCACTGAACAGGAACGGTTGCGGTAGGCCTCCACCGCGGCGAGTACCGCCTCCCGGTTTGCGGGATCCGCCTCTCCGGTGAGCAGCGCGAAGCGACGCCGGTCCAGGACACGTCCGTGAGCTGCCAGGAACGAGGCCGCCCGGCTTGTATCGATACTCATACGTCCTACGCTGCCACGCGTACGGCGTGATGGTCTTGGACGAATCGGTCAGCCGCGCTGTCCGGTATGGAACGCGAGTACATCTGCGGCGCCACCGTTGCCGACCCCAACATGCTCGTCTGGCGAACAAATATCCGGTTGCCTATCGGCGGTGGTGGTGGATGCAATGGCCGCCATGATCCCGCAGGGGCGTTCGCGACGGCGAGACGAGATGAACGCGTGCCACCGTGCCTGGCCGCCCGGCGATCCGGGCAACCTGCGACCGAGTCGTCACACGGGAGACGCCAGCGCATGAATACGTCACCATCGTCATCCGGAGCGGAGCGGACTGACGGATCACCGGTACAGATCGGCGCCCTCGTTCCCCTGTCCCGGCCTGGCTGGATCGAGGCAGGCCGGCACTTGCTCGCCGGCCTCGAGTCGGCCGTTCGCGACGTCAATGACGCCGGCGGGATCACCGGAAGGCCACTCGAGCTGGTGGTCCGGGACACCGCGGCTGATCCGCGGAAGGCTGCGGAAGCCGTGGACGAATTGGCCTGTCTGGGCGTGGCTGCTTTGGCGGGGGAGTATCACAGCGTCGTCGCTCGTGCCGCTGCCGCCCGGGCCGATGCCCTCGGCCTGCCGTTCCTCTGCTCGTCAGCGGTGCTCGACGCGCTCACCGAACACCCGACGTACTGGGTCGCGCGCCTGTGCCCGGCGCAGTCCCACGGCTGGCGGATCTATGCCGACTTCCTCCTCGGCGCGGGTCATTCCCGAATTGCCGTTGCTGCCCAGCCGAGCGTCTACTGGGCAGCCGGGGCCCGCATTCTGCGGGATTACCTCGCTCCGCGCGGCGGTACCGTCATCGAACTCGACATGGGCGCGCTCGCCCCCACGGCCGTATGCGACGAACTCGTCCGCCATCGCGCGACGGCACTCCTCCTTCTGACCGGCCACCCGGAGCCGGCGGTGTCGATCGTCAATTCCGTCCGCCGCGACCAGCGCCTCGCCGAGATCATGATCGGTGCTCCGGCCGGGCAACCGGAGTTCGCCGAATGGGCGGCGCTGCTGGGCGACGAAGGCTCGGCGATCCCGTTCCTGCGCTACCTGCCCGAGCGCCTCAGCCCACTCGGCGTACGAGTCGAGACGGCCCTCCGCGAGCGGCTGGGCGAAGCCCCCTCCTTCGTCGCCTTCGAGGGCTACGACACGGTCGCCGTCCTTGCCGATGTGCTGCGTTCTCACGGCGCGGACCGGGCGCGTATCGCCGAATCCTGGCCGCACGTCGCGGTCGAGGGCACTCGCGGGCGGATCCGTTTCTCCCGGACGCCGGGCATCAGCGTGTGGCAATGGGCTTGGACGTCGGTCCAGGTCGCTGATCGGGATCCGGCGGAACCCCATCGCTTTCGGATCCTTCACACCGGTTGAGAGAGGACGGAGGCTCGACTGCCCGGAAGCGTCCGAAGTCCAGGCCGTCATTGTGTCCGCGTGTCAACATGAACTCTCAGGCGCCCGAAGAACCCGACAGCGTTCGAGGGCTTCGCGACGGCTCGCCGCGGCCGGCTCCGGCTCGCGACGGAAGGATGACGCGATGAAGCTTCTCCTCACCTCCGGCGGCGTCAGCAACCAGAGCATCCGCGACGCCCTCGTCGACATGCTGGGCAAACCCATCGCCGAGTCCACCGCCCTGTGCATCCCCACCGCGATGTACGGCATGCTGCCCGCGACCGCGGTCACGACGTGGCGGCAGATCGCCGGGCAGACGTCCACGCCCATGGTGGAGCTGGGATGGAAGTCCGTGGGAATGCTGGAGCTGACCGCGCTGCCCAGCATCGACGAGGCGAACTGGGTCCCCCTGGTCCGGGAGACCGATGCTCTGCTGGTGTGCGGCGGTGACGTCCTGTATCTGCACCACTGGATGCGTGAGTCCGGCCTGGCGGATCTGTTCCCGTCGCTCGGCGAGACCGTCTACGTGGGACTGAGCGCCGGCAGCATGGTGATGGCCCCGCACGTCGGCGAGGAGTTCGTGGGCTGGAAGCCGGCCGCCGGCGGCGACAGCGCGCTGGGCATGGTCGGTTTCTCGATCTTCCCGCACCTGGACAACCCGATGTGCCCGGAGAACACCATGGCCGAGGCCGAGAAGTGGGCCGCGCGCGTGCCGGTGCCGGGGTACGCGGTCGACGACGAGACGGCCGTCACGGTGGTGGACGGTGCGGTCGAGGTCGTCTCCGAGGGGCTCTGGAAGCTCTTTGAGCGCTCAGTGGTGTAGCCGATGAGGACGCCCGTCACCAAGAATTCAGCCAGTCCTGGCCGTTGAAGATCCGTGCAGGTCTTTACCGGACCTACACAGTCTGTCAAGATGACATGTCCGCAACAAGCAATGCGCGTAGAACCGGTCCGTAGCTGCTCCTACCCACCCCACACCCGGAGGTAGCACGTGCTCTCCAGATTGCTCTCACGAGGTTCCGCCCGCCGCCGACTCGCCGCCGCCGGAGCCGTGGCCGTGAGCACCACGCTGGCTCTCGGCCTGATGTCGGGCACCGCTTCCGCGACACCCCGGCCGGACGACGGCGTCGTCCCGGCGGGCAAGGGCTACATGGGCGTCGGCTACGTCCAGGACGTCAAGGACTTCAAGCCCGACACCAAGAACCTGCACCTGGACGTGCAGGAGGACGTCGGCCTGCTGGCCAATCCGGTGGGCATCGACGTCTCGAACTGGCAGGGCGCCATCAACTGGAGCTCGGTGCGTGGCGCGGGCATCGAGTTCGCCTGGATGAAGGCGACCGAGGGCACCACGTACAAGGACCCGAGGTTCAACGCCAACTACCTGGGCGCCTACAACGCCGGCGTCATCCGGGGCGCGTACCACTTCGCCCGGCCCGACGTGTCCGGCGGAGCCGCCCAGGCCGACTACTTCGCCAGCAACGGCGGCGCCTGGTCCCGCGACAACCGGACACTCCCCGGCGTACTCGACATCGAGGGCAGCTGCTACGGCAAGTCGGCTGCGGCCATGCAGACCTGGATCCTCGACTTCTACAACCGCTACAAGGCCCGTACCGGCCGCGACGTCGTCATCTACACCAGCCCGAGCTGGTGGAACACCTGCACCGGCGGCTGGTCCGGCATGGCCAGCAGGAGCCCGCTGTGGGTGGCCCACTGGACCTCCGCGGCCAGCCCGAGCATACCGGCCGGCTTCCCGTACTGGACCGTCTGGCAGTACAGCTCCACCGGCTCGGTGAGCGGCATCTCCGGCGCCGTCGACCGTGACCGCTTCAACGGCGACCGGACCCGTCTGCTGGCCCTGGCCAACAACACCGCCTGACGAGCGGCGGCCTCGCCGGTCCGACCCCCTCGCCGCACGAGCGGCTGCCGCATCCCGGCGTTACAGGTGCGGGCCATGCGGCACCGGACAGGCGCAACGGCGTCCACACCTGACGCTCAGCTGGCCCGCGAACCCTCCAACATCAGCGGTTCGCGGGCCGAGTGCTCTTCCCGCTCCACACCCTGGCAAGCCGGCCGGCGGCTCCATACCTGCGGCGTCATCGCACCGGTGTCGTCGAAGGGATGTGCACGGTGCCGTCCTTGTCTGCGGTGTACATGGCCAGAGGGCTGAGGCAGATGGTTTGAGCTATATCGAACACCGCCCAATTCCGTTCGTTTTCCTCATCCGCCTGTCGAGAGCGGTCTGTGTTCGCCCGCGGAGTGGTGGCGGCTGCCTCGGAGACCGGGCACGGGGTCGGTGAGGATCAGGCTTCGCCGAGCTCGGTGCAGTGGGCGATCGTCGCATCGTCTGCCGGTACTGCGTGCTGTGCTTCCGCCTGCCGGACGCGGTGGATGATGTCGGCCGGTCCGTTCGACGCCAGGAGCGCCACGAGCCCTGTCCAGTCGGTGAGCTCGAAGCGGTCCACGATGCGGCTGGCTCCGTTGCCGAGGAGGGCGGCACCGGTCAGGTGGTACTCGTCGCTTCCCTTGGGTGCGGCTTTGAGTGAGGGGGTACGACCGGCTGACGATCACTTCTCGGCGATCTTCGACAACGAGCGGTGCACCGTCCGTTCGGTCGAGCACGAGGACGGAGTCGCCGAGCACCAGGTACTCGAGGTTGCCGTCGATCAGACGCAGGATCAGTACGGTCGCCGACGGGCCGACGGGGTCGGTGGTGTCGCAGGTGCCCCGGTGCTCGTCCGTCGTCTGCTCGATGGCCTCGGCAATTCACGGGGTGCCCCGCAGCGCTCGTCATCGTCACGCGCATGTATGGCCGTCGCTTTCCCGTCGGGTGAGGTGTCGTTGGCCCGCTCTGTCGCGGCCGCCTGTCGTCTGGGTGGTCTTCTCGGAAAGCGGCAGAACATCCGGCCCTCGCTGCGGGCCAACACCTGGGTCGTACCTGGCGGAAGTGTGCAGCGGTCGGTGTCTCTGGCAGTCGGGGCTGGGCGAGTCACGAGCCTTGATTATCGCAGCACTGTTATATTAGCGCTGTGACATCTTCAGATCCCACAGCGCTACCCGATCCCTGGCACTCCCTGCACGAGCTGCTGGCAGCCATGGACGCCGATATCGAGCAGCTCTACGTCGAGCGCGGCATCAAGGGGGTGCGGCCCCGGTTCGCCTATCCGCTGATCCGGCTCGCCCACACCGGACCACTGACCATCCGCGAGCTCGCGAAGTCCCTGAACCGCTCGCACTCGGCGATCAGCCAGACCATCGCCGCCATGCGCAAGGAGGATCTGGTCACCTCTGAACCGGGACCAGACGCCCGCACCCGGCGGATCGACCTGACCGAGCGCGGCCGGTCGCTGGTGCCGTTCCTGGAGGCGGAGTGGCGCGCCACCCACGAGACGGTCGCCGAGCTGGACGACGAGGTCCCGTACGCGATGACCGCCGTCGTCGAGGAAGTGCGGCGGGCGCTGGAACGCCGGTCGATGCGGCAGCGGATCCTCCACCACCTTGTCGAGCCACCGCGATGAGGGGGCGTGTCCGGTTCCTCGACACCCGCCCGCTGCGTAGCAGTCAGTCGTTTCGCGACCTGTGGTTCGGCACCTCGGCCTCTCAAGTCGGCGGGCAGATAACCAACGTGGCCGTGCTGGCCCAGGTCTGGGACCTGACCGGCAGCCCGGTGGGCACCGGCGCCATCGGGCTCGCCACCGGCCTGCCGATGGTGCTGTTCGGTCTGCTCGGCGGCACGCTGGCCGACACCTATGACCGCCGCACGGTGGTACGGGCCACCACCGCGGGCCAACTGGTGGCCGCCGCAGGGCTGTGCACTCAGGCCCTGGCGGACAACCGCGACGTGCTGCTTCTGCTCGCCCTGGTGGCCGTGGGGACGAGCTGCAGCGCTCTCGGCGCTCCTGCCCGACGCACCTTCCCGGTCCGGCTGTTGCCGGGCGACCAGGTCGCGGCCGGTCTCGCGCTGACCAACGTCTCCTTCCAGGCCGCGATGCTGGCCGGGCCCGCGCTGGCCGGGCTGATCATCGCCAGCTGGGGCCTCCCCGCCGCATACGCGACCCAGGCCGTGGCCATGATCGTCTCGATGCTCGCGGTGATCCGCCTGCCTCCCATGCGGCCCGAGGGCGCCGACGCGGCAGGCGGCAGGCGCCGGCCGGAGCGTGGCGGCCGGCGGATCGTCCTGCGCCGCCCGACGCTGTGGGGCTCGATGGCCACCGACCTGTCCGCAACGCTGCTCGCCATGCCCGTCGCGCTCTTCCCGCTGGTCAACGAGATCCGCTTCGGGGGAAACCCGCAGACCCTCGGCCTGTTCCTCTCGGCCGTCGCGGTCGGGGGGATCACGGCCGGCCTGCTCTCCGGCACGGTGACGCGCTGGCGCCGCGGCGGCCTGGTCCAGCTGTCCGCGGCCGGGCTCTGGGGCCTGGCGCTGGCCTGCTTCGGCGTGGCGGGGCCGTTGTGGCTGGCGCTCGGATGCCTGGCCGTGGCGGGTGCTGCCGACACCGTGTCTGTCGTCACCCGCAGTGCCTTGGTCCAATTGGAGACCCCGGACGCGTTCCGGGGACGGGTCTCCTCGGTAGAGCACGTCATCGGCGTCGCGGGCCCCGAACTCGGCAACTTCCGTGGCGGCCTGTTGGCCTCGGCCACCTCCGCCTCCTTCTCCCTGGTCTTCGGCGGACTGTCCGCCATCCTGGCGATCGCCGCCGTAGCCACGACCAACGCACCCCTTCGCGCCTACCGCACGCCGTCTGCTGCCGCGAAGCCGACCGTTCCCGGGGTCGCCGACACGGCGGTGACCGCTGGTCAGGTTTCCTGATCGGGCCACGATGTCCTGCGCCCCTGCGCCCCTGCGCCACCCGCCATGGGAAGGCGCCGTGGCCGGATCACACCCGGGTCTGGAGTATCCGGCCCGGCCAGTACGACCCGTCCGACCGCAGCTCCTCGAACTCCAACGTCGCCGTGAAGCCCAGCTCCTCGTACTCGCGCACCAGGCGGCCGTCCTCGCCGGCCCAGCAGTGTGTCCGGAGCAGCCGCACACCGCGGCGGGCGGCCTCGGCTCGCGCATCGGTGACGAGGGCCTCGATGCCGGACCGCCGTGCTTCCTCCCGCCCGGTCACGAGGAAGTGCAGGTAGAGCTCCGGCTCTTCCGCCCGGGGAACGAACTCCGGGGCCGTGCCGGTCAGTACGGATCCACCCATCGGGCGGCCCAGGCGGTTCCGGCAGATCCGTATCTGTCCGTCCCGGGCGTGGCTCAGTATCTGCTTGACGATCGGTGGGCGTGGGTGTTCCTCCCACTCCAGCGTTGCCATCAGGTTTACGTACTGGACCGGGACCAGCCAGGAGCTGTGCTCGTCGAGCATCACCAGCAGTTGCTCCGCCGCGTGAGGACCGCCCTCGGTCACTTTCATGTCGTCCGCCTGACTCAATCGCGCCCTCCCCGGGATCCGAAGCTTCAGTGGCCGATGACCAACCTATGGTCAGGCAGCCGCGTTCAGGGTCAGGCGCTTCATGACAGTCCGCGGTTCGCAGCCGATCTTCGCGCATATATCGGAGACGCCCGGCGGACGACCGCGTCCGAGTACCTGCTGGTAGATCCATCCGGCATGATGTCCCAGGCCTCCACTGCGGGTGGCGTCACGCCGTCCGTATGCGAAGGCATCGGCCTGGCCTGCGGAACGGACATGGTGGTGACGGACGTCGGAGACGACCACGTGAAGGTCCACTTCCGGCTGGAGGTCGACGAGTACGGCTGGCCGCCGGCTGCCGGGGATACGAAAGCTCCTTGAGCACGGCGATGCCAAGGGGTGGTGGGAATAGGAGGAAGGGTGCGTTACCGCAGCTTGGCGGGCCACGAAATCGGGTCGCACGCTCTGAGGCACATCCGGCGGATCATGAAGTGGCCAGGGCCGTCGGGACTCGACCTGCCTCATTAGAATTGCGGTGTGTTCGAGTACCACGGCTGGATCACCGTCAGAGAGACCGCCGTTGACGACGACGATGACGACCGGCTTCGGCAGATCGTGGACGAGCTGCAGCTTCGCATCGCCGGGATGGCCAGTCCCTACCTCCTTGATCTGAGGTGGATGAACGGTGAGCCGTTCATCCACCTGGGAGGCCATTCCAATCACCGTTCGTCGCCAGATGTCATCGGCCTGTTCGACCATGTCGCGACGGTCGCCCCGGGCTCCTACGGCCTCCTGCACATTCGCGACGACGAGGACCCGGGCCACGAGAACGAGGTACGCGTACTCAGACTCGCCCGGGGCGCCGTTACGCTGCACACGGAGGCACTGCTGTCCCCGTGCATCCCGAAGCTGGAAGACCGCTTCACCGGTAAGGCTTGACCAGGGCGTTGACGATGCCGTGCTCGCCGACCGCACGAACGTCGACGACCACGCCCCGCAGCCCGATGCGGACCAGGAGAGCTTCGCGATTCCCCGTCGGCCGAACTCAGCGGGACGCGCTTACGAGGAGAGTGCCCAGCCCTCCGCCGACGGCCGGAAACTCCTCGACGGTGACGTCGGCCAGGCCCGCGGCCTCGAGGAGCTTCGCCCAGACGTATGCCCGCAGCACCCACCGGGTGAGTGTCGCCGCCCTGCCGTCAGGCAGTTTCGCCGGTGCGGAGGACGGGATCACGTCGATCTCGGCGGGACTGCCGCCGCGGTAGTGGGCCAGCGTGGAGAACACCAGCCGGCCGCCGGGACGCAGGGCACGTGCCGCCTCCGGCAGCAGGACGCGGGGATCGGTGAAATCCGGTGCGCCGAACACCGCGTAGGCCACGTCGTACGTGTCCGGGTGGGCCCGGAGGTGGTCGACGGCGCCGGCGTGCACCAGGTGCAGCCGGGGCGTCAGCCCGCCGTACAGGCCGCAGGCCATCGCGTGCTGGGCGGGGGAGGCGTCGATGGCGTCGACGCGGGCGGGCTGGTGGCGGACGGCGAGGTGGGCGGCGTGACGGGCCGGTCCGGCGCCCAGGTCCGCGACAACCGCGCCCGCGATGTCACCGAGCGCTTCGACTCCGGGCCCGGTGTGTTGGTCCCGCGTCCAGGAGAACGCGGCGGGCACGTCGGGGTCGTTGGCGGCGCGGTTCCGGCCGTAGTGGTGCCAGAGGTCTGGGGTCGCTGTCACCCGGGCATCCTGGCGGTCTGTGCGGGGCGGCCGGATGTGTTCCGGGGAATCTCACCCGGATGTGCTGTTGCCCGGAGGTGACGCCCTGGGTCACGGAGACCAGGTCGGTGCAAGTCGTTGTCCTGGAGGCTGCACCAGACCCAAGTGAGTTCTGTCGCCAAGGGCCAGGCAGTTGCGTCGGAACCTGGGTGATGTCGAGCAGATGCTGGCCGTACCCTCTCGGCGAAGGGCAGGTGGGGTGGACATCACAGTGCAGTGGATCAAGACGTCGTGGACGAAGCAGTCTCGGGGTGGGGAGGCCGCTGCGCGCAGGAACGAGGCGCCAGTCGGCTTTTCGTTACCTCGAGTACCCTCAGGATTTGCCCATTTTATCCAGATGTCCGAGCGTGATAGTTTCGAGCCGCATTCGAGCCGGAAAGCCCTTCGCCAGATCGGTGTCAGCCTGCGTGACGAAGGCGATCGGCTCCGCGTTCTCGCTCGTGTGGAGCCGCTCTTCGGGCTGCCGCCTCGGCCGCGCAGGCCGCCGTCAGTTCGACTGCTTCCCGGGCAGTGGATCCGCTGGCAGTTGAACCACCGGTTCACCAGCGCCCTGGGAATCCGCGATTGGTCGTACTGGCTCGACACGTTCAACATTGCTTACGGCCTCATCGACCGGGACATCTTCCTGTCGGAGCGGACCGTGACTGTCGATGAACGCGGGCCCGTTCGATAGAGCGGGCGGACTGCGCTACAGACGGCTCCTCGTTCCCCTTGGGCGCGGGTGGTGGCGAGTCAGCAGGAGCCGGTGTCGGTCTCGATAATGTCGCGGCCACCCCGTAATCCACCTCCTCGAACGACTCTGCCGCCCTCGCGGCCGTGCTCACAGCCCACTGCCCCGTGCTGAGCAGGCACAGAGCCACGATGCCCAGGCCCAGCCCGACCACCAACCACCACACCCCGCGCTCCGCGTCGGTGAATGCCGTCGCGCCACTTGGCAGGGCCGAGCCCACGATCGTGCCGGAGACGGCGACGCCCAGGGTGGTTCCGGTCTGTCGGCCCGCGGAGGCCAGTGAGGTGGCCACCCCGGTCATCGAGCGGGGCATCCCGGAGACCGCTGTGTTGGTGATCGGCGGGTTCACCGTGCCGATGAAGACGCCGAACAGAAGGTAGGTCGCGAGCATGGCCGGCAGTGGGGTGGCCGGTCCGAGCCGGAGCGAGACGGCGCCGGCCAGCGTCAGTGCGCTCCCGGCGGTCAGTAGTGGCAGCCTGGGGCCTCGCGTGCCGATCAGTCGGCCGGTGAGTGGGGAGAGCGTCACGACGAGTGCCCCGACCGGGAGCAGGCACAGTCCGGCTGCCGGTGCCGAGAGGCCGCGTATGTCCTGCAGGTACTGGGTGGTCACGAACAGGAACGCGCTGAACGCGCACAGGGCGAAGAGCGCCATCAGGATTGCCGAGCTGAACGGCACGCTGCGGAACAGGCGCAGTTCCAGCAGCGGGTCGGCGCGGCATGGCTCGTAACAGAGGATGCCTGTCGCGCCGAGCGCGGTCACGGCGAGCAGGCCCAGGATGACCGGTGAGGTCCAGCCCAATTGCCTGGACTCGATGATCGAGAAGACGGTTCCGCCCAGTACGAGGATCACCAGGGTCTGGCCCACGGGGTCGAACCGGCGTGCGCGAGCGGCGCGGGACTCGGGTACGAACCGTGCGGTGCACACGATCGCGGCGGCCACGATCGGAACGTTGATCCAGAAGATGGAGTGCCAGCCGAAGCCGCCGACCAGGGCGCCGCCGATGATGGGGCCCAGCGCCAGCGACAGGCCGGTCATCGAACCGAACACGCCGATGGCCCTGGCCCGCTCGGCCGGTTCGGGGAATGTGGTGGCGACGATCGCCATCGCCACCGGGTTCAGCATGGTGCCGCCGACGGCCTGCAGCGCTCGTGCCGCTATCAGCCAGGTGAGGCTCGGCGCGAGGGCGCACAGCAGTGAGCCGAGTCCGAAAGCGGCGAGGCCGATCTGGAAGACCTTCCGGCGCCCGACCCGGTCGGCGGTGGACCCGGCCAGCACCAGGAAGCCGGCCAGCACGAGGGTGTAGGCGTCGACGGTCCACTGCAGACCGGACACCGAGGCGTGCAGGTCGCGGCGGATCGACGGCAGTGCGACGTTGACGACGGAGATGTCCATCACCACGACGATCACGCCGGCGCAGCAGATCGCGAGGACCAACAGCCGGCGCCGTCGGCTGAGTTCGGGCATGCGGGTTCGTCCCATCGGTCGGTGGTGGGGGTGAGCGGCAACGGATGACGAAGCTAGGATCTAGAGCGTGGTCGAGGTCAATCCGCAGCCGGAATCCGGGCACGCCGACTCTGATCCGAAGGCGGGCCTGAGCATCGGCGAGGCCGCCCGCCGCACCGGAGTCAGCGTGCACACCCTGCGCTACTACGAACGTGTCGGCCTGGTCGTCACCCCCGTCGACCGCACGCACACCGGACGGCGCCGCTATCACCGGCTCGACCTCGAATGGATCACCATCTGCACCAGACTCCGCGCCACCGGCATGCCCATCCGGGTCATCCGCCGTTACGCCGAACTCGTCGCGGCGGGCCGGGGCAACGAGGAGAGCCGGTTGGACCTGCTCGAGTCGCATCGTGACGACGTGCAGGCCAAGATCGCCGAGCTCCAGGAGAACCTGGAACTCATCGGCCACAAGATCGACGTCTACCGAGGCCGGCTGGCCGCCGGCGACGCCGACCGGCTGTGGGCGCCCAACAGGACACCGGGCACTCATTGAGCAATCCCGGGCCAGGCGGGTGCGGACCTGGGAGACGCTCCTCCATTACGTTCAGGGCAGTGCTGACGCCGACGGCGGCCTCGATGGGAACATCAACGTCGACTCGACCTCCGTACGGCCACAGCAGCATGCTGCAGGCGCTCCCAAGAAGCTGCCGCCCATCCCACGCGGCTCCGCAAAAGGGCATCAAGATCAGTTCATCTGCATGCGCGCATCACCCTTCAGCCCTTGCTGGAGGAGGCGATGCGCCGGCCGAGGCCCTTGGCCGGCGCGTCATCCCGGACCGTCGCAACCCGACGCGACAAGCGAGGGTTGGAGCTGTTGGCTGATGAGTGTGAATGGGTGAGCGTGAGCGGGTCGGAGTGAGTGTGTGGTGTCTGCGGGTTTGTCTGATGGGGTGACTTTTGCGGGCCCGGGTCGTTGATCACAGCAGTGGTCGGGTTGATCTGGGGTGAGGGGGTGGTGTGGTGCGGGTGGTGGCGGAGTCGTTCGTGGTGGCGGGTCCGTCCGGGGTGTCGGTGCGTACCCGTCTGAAGCACCTCACGCCGGGGGATGTGGCGGTGCTGCGGCAGGTCGGCGCGCATCTGGGTTCGCTGGCGTCCGCGGACCTGAAGCAACGCTGCAGAGACGGGACCGGGTATTCGGCGGAGTCGTGGGCGGTGCGTAAGCGGGTGTTGACGCCGTTGTCGTCGTCTCGGTGGGCGGGGTCGATCACGAAGGCGTCGCACGATCAGTGGGGGCTGGCCCGGCGCGGGCAGCACGCACACATCCAGAACCTCCAGGCCGGCATCGCCACGATCTCGCACCGCCTGTCGCTGCCGATCGGCGCGAAGGGCAGCAAGCGGGCACCGGGCGGTTACGGCTCCAAGCGGGAGTGGTTCGCCAAGTCGCGCCGGCTGGGGGTCCTGCGGGACCGGCTCGACACGCAGCGCGCGGATCATGAGGCGGGTCGGGTGCGGGTGGTGCGCGGCGGCAAGGGACGCGCCCGCAACCGCCACCACCTGCAGGAGGCGGGACTGACCCAGGAGCAGTGGCGCCAGGGGTGGGAGGCGGCGCGCTGGTTTCTGTCCGCGGACGGGGAGAGTGGGAAGCGGTTCGGGAACGAGACCATCCGCGTCACACCGGGCGGCGGCGTCAGCATCAAGCTGCCCGCCCCTCTGGCCCATTTGGCGAACTGCCCGTACGGCCGCTACACCCTCACCGGTACGGTCGCTTTCGCGCACCGGGGCGACGAGTGGGCGGATCGCGTCACATCGGACCGGGCGGTCGCGTATCGCGTCACCTTCGACCCGTCGCGCGGGCGCTGGTACCTGACCGCCGCCTGGAGTCTCCCGCCGGTGCAGGTGGTGCCGCTGGCGGCGGCGGTGGCGCGGGGTGTGGTGGGGGTGGACACCAACGCCGACCACCTCGCGGCCTGGCGCCTCGACCGCCACGGCAATCCCGTCGGTGAACCCCGCCGCTTCGCCTACGACCTCACCGGCCCGGCCACACACCGCGACGCGCAGATCCGCCACGCCCTCACCCGCCTGCTGCACTGGGCCGACCGGCACGGCCTGGCGGTCGCGGTCGAGGAGCTGGACTTCACCGGCGAGACGACCCGGGAGAAGCACGGCCGGCGTAAACGGTTCCGGCATGTGATCGCGGGGATGCCGGTGGCGAGGCTGCGGGCGCGGCTGGTGTCGATGGCCGCGGAACTCGGCATCCCGATCGTGGCCGTCGATCCGGCCTATACCTCACGGTGGGGTGCCCGGCACTGGCAGAAGCCCCTCACCACCAGCACACGTACACCGACTCGTCACGATGCCGCTTCGGTGGCGATCGGACGACGCGCCCTCGGGCACCGTATCCGGCGACGGACGGCACCGCCCCCTGCCCACCGGAGCGATGGACAGGGGCATCGGACCGCCCAGGCCGGACACGGCACCCGAAGGTGTGAGGAAACCCGCCCCCGGCTCCCCGGACCACGGACACGATCCGTGCCGCCGGACTCCGGGCGAAAGCGGGCGACCAGGACACCCAACACCGTTCGGGATGTCCGCAGCGACCAGGAATGGATCCAACACCCACTCCTGCTCACTGAATAGGAACGGTACGTCTACCTCGGCACTGTCGCCGTCGTTGCTCTCCTCATCTGGATCCGATCATGATTCGGCAGGCAAGAGCGCCGCGATGTCACCCAGCACTCGGGCTGCTGGTGCCGGGTCCACCAGCCACTTCAGGTGGCTGCTGGTGAGCGTACGGACGTCGTAGGGGTTCTCCGGTGTCAGCGCGTCGCCCTCGCGGATCATCCGGTCCTGCATGGCGAGCGGCACACTGGTGTCCTCGGTCAACCGGATGTACGTCCTGGGGATTCGCCCCCAGCTGTCGGGCTGCGCCCGGTCATCGGGTGTGCCGGCGTCGAGGTTCTCGTCGGGCTGGAAGGTGTTGAGGAAGACCATGAACTCCTCGTCCGTCCCGTCGGCGAGGAAAGCCGCCTTGAAGGCCGCGATGACGCCGAGATCGGCGGTGCGGAAGTTGGAGCGCAGCAGCCCGAGCTCGGCGGGGTTCCCGACCATCGCCGATGCCAGTCCTGTGGCGTCGACCGTGGCCATCTCGGGCTCGGCGTAATAGGCGCTGACGTCGAGGTCGACGGGGCACCAGGCGGAGACATAGACGATACGGTCGATCAGATCGGGCCGCTGGTTGGCTGCGACGGTGGCCGTCATGCCGCCGCGGCTGTGTGAGACGAGGATGACGGGCCCGTTCCCCTTGGCCCGCTCCAGTATTCCGATCAGGTACGCGGCGTTGTCGGCGAGCGTGACGCCCTTGATGGCCCCGGGTGCGGTGGCGAGTTCTTCGAGGTCCTGCGGCGCCTGGTAGGAGTGCGGGTACGTCGCGGCGAACCCGTGCCCCGGAAGGTCTACGGCGACGGAGCGGTGTCCGAGGAGGCCGAGTTCGGCTTGGAGTGGCGCGAAGGAGAAGGAGTTCGCGAAGGCTCCGTGAACCAGTACGAACGTAGGCTGCATCTGTCTCACTCACTTTCTGGTCCTCTGCGACGTCGGCGGCACGCGCGTCGCTCTTCCCGACGCCGCGCATCACTTCACGGCCGAGGAACGAGACGTCGTCTTGCGGCGCGCCGTCCAGCCGCAGAGACGTCTTCGTGCATGGCAAGCGTCTGCGGTCGAGCGGCGGAGCCACGAGGGCAGCGCGCGAACGACTGCCCACTGTCCGATGATTCACACTACTCAGTGAAGATCATCTGCACTACCCGGATGGGCTCGTCCGCTGTGCGCGTCGCCAACCACGGCCGCACGGCGTCGACTTCGACCGGCGGGTCTTCTCATCACCGTTATTGCGCGGGGGAGGTGTCGGAGTCGTCTGCGGCGAGTGCCTTCCCATAGGCTCCGGATCGGGTGACGCCGTCGACCGCCACGCAGATCCCGAAAACGCGATTGTGGCCGGTCCATCCGTTGACGCGGCCACGGTTATTGCTGATCTGGACCCGCTTCCCGGCGAGGTCCACGGCCGACACCAGGTGCAGGTAGACCGTCCCGGCTACACGGGCGAGGACGATGTCCCCGACCTCCAGTTTCGACGGGTCGACCGGGGCAACGACCACCTGCTGTCGACTGCGTATCAGCGGGACCATGGAGGAGCCGCGGGGCCGGAATGTCACCGTGGCCCCGCCGGCAACCCTGCCTGCCACTGCGTCCAATGCGCCCACCCGGCGATCGTGCCAGATTCCCCTGCCTCGTCCCATCGAATTACTTCTCCGTGGGACCAGGAACGATCAGGACCGGGGCGCAACCGGCGAGGGCGACCCGCGTCTGGTCCAGCCGCGGCTTGGGGCAGTCTGCCGCCGGCGGAAATTCAGTGGCCTCAGCGCACGATCTGGGTAGGGTCGGGCGATGCCCGAGCTGAAGCGGTTGCATGCCGGCCACGCCCAGGCGGTCCTGGCCTTCGAGCTGGCGAACCGCGCCTACTTCGCTGCCTCGATCCCCGATCGCGGCGACGACTTCTTCGACCAGTTCACCGACCGGTTCAACGCCGCGCTGGCCGAGCAGGAGGACGGCGTCTGCGCCTTCTACGTGCTCGTTGCCGAGGACGGTTCGGTACTCGGCAGGTTCAACCTGTACGACCTGGAGGACGGCACCGCCAGACTCGGCTACCGGGTCGCGGAGCGGGTCGCCGGTCGCGGCGTGGCGACCGAGACCGTCCGGGAGCTGTGCCGTACGGCGGCTGCGGTGCATGGCCTGCGCACACTGCGGGCAGCTACCTCTCACGGCAACGCCGCGTCCCAGAAGGTTTTGGCCAAGGCCGGGTTCGATCCGGTCGGACCTGCGACCCCGGCCGATCTGGGAGGCGAGTCTGGGACTTGGCACCAGCGAGATCTGCAGCCATAGACCTTGGGCGCCGGCTCGCCCCCGCCGTTTCGCACGCGACCATGAATGCCTCCCGCAGCGAGATGATCGAATTCGTGATCAGGAAGAGGACTGGCCCAGACAAACGCGGTGCACGGGTCGGTATGGCGACGACAGCCCTCCCGCTGTACCTGACGATGATCGCCGCCTCGGCCGGGACCCTGGTCGACATGTGACGCCGTTCATCGCGCGGAACAAGGAGGACCCGGACCGGCTTCTGCCCGTCGTACGCAGTGGAACGTGGCTCGCGACGGGCGTCGGTGTCGTTGCCGCGGCGGCGGTCGCTATCGTCCTGGCATGACACAAGAGTTCGAACTTGCTGCGTCTCTTGCCGATGGTGTGAAAGACCGCAGCGGTGCATGGGTATTCGTCCGGGGATTCACCGCCCACTGGACGGGTGCCCTGGAGAGCGGTGACGGGTGGGCGGAGGCCGATCTGGTCGCGGCGGAGGAGCGGCTGGGTGTCCGGCTGCCGGCAGCGCTGCGCGAGGCGTACCTGCTGTTCGGGCGCCGTCGAGACCTCACCAGTAACCATGACGTGCTGCTCGGCCCGGCCGAGCTGTACGTGGATGCCGCCGGGGAGGCCCTGGTCTTCCGCCACGAGAACCAAGGAGCCGCGTCCTGGGGCGTCCTGCTCGACAGCCTCCGGGACGACGACCCTGCGGTGTTCGTCCGGCCCGATCTTGCGGACAAGAGCGCCGAGCGGTGGGAGGCGTGGCTGGAGCGTCTTTCCCTCTGCTTCGTCGAGATCGTGTTGTCCGAGTCCCTGCAGGCCGATGGGGAGCTCTGCGACTTCCTGGACGCGGACGATGACACCGTCGGACTGATCGAGGAGCACGCCGTGCGACTGCCGTTCCCCGCGTATCCGATCGGCGAGGTGGAGAACGGAATCCGGTGGTTCCTGGGTCAGGATGTTCTTCTGCGTGACGACGGCGGTGCGGCCGTTCTGGCCCGCGGCCGGACAGCGGCAGACCTCGACCGCGTTCGGGACCTGATCCCGGGGGACTGGCTCGACGGCAGTCGGTGATCCGGCGTACGGGGGCGATACGGGCTGGTGGCCTACGGCCCGAGCCCGGGCGGAGTTACTGGGGCCGGGCAGACCTGGCTGCGTTGCGGGGGAGGGGTGGTGACATGATCAAGGGGTGACCAGGGAACGCGTTCAGTCCGATTTCGGGAAGTACGTCCTGTTTGATGTCGACGGCACGCTGATCGACGCGACGGACAACCAGCGTCGTGTCTGGAAGACGTGGGCGGGGCGTTACGGACTGGATCCCGACGCGGTCCACGAGCTGGCGCTGCGGACGCGGCCGATGGAGACCTTCGCGGAGGTCGCCCCGGACCGGGACCCGCAGGAGTGCCTGGCCGTGCTGCACGAGCTGGAGGACGAGGACGTCAGGTCGGGTGTCTACGGCGCTTTCGACGGCGCGTCCGAGTTGCTCTCCGCCCTGCCTCCGGGGTGCTGGGGGCTGGTGACGTCCAACTATGAGCATCGGGTACGCGGACGGTTCGCCCGGACCGGCCTGCCGGTTCCGGGCGTGGTCGTGGATGCGGCCGCCGTAGACGAGGGCAAGCCGTCGCCGGTCCCCTACCTGCTGGCCGCCGGGCGGCTTGGTGCCGAGCCGGAGGATTGCCTGGTGGTCGAGGACGCGCCGTCGGGCGTCGAGTCCGGGCGGCGGGCCGGGATGACAGTGTGGGGGGTCAACACCCCGGGCGGGGTGGACGGAGTGCACCGCCACTTCACGAGTCTGCGAGAGGCGGTACCCGACATCCTCGCCTTCGTGGCCGGGGGCTAGGCGGCCGTGCCCGTGCGGCGCTACGTCCAGTCGGCCAGGGCGTGGGTGACCATGTGGATGAGCGCCGTGTAACTGGCGTCCAGGTCCTCGGGGAGCCGGAAGCCGCCTGCTGCCTGGAGGGTGGCGAAGCCGTGGGCGGCGGCGCGTACGCAGCGGGCGGCGTGAAGGGTCTGCTGGTCGGGCAGGTCGTATCCGCGCAGCGCCGCCAGGATGGGCTGCAGGATGCGGTCGCCGGCGGCCTGGAGGTCGGGGTCGTCAACGAGGCCCTGGGGGATCGCCTCGTAACGGCGGGGGTGCTCGACGGCGTAGCCGCGGTAGGCGAACATCAGGGCGCTGACCGCGTCGTCGCGGCCGCGTCCCTGCACGGCCTCGGCGACCCGGTCGGCCAGCTCGCCCGTCACCTGGATCGCGACCGTGCGCCGCAGCCCGGCCAGCCCGTCGACGTGGTTGTAGAGAGAGGGGACGGCGACGCCGGTGCGCGCCGCCACCCGGGCCAGGGTCAGCGCCTCGGGTCCGTCGGCGTCCAGCACCGCGATCGCGGCGTCGCGTACGGCGTCGGGCGTCAGTCCCACTCTGGCCATCTCACGCTCCTGTCAGGAACTTCAGGACGACGGTCGGGGCGCGGGTCCTGGGTCCCGGTGATGATCAGGGCCGGGCTGCGGACCTCGCCGTAGCGCGGGCCCGCCCTGCGGTCCGGTCAGGTCGTAGGGGATTCGGCTGTCCTGTTGGCCGTTTTGAACGTTGAAGTGCCAAGTTTCCATCACACTCCTCTCAGGTAATTGGCGATGAAACTAATGGCATTAGTTTCATGCCGTAAGACCTCGTCATGCCAACTTCGCGGGCTCGACGCCTCGTCGGTACAGCTGTCGCGTGCGGCCGGCCTGTTGGCGGGCTCGATCGGACGCCGACCTCGCCCTCGCGCGCGCGGGTCGGCCGGTCGCTGTGTCGTGACCGGCAGCCGATCGGGAAGTGCCCAATTCAACTGTCTGCCTTCACCCGTTCGACCTTGCCCGGGTGGCCGCCGTGCCGAACTTCTCCTTAATAGGTGTATATCAGTGGAATATTCCGTTCCCTGCGATATTCGCCGAATGACGCATCCCGGGGCCGCGCAATGCCCGCTCCAGCGCCATAGGCACATCCACTTCTCTCACAGAAGAGGCACCCACATGGATGAGCGTCCGGAGTCGGAGAACCCGGAGCAGTCAGCGATAGAGCCGGAGCCGCCTTCGTCCTCCAGCTACCCGCCGAGTGCGCCGGAGCCGCCGGGAAACCCCGCGGCAGAGCCGGCCTCGCCGGGATCCCAGCAGCCCGGGATCCTTGCCCCGCCGCCGGGAGTCACCGTCGACAGACCGCTGGAAATCCCTCCCGCGGGCCAGGCGATCAGCTACCCCCAGCTGAACCCCGACGAGTTGCCGGCCTCCGCGCCCCTGCCGGCGATGATCCCCGACCCCTTCGACCCGTCGACGACGATCGACCTGACCGCCGCGCCACCGCCGAACTTCAACCTGGTGGACGGCACCGTCGCGATCGCCACGGACCCGCAGATGCCCTTCGTGCTCTTCAAGGGGCAGAACCCGAACACATGGTTCTACGCGCCGCGCTGGGGCCGGATCGCCAAGAATCCGGAGGGCGAGCCGGCCTTCCTGGTGACCAAGAAGGTCAGGAACAACCCCGACGGCAGCAAGACCACGCTCGGCGGCATCCTCAGCTTCATGATCGAGCTGGTGGTGGAGCTTCCCGGCGAGGGCCAGCGCCAGCAGTGGACCAACCTGATCAAGACGCTCTACAACATCAACCCCATCGGTGGCGCGTTCAACTTCCAGCCGCTGCGGCTGAGCCCGGGAAGGATGGACGTCTTCGGACTCGACTCGTTCGCCAAGCCGGGCCAGTCGCTCAAGGGAGTAGAGGTCGGTTCCTCGTCCTCGATCGCCTTCGCGGTCGAGCTGACCGCGGACGGGGCCGATCACTTCGCGGCGATGCTCGGGGCCGGGCACCCGCCGTACGCGCCGCAGGTGGCCATCATGTTCACCTACCACTACCAGTACTTGATCCCCCAGTGCCAGATCAAGGCCAGCGGCTACAAGAAGAAGGCCTACGACTACTTCTCGTGGAACGCCAAGGCACGGGCGAGTTACTTCGGCCTGGTCAACGGCTCCTTCGACTACCAGTCGGTGCGTGCGGACCTGCGTCAGCAGCACGCACTCGACGTCAGCGTCATCGGCCAGCCGCCCACCGGCGTCGACCTGGCCAAGCTCCTCGACGCGATCTTCGACCAGTACGTGAAACTCGAAGTGGGCCAGTGGATCCAGCCCGACCCCAAGCCCGTGGAGGCGTCCGCGCCCGGCGGGTTCTTCGGTGGCGTCTCGGTGGCGATGAAGAGCGTCTCCCTCTCCGACACGGCGCAGTTCGACCAGACGCTCACCTTCACGGGGATCGGCGAGAACATCCACCAGGTGTCGTTCAACTTCGAGCAGCAGCTCGGGGCATTCGACCCGCAGAAGCACCTGTTCGTGGAAGAAGACGACATCAAGCTCGCCTTCAACGTCGTGCTCTCCAACAGCTCGCTGATCAAGCGGATGGTGCCCTCCGCCAGCTACACGACGCCCACCGGGCCGAGGATGGTGCAGTGCGCCGCCGTCAGCGGCGACGACGGCGGCGAGACCAAGGGGATCATCCAGTACACGCCCCCGTTCGCACCGACGTCGGCGCAGATGGAACTCGTGGTCGACTTCAAGGAACCGTACGTCGGATACAAGTACAAGCAGACCCTGCCCATCTCCGACACGGGTGCCGCCTTCGCGTACTACCCCACACGGTGGATCTCGCGCACACAACTGATCTTCGCCGAGGCCGCCTACGTCGCGGACCCCAACTCCAAGGCGCTGTTCAAGTGGGAATGGACACCACCGACCCGCCCGAACGAGCCGCCGCGGCCCAAGGAATCCGGGTACACGCTGGTGGCCGTCGACGCCAGCGGCAACCCCAACAACCTGCCGACCCACGAACTCCTCTTCCCCATCCACCCCGACGACTACACGGGCGAGAACACCCCGAAGATCCAGTACAAGCTCCAGGGCCTGACCGGCGACTGGCGGGGCAAGAACGCCTCCGGCGCGTTCCCGATCTTCGAGTCGTCGATGTCTCTGGGCTTCGACATCGTCGCGTCCCTGGGAGAACCGTCCATCCCGGCCGAACTGGTGGATGCGGCCCTCCACGACCCTGCCTACCGCCAGCGCCTGGTGGCCACCTTCGGGAAGCCGCCGCAGCCCACCGGCCCGGCCTCCTCGAGCGGTGGGGCACCGACGGCGCCGGGAACGGGCTATGTCGCACCCAGCCAGCCCGGCCAGCCCGGGCAGCCGCCTCAGCCCGGGCAGTCCCTGACCGAACGCGCGCCGAAGGCTCCCTACCCGCTCGGCTTCACGCCCGACCTGCAGAACGGCGAGCTGAGCCTGTGGGGCCGGGAGCTAAAGGCCCAGGCCAACCACGCCTTGGCTCAAAATGCCCAGCTGGCCATGGGTGCCCCCACGGCCGCACCCAGCGCCTTCGACTTCCGCGACATCAACGGGTACAACTACATCTCGCCCGTACGAAGCCAGGGCAACTGCGGCAGCTGCGTCGCCTTCGGGACCACCGCGGCCGTGGAAGGCGCGCTCAAGCGATACCACCCGGACCGGAACCCGGACTTCTCCGAGGCCCACCTCTTCTTCTGCCACGGCAGAGCAGAGGGACGGACCTGCGGCAACTACGGCGAGTCGAACGGCGGCTGGTGGCCGGAGCGCGCACTGACGTGGTGGCGCGACACCGGAGTGGCCGACGAGGGGTGCTTCCCCTACGTCGGGCCCGCGACGACGTCCCACCCGACGCCCGCCTGCACCCCGTGCTCCGACTCGGCCGGCCGCGTCACCCGGATCGACAACTACTACGTGCTCAACAGCGCGCAGCAGATGAAGGACTGGCTGTCGGTGGGCCAGTACTCCCCCCTGGTCGCCGGATTCACCGTCTACCAGGACTTCTTCGACTTCTTCTCGGCCAACACCCTGCCCTCGGCGGTCTACCGGGTAAGCAACTCCCCGGGAACGAACTGGGGCGGCCACTGCGTCTGCGTCATCGGCTACAGCGACTACGACCAGGCCTGGATCTGCAAGAACAGCTGGGGCCCCCACTGGGCGGCCTCCGGCTTCTTCAAGATCGGCTACGGTCAGGCCGGCATCGACTACCAGATGTTCGGGGTCGGGGTCCACTGAACCGATGCCCACCCACCGCCTCACAAAGGACGAAGACGTGCACGAAGTACGGGTCGATCACACGGATGACGGCAGGACAATCCGCCTCCACGTCGGTGATGTGCTCGTCGTCACCCTGCCGGTCAACATGCTGACCGGCCTGCACTGGGAAGTCGCCTCGTACGACCAGAGCAGTCTCGACCGCCCCGAGGTGGTCGTGAAGCCGCCGGACCCCGGCCAGGCCATGGGCGCCGGCGGCACCCTGGCCGTCTTCCGGTTCCCGGTGAAGGCCACCACCGCGGCCCCCGCGCAGCTCGTCCTCGAGCTGCGCGGGGGCACGGGCCCGGCCGAGCAGGTGTACCGGATCACTTTGGACATCAGGGAATGAGGACCGGAATGCTCACCCGCTCCACAGGAGCCGGCCTCCTCCGGGGCAACCGCAGGTTCGACCTGGAGGCCGGCATCGAAGCCACCGGCATGGGACGGGCCGACGTGTGGTGGCGGCAACTGCAAGGCGGCGGCCGCGAACTCGTCCCACTCCTCGGAGCACGCGTGTGCGCACTGGGCGTGGTGCGCTACGAGTCACTGGGCTACCAGGACCTGGCGGCACTCACCTACAACGGCGCTGCCGTCCCCGGACACCCCCAGGGAATCAACGAACTCGTGACGGGCAGCGTCGTCGCCGTCCGTACCCGCTCCGGGCAGCTCGTGAAGATGCAGGTGCAGGCTTACGGCCAGGACCTGCAGATCCGCTGGCAGAGCTGTCCACCACCGGTCCAGTACCGGGCACTGAAGGTGGTGGTCGGCAGCGCTCCCGAGTGGCTGGTCTCGCGGTACGTGGTGGACTGCGTGTACGAGAGTCCCGACACGTCGATGCATCCCTGCGGACAGGGCGAGTTCGACGCCGGCGGCGGTGTCGTGGAGGACAGGATCTCCGACGCGTGGGGCGGCTTTCCCGCCACCGCCCGCGTCACAGTCGCGGTCGACTTCCAGCCCGGCACGGGACTGCACGGCTCCGTCACCCGCCTGGAGCCCCAGGTCGGCCCGGCCGGGGTCTCACTCCTTTACGAGCCCGCCCAGGAGATCAAGAAGGTCAAACTCGTCTTCGACCTCACCCCGCGGGCCAAGACGCAGGACTACCTGCTGCTCCGCTGGGTCTACCGCTCGGGCAGCTCCGCCGGCGCGGGCAGCCAGCGCACTCTGACCGGCGCGGACCTGCAGGAGAACGTCGCACAGCACGAGATCGCCTTTCCGCCGGACGGGTCGGCCACGGCCTCGGTCGACCTGACCATCGACGGCGTCTTCCAGGGAGCCGAGCTCGTCCAGTTCAAACAGCGGATCGCCCTTCCCGCCTCGGCCCTCGCCTTCCGGTTCCGCAAGCAGGGCACCGGACCCCGGTACCGCCTCGAAGCCTTCTGACGGACACTCACACATGCCTGTCGAGCCACGCACGGTACTGCGCCTCGGACTTCGCGGGAACACCGTCGGGCCAGGGCCAGTCCAGCGCCTCACCCCGGCGGAACGCGAAGGTGGCGGGAGTGGCTCCCACGTTCAGCACGTCGCACACCACCGGAGCGAATTCCCGCCCCACGCGGCAGAACTCCACCCTGCCCTCGTAGACACGGGACAACCGGCGGTAGCGCTCGCGCAACCGCCTGCAGGACCAGCAACCGGAAGAGTCCGCCATCCACAGACTCAGCCGGTCCATCTGGATGATCCCGTAGAACGTCTCCACATCCATCACGTCGTTCGGGGCCGCAGACCCCGGTGCTGTCGCGTTCATACGTCCATCGTCACGGCATCCCGCCGGTCCCGCACGTTCAGCGGTCCGGAACAACAGGAGCACTTCCCATGAACCCTTGTGATGACTACGCGGCCGTCGAAACGGCCGCCGGCACGGTCTGGCTGCCCGTCTGCTCGGGAACCGACACAACCTGCGAACTGCGCTGGGAGCACCAGGGCCCCGAGCACAAGAGCCCCGCGGCGCTGGCCCTGCAGGTGAGCCTCAACCAGTGCTACAACCAGGGCCTGACGGAGGACGGCTACTTCGGCCCCGTCACCGAGGCAGCGCTCAAGCGCGTACAGGCCCAGATCGGCGCCTTCGTCGACGGCGTCTACGGGCCCTTCACACGGGACGCGATGCTCCACGCCGGTACCTGGGGCGACGAACGGATCCGTTACAACGGCCCCGGCGGAACGTGAGACCGCCCGTCGTCACAGGTACCCGCCCCGGTACTCCTCCGCGCACCACAGGCGGCGCAGACCGCCGGCTCATGACGGGGTGGCCCTGGTCCCCGGGGCGGGCGAGCGGGAGGCCGTTCGCGGGCTATCGCAGATGAGGTTCCAGGTAGTCGGGGATCTCCCCGGCCGGGGCCGGGTCCACCTGGTGGTAGCGCGGGGACCACTGGTGCCAGTGCAGGCTGCCGGAGATCCACAGGGCCAGGTCGTCCAGTGAGGCCTCCACCTCGGTCCAGGCCTGCTTGTTGAGCCCGAACAGGTGGCGCATGGCCCGCAGGTCCTCGCTCGCGGCGAGGAAGTCCTGGGTGTGGGCCGTCACCATGGCCGTGGCCTCGGCCATGGCTTCGTCCCATCCGTCGCTGGGGGAGCGGGCCAGGAGGACGGCGGCCAGGTGGTCGTGGTCGCCGCGGGCTGCTTCCTTGCGGATGCTGTACAGGTCGTTGGTCCATGACACGACGTTGTTCGCGGCGTAGCGGACCAGGGTGTACGCGTCGCTGGCGACGACGTCGGCGGGGACCTCGTATTCGTTGGCGGGTTCGATCAGGTCGAAGCTCATTTCGCAGCCCGAGTTCAGGCGCCGTCTGCGGATGTAGGAGACCAGGTCCGTGCGGGGGACCGGCTGGTGCTGGCGCAGGGTGGCGGCGAGCCAGTCCCGGTAGTGGGCGGTGAACCGGTGGCGCCAGGCGGGGGACATGGCGCCCGCGGTGCGCTGCCACAGTTCGCCCAGGGCGGCGGCGAGGGGGCCGGTGGGTGGTGTCGGGCTCAGGTCCGTCGTGAGCTGGGCCATCAGTTCCCGGGCGAGCGTTTCGCGCTCGGCTTCGGGCAAGGCGGCGTAGCCCTCGTCGAGGGTGTCGTCGATGACCCAGTTGAGAAGTTGCCACTCGCTCGCCAGGGGGAGGCGTATGGCTCTGGGGTAGACGGAGGCCGCGAACCGGCCGAAGCCGGCCTTGCGGAAGTGTCTGGCCGCCGTCTCGGTGCGGATCAGGTCGACGCGCTGTCCCCACGTGATGATGTGGGCGTCGATGCGGGCCGCGTCCGGGTGCGTTCTGCGGGGGAGCGGGCACCAGATCTCCGGAATCCGGGCCGGGGGCGGTGGCATGGATCGTGAGGGTTCAGACCGTACGGCGGCAGTCACGCAAGGGGTCCCTTCTCACTGTGTGGATCGCCTGGTTGTTCGGGTGTCGCACATCGCGGTGTTCTCTCCGACGTCGTCCGCGGTCCCGGCCGGCCATCTCGGGTTCATATCCGCCCGGCATAGCTCCGATGGATATGCGCCACTCGTGGACATGCGTGAGCACTGGGCGAGAGTGTGCGACTGGTGGGGAGGTTCGTTCAGCGCGCCCGGGGCGACGGCGGTTCGGCGTGAGCCCGGGTGGCCTGGTTCGGGGCGGTTTCCCGGGGCCGGATCAGGCCCGTGGTGCGTTGTTCGGCCTCGTATCCGATGCGGTCGAGGGTCTGCCGTGCGAGCGGGTGCCCCTTGCTCTCACGGACGAACGGGACGGCCGGGCGGGGTGCGGTGGCGGGGCTGCGACCGGCGGATCTGCGTGGGGGCAGGCGTATCGCCGCGACCGGGGCAGGGGTGGGTTTTCGCCGGCCGGTTGCGTTCACCCGGGGCTCCTTCGCTCTGCGACGCGGCAGATATTGGCGTGCTGATCTCGCCAATCCCTATCGCGTCGCTGGATCACGCGCCAGGAACGCCGGGTACCGGAACGGCCGGTGCCGGTTCGACGGCGGGATGGCGGCGCCCACCGGGTCGGAAGGCGAGCGAGGCCTGTAATTCCTGCTCGGAAATGGCCGTTTACCGCTGTATGCAGTGGTTGACACCGGCGCTGTGCCCATGTTCGATGATCACGCGGAGTGGTGGCGTGGCTTCGAGTACGCGGTTTCCCCCTGTTCTCGGGGCTGCTGAAGCCCACGGGACGGGCGATGGGGCGTATGACACGGGGCGGGACATCGGGAAGGCGCGACCCTGCGGGGCAGCTGCTGGTGCACCTGCGGGAAGAAGCCGGTTACAGCCAGGAGGGCATGGCCCGCGAGCTGGACTGGTCGTGGAAGTCCGTCGCGAACTACGAGCGGGGCAGGCAGCGGATCTCCGTGGAGCGGCTGGAGATGGTCTGCGAGCTCGTCGGGGTCACCCTGGAGCAGTACATGCTGCTGCACCGGTACACCTACGGCTCGGACCCGCTGTGGCGGCCCACCTCGCTGGAGATGCTGCGCTCGCGGAACATCACCGACCTGGACGAGTATCTGGCGGCGCGTCAGCTGGAGCTCGACGCCGACGTCGGCCGGGCCAGCTACATAGCCGACGGCGCGTGGAGCGTGGTGGGGGCGAGCGAGACCTACCGCACGGAGGTCGCGGGCAGCTTAGGTGTCACCGGGCCCAACGATCCGGGTGTGAGCCCGATCCGGTTCGTGCTCTTCGAGCCCCTCGCCCGCGAGGTGATGGACGACCACGACGAGGTGTGGCTGCCCGGCATGCTGGCGTATCTCGCCGGCGTCGTCCGCGCCAACCCGGAGGACCCGGTGCTGCGGCGGACCCATCAGGACGTCATGGACCGGGCGGACCTGAGGGGCGAGTATCTGGCGACGGGTCCGGATCTCGAGGGAATCGCCGACCCGCGTGTGCCGCGCTTCATCAGCCATCCGCACGAGAACTGGGGCGATACGGGCATCATGATGATCGTTGATCCTCTGCACCTCCTGGGGGCCTTCGGCTTCCGGCGTGTCACAGCCCTGCCCGCGAAGTTCTAGCCGGGGGAGCCGGAGGTGACCGATGCGTCGCTGCTGTCCCTGACCGCTGCCGCCGACGCCTGGCGTACGGCGCATCCGGGGCTGCGTATGGCCGAGCGCCTCGTCCTGCAGGGGCACTCCGCGGTCCTGGCGGAGGCGGCGGTGCGGGTGCGGCCGGACGCGGCCTCCCGTGGCGAGGTGGAGCGGGGGCTGCAGGTCCTCAGCCGGCGCATCCGCAGCGAACGGGTGCCGACGCGGGAGTTACTGGAGGCTGCCGCCGCCGATCCCCGCCGGGCGGAGCTGCTGGCCGGCGTCTCGGATCTCCACGACCGCCTCGGCCGGGCGGTGGCGGCGGTACGCGGCCGGCTGCCCTTTCTGTCCGTACGGGCCCTCGGCGATTGCCTGCGCGGCGCCGGTCTCCTGCTGCGGGAGGCCTCCGCGGACTTCACGGGATGCGATCTGAGCGACGTGGACCTGGCCGCCGCCGTCCTGCTCGGTGTGCGCTGGGACGTACGGACGCGGTGGCCCGACGAGGAGTGGGCCCGGACGCTGCACCAGGTGTCCGTCCCGTACCCGGATGCTCCCGACTGCTACGTCGTCACGTCCTGACGCGCCGACGACCGGCGCCTACGTGTCGTTGCCGGCAGGGTGGACGTCGCCCGGTCCTCGCTCGGTTGTCTGCCCCAGGGCGACGAGGTCCTTGGCGTACTCGGTGCGACTGCGTTCGAGCCAGGCACGTCGGCGCTCGAGTGGTGTCGCCCTTGCTCAGGGATTCCCGAGCCGGCCTGGCGAGAGCGCTTCCCAGAGGCCGGCCATGTGGGCGTGGAGGACGTCGTGTGCTTCTTCCGGGGTGAGGTGGCCGACGAGGACGTGCGTGGTGAGGCCGTCCGCGAGGGCGAGGAGGGTGCGGGCCTCGCGTTGCGGATCGAGGGGAACGGTGCCGGCGCAGGCTTCCCGGATTAGGTCGGTGAACGCCTCCTGCAGGGCTGCGTAGTTCGCCCTCAGCGTCGGGGCGAGCGCTTCGCCGACGGCCGCCTGTGCGACGAACGCGAGCCAGACCCTGGCCTCGGCCCGGTGTTCCTCCCCGAGCAGTGAGATCTCGGCGGCCGCGTGGCCCAGGGCGGTGGCGGCCGACTGGGCCGGACTTCTGATCAGGCGGGCCCGGACGCGCTCGTTGATCCGCTCGCCGATGTGCCCGAGAGCGAATACCAGCATTTCTTCCTTGGTGTGGAAGCACCGCTGGACAGCGCCCATGGACACCTGCGCGCGGGCGGCGACGTCGCGCAGTGTCACGCCCTCGAGGCCGCGTTCGTCGGCGAGGCTGCAGACGGCCTCGGCGATGAGGCGGCGCCGGCCCGCGTGATCCACCTGCTTGGGCATGCCCGGTCGCCTTCCTGCTCTGCCGTGCACTTTATTCGATGCGGTCGCATCGGTCCCAGAGTACGGTGACCTTTCCGATGCAGGTGCATCGGTTCGTAAGGGAGAAGGAAGAGAGCATGCAGGACGCCCTGTGGAAGATGTCGGCCGCCGCCCAGGCGGAGGCCGTGCGCCGCGCGTATGTGTCGGCGCTCGAACTGGTCGACAGCCACCTGGACCGCATCGCCGAGGTCAATCCGCGGGTGAACGCGATCACGCAGCTGATGGCCGAGCAAGCCCGGGAGGCCGCGGAGCACTTGGACCGGCGGCGGGCCGCGGGCGAAGAACTCGGGCCGCTGGCCGGCGTGCCGTTCACGGTGAAGGAGTCCACCGCCGTCGAAGGCGTGCCGACCACGCTCGGAACGTCGCGTTTCCGGGATCTGGTGGCACCGGCCGACGCACCCCCGGTGGCCCGGCTCCGCGCGGCCGGAGCCGTACCGATCGGCCACAGCAACATGCCCACCCTGGTCCTCGCCGGGATGCACACCCGCAGCGAGCTGTTCGGCGACACCGTCAACCCGTGGGACCGGAGCCGGACTCCGGGCGGCTCCAGCGGCGGTGACGGAGTGGCCGTCGCCACCGGTATGGCCGCGCTCGGACTGGGCAACGACGCCGGCGGATCGGTACGGATCCCGGCCTCGTTCTGCGGCGTGGCGGGCCTGAAGCCGACCACCGGGCGCTTCCCCGCCGACCACCGCGTCCTAGGCCCCGACGATCCGGGACCGGCCTCGCAGAGGCTGGTCACCGACGGGCCCCTGGCGCGTACGGTGGCCGATCTGCGACTGGCGTACGAGACGCTGGCCGGGACCGATCCACGGGACCCGCGGGCCGTACCGGTGCCGCTCCACGGCGAGCCGATACCGGGACCGGTCAGCGTCGCGGTCGTCGCCGACCCCGGGGGACACGGCGTCCATCCCGCGGTCCGCGGGGCCGTCACGGCGGCGGCGGACGCGCTGCGCGACGCCGGGTACGACGTACGGGAGGTCGCGGACGTTCCCCGGCTGGACGAGGCGCTCGAGGCGTACGGGCGGATCACCGTGACCGAGTTCGCGCCGACCTGGCCGGTGGTACGCACACTGCTCGGCGAAGGCGGGGACCGCTATATCCGGATGGCCATGGAGAAGACCCCGCCCGTGAACGCCCCGGAACTCATGAGGCTGATGGGGGTCTGGCTCGGCATCCGCCGCTCCTGGGCGGAGTTCCTCGACGAGTACCCGCTGCTGCTCGGACCGGTGTTCACCGAGCCGCCGGTCGAGCCGGGACTGGAGTCGCGGGACGAGGCCGGACGGGAACGGGTTGCCCGGGGCATGCGCCTGTGTACGGTGACGAGTTTCGTCGGCGTCCCCGCGGTCGCCGTACCGACCGGCGCCGGCGACGGGCTGCCGTCCGGCGTGCAGATCGTCGGGCGCGCGTTCCGGGAGGACCTGTGCCTGGCCGCGGCTCAGGCGGTCGAGGACCGGCTCGGGGTCCTCGCGCCGGTTGATCCGCGCGTGGGGGCAGGGTCGGGTGAGCCCTTGCGGTGACGACCGGAGCGGACGCCGGACCCGTCGAGGCCGCCCTCCGGTCGACGGACCCGCGGCCAATGCCCTGGAACCGGCGGTGACCGAGGAGACCGCCCTCGGCCACAACTACATCGGCTGCGAACACCTGCTGCTCGGCCGGGCTGCCGAACCCGACGACGGGCTGAGCCGTGCGCAAGCTCACCCCCTGGGCAGAGACAGGCCAACTGCATCCTGGCCGCCGCCCGCGCCCCGTCGAACACGGCTTCGCCGACCTCCAAGCCTGGCGCATCCTCACCAAGCTCCGCACCGACCCGGCCCGCGCCACCACTCTCCTGCGGGCCCTGCTCGTCCTGACCGCCCTCGAAGTCGACCGCTGACGAGCGTCAGACGATCAAGACAGCAGACTTCCGCCCACGAACAGCGTGAGCACCCCGAGCGGGCCCTGCGCCAGCCCCTGTGGCCCGCATGTTCGAAGTCGGCGAAGGTCCCTTCTTCGGTGAACCGTCCGGCCACGCCCGCAACTTGCGCTTGGCCGCCGCGTCCTCCACCCAGCCGAACCGGATGATGGAGCCGAAGCTGAACATCCACGCGCCGAATTCCGCAGCACCAGGTGTCTGACCCGCACCCGGGTGCGGTCGAGGCCCCGGAACGGCGCCCCGACCACGGCACGCGGGCGTCACGCTGCCGCTGTCGCCTCCGCTATCTGCTCGGCGCTCGGCTTGACCCGCGGCGACGTCGCGGTGACCACCATCGCCACCACCAAGAAGGCCGCCGCGATCAGCAGCCCTCGATGGAACCCGGCCACCAGCGCGTCGCTCGCAGAGCTGCCGTGCGCCAGCTCTGAGGCGGCCTTGGAGTTGGACAGCGTGCTGACCACGGCGAGCCCGAGCGCGCCGCCGACCTGGTTGAGGGCGGTGACCACACCGGAGGCGGCACCGGCCTCGTGGGCGGAGACGTCGGAGATCGCGGCGATCTGCGCGGGCACCGCCACCAGGACGACCGCGAAACCGAACAGCAGCAACCCGGGCAGGAGCTCACCGGCGTACGAGCCGTCGGCGTCGGCCCCGGTGAGCAGCAGCAGCCCGGCCGTGCCCACCAGCGCGCCGCCGAACTGCACCGGTCGAGTGCCGAACCGGGTGACCAGCGGGGTGGCCACCACCCCGCCGACGATCGCAATGCCGCCCATCGGCAGGAACTCGAGCCCGGCGTCCAGCGGGCTGCTGTGCCTGACCTGCTGAAGGAAGATCGCGGTGAGGAAGAACATCGACAGGAAGCCGGCGCCGTTGAGCGCCAGCACGCCCGAGGCCGTGCTCAGCGAGCGGGTGCGCAGCAGCCGCAGCGGCACCAGCGGCGCCGCCACACGGGACTCGACCAGGGCGAAGCCCACCAGCATGGCGATTCCGGCGACCAGGCAGCCGATCACCTCGAACGACGACCAGCCGACCGGCTCGGCGCGCACCACGCCGTAGACGACTGCGAGCAGGCCGCCGCCGAACAGCAGGGTGTAAGCGTTGATCACCCATTGCAGGCTGTCGGTACTGAAGTCGAGGTCGGACTGGATGTCGGGGAGTGCGACGTTCACGATCGTCACGTCAAGCACCACGATGAACTGGGCGAAGGCCAGCACGACGAGCGTGGCCCAGGGACTGCGTTTCAAGGCGTCTCCGCAGGTGACTGGTGGAAGCAGATCCGGGCAATGCCGGAACGGAGGCATACGCCGTATGTGTACAACGTATGCTTATGAAGACACCATACATAGAACGCATACGTTGTAAACTTTGCCGGGTCGGCATAGCGGAGAAGCCGAAGCGACCGGGGTGGCGACTCTGTGTACGATGTACACGATCGAGCTGATCGGAAGGCAGGAGATGGCCGCGCACAAGCGACTCAACCGCGACGAGCTGATCGCTACGGCCCTGGCCGTGATCGACACGGACGGCCTGGATGCCGTCACGATCCGGCAGGTCGCCCAGCAGCACAACGTGACGCCGATGGCGCTCTACCGGCACTTCCCGGACAAGGACGGCCTGCTCGACGCCGTCGCCGAGAGCTTGCTCGCGGCGGTCGAACTGCCCGCGCCCGACGACCGGCCCTGGTACGAGCAGTTGGAGGACGTGCTGTCCGCCATATTGACGGCGCTGGTCCCACATCCGAATGCCGCCGTACTGCTGCTCACCCGGATCTTCGAGAGCGAGCCGGGCCTGGACCTCGCCGAGCGGGTGCTCGCGCAGCTCGACGCCGGCGGCATGGACGTCGAGCAGTCCGCCGACAGCAGTTGTCATGTACTGGTATCACTGATCACCCTGGTGATCGGCAAGCCCGGGCAGAGCTCCGACAGCACGGAGGAGCAGGAGGCGGCGGCCCGCGTCAGGTGGGCCCAACTCACCTCCCTCTCGCCGCACCGCTACCCGCATGTCGTGGCCGCGGCCGCGCCCCTGTCCGCGAGCGTGAGCGCCGAGTTGTACTACCGGCGCGGGGTCGAGCTGATCGTCACCGGCCTGCGCGGCCTGCAGAGCGTGTCGCAGCCGGTGGCGGGGTAGCCCCCAGGGTGGGATTGTCGGGCGGTGCTATCGGTGTGTCGCGCCGTGTGTCGCGCCCGGTTCAGAATCTCAGGGTGGCCCGGACCCGGTCGATCTCGTCGTCCAGCTCCTCCCAGGCATCGAAGCCGCGGTCGACGGTGTCCATGTCGACGCCGGCCTCGATCTGCCGGGCCCGCACGACCGGAGCGCCGAACAAGTGCAGTGGGAAGGCCACCGGGTCGAGTCCCGCCTCCTGAAGCGCCCGGACCAGGGCGTCGAGACTCCAGCTTTCTTCGCCGACCCGGATGAACGGATCGTCGAAACGCATCAGTCCGGCTCGGATTGCCCTCGTCCACTGGGTGAACAGTGCGGCGAGGCTGGTGGCCGCCCGCACCGGGCCGTCGGTGTCGGGTTCGATCTCGTAGCGCCAGATCTCGCCCTCGTGGTCGCCGGCGAGGACGAAGGTGTAGACGAGTTTGTGGAACCAGAACAGCGGCAACTGGTGCCGCCAGGGGAACGGGGCACCGAACGACAGCGACAGGTAGCCGAACATCTCGTCCACGTTCGCCTCGGTGGGCCAGGAGAACAGCCAACCGCCATGGGGCAGCGGTGCCCGCTCCTCCCAGCCCTGGGCCTGGAGCCAGCTCAGCTGCTCGGCGATGTGGTCGACGTCGAAGATCCGGTGGACCACGTCGGGTACGGGCTCACCGGGAACGTCACCGGGCTCGGGCCAGGGGAGGCCCAGGGATATCGCCGCCGTCCGGTAGTCCTGTACGGCGTCGCGCAGCACCTGCATGTCGTCGAGCATTACGGCGTGGCCTCCGGGTCTTCCGTGACGCATACGTACAAGGCGTCCACGATAGGCGTCCGGGAACGTCAGGAGGCCGCGGCCCGTGCCCGGTGTCTGCGTCCGGCGTCGCGATTCGCGCGGCGCCGGGAGCAGTAGCGCTGCCGTCCGGTCCGCGAGGCGTCGGCGAAGGCACTGGTGCACTTGGTCGCCTCTATGGCGCCGTCTCACGCAGATCGGGGCGGTTCCTGGGCAATCCGAAGCCCGCCAGCTGTTTCTCGTCGTAGGGCAGGAAGCCAAGGCTCTGGTAGTCGGCGGTGTTGCTCCTCGATGCCGACTTCCCACCGCATCTGACTTCACGGACGTCGGACAAGTCAAGATCGGTTACGGAGGAGTCCAGCCGGCCTCGGCGTTTACCGCGACGCCTGAGCTCCGCCCCGGGAGGTTCACCGGGTCCGACGGCAGCCGTCGGACCCGGAACGGTTTACGGTTATGGGCGGTCCATCGCCCCCTTGCCTGGTGCGAATGGCCGGCGGTCTGCTCCGGGCGGTGCGACCGATGAGCTCACGGGTAGAGACACAGGGGAACTGCCACCCGGCCGGCATTGCTGACGATTCCTGTTGTTTCGTCGACAGCAAGCACATACATCGTTCGGGAATCGGACCTCCGGCAGCCTCGATCGGTGAGCCACCTCTCGCCGAAGATGACGGTCCCGTATCCGATGTTGGGGTAGTTCGACCCCCTTGCCGGCTCCCAGCTGTGGAAGGAGGCGTTCGGAGGAGTCACCACCAGTTGATTGTCGCCGTCCTTCCAGTACGCGGAGAACCCGTTGGACGGAAGCTGATCGGCGTGGGCATACCCCGAAGCCGCGCCGGCGTTGGCCTGGCGGTTCTGGCTGCGGCTCAGCGGGGGGACACAGACGTGGTCCGAAGGCCGGGTCTCGCGCCACACGTACCCCTGCTTGCACGTGTCCGGACCGTAGGGTCCGCCGCCCGGCTCCACACGCGAGGGGCCGAGACTGTTTTCGTCCGATGTCTTGGTACGCCATTGCGGGGATACGCAGACGTAGTCGCCCGGAACAGCTTCGCGCCACACAAGGCCCACCACGCAGGTGTACGGACCGTATTGGGCGTGGGCGGACGGCGCGAGGGCGAGGGAGCCCGTAAAGACAGCGGCAGTTGCCATCCCTCCCGAGAGGCAGCGACGAAGATTTCGCGTAGTTGTGGCACTGAAGAATTTCCTGCTCACGGAAGCCTCCGGATATAGCGCACAGATCACGTCCTCATTTGAAAGAGGGAAAGCTGTGCTTCTGCGGAATCACGCTGTGAGTTGACGTCTGCGATGATCGCAGCTCCCATTACACCTCCGCTCGACCTGAATGGCATCCGGAAGTAATGACCGATTCAACCACTGGGGTTCGGCCTCGGACGCAGCGCGCCGGGAAGGGATCCGACGACGAGACCGGCGGGCGCGAAGGCGGAAGCGAAAACGAGTGTGACGGTGGTGACCGTCATCGCCGGGTGCCCGGCTCACCGCTGCGGTATGCGGGTGCGGAGTGCCTCGGCGGACCAGGTGAGTGCGGGCGCCAGGGTTTCGGGGGCCGGCCAGTCGTTGATGACGGACAGCAGGGACAGGTACTGGTCCCGGCGCGGGTCGTTCATCTGCTCCAGCCGGGCGGCGAGGCGGCGGTAGAGGGCGCGGGGGGCGTCGGGGGCCGCGCTGCCCAGGATGCTTGCGTAGTGGGTCGCGAGTGCGGTCACGATCGGATCCGCTTCGGCGGAGTCCGGTTCGACGCCGTCCTCGAGTGCCGGCGTCACCTGGGCCCGTACGGCTGCGGCGAGGATCCCGGGCAGGCCCGGGGCGTCGTCCCGGGCGAGATCGGCCGCCAGATCGTGAGCCATGGTGTTCAGCGTGGAGCGGAAGTCCTGGTCCTGGAGCAGCCCGGCAAGTTCCACCCACGCCTCGATCTGCCCGGGTTCGGGGTCGTCGGGCAGTTCGGGGGTCATCGAGCGGATGGCCGCCGCGAACGCGGGGTGGTCGTGCAGGCCGTCGAACGCGGCGTCGAGGAAGTCGTCGACCAGACGCTGCCGTTCGGCTTCCGACAGACGTGCGAGCTTGTGCATGAGGTCCAGCTCCCGTGGTGTCGAGCCGTGCCGGGTCGCCAGCGTCAGGATGGCGCGGCGCCGGCGCAGTACGCGGATCTGCACGTCCAGTGCCTCGGCGTGCGTTGCCGCTATGTCGGTCAGCGAGACTTCCCGGTTCACGATCGTACGGATCGTGGCCAGGTCGATGCCCAGGTCGCGCAGGGTGCGCACGAGTTCGATGCGCGCGACTGCATCGGCACCGTAGCGGCGGTATCCGGCAGGGGTACGGTCGGTCGGCGGCACGATTCCGGTGTCCGCGTAGAACCGGATGGCCTTCACCGTCAGACCTGTCCGCTGGGCCAGGTCGCCGATCGAGTAGAGCGTCTCGCCGTTCATGCACCCACCTTCGCGTCTCCTCCTGCGGGAGACTCAATCCGGTGGCACGTCCGTGTGACCCGGATAACATGTGTCATGGCATGTATGTCGTGTAACTTATTTACCGTGAACGCCGCAGCGAACACCCCGGCCGTCTCCTTCGGCGCCCGCCGGCCGTCCATGCGTAAGGCGGAGCACCTGCGGTTCGCGATCCTGGCCGCCCAGCGCGAGGGCAACCGGCTGCTGATCCAGGCCCTCAAGCCCCACGGCATCACCCCCTCGCAGGCCGAGGTGCTGCGCCTGCTCCAGCAGCACGGGCCCCTGAGCCTGAATGGGCTCGGACAGCTTCTGGTCTGCGAGAGCGGCACCAACCCCAGTCGGCTGGTCGAACGCGTCGTCGCGGCCGGACTGGTCGAACGCCGCACCGACCCCACCGACCGCCGCTACCTCAACCTCAGCCTCACCCCTGAGGGTGAGCGCCTGGCCACCGAGGTCGCCGGCGTCGAAGAGCGCCTCTACGCCTCGCTGGACGCCGCCGCGGTCGGCCTGGACGCCGACGCGCTGCTCGCCTTCCTGCACCGCTTCATCGACGCCCTGCCCTCGGGGGAGGCTCTCAACAAACGCCTCGGCCTCGACTGACACCATCCCCGCGCCGCCGCAAAGGAGCCGACCGTGCGGTTCGAGAACACCCTCACCGCCGCCGGTGTCCTCAGGCCGGTCGCCGCGGTCGCGAAGAACCTCGATGAGCTGAAGCGCGTCCTCGAGGCCCGGTGAAGTCCCCCCGATGTCCCGGTTCCGCCCATCGTCCGCTTCTCGGTCAGTGCCCTTCGGGCCGCACGGCGCGACCCTGACCCATGGCCCCGAACGCGGAGGCTGGGGCGTCAGCGTTACGCCGATGATTTTGGCCCCGGTCGACGGTCATAGTCGGTGACGGCCGATCAGGACCCAGCAGGAGGCGGCAGATGGTGATCGTCGCAGGGCAGATTTTCGTCGACCCTCAGCAGCGCGAGTCCTATCTCGCGGGATGTGTCGGCGTCGTCGAACTGGCCCGCCGCACGCCGGGCTGCCTCGACTTCGCCGTCTCCGCGGACCTGGTGGACCCGGGACGTATCAACGTCTTCGAGCGGTGGGAGTCGCGGGCCGCCGTCGAAGCGTTCCGCGGTGACGGTCCCGGCGATGAGCAGGGCGCCGCGATGCTTGCCGCCGCTGTCGACGAATACGACATCGCGAAGGTGCGCTCTCTGATGCGTGATTAGGTGCGGGTCCGGGCTCACCCGGCACGCTGTCCGACACGCAGGACGCTGAGGTAACGGCGTGACGCCCGGTCGTTCATCCGTGTGCGGATGCGCTCGGCGATCGCGTCGAGCAGGGGCTCACGGACGTCGCGGTCGAGCCTCCGGTACGGCGACAACGACCGGAGGTGATCGGCGAAGCCGTTCCCGTCGAACCACTGAACGGCCGGGTACCAGCGTACGATCGTCGGGCCGAACAATGCTCCGGGGTCGTCGACCGGGCCCCAGCCCTGGTCGGTGGTGCGCACCTCGTCCTCCGGGGGTGGGTGACCCCAGTCGGGGTTTCCGGGGGAGAACCGTTCGTGGAGATCGGCGGTCTCGGCGTACACCTCCGGCTCTCCCGCGCGGCGGACAACGACGTTGCCGAGCAGGGCCATCCAGCCCGCGGGACGCAGCACATCCCACGCTCGCCGCCAGCCGGTCGGCTGGTCGACCCAGTGCCACGACGACGCGGCCACGAGGATGTCGAAGCGCCGGCCGCGGTCGTCCCACTCCTCGAACGTCGACGTCTCGATCCCGACGTTGCCGAAGGCGGCGAACCGCCGGCGAGCGAGCGCGGCCATCTGCGCTCCCGGCTCGACGGCGGTCACCGGGCATCCGAGCGCCGCCAGCGAGCGGGTCGCCTGGCCGGTGCCGCAGCCCACCTCCAGAACCGACGACCTTTCGCCCAGGCCGGTGATGCCGACGAGGTCCGCGAACAGCTCGTCGGGGTATCCGGGCCGGACCCGGTCGTAGAGCCCCGCCACCTCGTTGAACACCCGACCGAGGTCACGCCGGGCCTTCGGATCGTCAGTCACGGGCGCCCGCCCCCCTTCCGGTCGTCGAGCAGTGTCCGGGGCGATGGTCGCACAGTGGCTCCTAACGGTCGGATCTGGAGATCAGAGCGCTTCGGTGGCCAAGGCCATGAGCGTACGGGCGGTCAGAACGCGCGTACCGCGGGCGGCATGCCCGGGAAGTCCGCCGACTCGCTCACGGACGCCCATTTCCCGACCTCGTCGAGCGCGCCGCGGTAGACGCGGGTGAGGTTGCGGACCGCCTCGGCGCCGAGCGGGAGGCGGAGCGGGGCGTCGGGGGTGTCGAGCATGTCGCGGATTATCCGGGCGGCGCGTGTCGGGTCGCCCTCCTGGGCGCCGTCGGCCTCGGCCATGTTCGTGCGTACGGCGGCTGTGGTCTCGTCGTAGACCGGGCTCTGCTGTGCTGTGTTGAGTACGTCGGCGGCGTTGAACGCGGTGCGGAAGCGGCTGGGCTCGACGATGAGGACGCGTATGCCGAACGGTGCGACCTCGCCGGCGAGGGCTTCCGACCAGCCCTCGAGTGCGAATTTTCCGGCGGAGTAGCTGCCGACGGCGGGGAATGACATCCGCCCGCCCTGGCTGCTCATCTGTACGATCGCGCCCGAGCGACGCTCCCGCAGGTGGGGGAGGACGGCACGGACGTAGGCGGCCGGGCCGAAGAGGTGCTGCTCGAGCATGGCGCGCAGCGCGGCGTCCGTGATCTCTTCGGCGGTGCCGACCTGGCCGGCGCCGGCGTTGTTGACCAGTACGTCGACGCGACCGAACACCTCCAGGGCCCGCTGCACAACCGCCGCCGCTCCCGCCGTGTCGCGCACGTCGTGCTCGACGGCGAGGAGGCGGTTCCCGTATCGGGCCTTGAGTCCGTCGAACCTGTCCGCCCGTCGTGCGGTCCCGATCACGTGCTCGCCGGCCTCGAGCGCCGCCTCGGCGAGTGCCAGGCCGAGGCCGGAGCTCGCGCCGGTGATGATCCAAGTCTTCGTCGTGGTCATGGTGCCGACGCTAGAGCTTCGAGCGCACTCGAAGGCAAACCGCACCAGAGGGTGCCCGTCCTGACACCCGACAAAGGCGGTACGGGGAATGTCGGGTGGACGGGGGCGGTGTCGCCGCACGATGGGGGGCATGGACGACACGACCTTGGTATCCCGTTTCCTCCGCGACGGCTTCGTGAAGCTGGAGGGCGCCGTCGCCCCGCGGGTGGCCGCGGACTGCGCGCGGCTGCTGTGGCGGGAGACCGGCTGCGATCCGGACGATCCGTCGACGTGGACGCAGCCCGTGCACTGGGTGGGCGGCATGGCGCAGGGACCGTTCGCCGCCGCGCCCAATTCCCCGTTCCTGCACCACGCGTACGACCTGCTCGTCGGCGCGGGGCGCTGGGAGCCGCGGTACTCGCTGGGGACGTTCCCGCTGCGCTTCCCGCACGAGGAGGAGCCGGACGACGCGGGCTGGCACATCGAGGGAAGCTATCTGCCGGAGGGGGAGAGCTGGTACTTCACGAATCTGCGCTCCCGGGGCCGGGCGCTGCTGATGCTGTTCCTGTTCAGCGAGGTCAAAGAGGCGGACGCCCCGACCCGGATCCGGTCCGGTTCACACCTCGACGTGCCGAAGGTGCTGGAGGCGTACGGGGAGGACGGGGCGAGCGGGCTGGCCCTCGCGCCCGATCTGGTGGCGGCGTCCGATCACCGGCCGGTTGCCCTTGCCACGGGGTCCCCGGGCGATGTCTTCCTGTGCCATCCGTTCCTGGTGCACGCCGCGCAGCCACATCACGGGGTGCGGCCGCGTTTCCTGGCCCAGCCGCCGCTGATGCCGGCCGCGCCGTACGAACTGGAGCGGGCCGACGGTGCGTACTCGCCCGTGGAGACCGCGATCCGCCGGGGCCTGGGACGGGACACCCTCGCCGGGTAGACGTGCCTCGCGGATATCGTCGGCAGGCCGGCCGTACAGCGGAAGGAGGCCGGGCATGCTGGAGCGGCTGAACCAGGCCATGGAGCACATCGAGCGCCATCTCGACCGGACGGTCGACGTGGCGGAGCTGGCGCGCGTCGCGGCCACCTCGGAGCACCACCTGCGCCGGATGTTCTCCGCGCTCGCGGGCACGCCGCTGTCGGAGTACGTACGGCGCCGGCGGCTCACCCTCGCGGGCGCCGAGGTGCTCGCGGGGCGGGACACGCTGCTGGAGATCGCGGTGCGCTACGGCTACGGCTCGGGTGAGGCTTTCGCGCGGGCGTTCCGTGCCATGCACGGCGTGGGGCCGGGTGAGGCCCGGCGGACCGGCGCCGCGCTCAGTTCCCAGTCCCGGATGGCCTTCCGCCTCACCGTCGAGGGGAGGAGCAGTATGCGGTACCGCGTCGTGGACCGGGCGGACTTCGCCGTCGTCGGGTTCAAGGCCCGGGTGCCGCTGGTGCACGTGGGTCCGAACCAGGCGATCATCGACTTCGTGCGGGGGATCGACCGGCGGGCTCTGGAGCGTCTGGAGAAGCTGTCGGACCAGGAGCCGTACGGCATCGTCGCGGTCTGCGACGACCTGGACCCCAGCCGTGCCGAGGGCACCGAGCTGGACTACCACCAGGGCGTGATCACCTCCGCGCCCGCGCCGGAGGGCACGACCACGCTGCCCGTCCCGGCCGGTACCTGGGCGGTCTTCACCACCTCCGGGCCGGCGCCGCGGGCCATCCAGGAGCTGTGGCGGGACGTGTTCACCGAGTGGTTCCCGTCGAACCCGTACCGCACCCGCACCGGCCCCGAGATCCTGCGCACCCGTCTGTCGCCGGAGGGGACCGAGGCCGACGCCGAACTGTGGCTTCCGGTGGAGCCCGAGCACGGTTGAATGTGTGACCGTCTGGCGCTGAGGTCGGCACCACCCCGAGGAGGGGTGCGCCGAACGGGTTTTCCGGCTCGCGGCGCCTGCCTGTCGCGACCATTGTCCGCCGGCGTACTCAATACGGTGCGATCGTGTTGAACCTCCGTAGCGAAGGCGAGGCATTCCCGGCCGGGGCGAGAGCCCGCGGGGCCGTGCGATGACGGCGCTCGCGCGGTCCGGTGTCGTGGACGGGCGGGCGCCCGACGACATCGCACTGCTCGCCGATCCCGCACTGACTGCGGTCATCGTCCGGCCGCCCGAACGCCCGCCCTGGCTCGATGAGTTGGAGCAGGCGGTGGTCGCGGGAGAGCTGTTCGTCGAGCGGACGACCCTCGAGTCCGTTTCGCTGGACGACTTCGCGTCGTGGGCGCGCGAAGCTCTCACCGGCGCGCCGGCCGGTGTTTCCGCGGCGCTCCGGGACGACATGGCCGGGATCCTGGCCCAGGTCATGGAGACGGCGCGGATCGGCCGGGTGATGGTGCGCGTGTTCACCGAGGCACCCACGCGGCGGTGCGGCTTCCACGTGGACACCGTGCCGCCCCAGGCGCCCACGATCGGCGCGGTGCGCGTCTACAACGGCGCGACCACGGAGTACGTGCACGGTGACGACGTACTCGGCACGGCGGAGTTCTACGGGTACCTCGCGCACCGGGAGCGGCTGTCGCGGGAGGCGGCACGGACGGAGGGGGCGGCGCTCGGCGAACTCGTCGCGATGGACGAGCGGCCCTCGTTCCTGCGGCCACGCACCACGGTTCACCGGGTGCCGCCGGATGCCACCGTCTACTTCCGGCACATCGACGTACGGCGGCACTGGTCACCTCACCCCGTGTCCGACGCGTGGATCCACCGGTCGCCGATGTGCGGCGGGGCCAGGCTGGTGCTCAACGTGTCCCCCGCGGAGCGTGCGCGCCGCCGGGGTCCGGGGTGAGCAGCACGTGAGTGAGGTCCGGCAACGACGGATCCAGGGTGCGCAGCAGCCGCAGCACCCGTGCGCCGGCCCGCGGGGGGCCGTGGTGGGCGGTGAACCAGCTGCGCGTACGGCACCGGCCGCCGAGCACTCCCGTCACGGCTTCCACGATGTCGTCCTCGCCGTCGAAGAAGGCCCCGGTGAACGGGTTGACGTACTGCCACCCGCCGAGGATCCGCCGGTTCACGACCACCGGCACCCCCAGGCACAGCGCCTCGGCGAGAACACGCGGCGACGCGTCGAGGACGGCGGGGACGAAGAGGCAGCGCGCCGCGGCCAGCACGGCGAGCAGCGACTCCCACGGGAGCGGTCCCGTCAGCCGCACTCCGGGAACGGGTCCGGCCCCGGGCGGGGCGTCGACGACGAGGACCCGCAGGCCCGTGCGACGGGACAGGCGGCGCAAGCAGCGTTCGGCGAGCGGCCAGTTCTTGGCCTCCTGGCGCCACGGTTCCCGACCGGAGACATGCACGACGTCGGCGACGAGGGACGGCGGCGGCGTTCTCGTCACCCGGTGTGGATCAACCCGCAGCGGGTCGGTGAAGTCGGACTCGCTCACCAGGGCGCGCGGCCCGCCGGGCGGCAGGAACCGGTCCGGATCCCTGAAGCAGTGCAGCCACGCCTCGCACAGAAGTCCGTAGTCACGTTCGTCGCGGTACGCCTCTCCCGGGAAACCCAGGTAACTGGTCGCGCCGGCGAAGCGGCAGCCCTCACGGACCAGCTCCGCCAGCCGCGCGTGGTGGGCGCGGGTGACGACGGGTGCCCGTACGAGGACCCACGGCAGGACATCGCCGCGCGGAGAGGTCACCCGCAGGAAAGGCGTACCCACGCGTCCTTCATCCCCGACCACCACTCGTCCGCACATTCGATTCGACACCGTGGCCCGCGGATCGGCGCGGCCACCGACCGGAGGCCCCATGAACCAGCACTCGATTCAGCCCATCAGACGCGACTTGTTCACCGATCGCAACAGCGGCACGCGGATCGAGATCTTCGACGAGCTGAGTGACACGGCGAAGGCCGCGCTGTACGCGTTCTTCCGGCGGACGGGCGACGTACACCTGATGGAAGAGGTCGTACTGCCGCTCTTCTACGACGGCGACTCACAGATCTTTGCCGCGGTCCGCGACAGACCGTGGCCACCCTGGGGCCTGGGTGCCCGCACCATCGTGGCCGTCCTGCAGACCCACCTCGTGGCCGACAGCTGCTGGGGCCTGAGCCCTGTCCACGTCTGCGACGAGGACCTGACGAACGTGGGGCTGTGCGCCGCCCTCTACAAGGAGGCGCTCGAGACCCTGTCCGTGGATCCGTCCGCCGAGGTGCACTACCTCCTGGCCGAGGAGTCGCGGCTGGCGGACGCGGTGTTGCGCCGGGTCGGCTTCGAGCGTTCGGAGGACGTCTTCCTCACCGAGGCCGCGCGCTATCTCACCTACCGGGCGCCCGCCTCCGGGCTGCTGACGAGCCTCGGTCTCGACCGTTCCGACACCGTCGATGTGCTCGCGGGCGCCCTCGACGACGACATGTTCGAACGAAACGCCTCCTTCCACGGGACCATCCACCTGGGGTCCCGCGCCGAGTCGACGGCGCAACGCCTCCTCGCCGCGTCCGAGATCGCCCGCCTCGTACGCGGCGGCCACTACAGCAAGCCCGCCGGGGTACCGACCGGCACCGGCCGGTTCGAGCGGGACGCCGTCGAGGAGGTGGCGCAGGGAATCCGGGAGTTCCTCACCCAGGCCGAGCACGACGAACTGCTCCAGTACGCCCAGGACAAGAAGGCGGACTTCTCACCCGCCTCGGTGCGGCAGCCCGGGAACGACAAGGCGGTGGTCGACGAACGCGTACGCAGCACGCTGGTGCTCGACGACCTCGGCCACTTCGAGCGGCTCCTCACCGAACGCATCAAGGAACACCTCGAGGCCGTCCGGTCCCGCCTGAACCACGCGGCGTTCCCCCTGGGCCGTATCGAACTGCAGCTGACGGCCAACGGCGACCGTGACTTCTTCGGCCTGCACCGCGACAGCGAGGACGGGGACACCCGCGAACTCACCTTCGTCTACTTCCTCTCGCCCGAGCCCCGCCGGTACTCCGGCGGCGAACTGCGCGTCTTCGAGACCGTGCCGGAGGACGGACGACTGGTTCCCACCGACCGCAGTCAGACGATCGTGCCGCGCGCGAACCTCGCGATGTTCTTCCCGAGCCGCCACGATCACGAGGTGCTCCCGGTCCGGGTGCCCAGCAAGGCGTTCGCCGACAGCCGCTTCAGCGTCACCGGCTGGATCCACCGGCAGTGAACGGCGCGGTCGCCTGGACCGTCACGGGCCGCGCCGCACTCCCGCCGGACGCGGCGCGGCGGGCGGCCCGGACGGTGCACCACGCGCCGTTCCCTCCCGCGCCGGGACTGCTGGCCCGCGCCGTGGCCCCCGAAGCCGGCGGGGTGCGCGCCCGGTACCTCTTCGCCTCCGCCGCGGCCGCCGCGGACTTCACCCCGGAGGCGGACAGCGCCCTGCGCCGTCTGGGACCGCTGCGGACGGAGACGGTACGCGCCGTCCCCCCGGCCTCCCTGACGGCGCCCGTCGTCATCGTCTCGCCCCCGCGCTCGGGCAGCACCGCGCTGTTCGACGCGCTGGCGCGGAACCCGGGCCTCTGGTCCCTCGGCGGGGAGAGCGAAGGGGAGATCGAAGGGGTGCCGGCGTTGCATCCGGCGGCGGGCGGATACACCTCGCACGCGCTGGGCGCGGATCAGGCGCAGGTGTACGGGGCGGCGGTGCGTGCGGGTCTGCTCGCCGGGCTGCGGGACGCAGGTCTGCTCACCGAGGCCCGCATCGCCTGCCCGCGCCTGCTGGAGAAGACCCCCGAGAACTCCCTGCGCCTGCCCTTCCTGCTGCGCCTGTTCCCGGACGCCACGATCGTGCGCCTGCACCGTGACCCCCTCGACACGGTGGCGAGCATGGTGCGCGCCTGGGACCACCCCGGCTTCGTCAACATCCCGCAACTGCCCGGCTGGCCCCGTGGCGCCTGGCACCTGCTGCTGCCCCCGGGCTGGCGGGCCTGGGCCCACGACGACCTGTCGCGGGTGGCGGCCCGTCAGTGGTCGGCCGCCCAGGAGGCGATCCAGGAGGCCTACGGCCTGGTGCCGGCGCACCGCTGGCTCGACGTGGACTACGCGGAGCTGCGGACCGCACCGGCCCGGACGATCCGGCGCCTGGAGACAGCCCTCGGCCTGCCCCCTTCCCCGCACCCGGTGGACCTGCCGCTCTCCGCCACCACCATCACCCCGCCGTCCCCCGGCAAATGGCGCCGCACCCCCGGATTCGACCCGGCGGCAGTCCACGAGGTGCTCACGGACCGGCGGCTCCCGCGGAAAGGACCCGGCGCAGTGCCTCCCCCCGACCGACATACCCGTGGCCGTCCCTCCTTCGCGTGCTGGCTCCACGAAGCCGTTGACGAGGCGCCGGCGCAGGACGGCACCGAGTTCGACCCGGCGGCAGTACTCCAGACCGGCATCACCGTCCCGCTGGGTCTGGCGCGCCGCACCCGGTTCAGGGACCGGTTCCTGCCGGACCACCCGATCCTGTGGACCGAGGACCCGGGTACGGGAGCACTCGCCCCCTTCTGGGTGCGCTTCGAGGACTTCTGGACACTGCGCGCCCTCGTACCGGGCCGCCCGCTTCCCGCGGAGCTGCCCCAGCGGCTGCGGACCGCACTGGCCGCCGCCGGAGCGACGGGCTCGCCCCGGACACGCGCCGAGCGGGCCGCCGACGCCGAGGCCCGGTGGACCGGCGCCGCCGGGGACTTCACCCGCACGGACGTGTGCCGGATCGGCCGCATGATCCATCCCGCGCAGCGCGCGGGGCTGCTCGACTACTACGAGCGGCTCATCGCGACCGGCTCATGGCCGCTCGGGGACGCTCAGGTGGCCGGGCGTTACGGGTGGTACAACGAGTCCCTGTCCCGCTTCTTCCACCACCAGTTCCGCTCCCTCGTGGGCCGCCTGGCGGGGCGGCCCGTACGACCCTCGTACTCGTACGTCTCCGCGTACCGCGGGGGAGCGGTTCTGGACCGGCACGTGGACCGTGAACAGTGCGAGTACACCGTCTCGTTGCTGCTCGGCGAGTCGGGCCCCGGCATCGAGGACGGCTGGCCCCTGCACCTGGACACCGCACAAGGCACCGTGTCCGTCGTCGAGCAGCCCGGCGAGGCGGTGCTCTTCCGGGGCACGACGGTCCCGCACGGCCGTCCGCCGCTTCCGGACCGCGGCACCCACACCTCGATGCTCTTCCACTACGTCCCGGCGGACTTCCGCAGGACCCTGTACTGAGGGCGGCCGGATGCGGACCCGGCTACTGCGCCTCCAGGAATCCGACATCGCCGGCGTCCGCCTCGCGGACCTGGGGAGCGATGCGCGCCCAGTGCCGCACCGGGCGGCTGCCGACCGGCCGTACGACAGCGTGGACGCGCGTGAAGCCGGGGGGCACCGGCCCCTGCCCGAACATCACGTCGCAGGCCTCGGCCGTCAGCAGCATGTCCCACACGAGGTGGACGCGCTCGCGCGGACCGCCGTTCTCCGCCGCGTGGACGCAGCCGTGATTGACCAGGTACACCGACCCGGCTTCCAGATGGTGCAGGTCACCGTCGAGCAGCAGCGTCGCCGCCGGATGCGTGACCAGGGGCAGATGGAAGCGGGCCCGTACACCCACCGACCCGTCCCGCGAGCGGATCACGCTGTGTTCCTCGTGCGGGGGGAGCGCGGCGCCGTCGCCCAGCACGTTGACCCGGAAGTTGACCAGGTGGGGCAGGCCCGCGGTGAACGCGGCCAGCGCGCGCAGGCGCTCCGCGTGGTGGAACCGCTTCCCGAAGCAGGACCCGTCGTGGTCCCGGGAGAAGTCGTCGCTCCGGCCGGACGCGTTGAGGAGACTGAACTGCTCGACGCGGCCCCGGGGCCGCGTCCACGCGGTCACGTGCCCGGGTGCCGCGGGCATCGACGGGCGCTGAAGGGTACGCAGCAGCGACACGTCGGCCAGCAGGCGTCCGAGCGTTTCGGCGTCCGCCCGGAACAGGCGCAGACAGCGGATGCCGGGGCGGTGGTAGTTCGCGTCCCGGATGCCTGCCAGAACGCGCCGGAGCGCCTGGTCGTTCATCGGAAGGGGCACCTCTCCAGGAGCAGGTCGAGGTCGGGAAGCCGTTCGGGCAGGGTCGCGAAGTCGGCGAGTACGGACGTGTCCGGGCCGGTGCCGGCGGGACGGACCGGATACGGCGGGGGAACAGGGACGCCGACGGAGAGGAAGTAGTCGTGGAACTTGGTTCCGTCGCCGGCAGGCAGGTCGCCGTAGCTGATCCAGACCGCGGGGATCCCGTAGGCGTGGGCCAGGATGATGCCGTGGAGGCTGGAGGACGCGACCAGGCGGGCGCCCACCAGCCGGTCGACGAAGTCCTCCACGGGCTGCTGGACGTCGACGAACCGCCAGCCGTCGGGGACACCGCCCCGGGCCCGAGCCTTGTCGGCGAAGTGCGGCACGAGGGCGGGCGGCCCCGGACCCGGACCGGCGGGGCGGGGCAGGAAGCGGGGGACGAGAAGCGCGGGGTCGCCGTACACCGGGGGGCAGACCGCACCGCAGCGCAAGGCGGCCTCACGGGTGAGCGGCCCCCTGACGGCCACCAGCTCGGCTCGCGGATCGACGGCCTCCCCGGCGTACATCACACCGGCGCCCCACACGACGGCGCCGGGACCGGCCAGGCCGATGACGCTTCCGGTCACGAAGTGCTTGCGTCCGGGACGGTGGGGCGGGACCCAGCGCGCCGGCACGCCGCGGATCCGCCGGGCCAGCCAGGGGGTGAGCCGGTCGCCGACATTGCCCTGGCTGGGCGCCCGGCACCAGAAGGCGGGGATGGCCTCGTCCACGCCCACGACCCTACAGACGCGACCTGCCTGCTCATCCGCACCTACCACCGGGATGTCACCTGGTTGCGGTACGCCCTCGCCGCCGTACGGAAGTGGTGCCACGGCTTCGCGGAGGTGGTGGTGGTCACGCCGCGAACCGGATCGCCCGCCGTGCGCCGCGCCGCCGGGGGCGACGTACGCGTGGAGGTCTGCCCGGACTACCGCGACGACTACCTCGGCCAGCAGGTGACCAAGCTGTACGCGGACGACCTCACCGACTGCGCGCTCATCTGCCACGTCGACTCGGACGTCATCTTCACCCGGCCCGTCACCCCCGCGTCCCTCCTCACCGACGGGCGTCCGTGGATCGTCCGCCGCCCGGTCACCGCACTGGGCCGGCACCGCCCCTGGCTCGCGTCCACGGAGGCATTCCTCGGGCGGCCCGTCGCCTTCGACTTCATGCAGCAGCCGCCGTTCACCTATCCGCGGTGGCTTTACGCGGAATTGCGCGCCCTCTCGCTGGAATGCCACGGTGTGCCCCTCGACCGATATGTCGTGGGGTGTCCTCCGCGGGGTTTTTCCGAATTCAACGTTCTGGGTGCTCATGCTCATTTCGCCCACCCGGCCGACTTCTTCTGGTACGACACCGACGGCGGCGCGGTACCGCGGCTCTGCCGGTGGTACTGGAGCAGAGGAGGTCTCGACGCGGGTCTGCGTCAGGAGCTGGACGCCATCGTGCGGGGGACGCAGGACGGCGCCGCCCCGCTGGCGGCCGAGGCCGAGTACCGCGTCGACCCGCAGACCAGGTCGTTGGTGGCCGCAAGGCGGGATCCTCCCTTGGCACGGTGACGCGCCGCCCGATCCGCCCCTACCGGGCCCTGGGGGCGGGCGGGGTGCGTGGCCGCAGGCGTTCTCCCTGCGGGCCGAACATGATCAGGTACTCGACCGGGCTGCCGGGGCCGGCGTTCGCGACCGCGTGGGGAGTGCGGGTGTCGAACTCGGCGACGTCCCCGGCGTTCAGGACGAGGTCCTGGTCGCCGAGGGCGAGCCACAGCCGCCCGTACAGGACGCACAGCCATTCCCAGCCGTCGTGGGAGACCTGCCGGGGTCGCGCGGGCGGCTCCTGGACGGCGGGCAGGACGTGTTTGTGGGCGTGCAGGCCCCCGACGTACCGGGTCAGCGGCAGCACCGCCTTGTCGTCGCCGAAGCGCTGGAGCGCGGAGGTACGGGGCTCGGCGGCGGGGGCGATGCCGGCCAGCTCGTCCAGGGAGACCTCGTACTCCTTCGCCAGTTGCAGCACCACTTCCAGGGTGGGCCTGCGCCGGCCGGTCTCGATCCGCGACAGCGTGCTCGGCGAGATGCCGGTCGCGCGGCCGACGCCGGTGAGCGTGGCGCCCCGATGTTCGCGCGCGGCCCGCAACCGGGGCCCCATTGCCGCCAGCGTGCCGGCCACGTCGTCGCCCGTCATCCGCTCAGGCCCCTTCCGGACGTGCCGCTCCATCATCCTGTCCTGCGAGTTTGCCAGAGTGGCAACGGCAATCGCGGTGGACGGTCTCCGCGTCGCATGATCGACGCGTACCCCGCGTCCACCCGCGAACCGAGGAGAAGCCCTATGCAGCCCGAGCCGTCCGCCGTACTCCGCCACCGCACCGTCGAGGCACCGGCCGGGCGCCTGCACCTGGTCGAGCAGGGCACCGGCCCCCTGGTCCTGCTCGTGCACGGCTTTCCCGAGTCCTGGTACTCCTGGCGGCGCCAGCTCCCCGCCCTCGCCGCGGCCGGCTACCGCGCGGCGGCCATCGACGTACGCGGCTACGGACGCTCGTCCAAGCCCGCAAAGACCGACGCCTACCGGATGCTGGACCTGGTGGAGGACAACGTCGCCGTCGTGCACGCCCTCGGCGAGGAGAACGCGGTGGTCGTCGGCCACGACTGGGGCTCCAACATCGCCGCCGCCTCCGCCCTGCTCCACCCCGGGGTCTTCCGCGCCGTCGCCCTGCTGAGCGTCCCGTACGCGCCGCCCGGCGGACCCCGCCCCACCGACGTCTTCGGCGGGATCGGCGGACCCGGGGAGGAGTTCTACGTCTCCTACTTCCAGGAGCCCGGCCGCGCCGAGCGGGAGATCGAGCCCGACGTACGGGGCTGGCTCGCCGGCTTCTACGCCGCCCTGTCCGCCGACACCATGCTCGCCCGGGGCGAGCCCGACCCGCACTTCGTCGCCCGCGGCGGCCGGCTGCGCGACCGTTTTCCCGCGGGCGTCCTCCCAGGCTGGCTGACCGAGGACGATCTCGACGTCTACGCCGGAGAGTTCGAGCGTACGGGGCTGACCGGCGCCCTCAACCGCTACCGCAACATGGACCGCGACTGGGAAGACCTCGCCCCGTACCGCGGAGCCCCGATCAGGCAGCCGTCCCTGTTCGCCGGCGGCACCCTGGACGCCTCCACCACCTGGCTGTCGGATGCCATCGACGCCTTCCCCGCCACCCTCCCCGGCCTGACCGCCTCCCACCTCGTGGAGGGCTGCGGCCACTGGATCCAGCAGGAACGCCCCGAGGAGGTCAACCGTCTGCTGACCGGCTGGCTCGACACCGTCACGGACTGAACCACCGGGCGCGGTCGCCGGTGTGCACCGCGCCGGGACCGGGAACGGGCCTCGACTCCGTGACCGGTCTTGTTCAGGATCATGGACACGGCATGGGGATCACCACGCGGCGCCACGGCAGCCACGAGTAGGCACCGGCAGGCCCGGGAGACGTCCTGGCCTGCCGGTCTCGCGTGGAGACGGCGCGGGGCGATCTCACCAGGGGATCGGCCCGGTCTCGGTCAGAAAGGCGCCCGTCGGGCCGTCGTCGCCCGCGGTCGCCAGGTCCACCGCGGTGGCCGCGCCCTCCCGTGCCGTGCGTATGCCGGTGTGGCGGTTGAGGTCGGTCGCGCAGTAGCCGGGGCTCACGGCGTTGACCAGGATTCCTTCGCTGCGCAGTTCGTTGGCGTAGAGGACGGTGATCGCGTTCAGCGCGGTCTTCGAGGTGCAGTAGGGGAGGAGGACCGAGGAGTAGGCGGTCCACGGGCCGGTGGGGTCGGCCAGGTGTGTGAGAGAGCCCAGTTCACTGGACATGTTGACGATGCGGGCGGCGGGGGAGCGGCGTAGCAGGGGGAGCATGGCGTGGGTTACCGCGATGACGCCGAACACGTTCGTTTCGTAGACCTGTCGGACGGTGGCGGCGGGGGTTTCGCTCGGGATGTGCTGTCCGGTGGCGATCGCGGCGTTGTTGACGAGGATGTCGAGGCGGCCGAACGTGGCGTCGATGTGCTCGGCGGCGGCCCGGACCGAGGTCTCGTCGGTGACGTCCAGCGGCACGAACCGTACGTCGGCGCCGTCGGCGCGGAGCTCCTCGGCCGCCGCCTCGCCGCGCTCGGGGTTGCGGGCGCCGATCAGCACGGTGATGCCGAGGGCCGCGAGCCCGCGTGCCGTTTCCTTGCCGATGCCCTTGTTGGCGCCGGTGATCAGAGCGGTCTTCTGTGATGTGGTCATGGACCTCAGCCTCTCCTCGCCCGTGGGCCGCGGGGAAAGACCAAAAGACTCTGGATCTATAGTCCCCGGGTATGAGTGAGCTGGAAGTACGGGAGCTGCGGTACTTCGTCGCGGTCGCCGAGGAGCTGAACTTCAGCCGGGCCGCGCAGCGCCTGGGGATGGCGCAGCCTCCGCTGTCCAAGGCGATCGCCCGGATGGAGTCCCGGCTCGGCGTGCGCCTGCTGGAGCGCACCACCCGTCAGGTGCGCCTGACCGCCGCCGGTCAGGTGCTGCTCGAGCAGGCCCGGGTCGCGGTCGACGCGGTGCACGCGGCGGGCCGGCGTGCGAGCCGGGCCGGTCGGCCGACGCCCCGGCTCGTTGTGGCGGTCAAGCCGGGCGGCGACGGCGGGCTGCTGCGGGAGATCCTCGTTGCGTACCGGGGAAGAGGTTCGCAGCTGCCGCCGCCCGAGGTCGTCGTCGGCGGCAGTGGGGAGCCGGTCGCGATGCTGCGGGACGGGCGTGCCGATGTGGCGCTGCTGCGCAGCCCGTTCGACGGTCGGGGGCTGGATTCCGAGACGCTGATGGTCGAGCCGCGGCTGGCCGTTCTCCCGGCCGCGCACCGGCTGGCCGGACGCCGGCAGCTGCGGCTGACCGACCTCGAGGGCGAATCGATCCCGCGCTGGAAGGGGGCTGCCCCTTCCGCCGTCGCCTACTACACGGGACGCGACGGAGCCGAGTCGGGCCCGGCGCCGGCCGGCGCTCCCGAGGGGCCGCTCGTGGCCGGCGTCGAGCAGCTCCTGGAGGTGGTCGCGCTGGGCCAGGCGGTGGCGTTCCTGTCGCTCTCCACGACCGAGCGCTACCAGCGCCCGGACATCGCGTACCGGCCGGTCAGCGGCCTCAGCCCCAGCGCGGTCGTGGTCGCCTGGCCGGAGACCTCGCGATCCCCGGCCGTCGCCGCCTTCGTCCGGGCCGCCCACGACGTCGCCGCTCACCGTCCCGGCCATGTGGATGAGGCCGTGCGACATCGCCACCGTCAGGAGGACGGGCGCACTGCAGCCGCGACGGTGGCCCGAACCGTCCCGGATTACTGCGGGGAGTCAGGCGCTCCGGGTCCGCAGGAGGTTGATCACCGTCACCCGTAGTACCGGGTCACCGGCCCGGTCGACGAGTTCGGCGAGGGTGCGGACGATGCCGCGGCCGGGGTCGGAGCGCGAGCGCCGGGTGTCGAGCGTGTGGAGCCGAAGGCGCAGGCGGTCGCCGGGGCGTACGGGCTTGAGCCAGCGCAGTTCGTCGACTCCGGGGCTTCCCAGGCTGGCCACGGTCGACAGGTAGTGCTCGGCGAACAGCCGCATCATCAGCGCGGTCGTGTGCCAGCCGCTGGCGATCAGGCCCCCGAAGGGACCGTTCTTGGCCTCGACCGGGTCGGCGTGGAAGGTCTGCGGGTCGTATTGGACGGCGAAACCGACGATCTCCTCCTCGGTCACCGTGACGCTCCCGAACTCGTAGCGTGCTCCGGCGGTGTAGTCCTCGAAGTAGCGCTCGTCGATCGGTGTGGCGAATTCGCTGACGGCAGTGCTGGGTTCCACGGCTGTTCCTCGTTCGCTCGCGGCCGGTCCGGCGTCGATGCCGGACCGGCCGGTGATGTTGTGTCTGCGATCAAGCCTGTTGCAGACGCTGTCTACATGACAGTGAATGCGGGACTCAAGGGGGGCTGGTTTTGTGCCCGGCGGCAGGGCGGTGGCCCGACCGAGGCAAGATTGGACTTGGCAGTCCTATTTTTGCGTCACATGGTTGGACTGTGAAGTCCATTCTGCGTGGCTCCCGCCGCACCGGTGCTGTGCTGGGTCGTCCTGTCGGTGTCCGCGGCCATGTGGGTACGGACCAGCTCGGGGTGAGCTGGGTGCTGGTCGCCGTCATGCTGTGTCTGACGGCGGGAAGCGTCGTCGGCACGCTGGCGTCGGGCCTGCCCCTGCTGGTCCTCGGGCGCGTGCTCCAGGGCTGGCGTACGTCCCGCGCACCGGGACCGCGGGCCCCGGGATCCTCGCCTCCGGCACCACCGGCACCGGAGCGCCCGGCGAAGGCGGCTACACGCGGCGTTCGCCGTACTGGCCGTCGCGGCGGGCCTCGTCTCCTGCCTGCTCATCCCCGCCGGCACGACCGGCGAGGTCCGGGTCCCCGGCCGGCGCGACACCGGACTGGTCCCCGCCGAACCCACTCGGTGATCCCCGCCGAGAACACGCAAGCAAAGGATCACGCTCATGACTCTCCCCCCGCGCTCCGACCTCGATCAGATCCGTGAACTCAAGGCCCGCTACGTCCGCTTCGCGGACCTCAAGCAGTGGGAGGCGGTCGGCGAACTGTTCACCGACGACGCCGTGATGAGCTTCCACGACGTGGACGGCAGCCTGGCCAACCAGGTGGCGGCGGCGGACTTCGCCCGGGTCGTCGGCGGCCGGGTGGGGGCGGGGCAGCCCGTCCACCATCTGTTCTCGTACGAGATCGAGTTCACGTCCGACTCCACGGCCACCGGTGTGTGGGCCATGGAAGATCTCGTCTTCCACGACCGCTCGGCACACCCCGAGGCCCCGTTCTCCCGTATGCACGGCTTCGGCCACTACCACGACACGTACCGCAAGGTGGACGGCGTCTGGCGCATCGCCGGCACCAGACTGACCCGGCTCCGCCTCGAGTACGCGGGCTGACACGCACGAGCCGGGCACAGGGGCGCCCCCGTGCCCGGCCGGACGCTTTTCAACCCCGGTAGGTCTCCAGCAGACGCAGCCAGATCTCACTGATCGTGGGGAACGGCGGGACCGCGTGCCAGAGCCGGTCGACGGGGACTTCGCCGGCGACGGCGATGGTGGCGGACTGCAGGAGCTCCGCGACGCCCGGCCCCGCGAAGGTGACGCCCACGACCGTCCGCCGCTCGGGATCCACCAGCATCCGGGCCGTGCCGCGATAGCCGGGGTGGTGCTGGACGGCGCCGGCGACCCGGCCGATCTCGTAGTCGACGACATCGACGCGCCGCCCGGTGCGCTCCGCCTCGACGGTGGTCAGACCGACGGCGGCGATCTCGGGGTCGGTGAAGACGACCTGCGGGACGGCGTCGTTGTCCGCGGTGGCGCGGTGGGCGCTCCAGGCGGCGGTGTCCTGGGGTGTGCCCTGGGCCCGGGCCGCGATGACGGCGCCCGCGATACGGGCCTGGTACTTGCCCTGGTGGGTGAGCAGGGCGCGGTGGTTGACGTCGCCGACCGCGTAGAGCCAGGGGCCGTCGGTCATGTCGACGGTGAGGGAGTCGTCGACGTCGAGCCAGCTGCCGGGGGTGAGGCCGACGGTCTCCAGGCCGATGTCGGCGGTACGGGGGGCGCGGCCGGTGGCGAACAGGATCTCGTCGGCGGTGAGTCGGGAGCCGTCGGAGAGCGTGACGCGCACCTCGCCCTGCGGGTCGCGGGACGCGGCGACCACGGTGGCGTCGAAGCGCAGGTCGGCGCCGGCCTCCCGCAGCCGCTCGGCGACGAGTTCACCGGCGAAGGGCTCCATGCGGGCCAGCAGCCGGCTCCCGCGGGCGACGAGCGTGACGTGGCTGCCCAGGGCCTGCCAGGCGGTGGCCATCTCGGTGGCGACCACGCCCCCGCCCACGACGACCAGCCGCCCGGGCACGGCCTTGGCGCTGGTGGCCTCCCGGCTGGTCCACGGGCGCAGCGCCTCGAGCCCGGGCAGGTCCGGCAGCGCGGCCCCGCTGCCGGTGCACACGGCCACGGCGTGGCGGGCCTCGAGCAGGACGGTGGCGCCGTCGGGCGTCTGCACGCTGACCCGGCGGGGGCCGTCGAGCCGTCCGTGCCCGCGTACCAGCTCGATACCGGCCGACTTCAGCCACGCGACCTGGCCCGCGTCGCTCCAGTTGTCGACCATGGCGTCGCGGTGCGCCAGCACCGCCCGCGCGTCCAGCGGCCCGGCGACCGCCGGGTTCAGCCCCGGCACCCTGGCGGCGTCGGCGCGCAGCAGGACGGGCCGCAGCAGCGCCTTGCTGGGCTCGCAGGCCCAGTACGAGCATTCGCCGCCGGCGAGCTCGTTCTCCACGATCACGGTGCTCAGACCTGCGGCGACGGTACGGTCGGCGACGTTCTCACCGACCGGGCCGGCTCCGATGACCACGACGTCGTAGGTGCGGGTGTCTGTACTCGGCACGGATGCTCCTGGAATTGATAGTGGTGAAAGGCGGGCGCCCGGGGAACGAACGGAGGTACCCGAACCGTCCCCCGGGCGCAGGACGCCATCGGTCAGCGGCCGGGCAGGCGCTCGGTGATCTCCTGGAGGACCCAGCCGTTGCCGTCGGGGTCGGTGAACGAGGCGAAGGAGCCGTAGCTGGCGCGCTCCGGGTGCGCTCCGGCGACCCGGCCCGCCCCACCGGCCTGGTGGAAGATCCCGGTGGTGTCGTGGAAGGGGGCGCTGATGTCGAGGCCCCGGTCGGCGAGTTCCCGGCGTGCCTCCTCGATGTCGGAGACGATCAGGTGCAGGCCCTGCACCGAGCCCGGCCGGGCGTCGCTGACGCCGTCGCCGAGGATGACCGAGCAGGCCGAGCCGGGCGGGGTCACCTGGACGACCCGGTATCCGTCGTGCACGGGGAAGTCGGCGTCGAGGCGGAAGCCGAGCTGCTCGGTGTAGAAGTCCCGGGCCCTGTCGACGTCGGAGACGGGGAGGACGACGACTTCGAGTTTCAGGTCCATGGCAGTGGTCTCGCTTTCGTTCCGGGGTGGTTGGTGGCTCGGATCAGTGCGTGCGGGTCGCCCTCGCGGCCTCTTCGATGACGCGGGTGACTAGGTCCGGATGGGAGACGGCCACGGAGTGGGAGGCGGCGACCTCGGTGACGCGGGCGTGGGCGCGGGCCGCCATGAACCGCTGGACGGCGGCGGGGATGTTGAGGTCCCGGGTGGTGACGATGCCCCAGCTGGGGATGGCCTTCCAGGCCGCGGTGGTGGCCTTCTCCTCCAGTGCGGCCCGGGCGATGGGCCGCTGGGTGACGGCCGCGAGTTCGGCCCGGTCACGGGGGACGTCCGCGGCGAACTGGTGGCGGAACTTGTCCTGCTGGATGTAGAGGTCCGTTCCGGTGGTGCCGTCGGGGGCGGTGGTCGTGACGGGGTCGAGGGCGTCGGGCAGGGTGGAGCCGGGGTACTTGTCGGTGAGCTCCAGGGCGGTCTCACCGGGGGCGGGGAGGAACGCGGCCACGTAGACGAGGGCCTTGACCTGCTCGTCACCCGCGGCGGCCGTGCTGATGACGGAGCCTCCGTAGGAGTGGCCGACGAGGATCTTGGGCCCTTGGACGTGGTCGAGGACCGTACGCAGGGCCGCGGCGTCCCCGGCCGGGCCGCGCAGCGTGTTGGCGGCGGCGAGGACCGGGTAGCCGTCGGCGCGCAGGCGTGAGATCACGTCGTTCCAGCTGGAGGAGTGCGTGCTCGAGCACGACGGTGGGCTTGGCCGGGCTCTTTCCCGTGGTGGCGCCGGCGACGTCGGTGACGGCGAAGGTCGTGAGCGCGATGCCTGCGGCGAGTGCCGATGCCACGGCGATGGTTCCGCGTCGTCGGTTCGGTCCGGTGGCCGCGGAGTTGTTTTTGGGTATAAGGGTCCCCCTCCAGATATGTGTGTGGTGACAGAAACCCACATCGAGTCACCTGTCGGTACGGTGATTACACATGTGCTTCGGAGTAGAAGTGGTGCCCTCACTTTTGCCGGTGTCGTCGCGCGTCGCATCAGTCAGTTGACGGTCCGTCGTTCGGTACGAACGGAAATCGCGGCCGTCTTGTCGGCGCGGAAAGGGAGGGAAGGCAATGCATGGGTGCGGCCGGTGCCGGGCCGCGTGCCGGGGGGCGTGCCCCCCGGCGGCGAGCGGGGTCGGGCCGTCAGGCCTGCGTGCGCTTGGGCAGGCGCCAGTTGGGGCGCGGGAAGTGGCAGGTGTAGCCGTCGGGGTAGCGCTGGAGGTAGTCCTGGTGCTCGGGCTCGGCCTCCCAGAACGGCCCGGCGGGCACCACCTCGGTCACCACGGGCCCCGGCCACAGGCCGGACGCGTCGACGTCCTTGATCGTGTCCTCGGCGACGGCCTGCTGCTCGTCGTCGACGTAGAAGATCGCCGAGCGGTAGCTGCTGCCGATGTCGTTGCCCTGCCGGTCCTTCGTGCTCGGGTTGTGGATCTGGAAGAAGAACTCCAGGATCGTGCGGTAGTCGGTCAGGGCGGGGTCGTAGGTGATCTCGATCGACTCGGCGTGTCCGTCGTGGCGCCGGTAGGTCGGGTCAGCGATCTCGCCGCCGCTGTATCCGACCCTCGTGTCCACGACGCCGGGCTGCCGCCGGAACAGCTCCTCCATGCCCCAGAAGCAACCGCCCGCCAGCAAGGCCTTCTTCTTGCCGCTGCTCATCACGTCACCGTCTTTCGCGTGTTTGCTGTCATTTTCACACAAAGGCCCAGATCGTCGGGCCGTAGCCCGATGTGACCGCGGTCCTTGTCCACCATGAGATCAGCGTCGCCGGGTCCTGGGGAATTCCGTCCCCGTGGGGCGCGTGCTCCGTACCCGCGAGCGGGGCGGCGTCCTCGGCGGGGCGGGTTCCGGTCGTTGGAAGTGTCATGTCCTCACCTGTCGCCGGCGGGTCGAATGCCTCACCTGTCCGGGGCGAGGCCGGCGTGGGCTGCTCGGCCCTCAATCGGCGGCGTCCGGTCTGACCAGCAAGCAGATGGCCGAGCGCGCTGCCGCCGGGCGGCGGCACGCGTGGACGGGCTGCCTCACGCGGCCTGCAGCGGTATCCGGAAGGACTTGCGGAGGGAAGACGGCCCGACGAGCGGGAGCAGGGCCGCCAAAAGCTTGCCCTTGACGTCGCCCGGCGTCCGGGTCAGTTCGACGTCGACGCGGGTGCCGTCGCCCTCGGGCGTCATGGTGAAGATCCAGCCGCCGCCCGCGCCGAAGAGCTTGGAGTCGAGGGTGGTGATGACGACCCGCTGTGCCGAGTCGTCCCACTGGTAGCGGGCGCGCTCCCAGGCGGCTTCGGTCCCCTCGGTCACCTCCGCCCAGGTGTCACCGAGCTCGTGGACCGTGAAGTGCTCGGCGTCGATGGTGGGCCAGGTCTGCGCCCGGGCGGGACCGAAGTCGGCGAGCACCTTGAGGACGCCCTCCGGTGTGAGCCGGGAGACGAGGTGGAAACGCACGACTGCCATGGGACATCCTCACATCTGACGTGACTGTTCTGACTGGTGACGACTCTGACAGAAGAGTGAGTAACCAGTCAAACCGGTGACGAAATCGAAGGCGTACGCAAATGGCACCTCCTCCCCGCGTCAGGGAGGAAGTGCCACATGTGTGTACGCGGGCGGCCGCCCGGCCCGCGGGGTGCTACCTCGCCGGCTCGGTGAGCGTGTACATCACCGACCGCTGCTCCTTGTGCCGCCGGATCCGGCCCTTGGCGACCAGCGCCTCCAGCGTGTTGCGGACGACCTGCGGCGTCGGGGTCCGGTCGGGGTGCTCGCGCATCAGCTCCTCGCGCAGCTCCTTCGCCGGCCGCGGCTCGTCGCTGCGGCTCAGCAGCTCGCTCAACAGCTCCCCGAGCAGGGGCTGACGCGGCTGCGCCCGCCCGCCGGCCCGCGCGCCGCCGGTTTCCTCCGGCGCGGGAGTGTGTTCGTCCTGCGTCTGCTCGGGCAGACGTGAGGGGTCCGAGAACGCCTCGTACTTCTCCGCGAGGCTCAGGATGTCGACCAGGAGGACCTCCTCCTGCTCCAGCACCTTGATCTTCTCTGCCAGAGTCCGCTGCAGACGGCGGTTCTCCTCCAGGTCCGACGCGGCTTGATCGAAGTACCGCGACCGGAGTGCGGCGGATGATTGGCGGTTCACACCGTTCACTCCCTCGAAACGAATGTTGCTGCGCATGGTATCGGGCCGGCCCACCCGGGCCGGCGGTGCGACGCGGATCCTGTCGCCAGGTGTGCGTCCAGGGCAATCGTACGAGCGTCGGCGCATACGGGAAAGTCACACGCTCCCGGGACCACCGTGACGGGTGGGCGCGAGAAACATACGAAGCCCCGCCCCCGATGGCTGCGGGGGCGGGGCCTCGTATGGAGGAACGCCGCGATCGGTCAGAAGGCGGGAGTCACAACCCCAGGTCCCGTGCGAGGCAGTTGAAGTCCTTCCACTGGGCCTCGGGGTCGTAGGAATCCGTTGCCTTCGGCGCGGCCGACGTCTCCTCGACCATGTCGGTGAAGGCGATGCGGGCGGGCAGTGTGCCGAAACGGGCCCGGCGGGCCGCGGCGGCGTCGTCGAGGGTCTTGTTCGTTCCCATGTCGACCTCCGGTCATCAGGTGTGGGTTGTTCCACGTGTCCTGATGCGACAAGCCTGCCATCACACCCATCACTGGTCAAGACGGTGACGAATGTGAGGTGTCGAGCACGTTGGCGACGAAGTCGTCCCAGCCGAGCCGGTCCGTCTCCTTCCCTGCGGGCACGAGCTCGTACGTGTGCTCCAGCCACGCCTCCAGAGGCGGGACCGGCAGCTCGAACAGGGCGGCCATGTCCCGCGAGGCCAGCCGCAGGAACGCCGTCCCCCGGTTCTCGAGGTGCGCGGGCCTGATCCGGACGTCGTCGAGGCCGCTCGGCGAGAACAGGCCCTGGTACAGCAGGTCCCGGCCGATGCGCCAGGTGACGCGCGGACCGCCGTCGACGGCGAACTGCACGGTCACGGTCAGCGGCGCGTCCGGGTCGTAGGAGAAGCTCGTCCTGACCGGCTGCCACGCGTGGATGTCCAGCATCCGCCGGACATCCATGGAGAGCACCGGCAGGCCTGGAGCGGTCCGCCGGGTGCGGACGCCGTGATCTTCGCCGCTCATGAGCGTCATCCATTCTGTCGGGCGAGGTCGATGGTTCTCACCCTCGACCGGGACGGGTATTCGGCGCATCAGTAACTTGACCGAGATCACGGGCCGAGTTGTGACCGGGGCCGGCTGTCCGCACCGCGCGCGGGCAGCGCGGTGCACCGCACGGAAGTGATCCGCCGGTCGGGCCGATCGTACCCAACAAACTGGACTTACGGGTCCAATTGTTGTGGCGAAGCGGCGAGATCCCGGCGGGGAGGACCTCGCCACCCGGTGTCCTGCCGCAGCTGCCTGAACGCGGCACGGAGCTCGTCGGTCAGGATCGCCGGCTGCTCCTCCGCGACCTTGTCGCAGTAGGACGCCGCCATGGCGACGGGGGAGTCCGCCAGGGCGGCGTCGATCGTCTGGGGGCCCTGGTCCATCATCGCGCGTACCCGAAGCCGTTGCCGGGCTCGGTCGGGTTGCCCGAGAAGCCGTGGCCGGGCTGCGTCGGCAGGTCGGAGGGAAGGCGTTACGGGCGTCGCCGCCGTGTGCCGTTGCGCGAGTTGCCGGCGGGGATCGACTTCACCCCAGGGGCCGAACTCCACGGCTGAAGTCTGTTTCGACCCGGATGCTCTGAGCATCTGTCGGATGGCTGTCCAGCACACGTGTGCATCAGGGAGTCATATGTGTGATTGAATCAGGTCATACGGTTGCGGCTCGTCGCCGTGCGGGGGGTGGGGGAACAACGACGATGCGCCCGCCGGACGATTCCGGCAGGGCGCATCGGGGGCTCGGAAGGATGCTCCGCGGGTCAGTGCGCGGACGCGGTCTTCTTGCGGGCGCGGTAGGCGGCGGCCTTGTGCTTGTTGCCGCAGGACTCCATGCCGCACCACTGGCGCCGCATGCCGCGGGAGCGGTCGATGTACACCCGCGTGCATTCGGGGTTGCCGCACTCCTTGAGGAGAGGGACGTCGGGGCCGCTCAGCAGCTCGACGGCCTGCCGGGCGACGGTGGCGAGGGCCTGCTCGGGCGTCGCCTCGGTGTGCCGTCCCGTCAGGGTGAGCTGCGGCGTCACGGGCGCCTTGCGTGCGGCGTCGTTGAGCAGGGCAAGGGCCTCGCGGTCGAAGTCCTCGCCGAGCCGGCGGTCGGTGATGAGTCGGTAGAGGGCCTCGCGGACGCGGATCGCCTCACGGACGTCCGCCTCGTCGCCGGGCATGATCGTGTCCACGAGGCCGGACTCCAGGTACCAGGCGTTCAGGCGCTCCGGGGTCACGAACATCTCGAACCGGGTCGATCGCCGGGCGCGGAGGGTGGCCGCGAAGTCGAGCGCAGGATGCCCGCAGACGAAGACATGGTTAAGATTCACGTCACCATTTTGACAGGTTATTGCCATTCGGTGCAAGGAACGGCCGCCGCGGTGGACGTCGGCGCCGGCCAGAGCGCTGTCGGCACTCTACTGCACTGCGTGCGGGCGCACGTTTTTCCGGTGGACCCGCACCTCGCGCATCGGGCGGACCCCAGGCGCACCCGATGTGTGTCGCCTGCCCGTCCCGTATCCGGGTGTGGACATCTGCTTCGTTGACAGTCCGGACATCGCATGCTACGACCATCACCGGTTGAACCGGTGATGCTGTCGATCTGGGCAGTCCTCACATGTGTCGATTCCCGTATGGTCCGAACACATCTCCGGCGAACATCACCACGTTAAGGAGCGCATTGACCATGGCAGAAAGCCCCGAGCCAAGGGGCAAGAGCGGCGCGCCGGTGGCCGGCGGGCGATGCTGGGGATGCTCGGGGCAGGCGCCGCGGCGCTCGCCGTCGCGCCGACCCTGCAGCGTGGCTGGGAGGGGTGACTGGTCAGGGTCCCCTCCGTGGGACGAGGTCTGTGTCTCCCATCGTTCGCCGGTTGTGCATCCCGTACATCGGTCAGTTGACGGTCCGCCGGGGCCGCCGGCCCGTCGGCCGCCGATGTATGTGTATCTTGAATGGATCTTGCCGGGGGCGCGTCGGACCGGTGCCGGTGGGCACACGCAGGGCGGCCGCCCGATCCGGCACACCTGCCGTCGTCGTGAAGTGGGGACCCTCGGATGATCCCGTCCGGCATACCGACCGGCCGCCTGCTGCTGCCCGCGCTCGCCCTGGCCACCGCCCTGACGGCCACCGCGTGCGACCCCCTCGCCGACGCGGGCCGGGCCCCCGCCCGGGACGACCGGCCGGCAGTCCGCACGACCCCCGAGCCGTCCCCCACGGCACCGCGGCCCGTCACCCTCGCCGATCTCGCCGGCCTGGGACCGCTCACGACGGCCCACATACCCGCCGCCGCCCGGCAGGCCGTCGTCGTCACCGGGCAGGGCAGGAACTCCTCCCGCTCCCACGTGGTGCTCTACCGGAAGACCGCCTCCGGCTGGCAGGCCGGCGCGACCTGGCCCGCCCACAACGCCGTCAGGGGCTGGACGGCCGACCACCGCCTGGGCGACCTGCGCTCACCCATCGGCGTCTTCACCCTCAGCGACGCGGGCGGCCGGCTGCCCGACCCGGGCACGAAGCTGCCGTACACCCACTCCGGCGGCTTCGTCACCTACGGCACCGGCTTCGAGGGCGAGTCCCTCGCCGGCTCCTTCGACTACGTCGTCGCCATCGACTACAACCACGTCAAAGGCACGTCCCCCCTCGACTGGGGCCGCCCCCAGGGCGCCGACAAGGGCGGCGGGATCTGGCTGCACGTCGACCACGGCGGCCCGACCCAGGCCTGCGTCAGCCTGGCCGAGACACACATGAAGGAACTCCTGCGCACCCTCGACCCGGCCCTGCATCCCGTGGTCGTGATGGGCGACGCCGACTCGCTGGCCCGGTGACACCCCCGACGAGCGCCGGCGGGGTCCGATCACCGATACTGCATCAGGCGCGGTACACAGGAGCTTCTGCCGCCCGACGACAGGACCTCCCGCAGGAAGGCTGACCACGGTGACAACCGTCGCATACCAGGGTGAACCGGGATCGAACTCGGCGACCGCCGCCCGCGCCCTCTACCCCGACAGCGACGAGCTGCCCTGCACCGGCTTCGAGCACGCCCTGGACGCCGTGACCCTCGGCGACGCCGACCTGGCCGTGATCCCGGTCGACAACTCCGCGGCCGGACGCGTCGCCGACGTACACCATCTGCTGCCGGAGTCCGGGCTGTTCATCGTGGGGGAGTACTTCCTCGCCATCCGCTTCGACCTGATGGGCGTGCCCGGCGCCACCCTGGACCGGCTGGAATGCGTACGCAGCCACGTGCACGCCCTGGGTCAGTGCCGCAAGCTGCTGCGGGAGGGCGGCTGGCGCACCCTCGTCAGCGACGACACCGCCGGCGCCGCCCGCGAGGTCGCCGAGCTCGGCGACCCCCGGCACGCGGCCCTCGCCCCGCCGGCCGCGGCCGCGCTGTACGGCCTGGACGTGCTGCGCCCCGAGGTCGAGGACGACCCGGACAACACCACCCGGTTCGTGGTCCTGTCCCGGGACCCCGCCGAGATCGCCCCGGGCGGGGAGCGGCCGACGATGACGAGCCTGTTCTTCACCGTACGCAACATCCCCAGCGCCCTGTACAAGGCGCTCGGCGGGTTCGCCAGCAGCGGCGTGAACCTCACCAAGATCGAGAGCTACCAGATGGGCGCTGGCCTCGGCGCCAGCCGCTTCTACGCCGAGATCGAGGGCCACCCGGAGGACGAACGCGTCGCCCTCGCCCTGGACGAGCTGCGCTTCTTCTCCTCCGAGGTACGTGTCCTGGGCGTGTACGAGGCGCACCCGCACCGCCGGAACAACTGATCCGTCCCGGCGGTGCGTGCTGCCCGGCCGGCGCCCCGGATGCTCAGAGGCGGTCGGCGTCGACCACTGCCCGGGCGAAGGCGGTGGGGGCTTCCTGCGGGAGGTTGTGGCCGATGTCGGCGATGGTGCGGTGGGTGTAGGGGCCGGTGAAGTGGTCGCGGTACGAGGCGCCGTCGCCGGGCGGGGTGAACGGGTCGAGGGCCGCGTCCAGGGTGACGGTGGGGACGTGGATGGCGGGCTGGGCGGCGAGCCGCTCCTCGTACCGGTCGTAGCGGGACTGTCCGTCGACCAGGCCGATGCGCCAGCGGTAGTTGAACAGCACGACGGCCGCGTAGTCGGGGTTCTTGAAGGCCTCGGCGGTGCGCGCGTACGTGGCGTCGTCGAAGTTCCAGTTCGGGGAGACGAGCGTCCACACGTAGCGGCAGAAGGTGAGGCGGGTTTCCTCGGTCTCCATGGCCTGCTTGCCGCGCGGGGTGGCGAAGTACCACTGGTACCACCAGGTGCGCTCGGTGGCCGGGGCGGCCGGCGCCAGCTGCGCGTCGCGGTCGGTGATGAGGTAACCGCTGGTGGAGACGAGGGCCTTGACGCGCTCGGGCCACAGGGCGGCGATGATGTCGGCGGTGCGTGAGCCCCAGTCGAAGCCGGCCAGGAGGGCCCGGTCGATCCGCAGCGCGTCCATGAACGCGATGATGTCGAGCGCGACCGCGGACTGTTCGGCGGTGCGGGGGGTGCGCCGGGACAGGAAGCGCGTCCAGCAGTTCGCTCAGCGTCGCCTGGCGCGGGAGGCTCTTGCCGCGCTCCATGTCACTGATGGCCCGGACACTTACCCCGGACGCCTCCGCGAGGCTCTCCAGCGTCTGCAGTGACTGCCGGCGGGCCTCCCGCAGCAGTCGTCCGAATGCCTTCTCGTCCATCCCCACTCCGACGGCCACGTCCCGCCGTACGACGGGGACAGCTGCTGCTGCGCGGCAGCGCCAAGGTAGCGGTAGTGGATTGAACATTCAAGTAAAAGTGTGCGGGTGTCCGGAGATATGTGTGCCTCGAGGGTCCTTCTTGACTGAGGCATGTGTGCACATATTATGTGTCTGGCACACAGATGAGGAACACCCGTCGAGGAGCGAGCAATGCCCGAGGACAACCAGAAGCTGTTGACGACGGTGGCCGGCGCGCCGGTCTCCGACAACCAGAACTCGCTCACGGCCGGCCCGCGCGGTCCGATGCTCCTGCAGGACGTGTGGTTCCTCGAGAAGCTCGCCCACTTCGACCGCGAGGTCATCCCGGAGCGCCGGATGCACGCCAAGGGCTCGGGCGCGTTCGGCACGTTCACCGTCACCCACGACATCACCCGGTACACGAACGCGAAGATCTTCTCCGAGGTCGGCAAGCAGACCCCGATGTTCGCCCGGTTCTCCACCGTCGCCGGTGAGCGCGGCGCCGCGGACGCCGAGCGCGACATCCGCGGCTTCGCCCTGAAGTTCTACACCGAGGACGGCAACTGGGACCTGGTCGGGAACAACACCCCGGTGTTCTTCTTCCGCGATCCGCTGAAGTTCCCCGACCTCAACCACGCCGTCAAGCGCGACCCCCGCACCAACCTGCGCGACCCGGAGAACAACTGGGACTTCTGGACCAACGTCCCCGAGGCCCTCCACCAGGTCACGATCATCATGTCCGACCGCGGCATCCCCGCCTCGTACCGGCACATGCACGGCTTCGGCTCGCACACCTACAGCCTGGTCAACGCCGACGGCGAGCGGTTCTGGGTCAAGTTCCACCACCGTACCCAGCAGGGAATCAAGAACCTCACCGACGCCGAGGCCGAAGCTCTCGTCGGCAAGGACCGCGAATCCCACCAGCGCGACCTCTACAACGCGATCGAGGGCGGCGACTTCCCCAGGTGGAAGCTGTTCGTCCAGATCATGCCGGAGGCCGACGCGGAGAACTACCGCTTCCATCCCTTCGACCTCACCAAGATCTGGTCTAAGAAGGACTACCCGCTGATCGAGGTCGGCGAGTGGGAGCTCAACCGCAACCCCGACAACTACTTCGCCGACGTCGAACAGGTCGCCTTCACCCCGGCGAACATCGTCCCGGGCATCGGGTTCTCCCCCGACCGCATGCTCCAGGGCCGCCTCTTCTCCTACGGCGACGCCCAGCGCTACCGCCTCGGCGTGAACCACCACCAGATCCCCGTCAACGCCCCGAAGAACCCGGCGAACTCCTACCACCGCGACGGCGCGATGCGCGTCGACGGCAACCAGGGCTCCACCCCGGGTATCGAGCCCAACTCCTACGGCCGCTGGCAGGAACAGCCCGCGTACCACGAGCCCGCCCAGGCCGTGGGCCCGGTCGCCGACCGCTTCGACTACCGGGTGGACGACGACAACTACTTCGAGCAGCCCGGCGACCTGTTCCGCCTGATGACCCCCGAACAGCAGCAGGTCCTGTTCGAGAACACGGCCCGCGCGATCAACGGCGCCACGCGGCCGACCGTCGAACGGCACATCGCCAACTGCACCCAGGCCGACCCGGCCTACGGCGAGGGCGTCCGCAAGGCGATCGACGCCCTGGCGGCCGGCCGCCTCTGACCTGGGCCGGACCCCGGTGACACCGCCTGTGCCGGGGGCGTACGCCCCACCTCCGACCGGGGGAAAGGGCACCGGCGGGCGTAACCTTCCCGTCGCTTACCGGGTTGGCAGATCATGATCATTCGACGCATGACCTACCTGCTCGGCACCTTCGCCGCCTTCGCCCTGCTCACGTTCACCGGAGCCCCGGCCACCGCCCACGCCCCCGCCGAGTCCCCGGCCGTGTCGGCCGCCGCCCACTGCGGCTACTACAACGGAAAGGCCACGACCAAGCGCGGGGACCACGGTGACCGGGTCCGGGAGATCCAGTGCATCATCAACCGCTGGAATGGCGGCAGCCCGCTCAAGGTGGACGGTGACTTCGGTCCCCGCACCGAGAGCTGGGTCGTCTACTTCCAGGACGTGAGGGGTCTGAAGGTCGACGGCATCGTCGGCCCCCAGACCTGGAAGTCCCTCCGCGCCGTCTGACGGCCCCCACCCCACGCTGCGCCCGGGCACCCCTGCCCGGGCGCAGGCGCAGCACCGTGATGTCCCCGGCGCCGTATCGCTAGGCTGACCAGCATGTCTGACGGGATCGCCTGGATCGGCGAGCACAGCTACGAGGACCCGACGGGCGCCGTCCCCGGCATGCGCGGCAACATCTCCCTGACCGCCGCCCGCGGCGTGGAGCCGGAGGACTTCCTGCTCCGGCTGGGCGCGGACATCGAACAACTCCGGTGCCACGACATGTACAAGGACTACAGGTCCCTGGCGCTGAATCCCCTCGCCATGAAGCGGGCCTGGCCCGCAATGTACGGCACCTGCGGTGAGTGGCTGTACGTGCTCGAGGACTGGGGGATGGCGACCTGGTACGCGGGCCGCCCCACCGTTGCGGAGATGGAGCCCCGGACGGGCGAGGAAATCATCTGCCTGACCATGAACCGCGGTGACCCACCGCAGCGCATCCTCCACGCGCCGGGCGACGGCCACGTCTGGTATACGGAATTCGGGGCGGAAACCGGCTGCGCATCGGCCCTGGACGCCGCCTTGAACGCGGCGGGGGCCGTGTTCCCGTCCGTACGGGATGCCGCTGAGGCGGATGTGGTCGCGTACTTCGAGGAGCACATGCGCGAACTCCCGCCCGCCGTGTTCGCGGCCGTCGGTGCCTACAGCGGCCTCTCCGTCGACCGGTCCGCCGTGGAGGCGGGCGATCTCCCATTGGCGATCCTGACCTGGGAGAGATGATCCTCGCGGCGACGCGGGTCAGCGGAAACGGGGGACGCACGGCCGACGGCTCCGGCGGGATTCGATCGCTGGAGGGCGGACTGCGTCTCCGCCGGGGCAATCCGGTCGCAGCCGGTCTCGGGGTCTTCACGGGGCGGGTTCGGAACTGACGCGGCTCTCACTGTCAGTGGGGGCAACTAGCTTGGTCGGTATGAAGAGTTGGCTCGATGATCGGCTCGGGACCGCTTACCCGGGCCATGAGGTGAACCTCGTCTTCGGCTGTACCTCAACGTGGGCGCCCGCAGACAGTCCCAGCGAGGCGGTCCGATGGCGGACCATCACGACCCGGCGGGCTCGCGACCGACCGTGCGGGGCCGGGGAGAGAGCGGCGGCTTTCGTGATGCGGAAGGACGCGGGTGGTGGTGCGTCCCTCCGTCGTCGGACGCTCTGATCTGCGTAGTGTCAGAGCTTGCTGCTGGTCCTGGAGAGGACATCGGCGAGCAGGTCATAGTCGACGTCCTGGCCATCGGTGATGTCGGCCGCCATACGGTCCCCGTTGCCCAGGGACCTCAGGACACCCTTCACCGGCTCGATGTCACCGGCCTCGAACACCATGAACGACACCTTGTTGCGCGCCACATGGATTACCGCGGCGTGCTTGCCGTTCTTCAGGAAATGCGGCTTGCCGTACTGCAACTGTTCCTCGGCGTCGGTGATGGTCGCGTGGACCATCTCGCGCAGCTTGTCACAGACCTCCGCCTGCCAAGGGAGCGTTTGGCCGATGTAGCCGGCGACCTCGTTGTTCACGGCGTTCTCCTTCGTATGGGGTTGTTGACGAATCCGTCCATTGGGGCAAGACCGTCAGCCGTAGCAGGCGCCGAAGGAGATGTTGATCTGGGTTGAAGCGATGCTGCGGCCCTTGTCCGACACGACGAACGCGGCGACGTTCCCTACGTCGGCCATCGTCGCGGCGCGCTTGAGCGGCGATGCGTCGATGATGCCCCGCTTGGCCGCCTCCATCTCGGGAATGTCCGGGAAGGTGTCGATGACACCACCGGTCAGCAGCGTGACGGTCCGGATGCCGTGCGGCGCCAACTCCACCGCCCACTGCCTGCGCAGTGACTCGACGGCGTCCATGCCGACCTGTACGTTGCCGAGGCCGGGGCTGGTGTTCGCGTGGTCCGAGCCGCCGAAGAACAGCAGTACTCCGGACTCCTGCTTCACCATGTGCCGGGCTGCGGCCTTCGTGGTGATCAACTGCGTGGTCAGTCCCTTGCTTACGGCCCCGACGAAGCCGGGTGTCGAGATGTCGGCCAGGGGCTGGAAGAGTCCCTCATTGGTGATGAGGTTGATCGAGACGTCCACGCTGCCGGCCTTCGCCATGACGGCGTCGATGTGGTCGTTCACCGCGGACGCGTCCAGGGCGTCGACCACGGCCGTCTCGGCCTGACCGCCGGCGGCGCGGATTTTGTCCGCGACCGTCTCGAGCTTTTCCGGCGTCCGTCCGGCCAGGAAGACTTGCGCGCCCTCACCGGCGAAGGCAGTGGCCATCGCGCCACCGATCGAACCGCCGCCACCGTAGATCACCGCGGTCTTGTTTTCCAGCAGCATCTGCTTCTCCTCTCGCTGCCGGAGAAACTATGGCCTGGTCACGTTGGTTCACATCGGTCACGTGACTGGTGTGAGACCGGTCGTCGGACCAGCGGTTAAGTCATTCGAGCCCGAGCTGCGCCAGTTCGATCCGTCGGGAGACACCCAGTTTCGGGTAGGCGCGGTACAGGTGGTGGCCGATAGTGCGCGGGCTGAGGAACAGCTGGGCGGCGATCTCCTTGTTGCTCAGCCCGATCGCCGCCAGTCGAACGACTTGCACCTCTTGCGGGGTCAGGTTCGTCAGCGGGTCGTCGGCCGCTGTCCCGAGCGTCGGGCGCTCACCGAGCGCGGTGAGTTCGCTTGCCGCGCGCGTCTCCCAGGCCGACGCGCCCAGCCGTCTGAATCCGGCCAGCGCAGCGTCCAGTTCAGTTCGTGCCTCGCCGCGGCGGCGTCTGCGGCGCAGCCATTCGCCGTACATCAACCGGGTTCTGGCCTGATCGAACCGGCCGCCGTGCTTGTCGTGCAGGTCGAGCGCCAGCCGGAAGTGCTCCTCGGAGTCCCCGAGCATCGCCTGGCAGCGGCGCAGCAACGCCGTCGCGACCGGGCTGTCCGCGTGCACGGCCCACCGTTCGAATGCTGCGAACTGATCGGCGCACCGGTCGGGGTTGCCGTCGCGGACGGCCGCCTCCACCAGGTCCGCGACCGCGCGGATGAGGAAGTCGTACTTGGCCGGCCCCGTGCACACGGCGTACAGCGCATCGAACGCCGCGCGATACCGTCCCGCGGAGAGATCGAGCATGCCCAGGCCCCAGGACGTCAATGCCGCGCCCACGGCGTGCCGACCCTCGAGAACCGGCAGCACCTCGGTGGCGAGTTCGCGGCATCGCGATTCGTCACCTGTCGCCGCGGCCAGCCATACGGACGTCGCCCGCAACACCGCGACTTCCATGTCCATCCCGAACTCGTTGCTGAGTGCCACGGCCTCGGCCAGGCAGGTCTGCGCCGTGAGGAAGTCGCCGCGCAGTGCGTGGGCCAGCGCGACGACCTCCTGCGCGTACGGGATCCAGGTCAACGCTCCGCCGGCTCGTACTTCTGCCAGCATCGTCTCCATCACCGCGATGGTCGACTCGTCCTCGGCCAGCATCAGCCCGCTGAACCCGGCCACGATCCGGTGGATGAGGTCCGTGTCCCGCTCGCCACCGATCTCGAGCACGGCGCGGAGCGGACCGACGGCGTTTTCCGGCCTGCCACTCAGCAGGTCTCCCCAGCCGATCTGCGCGTCGGCGGACGCACGCAGCCGGGACTTCGGTGGCAGCCGCAACTCGCCCATCAGCCGCCCGCCCTCGGTGATGAGGGGCAGAGCGCCCGCGTCCCGACCGGTACAGATCATCTCGGTCAGCATCACGACCGCTCGTTCGGGGGAGCTGTTCATGACCAGCCGCGCCGCCTCAGCCGCGAGCACGGCATCCGCTTCGGGGGACGTCCGCTCGTATTCGATCTGGCCACGCAGCAGCGTCGCCTCTGCGATGACGCTCGGATCGCTGGTGAGGGATGCCGCTTCCACGGCCAGGCGGGCCGCGCGGTCGGGTTTGCCCGCGTCGTAGGCGGTGAGCGCGGCCTTGGCGATGCGACGCGCCTTGAGCTCGGGATCCACGCTCAACCGGCCCGCGCGGTCGTACGCGGCGGACACGGCCATGGCCCCGCCGCGGCGCTCCGCGCGTTGCGCCGTCCGTTCGAGCTCTGCGGCCACGGTCTCGTCCGGCTCGGTGGTGGCCGCCGCGAGGTGCCAGATCCGGCGGTCGAGGACGTCGGGGGAGGTGAGTGCGTCGGCGAAGGCCCGGTGGACAGCGATCCGCCGGCGGTGGGTGGCGCACTGATAGGCGGCGGCACGTACCAGCGGATGCCGGAAGGCCAACTCCCCGTCCGTCACGCTGATCAGACCCGTGCGCTCGGCCGCGTCCAGGTCGGACATGCCCGCACCGACCGCACCGGCGACGCGCAACACGGTGCCCATGCCGGCGAAGCGGTCGGCCGCGGCGACCAACAGGATCGACTGGGACGCCTCGGGCAGGCCGACGATCTGTTCGCGGAACATCTCCTGCACCCTGCGCGTAACCGGCAACGGGCCCACCTGGTGCGCGGGCTCGGCACGGCCTTCACGCTGCGCGGACAGCCGTGCCGCACCGAGTTCGAGCAACGCGAGCGGATTCCCGTCGGCTTCCTCCAGGACTCGTGTCCGCATCGGCGCCGTCAGCCCAGGACTGTGGTGGTCGAGCAAACCACCTGCCGCGTCCGGCGGCAGGCCCGGCACCGTCAGCTCCTCGATGCCGGGCGTGCGAAGCGGCACGGCCGTGTCGCGAACGGCGAACAGCATCGCGACCGGGTCCGCCTGGAACCGCCGGGCGGCGAACAGCAACGCGTCGGACGACCCGCGATCGAGCCAGTGGGCGTCATCCACCACGCACAACAACGGTTTTTCCGCCGCCATTTCGGCGAGCAACGTCAGGGTCGCCGCGCCGATCAGGAAAGGGTTGGCCGAGGATTCACTGCTCAACCCGAACGCGCCTCGCAACGCGGCTGCCTGCGGGCCGGGCAGCAGGTCGAGCCGATCCAGATACGGGTACAGCAACAGGTGCAGGGCGCCGAACGCCAACTCGGCCTCCGACTCGATGCCAACGCCGCGCAACACCCACATGTCGTGAGCCGTGGCTACGGCATGATCGAGCAGTGCGGACTTGCCGATCCCCGCCTCGCCTCGGATGACCAGCGCCGCGCTTCGACCAGAAGACACTTGCCCCAGTAATCGCTCGACGTGGCCCCGTTCTCCGTCCCGGCCGACCAACACGGATGAAGCCTAGCCCGCTGTCGTATGTGGTGGTCAGCACTGTGTTTCCCGTGGCGTCGGTTCGCAGATCCACGCCGGCTGTCCGGGGCGGGAAGCGAGGTGCCCCTGCCGCACGGCTGTGCGCTCGTGGCTCGATCGAATCGCGAAAATGGCGAATACCCGAGCGAAAGGGTCAATCGGCGCTGAAGGTGAAACCGGGCACCGGGTCTCGGCTGTCCCCTTTCGCAGGGGAATCGCGTCGAGCGACAGGGCGGTGGGGGCCGTGGTTTGGGGACCGACGGACGGCAGTGTGCGCATGGGGCCCTTGGGGCCAGGGGCCGATGTCATTCGCCATGGACGGTCCAGACTGGTGGCGCTGGCATTCGTGCAGCTCCTCTACCTGCCCTTGGCGATCGGCCTGGCCGTGCACGCGATTGCGGTCCACGAACTCGACACGGGAGCGGTGGCGACGGGGATCCTGGGCGTTGACGCCGCCTGGCTGGTGTCGGCCTGGCGGCGCCGCAGGAACCTGGACGCTTTCGACGCCGTCGGCATCTGGCGGGTGCGGGGCGGCGAAACACTTGTGTTCGCGTGGGATTCGCTGATGGGGGTAGCCCTGTACTGGTCGCAGGGTGACGAAGCGCCGGACACCCGGACCCTGGAGCTGTGCCCGGTGCCACAGGACGGCCCAGCCGGCGACCTGATGGCTTCACTGCTGCGGGACGGCGCACCGCTGCGGCCGGGGCTGCCGCGGCCGCGGTACAGGATCGAGGTCTTCGGCGACCCGGACGCGTACGAGAAGGCATGCCTGCGATGGGCGCCGGGCCTGTGGTGCGGGCGCCACCGGCAGTCGCGTGGGTACGAAAGGAAGCCCCGGTAGCCGGACATCCGCGGCGCGGGGTCGATGATGTCTGCCCGAGGTCCGTCGAATTGATTTGAGCTTGCGGTCAGGTAGCCGGCGGGTTTTGTGCGTCTTGAGTGTTGGACGGATGGCTTCACCGCCCCTGGGGCTCAGGGTCCCCGGGGGCGGCAGGACGCGACAGGTACGGACGAGGCGTGGCTCAGACGCGAGGGGACGGGGTGCCCGGTTCGGGTGCGACGCACGGCATACGGGGTGAGGGGAGGAGGTCGGCACTCGGGGCGTTGTGGCTGTTCGCCGGGATTCTGGCGGCGTGGCCCGCCGTGGAGGTGGTACGGACACACGCGCTGGGCGCCTGGTTCGGCGAGGGCGGGGCGCTGCGCGGCGAGGGGGCGCTGTACGACGACGGCACCTTCACCGGTACACCGTTCCAGGCGTTCCTCCTGAAGCCTCTGACCGAGGTGCCCGAGCTCGCCGTGGGCGTGGTGTGGGCGCTCGGCACGCTGCTGGGGTTAGCGGCGCTGTGCGCGCTGACGGCCAGGGCGCTTCCCGCGGCGGTGAGCCGACGGACACGGCTCCTCGCGCCGCCGCTGGCGGTGATCCTCGTGGCCGTCACCGTGCCTGTGCGCGATACGCCCCTCCTGGCCGTGGCGGGTCTGCTCCCCGTGCTGCTCGCTGTCGCGGGATGGCTGTACTCCTCGCGGCGCGTCGGCCCTGTCCTCGTCGGGCTCGCCGCCGCTCTGCAGCCCGCGGTGCTGCTCTTCGTACCGCTGCTGTGGCTTCGCGGCCGCCGCCGTGCGGCCTTCGCCGCGGCCGGGACGTTCGCCGCCGCCACCGCGGTGGCCTGGGTGTTTCTGCCGGTGGACTCGTGGGCGTACTGGATCCGGAATACGCCCGGAGAGGAGGGCCGGTCACTGCACGGCGTCCTGCTCCGACTGGGGCTGACCGGCCCGGGGGAGATCGCCCTGGCGGTGGCGATGGCCGTCGTCGTCGCCGTACTCGCGCTGCGGCGGGCCGTCCGTTACGCAGGGGAGGGGCAGCTGCTGCTGGCCGCCGCCGTCACCGGCTGCGCGGGGATCGCCGTGGCACCGGTGACCTGGCCGTACCAGCAGCTGTGGGTTCTGGCGGCGGTCGTCGGCCGCGTCGGCCGGCGCTCCCAGGACCGCCTCGTGTGGCCGGTGTTCGTCGTCCTGGCGATGACGCTGCGCGGCTCCGTGCTGGCGCCGGAGATCGACGTGCTGTCGTTCTTCGGGGAGAACGCCGTGCTGATCGCCGCTCTCCTCGCGGCGTGCGCCGTGCCGTTCCTGCCCCGCGACCACGCGCTGTGGGAGCGGCCGGAGTCCGCCGGACCGTTCAGCCGCCCGAACCTGCTGCTCGAGCTGCTCCTCATCCGCGTCGGCTACTGGATCTACTCCTACGTCCGGGGGCTGGCCCCCGACGGCCGCGACCTCGCCGAGGAACACGGCCGCCAGATCATCGCCGCCGAGCGGGCGCTGCACATCGACATCGAGCACTGGATCAACGACATGACCGCGGCCAGCGACTGGCTCGGCGCGAGCATGGACTTCTATTACGCGACGTTCCACTTCCTGGTCCCGCTGACGCTGCTGGCCTGGATGTACGTCACCCGCCCCGCCCGCTACCGCACCTACCGGGCCGCGCTGGGCTTCACCACCCTCTTCGGTCTGGCCGGCTTCTGGGCCTACCCGCTCGCCCCGCCCCGGCTGATGCCGGGCCTGGGTTACATCGACACGAAGAACGGTCCGCAGAACTTCGACGACCCCGACTTCGGCGCGCTGACGGGCGTGGCCAACCAGTACGCGGCGATGCCGTCGCTGCACGTCGGCTGGTCCCTGTGGTGCGCCCTGGTCATCTGGCGGCTGGCCCCGTACCGCCGGCTGCGCCTGCTCGGCTTCCTCTATCCGCTGGCGACCACCATGGTGATCATGGGGACGGCGAACCACTATCTGCTGGACGCGGTCGGCGGCGCGGCCGTGGCGGCCGCCGGCTTCCTGGCAGCGCGAGCCCTGAACCGCGCCATCGCGCTCACCCGGCTGGACCGTCCGCAGCCGGAGGAGACGGACCGGGAGGCGGTGGGGCCGGCGATCGGAAAGGAGACGTCCCGGCTGAGGTCCTGACGCGGTATCTACGGCTCGGGGCAACCGGCATGGTCCATGGTCCAGAAGCCGGCCTTCGCCAAGGTCCATTCATCTGCCCCGGGTCCGTCGTACGTATCCCGGTCCACGAAAGCGAAGTCCACCCGGACGTCGTCTTCCGGCGCCGTCCGAAGATCACGCTGGCCGAAGTCGTACTCCCTGACCGTCCAGGAGCACCCCACGTCGCGCATGGCGGCTGTCAGCGTCGCCTCGCTGACGTACGGGTCGAAGCTGCGCACCTGACCCGGCCCCGGGCCCGGCAACATCACCGCATCCAGCATCAGCGACAGCGTCAGCGACCGAAGCGCCCGGCACCGACAGACGAGCAACTCGACCGATCCGACACCGAACCGCCGCGGCCACCGGCGCCTGCGGCTCACCGGGCCGAGGTCCTCGGGTTCGCCGTACGCGGCCGCGATATCGGCCCACCGCGCCCCGGGTCGCAGCTTGCCCAGCGAACCCGTCGCAGCCAGCCGAGCCAGTACATCGACCAGTGTCATCGCGGGATCATCGCACGGGTCGAGGGAGAGGGCTTCGGGCGGTCAGCGGATCTCGCTGCCGGGGTGGCTCAGGTCCACTCCTGGAACGTGCCCGGCGCCCCGCGTCCAGGAAGATCCGAAGTCGCGGCCCCGGGGCGTGCTGCGAAGGTGCGTGCGGCGGCGGAAGTGGCGTAGTACTCCTGGAGAGGCAGAGACTCGTTTGTTCTCACCGGGAGTCGTCGATGACCGTTCGCCGTGTCGTACCCAACATCCAGTCGGAGGCCGCGCAGGAGAGTCGGGAGTTCTATGGCCTGCTGGGCTTGGAGGAGGTCATGAACCAAGGGTGGATCATGACGCTCGCCTCCCCGTCCAGTCCGACAGCGCAGATCAGCGTCATGACGAGTGACAAGACCGCACCTGTTGTCCCCGACATGAGCATCGAGGTGGACGACGTGGATGAGGCTTATGCGGTCTTGCGGAAGAGCGGTGCGGAGATCGTGCATCCCTTGCAGGACGAGGAGTGGGGCGTGCGGCGGTTCTTCGTCCGCGACCCCAGCGGGCGGGTGGTCAACGTGCTGGGCCATCGCCGGCGGGATTGACTTCAGGCCTGAGCAGGTCGCCGCTGTACGGCGTCCGCCATGACCGCCGTCACGAGCCTGCCGACGTCCGCCGTGGCCGGGGAGTCGGAGTCGTGGTCCGTGAGAAGGAGATGGCCGCCGCCGACGAGGGAGAGGGTGAGTGAGTCGATGTCGGTGTCCGGGGCGAGGCGGCCCAGGTCGCGTTCGTCGGTCAGGTAGGCGGAGACCGCCGCGGTGGCCTGGGCGAGGATCGCGATGCCGCCGCCGGGTGCGGCTTGGCGCAGCCGGGTGCGCAGCTCGTCGCGGAAGGTGATGAGCGGGATGATCGCCATCGGGACCGGGCCGAGCAGGGTGGTCAGCGCGGTGGTGAGGTTGGCGGTCACCGTGTCGGTTCCGGCGGATTCGCGAAGTGCGGCGGCCTGGGTCTCGAGGTGTGCGGCACGGTCGAGGACGAGGTCGGTGAGGAAGGCGTCGAAGTCGGGGAAGTGCCGGTGCAGGACGCCTTTGGCGCACCCCGCCTCGGTGGTGACGGCCCGGCTGGTCAGCCCGTTCGGCCCGTCCCGCATCAGCACGCGTTCCGCGGCGTCGAACAACTGCTGCCGCGCGTCGCGAAGATGCACCCCGGTCGGCACTCACGGCTCCTCTCGTACGCCAGTCCGTCGGCAAGGGTGGCACAGTGGGCGGATGCCCACTAAGGTGGGCGCATGCCCACTTTACCGCGAGAGCAACCGGAGCCCTCCCCGGCAAGTCCGCACGAGGCGCGGCGTATGGCCGAGTCGTTCGGCACGGACGCCGAGCGCTACGACCGGGCCCGGCCCGGCTACCCCGACGCACTGGTGGCGCGGATCGTCGCCGCGAGCCCCGGAGTCGACGTACTGGACGTCGGGTGCGGTACCGGCATCGCGGCCCACCAGTTCCGGGCCGCAGGCCGCACCGTGCTCGGCGTCGAGCCCGACGCGCGGATGGCTGACGTCGCACGCGGTCGTGGCCTGCAGGTCGAGACGGCGACATTCGAGTCCTGGCAACCGGCCGGCCGAACCTTCGACGCCGTTGTCGCGGCCCAGAGCTGGCACTGGGTGGACCCCGTCGCCGGCCCCGCGAAAGCGGCGCAGGTGCTGCGGCCGGGAGGCCTGCTGGCGATTTTCGGGCACGTGTACGAGCCGCCCGCCGAGGTGGCCGAGCCGTTCGCCGCGGCCTTCCGCAGGGCGGTGCCCGCCTCCCCGCTCAACGCCCAGCCGGCGCGGCGTCCGCTCCAGCTCTACCGGGCGGGATACGAGAAGTTCGCCGAAGGCATCCGCGAGTCCGGCCGTTTCGGCGAACCCGAGCAATGGCGATTCGACTGGGAACGGCCTTACACCCGCGACCAGTGGCTCGACCTGCTCCCCACCACCGGCGGCCTCACCCGGCTGAGCCCCGACCAGCTGTCCGAGGTGCTGGACGCGGTCGGCGCCGCCATCGACTCCCTGGGCGGACGCTTCACGATGAACTACACCACCCTGGCGACGACCGCAGCAGTCCGTACCGGGTGTTAGGCGGTACGGCGGTTCGCTGAGCTGTCGGAATCGCCGAGGGCGACGGTGAGGTCCTCCTCGGCCGCCAATACCTGTCCGTCGAAATGCCCGGAGGCGGCGGCCAGCGAAGCCGCCCGGTCGTTGCCCGGCCAGAAGTGGGTCAGCATGAGCCTGCGCGCCCCCGCCCGGCGGGCCCAGTGGCCGGCTTCGGCGGAGGTCAGCAGGTTGCGTGTGGGCCGCTCGGTCTCGCCGCACCGATCGGTTGCCTCAAGAATGAACAGGTCGGTGTCACGGCCGAGTTCGGCCAGTCGTGCGTCCGGGCCGGTGTCCCCGGAATAGGCGAGCGCGATCCCGTCGGCGTCGAGCCGCACACCCGCATTGGGCACGAAGTGCGGGAGGGCCAGGCCGGTCAGTTCGAACGGGCCCACCCGATGGGTGCCGGGCAACGACCGTACGTCGAAGACCGAGTTCAGGTCGACGTCGGGCTCCAGCCCCCGGAGCCGGTCGAGTACACCCGGCGGGCAGTACAGCGGCAGACGCGGCTCGGCCTTGCCGCCGTACAGCCGCATCCGGAACAGTCCGTGCAGGTCGATGCAGTGGTCGGGATGCTCGTGGGTGATGACGACCGCTTCGGGCGCGCCGTCCGGCCAGTGGGCGAGAAGCCGCGGAAGCGTGGCGTACCCGAGGTCGAGGACCAGGCGGTAGCCGTCCCAGTCCACCGCGAAGCCGCTGCACGCCCGTCCCGGCTCCGGATACGCACCACAACTGCCCAGCACCGTGACCTGTCGCATCCGCCCAGCATCTCAGCCGGGTGTCCCGCCTCCGCGCCGCGGGTGAATATGCCGGGTGTGGTTCACCGATCACCCCGGTGAACCACACCCGGCCGCGGGCCGGCGGCTTACTTGCCCTTGCCGCCTTCCCGGTTGTTGCCGCGCACCGTGGTCACACCCTCGGCGGCGTTGTGCGCCTTGAGCCTGTACGGGCCGGACACCGGGTTCTTCGGCATCACGTATCCCTCGGGGGTGTCGGTCTCCTCCAGGTAGTAGACGCCGAGGTCCAGCCGGGTGAAGGCGCAGATCCCCTTGCCGTTCGTGGCGCAGGCGCTGCCCTCCCGTGTGTCGGGGGAACTTCCCGTGCGCTGCAGGCCCTTGATGCCGTTGGTCTCCCGCCAGAGCTGGAAGACGGCGCCCGGCAGGGGGCGGTGGTTCTTCCGGTCGATCTTCTTGACGGTGATGTGGCTGCGCAGGACCACGGTGACGGTCACGGGGTCGCCGCAGTTCTCGGGGTGCCCCGCGTCGCACGGTGTGGGGTCGGGCAGGCCGGAGCCGGACGCGGTGACGGTGTTGGTCAGCGGTCCGAGTTCCTTGGCCCGTGCGGTGATCTTCAGGACGGCGGTGGAACCCGCGGTCAGGCCGCCGGGCTCCCAGCGGCCGGTCTGCGGGTCGTACGTGCCGGGGCCGGTGTGCGAGACGTACGTGAGGCCTGCGGGGAGCCGGTCCACGACGAAGGCGTCCGGTGCGTCGGACGGTCCGGTGTTCTCGAGCCGTACGGTGAACGTGACTTCGTCGCCGTAGGACGGTGACGTGTCGTCCGCCGACTTCGTGGTCGTCAGGTCGGCCGTCTCGGACCACTGGAGGACGACCTCGCCGTTACCGCCGTTCGCCCGCCAGCCGCCACCGTTGCCGATACCGTCCGTGTACAGCGGACGGTCCTCGCCGGCCGACGGGCTGGGCACGGCGCTCGAGGTCGCCGCCGCAACCGTAACCCCGCTGCTCACTCCCTCCGCGAGGAACCCGGATCCGCCGCCCCCGCCACCGTCCTCCTGGCCGCCGGCGTCGCACGAACCGCCGCCCCCGCCGAAGAAGCCGCCGCCTCCACCGCCGCCGGGGTGACCGGTGGGGTCGGTCTGCCCGCTGCCCCCGTGGAACTGAACGCCGGGGGTGGCCGGGGGGCCGGGGGAGACCCTGGCGGAGATGTCGGTGGCGGCCCCGGTTTCGCGCCCCCCGGCCAGGGGTACCAGGCACGACTGGCCCCCGGCCCCGCCTGCCGTCTGCGTGCCCGCCTTGCCCGCGTGTGAGGCGCTGCCTTCGGTCCCGGACGTCCCTCCGCCGCCCCCGGCGGCCAGGTCCACATTGAGTCCTGAGTAGGCCCCGGCTCCGCCGCCGCCTCCGGCGATCACCAGGGGAGTCGCAACGAAGTCGCCGCGCCAGAGGGCGCTCATGCCACCGCCGCTCGCGCTCCCGAAGATGTTGAATTCCTCGGTGACTCCACCGGGACCCCCGCCCCCGTAGGTGGCCTCCTGCGACGCCCAGCGTCCACCCTGCCCGGCAGTGACCGTCAGCTGTTCACCGGGCTCGACCGCCACGTCCCCCTGCGTATAGCCGCCACCGGCGCCCTTGAACGCGATGTCCGGGGTGGGACCGCCCTGCCCGCCTCCACCCGCTCCCCAGGCCTGCACATGCAACGAACGTACATTCGGCGGCACGGAGAACATCTGATCCCCGCCCGAGTACGTGAAGCGCACACAGTCCGTGTAGCCCGGCTGCGGCACGCAGTCCACCGCCGCCGAGGCGCCCCGCGTCCGCGCGGCGGCGGGAAGACTCAACGACGACACGGCCAGCCCGGCGAGGGCCATGCCGACCAGAGCCCGCCTCGCCCTCGGTGGCGGCCACTTCCTTTCCGTTCGTTCCCGCCCGGATCCCGGCACGACTCCAGCCATGCGGCCATACCTCCAGATACTCGCAGCACGACCACCGGACGGCTCCGCCCGATGATCAGGACACCCTCCTATATCGGCAGCTAACAGATATTCATTAGGAATAACCATCATTTCGGGTGCATGCTCACCGTCCCCGCGATGTGCCCCGGCCCAATCCCCGATGGGCGCGGACACAGACATCCGCCCCCCGTCTTGCCCGCTGCCCTACGGCTCGCGATGGTGCCCCGGCGGGGACAACGGAGATCAACGCGGGAGGCCACGTGGTCAAGCGGATCGTGACGCTGCTGCTCGTCGTACTGCTGGGCGCCGCCGTACTGCCGGGCTCAGGGGCGTACGGCAAGGACCGAGGGGGCGGGCCACGGCCCGTGATCTTCGTCCACGGCTACAGCGGCTCCGGGGCGCAGTTCGCGACCCAGGCCAAACGGCTCACCGCCAACGGCTATCCGGCCGACCGGATCGAGACGCACGAGTACGACTCGCAGTTCCTGCACACCACCGAGGCCGACGTCTACGCCGCCCTCGACGGGCGCATCACCCGGCTGCTCCAGCGCACCGGCGCCGACCGCGTCGACCTCCTCGCCCACTCCCTGGGCACCCGTCTGATGCAGACCTACCTGCGCAGCTCCCCCGAACGGGCGGCCCGGGTGGCGCACTACGTCAACCTCGACGGCTCGACCTCCGCCGACCAGCCCGGCGGCGTCCCCACCCTGGCCGTATGGGGCGAGGGCGACCCGGCGCGCACCGTCGGCGGGGCCCGCAACGTCCACTTCCCCGACCAGTCGCACACCCAGACGGTGACCTCACCGCAGACGTTCACCGAGTTCTACGGCTTCTTCACCGGGAAGGCCCCCCGCACGACCGAGATCAAGCCCCAGCCCCGCGTCACCCTCGCCGGCCGCGCGCAGCTCTTCCCGTCCAACGAGGGCGCCGCGGGCGCCCGGCTGGAGATCTTCCGCGTCGACCCGCGCACCGGCCGGCGCCTGGGCCACCACCCCGTCGCCGCGTACGACATCGGCGCCGACGGCTCCTGGGGACCGTTCCGGGGCAGCGGCACCGCGCACTACGAGTTCGCCCTCATCTGGAACGAGGAGCAGACCCACCACCTCTACCTCCCCCCGTCCCGCCGCTCCGACCACCTGATCCGCCTGCTGACCAGCCACCCCGGCGAAGGCGTCTCCGCCCTGGTCGAGACCAGCGACCGGCACACCGCGCTGAGCATCACCCGGAACAAGGAGTGGTGGGGCGACCAGGGCGAGGCCGGCGACAGCCTGCGCGTCGACGGCCAGGAGATCGTGAACGCGGCCGACGCGCCCCGTACCAAGCGCACCATCGGCATCTTCGCCCAGGACGCCGGCTCGGACGGCGTCACGGACCTCACCGCCCCGCTCCCGGCGTTCCACGCCCTGCCCTTCCTCACCGGGGTCGATCTCTACCTGCCCGCCGCCCCCGGCCGTTCCCACACCCTCACGGCTCTGCCCCGCGCCACCGACGGCCGTCCCGACACCCTGAACGTGCCCGCGTGGCCGTCGTCGACGGACCGGGTGTCGGTGCAGTTCGACGACTACTGAGCCCGCTCGACGCCGGAGGGGCGCGTACCCCTCCGGCGTCTCGCCCGCTGCCTACAGTCCGCCTACCCGGGCGGGGAACTGCTCCAGGGTGGCCTCGGTCTTCTCCGGGTCGTCCGGGGCGGCGAAGTCGACCGGCTCCCGCAGGCGGTACTGGTCCCCGCGGGGCGGGAACTGCCTGATGTCGGCGACCATGACCATCGGTTTGGTGGCGGTCAGCACGAGCGGGTCCCCGTCGGGCCGATCGATGGTGACGGTGACCGGGACCGAGATCACGTGCTCGTACCGCGGCGGGAACTGCTGCGTCAGCGTCAGCTTGCTCGAGGCCTCGACGTCGATGTCGTTCTGCTCGATGGTCACCGTTCCGGCCTCGTCGGAAATCTCCGCCGTGACGCGGAAGCCGACGGTGCGCAGCCGGACGCTCCTGAAGGGGTCCTCCGGGTTCACCTCGACGCGCTGCCTGATGCCGCCCCGGAAGTCGACGGACACCAGGTCGGCCCCGATCCGCATCGGGGAGTTGACGGCGAACATCGACATGGGGATCTCCGCGCCGATGGGTGGCAGCCCGATCTGGGCGCGTTGCGGGACGGAGGCCGGCGAAGGCGGGGCGGCCGCGGCGGTGCTCGCGACGGCCGGGTACGCGGCGAGAGCGAGCAGGGTGGTGCAGACGGCGAGCATCCGGCGTGTGCGGGAGGGCATGTGCTTCTCCTGGGTGGAGCGGAAGATCATGTCGAAGCGAGTGAAGCGCACATCCGGTGAGATATGGCGTTCTTGATCGCGTATGCCACCTGATGGTGTGAATCAGGGGTTTGATGCTGCCGCAGGGCATTCATTACGATTGATCTGCCCGCACCCGCCGATCACGCAGCGCGGGGAGCAGCGCACCCAGCATGGCGACGCCCGTCAGCGCGAACGCCCACGGATATCCGGTGCCCCCGGCGAGCCGGCCGAAGGCGAGGGCGCCCGCCCCCATGCCCGCGTCGTACGCGAAGTTCCACAGCGCGCCGACCGTGCCGTACCCGGCGGGCGACACCCGTGCGTACATCAGCGTGAGCGTGGCGTTCTGCGCGATGCCGAAGCCGGCGCCGAACACGCCCACCGCGACGATCACCCACACCGCGCTGCCGGTGAGCGCCATCAGCACCGTCCCGGCCGCCGACAGCAGCAGCCCCGGCAGCACCAGCCCGCCGGACCCGTGCCGGTCCCCGTACCGTCCAGCCAGCCAGCGCGCCGCCGTAGCCGCCGCAGGCTGGACGAACAGCGCCGCCGCCACCAGCCCCGTCGCCGAGGCGGGCACCGCGAGCGGCAGGAACGTCACGACGATCCCGGCCGCCAGCGCGGTCACCGCGAACACCACCGCGGGCCGCAGCAGCCCACCCGTACGGAACGCCTCCGGCAGATCGATGGCGCGCCCCTCGGCGCCGACGCGTCCCGGCAGCCCCCACAGGGTCGGGATCACCGCGAGCGCCGCCACCCCACCGGCGGCGAACACCACCCCGTACCCCACCTGCCCGGCCAGCCACACCCCCAGCGGCAGCGCCAGCAGCGAGGGCACCCCGGTGACCAGCCCCACGACCGCCAGCCCCTCGCCGCGCCGCTCGGCCGGAATCAGATGAGCCGTCAGCGCCCCACCCGCGACCAGCGTGAACGCGAACCCCAGCCCCCGCAGCGCACACACCACCACGATCCACCCCAGCCCCCGCGAGAAGCCCAGCGCCAGCGCCGGCAGCCCCATCAGGACCAGCCCCGCGCACAGCACGGCCCGATGCCCCCACCGCCTGATCAGCGCCGGCGTGCCGACCTCGCCCGCCACCGTCGCCAGCATCAGCGCACCGGTGGCCAGCCCGGCCGCACCCCCGCCCCCGCGGCCCTGCGCGGAGGCGTAGTGCGGCACCACGGACAGCAGCAGATAGAAGCTCGTCGAGGCGCCGAACACGGACACCAGACGCAGCGCCAACGCCTGCGTCACCAGGGCCGGTCGGGCGGCCACGGTGGCGGGCCCGGAGTCTTGGGTCGTAGTCATACGGCGACGCTAAGCCGCCTACCGGACCGCGGGTAAGCTCCACTTCCATGCCGCCGCAGTGGTCCAGTTCGCCGCCCGAACTACTTCTGGCCCTCGACCGGGCCGGCGACCGCCCGCTGAACGCCCAGCTCCAGCAGGCCCTGCGCGACGCGATCCGCACCGGCCGCCTGCGGGTGGGCGAACGCCTCCCGTCCTCCCGGGAACTGGCCCGTACCCTCGGCGTCTCCCGCGGCCTGGTCCAGGAGTGCTACGCCCAATTGGCCGCCGAGGGCTACCTGATCACCCGCCCCGGCTCGGCGACCCGGGTGGCGGCCGGCGCCCTCACCCCACCCGGCACCCCGCACCCGCCGTCCGCCCCGCCACTCCCGGCGGCCGACTTCCGCACCGGGGTGCCGGACCTGAAGTCCTTCCCTGTGGCCGACTGGCTGTGGGCGTTGCGCGAGGCGGCCCGTACCGTACCCACCGCCGGCTTCGGCTACGGCGACCCGCGCGGCAGCGCCGCCCTGCGCGAGGTCCTGGCCGGCTACCTGCGCCGGGTACGTGCCGCCGCGGCCGACCCCCGGCACATCGTCGTCTGCAACGGCTACGCCCAGGGCCTGCACCTGGCCCTGGACGCACTCGCCGCCGCGGGCGTGCGCACGGTGGCGTTCGAGGACCCCGGCTCACCCGCCGCCGTCACCGCCGCGGCCGCCGCGTCGGGGATGCGCGCGGTCCCCGTACCCGTCGACACACAGGGCATCGACGTCCGCGCGCTGACCGCGACCCCCGCCCGGGCCGTCGTCCTCACGCCCGCCCACCAGTGGCCCACCGGAGTCGCCCTCGCCCCGCGGCGCCGCCTCGCCCTGCTGGAGTGGGCGCGCGCACACGACGCGATCGTCATCGAGGACGACTACGACGCCGAGTTCCGCTACGACCGTGAACCCGTCGGAGCCCTCCAGGGCCTGGCCCCGGACCGGGTGATCTCCCTGGGCACCGTCAGCAAATCCCTCGCCCCCGCCCTGCGCATCGGCTGGATCGTCTGCCCGCCCCGACTGGCCGACCCGATCGCCGAACGCAAACACCGCAGCGACCACGGCACACCCACCCTCGATCAGCTCGCCCTCGCCCACCTCATCGAATCGGGACGCTTCGACCGCCATCTGCGCCGGGTACGCGCCGTCTACGCCGCCCGCCGGGCCACACTGCTCACCGCCCTCGCCGAACACGCCCCCGGCGTACCGCTGACCGGTCTTGCCGCCGGCTTTCACGCCGTCGTTCATCTGCCTGCCGGTGCCGACGAGGAGAACGTGCGTACGGCGGCGCTGGAGCGGTCGGTGGGCCTGTACGGCATGAGCGGCCACCGCGCTTCGGGGCTCGGCGAACCGGCGCAACTCGTCCTGGGCTTCGGCGACATCGGCGAGCGGCAGATCGCGGCGGGTATCGCGTCGGTCGGTCCGCTGCTGAGAGGACCCGGCGGTTGACGCGGACACCGATCCCACTTGATCATGACGGGGATCCCCTCGGAGGTGCGACCCGATGATGCAAGCGCCCGGCAACGACCTCCTGCGCGCCCGGGGCGCCGCCGGGATGCCGCACCCCGGCGGCACGCTCCTGGAACACCTGAACCGCGTCGCACGCCTGCTGGCCGAGTGGGGCGCGGACGAGGACGTACAGGCCGCCGGACTCTGCCACGCGATGTACGGGACCGACGGATTCGACCACGCCCTGATGGGCACCGACGAGCGCGCACTGCTCGCCGCGACGATCGGCGACCGGGCCGAGGTGCTCGTCCACCTGTACGGCGGCTGCGACCGCACGGCCGTCTACCCGAGGCTGGCCACCGACCGCCCGGTCCTCTTCCGCGACCGCTTCACCGGCCGCGAGCACACCCCGCCGGACCGCGATCTCCGCGCCTTCGCCGCGATCACCGTGGCCAACGAACTCGACGTCCTGGCACACAACGCCGACCTCGCCGACCGCCACGGCGCCGCGCTGCACCGCCTCTTCACCGCCATGTACGACCTGCTCCCGGCCCCGGCCCGGGAGGCCTGCGACCGGCAGCTCGGCCGATACGCCGCCTGACGCGGGACGCGCTGGTCCGCCGGGGTGAACCCGTGCGTGGCACGTACGGGTGGCGCGTACCCGGAATGTCATGATCAAAAGATGATGCGTGTCGCGGTCGTCGCCGCTTTGACAGTCCTCTCGCCGGCCGCCCCGGCCGTCGCCGTCGGCGGGACCGGCCCGGTCCGGTCCGCCGCCGAGATCGAGTGCCCGCCGGGTTACGTGTGTATTTACCCGGAGATCTCCTTCGGCGGCCAGCCATGGGTACGCCGCGCCTCCGACGGCGGCGTGAAGGACCTGCCCGCCGAGATCCGCGACCGCGGCTGCTCCATCCGCAACAACTCCGACCGCACCGCCCGTGTCTACGAGAAGCGCAACTACGCCGGCCGCTGGGTGTGCGTCACCCGCAGCGGGGGCTCGATCCACGATCTGCGCGGTTACAACCTGAACGACCGGACCCGTTCACTGAAGATCAACGGAAACGACTGCGGCTGACGTCAGTTCAGATACCGGGCCACCGGTCCCAGCGTGAGCATCCCGCTCGCGGCGCCCGCGTGTTCCGCGCGGGCGCCGTGCAGGGCTGCCGCGGCGCGTGCGGTGAGGGCGGGCCGGTCGAGGCGCGCGGCGGCGTGGGCGGTCAGGCACCACAGGGCTTCCTGCATGTGGTCGGGCGGGGGCTCGGGCGCTGCCTCGAGGGCGGTGCGGGCCTGGGTGTCCCGGCCCTGGGCGAGGAGGATGTGGGGCTGGGCCCAGGGGCGGTACGGGCCCCAGTCGAGGTGGGGGTCGGTGGGCGCCGGGCGGTCGTGGAGGAGGCGCAGGCCCAGGAGGGCGAGGGGGAGGAGGCCGCGGTGCAGGCCGGGCATGCCGGCTGTGCGCAGGGCGTTGTCGGCGGCTCGGTAGTGGGATGCGGCGGTGGCGGGGGTGGGTCCGCCGGGTTCGGCGCTGCGGGCGGCCGTGGTGCGGGCGCGGAACCACTGGGTGAGGACGGGGACGAGGGGGGCTTCGGCGGTGGCGGCGATCGCTTCGGCGGCGCGGGCGTGGGCGGACGCCGCGTCGAGGTCGCCGAGGGCGGAGGCGGACTGCAGGCGGATGAGGTGGGCGAGGACGGCGTAGTCGTCGAGGTCGTGGCGGGTGGCCAGGTCGAGGATCTCGGCGCCGATGCGGTCGCGGGCCGGGGCGAGGCCGGGGCGGGTGAAGGCGTGCAGGAACACGCCGTTGAGGGCGAAGGCGAGCAGTGCGGGGTCGGCCAGGTCGCGGGCGAGTGCCTCGGCCTCGAGGGCGGCCTGCCGGGCGCGGTCGAGTTCGGTGGGGGTGAGGTCGGCCGGGCGGCTTTCGACGGCGATCGTGGCCAGGAGGCGGGCTCGCAGGTCGGCGGGGGCTTCGGGGCCGAGGGTGGTGAGGGTGTGTTCGGCGGCGGCGACGAGGGTGCGGGACTGGTCGGGGTCGTCGGCGCGGGTCCAGAGGGCGGGGACGTCGTAGGCGGCGATGATACGGGCGGTCAGTACGGGGTCGTCGGCGCGCTGGGCGTCCTGGACGGCGGCGAGGCGGTCGTGGCGGGAGCGGACGAGGGCGTCGCCGCCCGCGAGGGCGAGGGTGCGGGCCAGGCTGACGGTGGTGCGCGGGCCGAGGCGGGGGCCGGTCCACGGGGCGGTGGTGGGGGTCGCGTTGAGGATGTCGGTCTCCAGGCGCTGCAGGTCGGCGCCGGGGTCGAGTCCGTGGTGGTCGGCGAGGAGGGTGCGGGCGCGGCGGAGGGTGGCCAGGGCGTCGGCGCGGCGGCCCGCCCGGTGGAGGGCGCGGGCGAGGAGGACCCAGGCGGGCTCGCGCCCGGGATGCGCGTCGGTGTGGGCGCCGAGTTCGGCGACGAGTCCGGTGTCCTGTCCGGCGTCAAGGAGGACGCGGGCGCGCAGCTCCACCGCCTCGAGGCGCAGTTCCTCCAGCCGTGTCCGCTCGCGCAGGGCCCAGGGGGAGTCGGGGACGTCGGCGTAGGCGGGGCCGTGCCAGGCGGCGAGCGCCGCGCCGAGGCCGGACACCGTGCCGGGGCTGTGCCGGGCCCGGGCCAGGGCGTCCTGGAAGCGGTGGGCGTCCACGTCCTCGCGGGGCAGCCGCAGCGCGTAGCCGGCGCCCTCGGTGACGATGACGTGCGGCGGGGTACGGGGCGGGCGGTCGGGCTCGAGGGCGCGGCGCAGCGCGGCGACGAACGTACGGACGGCGCCCACGGCACGGGCCGGGGGGTCGGCCCACAGGTCGTCGACGAGGGTGCCGGTGGCGACGATCCGCCCCTCGGCGGCGACGAGGCGGGCGAGGACCTCACGGTGGCGGGGCCCGCCGAGCTCGATCGGGCTGCCGTCGTCGTGAAAGGCCCGCACGGCGCCGAGCACCTCGATTCGCATGCCCCCATCCTCCGTGCCGGGAGCGGTCCGCGGCCAACCGTACTGATCGGTTGCTGATCGCCGTCGCCCAGGCTGGCCCGGTCGGTCCCCCTACCCGAGAGGACATCCCTCATGACCTCCGCCTTTCCCGGCTTCGACCACGTCCGCCTGCCCGGCGCCGACGGCGTGGAGCTGACCGCGGCCGTCGGCGGCAGCGGCAGCCCGGTCGTACTGCTGCACGGCTTCCCGCAGACCCACCTGATGTGGCGCCACGTCGCCGCCCGGCTCGCCGCCGACCACACCGTCGTCTGCCCCGACCTGCGGGGTTACGGAGCCAGCGACAAGCCGGCGGCCACCGGCCCCGACGTGTACGCCAAACGCACCATGGCCGCCGACATCGTGTCCCTGACCGCGGCCCTCGGCCACGACCGCTTCGCCCTGATCGGCCACGACCGCGGCGCCCTGGTCGCCTTCCGCGCGGGACTGGACCACCCGCGGACCGTCACGCACCTGGGCATCCTCGACGTCGTCCCGACGCTCGACATGTGGAACGTCCTGCACGGCGTCTCGGCGGCGGTCGCCTACCACCTGTACCTGATGGCCCAGCCCCCCGGCCTCCCGGAGACGATGATCGCGGCGAGCGCGGACACCTTCTTCGGCTCCTTCCTCGACGCCTGGGCGAACGACCCGCGGGCGCTGCCGCCCGAGATCCGGGCCGAATACCTCCGGGCGAGCGCGGCCGCGGTGCCCTCGATCGTCGCCGACTACCGGGCCTCGGCGGGCATCGACATCGACCACGACCAGGCGGACCTGGACGCCGGAACGCGGCTGACGATGCCCGTGACGGTGATCCAGCAGGACTGGGGTGCCCAACTGGGCTACGACGCCGCAGCGGTCTGGAAGCCCTGGGCCCCCGACCTGGACCACCGCCTGACCCGGGCGCGCCACTTCATGGCGGAGGAGGCCCCGGACGAGATCACCGCGGCGATCCAGGACCTCCTGACCCGCTGACCCGGCCCATCCGCCCGATCACGTCCCGCGCCTCACGGACGATGCGCCGCACCAGCTCTCCCGCCGGCGCCACGTCATGGATCAGCCCCTGAGCCACCAGGCCGGCCGACCGTTTCGGCAACCCCGTCTGACGGGAACCGAGCGGCCGGCTTGCCCCTGCCGACCGTGCATACGCCTGCACACCCGGCACGTCGCCGGTGGCGCACGCGTATGCCCGGAGCCCCGCGGCGGCTCGACGGTCTCGTCGGCGAAGCAGGGCCCGGAATCACACCTCGTACTGGCCGTGCTCCAGGAACTCCCGGAGCTCTTCCGGCGTCCCGTCGTCGAGCAAGTCGTTGATCGCCGCGCGCAGTTCGGGGCTGAGGTCCGGGTCCGTGAGCATCCGGGAGATCGTGACCCGGTCGTCCTCCGCCTGGGCCAGACGGTAGCCCGTCTCCAGGAAGGCCCGCGCGGCCTCGGCCGTGCCCGCGTCAAGAGCCTCGCCGGCCTCCCGCTTGACCCCGCGTCCGCTGTCGGGGTCGGCCAGGATCCGGGCGATCGCGACCCGGTCGTCCTCGAACTGGGCGATCGGGTACTGGACGTCCAGGAAGTACCGCATGGCTTCGACCGTGCCCGCGTCGAGAGCCTCGCCGGCCGCCTCCTTGACCGCGCGACCACTGTCGGGGTCGGCCAGGATCACGGCGATTTCGAAGGCGAGTTCACCCACGTCGTCGGGGTCGCCGGCCGCGGTGGACGCGGCGGAAGTCGCCGGCGGGGCGGCGGCCGCGAGGGCGGGAGTGGCGAGGAGGAGCACGGGAGCGGTGACCAGGGCGGTGATCGCGGTTGCTCGGGACATACGCATGAAAACCCCAGGTGATTGACCGGTGTTGATGAGTCAATCACATCAGAGCGCGTGAACCGAGTCAACCTCGTCTATGGGTGAACGAGTTACCGTTCCGGAGTGGACGCTGCGGTTGAGTCGCTGACGTGCCGGATCGCTTACAGGGTCGGGGACCCGCAAGTTCGCCGGCGCCGCCCGGGGCGGACCGGCTCCCGGGTGGGTTCTACCGTCCGGCGTTCCTCGCTCCACGGGCATCGGTCTGTCTCTGGCAGCCCACCGGCGCGTTTCAGGAGCCGGCCCCGCCGGCATGGGCGAGCAAGGCGCGACGGGAACCCTCCTCTCCGACTATGAGAAAGGGCCTGGCAGGATGCCTCGAACGAGCCGCACATCCCTGGAGCACCATGCGCATCCGTACCACCGTTGTCGGCGTTGCCCTGCTCGCCGCCCTCACCGCCTGCGGGGCCGGCGGCGACGACGAAGCCACGGCCACGCCGTCGGCCACAGCCGCCGAATCCACACCCAGCGCTGCGGCCCTGCCCTCGTCCAAGGAGGCGCAGGACATCGCCGACACCCTGACAGCTGCGGGACTCAAGGTCTCCGAGCCGAAGGTGAGGAACAAGGAGAGCGTCCTCACCGACGCCTCCATCTTCACCGTCACCGTGACCGACCAGGACACCCCTGCTTCCGGCGAGACGCTCATCAACATCTTCCCCGACTCCGAAGCCCTGGACGACTGGATCGACCTCACGAAGTCGTTGGGCGGCATATCTGTCACGGGCGACGACTGGGCGATCAGCCTCCCCACCGCGGGCAAGGCGCGCGACGACAGCAAGCGCCTCGCTCCGCGGATCGCCGAAGCGCTGAACGGCACTGTGCAGCAGTAGTCCCCCGTGCTACCCCGCAGCCCCGAACTCACTCGAGTCGGGGCCTTCGCCGCGTGCTGGTGCTGTGCCGACCTGCGGATTCAAACTCCGATGGAAATTTCTCGCAGGACGATGACCGACGGGACAGAATCGGCGGCAGGCCGATCTTTTCCGTAGACCAGTGGGGAGGCCATCGAAATGCGAGGAGACTTCGGGTATCGGAGCCCGGCTGACCGTCGCACGCGGAAAGGGAAGCGCTTCGTGCGACGCTCTCTTGCCGTAGCCGGGGTTGTCGCGGCAATCCTCGGGACGTTCTCGATTGCCGGATCACAGGCATTGGCCGCCACCCCGACCTGCAACGGTGTCGGCGACGCGTGGACCGGCGCCGTAGGCCCGATCAAGATCCCTTCATACAATTCGGGCGGCACGCAGAACCTGAGCTGCAACATGGTGAAGGGCAACGTCAGCAGTGCCGTCCGGAACCTCCAGACCGAACTGAACAAGTGTTTCGGCGCCCAGCTTGCAGTTGACGGAAACTTCGGCACCAATACATACAACGCACTGAAGAGGGCTCAATCCGCGGCCGGAACCACGGCAGACGGGGTCTACGGACCAAATACGCGGCACGCGTTCGCGATTACGCGAGGCTGGTGGTCCGGCTCCTCGTGCCTGTGGGTGGACGCGTAGACCATCAGCCCTGTCGCGGATCGCCGCCGGAGGCGGACTCGCCCGATGTGGAGGGGTGCCGGCAGGCAGGTCGCGACACGTCGGATGTGTCAGGCGAAGGAGAAGTGCGCGGCGGCTTCGGCGGGTGTGGTCGCTTGGCGGCGTCCGGGGAAGTCGTGGACGGTGGCTGCGCCCTCGGAGCGGAGTTGGTCGGTACCGGCGTCCCGGGTCATGACGGCGGCGTAGGCGCGGACGTCGGCGGCGGTGAGGTCGGTGCGGCCTCGCTCGGTGCACTGGTGGAGGAGGTCGGTGACGTCCGGGTCGAATCGCAGCATGGTCACCGGGGCGTCGAAGCGCGTGGCGATGGCGACGAGTCGTGTGCGGGCCTGCGGCGTGACGTTCGTTGACTCGGCGACCGCTGTTTGTCCGGCGGCGAGCCGGGTGATGATCCTGCGGTCGCGTTCCTCGAAGATCCGTGCGTCCGCGGCGTCGGATTCCGCTTCCGCGGGTGTGGTGCCGAAAAGGTCGGCGCGGATCTCGTCGCTGGACACCACGGCTTCCGCGTCGATCTGCCGGCGCGCGATCAGTGCCCGAACGAAGCTGGTCTTGCCCGAGGCTGGCGGGCCGACGAGGACGACGAGTCCTGCCGGCACCCGGATGGCCGGCGCGAGAGCGCCGAGGTAGAGGTCGCCAGCGCAGTCGAGGGCTTTCTCCGGGGAGCCGACCGGCAGTCCGCTGGGCAGGATGTTCTCCCGGTAGCTGTCGTCGCCGGCCAGATAGAGGGCGAAGCCCCAGGTGTGCGGCACGCCGGTGAAGCGCAGTCGGCACAGCGGCAGACCTCCCGCCGGGCAACTCGGCCGCCACGTAGGCGAATCCTGCGCGAAAGCGGACCCTGAGGACATCCACGTCGTGCTCGACAACGGCTTCTCCCGCACCGCCGAGCACACCAAGACGCGGCCGGCCGCGCACCCGCGCCGGCACGTCCGCTGGACCCCGCTCAAGGCCACCTGATCAACACCCCTCCACCAACGTCCGCGGAACAGCACTAGGGTCGGCTCATGATTTGTCGTCTGTGGCGTGGCTGGACCACGAGGGAAAATGCCGACGCGTACGAGCGCGTGGTCCGGGGGGAGGTCATTCCCGGAATCGAGGCCCGGCGCATCCCGGGGTTCCAGTCGATCGACTTGATCCGGCGTGATCGGGAGGACGACGTCGAGTTCGTGACCCTGATGTGGTTCGACGCCCTGGCCTCAGTGCGGGCCTTCATGGGCGAGGACTACGAACTGGCGCACGTACCGGCGGCTGCCCGGGCCGTGCTCTCCGGCTTCGACGAGCGATCGGCTCACTTCGAGGTGCTGGACCGCCGCCGGCAACCTGACTGAGGTCGCGGGCGGGCGGAGCACTCGCCGGGGGAGCGATCCCGACCCGTGGACGCCGGGGCGCTCCTCCGGTCGATCAACCAGCTTGCCATGATCGAACGCGTACGGGAGTTCCCCGGCCACGCTCGCTACCTGACCTTGATGATCACCTTTCCGAACGGGCCGGCCGATTCGTAGTACCGGTACGCCGCCATAGCTTCCTCGAACGGGAACACCCGGTCGACGACCGGCCTGAGCCGATGCGCGGTGATGGCGTCGTTCATCGAGAGGAACTGGGCACGACTGCCCACGGCCAGCGCACGGACCGTAGCGGCGACCCCGAAGAGCAGACGGGAGTCGACGGTCGGCCAAGCACCTGATACGGACCCCACAAAGGCGACATGCCCGTCGACGGCGACGGACTTCAGCGACTCCTCCAGCGCCCCGGCGGTGTCGACGACGCGATCGACTCCCCGCCCGGCCGTGAGCTCACGGGCGGCGGTGTGCCAGTCCGGGATGTCCCGGTAGTTGATGACGTCGTCGGCTCCCAGATCGCGAAGGCGCTGTTCCTTGCTCGCGCGGCCGGTCGTGGCGATCACGTTCGCGCCCAGGAGCTTGGCGAACTGCACCGCGAACAGCGACACGCCGCCGGAGCCGGTGACCAGCACGGTCTGTCCACGCCGGATTCCGCGACCGTCGCCGGTCAGCGCGTTCCACGCCGTGACGGCGGCGCAGGGCAGCGTCGCCGCCTCGGCGTAGGAGAGATGACCGGGGACGGGCACGAGGGCGTCCTCGGGGAGGACGGCCAGCTCGGTCAGCATTCCGTCGAGCGAGCCACCCAGCTGTGGCAGGTACGCCGGTTCCAGCGGGCCGTCCAGCCACCGCGGGAACAGCGTGGCGGTGACGCGGTCGCCCGGGCGCACCCGCCGGACGCCCGGTCCGACGGCGACGACCTCGCCGGCGCCGTCCGAGACCGGTATGACGTCCGGCTTGACGGGCAGCACGTACTGTCCCCGCAGCACGAGAAGTTCGCGGAAGCCGAGCGAGGCGGCGTGGACCGCGACCACGACCTCCCCCTCCTTGGGCGAGCGTGGTTCGTGCGTACGCAGCGACAGGCCGTCGATCCCGCCGCCGCTGCCGACGTGGTAGCTGCGTACCGTCGAAGGGAGCATCCCGGTCACCCCTCGATGAACTGGTAGTCGCCGACGATGCGGCCGTCGGGGCCGAGCACGAGGATCTCCAGCCCGACGGCGGCGACCTCACCACCGTCCCGGTGTGTCATCTCCCAGCCGAACTTGACGATGTCGTGGAGCCTGTCCGCGTTGCCGCGCGACCGGAAGGCGAACGTACCCGGCGCGACGAACTCCTCGTAGGCGCGCGTCACCCGGAACTCCAGTGCGCGGTGCCCGCGTGCCTCCAGGACGAGACGGTCGAATCCCAGCCCTTCGGCGGACTGCAGGATCTCCTGGGGAGGCTGCAGCACATGGACCGCATCGTCGGACCACAGCTCGCGAATCGTGGTGCGGCGGCGCTCCGCGTCGGGTTCGTTCCACAGGGCGACGTAGCGGTCGGTGAGGTCGTGGATGTCAGTGTCAGGCATGGTTGTCCCCCCGGTCGAGAGTGGTCGGTGTGGTTACGACCGTGCGTCCACCGGCCGTCGCGCGGCAATTCCTCGTAGGGAATCGCGGATCAGCGGCCGAGCGGTTACACAGGAGGGGTGATCACCGAATCGACCGGAGGCGGGCTCGCCGGAGCCCTGCGGGTGTGGCGTACCCGGCGGCGCGTCAGCCAGCTGGAGCTGGCCGTGCGTGCCGGGACCACTCAGCGCCACGTCAGCTTCATCGAGAGCGGCCGGTCGATCCCCGGCCGATCAATGATCATCCGGCTGGCGGAATCCCTGGAGGTGCCGATCCGCGAGCGCAACGAACTGCTCCTCGCGGCCGGATTCGCACCGGTCTACCCGCAGACCCGACTGGACGACCCGCAACTGGAGCCGATCCGCACCGCCCTCGAGCGGATCCTGCACGGCCACCTGCCGTACCCGGCGGTGGTCGTCGACCGCCACGGTGACCTCGTCTCCGCCAACGCCGCCTTCCACGCCCTCACCGCCGGCGTCGCCCCGCATCTGCTCGCACCGCCGGTGAGCGTTCCCCGGATGCTGCTGCATCCGCGGGGCCTCGCGCCACGCATCCTCAACCTCGACGAGTGGGCGTGGCACCTCATCGACAGCATCGAGGCCGAGTGCGCACGCAATCCGGACGACCGGCTCCAAGACCTGGCCTCCGAACTCACGGACCTGGCACCACCGCGTCCGCGCGGGTCACCGCACCACCTCGGCTTCGCCGTACCGCTGCGCCTGCGGACACCGGATCCGGCCGACGGCAGGGAGCTGACGCTGATCACCACGCTCACCCACTTCGGCACCGCCACCGACGTGACCATCGCCGAACTGCGGCTGGAGGCGTTCTTGCCGGCCGACCGGGCGACCGGCACCGTGCTCGCCGAACTCCTCGAGCGATAACCGCGTGCACACGCGGATCCCGGAACGCGATCATGGTCCGGGCAGCGCGACACCGCTGACTCGATCCCGTACGCAGCTCACGGAAGCGGCCCATGTTCGAAGAACTCTCGGCGCTCAACGCCCGTCCCGCCCTCTACGCGAAGGTGACGACCCCGGACCTGTGGACGGATCCCCATATCTCCGAACGCATGCTCGCCGCTCACCTCGACCCCGACGTGGATCTCTCCTCCTACCGGGCGGAATACCTGGAGCGGGTCGTGACCTGGATCATCGACTGCTTCGACGTCCGTGCGGGGCGGCGTGTCGCCGACTTCGGATGCGGACCCGGTCTCTACACCACGCGTCTCGCCCGTACGGGCGCGTCCGTGACCGGACTGGACATCTCCTCCCGCTCGCTCGACCATGCCATGTCACTGGCCCGCGCCGAGGATCTGTCCGTCCGGTATCTGCGCCGGGACTACCTCTCCTACCGGGACACCACCCGCTACGACCTGATCATCATGGTCATGCGCGACTACTGCGCACTCACCCCGCACGATCGGCACGCAGTCCTGCGCACGGTCCGCGAGCACCTCGACCCCGGCGGCGCATTCGTCTTCGACGTCGACGCGGCGTCCGCGTTCGCCCGCGTGCGGGAGGAGGCGAGCTACGCGCCGGCGCTCATGGACGGCTTCTGGTCCGACCAGCCGTACTTCGGGTTCCACAACACCTACCGGTACGAGGAGGAGTACGTGTCGCTGGACAAGTACGAGATCTTCGAAGCCGGTCGGACGAGAGTCTTCTGCAACTGGGTGCGCTACTTCGCCCCGGAGGACCTGGCCACCGAGCTGAACGAGGCCGGCTTCGGCGACGTCGATGTTCTCGGTGACCTGACCGGATCGCCCTACGACAGCGCGGCACCGCAGTTCGGCGTCATCGCGAAGGTCTGAGGTGTGCGGATATCGAGGTGAAAACACCGCCCCTGTTGCCTAGTCTCGGCCCATGCCTTCTGACCTCACGGGTCTCACCCGTCGCCCGATCGCCGCGACGGACGCGGCCACCCTGGCCGATCTGCTCAACGCGATCGAGGTCGTGGACGTGTTCGGCGAGTACTACTCGGTGGAGGACGCCGCCGACCAGATCAACGCCCCCCTCCTCGACCTCGAGCGCGGCACCGTCGGCGTCTTCGACGGCGACGTCATGGTCGGTTACTCCTCCGCGGCGCACAAGCCGCTCGCCGAGGGCACGCACCGGGTGGCCCTGAGTGGCGGCGTACACCCCGACTACCGGCGCCGGGGCCTGGGCTCCGAACTGCTGGCCACCGGGATCGCGAGCGCGAGGACACTGCACGCGATCCACCACCCGGCTCTGACACTCGCCGTCGACGTCCAGAACAACGCACGCAACGACGGCGCGCTCGCCTGCTACCGAGCGGCGGGAATGACACCCCTGCGCTGGTACTCCCACATGCGTCACCCCCTCGGAGCCGCCACCGTCGACATACCGACTCCCGAGGGCTTCGTCCTCGACACCTACACTGCCGACACCGACCCCGAGTTCTTCGCGGTCAGCAACGAGGCATACCTCGAACGCCGCGGCGGCGTCCCCATGCCCCTGGAACAGTGGCGCGGACTGCTCGGCTGGCAGGCCTTCCGCCCCGACCTCAGCTTCCTGATGCGCGAGGCGCACGGCGGTGAGCCCGTCGGCGTACTGCTCACCTTCTCCTGGGACGCGGACACCAAAGCCACCGGCATCCGAGACGCCCACTTCCTGCGCATCGGAACCCGCCCCGCGTGCCGCCGGCGAGGCGTGGCCGGCGCCCTCATCGGCCACGCCGTGAGCCATGCGCGGGACCAGGGATACGACCGGGCGAGCCTCGAGGTGGCGGCGGACAGCCGGGCCGGCGCGAACGGCCTGTACGAGCGGGCCGGATTCACCGTGGCCCGCACGGAGGTGAGCTACACGCTCAACGTGTGAATGGGGTCACCCCGGTTCGAGCGGTGCAGGCGGCACGCCCGTGTCCTCCCGTGCGTCAGCCGTTCGCGTTGGACCTCACGTGGACCCACGGGCTGCAGTCGTCGGGCCTGCCCCGCCCTCCTCGCAGAGCTGGAACCGGTCGACGTCCGCGGGGAAGGTTTTCGCGGCACCGTTGTTGCCGGCACCTCTTGGCGTGGCTGTTCTGGACCTGGGCGGTGTTCCCGCCCCAGTGGTATTCGCAGTCCCAGACCCTGTCGGCAAGACGGGATCGGCCGGAGCGTCAGCCCGTCGGAGGGCCGCACTCCCGAACGATGCCGCCCACATCCTCGAAGTCAGTCCACCTTCGCGATTCCTGGACTGTCGCGGCAGGAGAGGCTCTCGATGTCGTCGTCGGTCGGTCTGGCCTCGTTCCGGTCGGCCTTGGGGACACGGCTCAGGTTGTCCTCGAAGTCCCGGTCCCAGTCATTGCTCTGCACGTACTCCATGAGGGCCTGCTGGAGTTTCCTGCAGTCGTCACGGTGTCCCTTGGCCATGGCGATGCCGTAGTCGTTGAACGGGCCGAACGTCAGGCCGGGCGGGACGGTGAGACTGGCGTCGGCTTCCGTGAAGCCGTACAGAATCAGCTGGTCGGTGGAGACGGCGTCGACCTTCTTCTTCAGCAATGCCGTGACGCACTCATGCGCGTCCGTCATGACGACGGTGCGGACCTTGCTGTACGCCGGTCTCGCCAGTTCCTCCGCGGACGTGGTGCCCTCCCAGACACAGACGAGCCGGCTGTTGAGGTCGTCGTGGCTCCTGTAGAGCTCGGCGTCCGCAGTCCGTACGAGGATGCCCTGCCGGGTGGAGACGTAGGGGCCCACGAAGTCGATCCCGTCGCCGCCCTCCGACTGCGGCTTCATCCTCTGCGCCGTGATCGAGTAGGTGGCCGCGACGAGCTCGACATCGCCCTCGTGCAGGGCGCGGGCCCGGTTCTTGGACAGGACACCGTCGAAGTCCGGGGACTTCACTCCCACCCGGCCGAGTACCTCGCGGGCGACCGTGACGTCGAACCCGGTGTACTCGCCGGCGTGGGGTGAGTAGCTCGTGCCCGGCTGGTCGTTCTTGCTGCCGACCTCGATCTTCCCCTCGTCGAACAGCGACGGAGGCTTCGAGGAACAGCCGGCGAGAAAGGCGCCCGCCAGGGCCGCCACGGCAACCCAGGTGTGCGTGATTGACAAAGGACGCCGTGCGCCGCCCATGAACGGTCCTCCCGTTTGTAGCAGTTCAGCCGTCGTGCAGCGTTCCGCGGGCCTGAGCGAGGCGCATCGAACAGCCTGTCTCCGGTCGGACGGCGACCGCGAACTCGACGGCTCCCACGCGTCCGCCGAGGTCGAAGTCGACGGTCGAACGCGCGGGGACCTCCGACGTGTGCGGCGTGACGCCCGGCGTGACGGCGGTGATTGTCGCCGTGACCTTGCCGACGCAGGTGGGCGCGTTCTGATCCTCGTCCCTGATCGCCAGCGTCAGTCGCAGCTTGTCGCGTACGTCGCCGGGCGTCGGCCGCTCCATCGCCACCATGACGATGCCGCCCTTTTCGCCCACGGGCTGCCGGCCCGTTATGGACAGCTCGACAGCGACCTCTCCGGTGCGGTCGACGTCCACCCAGGCCAGCGCACCGCCACCGAGGCAGAGCGCTGCCGTTGCGACGAGGACGGTGCGTACGATCCTGCGCTGCCGTGTGACGCCGGCCTGCTCCGCGGTGTCGCGGGGCTGGTCGGTTCGGATACGCGGGTACAGCGCGGCCGCGCCGGAGATCAGCACGGCGAGAGCCGTCAGGACGTAGAACCACACGTACTGGGTCCGGGGTCCACCGGGCCACTGGGCGACCGCGAAGGTCAGGAAGCCGATGGTTACGGTCATGACAAGCCAGGCGGACGCGGTGAGCCATGGGACGCGCGTCGGCGGCCGCTTGTCACCCATGTGGATCGTGGTGTTGTCGCCGGTGGTGCCGATCGAGACCGGGCCGTCACCGCTGGAATTGACATTGGTGACCTTGTGGCTGCTGTCCGCACTCGGGCCGGAGGAGCTCACTCTTCGTCCCTCTGGCGACTGCCGCCGACATTGAAGGTCGCGCCGTCCCCCACCGAACCCACAGCAACAGAGTTCGGGCCGTGGGCCGCGACGTTGTACGTGTCACCCGAATCCGGGTCTGTCATCAATTTCACCAGACGAGCTGCGTCCAGCGGGCCGTCCGGATGCTCGGCCCGCCACGCCACGAGGGCCACGGCGAGCCGGCGCCTGTCCTCGGCCGAAAGGGCACCGAGCAGTTGATCGGCGCGCTGTGCGTCGAGGTCCTCGGGCGGAGTGATCGGGGCATCTTCGCCGCCGATCCGGAAGAGCCTGCGGAAGAATCCTTGACCCGCGTCGATCGTCCCGTCCGTGATGCGCTGTGCGGCAGTTGACGCAATGCCGGTGCCCAGAGCACCGGACGCCAGTGCGAAGTAAGTAGCGAGTTCAGTGGAAATTTCGGGAAGACTGGTCACGAATGCCCCCATCGCTGACCTTGTTTCGCTGCCTCAACATGCACAACACACCCATAATACGGGGCGACTCAGGTTGAATTGGTGATTCCGGTGTCTACCAGGTCGTCGAGTTTGAGTCCGGTGATCAGCTGTGGCCGGTACTTGGAAAACGATTCGGTGCCGCGAGCACACGTACGGCACGCTGTACCCATGTCCCGCCGAAACAGCAGGCGCCTGTGCGTGGCGCACGAGACGTACCGATGGAATGTCACCCACCGGCACACCCAGGGGCCGGAGCGCTGCTCCGAGGTGCTCACCCTGGGCCGGGAGGGCCTGAGCGGCCGGCTGCGGCTGGTGTTCCGGGGCGGAGACGGCTACGGGGTGCAGGACGGCTGGCTGCACGCCGGGGCGGTCGTCCGGTACGAGGACGACACCTACCTCAACCTGAACCTCCCCAGCACCGCCCGTGCGTTCCTGGATGTACTGCTGGCGGACGGCGCGGACTTCACGAGGACGAAGGAACTGGACGGCTGGGGGTACCTGGACGCCGCACACGCCGAGGTGCAGGCGGCGCGGGCGCGGAAGGCGGCGATCGGCTGAGAGCCTTCGGACCATTCGGTGGCCGGGGGACAGGGTTTTCGGACTGTGCGTGGTTCGCCGGCTGGGTCCGGTGGTCGGTCCTCGTGCCCGAGGGCCCTAGGCTCTTGTCATGACGCCTCGCATGCTGAAGATCGCGACCCGTTCCAGCCCGATGGCCCTGGCGCAGGTGGAGCGGGTTCGCGTTGAGCTGGATGCCGCCTTTCCCGGACTGAGGGTCGAGGTCGTTCCGATCACGACGAGCGGCGACCGGCACCTCGGTCCGCTGTCGCAGCTCGGGGGCAAGGGCGCGTTCACCAAGGAGGTCGACGCCGCGCTCCTGGACGGTCGCGCCGATATGGCCGTGCACTGCATGAAGGATGTGCCCGGGGACCGTCCCGTGCCCGCCGGGACCGTCTTCGCCGCGTACCTCAAGCGTGACGACATCCACGACGCCCTGCTGCATCCCGGTGGGCGGCGGCTCGAGGAGCTTGCGGCCGGGACCCGGATCGGGACCTCGTCCGTGCGGCGTGTCGCTCAGCTCGGTCGTCTGTATCCGGAGCTGGAGTGTGTGCCCGTCCGCGGCAACGCCAACTCCCGTCTCGCCAGGCTCGAGGCCGGGGATGTGGACGCGCTGCTGCTGGCCGTGTCCGGGCTGGAGCGTATCGGGCGAAGCGACGCCGTCACCCAGGTCCTGGATCTGGAGACGATGTGCCCGCCGGTCGGCGCCGGTGTGCTGGGGCTGCAGGTCCGCGAGGGTGACGAGCAGGCGCACCGGTACGCCGCCGAGCTCGCCGACGTCGGCACCTGGCGGCAGACCACCGCGGAGCGCACGCTGCTGCACGTGCTGCAGGGGCACTGCAACAGCCCGATCGCCGGATACGCCTACACCGAGCCCGACGGGCGGCTCAGCCTGCGGGCCCGGGTGTTCTCCCCGGACGGCAAGACCATCCTGGACGCCCACGAGTGGGCCGATGCCACTCAGCCGGAGGTGCTGGGTACCTCGGTCGCCCTGACGCTGCTGCGGCTGGGTGCCCGTCAGGTCATCGACGCCATTCCGCACTGAACGGACGTCAGAGGTCGTCCACGTCGATCAGGCCGTCCTGGACGGCGCGGGCGACCAGGCTCGCCTTGGTCCGTGCGGGGCGGCCGACGTTCGCGTATTTGATCCGTACGCGGTCCAGGTACGAGTTGACCGTTCGTACGGAGATGCCCAGACGCTGTGCGACCAGTTCCTTCGACTCCGACTGGAACCACTCGATGAGTACGTTCTCCTCCTGGGCGGAGAGCCGGGGGCTGTCGGCGCGGGCGCTGGCTCCCAGGGCTCCGGCCAGCGCGGGGGGCATGTAGGGGAGGTTGTCGGCGGCCGCCAGGGTCGCGTCCACCAGGTGTTCCCGTCCCTCGGCCTTGGTCAGGAAGGTCGCGGCTCCCAGGTTCAGGCAGGTGAGGGCGGTTTTCTCGTCGTCGCGCATCGAGTAGACGACCACCGGTCGTCCGGCGTCGACGAGTTTGCGGAGGCTGCCGAAGACGGGGCCGCCTTCGGCGAGTTGCAGGTCCAGGACCACGACGTCCGCCGAGAGGCCCGGCTCGGTCCAGGCGTCCTTGACGGAGCCGCCCGCCGCGACGACGGTGATGGGGCGTGACGATGTCGCGTACCACATCTCCACGCCCGACAGGATGGCGGGATGGTCGTCTATGACGACCACAGTGACCGGTGCGTCGTTGCTCATGCCGGGTTCGACTCCTCGGGCCGCTTGCTGCTCCAACTGGCTTCCGCCCACACGCTGTCGCCGCGGGCGGTGGTGACCACTGACACCTTCGGGTCCCGGGCGGCGCCCGTCCGCAGGCTGTCGGCGCAATCGGCGCCGACCACGCTCACCCGCACCGCCCGCGCGGTCCACACGACGGTCACCCGCGCGGTCGAGCGGGTGTGGCCCAGTACGACCGCCACGGGGTCGATCAGCTCCCTGCGTATCTCCACGGGCACCTCGCCGGACCGGCCCCGGATGGCCAGGCCGACGGCCACCCCCTTGCGTTCGGCCACCTCGATGCAGGCCCGAAGCTCGTTGAGCAGCGGATCCGAGACGGCGTCCCCCTCGGCGAACAGACGCCGCATCCGGGCGGCCTCCACGCCGCAGCGCAGCCGGACCTCCTCGTCGCGCGGGCTCAGCGACTCGTAGCCGAGGCCCATGAGCAGGGGCACGGTGGTGGCCGTGAGGGCGCGGTAGCGTTCCTTGTGGTCACGCTGCAGGTGCTCGTGGATGCGTTCCCTGGTCCGCAGTTCCTCCGCGCGCGCGGCGGCGTTCCCCGCGGCCGGAGCGGCGTCGCGGAAGAGGCCGACAAGTACCCGCATGGAGAGCTGGAAGCCGCAGGTGGACACGGTGGCGATGCCCGCGGCGGCCAGTTCGTCGAGCGTGGGTGACGCCAGTGCGAGGACCACGGTGATGCTCAGTCCCACGTGTGCCGCGAGGAACGCGGTGAACAGGCGGATCCTGACGTCCGCCAGGAGGAACAGGGCGTGCCAGCCGATGAGCCCGAACGCCCAGTCCGGGTCGCCCGTCAGCCACTGCGGCGGGAGGGTGAACGTACATGTGGCGGACACGGCCAGCAGCGAGGCGACGGTCCACCAGCGCACGCCCGGCGGGAGCTGCCTGCCGCGCGGCAGATGTGTGGCGCCGATGACCAGGACGGCGGCGAGCCAGACGAAGGCCGTGGTCTGGGCCCAGGCGGGGCGGTAGAGGTCCTGGTAGTGCGTGAGCTGGCGTATCGAGATGGCGAACTGCGACACGAGGCAGATGAGCAGTACGGCCAGCTGGGCCCCGTGCAGCACCTGCCGGCGCATCAGCCGGACGACGGCCCGCTCCCGGTGCGGATGCGGTACGTCCCGGGCCCCGGGGCCGTCCCCGGTCCGCGGTGTCCAGGAGCGGTCGTCCCAGCGCCACCGTACGAGGGTTCCGGCGCCCGGACTCGAGACGACGGTGGCGGAGCCTCCGACGGCGTGCATCCTGCCGATGACGGAGCGGGAGATGCCCCGGCGGGTCGACGGCACGGACTCCGGGTGAAAGCCCCGTCCCGTGTCGGACAGTTCGACGACGACGGCTCGCCCCTCCGTCCAGGCCCCGAGTGCCGCTTCCCGCACCCCGGCGTGGCAGGCGACGTTGGCGACGGCCTCCCGCACCCCCTGGAAGATCGCGAGCCCCGGGCCGGACGGCATGGTGAGGGGGCCCCTGATGTCCGTACGCAGCAGCACCTTGGTCCGGCCGTCGCCCTCGGGGACGCAGGCGAGGAGTGCCGCGAGGTCGACGCTCCCCGTCTCGAACCCGGGGGCCGCGGACAGCGCGTCCAGATCGCGTCTGGCGCGCGGGGGGAGCCAGGACCAGTCCCGGCTGTCGCCCCGGGAGACGGTCAGCAGCGTCGCGCACGCCGTGTCGTGCAGGAGGGCGAGGTAGTCGCGTTCGCTCGCCCGGCGTGCGGCGGCGACGTCGGCCTCCCGGCGGGCGGCGGCGCCGGCCGCCGCCGCCCGGTCCGCCGCCCTGACCCGGGCCCGGACGATGACGTAGGCGGCCCTGGCCAGGCAGACCAGGACGGCGATGCGGGCGACGTCCTTCCACTCGGGGGTCCGGCCGGGCGCGGCGAGGACGTCGCCGAGTACGCAGGCGGCGAGTCCCGTCACCGCCAGGGCGGCGGCGGGCACGGGACGGGTCGCCCACTCGAACTGGAAGGTGATGACGGCGATGCCGACGATCGCCTCCACCATCATGTCCGCGCCCGCCCCGCCGAGCGCCGGCTGGGACAGCCCCGTCAGGGTCACCACGGCCGCGTCCAGCGCCCACGGCACGGCGAGGGGGCGCGGGCGGCGCAGCAGGGCGAGGCGTGCGGCGCAGGCGAGGAACGCGGGGGTCAGGAGGCCCACGGCCACGGGGGTCTGCCCGGTGTCCGCCGAGACGAGGCCCAGCACGCCGCACACCAGGACCGCCGCGGACCTCAGCCACACCCCGTACCGCCGCACGGTCCGGTTCAGCAGGCGTTCGCCGGGATTGTCGCCGGGCAATGGCCCAGCGGCACCACCGATCACCCCGAGTCTCCCAAGCTCCATGAGGGCAAAGGTAGTTGACCTTCCGGTGCGGCAGCGTACCGCTTGTGGGGCGAACGACCGACACACCCGGGGGCCGTGCGCGGCTACTGTGCCCGGCGTACGGGACCATGACCTTCAGTGGGGTGAAATGCGGCACACCATGAGGCCTGTGAGCGCGGCGGCAGTGCTCCTCATCACCGGACTTCCCGCCGACGGGGTCGGCTAGACACCCGCACCCCGGGGCAGGCGGACGTCCGGCCGCGCCCGTACGAGGTGCTCCGTGGGGAGCGGCGAAACGATCCTCCCGGTCACGGAATTCACGGAATTGCTTTTGTCGATGCGGCCTGTTCCAGACGCCTGTGCGGGGCCTGGTGCGGGTCCGAGCGGCGGTATGCCGGTGGGGCGTCCGATCCCTCGTCGTACCGCCCGGCCGGTGTCAGCGCGAAAGAGGGGCAGATGGCAACCGCGGCGGAAGTGGCGAACCACGGGGCGGCCCGGCCGGGCGAGCGGGTGGAGATCTCCCGGCTGGAGCCGGGGTACTCGCCCCGGCTGGGCGGCCTGGACGGGGCGTACGTCGAGCAGATCAGCGCGCTGGGCGACCTGCCGCCGATCGTCGTGCAGCGCGCCACGATGCGGGTGGTGGACGGGGCCCACCGGCTGGCGGCGGCGCGCTTTCGCGGGGAGCGGTCGATCGCGGTGACCTTCTTCGAGGGGACGGACGACGAGGCCTTCGTCGCCGCCGTACGGCTGAACATCCGCCACGGTCTCCCGCTCACCGCGCACGAGCGGACCGCGGCCGCCCGGCGCATCCTGCAGGCCCATCCCGACTGGTCGGACCGCTGGCTCGCCTCCGTGTGCGGGGTGTCGGCCACCACGGTGGGCGCCCTGCGCAAGCGTTCAGCCGGTCACTTCGAGCAGTTGAACACCCGCGTCGGCCGGGACGGCCGCCGCCATCCGCTGTCCGTGGCGGAGGGCCGGCAGAAGGCCGCCGAGATCATGCGCGGCAACCCGCGGGCGAGCCTGCGCGAGGTCGCCAGGCAGTCGGGCATCTCCGTCGGTACGGCCCTGGACGTACGGCGCAAACTCGCCGCCGCAGACGATGCCGGGTCGGGGCAGGAGTACGAGCCCGCGACCGCCGCCGCCGACGTCGCGGCTCCTGCGACGCGGGCCACCCTGCGGGTCACCGCCGACCCGCAGCAGCGGCTGGCCCTGCTGCTGCGCGATCCGGCGGTGCAGTACTCCGACCGGGGCCGGATGCTGCTGCGGCTGCTGTCGACCACGTTCGCGTTCGGCCGGCAGGCGGACGACATCGCCGCCGCGATGCCCGACCACTCCCGCGGCGAGCTGCGGGACGTCGCCACGGCCTGTGCCCACATCCTGCTGGAGTTCGCCGAGCGGGTGGCCCCGCGGTAGGAGAACCGGCTCCCCACACCCCTGCCGCGGGACGGCTGTCCCGGGCATGTCCGGCCCTGTCGAGAAAGAGGACGTCGTGAGCACATCATCGTCGTACGAGCCCGCCGCGCGGGGCGCGGCCGATCTGGCCGCCGTCGCGGTCCTCCTGCAGATCGGCGCCGAACTCGGCGTCGACCGGTTCCTGGACTCCGGCGACGGGTTCACCGCCGGGCAGGCCGCCGACGCCGCCGGTCTGCCGGCCGGCGGCGTCGAGGAGTACCTGCGCGCCCTGGTGGCCGCGGATCTCGCCGTCGCGGACGCGGCAGGCCGCTACCGGGCCGCGGCGGACTACGCCGACCGCAGGTACGAGGCCGGCTACGTCTCCTGGGCGATGAGCGCCAACTACCCCTTCGTCGAGCACGCCCGCTCCTTCCTCACGGACCCGGCGGGCGCCGCGGGGGCCCATCCGCGCGACGGGCGGCGCGTCGCCGTCAGCTCCCGCTGGGTCGGTGAACGCGCCTTCTACCCGGGGGTGTTCGAGTACGTGTCGGAGTCGGGCGCCCGGCGGATCACCGACCTGGGGGCCGGCGCCGGAGGGCTGCTCATCCGGCTGCTGCTCCAGGACCCGGCCCGCAGCGGCGTGGCCCTCGACATCAGCAGCGCGGCCTGCGACGCCGCGCGCGAGGCCGCGGCCCGCGCCGGGGTGGCCGACCGGCTCGAGGTCACCGAGCGGCCCATCGAGTCCCTGGTCGAGGACCCGGGGCCGGTGGACGGCGCCGAGGCGGTGCAGGCGTGCTTCGTGATGCACGACGTCGTGGCCGACGAGCCCCTGTTCGCCAAGCTCCTGGGCACCTGCCGCGAGGCGCTGGCCCCCGGCGGCTTCCTCGCGGTCGTGGACGCCGTCTCGTACGCGCCGGATCCCGCGGAGCGCAGGTTCAGCGCCCTGTTCACCTATCTGCACGCGAACTTCATGGACATCGCGCTGCCCGCCGAGGAGCAGTGGCTGGAGAAGTTCCGCGCGGCGGGCTTCTCGTCGGTGCGGTGCCTGCCGCAGCCCATGCCCGGCAGCCGGCTGTTCGTCGCCGCGAAGTAGCCGCCGACCACCGAGGAGACGACCATGTCCGTCACACCGGACACGCACCACGAGCTGGCGGCCGAACTGTGGACCGCCGTACGGGAGAAGAAGGCCATCCGCCCGCTGTCGGAGCGCCTGCCCGAGCTCACCCTGGCCGACGCCTACGCCGTCCAGCGCGAGCTGCGGGCGATGGAACTGGCCGACGGGGCCGTCCTCGTCGGGCACAAGATCGGCGCCACGAGCGAGGCCATCCAGCGGATGTTCGGCGTCGACCACCCCGACTTCGGCCACCTCACCGACCGCATGCTCTTGCCGGACGGCGCCCGCCTGGACGCCGCCGGCCTCATCGCGCCGAAGGTCGAGGGCGAGATCGCCTTCCGGATGGGCAAGGACCTGCGCGGCGGCGACGTGACCGCGGCCGACGTCCTGGCCGCGGCCACCGCGGTGCATCCGGTCCTGGAGGTCCTCGACAGCCGGATCGAGAACTGGGAGATCCGCCTGGTGGACACCGTCGCCGACAACACCTCCTCGGCCCGGGCGGTGATCGGCGCGCCCGTACCGTTCGACGACGTGGACCTGGCCGCCGAGCGGATGGTCCTCGAGACCCCCGGGCAGGTGCATACGGCGCACGGTTCGGCGGTGATGGGGCATCCCGCCGAGGCCGTGGCGTTCCTGGCGCGGATCCTCGACTCGTTCGGCGAGGGGATCGACGAGGGCGACATCGTGCTGGCCGGCTCCTGGGCGGCCGCCGTGGAACTGGTGCCGGGGACGGTGACCGCCTCGTTCGGCTCCCTCGGCTCCGTGTCGCTGCACGTCGACTGAACTTCTCTACGGAAGGCGATCATGGCATGACCCACAACAGGCGGTCGTCGGCCGCCGTGCTCGGCGCCGGGCTCATCGGCGCCGACCTGGCCGACCGGATCTCCCGCTCCGACCTGCTCGACCTGCGGCTGGTCGCCGGGCGCGACGAGAACACCCCGGGCCTGCGGCGCCTCGCCCGCCAGGGCCTTCCGGTCACCGGGGGCGGCGTGGCGGCGCTCGTCGAAACCGGTGAGAAGATCGACGTGGTCTTCGACGCCACCTCTGCCCTGTCCCACGCCGCCCACGCCGAACTGCTGGAACCGCTGGGCGGACTGCTCGTCGACCTGACGCCCAGCCAGGTCGGCCGGATGGTGATCCCCACCGTCAACGGCCCCGACGTACTGGCGCACCGCAACGTCAACATGGTCAGCTGCGGCGGCCAGGCCGCGATCCCGGTGCTGGCGGCGATCGCCCGCCACCACCGCATCGAGTACGCCGAGGTCGTGACCACCGCCGCGAGCCCCAGCATCGGACGGTCCACCCGGCTGAACCTCGACGAGTACATCGACACCACCCAGGACGCCGTACGGGAGTTCGCCGGCATCCGGGACGTCAAGGTGATGGTCAACCTCAGCCCCGCCCGGCCCCCGGTGACCTTCCGCGTCGCCCTCTCGCTCCTGGGCGCGGACCTGACCGACGCATCGGTCCGTACGGCCGTGGACGCCGTGGCCGCCGAGATGCGCACCTTCGTCGCCGGCTACGCGGTGGCGGGCTGCTCCGTACACGACGGCAGGGCGTTCGTCGCCCTGGAGGTCGCCGCCTCGGGCGGCCGCATCCCGCGCTACGCGGGCAACCTCGACATCATCAACTCCGCCGCCCTGCGCGTCGCCGAACAGTACGCGCTCGCGCAGCACCCGGCGGACCAGGAGGCATCATGAGCGACGCCGCGCGGCCGATCACCGTCCACGACCCGACGCTGCGCGACGGCCACCACGCCGTCCGCCACCAGCTGGGCCGCGAGCAGCTCCGCGCCTACGCTGCCGCCGCGGACGCCGCGCGCGTGCCGGTGGTCGAGGTGGGCCACGGCAACGGGCTCGGCGCCTCCTCGCTCCAGGTGGGCCGGGCCAGACTCGCCGACGACGAGATGCTGTCGGTGGTCCGCGAGGCCCTGGCCCACAGCAAGATGGCCGTGTTCATGCTCCCCGGCTGGGGCTCCGCCAAGGACCTGCGGCGAGCCGTCGGCCACGGCGCCGACCTGGTGCGCATCGGCACCCACTGCACCGAGGCCGACCTCGCCGAACGCCATCTGGGCGAGCTGCGCGCGGACGGCGTCGAAGCCCACGGCGTCCTGCTGATGAGCCACATGGCGGAGCCGGACCGGCTGGCCGAGGAGTGCGTCAAGCTCGTCGGGTACGGGGCCTGCGGCGTCGGCATCCTCGACTCCTCCGGCCACTACCTCCCGGCCGACGTCACGGCCCGTATCGCCGCCATCCGCGCGGCCGTCGACGTCCCCGTCATGTTCCACGGACACAACAACCTCGGCATGGCCGTCGCCAACTCGGTCGCCGCGGCCGACGCCGGCGCCCACATCATCGACGCCTGCGCCCGCGGCTTCGGCGCCGGAGCGGGCAACACCCAGCTCGAGGTCGTCGTACCCGTACTGGAACGCCTCGGTTACCGCACCGGCATCGATCTCTACAAGCTGCTGGACGCCGCCGACATCGCCGAACGCGAACTGATGCCCGCCCCGCCGACCATCGACTCCGTCGCCGTCGTCAGCGGACTGTCGGGGGTGTTCTCCGGCTTCAAGGCCCGGGTCCTGGACATCTCCCGCCGCGAGGGCGTCGACCCGCGGGACGTCTTCTTCGAGCTGGGCAGACGCCAGGCGGTGGCCGGGCAGGAAGACCTCATCGTGGACGTGGCCGCCGCGCTGGCGGCGAAGGACTAGGAGCGCCATGGCATCCCCCCGGCTCCGCGCCGTCCTCGACAACATCCCCGCGTACCGGCCGACCGACGGCGTGTACGACGCCGTCCCCGCCCGCCCGCTGTCGGCGAACGAGTCCCCCGACGACCCGCTGCCGGAACTGCGGGCGGCGATCGCCGCCGCCGCGACGGGGATCAACCGCTACCCGGACCCCGGCTGCGCCGGACTGACCCGGGCCCTCGCCCGCCGCCACCACGTCACCGAGGACCGGGTGCTGGTCGGCGCCGGATCGGTCGCCCTCCTGCAGGCGCTGTTCCAGGCCGTGGGCGAGCCCGGGGCGGAGGTGATCTACCCGTGGCGGTCGTTCGAGCTCTACCCCGTCCTCGCCGACCTCGCGGGCGTACGTTCCGTGCCGGTCGCCCGCCCCGGGCTCGCCTCCCTGGCCGAACGGATCACCCCGGACACCCGGCTGGTGCTGGTGTGCAACCCGAACAACCCGACCGGCGCCTTCGCCGGCGGCGACGAACTGCGGGCGTTCCTGGACCGTGTGCCGCCGACCTGCCTCGTCGTCCTGGACGAGGCGTACTTCGAGTACGTGCGCGCTCCCGGCGCCCGCAGCGGCCTCGAGCTGCTCGGCACCCGGCCGAACCTCGTGGTGACGCGCACCTTCTCCAAGGCCTACGGGCTGGCCGGCCTGCGCGTCGGCTACCTCGTCGGCGACCCGGCGATCGTCGAACAGCTCGGCAAGGTCAAGCTCGCCTACTCGGTGAGCTCCGTCGCCCAGCACGCCGCGATCACCGCCCTGGACCTGGCGGACCGGCTGCTGCGCCGCGTCGACGCCACCGTGGCCGAACGCACCCGGCTGCGGGACGCCCTGACGGCCGGGGGCTTCACCGTCCCCGACAGCCAGGCCAACTTCCTGTGGCTGCCGCTCGCCGGCCGCTCCGCGGAGTTCGGCCGGTGGTGTACGGACGCGGGGATCGCCGTACGGACCTTCGACGGCGAAGGCGTACGGGTCTCCGTCGGCGGCGGCGGGGACAACGACGCCTTCCTGGCCGCCGCGCTGCGGTGGCGCGCCGACGGGGGTGCGGTATGACGGCTTTGATCGGCCTCGGTACGTATCTGCCGCCGCGCGAGGTCACCAACGCCGAGCTCGCCGCCCGGTTCGACACCAGCGACGAGTGGATCACCGCGCGCACCGGCATCCGCACCCGCCGGTGGGCCGACCCCGGCACGGCCACCGGCGACCTCGCCGTCGCGGCGGGCGAACGCGCCCTGAAGTCGGCCGGACTGGGCCCGGGCGACGTGGACGCCGTGGTGCTGGCGACGACGACCCCCGACCACCCGTGCCCCGCCACCGCCCCCGACGTGGCGGCCCGCCTCGGGCTCGGCCACGTCGCCGCGTACGACATCGCCGCGGTGTGCTCCGGCTTCCTCTACGCGCTCGCCGTCGGCCACGGCCAGATCGCCGCCGGGCAGGCGCGGCGCGTGCTGGTCATCGGCGCGGAGACGTACTCGACCATCCTGGATCCCGCCGACCGCACCACCGGGGTGATCTTCGGCGACGGCGCGGGGGCCGTGGTCCTCGCCGCGGAGCCGGAGACCGGCCGGCCCGGGGCGCTGCTCGGCGTCGACCTCGGCTCGGACGGCGCCCTGCGGGACCTGATCCGCATCCCCGCCGGCGGATCCCGGCTGCCCGCCCGCGACGGCGCCGCCGCCGACCGCTACTTCACCATGCAGGGCACGAAGGTCTTCCAGCAGGCCGTCGTCCGCATGGGCGACTCCGCCACCGCCCTGCTCGAGCGGATCGGCTGGCGCCGCGACGAGGTCGACCACCTCGTCGGCCACCAGGCCAACGTACGGATCCTCGCCGCCCTCGCCCGCTATCTGAAGATCCCCGCCGAGCGGGCCGTGGTGAACCTCGACCGGGTGGGCAACACGTCCGCCGCCTCCATCCCGCTGGCCCTCGCCGACGCGGCCGCACAGGGCAGGTTCGCCGTCGGCGACCGCGTCCTGATGACCGCCTTCGGCGGCGGACTCACCTGGGCCTCCGCGGCCATCACCTGGCCCGACATCCACCCCTGCTGATCGCCGATTGGAGCACGCCACCCGTGGACACGAACCTGGCCGGCCTGGAGCGCCGGATCCTCGAGCAGATGCACGAACAGTTCGACCTTCCCGCCGGGACCGCCGCGGACACCCCCTTCGAGGTCCTCGACTTCGACTCCCTGGTCCTGGTCGAGCTCGGCCTGGTCCTGAAGTCGGCCTTCGGCGTCGAGGTCGAGGACGACGAGCTCAAGGCGGCGGGCAGCGCCTCGGGTGTGGCGGCGCTGCTGGCGTCCCGCGGCGTCACCGTTTGAGCACGCCGGTGGGGGTGCGGTTCGACGCGCCCCCACCGGCGTGAGTCACACCTTGGCCGCCTCGGCGTCGTCCGAGGCCTGCGGCCGGGGCCACTCGGCCCGGCGCACCACCCGCTGGCCCAGCGCGGACAGCCCCGCCAGCGCGAAGATCCCGGCGACGACGAGCGAGGCCGTGACGGGACTGGTGTAGCGCAGCAGGAAACCGGCGAGCAGCGGGCCGAGGGACGGCCCGATGGTCAGCAGCGTCATGGTCGCGGTGATGGTCCGGCCCCGCATCGCGTCGCTGACCTGACGGAACACCAGGATGTCGATGAGTACGGACACCGCCGGCAGCGGCAGCACGGCCAGCGCCAGCACCGCCCCGTACCACCACGGCCCCAGCGCCACGGCGAACGCGCAGGTCAGAGCACCGGCCCAGAGGCAGATCGCGATCAGCAGTCGGCCGGGCAGCAGCGCCTTGTGCAGCGGCCCGACGAGACCCGCTCCCGCCAGCCCGCCGATCGACGCCAGGGCGAACGCCCAGCCGACGTCGGTGGCGGAACCCCCGCCGTCCTGGATCAGCACGATCACGATCAGATCGAGCGCGGCCCCGCCCAGATTGAGCAGCCCCAGGGCGATGATCGCAGCCCGCAGCACGGGCGTACGCAGCAGATGGGCGAGCCCCGAGAACGTGCCGCCGGACGGCTGCGCCCGGCGCCGCTCGGCACCCCGGTCGTCGGGAGTGGCCAGCCCGCACAGCGCGGAGATCAGATAGCCGATCACGATGCCCGCGACCGGCACGGACCGCGCCACGGAGTACAGCACGCCGGCCAGCCCCGGGCCGACGACGGAGGCACCGTGGCTTCGTACCTCCTCCTGGGTCAGCGCCGAGGTCAGCTGCTCCTCGGGCACGACACTGCGGGTGGCGAGCATCCGGGCCCCGGCGCCCAGCGGCCGTACGGCACCGCTGACCGCCGCGGTCACGACGAGCAGCGGCATCCCCAGGGTGTCGGTCCACAGACCGACCAGGACCACGGAGAACGCGAGCGCGCGAAGGAGCTCCGAACCCACCAGCAGGACCCGGCGGTTGTAGCGGTCCAGCAGGGTGCCGGCAGGCGTCGTGGCGAGGAAGGCCGCCGCCCCGTCGACGAACCCGTAGACGCCCGCCGCCACCGTCGAGCCCGTGGTGGCGAGGACGATCAGCGGAATCGCGACGACCGCGATGTTGAACGACATCACCGAGGCGGCGCCGCCGATCCACAGTGCCTGGAACCGCCGGTTGCGGCGCAGCGGGACCGACGCCGCGGCGGCTTCGGCGACCGCGGTGTCCGGGGCGGAGCCGGCCGGCCGGTTCGCGTCGGCGGGGGATTCGTCCATCCGAGGCACCTCTCGGGGGTGGGGCGACGGTTGCACCGTCGGCATTCATCGCCGGGGGAGAAAATTCGGGCGGAGTCGAATGATGAAGCCCGGTGCCCCCGGCGACAAGCGGTCAACTCCCGGGCTCCGGCCAGGAGTCGGCGCCACAGCCTCCCGGGCCGGAAATGGACACGTTGACCCGTGCAAGGCCCCTGGGTAGCTTCGCCAGCGTTTTGCGCACGCCAGCGTTCCGATACCGGTGGACCGAGCGGGGGAGCGGGCACATGAATCGCCCTGCCAGAGAATTCGCGTCAATCGCGCAGCCGGAATCCCCGGCCGCCCGGCTCATCCTCTTCCCCCACGCGGGCGGGAGCGCCGTCTTCTTCCACCCCTGGAAAACGGTGGCCCACCCCGAGGTGGACATCCTCGCCGTCCGCTATCCCGGCCGGGCGGAACGTATCTCCGACCCGTGCCCGCAGACCATCGGGGAACTCGCGTCACAACTCGCGGACTCCTGCGCGGCCCTGGCGGCCGACGGGCTGCCGCTGTTCCTCCTCGGCCACAGCCTGGGCGGCTTCATCGCCCACGAGGTGGCCCGCCGGCTGGAACACCGCGGACTGCGGGCCGCCGGGCTGCTGCTCTCCGCCTGCCGCGCCCCGCGCCTGGCGACCGGCCACGGACTCGGCGACGGCCCGGACGAGGCCCTCGTGGAGCGGATGCGCGAACTCGGCGGCAGCGACATGCGCGTCTTTGACGACCCGGAGCTGCGGGAACTGGTGCTCCCCGCCCTGCGCGCCGACTACCGGATGCTCGACCGCTACCAGGCCCCGCCGCCCGGCGGACTGCGCTGCCCCGTGCGGGTCTACCGGGGCGCCGGCGACGACGAGGTGTCCGCCGAACAGACCGCCCCGTGGGCGGAGGTGACGAGCGGGGAATTCAGCGATATCTGCTTTCCCGGCGGACATTTCTACCTGTCCGAGCACCTCGCGGATGTAACGGCCGATGTATTCCGGGCGGTCGACCGGTTCCGGTCGACCGCCGTGCCGGGTTCGGGACACTGAGTCAGCGGAGACGAAATGATCCAGCTTTCCTTCGCCCAGCAGCGACTGTGGTTCGTGGAACAGCTCGAGGGCCCCAGCGCGCTGTACAACTCGGTGTTCGCGATCCGGCTGCACGGCACGGTGGACGTACCGGCGCTGCGCACGGCCCTGGGCGATCTGACCGAACGGCACGAGGTGCTGCGCACGGTGTTCCCGGCGGTCGACGGGGAGCCGTACCAGCGGATCCTCGACCCCGCCGACGCCGTCCCGCCCCTGACGGTGACACCCGTCGCCGGCGAGGCGGACACCGAGGCCGTGATACGGGACCTCTCGGCCCACGTCTTCGACCTCGCGACGGAAATCCCGGTCCGCGCCGCCCTGCTCGCCCCCGGGGACGCCGACCACCTCCTCGTCCTGCTCATGCATCACATCGCCAGCGACGGCTGGTCGGCCGAACCGCTCTTTGCGGACCTGGGCGCCGCCTACGCCGCCCGGACCGCGGGCGACGCGCCCCGGTGGGAGCCGCTGGAGGTGCAGTACGCGGACTACGCGCTGTGGCAGCGCGAACTGCTCGGCGACGAGAACGACCCGGCCACGGTCGCCGGACGGCAGCTGGACTTCTGGCGCGAGACCCTGGCAGGGGCCCCTCAGGAGCTGGCGCTGCCGTACGACCGGCCGCGTCCGGACCGGCCCACGCACGGCGCCGGCATGGTGGCGTTCGACATCGACCCCGAGCTGTACGCGGGGCTCACCGGGATCGCCGCCGAGCAGCGGGTGAGCCTGTTCATGGTGTTCCAGGCGGCGATGGTGGCGCTGTACGCGCGGACCGGGGTCGGCAGCGACATCGTGCTGGGTACGCCGGTGGCGGGGCGTACGGACGAGGCGTTGAACGAGCTGGTGGGGTTCTTCGTCAACAACCTGGTGCTGCGGACCAGTGCTGCCGGCAACCCGGGCTTCACGGAGCTGCTGGCCCGCGTGCGGGACACCACGCTGGCGGCGTACGAGAACCAGGACGTGCCGTTCGAGCGGCTGGTGGAACACCTCAACCCCGGCCGGGTCGCCGGCCGCCACCCGCTCTTCCAGACCGTCCTCAGCTTCGACCAGCAGACCACCGCCATGCGGGACGGCTTCCGGTTCGGCGACCTCGACGGACGGATGGAGCTGTACGGCGGGGACTCCACCCAGTTCGACCTGAACGTCAACTTCACCCAGCTGCCCGGCGGCGGGGTGTCAGGGCTGCTGCTGTACGCCACCGATGTCTTCGACCGCGGCACGGTGGAGGTGCTGGCGGAGCGGTTCGTGCGGGTGCTGCGTGCGGTGGTCGCGGATCCGGCTGTGCGGGTCGGTGGGCTGGAGGTCCTGTCGGGCGACGAGCGCGCGGGCTTGCTGGCGTTCGGGTCGGGGGCGGCGGCGGATGTGTCGGCGTGTGGTGTGCACGAGCTGTTCGAGAAGCGGGTGGCGGAGTGCCCCGACGCCGTGGCCGTGACGGGTCACGGGGATGAGCTGACGTATGCGGAGCTCGACGCGCGCGCGGAGCGAATAGCGGGACTGCTGCGCGGGCGTGGGCTGCTGCCGGAGGAGCCTGTCGCGGTCCTGATGGACCGCGGGGTGGATCTGGTGGTGTCCGTGCTGGGGGTGGTGAAGGCGGGCGGGGCGTACGTGCCGCTGGATCCGCGGTATCCGGTCGACCGGCTGCGGCTGGTGCTCGACGACTCCGGTGCACGGACGGTCCTGACGGGCGCGGCGCAGGCCGACGGTGTCGCGGCGGAGTTGACCCGCGACGGCACGCGGACCGTACTCACGGTGGGCCCCGACCTGGTGGCCGACACACCTGACGACAGCCCACGCCCCCCGATCCACCCCGACCAGGTGCTGTACGTGATGCACACCTCGGGCTCGACGGGGACCCCGAAGGGCGTGGCGGTCACGCACCGCAACGTCGTCGACCTGCTGTCCGACCCGGGCTACCGCAACGGCGTCCACGACCGGGTGCTGATGCACATGCCGACGGCCTTCGACGCCTCGACGGCCGAATTCTGGGGGCCGCTGGTCAGCGGCGGACGGATCGTCCTCGCCCCGCCCGGGCAGCTCGAGGCGCACACCCTGGCAGCCTCGGTCGCCGAGCACGGGATCACGATGCTGCTCGCGGCGTCCGGCCTGCTCAACGCCCTGGCGGCCGACACCCCGGAGGCGTTCCACGGGGTACGGGAGGTGTGGACCGGCGGCGATGTGGTGCCGCCGGCCACGGTACGTACGGTCCTGGACGCCAACCCGGGCCTGAGCGTCGTCTCGGTGTACGCGCCGACCGAATGCACGGTGATGAAGACGACGTACACGATGGACAGCGCTGAAGGCGTCCCCGACGCGGTGCCTTTGGGGCGTCCGTTGCGGGGTGCGCGGGTCTTCGTGCTGGACGGGTTCCTCCGGCCGGTCCCCGTGGGTGTCGCGGGTGAGGTGTATCTGGCCGGTCCCGGTGTGGCCAGGGGCTATGTGGGTCGTCCGGGGCTGACGGCGGAACGGTTCGTCGCGTGTCCGTTCGGGGAGCCCGGGGAGCGGATGTATCGCACCGGTGACGTCGGGTGCTGGAACGCGGACGGGGAGCTGGAGTTCGTCGGTCGCGGGGACGACCAGGTGAAGATCCGTGGCTTCCGGGTCGAGCCGGGTGAGATCGAGGGCGTGCTGGCCGGTCATCCCGCTGTACGGCAGGTGTTCGTGACCGTCCGCGAGGACCGCCCCGGCGACAAACGCCTGGTGGCCTACGTCGTCCTCGTACCCGGCACTGAGGCCGAGACCGTCCACACCTACGCGGAGGAACGGCTGGCCGCGCACATGATCCCCGCCGTCGTCCCGCTCGACGAACTGCCCCTCACCGCCCACGGCAAGGTCGACCGCACCCGCCTGCCCGCCCCGGACACCGTACGGACCGCCGTTCGCCGAGAGCCCACGACGGAGCGGCAGGAAGCCCTGTGCCGTATCTTCGGCGAGATCCTGGACCGCGGTCCGGTCGGCACGGACGACAGCTTCTTCGACCTCGGCGGCCACTCCCTGCTGGCCACCAAACTGGTGAGCCGCATCCGCAAGACCCTCACAGTCGACTTGTCGCTCAAGGAACTCTTCGAGCACGCCACCGTCGCCGACCTGGACCAGCACCTCACCACCCACACCGCACCCGCGACCCCCGAGCCCCTCACCGCCTCACCCCGCCCCGAGCACCTCCCGCTCTCCGCCGCCCAGCAACGCCTCTGGTTCGCCGAACAGCTCGAGGGCCCCAGCGCCCTCTACAACGCCCCCTTCGCCGTCCGCCTGACCGGCGGCCCCATCGACGCGACCGCCCTGCGCCATGCCTTGCGCGACGTGGTGGAGCGGCACGAGATCCTGCGCACCCTCCTGCCCGTGACGGACGGCAACCCCCGCCAGCGGATCCTCGACGCGGCCGACGCCGAACCGCCCTTCGACCTCGTCCGGGTCGCCGACGAGGACGAACTCCGCGACGCCGTCGAGAGGGCCGCCGCGTACGTCTTCGACCTGGCACGCGAGACACCCCTGCGCGTCCTCCTGGCCCGGGTGGCCGAAGACCAGCACGTCCTGCTGGTGCTGATCCACCACATCGCCGCCGACGGCTGGTCCATCGGCCCGTTCCTCACCGACCTCGAGCGCGCCTACCTCGCCCGGACCCACGGCACGGCACCGGACTGGCGCCCGCTCCCCGTCCAGTACGCCGACTACGCCCTCGCCCAGCCCCGCATGCTCGGCACCGCCGAGGACCCCACCAGCCCGCTGGCCCGCAAGCTCGACCACTGGCGCCGCACCCTCCAGGACGCACCCGGCGAACTGACCCTCCCCTACGACCGCCCCCGGCCCGCCACCGCCACCGGCCGCGGCGGCTCCATCGACCGCCTCCTCGAGCCGGACGTCCACGCCGCGCTGACCCGGATCGCCGCCGAGCACCGGGTGAGCCTGTTCATGGTGATGCAGGCCGCCGTCGCCGCCCTGTGCACCAGGATCGGCGCCGGCACCGACATCGTCCTGGGCACCCAGACCGCGGGCCGCACCGACGAGGCGCTGGAAGACCTCGTCGGCTTCTTCGTCAACAACCTCGTCCTGCGCACCAGCACCGCAGGCAACCCGGCCTTCACCGAACTGCTCACCCGGGTCCGGGACACCACCCTCGCCGCGTACGAGCACCAGGACCTGCCCTTCGACCGGCTGGTGGAACACCTCAACCCCGAGCGGGTCCCCGCCCGCCACCCGCTCTTCCAGACCTCGGTCACCATGGACGGCCGCGGCACGCCGCGGAGCTCCTTCGCCGGACTCGACTGCGCCGACCACCCCTTCACCTTCGACTACGTCAAGTTCGACCTGGCCTTCAGCTTCGCCGAGCGACCGGACACGGCCGGCATCGACTGCACCATGGAGTACGCGGCCGACCTCTTCGACGAGACGACGGCCGCCACCTTGATCCGCCGGCTGACCGCACTGCTCCGGACGGTCGCGGCCCGGCCCGGGACCAGGCTCGGCGACCTCGACGTCTTGGCCCCCGACGAGCGCGGCCGGATCCTGGAGGGCTGGAACGACACGGCCCGCCCGGCGCCCGCCCGTACCCTCCCGGGGGTGTTCGCCGCCCAGGCCGCGCGCACCCCCGACGCGGTGGCCCTGGAGGCCGGTGCCGTACAGGTGTCGTACGCCGAACTCGACCGGCGCTCCGACCGGCTCGCCCGGCGGCTGACCGACGAAGGTACCGGTCTGGAGACGCCCGTCGCGCTGCTCATGGAGCGGTCCGTCGACCTCATCGTGGCGATGCTGGCCGTGCTGAAGGCCGGCGGTGTGTACGTACCGCTCGACGACCGTTACCCGGCCGAGCGGATCGCCGGCATCCTCGGGGACACCGGGGCACAGCTGGTGCTCACCGACCGGGACCACGCGTCCCACCCCGTGCTGCGGGGGCCTGACACGCCCGGCATCCTGGTCCCGCCGGAGGCCGCCGGGGACGAGGTGGCTCCCGTACGACAGCCGGGCCTCGCGCCCGGGCACCCCGCGTACATCATGTTCACCTCCGGCTCCACCGGTCGTCCCAAGGGCATCGTCGTCAGCCACCACAGCGTCGTCGAACTGGCCACCGACCGCGGCTGGTTCGAGGCCGCACCGGAGCGGGTGCTGTTCCACGCGCCGCACGCCTTCGACGCTTCCGTGTACGAGATCTGGGTGCCCCTCCTCAGCGGCGGCCGCGTCGTGATCGCCCCGCCCGGCCAGGTCGACGCGGCCGGACTGGCCGCCCTGGTCGCACGTCACGGGCTGACCCATGTCCATCTGACCGCCGGACTGTTCCGGGTCCTGGTCGAGGAGGACCCCGCCGCCTTCACCGGCGTGCTCGAGGTCTCCACCGGCGGCGACGTCATCTCGCCCGACGCGGTGCGGCTGCTGCTGGACACCCACCCCGGCATGATCCTCCGCGTCACCTACGGCCCCACCGAGACGACCCTGTGCGCCACCCAGCTCGGCCTCACCGCCCCACGGGCCCAGCTGCCCATCGGCCGCCCCATGGACAACACGCGGGCCTACGTCCTCGACGACTACCTCAAGCCCGTCCCGGCGGGAGTGGCCGGCGAGCTGTACCTGGCCGGCACCGGACTGGCCCGCGGCTATCTGGGGCGGGCCGCGCTGACGGCGGAACGGTTCGTGGCCTGCCCGTACGGCGGTGCGGGGGAGCGGATGTACCGCACCGGGGACGTGGTGCGGTGGAACGCCGGCGGGGAGCTGGAGTTCGTCGGGCGCGGGGACGACCAGGTGAAGATCCGCGGCTTCCGGGTCGAGCCGGGTGAGGTGGAGGCCGTCCTCGCGGAGCATCCCGCCGTACGGCAGGTGCTGGTGACGGTCCGGGAGGACCGGCCGGGGGAGAAGTCGCTGGTGGCGTATGTCGTGGCCGCGGCCGAGGAGGCCGATGAGATCCGCGCGTACGCGGCCGGGAAGCTTCCGGCGTACATGGTGCCGGTCGTGATGGCGCTCGACGCGTTCCCGCTGACCGGCAACAACAAGGTGGACCGTGCCGCGCTGCCGGTCCCGGCCCACGAACCGGCGCCGGCCGGGCGCGGTCCGCGCACCCCGCTGGAGCGGGAGCTGTGCGCGGTGTTCGCCGACGTGCTGGGGAGCGGGCGCGTCGGGATCGACGACAGTTTCTTCGATCTGGGCGGTCACTCCCTGCTGGCGACCCGGCTGGTGAGCCGGATCCGTACGGTCCTGGGCGCCGATGTGCCGGTGCGTGCGCTGTTCGACCTGCCGACGGTGGCGGCGCTGTCGGGGCACCTCGCGGCGGTCGGCGGTGACGGGGTGCGTCCGGCGCTGGTGCGTGGCGAGCGGCCGGCGCGGGTGCCGCTTTCCTTCGCCCAGCAGCGGCTGTGGTTCATCGGGCAGCTGGAGGGCGCGAACACGCTGTACAACCTGACGAACGCGGTGCGGCTGCGGGGCTGCGTGGATGTGGCGGCGCTGGGTGCGGCGCTCGGTGATCTGGCGGAGCGGCACGAGGTGTTGCGGACGGTGTTCGCGGTGGCGGACGGGGAGCCGTACCAGCGGATCCTCGCTCCGGGCGAGGGCGTTCCGCCGCTGGAGGTGGTGCGGGTCGTGGACGAGGCGGAGCTGGCGGCCGTGACCCGCGCGGCGCAGGGTCACCACTTCGATCTGTCCGCGGAGACGCCTCTGCGCGCGCTGCTCGTCGGCACGGCTCCGGACGAGTGGCTGCTGGTCCTGCTGCTGCATCACGTCGCCAGCGACGGCTGGTCGACGGCGCCGCTCTTCGCGGACCTGGGCGCCGCGTACGCAGCGCGGGTCGCGGGCCGTGCGCCGCGGTGGGAGCCGTTGCCGGTGCAGTACGCGGACTACACGCTGTGGCAGCGGGAGTTGTCGGCGGGCGAGGACGACCGGCTCGGGTTCTGGCAGGAGACGCTGCGCGGGGCGCCGGAGGAGCTGGCGCTGCCCTGCGACCGGCCGCGGCCCGATCAGCCCGGGTACGCGGCGGATGTCGTGGAGCTCGAGATCGAGCCCGGGCTGCATGCCGCGGTGACCCGGATCGCCGCGGAGCGGCAGGTGACGCCGTTCATGGTGCTGCAGGCGGCCCTTGTCGCCCTGTACGCGCGGGTCGGCGTCGGTACGGATGTGGTGCTGGGTACGCCGGTGGCGGGGCGTACGGATGAGGCGTTGAACGAACTGGTCGGGTTCTTCGTCAACAATCTGGTGCTGCGGACGAGTGCTGCCGGGAATCCGGGTTTCGCGGAGTTGCTGGGTCGGGTTCGGGATACGACGCTGGCGGCGTACGAGAATCAGGAGGTGCCGTTCGAGCGGCTGGTGGAGCACCTCAACCCCGGCCGCGTCGCCGGCCGCCACCCGCTCTTCCAGACCCTGATCGCCTACGACGCCCAGACGACCGACCTGCGCGACGGCTTCGACTTCCACGATCTGCGGGGCCGGATGGAGCCGCTCGGCGGCGAGTCCACGCACTTCGACCTGACCTTCAGCTTCACCGAGACCCCCGGCGGGGCGGGGCTGCAGGGGGCGCTCGTCTACGCGGTGGATCTCTTCGACCGGGGCACGGTGGAGGTGCTGGCGGAGCGGTTCGTGCGGGTGCTGCGTGCGGTGGTCGCGGATCCGGCTGTGCGGATCGGTGGGCTGGAGACGCTGCCCGAGGGCGAGCGTGCGGAGCTGCTGGCGTTCGGGTCGGGGGCGGCGCCGGATACGTCGGCGTGTGGTGTGCACGAGCTGTTCGAGAAGCGGGCGGCGGAGTGTCCCGACGCGATCGCCGTCGCGGGTCACGGCGTTGAGCTGACGTACGCGGAGCTGGATGCGCGTGCGGAGCGCGTGGCCGGGCTGCTGCGGGGGCGTGGCCTGTTGCCGGAGGAGCCTGTCGCGGTCCTGATGGATCGCGGGGTGGATCTGGTGGTGTCCGTGCTGGGGGTGGTGAAGGCGGGCGGGGCTTATGTGCCGCTGGATCCGCGGTATCCGGTCGACCGGCTGCGGCTGGTGCTCGACGACTCCGGTGCACGTACCGTCCTGACGGACGAGACCCGGGCCGGTGGCGTCGCGGGGGAGCTGACCGCAGAACGGACCGTGCTCACCGTAGGCCCGGACCTCCCCGAGACCTCACCGGGCGGCGGACCGTACGAGAAGGTCCACCCGGACCAGGTGCTGTACGTGATGCACACCTCCGGCTCGACGGGGACCCCGAAGGGTGTGGCGGTCACGCACCGCAACGTCGTCGACCTGCTGTCCGACCCGGGCTACCGCAGCGGCGCCTTCGACCGCGTGCTGGTGCACATGCCGACGGCCTTCGACGCCTCGACGATGGAGTTCTGGCCGCCCCTGGTGACCGGCGGCCGGATCGTCCTCGCCCCGCCCGGACAACTCGAGGCCCACACGCTGGCGGAGACCGTCGCCGAGCACGGTGTCACGCTGCTGGTCGTGGCGTCCGGCCTGCTGAACGCCCTGGCGGCCGAGACCCCGGAGGCGTTCCACGGCCTGCGGCAGATATGGACCGGCGGCGATGTGGTGTCCCCGGCCACGGTACGCACGGTTCTCGACGCCAATCCGGGTCTGGGCGTGGTTTCCGGGTATGCGCCGACCGAGTGCACGGTGATGAAGACGACCTACCTGATGGACGACGCGCGGGGCGTGCCCGATGCGGTGCCGTTGGGTCGTCCGTTGCGGGGTGCGCGGGTGTTCGTGCTGGACGGGTTCCTGCGTCCGGTTCCGGTGGGTGTCGCGGGTGAGGTGTATCTGGCGGGTCCCGGTGTGGCGCGGGGCTATGTGGGGCGTCGCGGGTTGACGGCGGGGCGGTTCGTCGCCTGCCCGTTCGGGGAGCCCGGGGAGCGGATGTACCGCACGGGCGATGTCGGGTGCTGGAACGCGGACGGGGAGCTGGAGTTCGTCGGTCGCGGGGACGACCAGGTGAAGATCCGTGGCTTCCGCGTCGAGCCGGGTGAGATCGAGGGCGTGCTGGACGGTCATCCCGCCGTACGGCAGGTGTTTGTGACCGTCCGCGAGGACCGCCCGGGCGACAAGCGCCTGGTGGCCTACGTCGTCCTCGTACCCGGTACTGAGGCCGAGACCGTCCACACGTACGCGGAGGAACGGCTGGCCGCCCACATGATCCCCGCCGTCGTCCCGCTCGACGAACTGCCCCTCACCGCCCACGGCAAGGTCGACCGCACCCGCCTGCCCGCCCCGGACACGGCGAAGGCCGGCAGCCGGGAATTCCGGGAGCCGGCGACGGAGCGGCAGCACCTGCTGTGCCAGGCCTTCGCCGACGTGCTGGACAGCGCTCCGGTCGGGATGGACGACAGCTTCTTCGACCTCGGCGGCCACTCCCTGCTGGCGACCAAGCTGGTGAGCCGCATCCGCAAGACCCTCTCCGTCGACTTGTCGCTCAAGGAACTCTTCCGGCACCCCACCGTCGCCGCCCTCGACCACCACCTCTCCACCGGAGATGCCGGCCCCGCCCGTACCAGGCCCCCACTGCGCCCGTCCGCGCCCAGACCCGAACCCCTCCCGCTGTCCGCCGCCCAGCAGGGCCTCTGGTTCATCGAGCAACTCGACGGCCCCAGCCCCGTCTACAACACCCCCCTGGCCATCCGCCTCGACGGCACCGTGGACACCACGGCCCTCGAAGCCGCCCTCGGCGACGTGACCGACCGGCACGAGGCGCTGCGCACCGTCTTCCCCGTCGCCGGCGCCGGCCACCCCTGCCAGCGCGTACTCACCCCGCGAGACGGCCGCCCCCGACTGCGGACCGTCACCGCGACGGACGAGGACGAACTGCGGACCCTCACCGACGCGGAAGCGGTACGAGTCCTCGACCTCACCCGCGACCAACCCTTCCAGGCCTGCCTCCTCAGCCTCACCGACACCCGGCACACGCTGCTCCTGCTGATCCACCACATCGTCCTCGACGGATGGTCCGTCCCCCCGCTGCTCCGCGACCTCGGCGCCGCCTACACCGCCCGCCTCGCCGGCCGGTCCCCGGACCAGGAGCCGCTGCCCGTCCAGTACGCCGACTACGCGCTCTGGCAGCGCGACCTGCTCGGCTCCGCCGACGACCCCACGAGTGAGCTCTCCCGCCAACTGGCCCACTGGCGCACCGCCTTGGCCGACGCCCCCGAAGAGCTCACGCTGCCCTGCGACCGCCCGCGCCCCGCCGAGGCCGGCCACCGCGGCGACTGGGTCGCACTGACGGTGGACGCCGCCACGCACCGGGGCCTGGCCGCCCTGGCCCGCGAGGCCAACGCGAGCACGTTCATGGCGCTGCAGGGCGTGCTGGCCGCGCTGCTCGGCAAGCTCGGCGCGGGCCCCGACGTCGTTCTCGGCACCGCTGTGGCGGGCCGGCCGGACGAGGCGCTGGACGACCTCGTCGGCTACTTCGTCAACACCCTCGCCCTGCGCACCGACCTGTCCGGCGACCCGACGTTCCGCCGGCTCCTGGACCGGGTGCGCGAGGCGGACCTCGCCGCCTTCGAGCACCAGGACGTCCCCTTCGAGCGTGTCGTGGAGGAGCTGAACCCCGCCCGCTCCACCGGACGGCATCCGCTCTTCCAGGTGATGCTCACCGTCAACGACGCGGCGCCGGACGGCGACGGGCTCGAACTCGGCGACGCCCTGCGCGCGACGGTCGAGGAGACGGCGACAGGCACGGCCAAGTTCGACCTGTCCTTCTCCTTCACCGTCGGGCAGGACACGGCTGGCATCGACGGCGCCCTCGAGTACGCCACCGACCTCTTCGACCGCTCCACCGCCGAATCCGTCGCCGACCGCTGCGTACGCCTGCTCCGGGCCGCGGTGGCCAACCCGGATCTGCCGCTGAGCCGCCTCGACATCCTCCGCGACGACGAACGCCGGGCCCTGCTTGCGCCCGCCCCGCAGGTCACCCCCGGCGAGGGGGCGACCCTCCACGAGCGGTTCGCCGTCCGGGCCGCCCGCACGCCGGACGCGACAGCCGTGGTCAGCGGCACCGAACGCCTCACCTACGCCGCACTCGACGCCCGCGCCGAGCACCTGGCCGCACTCCTCGCCGAACGCGGCGCCGGACCCGAACGGTTCGTCGCGCTCGCCCTGCCCCGGTCCGCCGACCTCGTCGTGGCCGTCCTCGCGGTCCTCAAGACCGGCGCCGCGTACGTCCCGGTCGACCCGGACTATCCCGCCGACCGCATCGCCTTCACGGTCCGTGACGCGGACGCGGCGCTGCTGGTGACCACCCGGGAGACCCACGGCCGGCTGCCCGCCGCCGACGTCCCGTGCCTGCTCCTGGACGACATGCCGCCCGCCGGCCCGGAGGCGCTGCCCCGCCCCCGGGCCGGCGGGCCCGCCCACCCGGCCTACGTCATCTACACCTCCGGCTCCACCGGCCGCCCCAAGGGCGTCGTCGTCCCCCACGCGAACGTCCTCGCGCTCTTCGACGCGACCCGGCGCCAGTTCTCCTTCGGCCCCGACGACGTGTGGACCCTGTTCCACTCCGCCGCGTTCGACTTCTCCGTCTGGGAGCTCTGGGGCCCGCTGCTGTACGGGGGCACCCTGGTCGTCGTCCCGTACGAGACCAGCCGCGCACCGGGGGAGTTCCTGGAGCTGCTGGTACGGGAACGGGTGACCGTCCTCAGCCAGACGCCGTCGGCGTTCCGGGAGCTGATGCGTGCGGACCGGGAGAACCCCGGACTCGGCGCCCGCCTCGCCCTGCGCCAAGTGGTGTTCGGCGGCGAGGAGCTGGACCCGGCGGGCCTCGCCGACTGGTACACCCGGCACCCCGACGACGCGCCCCTCCTGGTCAACATGTACGGCATCACCGAGACCACGGTGCACGTCACCCACCGCCCGCTGGACGCGGCGACCGGCGGCGGCCGCTCCCCGATCGGCCGCCCCATCGACAGCCTGACCTGCCGGATCCTGGATGCCGACCTCAACCTGGTGCCGCCGGGCGTGACCGGCGAGCTGTATGTCACGGGGACCCAGCTCGCGCGCGGCTATCACGGCCGGCCCGGCCTGACCGCGTCCCGGTTCGTCGCCGACCCGTACGGGACACCGGGCAGCCTGATGTACCGCACAGGTGACCTGGCCCGGCTGCGGCCGGACGGCGAACTGGAGTACCTCGGGCGGGCCGACAGCCAGGTGAAGATCCGCGGCTTCCGCATCGAGCCCGGCGAGATCGCCGCCGTGCTCGGCGCGCACCCCGGGGTCGACCACTGCGCCGTCGTCGTACGAGAGGACCACCCCGGCGAGAAACGCCTGGTCGCCTACGCCGTCCCCGCACCCGGCCACAGCCCCGCCCCGGCCGAACTGCGCTCCCTGGCGGCCGGGTCGCTGCCGGCGCACATGGTGCCCGCGGCGGTCGTCGTACTGGACGCGCTGCCCCTGACCGCGAACGGAAAGCTGGACCAGCGGGCCCTGCCCGCCCCGGAAGCCGCCGGATCGGGGCGGGCGCCGCGCACCGGACTGGAGACGGCGCTCTGCGAGATCTTCGCCGACGTCCTCGGGGTACGGACGGTCGGCGCCGACGACAACTTCTTCGAGCTGGGCGGACACTCGCTGATCGCCCTGCGCCTCCTCGCCGAGGTCCGCGAACGCACCGGCCTCGAGCTGTCGGTCCGGGACCTGTTCCGCCGCCCCACGGTGGCGGGCCTGGCCGAGGCGGCGGGCGGAGCCGCGGCGGAGGAATTCCCCGTGCTGCTGCCGCTGCGTACCGGAGGCGGGCGGACACCGCTGTTCTGCGTGCACCCGGCGGCCGGCATCGGCTGGGTGTACACCGGGCTGCTGCCCCATCTGGGCCCCGACCGCCCCGTGTACGCGCTGCAGGCCCCCGGGCTCACCGACCTGTCCCGGCACCCCCGTACCGTGGCGGAGCTGGCCGGTACGTACGTCGAGGCGATCCGCGCGGTGCGGCCCGAGGGCCCGTACGCCCTGCTGGGCTGGTCGTTCGGCGGACCGGTGGCCCATGCCGTGGCCGCCGAATTGCAGCGCGCGGGGGAGCGGGTCGAGCTGCTCGCCGTGCTCGACGGCTATCCCGGGGACGGCACGCGGGACCGCATGCTCGTGGAACGCAGCCCCGAGGTGCTGGCGGAGATCCTCGCCACCCTGGGACACCAGGCACCCGACGTCGACGCCTGGCCGTCGACCCCGGACGAGTACGCCGCCCTGGTCCGCCCCGGGGCGGGACCGCAGGGACCGCTGACCGGACTGTCGGGGGAGTCGGTCGCCCGGGTGCTGGAGGTCTTCCTCGCGAACCTCCGCCTAGCCCACGACCGACCCGCCCACCCGTACACGGGCGACCTCCTGCTGTTCACCGCCGACGACGACCGTCCCGCCGACGCCCCGGCTCCCGGCAGCTGGCAGCCGTATGTGACGGGCCGGGTCGACATCCATGGGGTGCGGGAGGCTCACGGCACCATGACCCGCCCGGAGGCGTGGGCTCATATCGGCCCGGTGGTGGCCCAAAGGCTCGCCGAGGTCGAGGAGAACCACTCCTGAGCGGTGACGCCCGTGACACAAACGCCGGACGGGCACCCCCGGCCCGCCCGGCGTCTCAGGACAACGGCGACACAAACGCCGTACGGGGTACCCCCAGCTCGCCGGCGTCTGAGGACATCGGGGAGGACATCGGGCATGCAAACGCCGGACGGGCACCCTCAGCCCGTCCGGCGTTTGAGGACTTCGGCGCGAAGCGCCGAAACGCGTCAGCCGACGGAAAGACGGAAAGCAAGCCCCCCCCCACCGGCACGGGCGTCAGCCCGAACGATCACCGGCCGCGAACCGCCCCGTCTTGTGAATCACGTCCTCCCCATAGATCCGCAGCGCCTGCTCGAGCGCGAACTCCGCCATATAAGCCCGGAACGCCTCATCCGGCTCCTCCGCCACCCGCAGCATCCGCCGATTGGCCAGCACCGCGTCCCCCCGAAGCCGGTCCACCGCCCGCTCCAGGGCCGCGTCCATCCCGGCCGGCTCCACGACCTCGTCGACCAGTGTCCGGGCCTCGGGCTCCGTCGCCCACAGCCGCCGGCCACCGAGGATCATCTGCCGCGCCAGCCGCGGGCCCGTGAACCGGGTCAGCCGGAAGTTCGCGGCGCCCGGCACGATCCCCTCCTGCGCCGCCGGCAGACTGACGTAGGAGTCGGCGGCCGCCACCACATGGTCGAAGACCAGCAGCAGCTGCGCCCCGCCACCGATCGCGAACCCGTCGACCCCGGCCACCCACGGCATCTCCACCCGCGGGGAGCGCCACCCGTCGGAGCCCGGCACGACGAGCCCGCCGGCCAGCTTGCGCAGACAGCCGAGCTCACGCCGGAGGAGGAAGCCGACCAGCGAGATGTCGCCGGCGCTGAGGGCCTTGAGGTTGATGCCCGCGCAGAACACCCGCCTGCCCCGGTAGCGGGGGTGGCTCATCTCCCCGCCGCGGACCAGCCCCACCCGGCAGTCGGGGTCCAGCAGCGCCAGGTCGACGGCGGTCTCCAGATCGTCGGCCTGCTCGTTGTCCTCCGCGTTGAGCCGGTCGTCCCGGCACAGGGTCAGCCGGGCCACCCCGGCCACGCGTTCCAGCCGTACGGCCCGGGACTCGAAGACCCCGGTGCGCAGGAAGTCGGGCAGCAGGCGCATGGCCCGCGCCGTGGGGCGGAGCATGGCGTCCATCAGGTGCGGGCCGGCGGTGGGGGAGTTCAGGACGGCGCGCAGGAAGATGCCCTGGTCGATCTCGTGGCCCTCCTTGTCCGCCTGGGCCCGGCCCCGTTCCTGGGCGAGCTGTTCGGCGGTGGGGACGAGACCGGGGTACGCGAGGGCCGCCTCCGCCACCAGCTCGTCGATGCGCAGCGACCGGATCCGGCCGTCGGTCAGCCGGTCGTACACCGTGTCGGTGTGGGTGGCGAGGAACGCCGTGCGCAGATCCCGGGCGCGGTCCTTGGCGGTCTCGGCGGCCCTGTGTTCGGCGGGTGTGCGGTGGGACGGCAGGGGGAGGGCGGTGAGGATCTCCTCCGCCGCCCGGGCGGCGTCGGTCAGCGGGCGGTGGTCCGTGCGGTGGTCGGCGGGGGCGGGGGCGGTCAACGTACGGGCTCCTGTTCAGGGTTCGGCCGCGGGCCGGTGGCGGCCTGGCGCAGGGTGCGGTCGCAGGCGGCGAGATGGGCGCCGAGGGCGTCCTCGAAGGAGGTCGACTGGGCGTCGAAGAGGAGCTGGCGGGCGATCGCGAGCTCGGCTCCGGCCGTCCCGCCGGGCAGGGCGGACGGCACGGCGTCGTCGGTGATCCGGTCGACGAGTCCGGTCCGCTCGGCCTCGGCGGCCGTGATCGGCTCGCCGAGGAGGACGGCGCGGCGGGCGTGCGGCAGGCCGACGAGCCGGGTCAGCCGGAAGGCGGCCATCCCGGGCCAGGGGGACCCTGCGTCGGGCGTGGCCCAGAACACGGTGCCGGGGGCGGCGATCCGCAGATCGGCGGTGAGGAAGGCGTCGAGCGCGGGGCCGCCGCAGCTACCGTGCGCGACGGCAACGGTGGCCGCGGGCAGCCGTTCGAGGCGGCGCAGCGCGCGCTCCCACTTGGTGACCAGCGCGATCCCGGCGTCCGGCGGGAAGACCGGGACGGTCGGTGCCCCGGTGACGTGGATCAGCACGGTGGTGCCGTCCCCGTCCTCCACCCGGTCGCAGAGCGCGACGAGTTCCTTGACCGTCGTCGCGGTCACCGGGCTGCTGCCGTCGACGGTCAGCGTCGGCCCGTCGTAGCCGTTCGTGTCCACAGCTCTGTCTCCGTCCGTCGCCTTCACCACTGCACCAACGCCGTCTCCAGGGTCGAACCCGGTCCCATCGTCATGAGCACTCCGTAGTCCCCGGGCTCGGCGACCTGTTCGTCCAGCAGCCGCTCGTACGAGAAGAGGAAGGAGCCGCTGGAGACGTTGCCGTAGTCGCGCAGCACCCCGATGGTGTGGCGCAGATCGTGGCGGGTGAGCCCGAGGTTGACGATGACCGAGTCGATGACCTTCTTGCCGCCGGAGTGGACCAGCCAGTGCCGGATGTCGCTGCGGCGCAGCGAGGTGCCTTGCAGCAGGCGGTCGACGACGATCTCGGCGTGCGCGCCGACGACGTAGGGCACCTGGGGGTCGAGGTAGAAGCTGAAGCGTTCCAGTTCGCGGTCCCAGTCGTAGCGCATGGCGCCGGCGGCGTCGGGGATGATGCAGCTGGCGAACTTCAGCACGGCGGGGCCCGGGGCGGTGTTGCCGGAGCGCAGGGCGACGGCGGCCGCGCCGTCGCCGAAGAGGCTGTTGACGACGGCGGTACGCATGGAGGAGTCCATGGCGTACGCGGCGGAGCACGCTTCGGTGCACACCATGACGGCCAGCTCCCCGGGGTGGGAGGCGGACCAGCCGGAGACCAGGTTCAGGGCGTTGAGGCCCGCGTTGCAGCCCATGCCGACGATGTCGGCGCGGCTGCAGTGCCGGTCGATGCCGAGGTCGCGGATGAGCAGGGCGCTGAGTCCGGGGGTGAGGAAGCCGGTGGTGGACACGCAGCACAGGTGGCGCAGGTCCGCGAGGTCGGCGCCGGCCTGTTTCAGGCAGGCCTCGAGGGCTTCGGCGCCCATCTGCAGGGCGGTGTCGCGGTGTTTGTCGAGGAGGTCGCCCTGGGACTCGGGGGCGCGCAGGCCGTCGGGGCCGGGGTCGGGGAGGCGCAGGTGGCGGCGCTGAATGGCGCTGTTGCGGAAGACGGACGTCACCTTCGGTTCGGTGATCCGGAAGGCGTCCAGGACCTCTTCCTGGGTCCAGGAGACGGGGGAGACGGCGGTGCCCACGCCGAGCACCCGGGGCTGGTTTGCGGTGCGCGGGGCGGTGGCGGACTCGATCACGGCAGTCATCGGAAGGTCCACCCCCACATGCGCGGCTTGCTGCGCGGTCGCAGGGACATGGCCAGGTAGGTCATACGTGTTGCTCCTCGGGGGATCGGGTGGTGTCGCTTCGCGCGCGGATGAACCGGGTGAGCCGGGAGACGCCCTCCTCGATCTCGGCGTCGGTGAGGAAGCTGGTCGACAGGCGCAGGGCGTGGTGGCCGCCGCCGCCCGGGTGGAAGAAGCTCATGGGTGTCCAGATGACCCCGTACTCCTCGGCGCAGTGGGCCAGTGAGGCGGTGTCGGCGCGGAAGGGCACGCGGACGGTGAGGAAGAAGCCGCCGTCCGGCCGGTTCCAGCCGACGCCGAGTTCCGCGCGTTCGCGGGGCGGGAGGTTGGCGTCCAGGGCGTGGAGGGTGGCGCGCATGGCGGCGCCGTAGCGGGCGGCGGGCCGGGTGTTGTGGGCGGAGAGCCGGCCGCCTGTCGCGAGGAGTGCGCCGGCGACGACGGCCTGGCTGAGGGACGGGGTGTTGACCGTCACCATGCCCTTGATTCTGGTGATTTCGTCGGCGAGCAGGCTCGTACGGCCCCGGTCGTCGGTCACCGGCTGGTCCGCGACGACGAACCCGACGCGGGCGCCGGGGAAGAGCGTCTTGGCGTACGACCCGATGTGCACGACCCGGTGGGAGCGGTCCAGGGACTTGAGGGTGGGCAGCGGCGGACCGGGGCTCACCCACCGGTAGGGGCTGTCCTCCAGCAGCAGGATGTCGTGGCGTTCCGCCAGCTCCAGCAGCTCGAGGCGGGACGCCATGCCCATGGTGTTGCCGGACGGATTGGAGTGGTCGGGGATCACGTAGCAGGCCCGCGGGCGCCGGGAGGCGGCCTTCTCGCGCAGGATCACCGCCTCCAGCGCGGCGCAGTCGAAGCCGTCGTCCGCCTCGGCCACCGTGGCGAGGGTCAGGTCCAGCAGGCGGGCCGCGCCGGTGATGCCCGAGTAACAGGGGTCGGGCACCAGCAGTACGTCGTCGGGGCCGCCGAACAGGGCCCGCAGCGTCAGCAGCATGGCCTCCTGGGCGCCCACCGTGATCACGACGGACTCGGCGGGCACGTCGATGCCCTCGTCGGCGAGGAGCGAGTCGGCCACGACCGGGCGGATCTGCCCGGCGGTCGCGCCGTACTGAAACACGGCGGTACGCACCTCGTCCGGGGTGCGGCCGGCCGCGGCCAGATGGTCGAGGTAGCCGCGCAGCCAGGTGAAGACCTGCTCGGTGTCGAAGAACCCGTCGTAGGGCCGGCCCGGGGCGAAGGAGATCGCGCCCGGATAGCGGTGGGTTATCTCGTTCAGGAATGTCATGGAGTCGAGCACGGGATCGCTGACGGAGGAATGCAGGTCCCGTTTGTGCAAAAGGGTGGAGGAGGGGGCCGGATCGGAAGTGCCGAGGCGCTGCACGGACATGGGGTTTCCCTCGCGATGTCGGAATGTGCGCGGCTCGGTGTTCGCGCACGTGCCGGAACGGGGCCCACAATCCATGACCGCGGGAGCGTTCGACAAGAGCGGGACCCCGCCGACCGGCGGCAACGCCTCGCCGGGGGTGTTCACTTGACGGACCTGGGGCGCTGTTGTTGACTCTGCGCGGCCCCGTCCCCGACGGCCGGTTCCGTCCCTCCCGTATTCCTTCTGATGGTGTGTCGGTCCCGGAATTCTCGGGACGGCCGGCGCGCCGGAGAGAAAGGGCAGCGCTGTGGTCAATCCCTTCGACGACGACGAATCCGTCTTTCTGGTCCTGGTGAATTCCGAGGGTCAGCACTCCCTGTGGCCGGCGTTCGCGGACGTACCCGCCGGCTGGGACCGGGTCTTCGGGGAGGCGACCCGGCAGGAGTGCCTGGCCCACATCGAGTCGTCCTGGACGGACATGAGGCCGCGCAGCCTCGTCGAGGCCATGGCGCAGGACTGACGGGAGCGTTCGCGATGGCACCGACGGCAGACGTCCCCCCGCGGCCGGACACGCTGGCCGAGTTGATCGGCGCCCAGTGCGACCGCACTCCGGACGCCGTCGCGCTGATCCGCGGGGACGAGCAGGTCACGTATCGCGAACTGCGCTCCCGGGCCGCCCGGCTCGCCGGGATCCTGGTCCGGCGGGGGATCGGGGCCGAGGACGTCGTCGCCGTGGCCATGCCCCGTTCCGTCGGCGCCGTCTGCGCGCTCTACGCCGTCACCATGACCGGCGCGGCCTGGCTCCCCCTCGATCCCGCCCTGCCCCCGGCGCGTCTGGCCGGCATGCTGCGTGACGCGGCGGCGGCGCTGGTCGTCACCGGGGGTACGGTGCGGCCGGTGCTGCCGCCGGACGCCCCGGAGGCCGTCGACGCCTTCGCGGACGGGCCGGCGGACCTGCCGGTGCCGGTACGCCCGTACGGCCCGGCGAACACCGCGTACGTCATCTACACCTCCGGCTCCACCGGCCGCCCCAAGGGCGTCGCGGTCACCCACGCCGGCCTCGCCGCGCTCGCCGCCACCCACGGCGGCGCGACCGGGACGGGTCCCGGCGACCGGGTGCTGCAGGCGGCCTCACCGAGCTTCGACGTGTCCGTCTCCGACCTCCTGGCCGCCCTCACCCGGGGCGCCGCCCTGGTCCTGCCGGAGGAGTCCGACCAGGTGGTGGGCGAGGAACTCGCCGCGCTGATCGACCGGCAGGGCATCACCCACGCCGACCTCTCCGTCGGCATGCTCGCCTCCCTCCCCGACGGCCCCCTGCCGACCCTGCGCTCCGTCGTCCTGGGCGGCGAGGCCGTGCCCCGCGAACTCGTCGCCCGCTGGGCCGACCGCGCCGAGGTCCGCAACGGCTACGGCCCCACCGAGTTCACCGTCACCGCCACCCTCTCCGCCCCCCTCACCGGACTGCGCCGCCCGCCCATCGGCACCCCCTGCCTCGGCAGCCACGTCCACCTCCTCGACGACCGGCTGCGCCCCGTCCCCGACGGCGTCCCCGGGGAGATCTACCTGCGGGGCCCGGGCCTCGCGCGCGGCTATCTGGGACGCCCCGCCCAGACCGCCGAACGGTTCGTCGCCTGCCCCTTCGGCTCCCCGGGCGAACGCATGTACCGCACCGGTGACCTGGCGGTCCGGCTGCCCGACGGACAGCTGGACTTCCTGCGCCGCCTCGACGATCAGATCAAGATCCGCGGCTTCCGCATCGAACCGGGCGAGATCGAGGCCGCCCTGCGCACCCACCCCGACGTCCGCGAGGCCGCCGTCACCGCCTGGACCGACAACGCGGGCCGCCGCCACCTCGTCGCCTACGCCGTATGCGACACGGACCCGCCCGCCGGGCTGCGCGAACACTGCGCCGAACGCCTGCCGCACTACATGGTCCCCACCACCGTGGTCGTCCTCCCCGCCCTCCCGCACAACACGTCCGGCAAGGTCGACCGCGCCGCGCTGCCCGCCCCGGTCCTCGCACCCGACCCCGCCACCCCGGGCGGATCCGCCGACGCGACCGAGAACACCCTGTGCCACCTCTTCGGCGAGGTACTCGGCCTGCCCGCCGTGGCCGTCTCCGACTCCTTCTTCGCCCTCGGCGGCGACTCGATCACCGCGATCCAGCTCGTCTCCACCGCCCGCCGCGCCGGCCTGCGCATCACCCCGCGCCAGGTGTTCGCCTCACCCACCCCACAGGCCCTGGCCACCCTCGCCGCACCCGTCGCCACCGACGAGACGCCCGCCGAGGACCCCGGCGCGGGCATCGGCACCCTGCTCCCCACCCCGATCACCGCCTGGCTGGACACCCGCCCCGGCCCGCAGACCGGCTACCACCAGTCCCTCGGCCTCTCCCTCCCCGCCGGAACCACCCGGCCCCACCTCACCGCCGCGCTCCAGGCCCTGCTCGACCGCCACGACATGCTGCGGCTGCACGGCTCCCGAACGACAGCCCCCGGAACCGTCCGGGCCGAAGACATCCTCGAGTGGGTACGCGACGGCGACCGGACCGCCCTCGCCGAGGACGCCCGCCTCCACCTCGACCCCGACCACGGCATCGTCCTGCAGGCCCGCTGCCTCGCCCCGCGGACGCCGGACGGCCCCCCGTACCTCATCCTCGTCGCCCACCACCGCGTCGTCGACGGCGTCTCCTGGCGCATCCTGCGCGAAGACCTCCACACGGCCCTGACCGCCGCCCGCGCCGGACACCCCCCGGTGCTCGAGGCCCCCGCGGTCTCCTTCCGCACCTGGACCCGGCTCCTCGCCGACGAAGCGCGCGAGGCCGAACTCCCCTTCTGGCGCGAGGTCCTGGACACCCCCGCCACCCTGCCCGGCCCCCTCGCCTTCGACCCCGCGCGGGACACCCACGCCACCGCCGGCCGCCTCCGGCTCGCCCTGCCCGCCGACACCACCCGCGCCCTCCTCGCCGACCTGCCCGCCGCCTTCGGCGCCCAGGTCAACGACGTCCTGCTGACCGCCTTCTCCCTCGCCCTGGCCCACTGGCGGACCCGGCGCGACCCCGACGCCGCCACCGCCGTACTGATCGGACTCGAGGGCCACGGCCGCGAGGAGCTCCGCCCCGGACTGGACCTCTCCCGTACGGTCGGCTGGTTCACCGCCGTCCACCCGGTCCGCCTCGACCCCGGCCCGACCCCCTGGCGGGACGTCGAACACGGCGGGGACGCACTCGGCGCCGCCCTGCGCCGGGTCAAGGAACAGCTCCACACCCTCCCCGGCCACGGCATCGGCTACGGACTGCTGCGCTACCTCAACCCCACGACCGCGCCCACCCTCGCCCGTACCCCCGAACCCGACGTGGAGTTCAACTACCTGGGCCGCTTCCCCCAGGACGGCGTCACCGCCGCCGACTGGCTCGACGGCGCCGACCTGCTCGGCGAGGGCGCCGACGCCGACATGGCCCTGCCGCACGCACTCGGCCTCGATGTCCTCGCCCTCGACACGGCCGACGGCCCGACCCTCCTCGCCGAATGGAGCTGGGCCGGCAGGCTCCTGACCGACACCGACGTCACCGAACTAGCCGACGCCTGGTTCACCGCCCTGCGCGGCCTCGTCACCCACGCCCGCACCGGCGCCGTACACGGCCACGTCCCCTCCGACTTCCCCCTGGCCCACCCCGACCAGCCCACCCTCGACGCCCTCGCCGCGCACGGCCGCCTCACCCACGTCTGGCCGGCCACCCCCATGCAGACCGGCATGGCCTTCCACGCCGACTACGACCGCCACGACACCGACGTCTACACGGCCGTCTCCGTCTTCGACATCACCGGCACCCCCGACGAGCACCGCCTGCGCACCGCCGCGACCGCCCTCCTGGCCCGCCACCCCCAACTGCGGGCAGGCTTCCACACCCAGGACGACGGCACCCTCCTCCAGGTCGTCCACGACGACGGCGAACCGCAGCTCGTCGTACGGGACCTCAGCGACGCCCCCGACCCCGAAGCGGCCGCCGCCGCCGTCGTCACCGAGGAACGCACCCGCCGCTTCGACCTCACCGCCCCACCCCTCATCCGCTGGCTCCTGCTGCGCCTCGCCCCGGGCCAACACCGGCTGATCGTCACCACCCACCACATCCTGCTCGACGGCTGGTCCGTCCCGGTGTTCGCCCAGGAACTGTGGACCCTCTACGCCACACACGGCGACCCGAACGCCCTCCCGCCGGCCACCTCCTACGAGAACTACCTCTCCTGGATCGCCGCCCAGGACAAGCCGGCCGCCCACACCGCATGGACCCGGGCCCTCGAGGACCTCCCCGGCCCCACCCTCGTCACCGCGTCCCCGCCCTCCCACCGGAACGTGATCCCGCACCGCCTGACCCGCGAACTCCCGCACCACGTCACCGACGCCCTGGGCCGCACCGCCCGGCGCCACGGCGTGACGGTCAACACCCTGATCCAGTGCGCCTGGGGTGTCCTCCTCTCCGCCCTCACCGGCAAGGACGACGTCGTCTTCGGCTCCGCGGTCTCCGGCCGCCCGCACGAACTCCCGCACGTGGAGCGCATGGTGGGCCTCCTCATCGACACCGTCCCGGTCCGGGTACGGATCCGGCCGGACGACACCTGGGCGGCACTCCTCGAGCGGGTACAGGGCGAACAGGCCCGGCTGATGGAGCACCAGCACCTCGGGCTGCCCGAGATCCAGCGGGCCGCCGGTCACGGGCCGCTCTTTGACACCCTGGTCGCGTACGGCAACTACCCGTCGCCCGGGGAACTCGGCGGGCCGCTGCTGGACGGCGTCGAGGTCGAACTCCGGGAGGACGTGGACAGCGCGCACTACCCGCTGATCCTGGCCGTCCTGCCGGGGGAGGGCCTGTGCCTCCAGCTCGACCACCAGCCCGGGGCATTCACCGGGGCGGAGGCCCTCCTGGACCGCTTCCAACTGATCCTCACCCAGCTCGGCGACGACTCCCTGGATGCTGTCGCCTCGGCGGATCTGCTGCTGCCCGATGAGCGTGTGCTGTTGGGCTGGAACAGCAAAGAGCATCCGGCGGCCTCGCTGGGGGAGCTGCTGGTGGCTCAGGCTCGTCGCACTCCGGACGCGGTGGCGGTGGAGGGCGCGGACGGTTCGGTGCTCTCGTACGCGGAGCTGGTGGCGTGGGCGGGGCGGCTGGCGGGTTCGCTGGTGGCTGCCGGTGTGGGGCCGGAGTCGTCGGTGGGGGTGCTGACCGGGCGGTCGGTGCGGCAGGTCGTGGGGACAGCGGCGGTGGTGCTGGCCGGGGGCCGGTACGTGCCGCTGGACGACCGCTATCCCGTGGAGCGGCTGTCGCAGGTGATGCGGGACAGCGGTGTGGCGGCGCTGCTGGTCGACGAGGACCACTCGGTGCGGGGAGCGGACGTGCCCGTGATTGTCGTGGGCGACCGCTTGGAGTCCGCGGAGCCGGTGATTCCCGTTCGGGTGGAGCCGGATGCCTCCGCCTACGTGATGTTCACGTCGGGCTCCACGGGCGTGCCGAAGGGCGTTGTCGTCACCCACCGCAATGTGGTGGACCTGGCGTTCAGCGGATGCTTCGACGGCGAGGGGCACCGCAGGGTGCTGTTTCACTCGCCGGTGGCGTTCGACGCCGCGACGTACGAGCTGTGGGCCCCCTTGCTGCGCGGTGGCCGCGTGGTGGTTGCCCCGGCGGGCCGGCTGGACGTCGCGGACTACCGGCGCCTGCTGGCGGACGGCCGGGTGGGCGCCCTGTTCATGACGGCGGCGCTCTTCGACCTGGTCGCGCAGGAGGACCCGGCGGCGTTCGCCACCGTCGCGGAGGTGTGGGCCGGGGGAGAGGCGATTTCCGGCGGGTCGCTGCGGCGGGTGCTCGAGGCGTGTCCGGGTGCGCGAGTGGTGAACGGGTACGGGCCGACGGAGACCACGACGTTCGCCACGTGCCGTCCGGTGGCCTCGCCGGACGAGGTCGGCGGGGGTGTGCCGATCGGGGTGGGGCTGGACAACGCGCGGACGTATGTCCTGGACAGCTTGCTGCGTCCGGTGCCGCCGGGGGTGGCGGGGGAGCTGTACGTGGCGGGGCCGGGTGTGGCGCGGGGGTACGAGGGGCGGCCGGGGCTGACGGCGGAGCGGTTCGTGGCGTGTCCGTTCGGTGGCGCGGGCGAGCGGATGTACCGCACGGGGGATGTGGTGCGGTGGAGTGCCGGGGGTGAGCTGGAGTTCCTGGGGCGGGACGACGACCAGGTGAAGATCCGCGGCTTCCGGATCGAACCCGGTGAGATCGAGGCGGTCCTGGCGGAGCATCCGGCCGTGCGCCGGGCCACGGTGCTGGTACGCGAGGACCGCCCGGGCGAGAAGACCCTCGTCGGCTACGTGATCGCCGACGCGACGGAGACCGAGGCGATCCGCGCCCACGCGACGCGGAAACTGCCCCCGTTCATGGTGCCGCTGCTGGTTCCGCTGGACGCGTTCCCCCTGACCGCCAACAACAAGATCGACCGCAGCGCACTACCGGCACCCGAACAGCCTCCCGTGGGGCAGACGCCGCGCCGACCGCTCACCCCCCGCCAGGAAGCCCTGTGCACCCTGTTCGCCGAGGTGCTGGACTTGGACCGGGTCGGCCCGGACGACAGCTTCTTCGACCTCGGCGGCCACTCCCTCGCCGCGATGAAACTGGTCGGCCGCATCCGCAGGACACTGGCCGCGGACCTCACCGTCAAAACCCTCTTCCAGCACCCCACCGTGACCGAACTCGACCAGCGGCTGACGACTTTCGTCGACCGGCCGACGGTACGGGCGACGGAACGCCCCGACCCGATCCCCCTCTCGTACGCCCAGCAACGCCTGTGGTTCGCGGAACAGCTGGAGGGCCCGAGCGCCCTCTACAACACCCCCTTCGCGATCAGGCTGGACGGCGAGATCCAGCTCCCGGCACTGCGCGCCGCCCTCCGCGACGTCGCGGCCCGGCACGAGGCGCTCAGGACCGTATGCCCGGTCGGCCCCCAGGGCCAGCCGTACCAGCGGATCCTCGCGCCCGACGAGACCGAGGTGCCGCTGGAAACGGCGACCGTCGCGGACGAGGCGGCACGCGCCCAGGCGGTACGGGCGGCGGGCCTGCGCACCTTCGACATCTCCGCGGAAGCGCCCTTCCGCGCCGCACTGTTCAGCATCTCCGCCACCGACCACGTCCTCGTCCTCGCCCTGCACCACATCGCCAGCGACGGCTGGTCGGCCGCACCCCTGTTCACGGACCTGGGCACCGCGTACGCGGCCCGGGTCGCGGGTGACACCCCCGCACTGAAGCCGCTGCCGGTGCAGTACGCGGACTACACGCTCTGGCAGCGCGAATCGCTGGGCGACGAGGGCGACGCACGGACACCGGCGTCGCGACAGCTGGAATTCTGGCGCCGCACCCTCGCCGACGCCCCCGACGAGCTCGCACTTCCCTACGACCACCCGCGGCCGTCCAGAACCGAACACCACGGCGGCTTCCTGCGCTTCGACGTCGACGCGGCGGTACACGGGGCGCTCACACGGATCGCCGCGGAGCACCAGGTCAGCATGTTCATGGTGTGCCAGGCCGCGGTGGCCGCCCTCTACACCCGTATCGGCGCGGGCACGGACATCGTCCTTGGCGCGGCCGTCGCCGGACGTACCGACGAAGCCCTCCACGACCTGGTCGGCTTCTTCGTCAACAACCTGGCCCTGCGCACCAGCACGGCCGGCAACCCGGCCTTCACCGACCTGCTGGCCCGGGTCCGCACCACCGGCCTGGCGGCGTACGAGAACCAGGACGTGCCCTTCGAGCGGCTGGTGGAACACCTCAATCCGGAGCGGCAGCCCGGCCGTCACCCGCTGTTCCAGACCGCGGTGACGATCAACAGCCAGACTCCGCTGCCGACGGAGTTCGCCCACCTTGCCTGCGCGGAGTACACCTTCGACCTGGACCTGGCCAAGTACGACCTGTCCTTCGACTTCTCCGAGACCTGGACGTCCGACGCCGTCCCGGCGGGGATCCACGGCACGGTGGAGTACGCCGCGGAGCTGTTCGACGAGGAGACGGTGGCGAGTCTCGCCGGGCGGCTGGTCCGGCTGCTGGAGGCCGTCGCGGAGCGGCCGGAGAGACGGCTGGCGGACATCGAGCTGGTCACGCCGTCGGAGCGCGAGTGCGTGCTGGTGGAGTGGAACGGCGCGGAGCGGGAGGTTCCGGACGGGTCGCTGGGGGAGTTGCTGGCGGCGCGGGCCCGGCGTACTCCGGACGCGGTGGCGGTGGAGGGCGCGGACGGAGCGGTGCTCTCGTACGCGGAGCTGCTGGGCCGGGCGGGGCGGCTCGCGGGAGCGCTGGCGGCGGCCGGTGTGGGGCCGGAGTCGTCGGTGGGGGTGCTGACGGAGCGGTCCGTGGGGCAGGTGGCGGGGCTGGTCGCGGTGGTGCTGGCGGGGGGCCGGTACGTGCCGCTGGACGACCGGCATCCCGTGGAGCGGCTGTCGCAGGTGATGTCGGCCGGCGGGGTGACGGCGCTGCTGGTCGACAAGGACCACCGGGAACACGACCTCGTGAAGACGGCGAAGGTACCCGTGGTCGTCGTCTCCGACCGGCCGCAGGACGGCACCGAGGAATTCGTACCGCCCCGGGTGGAGCCGGATGCTTCTGCGTACGTGATGTTCACGTCGGGCTCCACGGGCGTGCCGAAAGGCGTGGTCGTCACCCACCGCAACGTGGTGGACCTGGCGTTCAGCGGATGCTTCGACGGTGAGGGGCACCGCAGGGTGCTGTTCCATTCGCCGGTGGCGTTCGACGCGGCGACGTACGAGCTGTGGGTGCCGCTGCTGCGCGGCGGCCGCGTGGTGGTGGCACCGGCGGGCCGGCTGGACGTGGCGGACTACCGGCGGCTGCTGGCGGACGGCCGGGTGGGCGCCCTGTTCATGACGACGGCGCTGTTCAACGTGGTGGCGCAGGACGACCCCTCGGCGTTCGCCGGAGTGGCGGAGGTGTGGTCGGGAGGCGAGGCCGTCTCGCCGGGATCCTTCCGCCGCGTACTCGAGACGTGCCCGGATCTGCGGGCGGTGCATGTGTACGGGCCGACGGAGACCACGACGTTCGCGACCTGCCGCCCTCTCGCCTCACCGGACGAGGCCGGCGGGGGCGTACCGATCGGCGCGGGGCTGGACAACGTACGGACGTACGTCCTGGACGACTTCCTGCGCCCCGTGCCACCGGGCGTGGCGGGCGAACTGTACGTGGCGGGGCCGGGCGTGGCCCGCGGCTACGCCGGCCGCCCGGGACTGACGGCGGAGCGCTTCGTGGCCTGCCCGTTCGGCGACGCCGGTGAGCGGATGTACCGTACGGGCGACGTGGTGCGCTGGAGCACCGGGGGCGAGCTGGAGTTCCTGGGCCGGGGCGACGACCAGGTGAAGATCCGCGGCTTCCGCATCGAACCCGGTGAGATCGAGGCGGTCCTGACGGAGCACCCCGACGTTCGCAGCGCCCTGGTCCTGGTCCGCGAGGACCGCCCGGGCGAGAAGACCCTGGTCGCCTACGTCGTGACGGACACCGAGGACACCGCGAGCATCCACGCCCATGCCAGGCGGAAACTCCCCCCGTACATGGTGCCGCTGCTGCTGCCCCTGACCGAGTACCCCCTGACCGCCAACAACAAGATCGACCGCGCCGCCCTGCCGGCACCCCGCCACACACCGACCACCACCCGACGAGCCCCCCTCACCCCCCGCCAGGAACTCCTGTGCGCGGTCTTCGCGGAGACCCTGGGCCTCGACGAAATCGGCGTGGACGACAGCTTCTTCGACCTCGGCGGCCACTCCCTCCTGGCCACCAGAATCGTCGGCCGCATCCGCAACGACCTGGGCGGCACCCTCTCCCTCCGCACCTTCTTCGACCACCCCACGGTCGCGGCCCTCGACACCCTCCTCACCGACGCCACCCCAGAATCCCCGCCCGCAACCCGCCCGGCCCTCCGCCGCATGCGCCCCCGCCCCGACGGCCCGGCCCGGCCATAGAGAGCCGCCATCATCCAGAATCGAGGCATGGACGTCCCCAAGCTCCTGGAAGCCGCCTCGCTGCTCGTCCCCGAAGCCGTCGCCACCGAGAACGACATCACGGTGAACGACGTCTGGGAGTACCTCGCCCACGACGAGTGGGAAGTCGCTCTCGACCTGCTGGAGGAACTCGGCGACGCCCACCCGCTCCCGCTCACCTTCTGGGACACCCTCGCCACCGCCGCCGAGCGAATGAGCCTCGAAAGGAGCGCGGCCTGGTGCCACTGGCGCTGCTACGAAACGCGCCACGGCATCATCCGGGCCGACCTCACCCTCAGGCCGCCGCAGGAGGCCACCCGGCAGACACCCTTTTCCGGAGCCGGCGTCCTGCGACCCATGTGGGACATCGGAGACACGACCCCGACCGGCGAACCCAACCTCCACGTAGCCCGACTCTGGGTGGAGTTCACACCTGCCATGGACCCGGGAGGCCGGGCCACCGTGCGTCTTGCCCCACTTGTCCCATCCAGGTGGCGGCAGCTTCAGCCCGGTCAATCGATCACCATGCACGAAGACCGCACGATCGCCGGCACGGCGATCGTCCTAGAGATCCAGCACCCGCCTGCCGCGTAGCAGCCACATTCAGTGGCATCAAATGCCCTGATCGTCCGCTTTTCCTGGATAAAGCTTCAATTACGATCCGGTGACCCTTTGGCGGGGCGGCGCCCCCTGCGCGGGCTGACGCAACCGGCTGACCAGCGCCTTTCCAACGAAGGCAGAGTGACTGCGAGCCCGTACGTCGGCTCCGGCGCGAAAAACCGGACGGAACGTGGAACCACGTCGCACACGTCTTAACGGAGTAGAGGGCGCCACGGCCGACCGCCGTGGGGGGAAGCGTTTTCGGGGGGGCTGCGCATGGGTGTGTTACGGCTGCACTTCTCGTCCGGTGACCTGGGACGCACACGGGTCGCCTGCCAACCGGACCCGCTCTGGGAGCTGGTCATGAGCGCCAACCTGCTGGGAAACCGCGACGGCAGGGCCGTGTTCGCTGCCTGGCGCACCGAAGCCCGGACCCGGCTGGAGAAGCTCCCCCGCAGCGTGGGCCAGCTCATCCGCCTCCTGGCCCCACCGAGCGGCGACTTCCCCGACCTCCTCACCCCGCTGGCCGCCCAGAAGGGCATCGAAGCGGGCATCGACGCCGTACTGTCCACGCGGCGCCGGCAACTCGCGCGCGAACTGACGGCCCTGAGCCGAATCCCCTCCTGGGCAGGTCCGCTGATACGCGGCGAACTCGAGGCCCTCACGGTGCTCGGCCAAGCCCTCAAGGACTACTTCGCCCACGTGATGGGCCCCTGCTGGCCACGCGTCCAGGCCCAGATCGAAGCGGACCGGGTCCGGCGCGCCAGGGCCTTCATGGCAGGAGGCGCCGACGGCCTCCTCGACAGCCTGCGCCCCACCCTCCGCTGGCAGTCCCCGGTGCTCGAGGCCGACTACCCCACGGACCGCGACATCCACCTCGACGGCCGCGGACTGCTCCTGATCCCCTCGGTGTTCTGCTGGCGCACCCCGGTGACGTGGATCGACCCGGCGCTGCCACCGGTCGTCGTCTACCCGGTCGACCGCACCCCCACCTGGTGGACACCGGAACCCACCACCCGCCGGACCGACCCACTGGCATCCCTGCTGGGCGCCACCCGAGCCGACCTCCTCCGGGCAGCCACCGACGGCGGCGCCAGCGGCGAACTCGCCCGCCGCACCGGAAACTCACCCGCCATCACCAGCTACCACCTCAAGGTGCTGCGCGAAGCCGGACTGGTCATCGCCCTCCCGGACGGACCGCAGATCCTGTATGCGGCTACCCCGCTGGGGCGGGGTTTGGCAGCGATGCCGTGACGCTCATGGCCGACACTCACCGCAGAGGGTCGTGACAACCCAACATGCCCCCGCGCGGGCGCCGCACGGGGGCATGGGTTCGTCGTTTCTACCCGGACGAGAGGTTGCCGCTCAGTTCCCGATCCCCCTCGAGCCGCGGATCGTGGGCTTGCCTAGGCGGATGTGTCGAAGTAGCCGCAGGCGACGTCGCCCTCCCAATTACCGAAATGCATCATGTAGTTGCGGGTCTGCGGACCGTAGATGCCGTCGGCGGAGATCCTGTGGTACTGCTGGGCAGCCTTGACGGCGGCCTCGGTCTTCGGGCCATAGCTGCCGTCGCGGGCGATGTTGAACACTGCCAGACGTGGCCCGCGCAGGTAGTAGCACTGGTAGAGCGAGGTCTGCAGGGTCTTGACGCCCTCGCCGCCCGCGCCGCGCTGCAGGTGGCAGTAGGTGTCTCCGCCGGAGGTGGAGGGCACGGCGATGTACGACATGGTGGTCCTGGCTTCCACGTAGCTGGCTGTGGAGCATACGGGACTCGCGGATGCGGGGCCGGCGGCGACCGCGACGGTGCCCAGGGCCAGCCCGAGGGTGATGAGGAGCGGGACGAGCTTGTTCTTCATGGATACCTCCGGTCGTTGGAAGGGCTGCTGCGACGGATCAGAAGCCGCAGTAGGGTCCGGCTCCGTTCCCGGGCAGCAGGGAGTCCTTCACCCATCCGAACCGGTCGTCGTGCTGGTTGTAGAGATACGTCCAGGTGCCGTTCTCGCCGACAGTCCAGCAGTAGTAGATGAGGTAGTCCTGGTTGTCGGCCCAGCCGACGACCTTGCAGGCAGTGCTGGAGCCGCTGCGCATATTGGCGCTGACGCCCGCGGTCATCCGTGCGCTGCCGCCCACCATGATGACCCCGGGACGACCGCAGGACGCGCTTGCCGCGGCGGGCCCGGCGGCTCCCGCGGCAAGCGCGAGTGGAGTGATGATCATTCCGACCGCCAGCGCGGCCAGCTTCGCCTGTCGACTTCCTCGCATGACACATCCTTTGATCGGGCCCGGGCGGTCGCCACGGGCAGGAGGACAGACTTCCGAGAGACGGATCGGGGTGTGGTCGTCGGTCGGCCCACTCAGAACCCGGCCGGCGGAGCCTCGTTCGTGTACACGTGGCCGTACGACGAGTTGGCGCCGTAGCCGATGCGGATGAAGAAGTTCGTCGCCCGGCCGTTGAAGCTCGCCGTCTTCTTCGTCCACACGCCGTTGCACTCGCTGGCCTGTGCGTATGTTCCGGCCGGTGACTGGATGACGTTCGACTTGGCGCAGACACCGTCGGTGGCGGCGTCCAGCAGTTCGAACCGGACGGTCTGCCAGTAGGAGCCGTCGTAGATGTTCTTGCCCCAGGTGACGGTGCAGTTCCGGAGCCTGGCGTGGGTCGCGCCGTTCTTGTCGTTGACCCACAGCGACTCGCAGGTCGTCGTCTGCGTACGGTCGCCGGTGTCGGCGACGGCGGTGCCCGGCGCGGCGACGGCGATCCCGAGGGCGGCGGTCAGCCCCAGCGCCATGGTGCCGGCCACGGACTTGCGTGACGTACGTGTGTGCATTGCTTCCCCCTCTGCGGATGACGCGCTCCAGAGTCTGGCCCGGTGGGGCACAGCCGTGCGACACGCTCCAACTCTGGTCTGAACCGGCTGGTAGGCGCGGCCCCGGCGGGCGCGGACATGGTGCGCTGTCGGATCTTTTACGGGCGGGTCCTCTGAGGTGCCCACCGTGCGGGCAGAACTGCGGAGCGACCGGCCGGGGCGCAGTGCCGAAAATTTTCGAAGAATTTCCGGATGTTCCAGCGCTGCGAGCCAGGAAATCAGGGTCTTCCGGTCAGGACTTGCCGCAGATCTGTCCGCGAACAGCGCCTGGCGTCCGTGCTCGTCTCGGCTCAGGGCCAGGTGCAGGCCAATCACTGGTGATGGAGCCGGGGGTGTGGTGACCTCTCGGCTGATCGCTCGGGTCTGAAATCTTTCGGCCCGAGACCGGAAAATTCTGCGGAAGGTGTTGACGATCCACCGTCAAGGCTCAATCATTCCTGTCTGAGGGTCCGGTCGCTGTTCGGTATCTCGAACCGCGTCGGCCGCCCTGGGCGGTGCTGCGCCGCAGCTCCCTCCGCACCGCCGTACGACAGATCCGCACACCGAAGCACCCGTGTCAGACCGTTCCACACCGATGCTCCCAATTTCACTCCGGTGAGGTCCGCACCCGTGCGTCCCGGCTCTTCGCGCAAGCGGAGAGTCACGCGACGCCGTGTGGCGGCCCCCGGCTGAGCCGCTGGGGAGCACCTCCATGCCCGTACGGAAACACCACCGTCCGCAGGCCGAGCGGATGCCGCCCGTGCCGGGGCGAGACCGCCCCAACCGCGGTCCTCGGCGATTCCGTGCTGTCGGGTTCTGGCTCATCACGTCCGTGTGCCGAGTGGCAACGGACGACTCCTTTCCCTTCGTGACCCATCCCCTGGAGGCACCGTCATGGGCTCGTACGCCCTTCCACGCCCAGATCTCCGCCGCACGCTCCGCGGCCTGCTGCCATCGCTGGCCGCCGGCCTCCTCGCGGCCGCCGCGCTGACCGCGCCGGCGCCCGCCCACGCCGCCGAGAGCACGCTCGGCGCCGCAGCGGCGCAGAGCGGCCGCTACTTCGGCACCGCCATCGCCTCAGGCAGGCTGGGCGACTCGGCGTACACGTCGATCGCGAGCCGCGAGTTCAACATGGTGACGGCCGAGAACGAGATGAAGATCGACGCCACCGAGCCGCAGCGGGGCCAGTTCAACTTCTCCGCCGGTGACCGCGTCTTCAACTGGGCGGTGCAGAACGGAAAGAAGGTGCGCGGCCACACCCTGGCCTGGCACGCCCAGCAGCCCGGCTGGATGCAGAACCTCAGCGGCAGCACGCTGCGCCAGGCGATGATCGACCACATCAACGGCGTGATGGCCCACTACAGGGGCAAGATCGCTCAGTGGGACGTCGTGAACGAGGCATTCGCCGACGGCAGCACGGGGGCGCGGCGCGACTCCAACCTGCAGCGCACCGGCAACGACTGGATCGAGGTCGCCTTCCGCACCGCGCGCACTGCCGACCCGGCCGCCAAGCTCTGCTACAACGACTACAACATCGAGAACTGGACCTGGGCCAAGACCCAGGGCGTGTACAACATGGTCCGCGACTTCAAGCAGCGCGGCGTGCCGATCGACTGCGTCGGCTTCCAGTCGCACTTCAACAGCGGCAGCCCCTACAACAGCAACTTCCGTACCACGCTGCAGAACTTCGCCGCCCTCGGCGTCGACGTGGCCATCACCGAACTCGACATCCAGGGCGCCTCGTCCACGACGTACGCCAACGTGACCAACGACTGCCTGGCCGTCTCACGCTGCCTCGGCATCACCGTCTGGGGCGTACGCGACACCGACTCCTGGCGGTCGGGGGACACCCCGCTCCTGTTCAACGGCGACGGCAGCAAGAAGCCCGCGTACACCGCCGTCCTCAACGCGCTCAACGGCGGCTCCTCCACCCCGCCCGGGGATTCCGGACTGATGATCAGGGGCGTCGGCTCGGGCCGCTGCGTGGACGTGCCCAACGTCAGCACCGCCGACGGCACCCGGGTCCAGCTGTGGGACTGCAACAACGGCACCAACCAGCAGTGGACGCAGACGGCGTCCGGCGAGCTCAGGGTCTACGGCAACAAGTGCCTGGACGCCGGCGGCAGCGGTAACGGCGCCGGTATCCAGATCTACAGCTGCTGGGGCGGCGACAACCAGAAATGGCGCCTCAACTCCGACGGATCCATCGTCGGCGTCCAGTCCGGCCTCTGCCTCGACGCCGTCGGAGCCGGCACCGCCAACGGCACCCAGATCCAGCTCTACTCCTGCTCGGGCGGCAGCAACCAGCGCTGGACCCGCTCCTGAGGGGTCCAGCCCCGAAGAAGAAAGCTGAACCGGGGGAGGCTTACGGCGCGGCCTCCCCCGCCCCTCCCGGCGCGTCGGCGGTGGACACCCAGGCCCGGTACGTCCCGGTCAACCGCAACAGCGGCAAGCGGCTGGACGTATCCGGCGTGTCCACCGCCGACGGCGCGGGGTCAGTCAGCGGACCGGCTCCTCCCGGAGCCCCGGATTCGTGCCCGAGACCATGAACGGATGCCCGAGGACCCGAACTCGATGCCCGACTTGTGGCCGCTCGTGCCGTCCCGGGCCCGCCGGCTGGTTGCAGGAGCTGTCCGGCGACGGGGCCGGAACGATCCCGGCCAACCGCTCCGCGAGACGGCTCGATTTCGAGGACGGCCGAGGGGGCCTGCTGCCACCGCTGATGACGACGTCATTTCCGGCGCGGCCTCCGGGCCGTGCAGTCATCGATTGCTCTTGGCCCGCCTCAGCTGCCGCAGAGCGCTCTCCGCGGCATGGAACCCGCCCATGCCATGGACACCCGCGCCGGGGGGCGTGGCCGACGAGCACAGATACAGACCGGGCACGCCGAGTGAGTACGGATTCGCCGCGACCCGGGGCCGGGCGATGATCTGGCGCGCGGTGTTCGCGCCGGCGCTGATGTCACCCCCGATGTAGTTCGCGTTGTACGAGGCCATGGCACCGGTGTTCCGTGCCGCCACGGCCAGGATTCGGGCGCGGAATCCCGGGGCGAATCTCTCGACCTGGCCGAGGATTGCCTCGGTGGCGTCGCCGGTGTAGCCGTTCGGTACGTGGGCGTAGGCGTAGATCGGGTTGGCGGTGGGCGAGGAGCGGGACGGGTCGGCGAGGTACTGCTGGCCGAGCAGGACGAACGGCTGGTCCGGCATGCCGCCGGCCTCGGTCTGGGCTTCGATCCGCGCGATCCGGGCGGCCGAGCCGCCGAGGTGGACGGTGCCCGCCCGGCGGCAGTTCTCGTTGGTCCACGGGATGTCGCCCTCGATGGCGACGTCGAGCTTGAAGGCGCCCGGGCCGTACGCGTAGCGCTCCAGCGCGCGGCGGACCCGGGCGGGCAGCGTCTGGCCGGCGATGGCCACGGCGCCGGCGGGGGAGGTGTCGAGGACGGTCACGTCCGGGCGGGAGCCGGTGAGTTCCGTGAGCTGGTCGAGGGAGCGGACCCTGACCCCGGTGAGCACCCGGCCGCCGTACTCGGCCAGTTCGGCGAGCAGCGCCCTGGTGATCGCCTCGCTGCCGCCCCGGGCGACCGGCCAGCCGACGGTCAGCGTGGCGGCCGTCAGCATCATCCCGACGGAGCTGCTCAGGGGCTGGTCGAGCCGACCGAACTTGTGCGCTGCCACGCCCATGAACAGGGCGCGCGCCGGCTCGTCCTCGAACATCCGGGCGAGCCGTGTGGCCGGCAGCAGTGCCCGCATCCCGAACCGGCCCAGGGCGACCGGGTGACGCGGGAGGTGGGCGACGGGCCGGAGCACCTCGTCGATGAGGTCGTCGTAGCCGCGGACCGTCGCAGCGAAGAGCCGGCGCCAGCGGTCCGCGTCCACGCCGAGGGAGGCGGCGGTCAGCGCGGCGTCGCGTGCCGCGACTCCAGCCCGGCCGTCGTCGAGGGGATGGGCGAGGTCGATGTCGGGCCACAGCCACTTCAGACCGTGACGCTCCAGGTCGAGCGCACGGAAGTACGGCGAGGCGACCCCCGTGGGGTGGAAGGCCGAACAGTCGTCGTGGAGCAGGCCGGGCAGGGTGCGTTCGCTGGTGCGGGTGCCGCCGCCGGGCCGGTCCGCGGCCTCGAGCACGGTGACCTCGTGGCCCGCGTGGGCGAGGCGGATCGCGGCGGCGAGCCCGTTGGGCCCGCTGCCGACGACGACGGAGTGGGTCATGCGTGCGACTCCGGTTGTGCGGTGATGCCGTGGAAGTCCGGGTGACGCCAGGACACCGTGAGCGGTACGGGTCCGTTCGGCAGCCAGGGCTGTTCCCTGACGCATTGGCGCACGTCCCACGTACCCCGCTCGACGACACCGAGGGCGGCGTCGATGATCCGGTAACGCTGCGGTACGGAGGTCCGCCATGGCGTGGCCTGCGACTCGCAATAGACCACGACCAGGTCGCCAGGGGCGAGGTCCAGCCGGTCCTGGACCGCGGCGACAAGGCGCTCGTCGTGCAGATGCCCGTCGCCGAAGTTCCAGCCGAGGACGGAGTTGCAGACGAATTCCCCCTCGCGGATCGTCCGTGCCTCGACGTCGGGGAGCCGGTCGATCAGTACCGAGAAGAGGCCTCGGCCCTGGCTGTGCATCGAGCGGAAGGCGAGCGCCTTCTGCATGGTCAGCTCGGCGTCCTCGGGCGAGTACGGCGTCGGCCACATGCGCTGGAGCTGGTCGAGCTGGTTCTCGACGAGGGGCAGTTCGTTGAGCCGGGCCTCGACGCCCGGCTTCATCGCCCAGACGCCGGATGCCCAGTTGCCCGCGTACTGACGCATCGAGGGGAGGAACGAGACCAGATCGGGCCGCAGGTTGCCCAGCACCGGCCCCCACAGCAGGAGCGCGAAGACCGGGAGCAGCAGGACCGGGTGTTCCATGTCCCCTATGTTGTACGTCGAGGCGTCGAAACCGACCCACAGCACGATGGCGACGTAGCCGAAGAAGACGTTCCACTCCAATGGCACAGCGAGGGGGAACGTCGAGGTGATGAAGAGGTGGAAGACCAGCATCACCATGGCTCCCACGACGGCCACGGTGGTGTTCGCGGTCAGCATGAGGACGAGCGGGACCAGCACCTCCACCGTCGTACCGCCGACGTGCGCGAGGAACCACGCCAAGCCCGACGGAAGAACGCCGCCGTCGCGGTAGTGGGCCCGCTTGACGGCGTTCGGCTGCCCCGGGGTGTTGGAGATCATGACGGGGACGACGCTGACGAAGTGCTCGCCGAGCTTGGAGACGCCGGCGCCGATCCACACCACACAGATGATCAGCTTGAACGCCACGACGAGGTCGACGAAGTCGCCCGGCGTCGCCCCGTCGCGCAGCACGAGCGCGCCCAGGACCGCCGAGAACAGCATGACCGGCAGATACTGCTCGGAGCGCGCGGACAGGAAGACGACCTTGTCGCGCAGTCCCATCAGCGGCATCAGGACCAGCAGCGGGACGAACGCGACCGGCGGTACGAGCTCCTGCGGATCCGTGCCGGACGGCAGGAGGGCGACGGGCTCGGTGCCCGCGAGCAGCGGCCACGCGAGTGAGCCCAGGACGGCCACGTACAGCAGTACGTCGAACCACGTCCGGGTGTGGCCGCCGGTCAGCGGGACCTTGCCGGGCCAGGGGGCCATCCGGACGGTGCCGGGCCGCAGCCAGAACCGTACGTTGCCGATCATCGGCGCGAAGTGCCCGCACAGCGGGCCGAACGTGCCGCCGAAGCCGAGCACCTCGAGGGCCATCAGCCAGACGGCGAGCTTTTGGTAGGCGGCGACGCTGTCGAACCAGGTGCCCGGATCGGTGAAGGACACGTGGTCGGTGGTGGCGGAGGTGAGGGCCAGGCCGACGACGAAGTAGAGGCCCAGCATCTTCAGGACGTAGATCACGTGCAGCACGCGGGGCGTGTTGAAGCCCTCGGTGACCCAGGTCGTCGTCATGTGCCGGATCCGCTCCTGCAGCGGAAGGGCGAGGACTTCGGCGGCGGGCCTCGGCTCGGGGGCGGGCGTGAGGAATCCCATGTCATGCCTCCGTGGTCTGTGCCCGCAGGGCGGGCTTGTTCATGGGCAGCGCCGCGAGGATCGTGATGCCGACCGGAACCGTCACCTTGGTCAGGTCGGCCGCGCACAGCTCGCGGAGCTCGCCGGGCGTGATGTCGCGTTCGGCGTGCAGCGTGACGTATGCGGCCGGTTCCTCGCCGAGGGCGGGGTGCGGCCGGCCGATCACCGCCGCCTCCAGGACGGCCGGATGCGTGTGCAGGACGGTCTCGATCTCCTTGGGGCGGAGGTCGCTTCGGGGCGGTTGAGATAGCCGCGCATGACGTTGGCGCCGCGGACGACGACCTCGCCGCGCTCGCCCGCCGGGAGGAGGTCGCCGTCGGGAGACATGACGGCCACTTCCTGACCGGGCAGCGCGACGCCGACGGTGCCGATCTTGCGCGGCCCGTCCAGCGGATTGGCGGTCGACGCGCAGGTGCCTTCGGTGAGGCCGTAACCCTCGATGAGGGGGAAGCCGAAGCGTTCCTCGGCGGCCCGCAGCTCGGTGACCGCCTTCAGGAACTCCACCGGGTGGAACCGGGCCAGGATCGAGAGCCGCCCGCCCGCCGGCATCGTGGCCAGGAAGCTCACGCAGATGGCGTTGACGTGGAAGAGCGGCAGGACCAGCAGGCAGTGGTCGGTGTCGGTGAGCCGGATGGCCTGAGCCATCGAGTCGGCCGTCGCAGCGAGGTTGGCGTGGTCCAGCCGGACACCCTGCGGGCGGCCGGTGGAGCCGCTGGTGCAGATGAGCAGATCCAGGTCGTCGGCGCCGGTATCGACGGAGGAGAGGACGCCGCCCCGGGCCTCGGTCCGCAGGTCGGTGGGCAGCAGGACGGGGCGGCCCGCGGTGCGCTCGTCGTCGGCACCGGCGACGACCGGCGCGGCGCCGGCGTCCTCGATCGTGATGAGCAGTTCCACCTGGTTGGGCAGCATCGCCGCGACGACCGATCCGTGGCCGACACCCAGTTCGGGGAACTGCTCCGCGGCGGCCTCGACCCGGTCGCGGAAGTCGCCGTAGGACAACTCCTGGGTCTCGTCGCGCATACAGGGGCGGGCGGTCACCAGGTCCGTACTCAGCCAGGGCATGTGTGCGAGTGTCATTCCCGAAACGTATGGATCCTGAACGACAATGGCACCGTGTCGGAGACACGAAATCTCCCGTGGCGTATATCCGCCTGATCGCGCCGACATGGTGGAGCCGCTTAACAACGTCATAGCCACGGACGGCTGTACTCCCGACCAGCGCCCGCAAGCCCGACCACCTCAGTGGCAGCCCCCTGGTCTCGGGATTGGCGTCAACATGCTGCCGGCTTGCCACCCGTTGCGGGACTCCGGTGAACGCCCCACTCGATCGGGTTATTAACTGACTGGGACGGTTCTGCCCACAGATCTTACGAATAGCCTTCCCCCTCAACCGGAAGATCACGGCCGCCATCCCCGGACGTACGCGGCCGCCCTACGAGACCTCCCAGCAAGGAATCACGCATGCCCGGCACGACCCGCCCCCGCGCCACGCCCGACCTCGACACGCCGACCAGCCGCCCCCTGCGGTCTCAGCCAGGCCTCCAGCCGAACAGCCCGGATCTCCGCCCCGGGGGCCATGAACACCCCACACCCGTGCCCCCGTTCCCGCCGCAACAGGCCGTTCCCCGCGCCCGTGCCGGATCCGAACCCCGCGAACCACGACGGCCGGCGATGGTGCCCCGCCACCGGGGCCAGGCCCTACTGGCAGGCGCCGCCCTCGCAGTCGCAGTGCTCACCGGTTGCGCGGGACAGGAGCCATCCCAGCAAACCTCCACGACCTCCCGCAACAAGACTCCGAACGCACGGAACAACTCGGCGACGACACTCAAGCCCCGAACCACCACCGGCCGCGAACTCTTCGCGCTCCCCGTCCCGGACGGCATCGCCCACGGCGAACCGGTCTCCGCCCCCGACGCCTGGGCCGCCCCCGACACATACGTCACCACAGCGCCGTACGCGATCCAGGCCCACGACCCGCTCACCGGAGCCGAACAGTGGCACGTCCCCCTGCCCGGCCCGGTCTGCCGGGGCAGCGAGACCATGACCTCCGACGGCAAGGTCGCCCTCGTATTCAAGGCGACCCGCGCGGAAAACGGCTACTGCAACCGCCTCGCGGTCATCGACACCCACCGCGGAACCCTGCTCTGGCAACACCCCCTGCCCGGAAAAGGCACCAAGGGAATGGGCCTGACCGTCGCGGTCACCGACACCACCGCGGCAGCAGCCTGGAACCCACCGGGCTCGAGCACCTCCGGCGCCCTCGGCTACAGCCTGGACGGCACCAGGCAACTGTGGAACAAACCCCGCCCCGACACCGACCTGGGCAGCAGCCTGTGCGGCGAGGAGTACACCGGCGGCACCTGGCTCCACGTAACCCGCGGCTGCGTCAGCGACGGAATGACCTTCTTCTCCCTCCACCGCATCGACCCCGCCACAGGCAAGACGCTGTGGACCTACCGCGCCCGCGAACCGTACGCGGGCCTCTACCTGGCCGAGAGCAACCCCATGGTGCTCGCGGTCTACGACAAGCGCGACAAGACCGCCGACGAACCCGTCCTCACCCACGCCACCCGCCTGATCACCCTCGCCGACGACGGCACCGAACAAACCGAGATCCCCATCAAGGACCTGGACGCGGGATGCAGCGCCTTCACGGGCCGCTGCGGCGGCATCGTGGCCACCGCCGACACCATCTACATCGCCTCGGACTCCACCAAACACCCCGGCAAGATCACCGCCATCGACGCGAGCACCGGCGCCCGCAAATGGACCACGTCCGCACAGGACAACCGCGACCTCGCACCACTACGCGCCGACGGCCGCAACGGCGGCCTCATCGCCTACGAGTCCCCGGGCGAGACCCGGCACAGCACGATCGTCCCGGGCTCCGCAGCCCGCGTACTGCACCTCAACCCGGCCACCGGCACCCGCGAGGTCTGGCTCCAACTCCCGGACACCGGCGCCGAATCCCAGGACCACTTCAAGCTGTGGGGCTACGAGAACCTGCCCCTGTTCACCGCCGGCAGGCTCTACCTGCGCGACACCACCGTCGCCCCCTCCATCGGCAACCCACCCTGGACCCTCGCCTACGGAGCCGCCACCAACTGACCAGCGGCCTCCCGCACACTGAGCCATCGACAGGGGGGCGGCTTCACCCGGGCTGACCACAGCCCGGGCCCGGCGATCTACCCCACCTCGCCCACCGGATCGTCCGGATCAACAGACGCCCCCCGCACGGCTGTGCAGAATGCCCGATCACCCTGCCCAACCGGCAGGTGTACGGTCTTCATTGACACCGGCGTCGATTCCATCGAGGAAACCTTCCATGCCCGACGGCTCCATCAGCGACGACATACGGTCGACCCCTCCGATCGACCCCACCCGCCCGCACCAGGCCCGGGTGTGGAACTACTGGGCCGGCGGCAAGGACCACTACGCCGCCGACCGGGAGATGGCGGACCAGGTCATGCAGGTCTTCCCCGGCATAGTCGATGTGGCCCGCCAGTCCCGTCATTTCCTGATGCGCGCCGTGCGCCACCTGACCGTCGAAGCCGGTATCCGCCAGTTCCTCGACATCGGCACCGGCCTGCCCACCGCGAACAACACCCACGAGGTCGCCCAGGCCATCGACCCGACGTGTCGGATCGTGTACGTCGACAACGACCCTCTGGTGCTCACGCACGCCCGTGCGCTGCTTGCCTCGAGTCCGGAAGGGGCCACGGACTACATCGAAGCCGATGCACGCGACGTGGACCGCATTCTGGCCGGCGCCGCCGGAACACTGGACTTCACCCAGCCGGTGGCACTGATGCTGCTCGGGGTCCTGGGCAACGTGCCCGACTACGACCAGTGCCGCTCCATCGTGAAGCGACTGACGGACGCGGTCGTCCCCGGCAGCTACCTGGTGATCAACGACGGCATCGACACGGCCGAGCGGGAAGAGGCCACAGAGGGATACAACCAGAAGGCCGCCAACCCGTACACCAACCGCAGCCCCCGCCAGATCGCCGGCTTCCTCGACGGCGTGGAGCTGCTGGAACCCGGGGTCGTCTCCACGTCCCTCTGGCGCCCGGACGACCACCAGATCGGCGGCCCGCCGACCGAGGTCGGCGCCTGCTGCGGTGTCGGCCGCAAACGATAGGCTCCAACCTGGTTCCTGCATGCGGTAAGCGCCGACCGGAGCAGGCGGGGCTCGAACCCACGGCCGACGGATTATGAGTCCCCTACCCCGCAATTCGCGCTACCGTCGATGCAGCGGGATCGAGGATGCGACCGACCAGGAGGGGACGAGCATGACCGCTCAGCCGGAGTACACGGCGTCGGACCAACCGGCCCCCCAGATTCCCCACACCATCAACGCCATCGGCGGGGTTCTCGTCGGCGAGAACCGCGCCCGTTTCTACGGGGAAGTCCTCGCTGCCGACGAGTCCGACGTCGCCGCGGTCATGCGCCGCTGGTGGATGCGCGCGACGTTGGACGCGGCCCCCGGTGCGACCGAGAGCCGCGCGAACGCCCACGCCGGGCGCAACCTGGTCTCCCTGGACGACCTCATGGAGCGAGTGGATACCGTTCAGTGACCGAGGACCGACCCGCCCGGCGCAGCTGGACCGCCTCCGTGGAAGAACGATCTGCCGCGACCATCCTCGCGATGCCGCCGGATCTGGCGAAGCAGGTGACGAACTTCTTCGCCGCCCTGGCCCTGGAAGCCGGCGGCGCCCTCGCCGTCGGCCGCCGCCCGCCGGGCGACCTGCTGGACGACAGCCACAATCGCTACGGGCTGCAGATCCCCGGTGAGAGCGTCCTCTTTGAGTACGAACTGCATCACGACATCCGGGAGATCCGCATTCCCGTCATAGTCTGGCTGGGCTGAACACCTGCCTGCCGTCGGTGATTCAGCCGCCTGATCCTCCTCCGGCCGGGGCTCCGGTAATGGCCTGCCTCTCCTGCCCGATCATCTCCTGCAGCGGTGCGCCGTCGCGGTTGCCGAGGATGACGCCGACCCAGCCGCTGTCCGGATAGACGCTCCAGCTGGCGCCGACGCCGGGGTTGCCGCCGGCGCGCTGGTGGATCCACTGGCCGTTGACGATGGAGACCGGCATCCCGTACGCCCCGAACGACGCCGGTCCGTGGGGAGTCTTGGCGGCGGTGAGGACGTCGGCCCAGGGCCGGTCCAGGAGCGTGCCGTCGGCCAGCGCGCGGGCGAAGCGGACCAGGTCGGGCGCGGTGGCGAAGCCGCCGTCCCCGGGAGGGTCGATGAAGGCCCGGCCCGGATTCTTGCCGAGTACGTTCGGGTCCGGGCTGTCGGCGTCCAGGTTGCGTACGGCGTCCACCGTGCTGCCGTCTGCCAGTCGCATGTACGGGTGCGCGATGTGTTTGTCGGTGAGCCACTGAGGCCGGGTGCAGAACGCCGAGCCGGTCATGCCGCAGCGTCCGAAGATGTTCTCCTGCACGTAGTCCCAGTACGTCTCGCCGGTCACGGCCTCCACGATCAGGGCGGGTATGGTGACGTCCGCCTCCGTGTGGGCGGTGTTCGGGATGCCGGGGACGCCCACCAGTTCGGCCTGCCGGGCGCGCTGGTCGTAGTACTCGTGTACTTCGTCGCGGCTCTGGAAGACGCGTCGTACGTCCTCGTCCGGACTGACCAGCCCGGAGCTGCCGGACAACAGATGGTGGACGGTCACCCGCTCGGCGATCTCCTCGGCGAACCCCTTCAGATGGGTGCCCACGGTGTCCGACAGCTTGAGCCTGCCCTGCTGCGCCAACTGCAGGACGGCCACCGCGCCGAACGGCTTGCCCGCCGAGCTGAGGCTGAACGCGATGCCCTCGTGGTTGGCGATTCCTCTTTCTTCGTCGGCCGTGCCGTAGCTGCGGGACAACACCGTACGGCCATGGTGTGCCAACAGCACCACGCCCGAGAACCTGCCTTCGGCGGCCAGCTTTGCCACGTACCGGTCGTAGGCTCCGCCGGGCAGGGTGTCTGGAGGGATGCGGTCGGTCGGGGTCTGGTCGGCGTGCCCTTGGCGGGCGTTGACCAGCGATGTGCCTGCCACCGCACCGGCAGCCGCCAATCCTCCCCACCCGAGCAGCCACCGCCGGTGGACACCACGTGCGGAATCCGAATTCATGATTACAGTCCTTTTCCGATGGACGAACTGACCTGTGACGTTCAGTGGTCCACTGAAGACGGGTGACTGTTGCGCTGGCGTATGCGTTTTTCGATACGGTCGCGATACACGTTCCGGCGGATGGCCTGACCAGCCGGTATGTGGTCCCGGGACGCCCCCGCCCCGGGACCACGGCTGTTACGCGGGTTCGTAGACGACGGTGCTGGTGGGGCAGCTGACCGCGAGGGCCTGGAGTGCGATCTGCTCGGCGGTGTCGATCGTCAGGCCCCAGCGGAGTTTCGTCGCGGTCCATTCGGTGGCGTAGCGGCACACGGCCTCGGGGGCGGGCGGCAGCCATTCGGCGGGGTCCTGGTCGGACTTGGAGCGGTTGGAGCCCGCGGTGACGGCGATGAGGCTGGTGGACTGTCCGAGGTCGTTGGCGTAGGCCTCGCGGCGTTCGGGGGTCCAGGCGGAGGCGCCGGAGTCCCAGGCCTCGGCGAGGGGGACCATGTGGTCGATGTCGAGGTTGGAGGCGGCGGTGACGATGGTGTTGTCGTAGTACGACCACCAGGAGCCGCCGGTCAGGGCGCAGCGGGAGCCGACGGTGGGTGGGGTGACGGCTTCGGCGAGGAGGACTTCGTTGCGGGTGTTGCAGCCGTCGGTGGGGTTGGCGCCGGAGTTCCAGTGCTTGAAGGCTTCGCGGGTGTAGCCCTCACGGGACTCGGCGCCCAGGGGCAGGAGGGTGATGGCTTCGCCGAGGGGGAGTACGGAGGGGTCGGGGGCGGCGGCGTGCGCGGGGGCGGCGGCCGTGAGGGACGCGAGGGCGAGTGAGATCGCGGCGAGGCCGCGGGTGAGGTTCTTGATCACCAAGCGTGTGTATCGGCTGGTCACGGGCCGGTCGGAGGGCCACGCCGCCGGTGGCGCGAGGATGACCGCCATGGCCCAACGCCGCACTGACTTGCCGTTACGGCCGGTGGTTTCCCTGCCTCGTCGCGGACGCCAGGGGCACGGCCGGTGGCCCGAGGAGCGTCAGGTGTGTGTACGGCCGGGCGGTGCGCTGTCGTCGTCGAGCCGGGTCAGGAAGGCCCGCAGGATGTCGGTGACCTCCTCCAGACTCCGGGCGGCGAAGAGCACCGGCTGGTAGCCGCTGATGGCGTATCTGGTGGTGAGGACGGCGTCGATGTCGAGCGGGCGGACGGTGGAGCGGTGGAGTTGCCGTATCTCGCCGTAGGAGGAGAGCAGGGCGGCACCGTATGCCTTGGGACGGCCGTCTTCGTCGAGGACTCCGTACTCCAGGGTGAACCAGTAGGCGTCGCTGATCATCTGCAGTACGTCCGGGTTGTCGATCCTCGTCACCGTCTGCCCGATCAGCCGGTAGATGTCGGCGAACTGCGAGTGCGAGAGGTGGATGCCGTGGCCGAGGACGTCGTGAATGACATCGGGTTCCGGGGTGAACATGGGCATCGCCGGGTGGCGGACGAACTGGACCGCGTGGAAGTAGCCGCGGGCCATCGCCCCGAGGAACCGCTTGTTGGCGACCGGACCACCCGCCAGCGTGAAATCGAAACCCGTCAGGGCGCGCAGCCGCGCGCCGACCTCCGTGTGCTGGGGGATTCTGTCCGCGGGGATGGGGGCCTGTTCCCTGGCCTGCAGGACCGCCCGGCAGGCATGCTCGGCCTGCGTGCTCCACACAACGCGGTGAACCCTGCGCCAGGTCTGGTGCTCGGCACTGCTGTACGCCACTGGTGGCGACGGATCCCCCACCCGATGGCCGCGAGCGGACGCGGCGATCGCCTGCCGGCGCCGCAGATATGCCGGATCTGCGAATCCGGGGTGCTCCGAGGCGGTGCCCAGCCGGCCATCAGCCGCGATCGGGGTGCGGAACTGGGAATCGGTCACGGCTTGAGACTGCCAAACGGCGGGACCGGCGGATCCATCGCTCGGGCAGGTTTCCTGCATGATCGGTTTGTTTCACGCGGTCGGCCCACTATCTGGGTCCAACAATCCGTTGTTTCCTTGTCTCGTTGAGGTAGGGTGAGCCGCATGCCCGAAGACGCCGATGACGAGGCCCGCCGCCACCTGGCGGCACTCGCGGGCGGCCCCGCCGACCCCGACACCCCGGCCCAGCGTCTTGCCCAGGACGCGGCCCTGGTCGGCAGGATGCTGGCCGCAGCGGACACCCACCGCGCTCCGGAGGACGAGGCGGCTGTCGCCGCGGCGCTCGCTCTGCTCGCGGGGCTGCGTCTGTCGCTGGACCGGCTCGAGGCCGGCGTGGTGCTGGAAGCCCGGCGCTGCGGCATGGACTGGCGGCAGATCGCCGCGCGTCAGGGCCTGAACTCCTCCCAGGCGGCCTCCCAGCGCTACCAGCGACTGGTGACCCGCCTGGAGGAGATCCGCCAGGGCGTGCGGTAGAAGAGGCGAAGAGGAAGACCGCGATGACCCAGGAGCCGTTCGAGTTCGACGCCGCCGTCGATTCTCTCCTCGCCGCCGTCGACGACGGCCGGCTGCTGCCCCCGACCGCCGAGCGGGTCCGGCTGCGGGAAGCAGCCGGCCTCAGCCATGCCGCCGTCGCCCAGGCGCTCAAGACGCGAGCGGTGAGCGTCGTCGCCTGGGAAGAGGGCCGCAGCGAACCGACCGGTGAGCGACTGCACGCCTACCGGAAACTCCTGGAGGGCCTCGCCGCACGCTATCCCGTGGCTGCCCCGACACCCCGACTCCCCGATACGCCACCGGCGCAAGCCCCTGCGGACGCACCCACGCCGCGGCGTACGGCCGCACCCTCACGCCGCCCGGCGCCCCGCAAGCCGGCCAAGCCCCCCGTCGCGGACCCCCGTTTCCCCCACGGCCCGCTCGCGGTACTCGACGGCGACGGACGCGCCTACGGCATCGACGGGATCGTGCTGGACTGCCCCGCGGCCACGGTCCCCGAGCTCGTGACGTGGGTGCTGGGCGAAGCCGGTCTGGGCGCGGAGCGGTTGAACCGTAACGGCTTCGACGCGGACCCCCTGATCGTCCTCACCGCGGCGGCCACGGTACGGCTTGGGCTGCCGGAGCGCCTGGAGGGCCACGAACAGCGCCGCAATCTGCGCCTGGAGCCGGACCACCCGGTGGTCCGCGAGATCATCGCCGCGAAGTGGCAGCTCACCCAGCGCGGCTTCGGCCCCTGGGCGCGCGTCTACCGTCCCGCGACCACCGGAAGCCGTCAGTGCGTACAGCTGGCCGTACTGCCGTGGGACGCCCTCGACGAGCGTTCCTGGCCCGGCGTGGCGGAGATGGATCCGCCGGAGATCGCCCGCGTGCTCGGGGTGTACGCGGCCCGCGTGCTCACCCCGCGCGGGTCCACCGCGGTGTGCGGGCTGGAGCTGATGTCCGCGCTGCGCCCGCCCACCAAGGCGGTGCAGAACAAGACGACCGGCCAGTGGTCCTCCGCGTACAACCCCGGCAGCCTCGGCACCCGGCCGGTGGATCCGGCACCGCCGGAGGCCACCCCCGAACACCCCGTCGCCCGCGACTGGGACGGCGGCTTCCTCGACGAGGAGGCCTACCAGTGGGTCCGCGACCCCGGCCTCCTCACCCAGGAGGAACGCCTCCTGCCCTACGCGGTCGGCCTGGACCTGAACACCGCGTTCCTCGCGGCCGCCGCCCGACTGACCGTAGGCCTGTCCGCCCCCGAACATGTGGCCCGACCGGCGTTCGACAAGCGGATCCCCGGCAGCTGGTACGTCGACCTCTCCCACATCCCCGTGGACCCGCGCCTGCCCTCCCCGTTCACCCCCACCGGAGAACGCCCCACCGGCCCGGCCTGGTACACCACCCACACCGTCGCCTACGCCCAGGAACTCGGCCACGACGTCACCCCCGTCGAGGCGTACCTGCGCCGCGAGACCGGCGCCTACCTGGACCCGTGGCACGACCGGCTGCGCGCCGCGTACGTCGACACCCTCGCCGACCTCGGCGTCACCGCAGATCTGACGGACACCGAGTTCCTCGCCGCGATGGCCGTCCACAAGAAGACCGACCCAGGCCTGGCCGCGGTCCTCACCGCGATCAAGGCGACGGTCAAGGGCGGCATCGGCAAACTCCGCGAACGTCCCCAGGGCCGTCACTACCGTGACGGCGAACCGTGGCCGGCCCTGTCCCGCCCGACCTGGCGCCCCGACATCCGCGCCGCGGTGATCGCGAAGGCGCGGGTCAACATGCATCGCAAGCTCCGTAACATGGCGGAGCTCACCGGCCTGTACCCTCTGGCCGTGCTGTCCGACTGCGTCGTCTACCCCTCCCCGGGCGAAAGCCCCCTGTCCTTCCTGCCCTACGCCGCCCCCGGCAAGCCCCAGCCCGGCGTCTTCCGCCTCGGCCCCACCCCGGGCCTGGCCAAACTCGAAGGCGTCCAGGACCTGCCCTGGGCGATCGACCTGATGACCCAGGGCCTGAACCCGGCCCGCCACATCAAGGGCGGCGACGCCGTCCTCGAGGACGGCGAGTAACCCATGACGCGCCGTATCCGCCCCACCGGCGCCGCCGCCGACGACGAGGCGATCACCCAGGCGATCGAACGCACCGGCCAGGAAGCGTTCACCCGCGAACCGCCGAAAACCCTGAAGGGCCGCATCAACTTCCTGATCCGTACGCTGAAGACCACCCGGGCGGTGGCAGAGGCGATCGGCGTCAGCCAACGCTCGGTGGAGCGCTACCGCACCGGCGACCGCAAGACCCCGCCCAAAGCCATCACCGACCGCATCAACGCAACCGTCCGGACCCACTGGCAGCCCCGCATCCGCGCCCGCCGGCAAAAACACGCCGCGACCACAGGCGGAATCACCATCGAAACCCGCGCCCGATTCGGCTACACGGCCCCCATCGGCACCACGGACGACGGCCGCTCCCGCCGCCTCACCGTCCACCTCCCCCCGCCCTACGCTCGCCGCCTGTTCGACGCCCGGGCCGGCCGCACCGGCGAGTCCCCGAACGAGGTACTCGCGGAGGGGCTCCAGGAGCACTACTTCAAGGACGGCGGCCGCCGCGCCGACCAACTCGAGGTCGAGTTCACCGACATCGACTACATCGACGTCGAATACTGAGGCTCAGCTGTAGTAGGCGATTTTGTCGTCGAGGACCCCGATCGCCCGCGACAGCGCCGCGACTCGCTGCTCCAGGCCGGCACGGCGCTCGCGGAGGAAAGCGACCCGGTCCTGCGCAGAATGGTCGGCGCGCAGGATGGCGACGAATTCCCGCAGGTCCGCGATGCCGAGGCCGGCGTCACGAAAGCACGTGACCAGACCGATCCAGAAGACGTCGTCCTCGGTGTACTGCCTGCGTCCGCCGCCGGAGCGGCTGATCGGGCCGATGAGCCCCTCACGCTCGTAGTACCGCAGCGTGTCGAGGGAGACACCGGTGCGGTCGGCGGCTGCCGCCGGGGTGAGGAAAGTGGTCACGGGATTTCCTTTCCGAACGCTGCTACCGCGCTTCGGCGAAGCGCACCAGGTGCCCGTCGTCGAGCCGCACACGGCGTGCGGCGAGTGCCTCCTCGACCTGCTCCACCCGGCTCGCACCGACGATGGGATCGATCCCCTGACGCATCAGCCACGCGAGGACGACCTGGTTCTTCGTGGCCGACAGCTCACCGGCCACGTCCTCGAGGACCGAGAGCACCCGGCCAGTACCGGGATGATCATAAGTCTGCGGAAGCGGCTTGTCCGCGCGCACGTAGGAGCCCCACATCAGCGAGGTGTACGACCACACGCCGAGCCCCTCCGACCGCGCGAGGTCCAAGTCCTCGTCGGCGAGCAGGCGATGACCGGCTTCCGCGACAGGGGCGAGGGGACGCGGCTGGACCAACGAGTGCCGCAACTGCAGGGCCGTCCACGGTTCCACGCCCTGTTCCCGAGCCAGCGACCGGGCACGCTCGACGCGCCAGGCGGCATGATTGGCCGCCCCCACCCGCCGAGCCACCCCCTTCGTGACCAGCGCACCGAAAGCGCCGACGGTCTCCGCCAGCGGCACGGCGCGGTCTTCGGCGTGGGCCCATAGAAGATCGACGTGACCGACCCCGAGACGCCCCAGGCTCTCCTCGACACCGGCCTGCACGGCACGGGCGGAAAGACCTTCGGCGCTCTGCGGCCAGGAGTGGGCGACGAGCGGATTCTGCCGGACCTTCGTCGCGATCCGCACCGCCTCACGCGCGCCGGGGCGGGCCCGGAGCCACGCCCCGATGACCCGCTCGCTGGCGCCACCGACGCCGCTCGGATCGGCCCAGAAGGAGTAGCAGTTCGCGGTGTCGAGCCAGACACCGCCGCCGGCGACGAAGGAGTCGAGGATCGCGAAAGCGTCGTCCGCGCCGACGCGGGTGCCGAAGTCCATCGTGCCGAGGACGATCTGGGGGCCGGTGATGTTGAGGTTCATGCCCGTCATCCTCGGAGCTGGTGCGCGCTCCAGGTCAAGTGCGGTTGTGGAGATACCTCGTGGCCATGCCTCCGGCGGTCGGTCGTGGGCCGGGCTGAGTATTTCGCCGCAGGGCACGACGATCGCCGCTCCGACCCGGGATGGCCTTCTGTCCGCAGGGTCACCAGGGGGAGCAGATGGCAGCGCAGCGGCACGGCCTGGACGACCGGCTCGCGGCAGCCGTAACCGCCAAGCACTCCGACGCGGTGTGGGCATGTCTGGGAGACGGCGCCGATCCGAACACTCCGGGTCCCGACGGCCTGCCACTGCTCTGCACCGCCGTGGCCGGATTCGACCACGAGACCGCCGAGGCACTGACAGAGGGCGGCGCCGACTCCGACCGTGAGCTGCCGGACGGCACCACACCACTCCTTCGCGCCGTCGACCTCGGCTCCCCGGCGCTGGTCGGCGCCGTGCTCGGCAAGGACCCTCGGCTGCGGCTCGCCGAGGCTGCCCAGAAGCGACTGCTCGACCTCGCCCGGCACTGGCACGAGACCGGCACGGCCGAGGAACTGCGCCGGCGCACGGGGACCTCGGTCCCGGCCACCCGGCGTCTGACCGAGGACGACAAATACACGCACGTCGAGGAGGTCTCCCTCGGCGGGCTCACCGTCCGGGCAGGCCACATCGCCGTCCTCACCTCGCTGGAGTGGGCGTTCGGCGTCCTGCCGCCGGTGGCGGAGCTGATGGCACGCGCCGTCCCGTACCCGGACAGAACGCATATCAACGGGTCCACGGCGGGCTACATCCTTGCCCACCGCGGAAGCCCGCAGGACTGGTCCGACCTGGTGTCCCTGCGTCATCACCCCGACCCCGTCCACCGCCGGTTCCTCGCCGACGTCCTGTGGCACCGGGAACTGCACATCCCCTCCTCCACCTACTACCGCTGGTGCCGCGCGGAGCGCGGGCCCTGCGAGCGCATCCGCCGGGACGCGGAACTGACCGAGCAGATCCGGCGGATCCACACCGACTCCGGCGGCAGCTACGGCTCCCCACGGGTGCACGCCGTCCTGCGGCGGGAGGGCGCGCAGGTGGGCCGCAAGCGCGTGGAGCGTCTGATGCGGGCCGCCGACCTGCAGGGCGTCAGCCCGCGCCGCTCCACGAGCTTCACCCGCCGCGACCCGGACGCCACCCTCGCCGACGACCTGGTGCAGCGTGACTTCACCGCGTCGGCACCCAACCGGGCTGGTCCGGATGCCGGGCGGCAGGGCAGTCGTACCTACTGCGCGCATGCCCGTGCTGAACTGCGAGCTCTGCCGGTTGACGTGCGCCGGGGTCCGGCCCGCCGTGTCAGCAGTGTCATGTGTGAATAAACTGTTTCGCCAATCGGTCCGCGCTTGACCTTTTCCGTACGAGGTGAAACTCTCCTTCGTATGCCAGGAACCCTGCTGATCAGTCGCCGGGTGGTCGATTACATGCTGATCGGCACCACGGCCTGTTGACCCTGCTGCCGCCTGCCGCGTTCGGCGTGCGCTGGTTCCTGTAGCGCGTTTCCCTTCGGCTGCCGTGCTCCGTCGTTGCCGCGGTGTATCCGGGTGGATCATTTCCGCGACATTCTTTGCGCTGATTCTTTCGCGCCCCCTTTTCTCTGTTTCAACCTGCCCTTTCTCCGCTGCAGTCACGCTTTCGCGTCCGGCCGCACCGGCGTACCGGAAAGGTCTCTCCGTCATGCCTGCTGTGCTTTCCCCTGCCCCGACTCGTCCGCCCGTGTCTGTCGTCCCGGTCCGCACGCTCGCCCTGCGCCGCACCCGGCTGCTGCTGCCTGGAGTGCGGCAGTTGCGCCGGGTCAGCGGGCTGGCTGCCGCCGTTCTGCTGTGGTGGCTGGGGGCGGTCCAGGGGTGGCTGGGGTCGACCACGCCGTCGCCGGCGGCGGTGTGGCGGGCCGGCGTGGAACTCGTCGGATCCGGGGAGTACGGGCATCACTTGCTGGTTTCGCTGGAGCGGGTGGGCCGGGGGTTGTTGATCGGCATCCCGCTGGGGGTGGCGCTGGGGCTGGCGGCCGGGCTGACGCGCGCGGTGGAGGACGTCATCGACGCGCCGGTGCAGGCGTTCCGGATGCTGCCGCACCTGGCGCTGGCGCCCGTGTTCATCATCTGGTTCGGCATCGGTGAGACGTCGAAGACGATGCTCATCCTCATCGGGCCGGTGTTCCCCCTGTACATCAACGTGCTGCACGGCATCCGGGGCGTCGACAACCGGCTGGTGGAGGCGGCGCGTTCGTGCGGGCTGGGGCGGTGGGGGCTGACCCGGCGGGTGATTCTGCCGGGGGCGCTGCCGCAGATCCTCGTCGGGCTGCGGCAGGCGCTGGGCGTGGGGTGGCTGACGCTGGTGGTGGCCGAGCAGACGGCGACGACCTCCGGCATCGGCTATCTCATGACCGACGCCCGGGAGTTCCTGCGCACCGACGTCATGTTCGTCGTGCTTGTCACGTACGCCGTCCTCGGCGTGCTGTCCGATCTGCTGGTACGGCTGATGGAGCGGCGCGCGCTGGCCTGGCGTCGCGGGTTCGCCGGTGTTTGAGTCTCCCGGAGGAGAGATCTTGTCCGTTTCGCCGTCCCTGCCCGCGTACCCCGGTGTCCGGGTACGGGGGGTGACCCGGGCCTTCGACGGCCGGGTTGTCCTCGACCGGGTCGACCTGGACATCGCGCCCGGTGAGTTCGTCGCGCTCCTCGGCCCCAGCGGGTCGGGGAAGAGCACCCTGCTGCGGATCGTCGGCGGCATCGACACCGGGGCCGAGGGGGAGATCGGCGTGCCCGGCAAGGTCGCCGTCGTCTTCCAGGAGCACCGGTTGCTGCCGTGGGAGCGGGTGTGGCGCAACGTCACCCTCGGCCTGGACGGGGGCCGGCTGCGGGAGCGGGCGGTCGCCGCGCTCGGGGAGGTGGGGCTGACGGCGCGGGCCGACGCCTGGCCGGGGACGCTGTCCGGCGGTGAGGCGCAGCGGGTGGCGCTGGCCAGGGCGCTGGTGCGGACTCCGGAGCTGCTGCTGCTCGACGAGCCGTTCGCCGCGCTGGACGCGCTGACGAGGCTGAAGGCGCAGCGGCTGGTGGAGGGGTTGTGGGCGGAGCACCGGCCGTCGGTGCTGCTCGTCACGCACGACGTGGACGAGGCACTGCTGCTGGCGGACCGGGTGGTGCTGCTCGGGGACGGGGTGGTGGCGGAGGAGTTCGCGGTGGGGATGGACCGGCCGCGTTCGGTGGAGGTGCCGCGGTTCGCGCAGTTGCGGCGGCGGTTGCTGGGCGGCCTCGGTGTGGACACCGGGCCGGATCAGATTCGTACGGGAAAGGGATCCGAATGAGCATCGAGCTGAGTGCCGACGTGCTGGTTGTGGGCGGTGGTCCGGCCGCGGCGTGGGCGGCGGTGAAGGCGGCGGAGGACGGCGCGCGGGTGGTGCTGGCCGACAAGGGCTACTGCGGGAGTTCGGGCGCGACGGCGGCAGCCGGGACGGGTGTCTGGTATGTGCCGCCGCATCCGGAGGAACGGGCGGCGGCGAAGGCGTCCCGGGAGACGCTCGGGGGGCATCTGGCGGATCACCGCTGGATGGACCGGGTGCTGGAGCAGACGTGGCAGAACATGGACGAGGTCGCGGAGGTGTCGCGGTATCCGTTCCCGGTGGACGCCTCGGGGCGGCAGTCGCGGCGTGGTCTGCAGGGGCCGGAGTACATGCGGCGGATGCGGGTGCGGGTGCAGCGGTCGGGGGTGCGGATCCTCGACCACAGTCCGGTGCTGGAGTTGCTGACGGACGCGGACGGGGCGGTGGCGGGCGCGGTCGGGTACCGGCGGCAGGAGGACCGGGCGTTCCGGGTGCGGGCCGGTGCGGTGGTGCTGGCGACGGGCGGGTGCGCGTTCCTGTCGCGGGCGCTGGGCTGCAATGTGAACACCGGCGACGGGTATCTGATGGCGGCGGAGGCCGGGGCGGCGATGTCGGGGATGGAGTTCTCCAACGCGTATGCGATCGCGCCGGAGTTCACGTCGGTGACGAAAACGGCGTACTACACGTTCGCGACGTTCTATCACGCCGACGGCAGTGTGCTGGAGGGTGCCGGCAGCCAGAAGGGGCGGTCGGTGATCGCGCGGACGCTGCTGGCGGAGGGAAAGGTGCTGTGCCGGCTGGACCGGGCGGGCGAGGCGGAGCGGCGGGCGATGCGGCTGGGCCAGCCGAACTTCTTCCTGCCGTTCGACCGGCTGGGCATCGATCCGTTCACACAGCTGTTCCCGGTGACCCTGCTGGCGGAAGGCACGGTACGGGGGACTGGGGGGATCCGGCTCACCGGCGACGACTGCGCGACGGACGTACCCGGGCTGTACGCCGCCGGCGACGCCGCCACCCGCGAGCTGATCTGCGGCGGGTTCACGGGCGGCGGCAGCCACAACGCGGCGTGGGCGATGTCGTCGGGCACCTGGGCCGGCCGGGGCGCGTCGGCATTCGCCCGGTCGCTGGGGGACACGGCGGGCCGGCGGGCGGCGAGCCCGGTGGGCGGGGCGGGGCTGCGGCCGGCCGGCGGCGCGGGGCGGGACACGCACCGGGAGGTGGTGGCCGCGGTGCAGGCGGAGGTGATCCCGTACGACAAGAACTATCTGCGCACCGGCGCGGTGCTGACGCGGGCCCTCGGCACGCTGAACGGCATATGGCGCGAGGTGCGCGACGGTCTGGCGGCCTCCGGGGAGAGCGCGGTGCGGGCGCGGCAGGCGGCGGCGATGACGGCGACGGGCCGCTGGATGTACACGGCGGCGCTGGCGCGGACGGAGACACGGGGTATGCACAAGCGCGCGGACTTCCCGGCGCAGGACGACCCGGGGCAGCGGAGGCGGCTGGTCACGGGCGGTCTGGACGAGCTGTGGAGTGTCCCGGAGACGGCGGTTGCGCAGGCGGTGCCCGCATGATCGAGATCGTCTCCGCGGAGCGGTGCATCACGTGCGACAAGTGCATCGCGGTGTGCCCGACGAACGTGTTCGACCGGGCGCCCGACGGGCTGCCGGAGATCGCCCGGCAGGAGGACTGCCAGACGTGCTTCATGTGCGAGGCGTACTGCCCGGTGGACGCGCTGTTCGTGTCACCGACGACCCATCCCGAGCCGGTGGACGAAGCCGGTCTCGGCGACCTCCTCGGCAGCTACCGGGAGCGGCTCGGCTGGGGCCGGGGCCGCACCCCGGGCGCCCGGCTGGCCGTGGGCCCCGAACTGCGCCGCCCGGCGCCCCCCAGGGACAAGAAAGGCACCACCTCATGAAACGCCTGCTCGGAATCCTCGCCACGGCCCTCGTCCTGACGACGACGGGCTGCGGCGGCGACGCGGACGCCGGTGACGCTTCGTCGGGGAAGACCCTGCGGATCGGCGTGATCGGCTCGAAGGACACCCTGAACGGCCCCGTCGGCTTCCTTCACTCCCGGCACCAGCTGCTGCCGGCGCTGAAGAAGGAGGGCTTCACGAAGATAGAGGTGTTCCCGTTCCCGAACGGGCCCGACCTCAACCAGGCCCTGGTGGGCGGCAGTCTGGACCTCGCGACGTACGGCGACACGCCCGCCCTCGTCGCCCGGGGCAGCGGGCTCGACACCCGGCTCGTGTCGCTGGCCACGGTCAGTCTCGACGCGTCGGTCCTGGTACGGAAGGACGGGCCGACGTCACTGGCCGGGCTGGACGGGAAGAAGATCGGCGTCCAGACGGGCTCGTACATCCACCGCTATCTGCTGGGCGCGCTGCGCGACGCGGACGTGGAGCCGTCGGAGCTGCCCCACATCTACTCCACCGACATCGAGGCGCCGCTGGAGCGCGGGGACATCGCGGCGGCGGCCGTGCCGCAGGCGAACGCGGAGGTGCTGCGCGCAAAGGGCTACCGGGTGATCGACCATCTGGCGGAGGATCATCCGGACTACGCCGGTACGAGTGTCACGGTGTCGACCGGTGATTTCCTCGGCGACCACCCGGCGTTCGCGGGGACGTGGCGGACGCTGCAGAACGACGCGGCGCGTCAGGCGCTGGCCGACTGGAACGGGTACGTGGAATTCGCACTGACACTCAGCGATTTCCCGGACGACCTCATCAGGTCCACGATCCGCCGGGATCAGCTGCCGACGGAGGCGTTTCCCGGACCGGGGGTGGGACTGCTGGAGTCGACGAAGGAGTTCCTGGTGGAGGAAGGATTCGTGAAGAAGGACTTCTCTGTCGGGAAATGGCGGGCATGATCGGAACGTACTGTGGTGTCCGTCGAGCTGTCGGGCCACCGATCGTCGAGTGGAGCTGCTGCCGGTTGTGCGTGTTCGGCGATTGCGGATGACGGGGCCCGGTTTGATGTCCTGTGCGGCACGGGAACGAGAACTCCGCACCGTCGTGCCGACTTCGTTCTCCTGTGCTGGTTCTGTGCTGACCCATACCGCTCCCAGCTGCGTTTTCGCAGGTCGGAGCGGTGTGGGGAACGTTTCGGTTCAACTTCTACGTCTGGAGGCGGCCTGCGCCCTCGCCTGGCGCGACGACGCGCGCACCGAGGAGGCCTACGAACGCGTCGGCCCGCGAAGAGAAGGATCTCCACTGGGGCGGCAGGCCCGTCATCGCCGCGTAATCAGGCAACCAGGTGGACCTGAAGCCGCGTCCAGTCGCCGCTGACTGGCCTCGACTCCACTGGGGTTTGCGGCAGGCCACGTCATAGAGGTGTCACTTACGGCCTGGCCGGTGTTCTCTCCCGACGGCGCCTCAAAAGCAGCGGTGTACCCAACCCTCAGCCCGAACCGGCGACCAGTGCCTCGCCCAGCGGGGTGCGCCGGTACAGCACCGACCGGCCGGAGCGGGCGCGGACGAGTAGCCCCGCGTCTCGCAGGATGGCGAGGTGGTCTCCTACCGCGCCGGGTGTCATGGCCAGGCTGCGGGCGAGGTGGCTGGTGCTGGCGGGGGCGTCGAGCGCCAGTAGGAGGCGGGCGCGGGCTCGGCCGACCAGGGCGGTCAGCGCGTCGGGTTGGGGGGTGGTTTCCTGTTCGCCCCACAGGGCGGCGGTGCCGCGGGCGCGGTAGACCAGGGTCTTGGGCCAGGGGTCTTCCAGTTGGGCGGCGATGTTCGCGACGAAGACCGAGGGGATCAGGAGCAGGCCGTCGCCGGTGAGGTGGACGGTTCCGACCGGGTGGAAGTGGCCGACTTCGATGCCGTTGGCGCGCCAGGTGATGCTCGGGTGCAGGCTCTCGACGGCCGTGGCCCATCCGTGTTCGCCGATTACGCCCACCCGGTGCACGACGTCGCGTTCGCAGATCGCGCGCAGTTGGGGCCAGTCCGCGGCGAGTAGTTCGTGCCATGCCTGGTCCATGGCCTCGGCGATCCTGGGGACGGCGTCCGGTGAGTCGAGCACGGCGCGTACGCGGGGGTCTCGTGCGGATGGGCCGGTCGCGGCGGCGGCGTATTCGTCGCGGGCCGCGTCGAGCGGGGTGGCCCGGATCGTGGCCAGGTCGTCTGCCCAGGTCTGGTTGAGGCCGCGTGGGGGAGGGGCGACGAAGTTGGGTCCGGATTGCGGGGTGTGCAGGGCGAGGACGGCGTCCAGTTCGGTCTCGCGGCGAAGCCGTTCGAAGGTCGGCATGAGCCGGGTGGCCCAGGCTCGCGGCAGCGGCTGGTCCTGGCCGGCGAGTGAGCGCAGCAGGAGACAGAGGTCCAGCGCGGGCGACAGCGCGAAGCGGCTGCGCAGCAGGTCGTCGACGGAGACTTCGAAGCGGAGCACCCGGTGATGCTATCGGGGGACGCCTGTTTCGATTCGTCGGGGGACGAATCATTGGTGGGGGCGTGGACGTGCGGTGAGGCTGGGCGTCATGATCCCGACCGCCGATCCCGCGCAGGGCAGCCACCGTGCCACCTATCGGGAGGTGCTGGCCGAGCCGCGATTCAGGCTGCTCTTCTCGACCCGTACCGTCGCGATCACTGCGGGCGCGCTGCGGATCACCACGTTCTCGGTTCTGGTCTTCGCGGCCACCGGCTCCGCGCTGCTCAGCGCACTGGCCTTCGGCATCGGCTTTCTCCCGCAGCTTTTCGGCTCGCTGCTGCTGGGCTCACTCGCCGACCGACTGGCGCCCCGCGCGCTCATCGCCGGCGGTTACGCCCTGGAGTGCGCCGCCGCCCTGCTGCTCGCCCTGGTGCGGATGCCGATCGCGGCAAGCCTGGGTGTCGTGGCGCTCGTCGCCCTCACCACACCGGTGTTCAGCGGTGCGTCGAGCCGGCTGGTCGCGCAGTGGCTGGAGGGCGACGCCTATGTGCTGGGCCGTTCGCTGAACAATATCGCTGCCTCCGGCGCGCAATTGTTCGGTCTGGCGCTGGGAGGCGCGGTCGTCGCGGCACTCGGCCCGCGCCGGGCACTCGCGGTGAGTGCCGCACTCTACCTCGGCTGTGCGGTGGCTGTTCGCCTCCGGCTGCCCCGGCTGGAACGTGGGGAGTCCGGCGGCGACGGCGGGGCCGTACGGGCGAGCTTGCGCGGTGCCGGGCTGCTGTTGCGCGGGCGTACGGTGCGGCGGTTGATGCTGGCCCAGTGGCTGCCGCCGGCGTTCGTGGCGGGCGCGGAGGGACTGATCGTCGCCTACGCCGGCGGACGCCACTTCGCGTCCGGCTGGTACGCGGTGCTGATGGGGTGTCTGCCGGTCGGCATGCTGGTCGGTGATCTGCTGGTGGGGCGGTTGCTGCGGCCGCCCACCCGGGAGCGGCTGGTGGTGCCGTTGGCTTTGCTGATGGGAGTGCCGTTGGTCGGCTTTGCCGCCGAGCCGGGCGTGGGCGTCTCGTGCTGTCTGCTGCTGCTGTGCGGCTTCGGATTCGCCTACGGGCTCGGCCTGCAGCGGCCGTTCCTGGACGCCCTGCCGCAGGACGGCCAGGGCCAGGCCTTCGGCCTGCTCGGCTCCGGCAGCATGACGCTTCAGGGCGTCGGTCCGGCCTGCTTCGGCTCGGTGGCCGCGGGCGTCGGAACCGGCGGGGCAATGGCCCTGGCGGGCGGTGTGGCGGCGCTTGCCGCCGGGTGGATCCTCACCTGGCACTCACCCATATCCCCGGCTCCTGTCCGGGACTGCCCGACCGGGTCGGAGAACGGCGCAGGACAGCATGCGTACAGTGCTCCTGCGCGGTAACCGTTGCAGGTCGGTCCACTCCCGCGCCCCTCCGGCAGACGGCTGGTCCCGGCAGCTCAGGTCGGCTCTGCCGGCCGCTGCGGACCACGTACAAGGTCCACGAACCACCCATGGAGGCTCACACCCACATGATCGACGAATTCGCGAAGGACAACCTGCACGGGAGACTGCGGCGGGACCGTGAGGCCCTGCTCTGGAAACTCGACGGCCTGTCCGAATACGACGCCCGCAGACCTCTGACGGCGACCGGAACGAACCTCCTCGGCCTGGTCAAACACGTGGCCACCGTCGAGGCCAGGTACTTCGGCGAGGTCTTCGACCGCCCGTCCCCGGAACCGCTGTCCCGGTGGCAGGACTCCGACGGCAGCGATCAGTGGGCGGCCGGGGACGAGACCCGCGACCAGATCATCGGCTTCTACCGGCGCACGTGGGAACACTCGGACGCGACGATCAACGAGCTCCCCCTCGACGCTCCCGGCCACGTGCCCTGGTGGCCGGAGCCTCACTTCAACACGAACCTGTTCGCCGTCATGCTCCATGTCGTCGGCGAGACCGTCCGCCATGCCGGGCACGCGGACATCCTGCGCGAAAGCATCGACGGCCGGACCGGACTGCGCGCCGAACACGAGACGCGGATCGACGAGGAGGCCCGCGCCGCCCACCGCGCGAAGATCGAGCAGGCAGCCAGAGCGGCCATCTCGATCAGGCCATAATCGGACATCGCGGGCGGTCTGGCGTCGGGCCCCTCCCGGTGATTCAGAGTGTTTCGGTCATCGTGTGGAGGGTCAGGAGGAATTCGGAGGCGGTTACCGCGTCCAGATCGCCGAAGGTCGCGCCCTCGATCTGGACGGCCAGTAGTTCCTGGGGTTCGGTGTGGCCCGGGTTCCACGCCGGGATGCCGGGGGTGATCTCGAGGGCGAGGGTGCGGCCTTCTGGCAGGGACAGGGTGAGTTCGTGCTGCATTCCGCCGTCGCCTCTGCCGCCGCGGATCCAGCCCTGGCGTTCCAGGCCGAGGATCTGGCCCGGGGGGATCTTGCTGCCCACGAAGCGGTCCAGTTTGGTGGCGTTGCGCTCGGCGTCCGTGAATGCCTCGACGGGGCGGCCCAGTTGGGGGAAGGGCTGGAGGATCTCGTAGTCGGCGAACAGTTCGGACCAGGTGGGCAGATTCCGGTCGAGGTGTACCGGGTGGGTGATGCTCACGGTTCCGGACGTGGGTATCGTCACCGCTTCGTCGTCCAGGTCGGAGAGGGTGCGGTCTTCGGCGATCCGGAAGGTCGTCGTCGCGCCGTCGTCGGTGGTGTGTGTCCAGACGAGGCGGCGCGCGATGTGCCACATCAGCGGGTGGTGGACGAGGAGTTCGAGGAAGTCTTCGGTCTTCCAGCGGCGTTCGTTCGCCATGGCGGCTTCCATGCGGCGGATGTGGTCGCCCGCCAGGGCGCGGACGTCCTTCCTCAGTCCGGCGAATGCGCGGTGGGCGGCGGGCGCCAGCTCCGGGTCGTCCTTGGCGCCAGGCTTGGGGAGGCTCTTGCGAGACGTGCCGTCCTCGTTGAACACCAGGGGTCTGAGCTGTTCGTCGAAGCCGATCCGGAAGCGTCGCGGCCCGTAGTCGAGCGTTGTACCCCCGTCGGGGTCCAGGCCGAAGTCCGGGACGAGGCGGTCGGCGAATTCCTCCGCCGTCAGCCCGCGTTCCTTCGCGACGTCGTCCAGGAGCTTGGCCGCACGCTTCTTGAGGCCCTTGGTCTTGGCCTTGGACATGACCGTGCTCAGCTGCATCAGTGCGACGTCCGAGCCGGTGGAGGCGAGTACGGCCAGTGCGTTGTTCGCGAGCTTCCGGTGGCGGTCGTAGTAGCTGACGCCACGGGCGAAGGCGCCCAGGCGGCGGGTCGTTTCCGCGTCGCCCGTCCAGCGGAGCTGGGAGAGGGGCCAACCGTTGTCGCCCGCCTCGGCCGAGTCGCGCCAGTGGTCGAACAGCGCCCAGCCCCACTCGGCCAGCGAGCCGGGATCGCATGCGTCCAGCGCCGTCCGGAAGGCGGCCGCCGGTGCGCGGCGCGGGCCGGTCCTGGCCAGTCCGCCGATCAGACGGGCGGTCGCGTCGAAGGGCAGGGCACGGTCACGGCCGCTGAGCAGCAGCTGCGGCAGGAAGACGGGCATTGCCCACGGCGGCAGGGACGGTACGGATCCGGAGGTCAGGGCCTTGGGGAGCTCGTCCGGGGTGGAGTCCTCGACTCGGGTGTTCTCCGTCGCCTCTATCGCCGTGCGGACATGGGCGGGCAGATCCCAGTCGTCCAACTCGGGCCAGGCGCGCAGATGCTCGCGCAGCAGGACGGCAGCGGCCCGTGCCTGCTTCGAGTCGCCCCCGGCGAGTGGTGTCAGCATGCGCAGCGCCCGCTTCGGGAAGCGGTTCGCCATCGCCGCCACGAGGGGACGGACGTCGTCGCGGTCGAAGCGATCGGTCATCAGCTCGAACGCCTCATCGGTCGGGATCAGCGCGAGGGCGTCCAGGTACGGCTTGCGTGCCTTGATTTCGGACTCCCTGTCGACGGCCTTCGCCAGGACCGGCGCGATGCCGGGGCCGACCCCGTCGAGCATGGTGGCGACCAGGCCCGGCAGGGAACCGAAGTCGCGCACCCAGGGCTCGTAGGGCGGATAGGGATCCAAGCCCACGACCTGCTCCTCGGAGCCCACCATGCACCACAACAGCCGCTTCTCCAGCGCCATCGACACGTGCTGGGCCAGGCACTCGGCCACCCAGTCCTGCCGGGTGGGGACGAGATAGGACACCACGAGCTGTTGCAGCGGACTGCTGCGATGGTCCGCCAGCTCCCGCACGGCCCGCGTGTAGTGCTCCTCGGGCGCGGCGGCGAGCAGGGCACGCATCCGGCGTCCCGCGCCGCTCAGCACCCAGTGGCCCCACTCGTAGTACGCGTCGTACTGCCCGTACTCGAGGACGAAGTCACCACCCGCGGTCCGCCGGGCGGAGATCTGACCGACCTCGGCGCACGCGCGGGCGGCGAAGGCGAGGCCGTGCTCGGCAACCCACGCGTCGCTCCACACCTCGGGCGAGGAAAGCCGCCCCGTTCCTTCGAGGACAAACCTACTTTCGATCCGTACGAGCGCGGCCGCGCCCACCGGATCCGGCCGACCCCGCAGATAGGAGGAGATGGACCTGACGAAGGCCACCTCGGCATCGCTTCGGGCGGTCCGGGTGAACTTGTCCACGATGTGCTCGACATCCGGCCGGATCTCCTCGAGCCGCTTCCGCACCCGCTCCCGAGCACCCGGATCGGGGACGACTTCCGGCTCGGGCACGAGGCCACCACGCCGCGGGTGGAATACCGCGCGCCAGGAATCCGGGACCACCAGGACATCCTCATCGGGGAGTCGATCGCTCATGCCGGACACGGTAGACGGCCCCTACGACAACCGGCGGTGAAGGCGGCCGGCGGCCCGCGCCGATCATCCACTCACTGGCGGCGGTTGCCGGGTCTACCGTCCCGCCAGCGGGCAGTCGGCACAGAGCAGGGCCGCCGACGGCCGCCCGGTGGCCGCCGGAGCCGCGCGGTGGATGAGGCAGCAGGTGCGGCGGCGGAAGGCCGGGCCGGAACGGTCGTTGTGGGTGTCGCGCAGGGACGGGTGAGCCAGCAGGTGGACGGTCAGGGTGCGAAGGCGGTCGGCCTCGTGGGGGCGGGCCGTGGTGAGTGCGGTCGAGGCGGAGTGGATCGCGGAGGCTGTGTTTCCCCAGGCCAGAGGCGGGTGGAGGCCGTACGGGCGCAAGGTGTCCGCGAGGAACTGGGCGAGGTCGTCGAGGAGAACGGCTGCCAGGCGCGGTGGATCGGGGCGAGTGGTCGCCGGAGGGGCGGGACTTGTGGTGACGGCTCGGGCGTGGTCGGCGGGAACCGAGAGCGGGAACGTGGCGCCCGGTTGCGGACGCCACCACACGGATTCCGGGTCGGCGGAGGGGACCGTGTCGTGAAGCGCGGTGAGGGCGAGGAGGGGAGCGGTGAGCCGGGCGATGAGGCCCAGGTGTGCGGCGGAGGCGGCGACGGGCGGTTCGATCTCCTGCGGGTCGCGACCTCCGGCGGTGGCCAGCAGCGCGCGGGTGGCGTCCATGCGGTCGCGCAGGAGGGTGGGGTCGTGGCGCAGCTCGGCGATGGTGCGCCAGGGTGTGTCGGCGGATGGGACCGTACCGGGGACATGGGTGTGCACGGCGAAATGCGGGCCGAGGGCCGCGAGCCGATACGGCGTCGCGGCCCTCGGGGACCCGTCGGGGTGGTTCACGTCGGACGGGGCGAGGCAGGAAGATCCCGGGCCAGCAGACGCTCGGCCAGCGGTCCGAGGACCAGGCCCAGGCAGCCCCAGAGCAGGGCCTGGGCCAGCACGGAGTAGAGCCGGAACCGGTACAGGTCGTCCGCGGGGAATCCGGGGAAGACGATGGTGCCCCGCGCGTTCTCGAGGGGCAGTGGTGTCTCGGTGGCGTGGTGGCCGTAGACCTCGACGTTGGCGGCGAGTTCACCGGCATCCGGCAGACCCCACATGACCAGGCCGATGCCCACGGCGTACCCGGCGCCGGCCAGCAGGGTCGCGTTCCAGTTGCCGTACCGGACGGCGAGTCTTCTGCCGAGCCATACGGCGAGGACCAGCAGGACGATCGAGCACCCCACCATCGCCAGATAGAGGTTCGAGCGGTCGCGGATGGTGTCCTCGTGGCCGATGGACGGCGGGTTCGCCGGGTACTTCAGGAACGGCATCAGGTAGAACCCGGCGAATCCGCCCGCGGCGACGAGGAGCGCCAGCACGCGGGGGCGGATCCTGCCGGTCCGGCCCAGGCAGACGGCGTAGACGACGGCGGTCAGCGCGCCCATGGCCGCGCCGAGGACGATCATGCCGAGGCCGATGCCGGCGTTCGCCTGGACGGCGCGGGTGAAGATCTCGTGTTCTCCCCCGGACACGGGTGTGCCGGCGGCCTGGTCGAGGGCTGCCTGGGCCGTGTCGCGGGCGGATTCGTAGTCGACGGCCCGGCCGATCAGCGGCTCCGCGAAGATCCGTGCGAAGACGAAGGCGGCCAGGCCCGCGACTGCGCCGGCCAGGAGGCCGCGCAGGATGAGCTTCTTCTCCATGTGCGGTTGTCCTCGGTTCCCGTCAGGGTCAGTGGCAGGGGAAGCCGAGGAAGTGGCGGGCGTCGTGGACGAATTCGTGGATGTGCGTGTCGTTGCCGAGCACGGAGTACGCGCCCTGGTCGACGCCGATGAAGTAGTAGACCAGCAGGGCCAGCACCGCGGTTCCGGTCAGCCAGGCGGCGGCCCTGGCGGCGGACAGGACCACCGGAACGGGGATGGCGGGGGATGCGGACAGACTGCTCACAAGTGCCTCCTCGTGGGATCGTGCGTCCCTTGGTCGTTCGAGCGGCGTGACAGGGAGGGTCTGACTTGCCGTCCGCTCAAAGGCGGCGGTTCACAGTGGCGCGACCGTGCCGGAATCCCACCGGCTTCCTCATGCTGTCACTGGGTGCACCGTACCCGCTGATTCCCGACTGCCGTCAACCACGCCTTCGGGACGGGAGGGCCGGGTGGAGACGGTCCGGGGAATCTCCCGTAGGCTTCGGGCACGCTCGCGGTGCAGGAACCCGGTGAGATTCCGGGGCGGTTCCGCCACTGTGATCCCGGCCGGCAGGGCCGGGGCAGCCAGATACTGGCCGCGGGTGATCCGACCGACGTACGGGGCGAGAACCCCGGAGGAGGACCGCTGCCCGTGGCCGCGCCGATCCGTTTTGCCCTGCTCTCCACATCCGATACGGATCTGCTCTCGGCCCGCGCCTGCGGCGCCGACTGGACCTGGGCCAATCCGAGCCGGGCCGACGACACCGCCCTGACCGCGGCGATCGACGGCGCGGACCTGGTCGTCTGCCGGCTGCTGGGCTCCCCGCAGGACCTGTGGCCGGGGCTGGCCGCGGTACGGGAGGGGGGGGTGCCGCTGGTGGTCCTGGGCGGTGAGCTGCAGCCCAGCGCCGAGCTGATGGAGCTGTCCACGGTGCCCATGGGCGTCGCCGCCGAGGCGCACCGCTATCTCGCCGAGGGCGGCCCCGCGAACCTGGCCCAGCTGCACGCGTTCCTGTCCGACACGGTGCTGCTGACCGGTGTGGGTTTCGAACCGCCGCTGACGGTTCCGGCCTGGGGCTGGGCCGACCGCGCCGGGAGCGGCGGCGGGGACGGGCTGCCCCGGGTCGGGGTGCTCTACTACCGCGCCCACGAGACCAGCGGGAACTCCGGGTTCGCCCACGCGCTCGCGGACGCGATCGACGCCACCGGGCAGGCGGTCGGCGTCCCGGTCTTCGCCGGTTCGCTGCGCTCCGCGCCCGACGAGCTGTACGCCGCGCTCGCCGGCCTGGACGCCCTGGTCGTCACCGTGCTCGCGGCCGGCGGCAGCGTCCCGGCCGCGGCCGGTGCCGGCGGGGACGACGAGGCGTGGGACGTGGAGCGGATGGCCGCCCTCGACATCCCCGTCCTGCAGGCCCTCTGCCTGACCTCCTCCCGTGCCCGGTGGGAGGCCTCCGACGACGGCGTGACCCCGCTGGACTCGGCGAGTCAGATCGCCGTCCCGGAGTTCGACGGCCGGATCATCACCGCGCCGTTCTCCTTCAAGGAGATCGACGCCGACGGCCTGCCCCGTTACGTCGCCGACCCGGAGCGCTGCGACCGGGTGGCGCGGATCGCCGTCAACCACGCCCGGCTGCGGCACATCCCCAACGGCCGCAAGAAGCTGGCGCTGGTGCTGTCCGCGTACCCGACGAAGCACGCCCGGATCGGCAACGCCGTCGGCCTGGACACCCCCGTCTCCGCCGTCCGGCTGCTGCGCCGGCTGCGGGCCGAGGGGTACGACCTGGGCGCGGACAACGACGTCGTACGGGTCCTGGAGCGCGCCGGCCGGGAGGGCGACAGCGCCGCCGGGGACGCCCTGATCCACGCGCTGATCGCGGCGGGCGGGCAGGACGAGGACTGGCTGACGGGCGATCAGCTCACCGACGCCCACGTCCGGGTCACCGGCGCCCAGTACGCGCGGTGGACCGCCGATCTGCCCGCCGGTCTGCGCGAGGAGATGGTACGGGCCTGGGGCGAGGCGCCCGGCAGCCTGTTCGTCGACGACTCCGGACACCTGGTGCTGGCCGCCCTCACGGCCGGCAACATCGTGATCCTCATCCAGCCGCCGCGCGGATTCGGCGAGAACCCGGTCGCCGTCTACCACGACCCGCAGCTGCCGCCCAGCCACCACTACCTCGCCGCCTACCGCTGGATCGAGCACGGCTTCGGGGCGGACGCCGTGGTGCACCTGGGCAAGCACGGCTCCATGGAGTGGCTGCCCGGCAAGAACGCCGCACTGTCCGCGTCCTGCGGGCCGGACGCGGCCCTCGGCAGCCTGCCGCTCGTCTACCCGTTCCTGGTCAACGACCCGGGCGAGGGCGCCCAGGCCAAGCGCCGCGCCCACGCCGTGATCGTCGACCATCTGGTGCCGCCGATGGCCCGCGCCGAGTCGTACGGGGACATCGCCCGGCTGGAACAGCTGATGGACGAGCACGCCAACATCGCCGCGATGGACCCGGCGAAGCTCCCGGCGGTCCGCGGCGAGATCTGGTCCCTGATGCGCGCCGCCGAGATGCACCGCGACCTCGGACTGGACGAGCGGCCCGAGGACACGGACTTCGACGACTTCCTGCTGCACGTCGACGGCTGGCTGTGCGAGATCAAGGACGCCCAGATCCGCGACGGTCTGCATGTCCTCGGGCAGCCGCCGACGGGGGAGGCGCGGGTCAATCTGGTGCTGTCGATCCTGCGCGCCGCCCAGGTGTGGGGCGGTGTCGGCCACGCCGTCCCCGGCCTGCGCGCCGCCCTCGGCCTGACCGACGGCGCCGATCTGCGGACCGTCGACGCCGTCGAGGCCCGGGCCCGGGAGCTGGTCGAGCGGATGGAGGCCGCGGGCTGGGACCCGGCCGCCGTGCCCGCCGTGCACGAGGACCCCGGGGTGCGCGGGGTGCTGGCGTTCGCCGCCGCGCAGGTCGTCCCGCGCCTGGCCCGTACGACCGGCGAACTCGACGCGGTGCTGCACGCCCTGGCCGGGGGCTTCGTCCCGGCCGGGCCGTCCGGATCGCCGCTGCGGGGCCTGGTCAACGTGCTCCCGACCGGCCGTAACTTCTACACCGTCGACCCCCGCGCCGTACCGTCCCGGCTCGCCTGGCAGACCGGGCAGGCGCTGGCCGACTCCCTGCTGCGCCGCTACCTGGACGAACACGGCCGCTACCCGGAGTCCGTCGGGCTGAGCGTGTGGGGCACCAGCGCCATGCGGACCAGCGGCGACGACATCGCCGAGGTGCTGGCGCTGCTCGGCGTGCGGCCCGAGTGGGACGAGGCGTCGCGGCGGGTTGGCCGGCTGGAGGCGATCCCGCTCGCCGAGCTCGGCCGGCCGCGGATCGACGTCACCGTGCGGATCTCCGGGTTCTTCCGCGACGCCTTCCCGCACGTCGTGACGATGCTGGACGACGCGGTGGCGCTGGCGGCGGGCCTGGACGAGCCCGCCGAGGCCAACTTCGTCCGCGCGCACACCCAGGCCGACCTGGCCGGCCACGGGGATGTGCGCCGCGCCACCACCCGGGTGTTCGGCTCCGCGCCGGGCTCGTACGGGGCGGGCATCCTGCAGCTCGTCGAGTCCGGGTCGTGGCGCGACGACCGCGACCTCGCCGACGTGTACACGGCGTGGGGCGGCTTCGCGTACGGCCGCGGCCTGGACGGCGTACCGGCGGCCGACGACATGCGGGCCAACTACCGGCGGATCAAGGTGGCGGCGAAGAACACCGACAGCGCCGAGCACGACATCGCCGACTCCGACGACTACTTCCAGTACCACGGCGGCATGGTCGCGACCGTCCGCGCCCTGACGGGCTCCTCGCCGCAGGCCTACGTCGGCGACTCCACCTCGCCCGACGCCGTACGCACCCGGACCCTGGCGGAGGAGACCGCCCGGGTCTTCCGCGCCCGGGTCGTCAACCCCCGCTGGATCGCCGCGATGCGCCGCCACGGCTACAAGGGCGCCTTCGAACTCGCCGCCACGGTGGACTACCTCTTCGGCCTCGACGCCACGGCCGGTGTGGTGCACGACTGGATGTACGAGAAGCTCGCGAGCGAGTACGTCCTGGACGAGGCGACCCAGGAGTTCCTGCGCCGCTCCAACCCCTGGGCCCTGCACTCCGTCGTCGAACGCCTCAACGAGGCCGCCCGGCGCGGCCTGTGGGCCGACCCCGACCCCGACACCCTGGCCGCCGTGAACCAGGTCTACCTGGACGTCGAGGGCGAACTGGAGGACCGCGCCGAATGAGGATCCGCGTCATCGGCATGGGCATGGGCCCCCACCACCTCACCGCCGAGGCCGCCGAGGCCCTGCGCGGCGCCGACTACGTCGTGGCCGCCGACAAGGGCGGCGACGACCCGCTGCTCGCCGTCCGCCGGGAGACCGCCGCCGCGCACGGCACGGAACTGGTCGCCGTGCCCGACCCCGAGCGCGACCGCGCCGACCCCGCCGACTACCCCGCTGCCGTCCGCGCCTGGCACCGCGCCCGCACCGACGCCTACGCGCGGGTCCTGCGGACACGCGGCGGCACCGCCGCGTTCCTGGTGTGGGGCGACCCGTCGCTGTACGACTCCACCCTGCGCATCGTCGGGGAACTCGCGCGGCGGCTGCCGGCCGAGTACGACGTCCTGCCCGGCATCAGCGCCCCGCAGCTGCTGGCCGCCCGGCACCGGATCGTGCTGCACCCGGTGGGCGCGCCCGTGCACATCACCACCGCCCGGCGGCTGGACGAGGCCGTCGCGGCGGGCCGGCGCAACATCGTCGTCATGCTCGGCGGCACCGCCCCCGCACCGGACGGACTCGACGACTGGTCCCTGTGGTGGGGCGCCAACCTCGGCACCCGGGGCGAGGAACTGGTCGCCGGGCGGGCGGCCGACGTCCGCGAGGATGTCGCCGCCGCGCGGGCCCGCGCCAAAGAGGCCGCCGGCTGGGTCATGGACCTGTGCCTGCTCCGCGCCCCGGAGGCCGGCCGGTGAGCGGGCTGCTGGTGGCCGGCACCACCTCCGACGCGGGCAAGAGCGTCGTCACCACCGGGCTGTGCCGCGCGTTCGCCCGGCGGGGGCTGAAGGTCGCCCCGTACAAGGCGCAGAACATGTCGAACAACTCGATGGTCTGCGCCGGTCCGGACGGCGGCACCGCGGAGATCGGACGCGCCCAGTGGGTGCAGGCGCTCGCCGCCGGGGCCGTTCCCGAACCCGCCATGAACCCGGTCCTGCTCAAACCGGGCAGCGACCGCCGCAGCCACGTCGTGCTGATGGGACACCCGGCCGGCGACCTCTCCGCCCGCGACTGGGAGGCCGGGCGCCGCCCGCTGGCCGAGGCCGCGCACGCCGCCTACGACGACCTGGCCGCCCGGCACGACCTCGTCGTCGCCGAGGGCGCCGGCAGCCCGACCGAGATCAACCTGCGGTCCGGGGACTACGTCAACATGGGCCTCGCCCGCCACGGCGCGCTGCCCGTGGTGGTGGTCGGCGACATCGACCGGGGCGGTGTCTTCGCCGCCCTCTTCGGCACGGTGGCGCTGCTCGAGGCCGAGGACCAGAAGCTGATCGCGGGCTTCGTCCTCAACAAGTTCCGCGGCGACCTGTCCCTGCTCGCACCGGGCGTCGACACCCTGGAGCGGCTGACCGGACGCCGGACGTACGGGGTGCTGCCCTGGAACCCCGGCCTGTGGCTCGACTCCGAGGACGCCCTCGACCTCGAGGGCCGCCGCTCGGGCGGCGCCGGCGTCCGCAAGGTCGCCGTCGTCCGCCTTCCCCGGATCAGCAACTTCACCGACGTCGACGCCCTGGGCCTGGAACCCGGCCTCGACGTCGTCTTCGCCGCCGGCCCCCGCGACCTCACCGACGCCGACCTCGTCGTCCTGCCCGGCACCCGCGCCACCCTCGCCGACCTGGCCTGGCTGCGCTCGCGGGGCCTGGACCGGGCCCTGGCCGAGCACGCGCGCCGCGGCCGCCCGCTGCTCGGTATCTGCGGCGGGTTCCAGATGCTCGGCCGCGTCATCTCCGACCCGTACGGTGTCGAGGGCGAGTCGGGGGCCGAGGCCGAGGGCCTCGGACTGCTGGACGTACGCACCGACTTCACGCCCGACAAGCACCTCCGTCTGCCGGCCGGAACCGCGCTCGGCGTCCCCGCCGCCGGCTACGAGATCCACCACGGCCGGGTGACCCGCGGCGACGCGGAGCCCTTCCTCGGCGGCGCCCGCACCGGCAAGGTGTTCGGCACCATGTGGCACGGCAGCCTCGAGGGCGACGCGCTGCGGCGGGCGTTCCTCGCCGAGACCCTCGGCCTCGCGCCCTCCGGCGTCTCCTTCCCCGCCGCCCGCGAACGCCGCCTCGACCTGCTCGGCGACCTGATGGAGCAGCACCTCGACGTCGACGCGCTGCTCGCCCTCGCCCGCGACGGAGCCCCCGCCTCCCTTCCCCTGCTGCCGCCCGGAGGCACCGGATGCCCCTGAGACTGCTGCTGCTCGGCGGGACCGCCGAGGCCCGCGACCTGGCCGCCCGCCTGGTCGCCGACGGCATCGACGTCACGTCCTCGCTGGCCGGCCGGGTCGCCCGCCCCCGGCTGCCCGTCGGGAAGGTACGCATCGGCGGCTTCGGCGGCGTCCCCGGACTGCGCGCCGCCCTCGCCGGCTACGACGCCGTGGTCGACGCCACCCACCCCTTCGCCCGGGGCATGACGGCCAACGCCGCTGCCGCCTGCACCGGTCTGCCGCTGCTGCGGCTGGAACGGCCGGGATGGACCCCCGACCCCGCCTGGCACTACGCCGACACCCACGAGGACGCCGCGACCCTGACCGCCGCCCTCGGGACGCGCCCCTTCGTCACCGTCGGCCGCCGGGAACTGGCCCGCTTCGTCCCCGCCCTCGCCGACCGCGCCGTGCTGGCCCGCGTCGTCGACCGCCCCGAAGCGGACCTGCCCGCCGCCTGGCGGCTGCTCCTGGACCGCGGGCCCTACACCCTCGACGGTGAACTCGACCTCATGTGGGGGCACGCCGCCGATGTGCTGGTCACCAAGGACTCCGGCGGCACCTGGACCTGGCCGAAGATGCGGGCGGCGGCGGAACTCGGCGCCGCGGTGGTCGTCGTACGACGTCCGGCGGGGCCGGTTGGTGTGCCGACCGTCCGGCGGGTCGACGAGGCAGTCACCTGGGTGCGGGAGTTGACGCGGTGACGGCCTGAGACCTGCGTCGGGCGCGCGGGTGGGCTCACTGGATCACCGGCGTGTCCGGGCATACCGCGCCGCTGCCGCCGCGGCGCAGCAGCAGGCGGCGAGCAGCCCGATGCGGCGGGCGAGGGCGTTGGCCCGGGGGATGTCCGCGGGCCGGGGGCTGCGGCCGTCGCCCATCGGGGGACGGTGTTCGGTCCGGCCGCCCGGGTAGTGGTTGGTGCCGCCGAGCCGGATGCCCAGGGCCCCGGCGACGGCGGCTTCCACCACTCCGGCGTTGGGGCTGGGGTGTCCGGCCGCGTCCCGCCGCCAGGTCCGGCGGGCGCTGCGGGCGCGGCGGGGTGCGGCGGCGAGGGTGAGGAGGGCGGCCAGGCGCGATCCCGGGAGGTTGAGCAGATCGTCGAGGCGGGCCGAGGACCAGCCGAATCTCGCGTAGCGGGCGCTGCGGTGGCCGACCATCGCGTCCAGGGTGTTGGCCGCGCGGTACGCCAGCAGCCCCGGCACTCCCGCGACGGCGCCCCAGACCAGCGGGGCGACGACCGCGTCGGAGGTGTTCTCGGCGACGGACTCGACGACCGCGCGGGAGATCTCGGCGGCGTCCAGTGCGCCGGTGTCCCGGCCGACCAGGTGGGTCAGCCGCCGCCTGGCCGCGGGGAGGTCGCCCGCGGCCAGGTGCCGGTGGACGGCGGCGGCCTCGCGTTCGAGGGAGAGTCCGCCCAGGACGGTCCAGGTGGCCGCGGCGGTCAGCGCGGTACGGGCGAGCGGGCGGGCGGCGACGTGCTCGGCGGCTGCTCCCAGTACGGCGGCCCCGCCGACGAGGAGCGTCGTGTGGACGGCACCGCGCAGCCGCGAGTCGCCGTACAGGCGCCGCTCGACCGCGAGGGCGACCGTGCCGAAGGCCGCCACCGGATGGTGCCGACGCGGGTCGCCGAGGAGCCGGTCGGCGGCCCAGCCGAGGAGGAGTCCGGCGGCGCGGCTTCTCATGACGGGACCACCGCCGCGTCGAGGGCGCCGAGCAGACGGTCCGTGGTCCCGGGCGGCCGGACCGCGATCCGGGCCCAGGCGGGGTCCAGGCCGGGGAAGGTGTCGGCGCGGCGGACGGCGACGCCGCGTTCGCGCAGGGCGCCGCGTGCGCCCTCGCCGAGGCGGGCGAGGACGAAGGGGGCGGTGGACGGGACGGCTGCGATGCCGCGTTCGCGCAGGCCGTCCTCCAGGTGCTCCCGCCAGCGCGTGAGGGCGGCGGTGCGGTCTTGGGCCTCGGCGGCGGCCGTGGTCGTCAGGCAGGCCACGGTGGCGGCGACGGCCGGTCCGGACACCGACCAGGGGGTCTGGAGTGCGGCCAGCGCGCCGACGGTCCGCGGATCGCCGGTGACGTATCCGGCGCGGATCGCGGGTATCGACCAGTGCTTGGTCAGGCTGCGGATCACGAGCAGGCCGTCGAGCCGCTCGCGTACCAGCGACTCGGTCTCGCCGGGGACCGCGTCCATGAACGCCTCGTCGACGACCACGAGCCGCCCGGGGCGCAGCAGCGACCGTACGGCGGTGGCCGGGTGCAGGACGCCGGTGGGGTTGGTGGGGTTGCCGACGATGACGAGGTCGGCGTCCTCGGGGACGGCGGCGGGGTCGAGCGCGAAACCATCCTCGGCGTGGCACAGGACGGTGGTGACGGTTCGTCCGGCCTGTTCGAGGGCGGCGTGCGGTTCGGTGAACTGGGGGTGTACGACGACGGGGCGCCGCCAGGGCCGCAGGCGGGCGATCAGGGTGAACGCCTCGGCGGCGCCGGCGGTGGGCAGCACCTCGGTCTCGGGCCGGTGGTGGTGGCGGGCGAGGGCGGTGCGGGCGGGGGCGGCGTCGGGGTAGGCGCCGGCCGCGTCCACGGCGTTGTGCAGGGCGCGGTCGAGCCAGGCGGGGCGGGGGCCGGGGAAGACGTTGACGGCGAAGTCGAGCAGTCCGGCGCCGGTTTCGGCGTCGCCGTGGTGGCGCAGCGGGTGGGCCACGGGGGTCTCGGGCTCTGCCCTGATGACGGGGGGCGCGGGTACGAGCGGGCGTGCGTGGTGGACGGCGTCGGCGAACCGCTGGGCGAGGCGGGGGTGTCCGGCCCAGTGGACGTGCAGGTAGGAGGCGTGGAGGGTGGCGGAGGCGAAGCCCTCGGGGCCGTCGTCGAGCCGCCAGGCGGCCTCCTCACCGGCCCCCGGTGAGGTGCGGGTGCGATGGAATTCGTGGCCGCTGACCCGCTCGCCGGCCCGGGTGAGGAGCGAGTCGCCCGCGGCGACCGCGACGGGGTAACGCAGCGTCAGGCGCTCGGTCATGACCGCGTCCACGGGCAGCGCACCGGCCATCGGCACGCCGTCCAGGGCGCGGGCCAGGCAGAGCAGTCCGGCGCACTCGGCGACGGTGGGCGTGCCCGCCTCCACGGCGCGGCGCAGGTCGTCCAGCAGGCCCCGGTTGGCGGCGAGTTCACCGGCGTACATCTCGGGGAAGCCGCCGCCCAGGTAGAGGCCGGCGGTGCCGTCGGGGAGCGCCGGGTCGGACAGCGGGTCGAAGACGGCGATGTCGCAGCCGGCGGCCCGCAGCAGTTCCTCCGTCTCCGGGTAGCGGAAGGTGAAGGCCCGCCCGCCGGCGACGGCGACGACCGGCCGCCCGGTGCCGGGGGAGCGGACCTCGTTGCCCGGCCGCCAGGGATCGGCGTCCAGGTCCGGGGCGGTGGCGGCGGTCCGCAGCAGTGCGTCCAGGTCGAGGTGGCGTGCCACAGCGGCGCCGAGGCGTTCCACCGCGCGGGCCGCGCCGTCGCGTTCGGCCGCCGGGACCAGTCCGAGGTGCCGGGAGGGTACGGCCAGCGACTCGTCGTACGGCAGCACGCCCAGGACGGGCAGGCCGGCCCGTTCCACGGCCCGGGTGATCTCGGCGGTGTTGCGGGCGGAGCGGGCCCGGTTGAGGACCACTCCGGCGAGGCGCACCCGGGGGTCGAAGGCGGCCATGCCGGCGACGATCGCCCCGGCCGACCGGGAGAGCCGTGCCACGTCGAGGACCAGGACGACCGGGCTTCGGGTCAGTGCGGCGACATGTGCCGTCGAGGCGAAGCCGTCGGTGCCGAGCCGTCCGTCGTACAGGCCCATGACGCCTTCGATCACGGCCACGCCGGCGGGCGCCGGCACGGAGGCGCCGTGGAGCAGCAGCGGTACGACGCGTTCGGCGCCCACCAGATGCGGGTCGAGGTTGCGGCCGGGGCGGCCGGTGGCGAGGGCGTGGTAGCCGGGGTCGATGTAGTCGGGGCCGGTCTTGTGGCCGCTGACCTCGTGGCCGGCAGCGCGCAGGGCGGCCATCAGGCCGGTGGCGACGGTGGTCTTGCCCTGGCCGGTGGACGGGGCGGCGATCACCAGGCGGGGGAGCGTCACCACTCGATGCCCTTCTGGCCCTTGCTGCCGGTGTCCATGGGGTGCTTGACGTTGCCCATCTCGGTGACCAGGTCGGCCGCGGCGAGCAGGCGGGGGTCCGCGCGCCGGCCGGTGATCACCACGTGCTGGTGGCCGGGCCGGTTCGTCAGGGTCTCGACGACCTCGTCGACGTCGACCCAGCCCCAGGCCATGGGGTAGGTGAACTCGTCGAGGATCAGCAGGTCGTGGGTCTGCGCCGCCAGCCGGCGGGTGACTTCCCGCCAGCCCTCGGCGGCGGCCGCCGCGTGGTCCCCGGCTTCCCCGTGCTTACGGGTCCAGGACCAGCCGGAGCCCATCTTGTGCCATTGAACGGGGCCGCCCTCCCCGGTCTCCTCGTGGAGCCGGCCGAGGCGTTCGAGGACCGTCTGCTCCCCGATGCGCCACTTGGCGGACTTCACGAACTGGAACACCCCGATCCGCCATCCCTGGTTCCAGCCCCGCAGGGCCAGACCGAACGCGGCGGTCGACTTTCCCTTGCCGTCACCGGTGTGCACCATCAGCAGCGGCCGGTTGCGGCGCTGACGGGTCGTCAGTCCGTCGTCGGGGACGTTCAGCGGCTGTCCCTGTGGCATCAGGCCGCTCCCGTCGAGGTGGTACGCAGGCGTACGGCGCCGGCCAGCGTGTCGGCGCTGACCTCGGCGACCGGCAGATGCTCGGCCCGCAGCCGGACCGCCAGCCGTGCGGCCAGACCGAGGCGCAGCGGTCCGCTCTCGCTGTCGACGACGGTGGTGGTGACGTCCAGGGCGGCCAGGTGGTCGGCCGCCCGGAGCGATCGGGCGACGGCGTCGGCGCCGTCGGTGGCCCGGCCGTCGGTGACCACCACCAGCAGCGATCGCAGCCGCGGGTCGCGCAGGCGTTCGCGGTTCAGCACCCGGGCGGCCTCGAGGAGGCCCTCGGCCAGCGGGGTGCGGCCGCCGGCGGGCAGCCGGTCGAGGCGGGCGGCGGCGACGTCGACCGAGTGGGTCGGCGGCAGCAGCAGCTCGGCCCGCCGGCCGCGGAAGGTGATCAGGCCCACCTTGTCACGGCGCCGGTAGGCGTCGAGGAGCAGCGAGAGGACCGCGGTCTTGACCTGCTTCATGCGCCTGCGCGCGGCCATCGAGCCGGAGGCGTCGACGCAGAAGAGGACCAGGTTGGCCTCGCGTCCCTCGCGGACGGCGGTCCGCAGGTCCTCGGCGCGCAGCCGGATCCGGCCGTCGGCGGCGTCGGCCCGGCCCCGGGCGGCCTGCCGGGTGGCGGCGGCCCGCAGCGTCTCGACGAGGTGCAGGCCGGCGCCTTCGGCCGAGGCGGGGGCGGCGGCGCCGATCCGGCGGCCGGTGTCGGACAGCGCGCGGCTGCGGCGGCCGGCGGCTCCGGGGCCGACGCCGCGTGCGGTCAGCAGCCGGGGCCGGTAGGGCGCCGCGGCGGTGACCGGGGCGGTGCCGGACGGCTGCGAGGCGCCGCCGCCCGACGGCGCGCCGGTGTCTTCCCCGGCGCCGTCCGTACCCGGCGCGTCCTCCGGCCGGCCGGGCCCGTCACCGTCCGGCGGGGTGGGGGGCGGCGGCGGTTCGGGTGCGGGGTCCTCGTCGCCCAGGACGCTGTCGAGCAGCTCCTCGTCCAGCCCGGGCGCGTCGAAGGGGTTGCGCCGCCGCCGGTGCGGCAGCGTCAGCAGCGCGGCGCGGCGGATGTCGGCCCGCAGCACCTCGTCGCGGCCCTCCCAGGCGGCGTGCGCGACGGCGGTGCGGGCGGTGACGAGGTCGGCGCGCATCCCGTCGACCTCGAACGCGGCACACACCTCGGCGATCTTCAGCAGCGCGGCCTCGGTCAGCCGCACCGCGTCCAGCCGCTCCCGCGCGGCGCCGATCCGGTCCCGCAGGGCCTGCTCGGCCGGCTGGTGGCGGGCCAGGAACGAGGCGGGGTCGGCGTCGAAGCCCAGGCGCCGGCGGACGACCTCGGCGCGCAGCGCGGGGTCGCGGGGCGCGGCGACCTCCACGGTGAGCCCGAACCGGTCGAGCAGCTGCGGACGCAGCTCGCCCTCCTCCGGGTTCATCGTGCCGATCAGCACGAACCGCGCGTCGTGCTCCACGGAGACGCCGTCGCGTTCGACGCCCACCCGGCCGCTCGCCGCGGCGTCGAGGAGCAGGTCGACCAGGTGGTCGTGGAGCAGGTTGACCTCGTCGACGTAGAGGATGCCGCGGTGGGCGCGGGCCAGCAGTCCCGGTTCGTACTCGACCTTCCCGTGCGACAGCGCCCGTTCGAGGTGGAGGGAGCCCAGGACCCGGTCCTCGGTCGTGCCCACGGGCAGTTCCACGAGCCGTACCGGGCGGGTGGTCCGCGCCGTGCCGGGGGCGAAGGGGCCGTCGGGGGAGGAGGCGTCCGGGTCGGCCGGGTCGGCGGAGAAGCGGTCGCCGGTGTGGACGTCGATCGGAGGCAGCACGGCGGCCAGCGCCCGTACCGCCGTGGACTTGGCCGTGCCCTTCTCGCCCCGGACGAGGACGCCGCCGATCCGCGGGGACACCGCCGTCAGGACCAGGGACAGGCCCAGGTCGTCCAGCGCGTCGGCCGCGCAGCCCAGGACCGCGGAAAACGGATACTGCAATGGCATGTTGAGGCTCCCGCTCGCTCGCCACCGTCGTTACGTCGGGCGCGAGGCCGGTCTTCGGACTTGCCGGGTCCCGGCACTCCATGGCGGAGCGCGGGCTCGGTTCACCGCAGCGGGCCTGTGCCGGAATCTCACCGGCTTCCCAGATTCTCCCCGACGACCGTCACCGCCGTTTCCGGCGGGTGGGCCGAGGGGGCACCTCGTGCCTGTCGAACCACACGATAGCTTGAGCCGGTGTCACGAACGATTCACCCGCACGGAGCAGCGCCGGTTCACGTGGTCGGCATCGGCGCCGACGGCTGGGACGGCCTGGGCGCGGCGGCCCGCGCCGAGGTCCTGGCGGCCGACGTCGTCCTCGGCGGCCGGCGCCACCTCGCGTCGCTGCCCGACGCCCCGGGGCAGCGCCGGGAGATGTGGCCTTCGCCACTGCGCGCCGGCCTCACGGACCTGCTGGACTCCTTCGGTACGGCCTCGGTGGTCGCGCTGGCCTCCGGCGACCCGCTGCTGTCCGGCGTCGCCACCACCCTCATCGACCTGCTGGGCGGCGACCGGGTCACCGTCCGGCCCGCCGTCTCCTCCGTGGCGCTGGCCCGCGCGGCGATGGGCTGGCCCGCCGAAAGCCATGCGGTGGTCAGTGTCGTCGGACGCGACGTCGCGCTGGTGCACCGCGAGTTGGCGCCCGGCCGCCGGATCCTGGTGCTCTCCTCCGACGAGCGGACCCCGCGCCGCGTGGCCGGGCTCCTCGTCGCATCCGGTTACGGAGACAGCCGGCTGACCGTCCTCGGCGACCTCGGCGGCGAGCACAGCAGCCGCGAGGATGCCCCCGCCCGGCTCGTGGCCGAAGGGGACGACGACTTCCCGCGCCTGAACGTGATTGCCGTCAGCTGCACCGGCCCCCGGATCGGCGGCTGGACCCCGGGCCTGCCGGACGATCTCTTCGAACACGACGGCCAGCTCACCAAACGGGACCTGCGCGCGAGTGCCCTCGCCCGCCTCGCCCCGACGCCCGGCGAACACCTGTGGGACGTCGGCGCGGGCGCCGGCTCGATCGGCATCGAGTGGCTCCGCACCCACCCCGCCTGCACCGCCACCGCGATCGAAGCGGACCCGGAGCGCGCCGCCCGCATCGCCCGCAACGCCTCCCGCCTCGGAGTCCCCGCACTCCACGTCGTTCACGGCCGCGCCCCCCAGGCCCTGGACGGACTGCGCACCCCGGACGCCGTGTTCGTCGGCGGCGGCGCCACCCGCCCCGGCGTCCTGGACACCTGCCTGACCGCACTGCGTCCCGGCGGCCGCCTCGTCGTACACGGCGTCACCCTGCAGACCGAGCGACTCCTCGCCGACGCCTACGGCCGCCACGGCGGCGAACTCACCCGCATCGCCGTGGAGACCGCCGCACCGGTCGGCACCTTCACCGGCTGGACCCCCGCCCGCACGGTCACCCAGTGGGCCTGGACCAGCGGCTGACGCTGTACAGGTACGACTCACCACCCGCGGACGGCTCCAGCGCCCGCCCCACAAGGATCACCGCAGCCTGCCGCAGCCCGGCCCCCTCCACGGCGTCCGCGATGCCGGCGACCGTGCCGCGCAGCACCGCCTCGCCCGGCTGGCTGGCCCGGTACACCACGACCACCGGACAGTCCGCCCCGTACTCGGGCTCCAGCTCCGCCATCAGCTCCCGCGTCCGGGTGACCGCGAGATGCAGCACCAGCGTCGCCCGCGTGGCCGCGAACGCCGCCAGCGACTCGCTCCCGGGCATCGGCGTCGAACGCGCCCGGGTCCGCGTCAGCACCACCGACTGCGCCAGCAGCGGCACCGTCAGCTCCCGCCCCACCAGCGCCGCCGCGGCCGCGTACGCCGGAACGCCCGGGGTGACGTCCCAGGGGACGTTTGCCGCGTCGAGCCTCCGGGTCTGCTCGGCGAGCGCGGAGTACAGCGACAGGTCCCCGGACCCGAGTCGCACGACCTCGAGCCCGGCCCGGTGGGCGGCGACCATCCGTCCGACGATCTCGTCCAGGTCCAGGCGCTGGGTGTCGACCAGTTCCGCGCCCGGGCTCACATGGCCCAGCACCTCGGGGTCGAGGTAGGTCCCGGGATACAGCACCGTATCGGCGGCCGCGAGCAGCCGGGTCGCGCGGACGGTGAGGAGATCGGCCGCGCCGGGGCCGGCTCCCACGAAGTGAACGGTCACGGCGCCTCCACGCGGTCGCCGACGAACCGCGGTGTCCACACGCCCGCCGGGCCGACCCGGGTGGCGTCCGCCCCGATGATCAGCAGGCACTTCATGTCCACGCGCGCGGGGTCGAGCGCGTCCAGGGTCGTGACGTCGAGCGCCTCCTCGGCGCGGCCGATGTCGCGGCCCACCACCACGACGGTGTCGGGCCTGCGGTGCTCGAGGAGGATCCGCCGCGCGGCGGCGATCTGTTCCGTACGCGATCGGGACGCCGGGTTGTACAGGGCCAGTACGAAGTCCGCCCCGGCCGCCGCGCGCAGCCGCCGCTCGACCACGGCCCACGGCTTGAGCCGGTCCGACAGCGACATCACCGCGAAGTCCGCGCCGATCGGGGCCCCTGCCCGCGCCGCGACCGCCTGCACCGCGCTGACCCCCGGCAGCACCCGGACCGGGACCCCGGCGAAGGCCGGGTCCTCCGCCGCCTCGAAGACCGCGGAGGCCATCCCAAAGACACCCGCGTCACCGCCCGACACCACCGCGACCCGTTCCCCCGCCCGGGCCAGTTCCAGGGCGTGACGGGCCCGGTCCACCTCGACGGTGTTGCCCGAGGCGTGCCGGGTCAGCCCCGCCCGCTGCGGCACCCGCGCCACGTAGGGCCCGTAGCCGACCACATGGTCCACCCCGGCCAGAGCCGCCGACACCTCGGGCGTCAGCCAGCCGTCCGGTCCCGGGCCCAGGCCCACGACGAGCAGCTCGGCGGCGGGCCCGGAGGGCTGCTCCGGCTTGTGCTTGTCGCGCGACCGGCGCCCGTTGCGTGAATCGCCCGTGACCACGACCAGCGAGAAGTACGGCACCGAACCGGCGTCCACCTCCCGCACCGGCAGCCACCGCTCCTCCGGCAGCGACGCACGCTCCACGTACAGCGCGTGATCGAGCCGCCCCGCGGCCTCCAGCGCCCGCCGCACAGCCGGGAACGTCCGGCCCAGCTTCATCACGATCGCCGCGTCGGTGTCCGCGAGCCGCCGGGCCAACTCCGGCTCGGGCAGCGTTCCCGGCAGCACGGTCAGCACGTCCGTCTGCCGTACGAGCGGACTCGCCGCGGCCGCGGTCGCCGCCGCGAAGGCCGGAACACCCGGCACGATCTCCGTCGGATACCGCTCCGCCAACCGGTCGTGCATATACATGTACGAGCCGTAGAACAGCGGATCACCCTCCGCCAGCAGCACCACATGCCGCCCCGCGTCCAGATGAGCCGCCAGCCGCGCCGCCGACTCCTCGTAGAACTGGGCCAGCGCCCCCGCGTATCCACCGGGATGGTCGGTCGTCCCCGTGGTCACCGGGTACGTCAGCTGCTCCTCGACCACCCCGTCCGGGAAGAGCCCGGCAGCGATCCTCCGCGCATGGGACTCCTTGCCGACACCCGCGTGATACGCGACGACATCGGCGTCCCGGATCAGCCGGGCCGCCTTGAGAGTGATGAGCTCCGGATCGCCGGGCCCGACACCCACACCCGAAAAACGGCCGGTCACTCTTTCTCCTGAGCCAGTGCGTTGAGCGCGGAGGACGTCATCGCCGAGCCGCCGCGGCGGCCCCGCACCGTGACGTACGGAAGGCCCGTACCGTCGGCGAAGTCGACCAGGGCCTGCTTGGACTCCGCCGCGCCGATGAAGCCCACGGGGCAGCCGACGACCGCGGCCGGACGGGGCGCCCCGTCATGGAGCATCTCCAGCAGATGGAACAGCGCGGTCGGGGCATTGCCGATCGCCACCACGGCACCGTCCAGATACGGCTCCCACAGCGAAACCGCCGCCGCGGTGCGGGTCGTACCCCAACGGCGGGACAGCTCGGGCACCCGCGGATCGCCCAGGAGACACAACACCCGGTTGTCCTTCGGCAGCCGGGCCCGAGTGACACCGGTGGCGACCATCGTGGCGTCGCACAGGATCGGCGCACCCGTCTCCAGCGCGCCGCGCGCGGCCCCGACCAGCCGGGGATGGACGACCAGATCGTCGGCGAGGTCCACCTGCCCACTGCCGTGAATCATCCGCACGGCCAGCTTCTCGGCGTCTGCCGGCAGCCCGGCCAGATTCGCCTCGCGCCGGATGGCGGCGAAGGAATCGACGTAGATCGCCGGACCACTGTCGACGTAGGAGTACCGGCGCGTCGGCCGGCGAAGCCCGCTCAACGCTCCTCCTCCGGTACGAACACCCCGCGCCAGGGCGTGACGACGACCTCGGACACACCGGCGGTGAGCTCAGCGACCTCCCCGCGGTCCATCCCGTCCGGCGTGACCTCGACATGCCGCCCCCCGGCCACCGGGCCGAACGCCGGGACGGGGGCGGGTACGGGCAGTCGGGGATCGGGGGCGGCCGGGGCCAGCAGCGGCCCGGAGAGTTCGTCGACGTGCCACGGCGCGGCCGGTCCACCACCGCGCAGCTCGGCGAAGCGACGCGCGAGGGCGACGAGCCGGGCAGCGGCCTCCTCCCCGCGAACGACCGGCGCCCAGCCCCGGCCGACCCGCAGCTGCGCCTGACCGCCCGGCAGGGCAACCAGCCCCAGATCACACGTCTGCCCGATCAGATCGCCGCGACCGTCGTCCAGTACGAAGAGGAACCGGCCCGGAAGCGTCGCCGCCAACGGGTCCGCGCAGAGCAAAGAATCCAGCTCACCGGCTGTCACCCGCAGGTCGACCAGCCCTCCGGCCACCCCGGTCTGCGGCGACACCATGACGTTACGGACCAGCTCATGACTACGACCGGGAACCAGCCCCGTGGCCTCCAACGCCGCCAGCGCGTCCGCAGCCAGCACCCCATCCGCGCCGGGAAACGCCCGGACCTGCAGATTCGCCCGCGAGGTCACATGCACCCGGCCGTCGCCGAACTCCTCGGCCGCCTCGACCAACCCCCGCAGCGCCGCAGCCGGCACCCGGCCACCGATCAACCGCAACCGCACCAACAACCCGTCGTCCGCCGGCCACGGACGAAACACCCCCGGGCACCGGTCACTCCGGGAACGGATGACTGACATGACGAGAAGACCTTCCGGCCAGGGACCCGTTCGCGGGGCCCGCGTCGACCTGGCGGCGGATGCCGCAAGGGCCAGCAGGTCTTCGGACTCGGGATCGACCGGTACGGAGCGCCTTCCCGGGCCAAAGCCCAGTGGCCGCGGTCCACAACGGGATCCGCATGCTCCAACCGTCCCCCTCACCGCTGCGCGTCAGCCCCGGATTCTCACCGGGTTCCCTGACCCCACTGCGTGGAGCACGACTGGCTGCCGCGAGCTTACCCGCCCCCGGCCGGGCACGAACCCGGCGGGTGAGGCGGGAGGGCCCGCCGTCAGGGTGAAGGCCCACCGGGTCGCGGGAGTCGCCCGTGGACTCCTCTGGGTCTCAGCCGGCGTTGAACGCCTGGTCGACGGCCAGCGTGTCCTCGTAGAGGTGCATGCGGACGATCTCGCCGTCTTCGACCGCCAGGTGCATGGCCGACGGAGTGGTGAACTCCTTTCCGGTGGCCCTGAGGGTGTGTGTGAAGGTCCCCAGCAGCATTACGTCACCGCCGTCGACGAGGATCCGCTCCAGTGCGACCTTGCTCTTGCCGGGTTCGAAGTGGGGCCACATCGTGGTGAAGTACGGCGCGACTTCCTCCCTGTGGGTACGGCGGCCGGTCCAGGGCAGTTCCGCGTTGCCGGGGACGTGCCAGTCGATGTCTGCCGCGAACAGTTCCTGGATGCCGTCCTGGTCCTGCCTGCCGAGGCGCTCCAGGAACTGCTCGGCCACTGCCCGTGAGGTCTGGGTATCGGTTGTCATCGTGCTTGTCCTTGTTTTCGAGGTAACTATTTTTGTTACATTGATGGGCGCGAGTCGATGCGGCTCGGCACCCCGGGCTATGCGCCGTATCCGCCGTCGATCCTCAGTACCGCGCCGGTGACGTAGGAGGCCTGTGGGCCGGCCAGGAAGACGACGCCCGCGGCGATCTCTTCCGGCCTGCCGTAGCGTCCCATTGCGGTGGTCGGAAGGAACATGGATGCGGCGGGACCGTCGGCGGGGTTGAATTCGGTGTCGATGAACCCCGGTTGGATGACGTTGACCGTGATGCCCCGGTGCGCCAGATCGCGGGCCGCACCCCGGCTGAAGCCCTCGAGGGCCGACTTCGTGCCCGTGTAGTACGCCATCCCCTGGAAACCGGCGCGATTGGCCACACCCGAGCTGATGCTGACGATCCGTCCGCCGTCGGGCAGTAGCGGCACCGCCGCCTGGATCGCGGCCACCACGTTGCTGTAGTTGACGGCGAGCTGCCGCTCGATGGCGGCGTGGTCGACGGGCTCGCTGTCGACCGGGCCGCCGCCGACACTCGCGGCCGCGTTGTTGACCAGAATGTCCAGCCTCCCGAACCGGTCGACCACGCGCCGGATCAGGCCCGTCGCCTGCGCCGCGTCCGCCTGGTCGGCCTGGAAGGCCGCCGCACGAACCCCTTTCGCCTCCAGGTCGGCGACCACGGCCTTGGCCTGATCCGCCGAGGACGAGTAACTGATCGCGACGTCGGCTCCTTCGTCGGCCAGCGCCAGTGCTGACGCCGCCCCGATTCCCCGCGATCCTCCGGTGACGATCGCCACCTTGTTGTCCAGCTTTCCCATGGATTCTCCAATTTCCTTGAAATCTAGATGTAACTATTTCTGTTACGTCGGCGGCCGACGGATGCGCCCCACCTCGAGCGGGGGAAGTCGACGATCCGAGGTCAGGGGGCTTTCAGGGTGTCCCGCAGCACGTCCTCCAGCGTGGTCTTGGCCAGCTCCCTGCGAAGGGCGGCCTCCACGTCGTCGTACACGGCGGTCATCGCCGGCCCGATGCCGTGGCCCACGACGCACTGCGGATCCGGTGTCGAGGGATGGAGGGCGAAGAGCGGTCCCGGTTCGATCGCCTCGTAGACGTCGAGCAGGGTGATCGCCGACAGGTCCCGCGCGAGCATCCAGCCCGCCCCCGCACCCCGCCGCGAATCGGCCAGACCGGCCTTGCGTAGCTCGGCCAGCAGACGGCGGATCACCACCGGGTTGGTGTTGACGCTCGTCGCGATCTGCTCGGAGGTGGCGACCTCGTGACCGCGACGCTGATACAGCCCGATCCACGTGAGGGCATGCGCTGCGATGGTCAGCCTGCTGTTGGCGCTCACCTCGGACCTCGCTTCCCTCGATCGTTTCAACCTCGTCGTAACAATAACCGTTACAACAGCTTCCGGCAAATCCCGGCAGGCTAAACCGGCGCCGAGCCGCCTGGGCGCGCACGTGGATTCGCTTCCAGGGGATCCCCGTGAGTGTTCAGCGGGTGAGCAGCGCGTTCAGGGCACCGGTGAGGACGGCGGTGACGAGGAGGCCCCCGGCGAGCAAGCCCGTGCCGACGCCCATGGCTGCCAGGGGTTTGATGTCCGGTTTCATCAGTGTCCTGCCTGCGAGGTGCCGGGCGGCGATGACGGTGGTGATGGCGCCGGCGACGAGGAGGAGCGTGGTCAGGAAGAGGAATCCCTGGAAGCCGGAGTTCGGTTCGTGGGTGGAGTTCTCGTGCCGGCCGTGGAAGGTGACGTCGACGATGAGGTTGTCCCAGTAGGTGGCGGTGAGGGTGTCGCCGGGCTGGGCGGTGTCGTAGACCGGATGGCTGTCCCCCGAGTCCATCTGCACCCACTGCGACGGCCCGCCGTCGCGGGAGATGAGCAAGAGGTAGGGGCGGTTCTTGCCCTTCTCCCGGCGTTCCTTGGCGGTGAGGGTGACCGGCGTCTGTGACCGGCAGCCGGGTGCGGGCTGGGCGGTGGGACACCGGGGCGCCGAATCGTACGCCTGCTGTTTGTCCAGCTTGCCGGGCAACAGGAGGACGGCGAGCGCGAGGCCGGCGAGCAGGAATACGCCGGCGATCGTGATCGACAGTGCGGGTCTGGGTCTGTGCTCGGCGGCCAACGTGATCCCCTCCTGGTGCCCGTCGCGTCGGGCGAACATGATCTTCACACTGCGACTGGGGGACGTCAACGATTCCCGGTCTGTCCCCGCCAGGGGCTGCGGTATCAGTGGTCCGTCGAACCCGGCAGCAGGCCTGTCGGCGGGGACGGCGTTCGGGAAGGGCCTGGAACGTGCGGGGTGCTCAGGGTGTCGGGATGCCGCCGGGGCGGGCCGGCCGGCCGAACCTGACGGGGACGCCGGGGGAGTACAGGACGCTCACCGGCTCGCCCTGCGGTGCGGGGAGGCCGGCGGCGGTGATCAGGCTCTCGTCGCACTCGACGAGTTCGGCGCGGTGCAGGGGCCAGCGGGGGTGGGTGTTCGGGAGGTACAGCTGCCGGTCGAAGAACGCGCTGTGCAGTCCCCAGCGTGCGGTGAGGAAGTGCTCGAGGCCGGTGGGGTCCGGGATGGTCTCCCCGACCCGGACGGTGATCCGGCTGTGTGCCCCGGACGGCCCGGGCCAGCGGCGGCGGCTGGTGTAGCTGATCGTGTCGCTGTCGCGGGTGATGGTCATACGGGACCACTGGTACGGCAGCCGGAACACGGTCCGTCCGACAGCGGCGGGGATGAGGCGGGAGGCGTCCAGGGAGCGGAAGACCACGCCGCGCCGTCCGTGCCCGTCGACGGAGTAGAGGCGGACGTTCGTCTCGGGGAAGGTGCCGAGGTAGGGGATGCCGGGGAGGCGGAGCCAGCCCACGCGGTGCATGCGGAAGGCGACGAGCCCGACGTAGGTCACCCCGTCGAGGGTGTCGGGCACGGTGCCGGCCGGCAGCAGCGGCGCCACGTCGGCCGGGTCGGCGGCCCAGTGGAGGAACGCCAGGTCCAGCCACGACTGCGTGAGCAGCGGGCTCTCCGTGGAGCCGGGTGGGTCGGCGGATATCGGATCCGGCGCGACCGGGGTGAACGTCACGGCGTCCAGCATTTCTGGGCGTCGGCTCGCATCTGTCCCTCTTGATCGTCCGGATCGGCGACCCGTGTAACCGGACCACCGGTCCGATAGTACCGCTCTCCCCGACCCTGGAGCGGACCGTGGCCGGTTCTGTGCGGCGTTACCGTAACCGGGTCGGTGATCAGGCGGGTACGGGCTTGTGGTCCCTCTTCGCGGGCCGGTGTTCGGGTCGTGGGGCGTTCATCAGTACGGCGACGATCAGCGCGCCGGTCAGCAGGATCCCCGCAGCCCAGGTGCCGGCCGTCACGAAGCCCTCCAGCATTGCCGCCCTCGCGACCGCCGGACTCCTCCCGTGGTCGGCCATGTAGTCCGCGGTCGCGCCGGTGGCGATCGTGTTGAGCAGCACGGTTCCGATCGAACTGCTGATCTGCTGAGCGGTGTTGACGCTGGCCGCGGCGACCCCTGCGTCCTGCGGGTCGACGCCGTGGGTGGCGTAGTTGAAGGCCACCGGCATGATCATGCCCGCGCCGAAGCCGAGCAGGAGCCCCGAGAGCAGAACGCCCTCCGCGTAGGGGGTACTGGTTTCCATGGTGCGCAGCCACAGCATCCCCGAGGCGACGAGAGCCAGACCCGGCACGATCAGCACGCGCGGCGCGACCCTGGGCAGCAGCCGGGTGGTGAGCCCGCCGGCCGACAGCAGGACCGCCACGGTCATCGGGAGGAAGGCCACACCGGTCCGGATCGGCGAGTATCCCTTCACCACCTGGAGGTAGTAGGTCATGAAGAGGAACGCCCCGAACATGCCCACCATGGCCAGCCCCACGCTCAGATACGCGCCCCCGCGAGCCCGGTCGGCGACCAGCCGCGGCGGCAGCATGGGCTGCGGAACCCGGCGCTCCACCACCGCGAACGCGGCGAGGAGCACCACCCCAGCCGCCAGCGGACCGAGCACGCCCGCCGAGGCCCAGCCGTCGGACTCCGCCCGGCTGGTCCCGTACACGAGCGCGACCAGTCCGCCGGTCACCAGCAGCACGCCGGGCGTGTCCAACCGCGCCCTGCCCCCGGTGCGCGACTCGCCGAGCAGCGCGGACCCGCCGGCCGCCGCGACCAGCGCGATCGGGACGCTGACGTACAGGCACCAGCGCCAGTCGAGGTAGTCGGTCAGCGCCCCGCCGGCCAGCAGCCCGATCGCCCCGCCCACGGCGGTGACCGCGCCCCAGACCCCGAACGCCCTGGCGCGCTCGTCGGGCCGGGTGAAGGTCACGGTCAGCAGCGACAGCGCGGACGGCCCGAGCAGCGCGGCGAACCCGCCCTGCAGCACACGGGCGCACAGCAGCAGCCCGAACGTGTCCGCCGCGCCGCCGAGCGCCGAGGCGGCGGCGAAGCCCAGCAGCCCGATCAGGAACGTCCGCCTGCGCCCGGTGTAGTCGGCGATCCGTCCGCCGAGCAGCAGCAGACTGCCGAACGCCAGCGTGTACGCGGTGATGATCCACTGCCGGTCACCGTCGGAGATCCCCAGATCCCGCTGGAGCGACGGCAGCGCGATGTTCACGACCGTCCCGTCCAGCACGATCATCAGCTGGGCCAGCGCGATGAAGAACAGCGCGGCCCAGCGCCGCCGACCGGCCTGCGCCTTCGTGGGTGACATGGGTTGGTCCTTACTCGTGGTGCCGCCTCCCGCGCGAACCGCTCGCGCCGCACAGGCTCTGACGATCACCAGACGCCGACGCCCCCGGCCCCGTAACAGCGCGCGTGGTGTGACGTGACTCACCACGGGCGGGCGTTACGCGGCGGCGGGCGGCAACGTCCAGTGGGCGTGCGGAAGACAAGGTCGGACAGGCGGGAGCCGGGGATGAGCGGGCACGGGACGGATCCGGCGACCGAAGTGTTCGTGGCCCATCGCAATCTGCTGTTCACCGTCGCGTACGAGATGCTCGGTTCGGCCGCCGACGCGGAGGACGTGCTCCAGGAGACCTGGCTGCGCTGGGCGGGCGTCGAGCTGTCCGTGGTCCGGGACCGGCGCTCGTATCTGGTACGGATCGTCACCCGCCAGGCACTGGACCGGCTGCGCGTGCTGGGCCGGCGCAGGGAGTCCTACGTCGGACCGTGGCTGCCCGAGCCGCTGCTGACCACGCCCGATGTGGCGCAGGACGTGGAACTGGCGGACAGCGTGTCGATGGCGATGCTGCTGGTACTGGAAACGCTCGCCCCCGTCGAACGCGCGGTGTTCGTACTGCGTGAAGTGTTCGCCCTGGAGTACGCCGAAATCGCCGCGGCCGTCGGCAAGACACCCTCGGCGGTACGCCAGACCGCCTACCGGGCCCGCGCACACGTCGCCGCCCGCCGCCCGCGCGGCGTCGTCTCCCCGGCCCAGACCCGCGCCGCGCTCGAGGCGTTCAAGCAGGCGGTCGAGACCGGCGACCTCCAGCGCCTGCTCGACGTCCTGGCGCCGGACGTGGTCGCCCTCAGCGACGGCGGCGGCATCAGGCACGCGCTGCTGCGGCCCGTCGTGGGGGCCGACAGCGTGGCTCGCCTGCTGGCCACGGGCTGGTGGAAGCGCGACGCCGCCCGGACGGCCGAGATCGTGCAGATCAACGGCGGGCCGGGGATGCTGGTGCGGGCCGGGGGCCGGATCGACGGCGTGCTGGCGGTCCGGGTCGAGGACGGGTACATCACGGGCGCCTACCACGTCCGCAACCCGCAGAAGCTGTCGTACGTGTCCCGGGAGACGACGGTCAGCCGCTGAAACCAACGCCGGCCCCGGAGCCCGCACTCGCGGACGCCACGGTGCATGGCAGGAAAGTACCGCGGAACGTCAATCGAGACACTGGGCGGTGTGTCGGCGCTCGATGACGCTTGCCCCATGACAACAGAGACACCACGAGCGGCAGACACGACAGCGCGCACGGGCGAGCACCCGCCCGACTACGTATGGTCCGCCGTACACGACGCGCCCACACACGAACTGTTCCCCGGTATTCGGCTGCGGCCGCTGTGGAGCGGTGAGAGCGGCGCGAAGGCCCAGGTGCTGGAGATGGATCCGCACACCTGCTGGGACGGCATCGACGTCCACGAACCGGGGCCGGAAGAGGTCTTCGTGGTCTCCGGAGTCTTCAACGACGGCGAGCGGGACTATCCCGCGGGCTCGTTCATCCACGCCCCCGCCGGCTCGTCACACATCCCGCAGACGACGACGGGCTGCACACTCTTCGTCTTCTACCCCGACAGTTAAAGAGTGTTGCGAACGTGCTGGCTCACAGCGTCCCGTCGATGGCTGTGACCAGCACGATTGCTTCGACGGCGGCAGGCGGACGGTCAGTGCACCAGCAGGTCGATCACGCCCGTCAGATCCTCCTCACCGCTGCCTTCGGCCAGGCGGCGGCGCATCAACTCGAAGTAGGGGCTGAGCAGCTCCGGGCTGACACCCTGCTGCTCGGCGGTACTCAAGAAGGTCGGCGTGCCGGCCACCTGCATGGCGAGGCTGGAGACGACGCCCTTGGTGTAGTCGCCGCTGCGCAGCTGGTCGGCGGTCCGGTGAACTGCCGGGGCCATCGCGACGAGCCAGTCGGCAAGCAGCGGGGCGAGCGCCGCAGGGTTGATGTCCTCCTTGCGGATCAGGGCAAAGGCATGCGCGGCCCCGGCGAACATCCCGTACATGGCGCTGAGCAGAGCCACGTCGTGCAGGGCCGCGAAGCCCGCGTCCTCGCCGACGTAGGTGGTGCCGGCCGGAACCTTCAGGGTCTCCTGGTGCCGCTCGAACAGCTCCCGCGAGCCGCTGTAGAAGACGTAGCCGCCGCCTTCCGGGACGCCGATCATCGGAGGCACGGCCATGATCCCGCCGTCCAGGTAGTGGGCCCCACGCTCGCGGGCCCACTCGGCGCGGGCGCGGGCCCGGGCGGGCGTGCTGGTGGTCAGGTTGACCAGGTCCTTGCCGGCCAGGTCGGCGTCGGCCAGCACCTCGCCGACCGATGTGTCGTCCAACAGGCAGACGACGATCAGGGTGTTTGTTGGCTGCGACCGCGTCGGCGGCGGTGTCCGCGACCCGTGCACCCTTGGCGGCGAGTGCCGCGGCACGGGCGGGGGTGCGGTTCCAGGCGGTGAGCGGGTGGCCGGCGGCGAGCCAGGTGCGAGCCAGTGCGGTGCCCATCGCGCCGAGGCCGAGCACCGTGACGGGAGATTTTCCAACAGGGTTATGTGTCATGCCGATTAGGCTGGTCGCAGGGCCTGAGGGGATCAAGTACGCACTTCTGAGTGGGTGGTTACCCAGGGGTGAGCGAGCACGTCAGAAGGGTGGCGCATGACGACGCTGAACCGGCCGGGCGCACCGGACGGACACGTCTGCGGGATCGACACCGCGATGGAAGTGATCGGCGGCAAGTGGAAAGTGCTGATCCTCTGGGCGCTCCACGAGCATCCGCACCGTCGCTTCGGCGAGCTGCGCCGACTGCTCCCGGGGATCACCGAGAAGGTGCTGGCCTCTCACCTGCGTGAGCTGGAAGCGGACGGTGTCGTGCACCGTGTCTCCTACGACGAGGTGCCGCCTCGCGTCGAATACTCGCTGACCGAGGACGGCAAGCGCCTCAACGACGCACTCCAGCCGCTGGCAGCCTGGGGTCGGGCGCGGCCGGCCACTCGGGGGCCGCAGGAGAAGGCGGGCCAGGTTCTGTTGTGAACGTGCTTCCCGCCACCCCGGCACAGACGCATCCGGGGTGACCGCGAAACCCGTCAGCACAGGGGTACGCCCGGGAGCTGATTGTCCGGCGAGGTCAGGTAGATGTTGGTGACGTACCCGCCGTAGAGGGGCAGGTAGGCCCACCAGTCGTTGGTGTAGGGGTCCACGACCACTGTTCCGCCCTGTTCCTGGCAGCTGACTTGTACCTCGACTCCGGCGGGGAGCCGGGTGAGGACGGTGGAGCCGGTCGTCGGGTTGCTGCGGACGTTGACGTCCGTACCCCAGGTGCCGAACCAGCTTCCGGCCCTCTTGGCGGCGCCGGGCACGTCGAGGGAGCGCACGATCCGGTTGACGTTGGTGTACGCCGCGCCGAACGAGGTCGTCGTGGGCTGGAGGGTGAAGACGGCCACGACCGAGCGGTCACCGGCGCCGACGGTGCCGGTGGTGTGCAGGGCGCGCTGGCTTATGTCGACGGACGCGGCGGCCGGCGCCGTCGTGTCGAGGCAGCTGCCCGAGGTTCCGAAGCCGGACCAGCCCTGCTTGACGGCTCAGGGGCTGTCGAATGTCGCGGGGATCCCGAAGAGCTGGTCGAAGCCGTCCGTGCCGCAGCGGGTGGACTGGCGGAGGTTGCCCATGACCATGTCGCGGACGGTGGCCGGCGCGCTGTCGAGGATCCACCGGTAGATCCGTACCGTGTCGGCCGCCGACAGCGCGGTGTATCCCCAGGTGCCCGGGTAGCCGGCGGGCGGACCGGCGGTGTCGGAGAGCCCCAGCCGGGAGACGATCGCGGAGCCGCCGTTCGCCGACCAGTAGGAGCTGGCGGCGGCGTCGTCGCTGGCGCGCAGCATCGAGTCGAACCGGGCCCGGTCGGTGGGAGTCAGGCTGTAGGTGGGGCCCTTGTTCCACAGGTGATCGAGTGCGATGAGGAGTTTGACGACGGAGGCGGAGCGGACCTGGAGGTGCGGGTTGAGCTGTTCGGTGAAGGTGTTGGTCTGCCGGTCGTAGACGGCGACCGCCGCCGTCACCCCGGGCGGCACGGTCACGGCCGTCGCGTCCGCAGGCGCGGATGCCTGGACGCCGGTCGTGGCGGCGCCGAGGAGGCAGGCCACGAGGCCCAGCCCTCCCACGGCGCGCAGGAGTCTGCGGTGCCAGCGCATGTGTTCCCCGTTCTCGACGCTGATCTGCTCGGGCGAGGCGTACGAGTCCCGGAGGACGCCGTACGCCCTGTACCGATGCTGACCGATACGGTCGGGGTCACGTCAGCCTTTCGGGCTCCGTCGAAACCTGCGGCCACGTCAGACCTGCTCACACGCTCGCCCCGGCGCCGGGTTCAGGCGCCCAGCCGGGTCCGCGGAATACGTATCCGAACCGGTCGGACCACCGCAGGGCACGAGGGACGTCGCGGGCCATCGCCACCATGCTGAGCGCATGATTTTGTTTTGTGGGAGCCGAGCCGCTCTCCGGCCAGATCTATCGGCAGCTGATGGACGCGATCCTCGACGGGACGTTCTCCGGCGTCCTTCTGCTCGAGCGCGAACTCGCCGATACGTTCTCGCCTTCTCGGTCGCGGCCGTACGGGCCACGTGAACTCCCGCGTTCGGCAGAGGGTGATGCCCTGGGTTTTTGGCGGTAGGTATGACCCAGTCAGGAATCCGCGTTCGAACGGACGGCTCCGAGATCGTGTCCAGGGCCGACTTGAAGCGGCAGCGGGTGCTTTCCGGCCTTTTGTGTCGGGACGTTGTCGTCAGTATCAGCGGTGACGAGCTCTGTGCCGAGGTGGGGCGGGCCGGGATCGGCGGTAGTCGTGCAGGTCTCACCCGGTGCCCGTCCCGGGCGCTGCGATGTGCGTCCAGCAGCGCGCGGACCCGCCCGTACGACGGCCGGGACAGGCCGGTGTCCGGACAGACGTTCGTGTCGGATTCCTGCCGGACAGCAGTGTTCGGTGAGTGGTTCGCTGAGCGCATGATCACTGCGCAGGCCGACAAGGCCCGTCTCTTCCGTTCTCTCCACAGCACCGCTCGTCCCCTGGCTCTCGCCAACGCCTGGGATGTCGCGAGCGCCCGCGTCATTGAGGCCGCGGGTGCGCCCGCGATCGCCACCACCAGCGCCGGTGTCGCGTGGTCTGTGGGCGCCGCGGACGGCGACATGCTGTCCCGCGAGGAGGCGCTGGGCCTGATCGCGCGGATCGTCGACGCTGTCGCGGTGCCGGTCACCGCCGACATCGAAGGCGGGTACGGGCAGGACCCGGCCGCCGTCGCGGAGACCGTCACCGCGGTGATCGAGGCCGGCGCGGTGGGCATCAACATCGAGGACGGGACCCGGCCCCCGGCCGAGCTCGCGGCGCGGCTGGTGGCGGCCCGCAGGGCGGGGGAGCAGGCGGGGGCGGACGTGTTCCTCAACGCCCGCGTCGACACCTTCCTGTTCGGCCTGGGCGACCCCGAGACCCGGCTGCAGGACACGTTCGAGCGTGCCCGCACCTACGTGGAGGCCGGCGCCGACGGCATTTTCGTCCCCGGCGTCACGGACCCGGCCACCGTCACGGCGCTGGCGGCGGAGATTTCCGTACCGCTGAACCTCATGGCCGGTCCCGGCGCACCGACGGTGGACGAGCTGGGTGCGCTCGGTGCGGCGCGCGTCAGCCTCGGATCGGGAGTGGCCCAGGCGGCCTACGCCGCTGCCCGCCGCGCCGCTCGCGACCTCTACGGCACCGGCAGCTACCAGGTGCTCGATGACGCCTTGGCCTTCCCGGAAATCAACGGTCTGTTCGCCACTGCCTGAGGATCGGCCTACGGAGTGGGGTAACTCCCGCTGCGGGGCGGCTTTGTTCTCGGGCTGCTGCGCGGCAGCGGCCATGGCTGACGTGGCGTCGAAGAGGCGAGCTTCCGCATGGACTGGGACGCCCCCTACTGCTCGGATTCACCCGGCCCGCACGCCCTGGCCGCCGAACTGCCCGGCACCGGCAGCGTCTCCGTACGCCTTGCCGACCAGAGCGTCCCGGGCTGCCTACAGGACAGCACGCACCCCGAACTCAGATCCTTCCTCTCACCCGGGCCGGTCTCCGCCGGCGACGCCCGGCCGACGGGCTCCGCCCTGAGCACGCTGACCACAAGGATCTTTCCCGGGCCGAAGCTGAACATCACCTGGCGGCTGATCACCCGAGGCTTTCCGTCCGGCCTTCCCTACGTCGTCGTCACCATCCCCACCGGCACCTGAGCCCGTGGTGGGTAAGAACCGGTCCCCGGGGAAGGGATGACGGAATGCGGTCCTTGCCCATGTTGTGCAGGGCTGGGGAGGGGAGCTTTCGTGAAGCGAGCGCCTGCAGAGGCAGGCACCGGGATCACAGGGGCCGATCCAGGGGACGGCGGGCGACGGGCTGCACTCTTGCAGGGCAAAACCCAGGGCCTCTCACTGCTCAACCCCAACCTTCGCCTCGTGGAGCCGCTCGTCACGGCGTGGGCCCAGAAGGTGGGGCTTCTCTCTGCCGAAGCAGCTGAGCAGGCCCGTAGGGAGCGCCATATCGCTTTCGCCGGCCGGGTCTGGCCGTGGGCACCCCCGGAGCGGCTGGCCGAACTGTCTCGCTTGGCCCTGTGGATGTTCGCCGTGGATGACCGCAGTGATGCCCGCGGGGACGATTCCGGAGAGGTCGACACAGAGCTGCAAGCCATGATGCGCATCGTCACCTGCGCACAGGAAGCTGTGCCCGAACAGGCGCCGGCGAGCGTGCGCGTCCTGGCGGAGGTCGTGCCCCGTCTGACCGATCGAATGAGCCCTGCGTGGGGCGTCCGCCTCCGCCGACATCTGGCGGAATGGATATACACCAACCGGGACATGATCCGGCGCCGGGCGGAAAGCAGCGTACCCACGCCTCGGAATTACATCGCCTGGCGCCGGGTCTCCGGAGCGGTCGGCTGGTGCTTCGATCTCACCGAATACGCACACGACGCGGAACTCACCGAGCTGGTGTGGTCCTCGCCGGCATGCCGACGGGTGCGGGATTCCGCAGCCGACATCATCTGCTGGACCAACGACCTGTATTCCCTCGCCAAAGAACTACGCACGGGTGAAACCAGCAACCTCGTCGTGGTGTTGCAGCACCACCACCACTTGACGCTGCGGGACGCCGTCAGCGAGGTCCACCGTCGGCTCTCCCTGCGGATCACCGAATTGCCTGCCGCGATCGTGAGTCTGCGGACCACCGCCTCCGCCATGAACCTGACGATGCTGGAACGAGGTGCAGTTGACCGGTATGTGGACGGGATCCGCGCATGGGCCCGTGGGTTTATCAACTACAGTCAGGAATCGGCACGATACGCCGATTCCCTGGTTCCCCTGAAAGCTGCGGGGCTGCGGTTGTGAGCCAGGATTACATTGGAACAGGTGACTGAACGACGACCGCCCGATCGACTCGGGGAGACCCCTGGACGCACTGTGGACCGTTCTGGGCCCGGCGGACGGAATCCACCGATCCCCGAGCGGTTCTGCGTGCCTCGACAGGTCGGACGTCGACCTTGACGTCGTGCGCGCGGACGAACGATCGAGCTCGTTGAGCCAGGCCATCGAGTACATCGTTGAAGAGGTTGAGATTCACCGGCATGACGAGACTGCCAGGTCTCGACCTCGACAGCTCTGAGAAGCCGGGGCCAACCAACCCATGGGAACAGCCGTGGCCAACCGGCGGCATGAGATCAAAATGGAACCGACAGACCAGCGTCGCGCAGACGGGTCAGAGCGACGGACATGCACTGCCGGACAGTCCTCCCGTCAGCTCGCGTCCCAAGTGCCAACGGACCGCCGCTGGCGGCGAACGTCCACGCCGGCGCGTTGTCGGCCAGCCGCTCCGCGTCCATCCTGATCGTGGCGTTCACACCCTGTTCGCCCAGCCACTCCAGGATGAGGAGAGTCACGTCCTCGATGCCGCGCTCCTCGTCGATCTTCGGCCAACGGCCCCGGTTCCCAGTCATTGCTCCGACTCTATCGAGGTCCTGAGGGCGGTCGAGTGGCCCCAGCCCGCAAGTTCGGGGAAGGGGCCAGGGGTGAGATACCGGTAGTTCGTTGGACTCGGCAGTAGAGATCAAGGGGTCTTCCGGATTCGACGGCGTCGAGCAGGGCGGCGAGTTCGGGTGGCGGGTTCTTGTCCGCCCAGGCCCGCCACCTGATGATCTCCGTGAGGTGGCGGGTGGGTGGCTGCTGGTGTCGGCGTGCGGCCTTCGGGGTGGGGGAGGCCGGTGTCCAGGTCGTCGCCCCGGGCCGCGTACTCTTCGAACGGCGGGCGGCACTTCGCCGCCGGTCTCGCTGTAATCGAGGCCTCCACGATCCGGCCGTCCTCGACACGCATGAGGTTTACGTCGGGCAGGGGGCCACGACCTCGGGGGTGCTATTCAAGCCCAGGCCTGGCCTACGTGACGTCGAGCGGCCGGAGGAAGCGGCGCTCGTACCGCTTGATGCAGCGGGTGCTACGAGCCAGCTCGAAGGCATCCTGGCACTCCGGGTCGGTCATGCTGTCCGTACGGTACTGCTCGTACGCGGCGAGACTGGGAAAGGAGAAGAGGGCGTAGGCGATGTCGCTGTCGCCTTCACTCGGCAGGAAGTAGCCGTGATGCGTCCCGCCGAAGCGGTTGACGAGCCCGACCCAGCGGCGGCCGTATTCGGCGAAATCCTCGAGCTTGTCGGCGTCGATCTCGTACTTCAGATGAATGGTGATCACGCCCACATGATGCTGCATGCCGGTTCGGGCTGAGCCATGCTCGGGACTTGTGGATCGGTTCCATGGGGCACATGGCAGGGCGGATTTCTCGGGGCAGCCTACAAGACACCGAGTAGATGCCCGCGTTGCAGGGAGATGCGCCCTGTGCTCAGTGTAGTGAACGCGGACGGCAGTACCGAGTCCGGCTCCCTGGCCGATGACATGGTCCGTGAGGGTGCGCGGAGGGTTCGAGCGTTCTGATTCGGGCACTGCTCAGCCGCCCGCTTCGTATTTTTGTTCGGTCCAGATGGTTTTGCCGCGTGTGGTGTAGCGGCTGCCCCAGCGTTCGGTGAGCTGGGCGACGAGGAACAGTCCGCGGCCGCCTTCTTCGGACAGGCGTGCCCGGCGTAGGTGGGGTTGGGACTGGCTGGGGTCGGAGACCTCGCAGATGAGTTGTTCGTCCTGGATGAGGCGCAGGCCGATGGGGCCGTACGCGTAGCGGATGGCGTTGGTGACGAGCTCGCTGACGATGAGTTCGGTGCTGAAGGCCAGGTCTTCCAGGCCCCATCCGGCGAGCCGGGATCTGACGAGGGTGCGGGCGTGGGCTACCTGGGTGGGGTCGGCAGTCAGTTCCCAGTAGGCCGTTCGGGTGGGCGGCAGGCGCTCGACGCGGGCCAGGAGGACTGCGAGGTCCTCGGTGCGGGAGGTTTTCCGGAGGCGGTGGAGGAGTCGGTCGGTGACGTCGGTCAGGGGGGTGTCGATGTGCGCGGCAGCGCGGGCTCCGTCGCGGAGGTGGTGCAGGTCGTGGGTGTCGGGGGAGGGCGGCCCGGTGTGGAGGGTGAGGATGTCGCCGGGATCCAGGTGGAGCTGGGCCGGTTCGTAGGGAGCGCGGTCCGTGCTGCCGAGGGCGGGACCCGTCGGGACAGGCACTTCGGTTACCGTGCCGGTACGGTGGCGGGCAAGGAGCGGCGGGGGATGGCCGGCGGAGGCGATGAGGCACTGACCCGTGACGGGGTCGTAGGTGACGTACAGGCAGGTGGCCCCGTGCAGGGAGCCGGTATCCGGGTCCGGTGGGCGTCCTTCGTCCCTTCCGATACGGGTCACGAGGTCGTCGAGGTGGCTGAGGAGTTCCTCGGGCGGCAGGTCGACGTCGGCGAGCGTCTGTACGGCTGATCGCAGTCTGCCCATGGCGCCGACGGCGTGCATGCCGTGTCCGGCCACCTTGCCGATGACGAACGCGGTGCGCGCCCCGGAGAGCCGGATGACGTCGTACCAGGATCCGCCGGTGCCAGCGGCGCTGCCGGCCGGGGCGTGGACGCCGGCGCTTTGGGCGGCGCTGGTCCGTCGGACGGGTGGGGGCAGCAGGCTCCGCTGGAGATGTTCGACGGTGCGGCGCTCACGGGTGTAGCGGCGTGCGTTGTCCAGGCTCAGGGCTGTCCGGGAGGCCACCGATTCCATGATGCCCACGTCGTCCTGGGTGAAGGGCGGCCGGTCTTTGCCCCGCCAGACGGCGAGGACGCCCAGGACGTGGCCCCGGGCCCAGAGCGGAACGAACAGCGCTGATCTGGCGACGGCGGGGAAGAGGAGCCGCAGCCGTTCGGGGTCGATCTCCAGCCGGGTACGCAGGGCGTCAAGGTCGGGCACGAACACGGTTCCGCCGCCGCCGAGTGCCTGACTCTCCAGGTCCCGGGCCCGGACCCGGTCTCCCAGCTGGTAGATGTCCGTGGGCCAGGCGCCGTGCGCGGAGGCAGCTGCGACGCGTCGCAGCGGGGTGCCGGGCACGAGCCGGGTGGCCTCGCCTCCCTCCCGCACCGGGTCGGTCAGGTCCACGCACGCCCAGTCGGTGAATTCGGGGACGAGGAGTTGCGTCACGTGCTCGGCGGTCCGGACGACGTCGAGTGAGCGGCCCAACTGGCGGGCGGATGTCTGCAGCAGGGCGAGCTGGCGCTGTGCGGTGTGGTAGCGGGTGGTGTCGGCGAGCAGTGCTGCCGCGCCGAGCGGATGCCCGGCGCGGTCTGTCAGCGGGAAAGCGGACAGTGAGACCTCGCGGTCGGGATCGCCGGCGCCACGGTTCCTGGCGCGGCCGGTGGCGCCGGTCACTGGTTCGCCGGTCCGGAGGGTCTGTCGCAGCTGTCCGTCGATCGCCGCGGCGTCTTCGTCCGTCAGGACCTCGTGCAGATCGATGCGGACCGGGCCATCGCGGGTTCCGGCCTCCACGCCGAAGAATGCGGGGCTGCACCACGCGTCTCTCGCGGCGGTATCCGGTTCACGGACGACGAGCCCGACCTCACTGCAGTTGAACAGGGAACGAATCAAGGCGTGGTCCACGGTCCGGCACCGGTCATGGCCGGTGCCCTGCGGTTCCTGTCCGACCGAGGATTCGTCGCAGCCATCCGTGGTCGGAAGCCGGGTGACCACCACACTCCAGCCCGGACTTCCCTCGGTCAGCGGCATCACCTCAGCCTTCACGTCGACGGTGGTGCCGTCTTGGTGGCGCAGGGACAGCGGCAGATCCTGCCCCGTAACCGGCAGCGGTCCGCCGCGGGGGGAGATGACGTCAGCCATCGGCTGTCCCGCCAATTCTCCCGGGTCCCGGCCAAGCAGGCGATGCACTCCGGGCGAGCACTGGCGGACGGTACCGTGTGCGTCCAGAAGGAACATCACGGGCGGCATGAGGAAGGGCTTCTCCACGGGCCCTCTCGTCCCATCCATCCGCCGCCTCCGTCTGCGTTCGATGCGACCCGGCACACCCGACGCTCCTGTCGGTTTTTATCCCGTCGTGCAGGAACGACATCAATCACGATGAGACGAAAACCCCGGAGGCGCATTCCCGGCGGCGGCGGGAGGCCGCACCGGCAGACTCAGGAAGAATCCGACCGCACGATCCGCCTTCCGGACCCTCGGCCGTACTGTCCGTACCTGCCGCCTCGCACGGCAATGCGGCCCCGGTGGCCGTGCCGTACCTCGCGCCGTTGCCGACACGGGCGAGTCCCACCCGCAGAGCAGCGGGCCCGGCGGGAGCGAACCGTTCGGAGGCCGGGAAAGCCCGTCGGTGGGCCGGTCCGATAGCTGCCGCAAACGCGAGGCGAATCCGACTGACCCGGCCACACGCAAGGACCGCGCGATTCGTCGACAGGCCGTCACGGGCTGACCGACGGACGTCTCCGTGCGTACACCGGCCGGGACAGCTTCCTCAACAGGAGATCATGAGGCCGTCCGTCCGGGCGGCCTGGTAGATCTGAAGGGCGGGGACCCAGCCGGGACACCGGCGGTGGCGGTGGACGACAAGAGCGTCTGCCGCTCGCGTACCGGGACCGCCCGCCGTCGATGCCCGCCAGCCGAACCGCCGACCAGCTTCAACCTGTCCGGCACTGTGTGACCGCGGCCCGCACACCCGGCGCGAACACGCGACATGGTTGGCGGAGGTGATCAAGGCGCACCATCTGCTGATGGCCAAGGGCAACCAGCCGAACCGGCGCGCCGCGATCAAGGCCCTGCGGTGGAAGGACGGTTCTTGCGGCACTGCAAGGGCGTGAAGACCGCCGGGATCACCCGGCAGGCCGTCCACACGATCAACAGCACGACGGTACGTGAAGCATCACCGCAGTTCATCGGCCGTATCGTTGGACCGCAGCACGGGGCATCTAGCCGCCACTACGTCAGGGACGCCACGTTCGCCGAGGATGCCTTCCGGATCCGGACGGGGCACGGGCCGGAGAAAATGGCCAACCTATGCGACCTCGCCATCAACAGGCTCCGCGAGTCCGACCCCACCAGCCCCCGCCGGTCTCCGCCAGATGTCCCGCGAACCTTCCCCTTTCGGGGCCTCCTCGAAGCAGCCCCGTGACCGGCAACGGAACGGAACGGTCCAGGCTGCGCGTGCGGTTGAATCAGCCGGGTGAATGAGACTCCTGCTTTGCGACTTCGCCGTGCCGTCCGGCGTATTGAGGCCTCCACCCGGGATCGCGTCGTGACGGGGCGTGGTCCGGAGGATGCCGATGACGTGGTGGGTACGTTTGCCACGGACGGTGCCCTGGGCTTCGATCCGTTCCCGTTCCTCCGGGCTCTTCACGAGGCCGGGTCGGGTGCGGTGGTCGTCGGTCAGGTGGCCGGAATCATGCACGGCTCGGCGGAACTGACCGGCGACCTCGACCTGCTGTGGGACGGTACGCGCGCGCAGGCGGATGCTCTGCGCGCGGCCCTGACCGCCACGGGCTGCGCCGACCTGCCCGACCTGAACCGGCCTCAGGCGGCCTACCAGGTGGTGGGCGCCGGGGGTGACTTGTGCACGCCCGACCTGCCGTGGGGCGGTATGGACGTCGCGTCCTGTCTCGTGCGGGCGGTCAGCGCCCGCGATCCGGCGGGCTTCAACGTCCTGTACGCCGACCTGGACGACCTGATCCTGATGCGACGGTCCATCGGCCGCCCCAAGGACCACCGTCGCGCGGACGAACTCGAGGCGCTACGCTTGTGAGTGCACCTCCGACCAGCAGTTTCGCTTGCCCGACAGGACTTTAGGACGGCCTCGGCGTGGAGCCTGTGAAGGCTCCACGCCGAGGCGTCACGCTCATGTTGATTAAGGGTTTCGGGCCGGCCACCGTGCGGGTGACGGGAGGCGAGACGTCTGCACCCGCCGAGAGGTCGTTTTCACCCGGTGTTTCGTCCCGGAATGTGTGTTTGGTCCTGGGATGCCGGAGTGCGCCAGGAGATGGTGGCTCGCCGGTGAGGCGGCGTGCTACCAGGTCGGTCATGGCCAGGTGGATCATGGCCTCGGAGCGGGCCGGAAGGGTCTCGTAGTCGCGGGCGAGCCGGCGGTGGAACATCAGCCAGCCGTATGTACGCTCCACTGACCAGCGCAGGCCATGTTCCGGCGGCCGGCCGATGGCCGGCGCCTTTCTTCCGCCGCTTCGCGCGCCAGCCGGTGAGCACCGGCTCGATCAGCGCCCAGCGGGCGTCGGACAGATCGCCGGGATACGGGCGACGTACAGCCATGACCTGTACGTATCGTCACCCGGAGAGTGCGCCCAGGCGCACAGGACAGGGGCACGGAGGCACGTGCGCCCGCGCCGTGTGCATCCTGGGATGAGACAGAGGCGAGTCACCTGCTGCCACAGGCGTCACCCCACCCGTCCCTCAAAGCTCACCAACACTGCAATCTCCAAGGGCGTAGCCGATATCCCCGCAAAGATCCAGGGCAATACAACTGTCCAGGGTGAAAACGACCTCTCAGACCCTGCGGAAGGAGGCACTTTCTTGTCGCAACGGAGCACCGCGATAACAGACCGGGCCACACCGCCACCCCCGGCAGGAACTCCGGAGATCCCCGACTGCCCGCTGCGGGAGGTACTCGGCCTGATCGGCGACAAGTGGAGCGCCCAGGTGCTGGTCGGGCTCGGCGACGGTCCTCACCGGTTCACCGAACTGGAACGCGCCATCGAGGGCATCGGCCGCCGGATGCTGACGCTCAGCCTGCGTAATCTGGAACGGAACGCGCTGATCACCTGCACTGTGCACCCCGACGCACCACCGCGTGTGGAGTACGCCGCCACCCTGGCGGCGTGGGTCGACCGGAACAGACCAGCCATCGCAGCCGCACGCCACGGGTGATCTCCACGAGGCCGGCGGCTCGCGGGATCCTTCGCCGGCAGTGCCAGGATGAATTCGTCCCACCCCGGCGGAATACCCGCCGCGACGCTGCTCGGCGCGGGTTCCGGCTGGTGTGCGGTGACTTTGCCCCGGCGGTCTACGGCCGGCGCGACGTGCGCGGCGTGATGGATGGCTCCAGCCCCGCCCCGGCGTCGCCGGAGTGCTTGATCCTCGCTGCGAGCCGCTCTCCCATCAGTGCGATGGTCTCGGCCAGCAGGTCCATGTCATCGGCCATCGAACGGCCCTCGGCCTGATCAGCGAGGAACGTACCGTCGATCCCGGCCATGCCGATGTACTCGAGCCGGTCGGCGACGGCCCGGGCGATCTCGGGGTCCTCGTCGTTGAAGGACTCCCGGATCATGTGATTCACGTGGCGCCTGCCCTCGTGGCGCACCTTGTCGATCGCCTCCTTCACCTCGAGATCGGCCTCGTCGTTGTCCTCGCTGAGGATCAGGTACATGTGCAGGCGGAGGAACTCTTCCCGCTCGGTCAGCACTGCGGCCGCCCGGCGCAGGAACCAGCTCAGTCGTTCCTGGGGGGTTCCACCGGCGGGCGGGTCGGCGTGCACGGCGCTCATCGCCCTGAAGAAGTCGTTCATGCCGCGTTCCATCACCGCCGACAGCAGACCGCCCTTGGTGCGGAAGTGATGGAAAATCACGCTCTTCGCCAGCCCGATCTCGTTGCTGACGACGGAGAGCGGCGTGGCCGCGTAACCCCGCTGCCCCATGATGCGGGAGGCCGCCTCGAGGATCTCCTCGCGTGAGCGCTTTCCCCGCCGGTTGCTGACTCGCTGCCTGTCCACCCCCGAAGCATACGGCGGCGGCGGGACACGGCACTCGAACGTATGAGCGCATCCGCGCCTGTCCGGCAAGCGAATTCTGCATCACAGAATTTTCAAGCCCGGCGATTGACCGTAACCGCACGGCAGCGTGACGCTGCTCACCAAGAAATCGACCGCTCGGTCGAACTCTTCGAGGAGCGTCGCATGCCTGAACACTTCGACACCGACATCGCGATCATCGGTTACGGCCCGACCGGCGTGGTGGGGGCCCTGTCGCTCGCCGCCGGGGGCGCGTCCGTGATCGCTTTCGAGCGGGACCAGGACATCTACCCCCGTGCCCGAGCGGTCACGATCAACGACTGGACGATGCGGGTCTTCCAGAGCCTCGGTATCGACGAGCGGATCGAGAAGGTCGTCGAGCCGCAGGACCAGCTGCGCTGGAAGACGTACGACGGCCAGGAGATCTTCCGCGCCACGCAACCGCCCTCGGCGCTCGGAACACGCAATACCAAGCCGCGCTTCTTCAGCATCTACCAGCCGACGATGGAGGCCGAGCTGCGCCGCTGCGCGCAGGAGGCCGACGGCATCGATGTCCGCTACGGCGCCGAGGTGATCGGGGTCACGCAGGACGACACCGGCGTCACAGTCACCGCGCGTGACCGTGTGACCGGTGAGGAGACCACCACCCGGGCCCGTTACGCGCTCGGCGCGGACGGCGGCTCCAGCCCGACCCGGAAACTGCTGGGCATCCCGATGCTGGGCGACACCGACCCCCAGCTGTGGATCGTCATCGACTGCCGGGTCAAGCGCTGGTGGCCGGACCGCGACCTCCTCACGTTCTGGAGCGACAAGGTGCGGCCGGTCGTCGACATCGCGCTCTCCGCAGGCCACCACCGCTGGGAGATCCCGCTGAAGCCGGGCGAGACCGAGGCCGACTTCCGGACCCCGGAGCAGGTGTGGCCGCTGCTCGACGCGATGGGCATGACGCCCGACGACGTGGAGATCCAGCAGCACGCCTTCTACCGCCACCACGTCCGCGCGGCCGAGACCTGGCGGCTGGGCCGGGTCTTCCTGGCCGGCGACGCCGCCCACCTGATGCCGCCGTGGGCCGGCGCGGGAATGCAGTCCGGCATGCGCGACGTGCACAACCTCGCCTGGAAGCTCACCCGGGTCCTGCGCGGGGAGCTGGACACGGCGATGCTCGACACCTACGAGGCGGAGCGCCGTTCCAACGTCGAGTTCCTCACCCAGATAGCCGTCCAGTTCGGCCGCGTGATCAAACAGCAGGTCGCGCCCGAGGAACTCGAGGCGATGAACGCGGTGCCGGAGAACACCGTGACGCCGTACGAGGAGCCGATGATGGCGCCGCCGGTCCTCGATGCCGGGAGCTGGCTGCGCGGCGAGGTGGCGGACGCCTCCGTCGTCGGACGGATGATCCCCCAGCCCGTCGTCGCCGACACGGTGGGTCTGATGAGACGGCTCGACGAACTCCTCGGCAACGGCTTCGTCCTGCTGGGCGCCGACACCGACCCGCGGACCCTGCTCAGCGCCGAGGAGACGGCGCAGTGGGACGCGCTGGGCGCCCGCTATCTCACCGTCCGGCCGAAGACCGCCTACACCCGGGGACCCGACGAACTGGTCGACCTCCAAGGGGTGCTGCTCGGCTGGTTCGCCCGCTACGGCGTCCAGGCGATCGCCCTGCGCCCGGACAAGTTCGTCGCGGCGTCCGACAAGGCCGGGCTCGCCGTTCCGGCGCTCTGATCCCACACCCCGAGAGAAGGAAACAGATGCCTGGAGTCAAGGAACTCGCGTACGTCGTGTACGAGGTCAGCGACCTCGCCGGCTGGGAGCACTTCGCCGCGGGTCTGCTGGGAATGCAGGTCAGCCACAAGGACGCCGCCTCGATCGGCTTCCGAACCGATGAGAAGGCGTACCGCTGGCTCTGCACCGAGGGGCCGGCCGACGACCTGGCCGCCACCGGCTACGCGGTGGAGAACGACAGCTCACTCGACCGTATCGTGGAGAAGCTCCGCGGCGCGGGGATCGAGGCCACCGAGGGCGATTCCGCCCTCGCCGCCGCCCGCAAGGTCGACCGGATCGTGATCACCGCCGACCCCATCGGCAACCGGCTCGAGCTGGTCACCGGCTTCGCCGACGCCGAGACCCCGTTCCACTCGGACACCGTGCTCGGCACGTTCGTCACCGGCGCCGGCGGCGCGGGCCACGAGGTGCTGGTCTCCAAGGGCGTCGGCCGCGAGGAGTACCTCGCCTTCTATCTGAACATCCTCGGCTTCAAGATCAGCGACTTCATCGTCGAGGAAGTCGCTCCCGGGGTCGTCGCCGACGTCGTCTTCCTGCACTGCAACCCGCGCCACCACTCCGTGGCCTTCGGCAACATGCCGCACCCGAAGAAGATGCACCACTTCATGGTCGAGGTCAGCGACATCCGGGACGTGGGTCTGGCCTACGACCGGTGCATGGACGCGAAGCAGCCGTTCGAGATGACGCTGGGGATGCACCCGAACGACCGCATGTTCAGCTTCTACGTCCGTACGCCCTCCGGCTTCTCCGTCGAGTACGGCTGGGGCGGGCTGCTCATCGACGACGAGACCTGGGAGGTCGAGACCCTCGGCAGGCTCAGCAGCTGGGGCCACCGTCCCCCGGAGATGGTCCACGATCTGCTCGGCCGGGCCCCCTTCACCAACATGCCCCCGGAAGGTGCCCGCTGATGGCCCTCACCGAAGCGGACGTCTCCAGGGACATCCGGACCAAGAGCTGGAACATCCACTACAACGAGGCCGGCCCCGCCGACGGACACCCCGTCCTCCTGCTCCACGGGGGTGGTCCCGGCGCCACCGGCTGGAGCAACTACAACCCGAACATCGAGCCCGTCGCCGCGGCCGGCTTCCGGGTGATCGCCCCCGACCTGCCGGGCTGGGGCAAGTCGGACGAGGCCGACTTCGCGACGTACGACCACGTCGAGGTGATCCGCGAGTTCCTCGACGCGCTCGGCATCGAGAAGGCCGCCTTCGTCGGCAACTCGATGGGCGGCCACGCCTCACTGCGCATGGCGATCGAGCAGCCCGAGCGGGTCTCCCACCTGATCACCATGGGCGCCCCGATCCAGCTGAAGCCCATCCTCTTCGGCGCCGGCGGCGGCCCGACCGAGGGTCTCAAGGTCATGGCCAGGAGCTATGCCGACCACAGTCCCGAGCAGATGATGCGACTGGTCGAGGTCATGGTCTACGACAAGGAGCGGTTCGCCACCCCCGAGCTGGCCGAGCAGCGTTCGGCCGCCGTGGCCGAGCACCCGGAGCATCTCGCGAACGTCGCCAGGCACGCGCCCCGGGCGCCGATCACGATCTGGGCCGACCCCGGCCGGCTCGCGGAGATCTCGGCGCCGGCGCTGCTGATCCACGGACGCGACGACCGGGTCGTCTCCTTCGAGACCGCGCTCTTCCTGGCGGCGAACATTCCCGACTCGCGGTGCCACATCATCAACCGCTGCGGCCACTGGGCCCAGCTCGAGCACGCCGACGAGTTCAACCGGCTGGTGGCGGACTTCGTCCGCCACCACTGAACGGTCTGGCGCCCCCGGGACAAGCCCCACGGGGGCGCCACGTGAGGGGCTTCCCGGCCCCACGCCCTTTTGCGAGCAGAAACCGGAGGTTCCCGATGGTCCGAGTACAGACCCTCAACAGCATCGCCCTGGCTGTGCCCGACCTTGACCGGACGGAGGACTTCTACGTCGATCGCTGGGGTCTGGCCCCCGTCAACGGCGACGGCGACAGCCGGCGTCGTTACCTCCGCACACTGACGTCCGCGCATCACGGCCTCTCCCTCGAGCAGGCACCTGCCGGGACCGAACGCGGCGAGCTCGTCCACATCTCCTTCGACGTCGCGACCCGGGCCGACCTCGACGCGGCCTTCGAGGCGGCACTGGCCGCGGGCGGCCGGGTGGAGCGGGAGCCCGGGGAGGCGGTCGGACCGGGACACGAGGCCGCCGCGGCCGTCCGGGACCCCGACGGCAACGTGGTGCAGATGCTGTACGGGGCGACGCACACCGAACGCATCCACCGAGCGCGGATCGTCGCACCCCGCAAGCTCGGCCACGTGGTCCTCAACACGCCGCGGCGAGCGGCACTGGAGCACTTCTACGCGGCACTCGGGCTGAAGGTGAGCGACCGGACCGCGCGCGGCATGTCGTTCCTGCGCTGCAACCGTGATCACCACAGTCTCGCCGTCTGCGACTCCGGACGCACCGGCGTGCAGCACGTCGCGTTCGACGTCGTCGGGATGGACAGCGTCATGACCGCCCTGGGCGCGCTCACCCGCGAGGGAACGGCCTGCGTCTGGGGCCCCGGACGGCACGGACCGGGCCACAACATCTTCACCTACTACGCCGACCCGGCCGGCGTGTTCATCGAGTACTACGCCGAGCTGGAGCAGGTCGAGGAGGAGATGGAGGGCCCGCTGGAGGCGAGGTTCTGGGGCGAGGAATGGAAGGGCGACACCTGGGGATACGCCGGCCCGCCGCCGCCCGACTTCACGAAGTGACCTGATCGCTCCCCGGGTGACCGAACCCGCCTGTGCGGTCGGAGACAACAGTGCGAAGCGCGCCGCCCACGGCGCGTGAGAAGGAGTGTGGATCTTGATGGAACAGCAGATGGCCGGCCCGGCCCCCGGGACAGGAGGCACGGCCGTGATAACCGCCGCGGAGATCAACGGCATGTACGGGATCATCCCGACCCCGGCGCTGCCCGGCGCCGATCGGCTCGACGCCGTCGACACCGTCGACACCGACGAGACCGCACGGCTCGTTGACCGGCTCGTGCGCGACGGAGCCTCCGGGATCATCGCCCTCGGTACGACGGGCGAGTGCCCGGCCCTGAGCGAGGACGACTTCGACGTCGTCGTCGACACAGTGGTCGGGGCGGTCGCCGGCCGGGTGCCGGTCTTCGTCGGCGCCACCGGCGCGGGCGGTCACGGCACAGCCCGCCGGCTGCGGAAGGTGGCCGACTCCGGAGCGACGGGCGCCCTGCTCGGCCTGCCGATGTGGCAGCCGCTGACCACCGCGATGGCGGTTGACTACTTCGCCCAGGCGAGCGAGGCCTTCCCCGAGCTCGCGCTCATGGTCTACGCCAACGCCCGCGCCTTCCGCTACCAGTTCCCCGTCGACTTCTGGCGGGGCGTGTTCGCCGAAGCGCCCACCGTCACCTCGGCGAAGGTGTCCCGGGCGCCGCAGCTGGAGCGCATGCTGGAGGTCACCGAGGGCAAGGTCAACTTCGTCCCGAGCGACATGGTCGTGCACGACTTCGCCGCACGCGCGCCCCGGACCACCACCGCCTGCTGGGCCACCGCCGCGGGCATGGGGCCGGAGCCCTCGATCGCTCTGATGGACGCGCTGACCCGCGGCGACACCAAGGCCGCGCAAAAGGCGGCGGCCGACATCGCATGGGCCAACGAGCCACTGGCACACCTCTTCGCCGACCAGGAGATCTTCGCCTCGTACAACACCCAGATCGAGAAGGCCCGGATCGCCGCCGCCGGCTACTGCCGGCCGGGACCGGCTCGATCGCCGTACCACCACCTGCCGCAGGAGTACGCCGCCGCTTCCGCCGCCTGCGGGGAACGCTGGCGTGAGCTGCGCGCGCGGACGGCCCCCGCCGGGACGAACCACCAGAAGTGACGAGGAAGCCCATGTCATCCACCGCCACCACACCGTACGAGGCCGACTACGCGCCCCACCGGGCAACGCTCGACGCGATCCGCTCCCGCGACTGGGGCCTGCTCATCGACAACGAGCCGCGTCCGGCCGCCGGCGGAGCGACCTTCACCACGTACGACCCGGCCACCGAACTCCCCCTGGCCGAGGTCGCCGACGGGGGTGAGGCGGACGTCGAAGCCGCCGTGCGTTCGGGCCGGCGCGGCTTCGAGACCTGGAGCCGCTATTCGCCCCAGGGCCGGGCCTCGGCGCTCCGCGAACTCGCCGGGCACATCCGGGCCAACGCCGCGGAACTGGGCCTCCTCGACGCCCTCGACGGCGGCAGTCCCGTCACCGCGATGCGCAAGGACGCCCTGTGGGCGGCCGACCATCTCGAGATGTTCGCCGACTGGGCGCTGATGATCAAGGGCGAGACCTACCCGGGTTCCGGGACCGGTCTGCACTACTCGCGGCCCGAGCCCTACGGGGTCGTCGGCCGGATCATCCCGTTCAACCACCCGGTCTTCTTCGGGGCGGGAAAGCTCGGCGCGCCGCTGATGGCGGGCAACGCCGTCGTCCTGAAGCCGCCGCCGCAGGCACCGCTGTCGGCGATCCGCCTCGGTGAGCTGATCGCACAGGTGCTGCCTCCGGGTGTGGTCACCATCGTCAACGGCGCCAGACCGGCGCCGGGCGTGGCGATCGCCGCGCACCCGGAGATCGAGCGGATCGCCTTCATCGGCAGTGAGTGGACCGGACGTGAGATCCAGCGCGTCGCCGCCGGGGCGGGCGTCAAGCATGTGAGCCTGGAACTGGGCGGCAAGAACGCCATGGTGGTCCTGGACGACGCCGACATCGAGGCGGCGGCCCGGGGCGCCGTGTTCGGCATGAACTTCACCGCCACCCAGGGCGAGTCCTGCGGATCGAACTCGCGGCTCCTGGTGCACCGGTCCATCGCCGACCAGGTCCTGGCCCGCGTCGTCGAACTCGTCGAACAGATCGACGTCGGCGTGCCGGTGTCCGAGTCCACCATGATGGGCGCGCTCGTCTCGCGCGAGCACTTCGAGCGGGTGAGCCGCTACATCGACATCGGCCGTACGGAAGGAGCCGTCCTCGCCACGGGCGGAGGCCGCCCCGCCCACCTGCCGGAAGGCCTGTTCCTCGAGCCCACCGTGTTCTCCGGTGTCACCCCCGGCATGACGATCGCCCAGGAAGAGATCTTCGGTCCGGTGCTCTCGGTGCTCACCTTCGACACCGACGACGAGGCGGTCGGGATCGCGAACGGCGTCCGCTACGGCCTGACCGCCAGCGTGTGGACGCGGGACGTCGGCCGGGCGCACCGGTTCGCCGAGGACCTGCGGGCCGGATACGTGTGGATCAACGACTCCTCGCGGCACTTCCCCGGACTGCCGTTCGGCGGCGTCAAGGCCTCGGGCCTCGGCAAGGAGGAAAGCCTCGAGGAGATCCTCTCCTTCACGCAGTCCAAGACAGTCAGCATCCCCCGCGGGGAGCGATGATGCTCCACCACGTGATTTCCCTGCGTTTCCACGAGGGCACCACCGACGAGCAGATCCGCCGGATGGCCGACGGCCTCCTCGGTCTGCGGGACAGGATCGGCACCATCCGGTCGATGCGGATGGGCAGGGACCTGCGGATCCGGCCGGACAACTTCGACTTCTCCTCGCTGATCGAGTTCGACGACGAGGCCGGCTACCTCGAGTTCCGTGACCACCCGGCCCACCAGCAGGTGGTACGCGAGCTCATCCGGCCCATCATGGCCGAGCGCGCCGGCGTCGTGTTCCTCAGCTCATGACCGCGTACCGCACGACCGCGTACCACGAACCAGCCGGAGGACCGGCCTCATGACCACTCTCACCACGACACAGGCAGCGGACCTGGTCGCCGCGAACCGTATCCTCGTCCGCCAGGGTGTCCTGGACGCCTTCGGGCATGTCAGTGCGCGGACCGCCCCCGGCGCCGACACGTTCTGGCTGTCCCGCAACCTCGCGCCGGGCTCGGTGACCGCGTCCGACCTGCTCGAGCACGACCTGGACGGGCACACTCGCGACCCGCGCCGCACCTACCTGGAACGCTTCATCCACGCCGAGATCTACCGCCGCCGACCGGACGTCATGGCAGTCGTGCACAGCCACTCACCTTCGGTCGTGCCGTTCAGCGTCGTCGGCACCGGGCTGCGGCCGGTCCTCCACATGGCCGGCTTCCTCGGGGGACGGGCCATACCGGTGTTCGAGATCAGTGACGTCGCCGGAGACGCCAGCGACCTGCTCATCACCTCGTCGCCGCTCGGTGCCGCACTCGCCGGGACGCTCGGTGACTCACCCGTCGCGCTGATGCGCGGCCACGGCTCGGTCGCCGTCGGCGGTTCGCTCCAGGAGGCCGTCTACCGGGCGGTCTACACCGAGGCCAACGCCCACGCCCAGGCCACGGCGCTCGCTCTCGGACAACCGCGGTACCTGTCGGCCGGTGAGGCAGCGGCGGCGAACGCGACCATCAGCGGTCAGGCCGTCCGGGCGTGGGACGTCTGGCACGAACAGGTACGGCCGGACATCCCGGCCGGAGACCTGGCCCCCGGCCCGGGACAGGAGTGAGACCGGCATGCAGTTCCATCACTTCGGTTACGTCTCCGGGGACCCGCGTATCCAGCCCGCCTCCGATGCCGCACCGAGCCGTCCGGACGCCATACCCGACGAGATCGACGTTCTCGTCGTGGGCACCGGACCGGCCGGCATGATCACCGCGGCTCAGCTCGCCCAGTTCCCCGGGATCACCACCCGTATCATCGAGCGCCGCGCGGGCCGCCTGCAGACCGGTCACGCCGACGGTCTCCAGGCGCGGAGTGTCGAGACCTTCCAGGCGTTCGGATTCGCGGAGCGGCTGGCCGCCGAGGCACACCACGTCACCGAGTTCGCCTTCTGGCAGCCTGACCCGGACGATCACACCCGCATCGTCCGGACCGGCCGGTCGCCGGACGACCCCAAGGGCCTGAGCGAGTTCCCGCACATCCTCGTCAACCAGGCGCGGGTGCTCGACTACTTCGCCGAGTCCATGGCGAACTCACCGAGCCGCATGCGCCCGGACTTCGGCGTGGAGTACCTCGGCCACCAGGTCCTCCCCGGGGCCCGCCACCCCGTGCTCGTCAGGCTGAAGCAGTCCGAGGGCGAGTCCGCGGGCAAGGAGTTCCACATCCGGGCGAAGTACCTCGTGGGAGCCGACGGCGCGCACAGCAAGGTGCGCCGGGCCATCGGCTGCCGGTTCGAAGGCCACAGCGCCAACCACGCATGGGGCGTCCTCGACGTCCTGGCGGACACCGACTTCCCCGACATCCGGCTGCTGTCGACCGTCCAGTCGGGCCACCACGGCAACATGATGGTCATTCCCCGCGAAGGCGGGTTCCTGTTCCGCGTGTACGTCGACCTGGGCGAGGTCCCCGCCGACGACGCGGGGAAGGTGCGCGACACGCCGGTGGAGGCCGTCATCGCGAAGGCCGCCGCGATCTTGCACCCGTACTCGCTGGACGTGAAGAAGGTGGCCTGGTTCAGCGTCTACGAGGTCGGCCACAGGCTCGCCGAACAGTTCGACGACGTACCGCCGACCGAAACCGGCGACCGCCTGCCGCGCGTGTTCATCCTGGGCGACGCCTGCCACACACACAGCGCCAAGGGCGGCCAGGGAATGAACGTCTCCCTGCAGGACGGGTTCAACCTCGGCTGGAAACTGGGACACGTCCTGGACGGCCGGGCGCCGAAGGAACTGCTCACCACGTACGGCGCGGAACGCAAGATCATCGCGAAGAACCTGATCGACTTCGACATGGCGTGGTCCGCGATGATGGCCAGGAAGACCGCCGAATTCGCCGACGCCGCGGAGTTGCCGGAGTACTTCAAGTCCACGGAGGAGTTCCGCACCGGCTTCCGGACGCAATACGCCCCCTCGGTGATCGTCGGCCGGCTGGTGTACCAGGACCTGGCCAAGGGCTTCCCGATCGGGCAGCGCTTCGCCTCCGCCAGGGTACGGCGGGTGGCCGACACCAATCCCGTACACCTGGGGCATCACGCGACAGCCGACGGGCGCTGGAGGATCTATGTGTTCGCGGACGAGGCGGCGCCCGGCGGCGACCGCTCCGCGGTCGCCGGCCTCGCGAGATGGCTCACCACGTCCCCCGACTCGCCGCTGGCCGGACTCCCGCAGGGCATCCGCCCCCACGACTGGTTCGACCTCAAGGTCGTCTACCAGCAGGACCACCGTGCGATCGAACTCTCCCAGGTACCCGGCGTCTTCAAACCGAGAACAGGCCCCTTCGCCCTGGTCGACCTCGAACGGGTCTACGCCGTGATGCCGGAGGACGACATCTTCGAGGCACGCGCCATCGACCGCGGTGGTGTTGTCGTCGTCGTGCGACCGGATCAGTATGTCGCGCACGTCCTGCCGCTGACCGCGACCGACGAGCTGGCCGGTTTCTTCGCACGGCTGCGCCGGTGAGCCCCCGGCACCGGAGAGCCGTCGATCAACTCCTCGATCGTGTAGGTGTGCTGGGGCGTGTCTTCAAACGATTACGAATGGTGGATCACAGTGGGGCGATACATCGCCATGAACTGTCCGATGCCGGGTGGGAGTTCGTCCGGCTGCTTCTGCCTCAGTCCTTGCTCGGGCGTAAACGGCTGGACGACCGCACCGTGCTGAACGGGATCGCGTGGAGGTTTCGGACCGGTGCCGCATGGCGGGATGTACCCGAGCGATACGGTCGGCGAGCTCGATGGACCGCAGGGTGTGCGGCATGGTGCGGGCCGCATCGGCGATGACGTGCGTGTCGCGGGCGTCGGTTTTTGTTTCCCCTGGGTAGAGGTCCGCGATCCGGCGCATCGTCAGGCCCGGGAGGTAGGCGATACGGCAGCCTTGTGTGCGGCCCACGGCCATGGGCAGCGCGCCTATGGAGGCCGGCTGGTCGACGATCACCAGCACTCTCCCATGCTTGGCCTGCAGCTTCGCGAAGATCTCGCGTAGCTTCGGTTCGGTGTTGGGCAGCCGCTTGTCCAGGACCGTCTTGCCCGAGGGGGTGAGCGCGGTGGCGTGGTGTTCGCCCTTGCCCACGTCCAGGCCGAGGTAGACGTCGATGCTGTCGTTGGTCACGCCTCGACTCCCGCGCTCGAACTTCCCCGGCCCTACCTGCGGCATCAGCGTGCCGGCATCCACGTTACGAAGAGACCGCCTTTCCCGGGTTCGGGATCAGCGCTCGTGCCCCTGACCAGCGGTCTGCCAATGCCTCCGGCATCCGGTGGCACCACCTTTTCGATCATGATCGACTGGGGCTCCAAGTCATGCCGGGGCCGAAGGCCGGGAGCCCCGTTGCGGGGCCAGGAAAACGGTAACGGGGCTCCGCAGTCCGGGTCCCGGATGCTCCAGGGGCGGTTTTGGCGGGCCGACCAGCGAGATCCACGGCCTGCGACAACCTGGGCCGCCCGCTCGCCTTCACCGTCACGGACGGTAGCACCAACGACTTCACCCAGTTCACCACCGTGATGCAAGCGATCCGGTACCCCGTATCGGCCCGGACGGCCCCGCGTGCCGCCGGACCGTTTGCTGGGCGACTTCCGGGTCGGCGATCTGGATTCGGCGGTCGCCGAGGCGGTGACCCTGGGCGCTACGGTGGCGGAATTCCAGCCGCAGGAGAGTGTCCGCGTACTCTTCGATCCGGCCGGACACCCCTTCTGCCTCCGGGGTCGGGTCGCTACAGCTTCCGGGCCAGGCCGTCTTCCTCCAAGGCCTTGACCTGGTCCAGGTCCCAGCCGTCGGCGAGGGCGTCGACCAGGTGGCGGGAGAAGAAGTGGACGGCGAAGCCCCCGTGCTCCCAGATGTTGTCGCTGTACCCAATCCCGGCCCAGAAGTGGGCGTCGCCCGTGCGCCGGACGGTGTAGACGAAGACGCCACCGGGGCGCGGCACCCGGCGGACATCGGTGACCGGTCCACCGAGGCATCGCCGGCGCAGCGGTCTCGCGCACGTCCTGCACCGCGGGGGTGACCCGCTCCGCCGTCCCCTGCGCCGCAGCTGCTCCAGACCGACCGGGCTGAAATTCGTGGCCCGTACGGAGAAGCCCTCACGCGCGAAGTACAACGCGTCACGGCCATGACCCGCGCCCAGCTCCAGCACCTCACGCGTCCCGCACCCCGGAAGACGTCAGCGGCACGGACAACTGGCTCGGACGGCTCCTCCCCGCGCATCCCAGGGCGCGCGTCGTACGTCCGCTGCCAGTGCTCCCGCTGGACCTCGGCCAGCTCCGGCTGCGACGTTCCCATACCTCTCTCACTGCTCCGTCTGCGCCGGGGATCCTCTGCGTATCCAGCCAGGACACTGGTGGCGCCCGTTTCCGCTCCTGCTTCAGGAGCTGTGCTGGGAGTCCCAGGCGGCTCGGCTGGCGGTGATGGTACCTCTGTGCTCCTCGGCCCAGTCGGCGAGCGATCTCAGCGGGATGGTCAGCGACTGGCCGGTGGCGGTGAGCGCGTACTCGACGCGCGGGGGTCGCATGTCGATGACCGTTCGAGTGAGGAGGCCGTCGCGTTCCAGGCGCTGGAGGGTGAGTGTCAGCATGCGCTGCGAGATGCCGTCAATCGAGCGCTGCAGAGCGCGAAACCGAACCGGTTCGCGCGCGAGTGCGGCGACTACGAGGATCGACCACTTGTCCCCGATTCGGTCAAGAACGTCCTTGAGTGAGCACTCAACGGCACTGAACCGCGCCGTCATGGTCACATCGGTGTGCCTATCGCTCATGGAAGTACCTCCTGTTGCCGGGCCTCCATGGTTACTACCGTTGTGTTGGTAATCAACAGTTACCACGAAGGGATGCGGCATGAAGATCGGAATTCTTGGCGCCGGGCGCATGGGGCGAGGGCTCGCGGAGCTTCTCGGGAAGGCCGGGCACGAGGTCGTCGTCGGGTCGCGGATGCCGGGCAGATCGTCGTTTCCGGCCGTTTCCCTGAACCACGCGATCACCCGGAGCGAGGTTGTCTTCATCGCGCTGCCGCACACGGCGATCGAGCCCAACGCCGAACTGCTGGCCACTGTCACACCCGACACCGTCGTCGTCGACCTGGCCAATGGAGTCCGCGTAGAGGACGGCCGGATCCGGTCAGTACTGGAACGACCGCACGGACGGTGGGTGGCGGATCTCCTGCCGCAGGCGCGGGTGGTGCGTGCGTTCACGCACGTGCCTGACGAACTGCTGGTCAGCCGCGCGGTACGCCAACCGAATACCTGGGCGATCGCGGTGGCGGCCGACGACGCCGGCGCGCTTGCGATCGTCAGTGAGCTGGTCCGGTCGGCCGGTTACGTTCCGGTGCCGGTCGGCGATCTGAACCACTCGGCCGTCCTTGACCCCGGCGGTCCTCTGTTCCCGAACATGTATCTGCCCGGGGACATGTGTGACCTTCTGGACCGTCAGGGTGCGTGAGCAGGGGGCCCTGGCGGTGCCGGGGCCCCCTGCTGTCACGACCGGGCTCTTCTACGGCGCGCTGTCCACGACCACGGCGTTCGTGGCGTCCTTGGCGACCTTCTCCACGGAGCCGATCCACGCCCTGACTTCAAGGTTCACGATGTACGCCAGGCATCCAGCGAGAACGTACTGTTCAGGAAGACTCTCTTCATGACCGGGGAACAATCTGCGAAACCGATGGGAACGAGGCCGACCGGGGCTGCCCCCGGAAGTTCAGCCGCGGATGCCGACGTAGGCGTACGGGAGGTTCGGCTCGTACGCCCGTGTCGGTGTCGACGGCCCAGACGCGGCCCAGTTCGTCGATGGTCGCTTCCTGGAGGCTCGACGAGTCCGGAACGGATTCGGTACGGATACCACGGTCTCCCACCCGGCGCGGGTCTCGAACTACTGGCTGGGCGGCAAGGACAACTACAAGGTCGACCGGCATGCGCCTGCTCGCCTCGAGCCCCGAAGGCGTGACCGACTACATCGACGCCGACCTGCGCGATCCCGACCGGATCCTGACCGAGGCCGCGAAGACGCTGGACCTCACCCAGCCCATCGCCGGCACCGTGCTCGGCGTGCTGATTTTCATCCCCGACGACGAAGAAGCCAGCTCGATCATGAAGCGGCTGCGGGATGCCCTGCCCTCGGGCAGCCACCTGGCCCTGACGTCCACTGCCAACGCCATCCACGGCGAGCGGACGGACGAGGCGGTGCGGGTGTGGAACGAGAGCGGCTCCGCGCCGATGGTCGTTCGCTCCACCGAGCTGATCACGAGCTTCTTCGACGGGATGGAGATCCTGGACCCCGGCCTGGGCCCGCTGTCGCGCCGGCGACGCGACCCCAGCGCGATCGGGACCGCGCCCGAGGTCGACGAGTTCGCCGCGGTGGCACGCAAGCCGTAGCACACGCGCAGCGATGTCCGGTCCGAACTCGTGATCGATTGAGAGCACTTCTGCCGGCTCGCCCCGATCGCCTTCGGCTATCCGCATCCTACGACCCAGGCAGCCCCGGGTGTCGTGTGGTTATGGCGCGACGAAGTTGTCCTTGAGGTTCGTGGCGCGGTGGTGGTCGGGTGCGGGTCCGAGTTTTTGCGGTTCACTGCCGGCCGCGGTGAGGTCGACGCGGTAGACGTCGTCCTCGCCGAGGAGGTAGAGGTTCCGGTGGTCGCCCGACAGGCCGAACGCGGTGATGCCGCGGTCGGTCTTGGGGGCGATGACGCGGCTGACGGCGAGGTTCGTGGTGTGGAGTACGTCGTAGTCGTCCCGGGCGAGGCCGGGGTCGATGCGCAAGGTGTAGAAGCCCCCGCCGGGACCCGTTCCGCCGCCGTCGTGGCAGAGCAGTTCGGTGGCCGACAGCCACATCAGCGGGAGGCAGGTCGCGTAGTCCTCGGAATTGGTCCGCAGGCCCATCCAGTACGGCGGCTCGCCCGGGATCCGGTCGGCGTCGTCGACCTTGCCGGTGATGACGCGCAGGTCGAGTTCGCTGCCGTCGCCCCAGGCCGCGAAGCGGCCCGAAGGGTGGACGACGGGGCACAGGACGGCGTCGTCGCCCAGCGGCCGGAAGTAGTACGGGTCGTCGCCGGACCACCCGGCGTCGCAGCCGGTGCGGATCTTGTGGTGGGTGAGCCGGCCCGTGCGGTCGACGGAGGCGATCTCCATGTTGTCGCGGAACCACAGCGTGCCGTCGGGTGTGAACCCCGGGTCCTGCTGGTTGACGTCCTCGGTCGCGTACCCGTCGCCCTCCTGGGCCGCGGAGACGTCGGTGAATTCCCCGGTGGCGACGTCGAGGCGGCCGATGTGCCCGCTGATCCCGTCCCCGACCTGAACGGCGATCTCCTTGCCGTCCGGTGACACGGGGCTGAGGTCCGGATGCGTCCCGCCGCCGCACGGGTCCACGACCACGACCGCGTCGGGCTCCACCTGGGCCTTGGCGGCGATCTGTGCCAGGGGCTGGGTGAGGGGGGTGTAGTCGGCGGAGGCGACGATCTTGCGGAAGTCCGTGTCGTACGCGTCTGCGTGCCAGTTGTCCCCCTCGTCCAGCCAGCACAGCACCGGACCGTCCGCGGCCAGCACCTTCGCCAGTGCCGGTCCGAGTTCCGCGAGTGTCGGCCCGGCCGGTGAGCCCGCCCCGGCCGGATCGTCCCGGCCGGGTACCGGTGCGTCGTTCGATCCGCATCCTGCCAGGAGCAGCGCGGCGGCCAGCGCCGCTGCGGCCGTACGGACTCCACCGCTCGATGACACACGCATGCCGTGGTCCCCCTTCAGTCGTAACAACTGCATAGAAAGTAAAAGGGCATTACTTCGTTGGCATCTTTAACCACATAACATGTCTGCAGCGCAAGCCCGGCCGGTCACCGCGCCGGCCGCGGACCACCGACGGGAGCAGACATGCCAGGGCCGACCAGCGACGACCATTCCGACGCCCCGCTCTCCCGCCGGGAACGCCAGCGCCTCGAACTGCGCGAGGAGGCGGTGCGCACCGCCCGCGAACTGCTCGCCGCGGGCGGCCCGGAGAACCTGACGCTCTCCGCCGTCGCACGCGCCGTCGGCGTCACTCCGCCGGCGCTGTACCGGCACTTCGAAGGCGGCCGGGAAGGGGTCGTACGGGCCGTCTACCACCTCCTCGTCGAGGAGTTCTCCAGCACTGTCGAGCAGGCCGCCGCCCGGTACGAGAGCCACGGTGTCAGCGCCCAGATCCATGCGGGATGCCGGGCGGTCCTGGACTGGTCACTGGCCAACCGGCCCGAATTCGACCTCGTGATGGGTGCCCAGTTCGCGCGTATCTCCACCTCGGGCGGAGCGATCCCGGTCGCGCTCGCGGAGCGCCTGGGAGGCGTCTTCGCCGCGCTCTTCGACCGCCTCGTCCGTGAGCACGGCCTGATCCCGCCGGCCGAGACCGACATCACGCCCGCCCTGCTGCCGCAGATCGTCGTGTACGGGCGCAGCGTGTGCCCGGACCAGCCGGTGGGCGTCGCGTATCTGATGTTCACCTGCTGGCGGCAGGTCTACGGCGTGGTCTGCATGGCGGCGAACCGGCATCTGGACTTCGCCTACCACGAATACGACGCGGTATTCGAGGACCTGATGGACCGCATACTCCGCCTGCTCGGCCTCACCCGCAGCCCGATCTTCGGGGCAGGCTGACTTTGTCTTGATCGTGTGCGCGTTTGATCACGGATCGATCTCACCGTCGGACATGGTTGTCCTTTCATCTACCTTGATCTGCCGGGGAGTCCGGGACCGTCCCGGCGCCCCCGACCGAACGGATACGGCGGGGACAAGGTGCGATTCACACGAGTAACGATGGCGGCGCTGGCGGGACTGGCGCTGGCCATGGGAGCGGCGGGCTGCGGGAACGACGGCGAGAGCGCCGCGGGCACCCCCGACGAGTTGGCGCAGGAGAACGGAGGAAGGGCACAGGCAGGCTTCGGCGGAGCGGCGCAGAGACTGCGGAAGGTCTTCTCCCACGAGGGCCCAGTCGTGTGCACCGGAATCCTGGACTGGACTGGACAGCCACCGCCTACGACGAGGACTTCCGCAAGCCCGTCGCACAGGTGTCATTCACGGAACTCAAGCCCACGCTCGACCAGCTGGCGAAGAAGGCCGGCGGTACCGACGCCGCCCTCGCCGATCCGTGCTCCCCGGGACTGAGCCCGCTGTCGCCGGACGGGAAACGGCTGGCCATCGGCGTCAAATGGCCGGACCAGATGTCGGGCAGCGCGGTACACGGCGTGGGCTGGGTGAATCTGGACGACAGCTCGTTCGAGGACCTCACCCAGGCGGCGTCCGCATCGGACTACGCGGCGGAGGAAGTCCTGGACCAAAACCCTGGATTCGCGGCCGACGGTTCGTTCTGGTTCGTACGCGGCGACGAGTACCAGCGGGCCGACGCGGCCGGCAAGGTGACCAAGCATGAAGTCAGCGGCGCGTGTTACGAGGACGCCGAGCTCGACGGCTGGTACCAGGCGGTGGAGGACCTCGCGGTGCCATGCGCCGCGCCGGTGCACCCCAGCGGCGGACTCGTCGTCCGCAAGATCAACGACGGACTGTCGCTGGAGCCCGTGGGCAAGCGGTACGACTCGCTGGGGGCACTGCCCGACGGCGGCCACTACTCCAAGGACCGCCCGCCGGCGACCGTCGTCACCCCGCAGGGTACGAACGGACCGACGATGTGCTCACCGGTCACATGGCTGAGTGAGACGGAACTGCTGTGCGAGTCGGCCGGATTCTTCACCCTGAAGTTCCCCGCGGACCTGATCGCCGACGCAGCCCACCCGGCCTCGGACAGCCCGTACCCGTACCCGCAGGTCCCGGTCGCGGCGGAGGTCGCACCCCCCTCGGACCGCGAGATCCTCACCCGCGCCGTATCCGCGGACCGTACGGCGCTGTACATACTCGCCGGCGGCGACACCCGCGGCGGCCCCGGCAAGGTCTACCGCGCGGATCTGACCCAGCCCGGCAAGCCGGCGGAGATCGGCCCGCTGCCACCAGGAGCGCAGGAGGCGGACAGCGTCACCCTGCGGATGGGCCCCCTCACCGTCCCCGCCCAGTCGGTCAGCTGAAACCCGCCGTTCCTGTCCCGGCCTCTACGCAGACCGGGACAGGAACGGCACCATGGCGGAAGTCCCGGACGAGGCGGTGCATGCCGACCACCTTCTGCGAGTGGTGGCTGAGGGAGAAACGGCAGGGGGGACACGCTGGTGGGGGATGTGGCTGGATCTCATCCGCCTCGCCCCGGTCAACGACGCCACTCGCCCGCATGTCACGGAGTGCTGTCGCAGTCCGGAGGAGCCGCAGTGTTCAGGCCCTCATGAGCCCGGACGGGCATGATCGCGAACGGCGTCTTGGGCCGAGGTCTTGTGGGCTGGCCTGAATGTCGAGTCGGAAGTTCTATCGACTGCGGACGGCCGCACCTGTCCAGCCGAGCTGATCCGGGCCATCTCCTTGACCTGGCTGTTCGGTGGGCAACGCAGCGACGAAGTCGCACGGTTCCGCGTCGGTTGCATCCGCCGGCAGCACGGTTGCCTGCCGATCCCCAGGCCCTGGACCGCGACGCGGTCTGCCCTGCCGGACATTCCCACCCACAAAGGCCGGCGGCGCGTTCACCATGCCGAGTCTGCGCCTCGGGGCGATCGGTGCATGGCAGCCGGTCCGACCCGACTGGCCCGCCATTCTCGATCCGAAGACCAACGAGCGCGCGAGCGTTCCGCTTGCCTTCCACCCAGCAGCAGGAATGCTCGCCCGGCAGTGAACATGTCCGGGATCGGCCATCTCCGAATGCCCTGCGAGGAACGATCCGCGCCCGGGTCAGCCGGTCTCCGCGGCCTGATCGGGCGGCTGGGGGTCGTAGTTGTCCACGCCCCGGAGATTGCGTTCGACAGCCGCGCGCCAGGAACCGTTCGCGATCATCCGGCCGATCGCCTTGTCGATGGACCGGCGCAGCTCGGCCCTGTCGGCGGAAACTGCGACTCCGTACGAGGTAGTGCTGAAATCCAGTCCACTCAGTCGGTAGGCGAAGGGTTGTCCGTGACTGTTGGCGTAGCCGGCCAGGACGCCGTCGTCCGCGGTGACGGCATCGACCTTGCCGCCGTCCAGTGCGGTGAGGCAATCCGTGTACGTGGCGTGATCCACGATGTCCACGCCGGGCGCCTTCTCCTTCACGGCCTGTGCGGAGGTGGAGCCGGTGACCGCGCACAGCTTGCGATTGTTGAGGGCCGTGACATCGGCGATCTTGTCATCGGCGCGGGTCAGAAGATCCTGGTGGACGGAGAGGTAGGGGCCCACGAAGCCAACTCCGCCCCGCTCATGGCCCATGGGAAAGCGGGCTACGGCGAAATCGACGGCGCCGCTCGCCACGAGATCCGTACCGCCGGAAGCAGGTAATTCCCGCCACACGATGTCCTTCTCGGGGGAGAGGCCGAGTTCGCCGGCGATGTAGCGGGCGATGTCGACCTCGAAACCGACGTATTCCCCGGTCCGGGTGCACCAGCTCATGGCCGAATCATCGGGCGCGATCCCGATCGTCAGAGTCTCCCGGCTGCCATCGCCGCCGGAAACGGACTCGGACGGGGAACTGGTCGCGCAGGCGGTCGGCGAGTCGGCTGTCGCGGCACCACCGCCCTCCGGCAGCAGCCATACCGTCGTCGCCGCGAGCACTCCGGCGGCCGCGGCGATCGCGGCCATCAGGGGAGCCCGGCGCCGACGCCGTCGCAGGGGCGTCGGCGGGACCGCCAAAGGCGATGTCTCGGACAGCCGCCGATACGACGGCAACTCCGCCAGTGCGTACGTCACACCGCACCGGCGGACGATCTCCAGCGGGTCCGGCCGCCGAGCCGGTTCCCGATCGACGCACTGCCGGATGAGTTCGGCCAGCCCGAGTTCCACCCCGCCGACGTCGATCTCCCCGTGCACAACCCGGTAGCTCACGGCCGGCCACTCCCCGGCACCGTAAGGAGCCCGGCCCGTCGCGGCAGCCGCCATCGTCGCACCGAGCGCGAACACGTCCGCCGCCGGACTTGCTTCACCGCCCAGCAACACCTCGGGTGCGGTGTAACCGGGAGTGCCGGGCGTCTGCCCCGTACGGGTGAGTTTCGTGTCCGTCCCTGCCCGGGCGATACCGAAGTCGATCAGCTGTGGACCTCCTGCGGCCAGGATGACGTTGTGCGGCTTGACATCCCGATGCACCACGCCGTGCCCGTGCACCTCGGCCAGCGCTTCCGCCAGTGCCGCGAACACCCCGGTGTACAGGGCGGGTTCGAGAGGCGCACCGCGTGATGCCATGAGCAGCGTGGGACCCGGCACGAATTCCGTCGCCAGCCAATAGGGCGACTCCAGGGAAGCGCTGACGAGGCGTGCGGTATACGGGCTGCGCACCGCACGTACGGTCGCCACCTCACGGCGGAATCGGGCCAGGACGTCGGAGTCGTCCGCGAAGTCCTCGCGGATCACCTTGATCGCCACCTGTATCCCGCCCGGCGACCGCCCCAGGTACACCCGCCCCATGCCGCCACTGCCCAGCCTGGCGAGCAGTATGAAGTCGCCCAGGCGCCTGGGATCCTGACCTCTCAACGGTTCCATGCCCACCACTCTGCCAAAGCGCGACATCAATCTCGGCCGGGCCCCCGAAACTACCGGTCATCCCTCTGCAGCAGGACACGGTGCCGGAGGCGGGGGATCGCAACCTTCTGGTCGTCTGCCGCCGCTCTCGGCCTGTCCGCCCTGCTGCTCACCGCCTGCGAGCCCGGCAAGACCCGAGCGTCCGACGACACCACGCCCCCTGTGCCCCAACCGGGCTCCGGCGGTGGCGGGGCCGGACAGCAGCCTGCCGGCAACGGCGCAACGGGGGACGGCGACACCTCCGCCAACGCCCCGGCAGCCAACGCCACCAGCGACAGCCATGCGTTCCAGCCCCCCCGGTGGCCTCGGCGGTGCCCCCGCCTATCCGCTGTACGCGGGCACGTCGGCGTATGCGGTGACGGACCTCAACCCCACCGGCGCGAAGGACGGCGCCCACCTCGACACCCTGGAAGTACTCGCGAACGCCGACCACATGCCCCAGTCCGGCGCCCGCCGCTTCCCGACCGACAACCCTGTGGTCCTCCGTCCGATGCTGGGCCTCTACTCGGCTACGGTTGAGGAAGCTCATGCCTCGATGAAGGACGCTGCCGAATCCTGACTGCGAACAGCGCGGCCTTGGCCCCCGCGAACAGCGGGGGCCGAGTGCCCTCAACCGGTGCCGATCGCCTCACGGACCTACTCGGAACGGGACGTGCCCGTTCGCGTGCCCTGGCGGCGCTGAGCACCCTCTGAACTGGAAAATTCCAGAATCAGGCGGGTGGGCAGCAGTGTCCGGGCGGCGTCTGCCGACGGAGGGGCATGAAGGGGCTGTGGCACTCAGCCGCATTTCTGTGGAAGTGAGGGTGACCTGGTGGCCGAGAGCCTGGAGCTGGCGGACGAGAGTTTGGGTTTCGCCGGCCGGGTTGATCAGGCGTTGGTGGTGGTCGGGCCCGAGGTCTTCGATGCGGGGGACGGGGTCGTTGGTGATGCGCCAGACGATCGCCAACATCGGCCAGGCCACCGCGACGACGGCTTTCTTGTGGCCCCGATGTTCGACGAGTCTGCGGTAGTGGGCTCTGAGGAAGGTATCTGGCCGGGCCGCGGCTGCTTCACTGACTCTCCCGCGTGATCGTCCGCCGCGGCCTCGTCCATCCACATCCCCTCCATTCCGCAGATCATCCGGACGGAACGCCGGACAGAGCGGGCAAGCATTCGTGCGTGGTGTCTGAAGGAATCTTTCCCCCGCTTCTGGTGCCGGTCCCTTGGCCCAGGCCGATCTGCCGCAGGAAAGGGGGAGGGCGGTGTCCAGGCCGGGGTGACCGTCGGGGTAGACCTCGTGGTCGAGGATCTCCGCCCGGTGGCGTGCGTCCCCCGTTGACCGGGACGCCGCAGTCGACGACCCGGGGGTCTCTCGGGATCTGCTGCGCCACGGCCAGGATCCACGCGAGGTCGATGCGCAGGTTCACGTGGCGTCCCCCGGCGCCGTCTCGGCGGCGGTGTCCGGGAGACGGGGGTGGCGGTCCTCCGAAGTTCCCCGCCCTGCCCACGCCTTCCGCAGCGGCATCAACCCCTGGGCGGCATTGGCCGACCGTGTGGCCGATGCGGTCCGAGTTCCTGCCAGGGCTCCGGCAGGCAGCGCACGCGACTCAGCCGAACTGGTGTAGCGCGTACGACTCTCCTGCCGCAGGCAACCGAACATACTGCATGGCGTTGGTGAGCCCCGCCACTACATGAACCGTCAGCACCAAAGGCGGAGGCGCATGTTCAAGGGTCCGTGCCGATACAACTGCGCCGCGTGCGGTTTCGCCGTCACCCGTTGCTCCCTGCGTTCCGCAGCCGTTGATGCCGGCCGGGGTTTCCGCCGCCGTGTGCATTGTGTCGGCGGACGAATCCGGAAGACCTCATACGTAAGCCCGCTCGCGTCGGCCGGCCTGTCTGTGTGATCGTCGGCGCATCATGTGCCCCGGCCTCCTTCCCGAGTCGCTCTGGTCCCCCGAAACGGGACGGCCGAGGAGGTCGTACGGGAAGGGGGCGCGCCCACCGTGGTGGGGCGCCCCCTTCGCACGTCAGAACCTGCGGGCTTCGGATCGTCGGCCGAGGAGCGCGGCGTCCGACGGCCGGGGATCCGTCAGCAGCGCCGCCACCGGCGTCGGGGGCGGCTGAAGAACCATCCGGCGGGCGGCTTGTCGGCCCGCCATGGGCGGGGCTCGGGTGCCTGGCGTCGCCATTGTGCGGCAAGAATGCGGCTGCGGGCCGACGGCTCTTTTACGGGCGCCGCCCGGACGAATTCCTCGTCGAGGGCGGGGCCAGGTTCTTCCGGGGAGCCGGCGCGGTCCCTGTGATGCAGTGAATCGATCATGGATCGTGTCACCTCCTGACAGAAGATCGTCGGAAATGCCCTGATGTGCTCCCGGCCGGGGTGTGATGTGGGTAACCGGTGTGGGTGTCTCCGCTGGTCGCGGGCGGGCGTGGTTCTCTCCTGCGGTGCAGCCGGCAGCTGTCCGACCCCGGTTCGGGGCCGTGATGCTGCGGTCTCGGCTTTCGCTGCGGCCGTGCGGGGTTGTTCGCCCTCTGCGCGCCGGTCGGATCCGGGGCGGGGACGGGGCTGGGGCATTGTGGGTGAGGTTTTCCGGTTCTCCGGGGGGATGGGTTCGATGCGGGCGGGGACATATTTGTGCCGGGGGGTGCCGGGAAGGGAGTCGAGGGGGCGTCGGCCGGCCCGGTGAGCTGTGTGAGGGGCTCGGGGATCGCGACGGTGAATCGCCGGTCGGCCCCGCAGCAATTGCTCGTGATACCCCGGGACCCGAGCCGCAGGTACGGATCGTCCGCGGACAAGGGCCCGCGCGGCACGGCGGCGAGGTGGCCCACGGGCGGTCCGCTCTCGCCACTGCCGCCGGCGCAGCGGGCTGATGGCGAGCGGACTCCTCGAAGAGAACAGTTCCTTGGTGCGTTCGGTCGGACACCCGTATGTACACCGTCCACGTGCGGCACATGCGCCTGGCGTCGCCTGTGCCTGCCGAGCCGGCCTTGACTGCCGTGCCCGTCAGCCGAGCGGTTGGGTGGTGTTGCGCAAGGCGGCCATGACCGGTGCATACATGCGGGACTTGATCGTGCCGAGGGTGTCGCCGGCCTTGTTCACCTGAGCCTGGGCGATCTCGATCGCGGCGGAGCGCACGACGTCCTCGCCGACCGACCGATCGACGATTCCGGCGGCCGCAGCATCGATGCCGCCGTAGCGGCGAGCGGTGAGCATGGCCTCATGGGCGGTCTGCGGTGCCAACCGGGACTGGATCAGCGCGGACATGCCGGAGGTGAAGGGGATGTTGATGTCGGCTTCGGGGAGTGACCAGAAACCGCGGTCGGCACGCATCACGCGGAAGTCGTGAGCGAGGGAGAACATCGCTCCGGCGGCGAAGGTGTGTCCCTGCAGCGCCGCTACCGTGACGACTGGCAGCGAGATCATCCGCGCGAACAGCTCGTGGACCGACACGACGTAGTCCTCGTGCTGGTCGAGGTGGGCGAACAGCCAGTCCAGGTCGAGGCCGTTGGAGTAGAACTTGCCGGTGGCGGCGGTGACCAGAGCGCGGGGGCCTTCCGCCTTCTCCACCTCGTCCAGCGCGGCCCCGACGGCGGTGAGCCAGTCGGGGTGGAAGCGGTTCTCCCCGTCTCCGAGGTCGAGGACGAAGATGTTGTCGTGACGGTCGAGCGAGGGCATGGTGGCTCCTTCGGAATGGGCTGACGGCGGGCGGGAACTGCGGGTTACGGCCGTGGTCCGGATTTGGTTCCGGGGCGGTCGCCCAGGGTGTGCAGGAGCAGGTCGTGGATCTCGGCGGCGGCCGCCTCGATCGGGGCTGTGCTCTGTTCGGCCCGGCACATGATGACCGCGCCTTCGGCCGCGGCGATGATGAAGGCGCCGAGTCTGCGGGCGCGTTCCTCGGTGAGGCCGTGCCGGACGAGGAGGGCCGCGAGGTCTCTCTGCCAGCGGGCGAAGACGGCAGCTGCGGAGCGGGACAACTGGGGTGCGTCGTCGTTGGTCTCCACGGCTACGGCCACGATCGGGCAGCCGGCCCTGAAGCCGCTTTCCGCGAGCTGATCACGCCATGCCGTGAAGAAGGCGTCGACGGCCTCCACGGGATCGTCGACTTGTGCGGCTGCGCCGATCAAACCGGTGATGAAGTCTCCCGCCAGCGTCACCGCCTCGTCTATGAGCTGCGTCCGCCCCCCGGGGAAGTGGTGGTACACCGATCCGCGCGGCGCTCCGCTGTGGGCGAGGATCTTGTCGATACTGGTCGCGCTGGCCCCGTATTCGCGCAGCAGGGAGGCGGCACTGAGGACCATGAGGTTCCGGCTGTCCCTCTTGCGTGCGTTCACCAGTTCGCCGCCTTCCCTGTGGCAGTGCGATCCGCCAAAGAATCTACCTGTCGGTAACTTATGGGTTATGTCATAGACAATGCAAGAGCGGCTGCGCGGTGACTTGCCCGTGGTCGGAGATTGAGGCCATGGTCCTGAGCGTGCGTGTCACATGCGTCGAACACGACGGCGATCGGGCAGGTCTCCACCAGGACACCGGGGCGGGATCGCAGGTACCCGTACTCACCTCGCTCCCCTCGAAGCCTCTCACCGGCTTGAGGAACGGCACCCGAACACGCCCGGCGTCGTACACGTGCAGCACGGGACCTCCTACGAGGTGTCGCCCGACGCGATCCTCGGGATCCGGCGGACCGCCTCGACCGGACGCCACGGTCCGCTCGCCGGTGAACGGATCTCCGGCGGACGGCGCCGGCCGGCGCCGCCGTGGCACAGGGTGAACCTTCGGCCACGTGGACCGGGCGGCTGATGGGGACGCCGTACGGAGTCCGGACATCCTCCGTGCGGTGACGACGTCCCCGTGGTTGGCCCTCGCGCACGATGACCCACGGGGCGCCGCAGAGACTCCCGGGCGCCGCCGGATGACGGCGGCGGCCTGTCCGCTTCGTGGACGTGCGGTGTGCCGGGGTGGGGATCGGGGGACGAACGGGTGGGGCCGGATGGGTGGGAGGGGCCACGCGAGGGGATGGGAGATGGCATGACCGGACGGGGGCAGACCACCGGAGCGGCACGGCTGCTGCTGGTCGAGGATGACCGAGAACTCGGCGGCATGCTGGCAGAGGTGCTGCAGCAGGAGGGCTATCACGTCGATGTCGCCGGTGACGGGCAGAGAGGGCTGCATCTCGGGCTGACCCGACAGTACGACGTCCTGGTCATCGACCGGCGGTTGCCCGTGCTCGACGGACTCGATCTGCTGGGCCGCCTGCGGTCGCGGGCCGTCCGTACCCCTGCGCTGGTGCTGACCGCCATGGGAACGGTGCACGACCGCGTCGACGGGCTGGACGCGGGGGCCGACGACTATCTGGTGAAACCCTTCCTCCTGGAGGAACTCAGCGCACGATTACGGGCTTTGCGTCGCCGTGCAGGCGACGCTGCCGACACTCTGCCCATCGGGTCCGCGCGACTGTTGGTGGGGCACCGTGTGGTGGAGTTGCCCGACGGGGAGAAGATCGCCCTCGCGGCGCGGGAATTCTTGCTGCTGTGGGTTCTGGCAGCGCATCCGGGCATCGTGTACTCACGCGCGGAGCTGCGCCGGACGGTGTTCGAAGAAGCGCCCGCATTATCCATCGTCGACACCTACGTGTATTACCTGCGCCGAAAGCTCGGCCGGCGGGTGGTCCGGACGGTGCGTGGGTTCGGCTACCAGCTGGGAACCCTGGGGGAGCGGTGAAGGGATGGACGGCCGGTGAACGCAAGGCCGTGCGCGGCGCGCGTATACGGATCTCGCTGATCACCGCGGGTTTCATCACCCTGGTCGTCATGGCGGTCGGACTGGTCTCCGATGCGGTCATGCGTCATGCGCAAGATGAGCAGGTCTGGCGTGATGTTCGGTTCGGTGCGGCATTGGGTGACCCAGTCCACCCGCCCGTGTGCACATGGCTGTTCGTGCCGGGCTTCCGGCCGCTGGCGAACGCTCCCGACGGTTTCCCGCTCGGCACCGACCTCGAGACAACGAGACGATCCGGTGAGGCGGTGGAGCGGACCGTGCGGCGCAACCACACGGTCTATCTGGTACGCACGCAGGTCCGAAGAGACGGGCAAGTGGTCCAGGCGGTATTCGACATGCGGTATCAGCTGGCTGACCGGACGCACCTGTGGTATGCGCTGGGCGTCGCGGAGTTGCTGGGGCTGCTGGCGTCCGTCGCGACGGGGGTGGTCCTGGGGCGGGTGTCGGTGGCACCGCTGGCCGAGGCCCTGATCCGGCAGCGCCGTTTCGTCGCGGACGCCAGTCACGAGTTGCGGACACCGGTCACCCAGGCGTTCACACGGGTGCAGATGCTGTCGAACCAGGCTGCCGCGGCAGGGCTGCCAGCCGGGCACCGGGAGGGGCTGGCCCGGTTGACGGGATCACTCGGGCAGCTCGGGGACATCCTGGACGACTTGCTGCTGTCCGCGTGCCTGACCGGCGGGCCGTCGCGGCCGGCGGAGTGCCGGCCGGTGGATCTGGCGGCGCTGGCCCGGTCAGTGGCAGAGGAGACGGAACCCGTTACTGTGACGGCACCGCCGGGTCCCCTGTGGGTGAACGGGGTCGAGACGGCACTGCGTCGCTCAGTCGGTGAACTGCTGTCGAACGCGGTCCGGCACGCACCGGGCGCGCGGGTCGAAGTGGCACTCGTGCGGCAGCGCGGCATGGTGGAGCTCACGGTGTCCGACTCCGGCCCGGGATTCGCGCCGGACGAGGGCGAGCGGCTGTTCGAGCGCTTTCACAGCAACGGGGAGGGCGGCCGCTACGGGCTGGGACTGGCGCTCTTGCGGGAGGTCGTCACCCACCACGGCGGCACCGTCACGGCCGACGGGCAGCCGGGGAAGGGGGCGCGGTTCACGATCCGGCTGCCCGAATGCGAATTCAGCGCCATGTGAGAACAATCCGTGCCGCAGCACGGACATCGCTGTCCAGCGGCCGGTCCGGGTCGACCGGCTCGATCGCGGCGGCCAGCGTGTCCAGAAGGTCTGCGCACCGCGGAGCGGTGGGGCGGCGGGCACCGGCGTGCGAGGCCTGCCGCAGGCCGAGCGCGAGGGAGCCGCAGAGCAGTCCGAGGAGCTCTGCCATGTCGTACGAGCGAAGGGCGGCTTGTGTACCGAAAGGAACGACGTCCTGGTTGTGCAGGTTGGTCGGCAGGCTCTGCATGCCGGCGGGTGTAGCGGCACGCCGGAGTTCGGCGACGAACGCGGTGGTGGCGAGCTGTACACCCTGCAGGCCGTGCTGGATCCCCGGTGTCGGGGTGAGCATGGGTGGCAGGCCTCCGTTGCGGGTGGGATCGACGAGCAGGTCGAGCTGGCGTTCGGCGAGGTTGCCGAGCTGAGCGGTGACGACGGCAAGGAGGTCGGCGGCGAACGCGGCGGGCTGACCGAAGAAGTTCCCGCCGTGCACGGTTCTTCCCGGTCCGACGTCGTCGGGAAGGAAGAGCGGGTTGTCACTGACCCCGCCGATGTCGGCGGTGATCACGGAGTCGACGTATCGCAGCGCATCCTCCGCGGCTCCGAGCAATTGCGGAGTGCATCGGATGCTGTACGGCTCCTGGAGGGGCCGGTCGCCCGACGGAGTGCACCCGGTGAGCAGGTGCCGCAGCCGGGTTCCGGCATGGCAGACGCCGGGGTGGTTGTAGGCGGTGAGCAGTCCGGGATCGAGGAACGCGGTGTCGCAGCCGATGAGATCGGTGAGCAGGGCCGTGAGCGCGGTGAGTGCCCGGTGGGCGTCACGGACGGTGTCACGGGCGAGGGCCAGTGCGGCAGTGGTGACGGACGTACCGTTGACCAGGGCCAAGGCGTCGCGGCCGTCAAGTTCCAGGGGTTTCAGTCCGGCGGTGGACAGGGCCTCCGCTGCGGGCATCCGGCGACCGTCGAGCCAGGCGTGCCCGCGGCCGCGGAGGGCCTGGGTGGCATAGGCGAGCGGGATGAGGTCACCGCTGGCGCCGACCGATCCGTAACGGGGGACCGCGGGGGTGAAGGCAGTGGCGAACATGGCCGCGAGATCTTCGACGACCCGCACGGACACCCCGGACAGCCCCTGAGCGAGGGACCACGTTCGCAGCAGCAATGCGGCCCGGACGATACCGGCAGGCAGATCGGGACCCTGGCCGGCGCCGAGGTGGGCGAGGGTGTTGTCACACTGGTCGGCCTCGTCGCGGCGGCCGGCGTAGCCGGCGAGGGCCCCGAAACCGGTGGTGGAACCGTAGATGCGGCTATCGTCGTCCTGCCGCAGGGCGCGGAAACGGCGCCGCCCCTCCTCGATTCTGGTGCGGGCCGCCGCGTCCACGACGACGGTCAGCGGTGTGGCGGCACGGCGCAGGGCCGTGGCCTCGAAGGGGCCGGTGAGCCGGTGGGTGTCCTGGGGTGTCTGCACCTGGAGAAGGTAGGCGGGCAATCTCAGAGCGCTCTGAAATCCGGCGGATAGCTTCCGTTTCATGACGCGCGACTACGTGATCATTGGAGCGGGCCCCGCAGGACTCCAGCTGGCCGCCTTCCTCGAGGGCGACGGCGCCGACTACATCGTTTTGGAACGAGGCGGCGGGCCCGGGACGTTCTTCGAGCGGCTCCCCAGGCACCGCCGTCTGATCTCCGTCAACAAGGTGCACACCGGGTACGACGATCCGGAACTGCGGCTGCGGATGGACTGGAACTCTTTGCTGAGCGACGACCCGGAGCTGTTGTTCAGCCGCTACAGCCGCAGTTACTTCCCGGCGGCCGACGACATGGTCCGCTATCTCTCGGACTTCGCGAACCGCACTGGTGCCCGGGTTTGCTACGGCGTGGACGTGACGCGGGTGTCCCGCGACGAGGCGGGGGTGTTCACCGTTGCCGGAGGCGACGGGCAGACCTGGCGGGCGCGGCGGCTGGTCGTCGCGACAGGTGTGTCCCTGCCGCATGTACCGGACATTCCGGGGATCGAGCTGGCGGAACGCTACGACACCTTCGACACCGACCCCGAGTCGTTCACCGGGCAGCGGGTGCTGATCCTCGGACGCGGGAACTCCGCCTTCGAGACGGCCGACAGCCTGATGGAGAACGCGGCGGTGATCCACCTCGTCGGTTCCGGTTCGCTGCGTCTGGCCTGGCAGACACACTACGTGGGCCATCTTCGCGCTGTGAACAACAACTTCCTCGACAGCTACCAGCTCAAGTCGCAGAACGCGCTGCTGGACGGACGGGTGCGGTCCGTCAGGCGCGAGGAGGACGGTGGCTTCCGGGTGCCGGTCGCCTTCGAGCGGGTCGACGAGATCGTGCGGGAACTGCGCTACGACCGGGTGATCGTCGCGACCGGATTCCGCTTCGACGCCTCCCTTTTCGACGCCACGTGCACCCCGGAGCTGATGATCGACGACCGGTTTCCGGCGACGACCCCGGTCGGAGAGTCGGTCAACGTACCGGGCCTGTACTTCGCCGGGACCATCATGCAGGGACCGACCTTCAAGAGGGCCACGACCGGTTTCATCCACGGCTTCCGCTACTCCGTCCGCGCCCAGTACCGAACGCTTCGGCAGCGGTACCACGGGGAGGCCTGGCCGGTGACGGAGGTGGGGGCGGACCCCGGACAGGCCGCGGACGCGGTCATCGGCCGGATCAACCGGACGTCCGCCTTGTGGCAGCAGTTCGGAGTCCTGGGCGACGTGCTGCTCATGGCCCCCGACGGCACCCTGCGATACGCGGAAGAGGTCCCCACCGGGCATGTGCACGACGCGGTACGTGACGGGGACTTCGGCCCCGTGCGCTCGTACGGTGTGATCACGCTGGAGTACGGGGCGGACCACGACCGGGTGAACCCGTTCGACGTGTCCGCCGGACGTAAGTCCCAGCAGGACGTGATGGGCCTGGACGGCCGCTATCTGCATCCGGTCATCCGCTGGTACGACAACGGCGGACCGGCCGGCGAGCACCATGTCACGGAGAACCTGGAGAACGAGTGGGACAGCGAGGAGGTCCACCGGGCACCGCTGCACGCGTTCCTGGCTCCCCGTCTCGTACCTTCCGCCGTGGTGACGTCGTGACACTGCAGGCATTCCGGGAGGCCGCCCGCACCGTTCTGGATCCCGTGCACGACGACTATGTGGCGGGCGGCGCGGGGGAGGAGCGCGTACTGGCGGCCAACGAGCGGGCGTTCGCCCGGTACTCACTGCTGCCCCGGGTGCTGCGCGGCGCCGAGGCCCGGGACATCGCCGCCGACCTGCCGGGTGCGCCGGGCGCGTCGCCGGTGGTCGTGGCGCCGACGGCGTTCCACCGGCTGCTGCACCCGGACGGTGAACGGGCCACGGCCCGGGCGGCAGCCGCCGAGGGCGCGGTACTGGTCACCGGCGTGGCGTCGACCACCGCGGTCGCGGACGTCGTCGCCGCGGCCCGTGAGACGGCGGCCGAGCCGGCAGTGTGGTTCCAGCTGTACCCGCACCCATGCGCCGAGGTGACTGCGGCGCTCGTGCGGCGGGCCGAGGACGCCGGCTGCAGCGCCCTGGTCGTCACGGTCGACTCGCCGGTCTTCGGCCGTCGCACCCGGGATCTGCGCAACGGATTCTCGGATCTGCCCCCCGGCTACGCGGCCGAGAACATGCGCGGCCTGCCCGGCACACCGCCCGATGTCCTCACCGACATTCCCATGTCGCCCGCGATCGGATGGGAGGAGGTCACCGAAATACTCGGTGTGACATCGCTGCCTGTCCTTCTCAAGGGAGTGCTGCACCCGGCGGACGCTCGTCTGGCGGCTGACCGGGGGGCCGCCGGTCTGATCGTCTCCAACCACGGGGGCCGTCAGTGCGACGCCGTTCCCGCCGCTGTCGACTGTCTGCCCGCCGTTGCCGGCGCGGTCGCCGGCCGGATTCCCGTACTCCTCGACGGCGGGATCCGCCGGGGCAGTGACATCGCCGTCGGCCTCGCGCTCGGCGCGGTCGCCGTCGGGGTCGGGCGCCCCGTCGCGTGGGGGCTGGCAGCGGGCGGGGAGTCCGGTGTCCGGCAGGTGCTGGCGACCCTGTGCGACGAGTACGATCACACCCTCGCGCTCTGCGGCGGCCGGAGCAACGCGGACCTCACCGGCGACATGGTGGTCCGGGAGGGCCTGCCGTGGTGAGCCGCCTGGTGGTCGCGCTGCGGGTACGGATCTTCGAGAAGGTCAACGGCGACCGGACGGTGACCCTCCCCAACGCCGTCCACGGGCCCGAGGTCTTTGAACAGGTCTACGCCCACCCGGCGGCTGACGGGCGCAGTGCCGGGGCGGGTCTGTCGGACCTCTTCTGGTACTGGCTCTCTCCCGGACCCGAGGTTCACCAGGAACACCTCGAGCCCGGAGAGCGGTACGAACAGGTGGCCGCCGCCACCCGCGAGATACTCGCCGGGAGTTCGGCCGCCCACGAGGCCGCTGCCGCGCGAGCGGTCGCCCGGGCGCTGGACGAGCTGCCGCCGGGACGGATCAGCCTGGTGCGGCTGCGTGACCTGGTTATGCCCGCGTGGGCCGAGTACGTCCACGGGCTGGTATTCCGCGAACCCTGCCCACCGCATGTCAGGGACCTGATCGTCGGTCACGCGGAGGACGTTGTCAGCGCTCTCAAGTGCACCGGGCTGCGCCACCCCCGCCGCCGTGCAAGGCTCACCAACTACCTCCGCGGACGCACCGACGTGCCGCACCGGCTGCCGGCATGCCTGTCACCGCAGGAACAGGTCCACTACCTCCAGGGCACCATCTACGGCACCGCCGTCGTCCAGCTCTCCGAGGCCACCGCCCACCTGCTCCTCGCCCTCGCCCGGCATCCCGGCATCCAGCAGCGCCTCACCGACCATCCGGGCGACGACCGGTACTTCTCGCGCGTACTCGACGAGACCTTCCGTCTCTACCCGCTCTTCGGCATCGCCCACCGCATCGCCACCGCCGACATCCCCCTTGCCCCGGGCACGGTTCTGCCCGCGGGCACCGTCGTCTGCTTCAACTACCCCGCCTACCACGCCACCGGGTACGACCGGCCCGGCACGTTCGACCCCGACCGCTGGCAGACCCGGCCTGCCCGCGACGCCCGTCACATCCCCTTCGGGATGCCCGCCAACCGCCCCTGCCCCGCCTGGCGGATCTCCCCCCTCGTGCTGCGCGCCGCCACCCGCGAGGTACTGGGCCGCTTCCGCCTGGAGTCCACTGCCGGCCACACCCGCTCCCTCCCCAACCGGGCCCCCTGCCTGCTCGTCCCCCACGACACACCCGCCGCACCGCGCCGGCTGGCCGCCCTGCGGCGCTACATGGCCGTACGGGACACGGTCGAGGACATCACCCGCAGCCTGCGACAACTGGTGCTCGGCACGGTGATGGTGCTGCACGCCCGCCGCCTCCGGCCGGCCACCCGCTACTTCCTCACCGACCCCGCGCACGAACCCCGCCACGGCCGGGACAAGACCCCCCACCCCGAAGGACCCCGATGAGTCCCACCGAACTCGCCCCCGCCTTCTTCCTCGCCACCGTGGCCATCCTGATCGTCTGCCGCCTCACCAGCAGACTCCTCCAACTGGGCAAACAGCCACCCGTCGTCGGCGAGATGCTCGCCGGTGTACTCCTTGGCCCGTCCGTCCTCGGCGCCCTGCTGCCCGGCGTCGAGAACACTCTCTTCCCGCAGGAACTGCGGCCGGTGCTGTATGTCGTCGGCCAGATCGGCCTCGTGGCGTTCATGTTCCGCGTCGGCTGGGAATTCCGCGTCGACCGGCTGCGCACCATCGCCCGCTCCGCGGGCATCGTCTCCGCCGCCGGCATGTTCGTGCCCGTTCTCCTGGGCGTTGCCCTCGTCGTGGCCGCCGGGGAACGGACCGGCATCCTGCACCCCGACATGTCCATGGAAGTCTCCGCGCTGTTCGTCGGCGTCGCCCTCGCCGTGACCGCGTTCCCCATGCTCGCCCGCATCATCAGCGAACGAGGACTGTCGGGCACCCGGCACGGCTCCCTCTCCCTGGGCTCCGGAGCCCTCGACGACGCAGCTGCCTGGGTCCTCCTCGCCGGTGTCCTCAGCATGGCGCACCGCTCCGCCGGCCTCGTCTCCGCCGCCGCCGCGGGCGCCGTGGGCCTGGTGGTCGTCATGGCCGTACTGCTGCGCCTGCACAGCCACATCGTCTGGCTCGCCGAACGCACCGCGCCGGAGAACCTGCTGCTGATCCTCGCCGGCGCACTGTTCCTCGTCGCCTGGTACGCCGACATCATCGGCCTGTACGCCGTCTTCGGCGCCTTCAGCCTGGGCGTGGTCTTCCCCCGCTCCGAACGGCTCGACAAGACCGTCGAGACCGTCAGACCCGTCGGCCTGCTCTTCGTCCCGCTGTTCTTCACCTATTCCGGGCTCAACACCGACTTCACACTCCTCGGCTCCGGATCCGTCCTGCTGTTCACCGCCCTGTGCGTGCTCCTCGCCGTCGCCGGCAAATTCGGCGCCTGCTGGCTCGCCGCCCGGGCCGCCGGTGAGTCCGCACCCGTGGCACTGCGCGTGGGAGCCCTGATGAACGCACGCGGGCTCATGCAGCTCATCGCGCTCAACCTCGGACTCGAGGCGGGCATCGTCACCCAGGCCATGTTCAGCGCGCTCGTCGTCGTCGCCCTCGTCACCACCACCATGACCACCCCGCTGCTCATGTGGATCGAACGCCGCCACCCCCTCCCCGACGACACCCCGCTCCGCGAGCCGGCCCCCGCCACGACCGCGTGACACCCCGGGGGCCCGCCGCGCGAGAATGCGGCGGGCCCCCGGGTACGGATGTCACGGCAGCAGCCGACGCTTGTCCGGCTTCCCCGCGGCCGTCAGCGGCACCTCGCGGATCACCGTCACCGCCGCAGGTGCGCACGCCACGCCCAGCTCAGCCGCTACCAGCGCCCGCAACTCGGCGAGCAGCGGAACCTCTGACCCGTCCGCCGGTACGACGAAGGCATGCACTGCCTCGCCCGCCACGGCGTCGGGCACCGCGACGCAGTAGGCCTCCGCCACCGCAGGATGACCGGCCAGCAGGCGCTCCACGGGCCCGAGCGGATGCACATACGCGTTGACGATGACGACATCGCGCGTCCGCCCCGTCAGCCACAGCCGACCGCGCGAGTCCAGCCGGCCCAAGTCCCGGGTCCGCACCCAGCCCTCGGCGAACACCTCCGCGCTCAGCACCGGATCCCCCCAGTAGCCGCTGGCCTGCCCGGGCGTGCGGACGAAGATCTCGCCGTCCACACCCGGCGGCAACGAACTGCCGTCCGCATCCCGGACCTGAAGATCCACCGCCGGCACCCCCAGCGCCCCGGGCTCCTCCTCCGGCATCGCCATGGAGATCATGCCGGTCTCCGTCTGCCCGTATCCATGGAAGACCACCGGCCCCAGCAACTCGCCCGCCTCCCGCAGCAGCCCCGGCGGCGGCGGCGAGCCCGACAGCATCAGCGCCCTCAGCGCCCCCAGGTCCACCGGCTGCTCCCGCACCGCCGCCACCAGCCTCGCCAGCCTGGCCACCGTGATCACACTGGCCGTGGCACGGTGGCGCACGAGCGCGTCCGGGAACTCCGGCACGCCGGCCGTGACCAGCACCCCGCCTCCCGCCAGCGCGAGCAGCCCGTAATCCAGCATCACCTGGCTCGCCAGGGTCCCGAACACCAGGAAGCGGTCCATCCGCCCCGCCAGCTCACGGATCACCGGCGGCCACGCATCGGGCCGCAGCGCCCACAACGCGGTCATCGCCCCGTAAGTCTGCGCGCAGGACTTCGGCTCACCTGTACTGCCCGAGGTGGGCAGCACCCGAGCCACGTCCTGCGGCCGGGCGGCCACCACGGGGCGAATCCCGTCGTCGCGGCTGCCCAGGAGCACCTCCAGCGCCAGAACCCGCCCCACGCACAGCATCGCCGCGCCGTCGGGCTTGTCGGTCACGATGAACGAGACGTCCGCCGTCAGGGACTCCTCCTGCCGGCGTGTCAGACCAGGCCGCACACCCACCACCCGCGCCCCCACGGTGTGCGCGGCGACAACGGCGGCCAACTGCCCCGGCCCCACCCCCAGCGTCATGGCGACGCCATCCCCCGGCCCCACGCCCGCGGCCCTCAACCCGCCGGTCACGCGCCGTACCGCCGCCAGCAGGGACCGGCCGGACACCAGACGGCCGGCGTGCTCCATCACCGTTCGTTCCCCGGCCGCCTCGAGGAGATCCAGCAGCCGGCCGGGGAAGGGCTCCTCAGCCAAGGCACGCCTTCACGAACGCCGCGAGTGGCCGGCGGTGCACCGCCGGCAGATCCCACTCATTCTCCAGGTTCTCCGCGAAATGGTGCGTGCCGTCGAGTACACCGTCGCGGTAGTGGCGCACGACAGGATGCAGGTAGTCGGAATGCATCGCGTTCTCCACGTCGTTCTCCCGGACCCGCGGCACCGATACATCGAACGGGTCCACGTGATCGCGGTCCTGCCCGTACTCCAGGTCGACGACGAACCGGTGTCCCGCGAGCCCCAGGCCGCCGTCGGCCACCAGATCGAGCGGGACCTCCTCCTGATACAGCACCTCGTCACCCGTCACGGTGACGGCATCACCCAGATGCCCGAACTGCTGCCACAGCCCCGAGGAGGTGTTGACTCGCCGCACCAAAGCGTCCGCGATCGCCTCAGGTGTCAGATCCAGCCGCCGCGCCGGCCAGGCCTGTCCGTGGTACCGCGCCCCGAGGACGCGGTGCAGAGCACGCGCGCCGTAGCGGAAGCCGTGGATGAAACCGCTGGTGGACTTCTTGAAGTCCCGTTGCTGCGTCAGCGTGCCCGCGAAGTACAGCCCAGGCACATTTACCGACTCGTACGCGGATGTCTGCTCGGGGAACCGGTCGTTGATGACCAGCGCGGGCCGACACGACCCGTCGAAAGGATCCGCGTCGAACCGGAATCCGGTGCACCCGATGATCCGGTCGTAGTGCAGTTCGCGAAGCTTCTCCACCGTGCGGGCGTAACGGAGCAGCACCCGGAACCCGCCGCCCGCGGCCTTCTCGATGCTCTCCACCGTGCCGTCGATGACGGCGTTCTGCGACTTGAGCTGGTAGCTGTCGAGGAAATTGTTGTTCACGGCCCGCAGATGACCGACGAAGTGCGTCTTCCACGCCATCTTCAGGGAGTGCGGCCCAGCCACATGGATCACAGCGGCCTTCGACATGAGCGCATCGGCTGTCTCGAACGCGGAATTCCCCTTGCCGATCACGAGTACCCGCTGCCCGGTAAAGGATGCCGGAGTCGTATCGAACTCGCCGTACTGCTCCACCAGTTCGATACCGGAGATATCCGGGACGTAGGGCAGTGACACTCCGGTCGCGACGACGATCCTCCGGGCCCGGCGGATCTTCCCTGCCGCATCCAGAACCTCGAATACGTTGTCCGCACGGGAGATCCGCACTATTTCCGTTTCGTATTCCACACGGGCGCCGGTCTCCCGGGCGAAGTCCGCCAGATAGCGCACGAGATCGTCGGCCGACGGGAAGTACTCGTCGCTGTACCGGGTGAACAGCAGCTTCGGATCGTCGCTGAGCAAAGAGTTCCAGTCCATGCGCATCCGAAGTTCCGGGTTCTCGTAACCGGTGTGCACCTTGTTGACCGATATCAGTTGACGATGCCTGGGAAACGTCCGGAAGAAAGTTCCCGGTCCCTCACCCCGCTCCAGGACCACATAGTCACGGCCCTCGCCCTCGAACAGCGCAGCGAGCTGAAGCCCGGCCGGTCCGGCTCCGATGATCAGGTAGTCACGCAGCATGAGCCGGACGGTAACGGACCCGGATCAGAAGTCTCTGAGATTCGGGACAGCCCGTCGCGTGCCACCGGGCAGGAAGACAGCGTGCCATCACCCGGGAGCCGCTGCCGGCCCAGGCGCTCGGGTCCTTGCAGGGAGCCTTCCTCGGCATCCGCGGCTGACCTCACCGACGAAAGAGGGCCCCTCTACACCGTGAGCCCGCGGTGTAGAGGGGCCCTCTCCTACAGCGGAAGCACCACAGTGCGAACCCCGGGCAGGGAAAGCCAGTGGAACCGGTTGCCGGGCCGTCTGCAGCGGCAGTCAGTCCCACCACCTGTTTTGACCCCTGTTCAGGACTGCCGCAGGATCTATGTGGACTCCGAAAGGCAACAAAGTGCGACGGCCCGGGAACGGTGGCAGGGTTTCTGTCCGGGCACCCCGACCGAAACTCACTCGGCAGAGAGAAGCGGCGCCAGTTTGTAGTGATGTCACCTGCAATGAGCAGCTACGGCAGTTCGTTGACGAATTTGCCATCCCTGCCCGCGAGGTTCCTTGGTGTGAACAGCCCGATGGGTGCCCTGTCTCCCACCACCGCGCCCCTGTGGCCACGGGTGCCCGCCGCGTCGCCGGCTCAAAGCGTGACGTCGAGCGGCCGTAGGAAGCGGCGCTCGTACCGCTTGATGCAGCGGGTGCTGCGAGCCAGTGCGAAGGCCTCCTGGCATTCCGGGTCGGTCGTGCTGTCCGTACGGTACTGCTCGTACGCGGCGAGACTGGGAAAGGAGAAGAGGGCGTAGGCGATGTCGCTGTCGCCTTCACTCGGCAGGAAGTAGCCGTGGTGCGTCCCGCCGAAGCGGTTGACGAGCCCAACCCAGCGGCGGCCGTACTCTTCGAAGTCCTCGAGCTTGTCGGCGTCGATCTCGTACTTCAGATGAATGGTGATCATGCCCGTATGTTCCCGCATGCTGGTTCGGGTTCGCGGAGGTCTCTATGACTTGACGCGCCGGGCAGACGGGGCCGGCTTCAGCCTTCCGGACCGTCGGGCGACCCACCCCACGCCGGGACGAGCGCGGGTCGTCCTCGCCGACATATCCTGATGCTCACAGAGCAGCCGAACTACCGGCTCGACGTGTCCCGGGCGGAGGGCCTCCGCCTTACTGCCCTGAACACCCCAGTCCCGGACGATAGATCCATCGGACACGGTGATCGTGCGGTGGCGGGAATGTCTTGAGTTTTGTGTATGCCCTTTCTTTGACGTCTTGGGGGTTTAGTTCTAGTTGGTCACTCGTTCGTGGCGAGGGGTAGTCCGTCGAGGTCGATTCGGTCGCCGTAGAAGCCGACGAGG
>NZ_WEGJ01000020.1 GCF_009604385.1 Streptomyces smaragdinus
CTGTGCAGCGCCGCCCCGATCGCCCCGGCGGCCGTGGAGTGGTTGGCGGAGGCGACCCCGACGGACCTCCCCACACCGGAGCCGGACCCGACGACGGCGGCACCCCCGGAGCCGACGGAGCCGCCGGTGGGGGACGCGGGCGGCGGGACGGCGTGAGTCAGGGGAGCCGCCTGGGGTGGTATGGGGACAGCGGTTAGCTCTTACCCTGCTGCGGGTGGACGTGGGCTACAGTGAGCAACCGGGTTTTGGGCCGGGAAGCCGACCGTTGGCCTTGACATCCGCGCAGGTCAACCGGGCCGATTTGCACTCGGTGCCATCCTGTGCGTATCGTGGTAGATCGTTTGATCCCATTTGCCCGGCGCCGTGAACCCGAAGCGCGCCGTGTGGCGCGTTCCTTTGCCTAGCCGTGGCTGACCGCATAGAGGCGGTCGTGCGTGACTTTTGCCGCGGAGTCGTGGGCGCGTGCCGATGACTCCGAGAGGTTTCGTTTCGCATGTCCTTTTCCAGTACCGATGCGCTCGCTCCTGCCCAGGACGAGGTCGTAGAGATCTCCGAGAGCGCCCCCGAGCTGACGTTCGCCGACCTCGGCCTGCCCGAGCAGATCGTCCGCAAGCTCGCCCAGAACGGTGTCACCACCCCGTTCCCCATCCAGGCCGCGACCATCCCGGACGCCATGGCCGGCAAGGACATCCTGGGCCGTGGCCGCACCGGCTCCGGCAAGACGCTGTCCTTCGGCCTGCCGCTGCTGACCACGCTGGCCGGCGGCCACACCGAGAAGAAGCGCCCCCGCGGCCTGATCCTCACCCCGACGCGTGAGCTCGCCATGCAGGTCGCCGACGCGCTGCAGCCGTACGGCGACGTCCTCGGCCTGAAGATGAAGGTCGTCTGCGGCGGTACGTCGATGGGCAACCAGATCTACGCCCTCGAGCGCGGCGTCGACATCCTCGTCGCCACCCCGGGCCGGCTGCGTGACGTCATCGACCGCGGCGCCTGCTCCCTCGACCAGACCCAGGTCGCGATCCTCGACGAGGCCGACCAGATGGCCGACCTGGGCTTCCTGCCCGAGGTCACCGAGCTGCTCGACCAGATCCCGGCCGGCGGTCAGCGGATGCTCTTCTCCGCGACGCTGGAGAAGGAGATCGACACCCTGGTCAAGCGCTACCTCGTCGACCCGGTCAGCCACGAGGTCGACCCGTCGGCCGGCGCGGTCACCACGATGACCCACCACGTCTTCGTCGTGAAGCCGAAGGACAAGGCCCCGGTGACGGCGGCCATCGCGTCCCGCAAGGGCCGCACCATCATCTTCGTCCGCACCCAGCTGGGCGCCGACCGGGTCGCCGAGCAGCTGCGCGAGGCCGGGGTGCGCGCCGACGCGCTGCACGGCGGCATGACGCAGGGCGCGCGGACGCGGACCCTGGCGGACTTCAAGGACGGTTACGTCAACTGCCTGGTGGCCACCGACGTCGCCGCCCGCGGTATCCACGTCGACGGCATCGACCTGGTGCTGAACGTGGACCCCGCCGGGGACCACAAGGACTACCTGCACCGCTCCGGCCGTACGGCCCGGGCCGGCCAGTCCGGCGCGGTCGTCTCGCTGGCGCTGCCGCACCAGCGCAAGGGCATCTTCCGGCTGATGGAGGACGCGGGCGTCGACGCCAGCCGGCACATCGTGTCCGGCCGCGAGTTCGACCCGGAGGTCGCGGAGATCACGGGCGCCCGGTCGATGACCGAGGTGCAGGCGGAGTCCGTCGCCAACGCCGCCAAGCAGGCGGAGCGCGAGGTGGCGTCGCTGTCCAAGGAGCTGGAGCGGGCCACCCGCCGGGCGACCGAACTGCGCCAGGAGGCCGACTCGCTGGCCGGGCGCGCGGCGCGTGAGCGCGGCGAGGAGCCGGCGCCGGTCGTGACGCTGCGGGAGGACGAGGCGGTTGTCGCCGCCGAGGCCGCCGTGGTGTCCGAGCCTGTGGCCGAGGTCGAGGAGACCCGGCCCGCGAGCCGGCCGGCGGAGGAGCGCCGCGACGAGCGGGGCAACTTCGAGCGGCGGGACCGTGGTTTCGAGCGTCGGGACGACCGCCGGGACGGCTTCCGTCGCGACAACGAGCGTCCGTACAACCGGGACCGTGGCTTCGACCGCCGTGACGACCGTCGTGACGACCGCCGTGACGGCTTCCGTCGCGACAACGAGCGTCCGTACAACCGGGACCGCGGCTTCGACCGCCGCGACGACCGCCGTGACGACCGGGGCGGGTTCCGTCGGGACAACGACCGTCCGGGCTTTCGCCGGGACAACGACCGCCGTGACGGCGACCGTCCGTTCAACCGTGACCGCGGTTTCGACCGCCGTGACGACCGGGGTGGCTTCCGTCGGGACAACGACCGTCCGGGCTTTCGCCGGGACAACGACCGCCGTGACGGCGACCGTCCGTTCAACCGGGACCGTGGCTTCGACCGCCGCGACGACCGGGGCGGCTTCCACCGCGACAACGACCGCCGCACGGGCGGCGACCGTCCGTACAACCGCGACCGCCGCGACGGCCGCCCGGCGCAGGGCGGCAGCCACCGCACCGGCGGCGACCGCCCGTACGGCCGCCGCGACGACCACCGCTCGGGCTCGTTCGGCGGCGGCAACCGCCGCGAGGACAAGCCGCGCTGGAAGCGCAACGGCTGACGCGTAGCACCGAGATATATCCCCGAAGGGCCCGGCATGTGCCGGGCCCTTCGGCGTCCCCCGTTCTCCCCTCCCCGAGAGCCGTACTATAACTGAACATGTTCAGAATGTCGCGGACATGAAGTGCTGGCGGTCGGTTCGAACGAGTAACCGGAAATGACCTTCCGGAAGTTGAATCCTGGCTTAATATTCGTCCGCTCGTACTCCTCCGCCGTTGGCGTGGGAGACGTGGACGGCGTGCTGTACCGCGACGGCGGCAACGGCAGGGGCGGCTTCTCGTCCAAGACCCGGCTCGCCACCGGCTGGATCTACCTGGGGGGTCTTCTGATGCGACATCTGCTGCGCCGCGCCGCCGCGGCCACCGCCGGGCTCGTCGCCGTCGCGGGGCTCGGGCTGCCCGCGTCCGCGCGGGCCGAGGAGCCGGGGGTCGTGATTCCGACCGGCGGGGTGTGGGGGCTCGACTTCGCCGGTGGCGTGCTGCACAGCGTGGAGACGGCGCCCAGCGGTGACCAGGCCGTCGTGACCCGGCTGGTGTCCCCCGACGCGACGTCGGTGGCCGCCCCCGTGTACGAGACCTTCGCCATCGGGATGAAGACGGAGCCCTGCGAGGCGGGCGCGTGCGTGATGCTGCGGGGGAACGGGAACGGGGACACCGGGGTCGTCGCCGTTCAGCCCGACGGGACCGATCGGTTCCATCTCCTGATCAGCAAGAACTCGTTGTCGCCCGGCGCCGAATCCGGCTCCGGCATGCGGATCACGGACGTCACCGGGCGGTACTACGTCTACGACGTCGCGTCCACCGCGAAGCAGTACGCCGACGACTACGCCCGCTACCACCCCACCGACGCGAACTCGCTGACCCGCAAGACCGGCGCCGGTTCGCTGTGGGGCGCGGGCCTGTGGAACGCGAGCACGACCGCCGGCGTGGTCACCGTGACCGACCTCGAGCAGCAGAAGGTCACCGGGACCGTCGCGACCGGCGCCCCCTGCGTCATCAAGGAGCTCCAGGTCGTGGGCCGCTGGCTCTACTGGAGCTGCGGGGCCGATGGCCCGGCCGGGGTGTACGACCGGACGGCGGGCCGGAAGATCTCCGTGCCGTCGGGGCCGGCCCTGGTGAGCGACGGTTATCTGGTCCGGCACGACCGGACCGCCGGGAAGCTGATGCTCACCGAGTTCCGTTCCGGCGTCACCCGTGAGGTGGCCGATCTGCCGGCGGGGCGGACGGCGGACCAGCGGCGGCAGACGTGGGCGGTCGACAAGTTCGGCGGGGACATCGCGTATCTGGGGCCGGACCAGGCGATCCACGTCGTGCCCAGCGGGGTGCCGGCCGAGCCCCTGACGAAGATCGAGTCCGAGGTGGACTACCCGTATCCCTGGGCCTTCGAGGACCCTCGGGTCTGGGCGAGCACCTGGCAGCTGAGCCGACCCGCGAACTGGGCCCTCACGCTCAAGGACCGCGCCGGCCGGACGGTGCGCACCGTCCGCGGTGGTCCCGGCGCCGAGGTCGATGTCGTCTGGGACGGCAAGGGGGACGACGGTCAGTACGTCCTCTCCGGCCCGTACACCTGGACCGTGACCGCGACCCCCGTCGATGGCGCCGGTACGGCCGCCGTCTCCGGCACCTTCACCCTCGGGCACGGGCGTCAGGGGCATCACGACCAGAGGGGCGCCTACTACGGTGACATCGTGACCCTCAACTCCAAGGGCGGCCTCACGACCCACGAGGGCGGGGGCAACGGGACGTTCCCGACCAAGGAGACCGGCACCGGCTGGTCCGCCGGGACCGTCGCCGTCCCGTTCGGGGACATGAACGGCGACCGCTGCGCCGAACTGCTGGTCCGGATGCCCGGCGGCGAACTGCGCCGCTACGACGGCAAGTGCAACGGCATCTACTCCCCGGGAAGCACCCACGCCACCCTGGGCACCGGCTGGAACGCCTACAACGTCCTCACCACCCCCGGCGACCTGACGGGCGACGGCCGCGCCGACCTGCTGGCCCGCAAGTCCTCGACCGGCGACCTCTACCTCTTTGCCGACAACGGCGCCGGCAAGCTCAAGGCCGGCGTGCGGATCCGGACGGGGTGGGCGGCGTACAACCTGATCGCGGGGGCGGGTGACCTGAACGGTGACGGGCACGGGGATCTGCTGACGCGGCACAAGGACGGGACGCTGTACTGGTACGCGGGGCTCGGCACCGGGCAGTTCAAGGAGCGGGTGAAGATCTTCTCCGGGTGGGGCGGGTCGTACGTCTCGCTGATCGGTGCGGGCGACATCACCGGGGACGGGAAGGCGGATCTCGTCGTACGGGACAAGAGCGGGGTGCTGTACCGCAACAACGGGAACGGCAAGGGCGGGTTCTCGTCCAAGACGAAGATCGCCACTGGCTGGACGTATCTCGGGGTCTTCTGACCCGCTGCTCACCTTCGGATGCCCCGGTGGTCCCCACCGGGGCATCCGTCATTATTTCGGTGGGGACATGTCAGACCTCGTTGATACGCTCCCGACGCTCGCGCAGGGCGGGGCCCACACCCTCCGGCCCGGACTTCCGCACACCCACACCCAGTCCCAGGAGGGGATGACCCTTGGCCTCGTCAGGCCGCACCCGCGCGCTCGTCGTCACGACGCTCGCCGCACTGACCGTCGCCCTGGCGCCCGCGCAGGCGTCGGCGGCGGAGAACCGGCCGCCGGATCAGCCGGTCGCCGCCGAGCTGACGACGGGCTTCAGGTCCTGTGCGTCGGGGGCGAAACGCCCCTACGTCAACTCCAGGCCCACGCTGCGGGCCGTGCTCCGCGATCAGGATTACTCCGCGCGGGTCTCCGCCCAGTTCGAGATCTCCTGGCGCGACGAGCAGAGGACACGTCAGGTCCGTACGTACGACACCACGGAGATGAGGAGCGGCAGCGAATTCAGCATGCCGCTCTCCGACGAGATCCCGGGCGACACAGTGATCGACTGGCGTGTCCGTGCTTTCGACGGCGAGGTCTGGGGGCCGTGGAGCGACGCCGATGACCTGGGGCGCTGCGAGTTCGTCTACGATCCGGCCGGCCCGGCGTCCCCCGTAGTGACATCGGCTGAGTACCCGGAGGGGGGCGACACCTGGTCCGGTGGCGTGGGTGAGCGCGGGCACTTCACCCTCGACTCCCCCTCGGACGACGTGGTCGCCTACGTGTACTACGTGGCAGGCGACGCCGATCACGTCGTCGAGACAGCCGGGCCCGGGGACCCCGTCACCGTCGACTGGGTTCCGCAGCGGGCGGGCACGGCCGTCCTCTACGCCCAGGCGGTGGACCGGGCGGGCACCGCGTCAGCCCCCGCCACGTACCTCTTCCGCGTCGGCTCCGCCCGCGCCCCCGTGGCCGCCTGGCGGCTCGCCGACCCCGCCGGCTCCACCCAGGCCGCCCCCGACGCCGGAGAGCACCCCGCGGTCGCCGGTGACGGCGTGACCTTCGGGGCGGCCGGCCCCTCCGGCACCCCGTACACCGTGGCCGCCGAACTCGACGGCTCCGCCGGGGCGTACCTCGCCCCGGGCGTCCAGGCCGTGGACACCGGCGACGACTTCTCGGTGAGCGCCTGGGTGTCCCCCTCGTCCACCGGCGACGCGGCCGCCGTGAGCCGGGACGGGGACGGCGGGGCCGCCTTCGCCCTGGGGACGCACACCGGTGCCGACGGTGTCGCGCGGTGGTCGTTCGGGCTGCCCGACTCCCGGTCGGGGGACGTCGTACGAGCCGAGGGCGGCGCCGCGTCCGCCGGTGAGTGGACTCACCTCACGGGGGTGTACGACGCCGAGAAGGACACCGCGACGCTGTACGTGAACGGGAGCGTGGCCGGGGATCCCGTGACCGTACGGGCCACGAAGTCCCCCGGTGACCTGCAGCTGGGCCGGGCGCTGGACGCCGGGGCCTACGGTCACCACTGGGCGGGGGCGCTGGCCGACGTGCGGGTGTGGGACCGGATGGTCGTCGCGCCGGAGGTGCCCGTGCTCGCCGAGCGCGTCGCCGTGCGGCGCGGGTACTGGCAGCTCAACGCCGCTCCCGGTGGCGTGGTCCCGGAGTACGACGGCGGTCAGCCGCTGCGTCTGGGCGGCGGCGCCTCCGTCTACACCGGCGACTCGGCGGCGTGCGTGGACCCGTACGACCCGCTGTGCCCGTCGCCGGACTGGGTCATCGCCGGCTCCGGTCACCTCGTGCTCCACGGCGACGGTGACTACGCGGCGACCGACGCCCCGGTGATCGACACGTCCCGGAGCTGGTCGCTGAGCATGCTGTTCGTGGTCCCCGAGACCCCGGACCGCGATATGGCGCTGCTGTCCCTGCCGGGCGAGCACACCAACGCCGTCGACCTGCGCTGGGACGGCGCGGAACACCGCGTACGGCTGACGGTGGCCCACGAGGACAGCGCGGAGGCCGAGACGACGACCCTGTTCGCCGCGGGCCTGTGGGACCACCAGCCGAGCCACGTGGGCGCCGTCTACGACGCCTCCGCCGACGAACTCCGGCTGTACGTCAACGGCGAACTCCGGAGCACGGTCCCCCTGGCCGGCACCGACGCCTGGCGCGCCACGGGCGGCCTGCAGGTGGGCCGTACCTCGACCGCCGGCATCTGGGGCGACTGGCTCACCGGAAGCGTCGACGAGGTCCGGGCGTTCGAGGGGGCGGTGACGGACACGCAGATGGCGGCGATGAGCAACCCCATGGAAACCCCGGACGTCTGACCCCTCCCGCGGCCGCTCCCCTCTCCGGGAGCGGCCGCGAGGCACACCACACGTGCCCCCTCCGCAAAAGCGGCGGCAGTTTCTGCCTCCGGTTCTGCCTGGAGCCCCGACCCCTCCCCTGGTTGGCTGAGGCATAAGGGCGGGAGCCCTCGGCCCGCGGTCACCGTTTCGAGAGGGGAGCAGCAAGTTGAGCCTGGTGTTGACGACGGACTCCGTGCCGGACGGGGACAAGGTCGCGTACTGGAACAACGCGGTGAGCCGGACACTCGTACCGATGACCGTCGCCCCGCGCGACGCCGGTCCCTTCGACGGCCGGATCGCCAGCCGCCGCCTCGGCTACCTCCAGGTCTCCACGCTGCAGGCCGACGCCGAGCGCGTCGCCCGCACCCCCGCCCTCATCGCCGGGTCCCGGAGCCGGCAGGACCTCTTCGCCGTCGGCGTCCAGGTCTCCGGCACCGCCACCGTCGTCCAGGACGGGCGGCGGGCGGAGGTCGGCGAGGGGGACCTCGTGGTGTACGACACGACCCGCCCGTACACCTTCGACTACCCCCACCGCTTCACCACCCACGTCTTCCAGCTCCCCCGTCAGGTCCTCGGCGTCGCCGAGAGCAACCTGCGCCAGGTCACCGGCAGCGCCATCGGCACCGACGGCGGCATCGGGGCGATGCTGCTGCCGTTCCTGGACGCGCTGGCGTCCTCCGGCGGCGACTACCAGCCGGACGTCGCGGACCGGCTGGCCGGCAACGTCGTCGACCTCTTCGCCACCCTCATCGCCGAACGCGCCCACCCCGGCGACGGCGGTACGGACACCGCCCGCAGCCATCTGCTGGTCCGCGTCCGCGAGCACATCAACCGCAACCTCGGCGACCCCGACCTCTCCCCGGAGAGCATCGCCCGCGCCCACCGGATCTCCGTGCGCTATCTGCACCGGCTGTTCCAGGGCGAGGGCACCACTGTCGCCCGGCTCATCCAGCAGCGGCGGCTGGAGGAGTGCGGCCGGGAGCTGGCCCGCCGCGGCCGTACGACCCCCACCGTCTCGGCCGTCGCGCAGCGCTGGGGCTTCGTCAACCCCGCGCACTTCAGCCGGGTCTTCCGCGCCGCGTACGGGGTGTCCCCGAGGGAATGGCGCAGCCTGCGTACCGAGGAGCCCCGTGCCGCGCACGCGGCCCTTCAGGAGGCCGTGTGACCGACGCCGCACCACCGCACGACCTGGTTCTGGACCCCCGGACCAGCGCGTTCCTGGACAAGCACCCCTGCCCGCCGCTCCGTGACCCGGAGCGCGCGCGCCGGGCGCTGGACCTGCTGCAGAGCCACGACGACCCCGTCGACCCGGGGGCGCTCTCCGTCGAGTGGTACTCGCTGCCCGGTGGGCCCACCGGGCATGTCCGCGTGCAGGTGGTCCGGCCCGCGGACACCGACGGGCCGCTGCCCGTCGTGCTGTTTCTGCACGGGCTGGGCTGGGTGCTGGGCGATGTCCGGACCCACGCCCGGCTCGTGGACGCGTTCGCCCTCGGGGCGGACGCCGCCGTGGTTTTCGTCGACTACGAGCGCGCCCCCGAGGCCCGCTACCCCGTCGCCCTCGAGCAGTGCTACGCCGTCGCCGAGTGGATCGGCGGCCACGGGGCGGCGATCGGGCTGGACGGCGGCCGGATGGCCGCCGTCGGGGACTCCGCCGGGGCCAATCTGGTCGCCGCGCTGACGCTGCTGGCCAAGGAGCGGGGGACCGTACGGCTGGTGCAGCAGGTGCTGCTCTGCCCGGTCACCGACGCCGACTTCGACACGCCCTCGTACCGGCGGTTCGCGGAGGGCTACTTCCTGGGGCGGGACGCCATGCGCTGGTTCTGGGACCAGTACCTGCCCGACACCGAGCGCCGCCGGGAGATCACCGCGTCCCCGCTGCGGGCGTCCGTCGAGCAGCTCGCGGGGCTGCCCCCGGCGCTGGTGCTGACGGGGGAGGCGGACGTCGTACGGGACGAGGGCGAGGCGTACGCGGCGAAGCTGCGCGCGGCGGGGGTGGCGGTGGTGTCCATGCGGTATCACGGGACGATCCACGGGTTCATGGTCCTGGATCCGCTGCGCGACACGGCCGCCGCCCGCGCCGCGCTCGTACAGGCGCTCGACACCGTGCATGTGGCGCTGCACCAGCACGGCGGCTGAGCTACCGGCTGCCCGACAGCAGCTCGGTCACCACCCGGTCGAGCTCGAGGTGCCGCCCCTCCGCGCCCAGCGGCACGACCCGCCAGGTCCGCTCCAGGAACCGCTCCACCGCCGGTACGTCGATGTCCAGCGCGGCCGCCCCCGCCCGGGTCCGTACGACGATCCGCACCCGGCCGTCGAACCGGGGGGCCACCACGACGTCCCCCGTGCCGGCCTCCCAGTGCAGCCCCTGCGCGAGGAGGTCGCGGGCGAACACCCAGTCGACGGTGCCGAGGGACGTCGATCCGACGGACAGGCGCACGGCGTACGGGTCCCGGCGGTCGAAGTGCAGCTCCGCGGGCATGGGTACGGGCGGTTCGGCCGCGACGGCGAGGTGGGCGGTGACCTCGTGGGTGACCGAGGTCTTGGGGTGAGTCATGGCGTACCCGCCTCGCGGATCGGTGGTCTGTCGGCTCGACGGTAGTACGGGGGGCGCGCGGGGGTTTGCCGTACGAAGACCGGGGTATTGCCCGCCAACGCACCCGCTCAGCCCAGCGATTCGAGCAGCTCCCGCGCCAGCTCCCGGTACACCGTGTCGGTCTCGTCCCCCAGCGCCAGCGCCTCCCGCAGACACTCCCGCGCCTGTGTGACCTCCCCCAGCTCGGCGAGCGCCTCCCCGAGCCGCACCAGCGACTGCCCCTTCGCGTGCGCGAGCCCCGTCCGCCGGGACCGCGCCACCGCGTCGCGGAAGCTCCCGGCCGCCTCCTCCCACCGGCGCAGGGCGCCGTGATCCAGCCCCAGGGCCAGGCTCGCGTGCGTCCGGGTGAGGTCCGCGACGTGCTCGCCCACCGGGCAGTCCGGCGCGTCGAGGAAGGCGATCACCCGGCCGTGCTCGGCCAGCGCCTCCTCCGGCCGGCCGAGCAGCCGCAGCGTGGACCCGTACGTGATCAGGGCCTGGACCCAGCCGGCGCGGTCGTCGGCCTTCTCGTACAGCTCGAGGGAGGCCCGCGAGGTGTCCGCGGCCCGCTCGTACTCGCCCAGCATCTCGTGCCCCCAGGCCGCGTGCGCCAGCGCCGACGCCTGCTGGGCGAGATCCCCCGCGCGGCGGGCGCACTCCAGCGCCTCGCCGGCCCGGCCGACGGCCTCGCGGTAGCGGGACTCGCAGGCGAGGAGGGACCAGCAGTGGCAGTTGATGTGGACGGCCCGCAGTTTCGGGTCCCCCAGTCTTCCCGCCGCCTCGCTCGACAGCCGGAACACCTCCGGCCAGTGGCCCCAGAAGACCCACATGCCGCAGAACCACTCCATGGCGTCCGCGGTCTCCACCACCCGCGCGTACTCCCCGCGGGCCGCCGCGTCGCGCAGGGCGGCGAGCCAGGCGGGGGCCTCCTGCTGGAGCCAGGCGCGGGCGTGGTCGGTGGGTCCTGTGTCGTATCCCGGCTTGAAGCGGCGGCCGGCCGCTGTGGCCGTGTCCAGCAGCCATGTCCGCAGCCGCTCCTCGGCGGCCTCCCGCTCGCCCTCCGGCGCCGGCCGGGAGCGGCCGAACAGCCGCAGCAGGTCGTGCAGCTGGTAGCGCCCGGTGTACGTGGCCTGCAGCAGTCCCGCCTCGACCAGCTCCTCCAGTACGTCCTCGGCCTCGGACACCTCGGTCGCGGTGAGTGCGGCGGCGTAGTCGGCGCTCGGATCCGGCACCGGGACCAGGCCCAGCAGCCGCAGCATGCGCGCCGCCTGCCCGGTGAGCTGCCGGTACGAGAGCTCGAACGCGGCCTCCACCCGTACGTCACCGGCGCTCAGCGCCCCCAGCCGGCGCTCCTCGTCCGCCAGCCGGCGCACGAGCTGCTCCACGCGCCACCCCGACCGTACGGTCAGCCAGTTCGCGGCCACCCGCAGCGCCAGGGGCAGCCGCCCGCAGAGCTCCACCAGCCGCGCCACGTTCTCCGGCTCCGCGCCGGCGCGGGCCTCGCCCAGGATGCGGCGCAGCAGCAGGCCGGCCTCGTCCCGCGTCATGACCGCCAGGGGCAGCCGCGCCACGTCCGCCAGCCCGGTCAGGGGACGCCGGCTGGTGACCAGCACCAGACTCGGCCCCGCCGCGGGCAGCAGGGCGCGGACCTGGGCCTCGTCCCGGGCGTTGTCCAGTACGACCAGGCACCGGCGCTCGGCCAGCAGCTCGCGCAGCAGCCCGGCGCGCTCCGCCTCCTCGGCCGGGAGCCGGTGGTCGGGCACCCCGAGGGCCTTCAGCAGCCTGAGGAGCACCTCGTCCGTGGCGACGGCGCCGTCGACGCCGTGCAGGTCGGCGACGAGGCAGGGGTCACCGTCCGCGAGCTCGGCGGCGGCGTGGAGCGCCAGGGTGGTCTTCCCGCACCCCGGGGGACCGGAGACGACCACGACGGGCGCGCCGGCCGCGGCGTGCGCCCGCAGACGCGCCAACTCCCGCTCCCGCCCGGTGAAGTCCCCCACGGTCCGGGGAAGCGCCATCCCCCCGCCCGCGCCGGCCTCCCGCACGGGCCGCGCGGCCCGCGCCGCACCGACCAGCCCGTCCCGCTCCGCCTCCCCGAGCCCCAGCCCCTCGGCCAGCGCCACGACGGTCCGCCGCTGCGGCACGCGACTGCGCCCGCGCTCCATGTCCCCGATGGCCCGCACACTGACCCCGGAACGCCCGGCGAGCTCCTCCATGGTCATCCAGGCCCGCTGCCGCAACCCCCGCAAAACCACCCCGAACGGCTCCACACCCTCCACGGCCCCTCCTCGTCCCGCGGCACCGCTGTGCAGGATACGAGGGCAAGCCCCACCACCGACCCGCCATCCCACGCCCACCCTCCGCCACCCAGCCACCCCACCCCTGAGCACCGTCCCCACCGAACCCCAAACTGGTTCGCGGACGGGGGTACCCCTCGGGCTATGCTTGCCGGGCGCGGGCCGTTAGCTCAATTGGCAGAGCAGTGGACTTTTAATCCATTGGTTGTGGGTTCGAGTCCCACACGGCCTACCGTCGGCCTTCGCCGCAGCACCTCAAGTGACCTGCGGCGGAGGCCTTTTGCTTTCGGCGGTCGAGGGCTCGGGGGACGTCTCCGGGGCCCTTTTTCGCCCCGTGGTTCGCCCGAGAGGTCGGGTCAGACGTCTTTGATCTGTACGCGGTCGCCACAGAGCTTGAGCCAGTCGTCCCGGTCCGAGGTCAGTACCAGCGCGGGGGCCGGGGCGCGGAGTGCCATCGCGGCGACGAGGGCGTCGATGGCGTACTTGTGGCCGTGCAGGCCGCCCGCGTCGAGCAGCAACCGCACGGCGGTGAGGCTGTCCGCCTGGGTGACGTCCAGGACCTGGAGGCGGGAGAGCAGCCAGTGCAGGCGTGCGGTGTCCGTTTTTCCGTGGACGGCTTCCACGATCGTGAGGGCGGACAGGAGCACGGGCACGCCTGCGCGGCGCGAGGCCTCGATCCGGGTGATCATCTGGCGGTCGTTGCGGAGGAGGAGCGACAGCGCCTGTGAATCCAGGACGAGGGACCTGGCTACGGGCACCTTCATGCGGCGCTGTCGTCGGAGGCGTACGGCTGCTGGACGTCACCGAACAGATCGCGCTGCGCCGCCTGGATCTCGGCTTCGCTCAGCGGCTCGTGCTCGGCCTCGTAGGCGGCCACGATCTCGGCGAGGCCGTCCATCGCCAGCTGATGCCGGACCGCGGCGGTCACATAGGCGGACACACCCCTCTTGCCGGTGCGCGTGCGCAAGGCGCCGACGAGGTCCGAGGGCATCGAGATGGAGATGTTCTCCGTGCTGCCGGGGCGGGGTGACTTCATGAGGTCAGTGTAGTACAGCAACTATTACTACCTGTCGGGTTCGGTTACCCGTCGGCAGACGGGCGCCCGGTGAGCGATATCGCGCAGGGGAGGAGCCATACTCGGGGCATGGGCCACCGTGGCTATGCGGACATCCGTCCCTACATGGTCCCCGGGACGCTGGGAGCGCTTGTCGGGCCGGTGACGGGTGTCGTCGAGCTGCCCACCGCCCTGGACTGGGGACCGAAGCGGGCCTACCGCCTGGACTCCGATTCCGATCGGCGTGTGCTGTATGAGACCGTCATCCGGGAGGCGGCGCGTGCCGAGCAGTTGGCGGAGTACCTCAACGCCGGGCTGCTGGTGCGGTTGTGGCCGCGGTTGTGGCTTCCGCCGCAGGTCAAGCGGCTCTGGCTGGCGCGTTTCCCCGAGTTGGGTCCGGTGCTCGGCCCGGCCGCCTAGCATTCCCGCGTGGATGCGCTGCAGGTTCGTCTCACCCAGCTCGGGCTCGGCGCCTCCCGTGACCGCGGATTCGTGCTCGCCGGTGGATATGCCGTCGAGGCGAACGGGTTTCTCCGCAGGATCTCCGACGACGTCGACCTGTTTACGGACCAGGCGGATCCGCACGGCTTCGCCGTAGCGGTCACCGCTGTTGAGCAGGCGTACCAGGAGGACGGGCTGGAGGTGCGGGCGGAGCGGATGGCCGAGATGTTCGCCCGGCTTCATGTCACCGACGAATACGGGCGTGCCGCCAAAGTGGAGATGGGCTACGACTGGCGTGCCCGGCCTCCCGTGGTCCTGGACCTCGGACCGGTCCTGCACCCCGATGATGCCGTGGCCGGCAAGGTCGTCACCGTCTTCACCAGGGCGGCTCCACGCGACTACATCGACGTGACCGCCGCGCTGGCCTCCGGCCGATACGCGGGGCACGAACTGCTGACCCTGGCCGAGGAACGGGACCGCGGATTCGAGCGAACCATGTTCGCCCAGGCGCTCCTGGCCGTGGACCGCTTCGACGACGCGCAGTTCAGTCCCTACGGTCTCGACGCCGAGGAGATCGCCGTCATGAGAGCCACTCTTCAAGTGTGGGCGGACGAGATCAATGGTTCCGATCCTCGCCAACGTGATCGAGGCTTTCGAAGGACGTGAGCGCGGCAGTACCGAAACAGTCGCTCGGGGCGGGAGCCCAGCAGCGACTCCCGCCCCATGCTTCCGACCGGTGAACGGGGATCCTTACGTAGACCCTGGGACGGCCATGCGCCGGCGGTTCTCCACGCAGGGTCCGCATCCGTAGTACGGCGCCGCGGCGCCTGGGCCGGATGACTGCTCGACGACGGTCGACCCCAGCACCTTCAACGGCGGATCGGGCGTCCAGCAGTATGTGCATCGAGGCCGGGGCGACTTCGGCGAGCTGGTCACCGGACGTCCCCGCCCCGGGACTGCTGGGCCTCCCAGCAGCGCAGAACTCCCTTGCACGACGCCGCGAGAATGCCGATGTGCGACCAGCGTTCCCTGCGGTTCTGCCCGCGGGGCGGTTCCATCCGCACCAGGCATGCGGCCTCGCGGACGATGACGCGCTGGTCGTGCTCGCAGTCGGAACGCTCGTCCAATTCGCCGAGAAGGCGTCCGATGTGCCTGCGTAGACGCCCAGTCAGGTCATCGAGGCGTTCCGGTGTCGGCACGGTGGGGTGGTCGGTGGCCTGGCGGATAGTGGTGCGGATCGTGGCTACGTCGACCGGTGGCCGGTCCGCGAGCCGGTGCGGCGTCGGATGACTCGTTCCCTCGTCCCGGGACGCCGTAGGCTCTGTCATGTCGTCAGCCCCTTTGCTGTCGGCTGCGCCCCGGGTCGTGGCAGCGGCACCGGGGCTCCTTGTTTCCCTAGGTAGGCTATACCCGGCTATAGCTGCCGCGCCAGGCTATCGGTCGCCTCGGAGGCTGTACCCACCTACCGTGCGGCTATGGAATGGGATCCCCTGCGCTCCCGCTGGGAGCAGGTGCACGAGGTCATCACGGCGAGGATCCGCGCCGGGACGTACCCGCCCGGACAGCGGATCCCCTCCCTGCTGGATATTCAGGCCGAGTTCGGGATCGCCAACGTCACCGCGAGGAAAGTCCTGGTCAAGCTGCGTGAGGACGGGCTTGTGGTCTCCCCGCCGGGGATGGGTACGTTCGTGGTCCGGGAGCTGCCCCCCGAGACGGACTGACACCCGGTGGGACTAGTTCCGTGCGTGGTCACCTCTCCCGGGCGCGACCCGTCGGCGGTGTGGGGTGAATACGATGGGTGCTGTCCCTCGGAGGCAGGGGCGACCAGTATGCAGGCTGTTCGTCCGCCGTCAGGAGAGCAAGCAATGACCGGTCAGCCCGTTACCTCGTCGGCCCCGCTGATCGCCATCCCCGCGCTCACGCCGGCGGCGCTGCGATCGGCCGTCGCGCACCTTGCTCCCGCTCAGCTGTCAGCCTTCGCCGAGCATTTGGACCGGGCGGTCGAGCAGGCTGCCGCGCAGAGCACGATCACCCCGCTGCATGCCTTTCTCCAGTACTGGGGCGAGTTTGTGGCGATACAGCGCCGTCCCGATCGTGCGGCTCGGCTTCGCCGGCTGGAGGCGGCGGCAGACGAGGCGACCGCGACGGACGAGCTGGCCCTCCTGGGGACGGAGATTCAGCAGATCCTGGCGGAGGCGCAGCGGGAGATCGCCGGGTGAGTGACGTCTGGACCTGGCATCGCAACCCTGATGCCGGCCACGTCATTGCCGGACTTCCCCGATAGGTGGTCGCCGAGGTCGAGCGACTTGCCGAGCAGTCGGCAGTACTCGGTTATGCCGCCGCGGCGGCGGGCCGCGGTCCTGTGCACGGTGGCGGTCTGCGTACGCCGAACATTTTCGGCGGCCGAGGCTTCTTCATGTACCTGGAGCCTGAGCGTGCCCTGGTGATCTCGATCGTGCGCGTCGTCTGGCTCGGGTAAATCCTCTGGGATGGGCAACGCTGGTGTCGGGGTCTGCGCGAAGCCGAACCCATTCGCTCCGACGGTCCCCGTGCGGAGTCAGGCCCGCACCCCCGATCGCCCGCGCACCCTGTTTACGCGATCAGCCATGACCTCGCCGTCCGTCATGCCCTTGCGGGTGCGTCGCTGCAGCCTGCCCACGAGCATGACGCCCAGTGGGGCGTCGGGCCACTTCTTCCACGACCGTGGGCGGCGGCTGTTCATGCGGTCCTCGACGGACTCGGCGCGTACGTCGTCGGGGGAGCCCAGGAGAGCGGCCAGGGAGGTCTGGGCGCGGCGGCGGTTGGCGCTGTTGGGGATGTGCTTGTTGCGGCGGATGTTCTTGCGTGAGCTCTTGTCGTTCTCGCCGTAGTTGTTGCGGCGGTCCTTGACGTAGCTGAGCCGCTTCTTCTCCTGCGGTGTCTTTCGCCGCACGGTTTCGACCCCCTGCTCTGCGAGAGGCCCAGGTTACTGGGGCGGGGTCGGCGTCGCGACGGAGTTCCCGTGCGGGCGGGAGAACTCAGGCGACGGCGCCTGAGTCGGACGGGTTCGGCACCACCTGGATCGGCTGGGACGAGCTCGTCGCCGCCGACTGGAGTGAGAGCGACGGTTCGGGTACGAGGAGCCGGGAGTCGGTCGCCGGGGATGAGACCCACTGGGCGCCCGTCCGGAGCATCATGCGGACCCTCGGGGAGCTCCACGGTGCGGAGAACGTGCGGCTCGTCGTCTGGTTCTTCTGACGTCAACCCTCCCCCCGCCCCGCCGCCTCCCTCTGCCGCCGGGCCGCCGACGGCGTCGCGTACGTCGAGTACCGCGGCACCCACCGTGCCAGGCCCACCGCCGCCACGATCCCCAGTGAGCCCACCAGGCCGATCCCCACCGACAGCGTGGCCGCCGCCGCGCACGCCGCGGGGATTACCGGGCCCAGCGCCTGGCCCGTGTCGCTCAGCAGGCGCCAGACCGAGAGGAACGTCGTGCGGTTGTCGTGGGGGGCCGCGTCCGCGCCCAGCGTCATCATGATTCCCGAGCCGATTCCGTTGCCGAAGCTCATCGCCGCCGCCACCAGCGTGAAGCCGATGACCTCCTGGGTGAAGGGGAGCGCTATCAGGCCCAGGCCCAGCAACGACATCGCCGGGACCGCGACCGCCAGGCGGCCCCAGCGGTCCATGACGTGGCCGGCCGGGTAGAAAAGGGACATGTCGACCATGTTCGCGATGCCGAAGACGAGGCTCGTGACCGTCGCGCTGAGGCCGATCTCGTCCGCCCAGAGGGGGAGGACGATCTGCCGCGTCGCCCGGACCGCGCCGACCGTGGCGACCATCAGGCCCAGGGAGAGGAAGAGCGAGCGGTGGTCGCGGAATATCGCGCGGGCGCCCCGGGCGCCGCGGACGTGGTGGGGGCGGTCGCCGGAGAGGTCGAGGTCGCGGATGAACAGGAGGCACAGGCCCGTCGCCAGCGTCGCGAGCACGCCGATCGCGAACGCCGCCCGCAGGCCGCCGAGCGTGATCGCCCCCGCGCCCAGGAACGGGCCCGCGAACAGGCCGATCCGATGCGCGCCCGCCAGGGTGGACAGGGCGCGGGCGCGCATCGTGATCGCCACGACCTCGGCGACGTAGTTCTGCCGGGCCAGGTAGAAGGTCGAGTTGCAGGCGCCGACCACGAGCAGCGCGATGCCCAGCGCGACCAGCGACGTCGTCACCAGGCACGCCAGCCAGCACAGCGCCGTGACCGCCGCCGCGATCGACATCGCCCGGCGGTCCCCGACCCGGTCGGCCAGCTTCGCCGCCGGTACGTCGCCGAGGATGCGGCCGATGCCCGTCATCGCCGCCATCAGGGCGGCCGTCGTCGTCGAGGCGCCGGAGGCCAGGGCCGCGAGGGGGATGATCGGGGCGACGGCGCCGTTGCCTATCTCGTAGACGAGGGCGGGCAGCAGCGCCGACGGGGCTATCTTCCAGAGGACGGAGGTGGAGCCGGAGGTGCTCACGCCGGTACGACGGAGGCGTGGATGGCCGGCGTCGGGCCCTCGCCCGCCGTGGCGAGGATGGCCTGGTCGGCGTGGTCGATGCCGACTTCGAGCGAGCACATCAGATGCAGGGGGTAACGCCCGCCCGCGATCAGGTCGATGGCCCACTCGACGGCCTGGTAGCTGTGTCCGCGCACACCCTGCACCGTCAGGTACTTGCGGTTGATCTTGAAGAAGTCGAGTCCGTCCAGCGGTCTCATCGCCGCCGCCGCGACGATCACCTTGCCCCGTTTACGTACCGCGTCCAGCGCCAGGGAGAGCGTCGACTCGTTCCCGGCGGCCGTATCGACCACGACGTCGGCGTACGAACCGTTCGTCAGCTCCCGGATCCGCTCGAGGACGTCCGTGTCGTCCGCGTACAGCGTGTGGTCCGCGCCGAAGGCCCGTGCCACCTCGAGGCGTTCCTTGTCCCGGGCGAGCCCGGTGACGATCACGAGCCCGGCGCCGGCCGCCTTGGCCGCGATCGTCGCGCCGAGGCCCTGCTGGCCGGGGCCGAGGATGACGACGACGTCGCCGGGGCGGACGCGGCCCTCGCGGTACACCCACTCGTAGCCGTTGGAGATCGGCAGCGCGAGGGAGGCCTCGACGGCGGGGACATGGGTGGGGAGGCGGTGCGCGACCGTACGGGGGTGGAGGTAGAGGTAGTCGCTGAAGCCGCCCCACAGCGACGGCGCCACCGTCAGCGGCGTACGGCCGAAGCGCAGCGCCGAGGGGTTCGTCGAGGGGTCGGAGTCGAGGCACAGGCGGAACTCCGAGGAGCGGCAGAAGTCGCAGTGCCCGCACGGGAGGTACTCCTCCAGTACGACGCGGTCGCCCTCCGCCAGCCCCCAGCGCTGCGCCGCGCTGCGGCCGATGGCCGAGACGGTGCCGACGTTCTCGTGGCCGAGGATCCGCGGCGACAGGTCGCCGAAGAAGGACTTGACGTCCGAGCCGCAGACGCCGGCGGCCTCCACCTTCAGCAGACCGTCGTCCGGCTCGAGTGCCGGGAGCGGGAACTCACGGATCTCCATGGTCCGGGGACCGGTCATCACGCTCGCCCTGGCGAACCTCATCTGCGTCTCCTTGATCGCCCCGTCTGGGTCCGCAGATTGTATAGCCTGTAGAATTTCCGGTGGCAAGGCTGGGTCAGGTGGACACCCCCCGTGCTGTAATGTTGACCCACGAAAATCTATGGCCTATGACCTGCCGAGAGTTGAGGGCCGGTCCGGTCGAGTCCCCGGGATGGTGACCATGAGTGACGCTGTCGCTATGCCGTACGTCGCGCTCACGAAGACCGAGATCGCCTACAAGATCATCCGCAAGGACATCGTCGAGGGCGTGCTCCGGCCGGGGATGATCATCGACCAGGAGGCCCTCGCCGTCCGGCTCGGGCTGTCGACGACCCCGGTCCGCGAGGCGCTGCGGCTGCTGGAGTCCGAGGACCTCGTCATCAGCCGGCGGCACCGTAACACGGTGGTGGCGCCGCTCGACCTCGAGCAGCTCAAGGACACGTACAACGTCCGGATGGAGCTCGACCCGAAGGCCGTCGCGCTCGGCGCCCGGGTGGCGACGCCGGAGCAGCGCAAGGAGATCAAGAAGCTGCTGGTGCTGGCGGAGATGGACCAGACCCCCGTCGAGGGCCTGCACTCCAACCGCGCGATGCATCGCGCGATGTACAGCTCCTGCGGCAACGCCGTGCTGGTGCAGATCCTCGACAACCTCTGGGACCGCTGCGACCGGTACCGCGTGGCGACGCTGCGGGACGAGGAGCAGGTGAAGGTCGCCATCGACGAACACCGGCTGATCGTGGACGCGTTCGTCGCGGGCGAGTCGGAGGAGGCCGCCCGGCTGATGCTGGAGCATGTCTCGGCGTCCTTCGAGCGCATCGACCACTCGGCGATCGACGCGGACGGGTAGGGCTTTCGCCGGTACGGCGGCACTGAGGGGCGGACACATGGTGTCCGCCCCTCAGTCATTTCCGGAACCCCGGCGAACGGTTGCCTCTGTCACCTCATAGCCTATAGCCTGCACGAAACCTGAGGTCGGGACCTCTATCGAGGAGTACTCGTGATCATCGACAGCCACGCCCATGTGGTCGCACCCCCTGTCTTCTACGCCTACCGCGCGAACCTGCTCGCCGCGGGCGGCCGCTACCGCCCCGCGCTCGGCGTCAGTGACGCCGCCGTGGCCGAGGCCGCCGCGGGCAATATCGCGATCATGGACGGCGTCGGCACGGACATGCAGCTGATCTCGCCGCGTCCGTTCCACCAGATGCACTCCACCAAGCCCGACCAGGTCGTGCACTGGTGGATCGAGGCCAACAACAACCTCATCGCGCAGACCGTCGCCCTGCACCCCGACCGCTTCGCCGGTGTCGCGGGCCTGCCGACCTGCGCCGGTGCCCCGATCGAGGCGGCGCTCCCGGAGCTCGACCGCTGTATCGAGGAGCTCGGCTTCGTCGGCGTGCTGCTGAACCCCGACCCGTACGAGGGCACCGGGCCGTCGCCGCGGCTGAGCGAGGAGTACTGGTACCCGCTCTTCGAGCGCCTCGTGCACTACGACGTGCCGGCGCTGGTGCACTCGGCCGGCTGCAACAGCGGGCGCGAGACCTACAGCGAGCACTTCGTGACCGAGGAGTCCATCGCGATCCTCAGCCTGCTCAACTCCGACGTGTTCGAGCGGTTCCCCACCCTGAAGCTGATCATCTCGCACGGCGGCGGGTCCGTCCCGTACCAGATCGGACGCTGGCAGGCCGAGCGGCTGATGCCAAAGTTCGGCGGGTCGCCGGACGCCGAGCCGTTCGAGGAGGGGCTGCGCCGCTTCTGGTTCGACACCGTGCTGCACAACCCGCTGTCGCTGGAGCTGCTGTTCAAGACGGTCGGCACCGACCGCGTCGTCTTCGGCACCGAGAAGCCGGGCAGCGGATCGGGCACCGACCCCAAGACCGGCCGGGTCTTCGACGACTTCAAGACCACGATCGACGGGATCGGCTTCCTCACCGACGCCGACCGCAGCGCGGTCTACGAGGACAACGCACGTGCCCTGTTCCCCCGGCTCCACGCGCGTATCCCCGCGTGACGTCGGCCGGTAAAAGCAGCTAGAGGAGTCAGCAATGGCGCACGTGGTGGTCGTCAACGACCAGGGTCCGGACGAGGAGATCGTCTCCGTACTCGGCGAGAGCGGAGTGGCGACGGTGACGGAGGCGATGGGGCGTACGGGGCTGCTCGACCCCTGTATCCGTCCCATCTACCGGGGCGCGCGGATCGCGGGCCGGGCCGTGACCGTACTCAGCCAGGCCGGCGACAACCTGATGATCCACGCGGCCATCGAGCAGTGCCGGCCGGGTGACGTGATGGTCGTGGCGACGATGTCGCCCTCGACCGACGGCATGTTCGGCGATCTGCTCGGGACCGCGCTCAAGGCCCGCGGGGTGGTCGGTCTGGTCATCGACGCCGGGTGCCGGGACGTCTCGGACCTGCAGGAGATGGGGTTCCCGGTGTGGTCGCGGGCCGTGTCCGCGATGGGCACGGTGAAGGCCACGGCGGGCTCGGTGAACGTGCCGGTCGTCGTCGCCGGCGCCTACGTACGGCCCGGTGACGTGATCGTCGCCGACGACGACGGGGTGGTCGTCGTACCGCTGGAGCTGGCGAAGGAGACCGCGGTGCTCGCGCCGCAGCGCACCGAGAGCGAGGCGGAGAAGCGCGACCGGTTCCAGAACGGCGAGCTCAGCCTCGACGTGATGAACCTGCGCACCACGCTCACCTCGCTGGGTGTGCGGTACGTCGACGAGCAGGGCCAGGTCCTGCCGGACGCCTCGCCCCGCTGAGCGGGCGGCGGCGGCACAAGCAAGTAGCTGTGAGGAGCACCGGTCCGTGCATGACGAGGACTTTTTCCATACCCATGACGACGTGCTGGACGAGGAGGTCCGGGCGGCGATCTCGAAGGCGATCCTCGATCAGGAGACCCTCGAGCTGCTGACCGTCGGCATCGACATCGGGAGCTCGACCTCCCATCTGCTGTTCGCGCGGGTGCACTTCCAGCGCGAGGGGCACAAGTCGGCCGACCGCTTCGTGGTGATCGAGCGGGAGGTCGTCTGGCGGTCCCCGATCCTGCTCACGCCGTTCCTGGCGGACGGGACGATCGACGCCCACGCGCTGTCGCACTTCGTACAGGACAGCTATCGGGACGCCGGTTTCACCGCGCAGGACGTCGACAGCGGGGCGGTGATCCTCACCGGCGAGGCGATCAAGCGGACGAACGCGCGGGCCATCGACGAGATGTTCGCGACGGAGTCCGGGAAGTTCGTGTGCGCCACCGCCGGGCACAAGCTGGAGAGCATTCTCGCCGCTCACGGCTCGGGGGCGGCGCGGCTGTCGAAGCTGCGGGGGCAGACCGGGCTGCATGTCGACATCGGTGGCGGTACGACGAAGCTGGCGCTGGTCGTCGACGGGGAGATCGTCGATGTGGCCGCCTTCGCGGTCGGCGGGCGGCTCGTCGCGCAGGACGCCGACGGGGCGTGGACGCGGGTCGACGACTCGGCCCGGATGGTCGCCGAGGAGCTCGGGATTCCCGTGGATGCCGAGTCGCTGGCGGATCCCGGGCATCGGGCGGCGATCGCCGGGCGGCTGGCGCGGATCGTCGTGGACGAGATCACCGGGGACGAGCTCGATGAGCTGGGCCGTGCCCTGGAGCTCACCGAGCATCTGCGGCGGCCGAAGGAGCCCGAGTACGTCACCTTCTCGGGTGGGGTTTCCGAATACATCTTCGGGCACACCAGCGAGCGGTTCGGGGACATCGCGCCCGAGCTGGCCGAGGCGGTGATCGGGGAGCTGTCCCGGCGGCTGTCCGTTCCGTCGGTCGATCCGGGGCAGGGCATTCGTGCCACCGTGATCGGGGCCTCGCAGTTCACCGTGCAGGTCAGCGGCAAGACGCTGCATCTGTCGGGGGAGAGCGGGCTGCCCGCGCAGAATCTGCCGGTCGTGCAGTTCAACGGGCTGCTCGGTGACGTCATCGACGAGGACGCCGTGGTCAAGGCGCTGCGGGCGAGCGCCGAGCAGCGGGACGCCGATCCGGCGCAGGCGGTGTGTATCGCCGTGCGGTGGACCGGGAGCGCGACCCATGCGCGGCTGGCGGCGCTGGCGCGGTGCATCGCCGCCGTGGCGGAGCCGGCCTCGGACGACGACGGGCTGCTTGTCGTGGTCGTCGACGCCGATATCGCGTCGCTGCTGGGGCGGGTGCTCCGGGAGGACGCGGGGGTGCGGCGGCCGTTGGTGGCGGTCGACGGGATCGAGCTCAGCGAGCTGGACTTCGTCGACGTGGGGGCGTTCATCGATCCGCCGGGAGTTGTGCCGGTCGTGATCAAGTCGCTGCTGTTCGCCTGACGGCCGGATGCCGACCGAGCGCGGAGGGCTGCTCTCCGTACAGCGGTACGACGTGAGGGTGGACCTCCGCGATCCCGGCGCGCCGTCGTCGACCACGCGGGTCGTGTTCGACGGCCGGCGGGAAGGGGTGTCGTTTCTCGACGCCGGGGATGCGCGGGTTCCCGTCGACGTGGCTGTGGGGACGCAGGTCCGGGAGTACGTGCGCGCGTTGGCGTACGGCTCCGCGGGCAGCGGGCTGTGCCGGGTCGTCGACGAGGCCGACGGGCGGGTGTACGTGTACGCCGCGTCCGGTCCGGCGGGGGCGCGGCGGTGGTTCACGTGCTTCGACCAGCCTGATCTGAAGGCGGCGACGAGCGTTCGGGTGCAGACGCCGCCGGGGTGGGTTGTCGCGGGGACCGGTGCCTGTGACGGAGCGGTGCCGACGTACGCGACGGGGTTTGTCGCGGGTCCCTTCGCGGTCGAGAGCGTGCGGGGGGTCGAGCTGTACGCGGTACGGTCGCGCGCCTCCGTACTGAGGGGTGCGGCCGGTGAGCTCGCCCAGGTGGCCGCCGGGGTCGTCGCCGAGATCGGGCGCAGGCTCGGGCAGCCGGGGCCGGGCAGGCTCCGGGTGGCGTTCGTGCCGGGGCTCGCCTGGCCGGCGCTGGAGACGGCGGGATGCCTGCTGGTCCGGGACTCGCTGCTGACCGCGCCCGGTACGGCCGGGTTCGCCCGGCTGGTGTCCGTGCTCGCCCACGAGATCGCGCACCTGTGGTTCGGGAACCTCGTCACCGTCGGCCGGTGGGACGACCTCTGGCTGCAGGAGGCCCTGGCCGACGTCGTGGGCGAAGCCGCCCTGCGGGCGATCCCCGCGGGGCGGCCCCACACCGGGACCGGCGCCGCGCGCGTCCCCAGCCCGCCGGTGCTCGCCGGCCACCACCCGCCCGCCCCACCCGCGCTCGCCGCCGCCACGAGCGCGCACTACGCGGCCGGCGTACGCAGGGTCCACGGCTGGATCCGGGCGCACGGGGAGCGGGAGTGGTGGACGCGGCTCCGACGGGCCGTCGCCGCGGGCCCGCTGCTCGACGCCACCCTGCTCGCGCCGGCGGAGGAACCGGCCGCCGCCGACCCGTGGGACGAGCTCCAGCGCGCCGTCGCCGCCCGTGAGGCCGACGGACCCGCCGCCCTCGACGCGCTGCTCACCCTGCTCCGCCGCGAGCCCGACGCCGACCGGCTCGCCGCGATGGCGACCTGGTACACCGAGATCCTCCGCCGCGTCGGCTGGCCCCGCCAGGCCGGCGGACGCGAGGCCGACCGGCGGCTCGCCGACGCCCTCCGCCAGGTCATCGCCGGCGCCCCCCACGGCTCGCGGCTCGCGGCGAAGGCCACCCACGCCTGGCTCGCCACCGCCCCCGCGCCCCCGGTGCGGGTCCTGCTCGCGGCGGTTCCCCCGACCGCCACCCTCGCCTGGGCCGCCCGCAACCGCCTCGCCGCCCTCGGTGAACTGGGCCGCCGCGCCGTCCTGGCCGCCGGAACCGGACCCGAGGCGGCCGTCTGCCTGGCCCACCTCCCCGACGCGACGGAGAAGGACCGCGCCTGGGACCGCCTGTTCGAGGCCCCCCACGACCCCGCGACCCTCGCCGCGACGGCCGCCGGCCTCTGGCACGCCGACCACGCCGCGTACGCCACCGGCCCGGCGATCCGTTTCCGGCACGAGTTCGCGGCCCGCACCGCCGCGTACCCCGAACAGCGCGCGGCCGTCCTCGCCCGCTACGCCTTCCCCCGCTCGGTCCTCACCCCCGACGCCCTGACCAGGGCGAACGAGCTCCTGGAAGCGGACCGTCTGCGCCCCGCCCTCCAAGCCACCCTCGCCGACTGCACCGCCGACCTCGCCTGGGCGATCCGCTTCCGATCCCCGCCAGATCTTTACTCCTACACCCTATAGGTTGCAGAATCACCCCGAGAGCCGCCGCCGCAACGGGTGGACGACGAGAGAGTTGAGTTCCCGCATGGCTGAGTACGAGGAGGCGACCACCAACTATGGGGCCGCCAAAACCCCGAAGTTCGTCGCCCCGACCGGCGACGACTTCGGCGGCAAGAAGGAGTTCAAGAGCCCGAAACAGCCCTACGACCACTTCATGGACGCCGAGGGCGTCCCGGTCTACCGCGAGATCGGCTTCGAGGACGTACGCGACCTCGAACTCGGCGACTGGGCGCGGACCGGCGGCCGTGGCGCGTACATCCAGCTGCTCGGCACCGAGGAGCTGTGGGGCATGCACCTCATTGAGGTGCCCCCGGGCGGCGCGCTGGAGATCGACCAGCACATCTACGAGAAGATCATGTACGTCGTCGAGGGCGCCGGCACCACGGAGGTCTGGCGCAACGGCATGACGGACACGGCCCCCCAGACGTTCGAATGGGGCCAGGGCTCCCTCTTCGGCATCCCGCTCAACGCCCCCCACCGGCTGGTGAACGGCAGCGGCAAGCGGGCCCTCCTCATCGCGGGGACCACCGCGCCGGCCGTGCTCAACATGTACGACAACCGCGAGTTCATCTTCGCGAACCCGTACCCCTTCGCCGAGCGCTACGACGGCAAGAGCGACTTCTTCGACTACCGCGACGAGCTGGTGGCCGACCCGGTCCGCGGCCGGGCGATGCAGGTCACGAACCTGATCCCGGACCTGCCGAACCTCGACATGCCGCTCGACAACCAGCGCGGCCCCGGCACCAAGCGCATCCAGCCGTGGATGGCGAACGCCCGCTTCTACATGAAGGTCCTGGAGTTCCAGGTCGGCCGCTACGCCCCCGCCCACCACCACCCGCCCAGCGCGATCCTCATCTGTATCAAGGGCGGCGGCTTCACCTACACCTGGCCGCTGGAGGCGAGCCTGAAGCCGTGGGAGGCCGGCAACGGCGACATGGTCAAGCGGGTCGACTACCGCCCCGGCGGCATGGTCGCCGCCGCGCCCGGCGGCGGCGACTGGGTGCACCAGCACTTCGCGACCAGCGCCGAGCCGCTGCGCGTGCTGGCCATGAACGGCCCGCCGAGCGCCCGTATCGCCGGACTCCTCGCCCCGCCCGGAGCCACGCTGAAGAGTTCCAACCTGGGCCGCAGCGAGGGCGGCAAGAGCATCGAGTTCTGGGACGAGGACCCGCACATCCGCGCCGAGTTCGAGGCCCAGCTGGCGAAGAACGGCATCACCACCCGGATGCCGCCGGAGCTGTACGTACGGCCGGAGGGCCGATGAGAGCGAGGAGAACCCGGTGACCGCGCCCGACGACGTACCGAAGGGCGACGACAAGTACCTCGTCGACCCCTACGCGAACTGGTCCAAGGCCGAGGGCATCCCCGTCCACCTGGACTTCGGGCACGACCTGCTCACCCTGGAGACCGCCCCGTGGGACCGCTACGGCGCCCGCGGCTGCTTCGCCCACACCCGCGGGATGGGCGACTTCATGGCGAACTACGTGCTCGAGGTCGAGCCGACGAAGTCGACGAACGTGGTCCGGCATCTGTACGAGGCCTTCTTCTACGTCCTCGACGGCTACGGCACCACGACGATCTGGCTCCCCGACGGCAACAGGCAGGTGTTCGAGTGGGGCCCGCGCGCCCTGTTCGCGATCCCACTGAACGCCAAGTACCGGATCTCGAACGGATCCAGCAGCAAACGGGCCAGGTTCTCGGTCACGAACGACGCCCCGCTGCTGATCAACCTGTTCCACGACGCGAACTTCGTCTTCGACTGCGACGCGGACTTCCCGGACCGGATCGGCCAGGAGGACTACTTCAGCGGCGGCGGCGAGCACTTCGTCTACAACCGTGACTCGGTCAAGAAGATGAACGTCTGGGAGACCAACTTCATCCACGACCTCACCAGCTTCACGCTGTACGACCTGGAGTCCCGCGGCAAGGGCTCGCGCAACGTGGCCCTGGTCCTGGCCGAGGGCACGATGCACGCCCATATCTCGCAGATCCCCTCGGGGAGCTACAAGAAGGGCCACCGGCACGCGGCGGGCACCCATGTGCACGCCGTCGACGGCGAGGGCTACACGCTGCTCTGGTACGAGGGCGACCAGGAGTTCGTCGAGATCCCCTGGCGGCACGGGTACATGTACACCCCGCCGTTCTGGATGTACCACCAGCACTTCAACACCGCCCCGGACCCGGCCCGTTATCTGGCCTGCAGCCTGGGCAGCCGGCGCTACCCGTTCATCGCGCTGCGCCGCAAGAGCGCGGAGGGACAGGGGCACGTCTCGGTGTCCAAGGGCGGCCGGCAGGTCGAGTACGACGAGCAGGACCCGCGGATCCACCGCAAGTTCCTGGAGGCGCTGGCGAAGAACGGCGTGGACTCGCAGATGGGCGACGTCTTCGACGAGCCCGCGATCCTCGCGCTGGGCCCCGACGAACTGACGGGTGTCATCAGGACGCCGCAGTCGGCGGGTCCGGCCGTCTGACGGCTTCCACGGGCTTCAACAGGCAATGGGGTGGGGCGAATTGCCCCACCCCATTGTTACATCTCAGTGAAAACGTGATCAAAACGAGTCCACCGCAGAGTCTGGACTCCGGAGTCTGCAGCCTATAACTTGCAGCCCATGCGAAACAGCAAGAGTGCAATGTCGCACCGTAGGGACGCCCGATGACGCAACTCGCCCCGTCCCCTCCCGCGCCGCGGCTTGCGCCGCCCCCCTCCGCTCCACGGCTGACGAAGGTCTTCCGCGGACGCTCGGTCGGCGAACTCGTGATCATGCTGGTCGCCGCCGCGCTGGTGATCTACCTCGCCGTCGTTCCGCTGGTGTACCTCGTGATCGGCACGATCACCGACGACAACGGCGCGTTCTCCCTCGACGGCTTCACCCGCGCGTACTCCGACGGACGCCTGTGGGAGCTGATCCAAAACACCCTGGTCTTCGCCGGCGGCGCGACGGTCTTTGCCGTCGTCTGCGGCACCGGCCTCGCCTACGCCGTCGTGCGGACCGACATCCCCGGCCGCGGCCTGATCTTCGTCGCGGCCACCGTGCCGCTGATCATCCCCGGCGTGCTGCACACGATTTCCTGGACGTTCCTCGGCAGCCCCCGCAACGGCCTGCTGAACAGCTGGTCCGAGAGCCTCTTCGGGATCGAGCCGTTCAACATCTTCTCGATGGGCGGCATGATCTTCGTCGACGGCCTCCACCAGACGCCGCTCGTCTTCCTCCTGATGTACGCGGCGTTCCGCAACATGGACCCGTCGTTCGAGGAGTCGGCGCTGATGGCCGGCTCGAAGCTGCCGACCGTCATCACCCGGATCACGCTGCCGCTGGTGAAGCCGGCCCTGATCGGTGTCATCGCCCTCACCTTCGTCCGGGCGATCGAGGCCTTCGAGGTCCCCGCGATCCTCGGCACGCCGGGCGGCATCCGCGTCTTCACGTCCGGGATCTACAACTCGCTGCACCTGTTCCCGCCGGACTACGCCGCCGCCGGCGCGCTGGCCATGCCGGTCCTTGCGATCGCCGCCATCGCGATGTACTTCCAGAGCCGCCTCAACAAGAAGGCCAAGAACTTCCAGACCGTCACCGGCAAGGGCTTCCGCCCGCGTCCGCTGCCGCTGGGCGGCGTGAAGTACGCCCTGGCCCCGCTGATGTTCCTGTTCTTCCTGGTCGCGGTGGTCTTCCCGGTCCTGATGCTCCTCTACGTCTCCACGCAGAAGATCTACAAGGGCCCGTCGCTGGACAGCCTGTCGCATCTGACGCTGAGCAACTACGGCGAGATCCTGAGCGACGGCGACATCATGCAGGCGCTGCGCAACTCGGTCGTGGTCGGCCTGACCACCGCCACCCTCGTGATGCTCGTGATGGCGGTCGTCTCCTGGATCACCGTGCGGGCCCGGCCGAAGGGCTCGGGGATCCTGGAGAGCCTGACGTTCCTGCCGATCGGCGTGCCCAGCCTGGTCCTCGGCGTGTCCCTGCTCTTCGTGTACCTGCGGGTGCCGATCCCGATCTACGGCACGCTGCTGATCCTGATCGTCTCGTACTTCACGAAGTACATGCCGTACGGCATGCGTTACGCGAGCTCGGCCATGATCCAGGTGTCGGGGGAGCTGGAGGAGAGCGCCCAGACCAGCGGCGCGACCTGGCTGCAGACCTTCCGGCGGGTGCTCATCCCCACCATTCTCCCCGGCCTCCTCAGCGGCTGGATCTACGTCCTCGTCGTGTCGTTCCGCGAGGTCGCCAGCTCCCTGCTCCTCTACACGCCGGGCAACGAGGTTCTCTCCGTCGTCATCTGGCAGCAGTGGGAGAACGGCCAGCTCACTCTCCTCTCGACGCTCGGCATCATCATGATCCTCGTCCTGTGCTTCTTCGTCGGGGTCAGCCGGTTCGTCGGTTCCAGGTTCGGTGTCAAAGAAGACGGATTCAGCGAGGTCAAGCACTGATGGACAGCAACAAGCTCCTCAAGGTCGAGGGTCTGTACAAGAGCTACGGCGGCCACCAGAAGGGCCGCGAGCGCAACTACGCCGTCGCCGACATCAACCTGTCCGCGGCCTCCGGCGACTTCCTGACGCTGCTCGGCCCGTCCGGCTGCGGCAAGAGCACGACGCTGCGCTGTATAGCCGGCCTCGAGTCGCCGGACCTCGGCACCATCACCGTCGCCGACCGGGTGCTGTTCAGCTCGGACAACGGCATCTCCGTCCGGGCCAACCAGCGCGGCCTCGGCATGGTGTTCCAGTCGTACGGCATCTGGCCGCACATGGACGTCTACAAGAACGCCGCCTTCCCGCTCCAGGTCGGCGAGAAGAAGAACCGCCCGCCGGCCAAGCAGATCCGCGAGCGGGTCGAGCGCGCGCTGGAGGTCGTGCAGCTCAGCGACTTCGCCGGCCGATCGGCCACCGCCCTGTCCGGCGGTCAGCAGCAGCGGCTCGCCCTGGCCCGCGCGCTGGTGATGGAGCCGCCGCTGCTCCTGCTGGACGAGCCGCTGTCGAACCTGGACGCGAAGCTCCGTACCGACATGCGCTTCGAGCTCAAGCGGCTCCAGCACGAGATCGGCGTGACCACGGTCTACGTCACCCACGACCAGTCCGAGGCGCTGGCCATGTCGACCAACATCGCCGTGATGTCGAACGGCAAGGTCGAGCAGGTCGGCTCCCCGCGTGAGGTGTACGGCTCGCCGGCCGCCGAGTTCGTCGCCCGCTTCGTCGGCAGCGCGAACCTCGTCTCCGGCACCGTCACCTCGGCCTCCGGCGACGGGGTCACGGTTAAGACGCCCGACGGGCTGATCACCGCCTCCACCACGACGGACCTCGCCGTGGGCGCGGACGTGTTCGTCTCCGTACGGCCGGAGTCCGTCACCCTCACGCCGGCCGGCGGCGAGCGCGGGGAGTGGGAGGGCGTCGTCGACGGCAGCGCCTACCTCGGCATGACGATGGAGTACCGCGTCAAGGTCGGCGACACCGAGTGGAACGTGAGCGGCTCCAGCGAGTCCCCCCTCGCCGACGGCACCCCCATCCGCCTGTCCTTCGCCAAGCACGGCTGCGCGGCCGTACCGATGGCGGCGGCGAGCTGATGACGTTCACGAAGCCATCGAGGCGGCTGGTTTCCCTGGCGGCCGCGACCGCGGCCACCGCCGTGCTGATGTCCGCCTGCGGATCGCCCAACCAGACGACCGTCAAGGCCGACACCTCCGCGCTGGAGAAGGTCTACGAGCAGATCGAGGGCCTCTCGCTCGAGGAGCGTGACGCCAAGCTGGCCGAGCTCGCCGAGGAGGAGGGCGGGGAGGTGATGCTGTACACCACCGCCGAGGCCAAGGACTCCGACCCGCTGACCGACGCCTTCGAGGCCAAGTACGGCATAAAGGTCACCTACTACCGGGCCGCCGGCGAGATGGTGGCGCAGAAGGTGCTGCAGGAGGTGTCGGCCAATCACGAGGGCGCCGACCTGTACATGGCCGACGCGGCGCAGGGGACCGTGCTGGCCGCGAAGAAGGCCCTGGCGCCGCTGAAGACCCCGCTGACCGAGCGCCTCATCCCGGGCTCGTTCAACGAGTACAACGCGGCGATCTACCTGCTCGCGCCGGTGATCTCGTGGAACACCGACCTCGTCAAGGATCCGCCGAAGGACCTCGAGGACGCGCTGACCCGGTTCAAGGGCAAGTTCATGATCGAGCAGGAGGACAGCGCCTGGTTCAAGGGCCTGGTCCAGGACTACTTCGTCAAGCAGAAGAAGATGACGGAGGAGGAGGCGGTCGCCTACGTCGAGGACGCCCTCCCGGGTGCCTTCGTCGTCAAGGGCCACACCCTCGAGACGACCCTGCTCTCGTCGGGCCAGGCCGAGGTCTGCCTCGCCTGCTACTACCACTCGATCACCTCCGCCAAGGAGGACGGGGCGCCGGTCGAGGCGATGCCGATCGCCGATCCCGTGCCCTACATGTTCACCTCGGCGGGCCTTCCGGTGACCACGACGCGCCCGGCATCGGCCCTGCTGCTGCTCGACTTCCTGCTGACCGACGGCCAGCAGCTGATCGCCGGGCAGAACCGGAACCCGTCCAACCGGGACTACCAGGGGAAGTTCAAGGTCGAGGAGTACGACTCCTTCCCGTACTCGGTGAACGACAGCGAGGAAGACCTCGCGAAGTGGCAGGGCATCTACGAGGACGTGCTGGCCAAGGCCGGCGGCAGCGTCATCGACAAGGAGTGACCCGGCCCGACCTCGAGCCGCCCGGCACTCCCCGGCCGACAGCCGGCCCCCGCATCTCCCGAACCGAAACGGAGCAACGATGTTCACGAAGCGATCGAGACGGCTGGCTTCCGTCATGGCCGCGACCGCGGCCACCGCGGTGCTGATGTCCGCCTGCGGATCCCCCAACAAGGCGACCGTCGAGGCCGACACCTCCGCCCTCGACGCGGTCTACGAGCAGATCGAGGGGCTGTCGCAGGAGAAGCGCACCGAGAAGCTCGTCGAGCTGGCCAAGGACGAGGGCGGGAAGATCAGCTTCTACGCCGGCACCAAGCCCGAGGACACCGACCCGCTCATCGCCGGGTTCGAGAAGAAGTACGGCATCAAGGTCTCGAACTACCGCGCCGGCGGCGAGGTCATCGCGCAGAAGGTGCTGCAGGAGGTGCAGGCCAAGCACGACGGCGCCGACCTGTACGTCGCCGACGCCTCCCAGGGCTCGGTCCTCGCGGGCCTCAAGGCCCTCGCGCCGCTGAAGGCACCGCTCACGAAGCGGCTGATCCCCGGCTCGGCCACCGACTACACGGCCGCCCTGTACGTCATCGCCCCGGTGATCTCCTGGAACACCGAGCTGGTCAAGAAGCCGCCGACGAGCATCGAGGACGCCCTCAAGCGCTTCCGCGGCAAGTTCATGATCGAGCAGGAGGACGCCCCCTGGTTCGAGGCACTCGTCAAGGAGTACTTCGTCAAGGAGAAGGGGATGTCCGAGGACGAGGCGATCAAGTACTGGGAGGACTCGGTCCGCGGCGCGTTCGTCGTCAAGGGCCACACCCTCGAGACCACGCTGCTCACCTCGGGCCAGGCGGAGGTCTGCCTCGGCTGCTACTACCACGCGATCTCCTCGAGCAAGGCCGAGGGCGCGCCGGTCGACGCCATGCCGATCGTGGAGCCCGTGCCGTACACCTTCATCTCCGCCGGTATCCCGGTCACCGTGAAGCACCCGGCCACCGCCCTGCTGTTCCTGGACTTCCTGCTGACCGACGGCCAGCAGATGTTCGTCGACCAGAACCGCAACCCGGCGAACATCGACTACCAGGGCGCTTTCAAGCTCGACGAGCACAAGAACATCCCGTACGCGCTGAACAGCGACGAGGAAAACCTCAAGAAGTGGTCCGGGATCTACGAGGACGTGCTGGCCAAGGCCGGCGGCAAGCCGATCGAGGACTGACCGCACCACCCTGCCCCGGCGCCCCTCCATCCAGCTGACACAGGAGGGGCACCGGGGCGGGCGACGCCCCAGGGGACGCGGGGCAGAGCACCGATGAAGCAAGGAGCAAGAGGATGCGCATCACCAAGGAACTCAACGAACGTCTCACCCGCGTCGGTCCCGGCACCCCGATGGGCGACGTGTTCCGCCGGTACTGGATACCCGCCTGCCTGAGCGAGGAGCTCCCCGCGCCCGACGCCCCGCCGATCCGCGTCCGGCTGCTGGGCGAGGACCTGATCGCGTTCCGCGACAGCAACGGCGACGTCGGCCTCGTCGACGCGTACTGCGCCCACCGCCGCGCCCCGCTGTTCTACGGCCGCAACGAGGAGTGCGGGATCCGCTGCGTCTTCCACGGCTGGAAGTTCGACGCCACCGGCGCCTGCGTCGACATGCCGTCCGAGCCGCCGACCAGCAAGTTCAAGACCCGCGTCTCCATCAAGGCCTACCCGACGTACGAGGCCGGCGGCCTGGTGTGGACGTACATGGGCCCGCGCGAGACCACCCCCGACGTCCCCGACTACGAGTGGCTGCGCGCCCCCGAGACGCACCGGCGGGTCTCAAAGACCGGCGAGCAGTGCAACTACCTCCAGGCGATCGAGGGCGGCATCGACACCGTCCACTCGTCCTTCGCCCACAACGAGGACATCAGCAACCGCAACCTGCTGCGCTCCCGCGACACCCACCCCAAGCTCGAGGTGGACATCGCCGCGCACGGCTTCACCTACGCGAGCATCCGCAACGTCAGCGACGAGCAGACGTATCTGCGGATCTACCAGTTCCTGATGCCGTTCCAGCAGTCCCGCGGGCGCTTCATCGACTGGGAGGGCAACCCGCAGGGGCTGCCGTCCGTGCACGGGCATCTGTGGGTGCCGATCGACGACGAGAACACCTTCGTCTACAACTTCATGTACTCCACGGACGACCGCTTCCCGATCTCCGACGAGTACTGGGAGTCCCACGAGAGCAGGTTCGGCCGCGGCAAGGACGACTTCGTCGAGGGTACGTACTGGCTCAAGCTAGGCCCCCAGAACGACTACGGGATCGACCGCGAGCTCCAGCGCACCAAGACGTACACCGGCATCAAGGGCGTGAACACGCAGGACTTCGCCCTCCAGGTCGGCATGGGCCCCATCGTCGACCGCAGCCTGGAGGCCCTGGGCTCCACGGACCGCGCGATCAACGCCGCCCGCCGGCTCCTCCTCCAGGCGGCCGACGACGTCGAGGCCGGCGGCATGCCGCGCGGCTCGGCGCCGGAGGACCACCGCGACACCCGCGGCTACGACCTGCTCGTCGTCCGCGGCACCGAATGGCGTGACGCGTCCAAGGAAGGCACCCGGTCCCAGTGGCAGTGAACGAGACGACCACCGAGTACGAGGTCCAGGAGGTGCGCGCCACCGGCCGCACCCCCGAGGCCGTCACCGAGGACCTGAACGTCCTGCTGAAGGAACGCACCGCGGCCGGCTGGTCGCTCCGCGAGATCCAGCCGATCATCTACAACTCGTCCACCACGGGCTATCTGCTCCTCTTCTTCGAGCGGGAGGTCTGATGGATACCGAAGCGATCGGCCGCCTGCGGCAGCTCGACGCCTGCACGGTCTCCGACGCCCTGGACTCCCTCGGGATCCTCGGCACCCCGCTGGGCATCCGCCCGATGTGGGAGGGCGCCGCGGTCGTCGGCCGCGCGGTCACCATGAAGCTCGCCCCCTTCGGTGAGGGCGAGGCCGAGAAGCCGGTGCACCTGGGTGCGGCGGCGATCGAGGCGAGCGGGCCGGGTGACGTGATCGTCATCGACAACGGCGGCCGGGTCGGCATGGGGTCGTGGGGCGGGCTGCTGTCCACCGCCGCGATCGAGGCCGGTGTCGCCGGCGTCGTGTCCGACGGCGCGCTGCGGGACGTCGACGAGGCGCGGGTGCTGGGCTTCCCGGTCTTCGCGCGCGCCCCGATCACCCGTACCGCCAGGGCGCGGGCGACCGAGGTCAGCCAGGGTGAGCCGGTCGAGATCGACGGGATCACCGTACGGTCCGGGGACATCGTCGTCGCCGACGGCAGCGGCGTCGTCGTCGTCCCGGCCGAGCGGCTGGCCGAGGTCGTCGGGATCGCCGAGGGGCTCGCCCGCCGCGAGGCCGGCATGGTCGAGGGCCTGCGCAAGGGCCTGAAGCCGTCCGAGGTGATGGGCCCCGAGTACCAGAACGCGCTGAAGCGGGCACAGCAGTGACCGCACTGCGCCTGAGCATGGCGCTCACCGAGAACCCGATGACCCGCCCGCTCCTCGACGGGCGGGTGAGGGTGCAGGGGGTCGAGCTCGCGGCGACCGGGCTGCATCCGTCGGAGCTCTTCTGGCGCCAGCTCAAGTTCGGCGAGTTCGACATCTCCGAGATGTCGCTGTCGTCGCTGAGCATCGGCAGGTCGCAGGGGCTGCGGGACTGGGTCGCCGTACCCGTCTTCACCACCCGCCGCTTCTTCCACACCGACATGCTCGCCCGCGACGACGCCGGCATCGAGACGCCCGCCGACCTGGTGGGCAAGCGCGTCGGCGTGCCCGAGTACCAGCAGACCGCGGCCGTGTGGGCGCGCGTCGCGCTGGCGGACGAGTTCGGCGTACGGGCCAGTGACCTCAAGTGGTTCATGGAACGGCCCCCGGAGAAGAGCCACGGCGGCGCGACCTCGTTCGCGCCGCCGCCCGGCGTCGACCTCACGTACATCCCGCCGGACCGCACCATGGGCCAGCTCCTCGCCAGCGGCGAGCTGGATGCCGCGGTCCGCTACCTCGGGACGACGAACCTCGTCGACCGCAGCGGACGCAGCGCGGCGAGCATCCCGCATCTGCGCCCGCTCTTCGCGGACAAGGTCGCCGAGGGCGTGCGCTACCTCCGGGCGACGGGGATCCTGCCGATCAACCACGTCGTGGTGATCCGCCGGTCCCTGTTCGAGGAGCACCCGTGGCTCGCGCTCAACCTGTACGCGGCCTTCGCCGAGGCGAAGGAGCTGGTGTACGAGCCGCTTCCGGACCTGATCGCCGGCTGGGCCCGTACGGGCGACGTCGACGCCTCCGTCGTACACACCCTGCGCGACACCGACCCCGTGCCGTACGGCATCGCGGCGAACAAGCACGTCCTGGAGCGGCTGTCGCAGGCCCTCGTCGAACAGGGCCTGGTCGCCGAGCGGGTCGAGCCGCTGTCGCTCTTCGCCCCCAGCACCCACGCGCTGTGAACAAGCACTTCGCAAGAACCGAAAGGAAGACCACGTCGTGAGCCGACGTCGTATCTACGAGATCCCCGGGGTGAACCACGGGGCCGCGCCGATCCCCATGGCCGCCCGCGTCGGGAACCTGTTCCAGTCCAGCGGGATCTCGGGCCGCAACCCGGAGAACAACGAGCTCCCCGAGGACGGCGTGGCCCAGGTGGACTTCGCGTTCGCCAACGCCCGCACCCTGCTCGACGTCGCCGGTGTCGGACTCGACGAGGTCGTGTTCCTCGAGGTCGTGCTGGAGGACAACTCCCTGCGCGACGACATCAACCGGCACTGGCTCGACTGGTACCCCGACGCCCAAGACCGCCCCGCGCGGCACACGACGGTCCGCGAGCTGCCGGGCCACCTGAAGATGCAGCTGCGCATCGAGGCATGGACGGAGAGCACCAAGTGACCGACGACATCGTCAAGGGACTGGCCCGGGCGGCGACCTCCGGCATCTCGGACGCCCTGGACCGGCTGGGCATCGCCGGCCAGGTGCACGGCATCCAGCCGCTCGACCCCGACTTCGCCCTCGCCGGCCGGGCGTTCACCGGCCTCTACCAGCCGGTCGACGTCAACGGCGGCACCGTCGGCGACTACATCGACGACGTCCCCGAGGGCGCCGTCGTCGTCCTCGACAACCGGGGCCGCACCGACGCCACCGTCTGGGGCGACATCCTCACCATGGTCGCCGCCAACAAGGGCATCGCCGGCACCGTCATCGACGGCGTCTGCCGCGACAGCAAGCGCGCCCGCGAGCTCAACTACCCCGTCTTCTCCCGCGGCCGCTACATGCGCACCGGCAAGGACCGCGTCCAGATGACCGGCATCCAGGTCCCCGTCACCCTCGGCGAGATCCGCGTGCACCCCGGCGACATCCTCATCGGCGACGGCGACGGGATCGTCGTCGTACCGCAGGAGCGGGCCCAGGAGGTGCTCGACCTCGTCAACGAGATCGAGGGCACCGAGGAGCGGATCCGCGAGCAGGTGCAGGCGGGTGTCGCGCTGGTCGAGGCGCGGAAACAGCTCGGCTACCACCAGCTGCAGACCAAGCGCTGAGCGCGGCAGAGAGAAAGGAGAGCCCGCTGTGGCCGAGATAGTCCTGGGGCTGGCTACGTCGCACACCCCCCAGCTGAGCACCGAGACCTCCTGGTGGGAGGACCACGCCAACCGTGACCGCCGCAACACCTTCCTGATCGGCAGGGACGGCGAGGTCCACGACTACGCCTCGCTCGCCGCCGTACCCGAGTGGGCGGTGCCCGCCGAGCGGCTCACGCCCGAGGTGTGGCAGTCGCTGCACGAGCGCGGGCAGGCCGGCGTACAGACCCTGAAGGACAAGCTCGCCGAGGTCGCGCCCGACGTCGTCGTCGTGATCGGCGACGACCAGGACGAGATGTTCCACGACGACGGCCTGCCGACGTTCGCCGTCTTCCACGGCGACTCGATCTACGACATGCCCCCCGAGCAGGCCAAACTCGACGCGACCGCCGACGGCATCAAGGCCGCCATGTGGGCGCGGCACGCGGAGGCCCCGGACAAGTACGTGACGCCGGGCGACCTGGGCCGGCACCTCGTGCTGTCCGTCGTCGAGGACGAGTTCGACGTCGTCGCCTTCGCCCGCCAGCCGCAGGAACGCAGCATCGGGCACGCGTTCACCTTTGTACGGAGGCGGCTGATGGGCGAGGAGATGATCCCGCTGCTGCCCATCGCCGTGAATTCGTACATCCCGCCGAACGTGCCGTCGGCGCGGCGCTGCTACCAGTTCGGCCGGGCGATCCGGCGGGCGATCGAGTCGTACCCGGAGGATCTGCGGGTGGCGGTCGTGGCGTCGGGCGGGCTGAGCCACTTCGTCGTCGACGAGGAGCTCGACCGCCGGATCCTCGACGGGCTGAAGAACCGCGACGTCGAGTCGCTGTCGACCATCCCGCGCAAGCACATGCGTTCGGGCACGTCGGAGAGCCTGCTGTGGATCGCCGCGGGCGGGGCTCTGGAGCATCTCGAGATGACCGAGGTGGACTACATCCCCGCCTACCGGTCCGAGGCGGGCACCGGCATCGGCACGGCCTTCGCCGTGTGGCAGTGAGCGGAGAGAGCGCATGACCCTCACGATCCATCCCAGAGTCCTCGCCACGACGTACACCGACCGCGTGGCCCACATGGTCGTCGCCGAACGCACGGAGCCGGCCGAGGGGATCGCGAGCTTCGTGCTCGCGGACCCCGGGGGCGGCGACCTGCCCCGGTGGACGCCGGGGGCGCACATCGACGTCGTGATCGGCGACGTCGTACGCCAGTACTCGCTGTGCGGCGACCCCACGGACCGCAAGGTCTGGCGGATCGCCGTGCTGCGCGAGGAGGCCGGCCGGGGCGGCTCGGTCCGGGTCCACGACACGCTGCGGGCGGGTGCGACGGTCGAGGTGCGGGGGCCGCGCAACCACTTCCTGCTGGACGCGGCCCCGTCGTACGTCTTCGTCGCCGGCGGTATCGGCATCACGCCGATCGCCGCGATGGTGCGCGAGGCCGAGGCGGCGGGCGCCGACTGGCACCTCTACTACGGCGGACGCTCGCGGGGCACGATGGCCTTCGCGGGGGAACTCGCCGCGGAGTACGAGGGCAAGGTCACGCTCGTGCCCGAGGACGTCTCCGGGCGCCTCGACCTGGCGGGGCTGCTCCCGGCGCCGGCGGCGGGCACCCTGGTGTACGCGTGCGGGCCCGAGGGGCTGCTCGCGGCGCTGGAGACGGCGTGTACGGGGCATCCGGCGGGGACCCTGCGCACCGAGCGGTTCGCGCCGAAGGGGGAGCTGTTCTCCGAGGACGACCAGCCGTTCGAGGTGACCGCCGAGCAGTCGGGGGTCACGATCACCGTGGAGCCGGGGCAGTCGATCCTGCACGCGCTGGACGAGGCCGGGGTGATGGTCTTCTCCTCCTGCGAGGAGGGGATCTGCGGGACCTGCGAGACCCGCGTCATCGCCGGTACGCCCGACCACCGCGACTCGGTGCTGACCGAGCGGGACCGGGAGAGCGGTGACGTGATGATGATCTGCTGCTCACGGGCCCGCTCGGAGTCCCTGGTGCTCGACATCTGACGGGCACCCCTGAACCTGCCGGCGCCGCCGACCCCTTCTGGCGCCGGCAGCAGAGGAGGCCGGTCGCCGGACCCCCTGTCCACCGCACGGACAAGGGGGGTTCGGCGGCCGGCCTCTCAGTTCTGTACGCGCAGCTGCCGCACGCACGCCGCGACCACCCCGGCCAGGAACGGCTCGGGGTCGACGTGCGCCGGGTACGGCTCCGGTACGACCTCGTGTACGACGCCGTTGGCGAACAGGGTCCCCGAGCCCACGCCCTGGCGCTCCACCATCTCCGCCGCGTGCGCCGTGTCCCGGTGGACGATCGCGCTCGCCCCCTCCGGCAGCAGCGGCGACAGCCACGCGTGCTGCGCCGCCACCACCCGCCGCGCCGGCACCAGGGCGAGGGCGCCACCGCCCGTGCCCTGCCCGAGGATCACGGACACGCTCGGCACCGTCAGCGCCGTCATCCGCGCCAGGCACCGCGCGATCTCCCCGGCCAGGGCCCCCTCCTCCGCCGCCGGCGACAGATCGGCGCCCGCCGTGTCGACGACCGTCAGCAGGGGCAGGCCCAGCTGCTCGGCCAGGTCCATCGCGCGCTGCGCCTGCCGCAGTCCCGCCGGCCCCATCGGCGCCGGCGCCGCCCGGTCGTGCCCGGCGACCACCCACGACACGCCGCCGAGGCTCGCCGTCGCCACGACGACCGCGTCGTCGCGCTCACCCTCGTTGGTCCCGTGGAACTCCACCACGTCGGCCGCCCGGGCCAGCAGCTCCCGCAGCCCCGGCCGCCCGGTGTCCCGGCTGAGCAGCACGGAGTCCCAGGTCGAGCCGCCGTCCGGGGGCCTTCCCAGCGCTCCCGCCGCGGCCGGGCGTAGGGAGCGCGCCTCCGTCACCCGCATGATCCGCGCCATCGTCGCCCCCATCTCCCCGGCCGTCAGCACCGCGTCGATGACTCCCCGCGCCGCCAGATTCTCGGCGGTCTGCACCCCCTCGGGGAACCGGGTGCCCATGAGCGTCGCGTACACCCGCGGCCCGGAGAAGGCGAGCAGCGCCCCCGGCTCGGCGGCCGTGAAGTGCGCGAGGGAGCCCCACGACGCGAACGCCCCGCCCGTCGTCGGATGCCGCAGATGGGCGACGTACAGCAGCCCGTGCCGCCGGTGTTCGCCGACGGCCCGGGCGATGTCCGCCATCAGGACGAACGCCCGTGTCCCCTCCTGCATCCGCGTCCCGCCCGACGCCGGCGCGGCCAGCAGCGGCAGCCGCGCCGCCGTCGCCCGCTCGAACGCCGCGATGATCCGCCGGGCCGCCGCGGTGCCTATCGACCCGGCCAGGAACTCGAACGCCCCGACGACGACGGCGACCTGCCGCCCCTCGATCCGCCCGGTCCCGGTGACGACCGACTCGTCGTGCCCGGACGCCTTCGCCGCCCGCACCAGCTCCGCGCGGTAGGCGGGGTCGTCGGAGGTGATCTCGACGGGGGAGTCCCACGAGACGAACGACCCGGGATCGAGAAGCGCGCCGAGATACGCCTCGCTCGACGAGCTCACCGCACACCGCCGTTCGCCCACGCCCGCACCCGCTCGGTGTCCGACCCGAGCACCGGCGGGGCGGCGTGTCCCGTACGGGTCACTTCCGCGCCCTCGGTGTCGAAGAACCGCAGCGGCGGACCGGGGAGGGTGAGCGGGCCCAGCGTCTCGTGGTCGACCTCGATGAGCAGGCCCTGGCTGCGCACCTGGTCCCAGGCGTACACCTCGTCGATCGAGCGGACCTTCCCGGCGGGTATCCCGGCCTCGTCGAGCCTGGCCAGCAGCTCGTCCCGCCGCCACGGCGCGAACACCTTCTCGACCAGCGCGATCACCTCTTCCCGGTTGCCCGCCCGCTCGGGGTTGGTGGCCATGCCGGGGGTGTCGGGGTCGATGCCGAACGCCGCGCAGAACGCGTGCCACAGCCGCTCGCTGCCCACCGCGATCTGCACCGCGCCGTCGGCGCAGGGGAACAGGCCGTACGGGGAGATCGCCACATGGTGGTTGCCCTGCGCCTGCCCCGCCTCGCCGGCGATGGTCCACCGGGTGCCCTGGAAGCCGTGGATGCCGACGGTCGCGGCGAGGAGCGAGGACCGTACGACGCCCCCCTTCCCCGTCTGCGCGCGCTCGTGCAGCGCGGCGAGCACGCCGTAGGCGCCGTACATCCCGGCGAGGATGTCGGAGATCGGGGTGCCGACCTTCTGCGGGTCGTCGGGGGCGGAGCCGGTGATGCTCATCAGACCCGCCTCGCCCTGCGCGATCTGGTCGTAGCCGGAGCGGCCGCCCTCGGGGCCGTCGTGGCCGAAGCCGGTCAGGGAGAGGACGACGAGGCGCGGGTTGAGGCCGTGCAGGACGTCGTTGCCGAGGCCGAGGCGGTCGAGGACGCCGGTGCGGAAGTTCTCGATCAGCACGTCGGCCCGCTCGACGAGCCGGAGCAGGGTGGCGAGGTCGTCGGGGGCCTTCAGGTCGAGCTCGACGGACTCCTTGTTGCGGTTGGCGGACAGGAAGTACGTCGACTCGCGGTTTTTGCCCTCCGGCTGGACGAACGGCGGCCCCCAGCCGCGGGTGTCGTCCCCGATGCCGGGGTTCTCGACTTTGATCACGCGAGCGCCGAGGTCGCCCAGCATCATCGAGGCGTGCGGGCCGGCGAGGGCGCGCGAGAGGTCGACGACGAGCAGCCCGGCGAGGGGGCCTGTTGAATCGATCATATGATGCAGCCTATGGAATATAGAATGCAATGACCAGAGGCTGGGGGCGTACGAACGACGGGACCCCCACCGGCCGTACGCCTGCGGGGGTCCCGTCGGATCGCGTCAGCAGTGCTTGTCGCCCTTCGGGCACTCGTGGCGCCTGTTGTCCAGCGGCACGTTGACGTGCCCGCCCGCGCCGTCCACCTCGATCGGGCCCGTGACCGGGTCCTTCGGGAGCTTGTAGCCCTCCGGGACGTCCGTCTCCTCGACGTAGTAACTGCCCGACTCGAGGCCCTCGAACGTGCACAGGCCTTCGTCGTCCGTGGCGCAGCCCTCGCCCACCGGGGTGTCGTCCGGCTGCAGTCCGGGCTCGTCGTTCGTCTCCCGCCAGAGCCGGAACACCGCCCCGGCGAGCGGGTCGCCGGAGACCGCGTCCGTCTTGCGGACCGTGATCGCGCCCTGGGCCCGCGGCACGAACAGCGCCACCGTGCTGGCCCAGCCGCCGGTGTAGTCGGTGACCGTCAGCCCTTCCGGCAGCTGGGGGCGGACCGGCAGCGGATAGACCACGAAGTCACCGGTGCCGACCTCGCCGTGCAGGCCCTCGCCCCACTCGAGGAGTCCGCCGTCGGCGGTGCCGGCCATGACGTGGTAGTAACCGACCACGATGTCGGTGACGTCGGCGTCCTCCGGCAGCAGCACCGGCCCGGGCGTGTTCCGCCAGTCGGTGGTTCCGTTGCCCAGCTGCCCCCAGCCGTTGTGGCCCCAGGAGTACGCGTCGCCCTCCGACGTCAGGGCCACGCCGCTGTACGCCCCGGCCCCGATGTCGGTGACCGTGATGCCGGCCGGCAGCTGCACGGCGACCGGCAGGTTCTGCTGCCCCAGTGGGCCGATGCCCAGCTGGCCCTCGGCATTGGCGCCCCAGGCCAGCACCCCGGTGGTCGTACGGGCCATGCTGTGGGCCCAGCCGCCCGAGACCTGCAGCACCCGGACGGGGCCGGGGATGCCGACCCACGTCGGCACCATCCGGTTGGTCGTGGTGTTGTCGCCCAGCTGGCCGTTGCCGTTGCGGCCCCAGGCCAGGACGTCACCCGTGGCGGTGAGCGCCAGCGCGTGCTCCCGGCCGCAGGCGATCTGGGTGAGCGTGACGTCGTCGGGCAGGGTCACCTCGACCGGCGTCGGGTGGTCCATGAGGTCGCCGGTGCCCAGCTGCCCGTACGCGTTGTCGCCCCACGCGAAGAGCCGGCCGTCCGAGGCCAGCGCGAGGGTGAACTCCCCGCCGCCGGCGACCTGGGTGACTGTCACGTCGTCGGGGAGCGCCGCCTCGGCCGGCGTGGAGCGGTCCTGGGTGCTGCCGTCACCGAGCTGCCCCTGCGAGTTGTGGCCCCAGGCCAGGACCCGCCCCTCGGAGGTGACGGCGAGGTTGTGGAAGGCGCCGGCCTCGACGTCGGTGAGCCGCACGCCGTCCGGCAGGGTCACGTCCCCCGGCAGGCTCCGGTTGTCGGTGGTGCCGTCGCCGAGCTGGCCGTAGGCGTTGTATCCCCAGGACATCGCGACGTCGGTGGGCTCCGACGGCCCCTGGGCGGCGGCCGGCGGGGCGAGGAGCCCGAGCCCGGCGACCAGCGCCGACAATGCGGTGGCGAGAGCGGTGGCCCGCCCCCTCGTACGACCGTGGGCCCGCCTCGCGCGGACCGGATTCAGTAAACGCATGTCCCGTGTCTACGTCATATGCCGATGCGCTCCCGGGTCACGCGCCACGAGGTCCCTGACATGGAGCAGCCGGACCCCCCGTACCGCAGGGGGGTCCGGCCGCGAGCCGTTCAGCAGGTCTTGTCGCCCTTGGCGCACTCGGCGCGCTCGTTGCTGAGGAGCGCGGCGGCCTGTCCGCCGTTCCCGTCGATCTCGTACGGGCCGGAGACCGGGTCCTCGGGCAGGACAAAGCCGTCGGGGACGTCCGTCTCCTCGATGTAATAGCTGCCCGTGGGGAGTTCCCCGAACTCGCACACCCCGTCGCCGTCGGTGGCGCAGCCCTCGCCGATCGCGGTGTCCGGGTTCTCGCCCTCGGTCTGCAGACCGGCCTGCCCGTTCGTCTCGCGCCACAGCCGCAGCACCGCGCCGGGCAGCGGATCGCTGGTGTCGGCGGCGACCTTGGTGGCGACGATGACTCCGGTCCGCGGGAGGACAGCGCGCCGCGTCACGGCCAGGCTGAAGATCCGGCCGCCGCTGTACTCGACGACCGTCTCCCCGTCGGGGATGTCGACCCACAGCGGGTTCAGCCGGGAGGGGACCTCCTCCGTCACGTCCTCGCCCCAGGCCAGCAGCCGGCCGTCGTCCGTCCGGGCCAGGCTGTGGTAGTAACCGCCGACGACGTCGGCGACATGGGCCTCCTCCGGCAGCCGCGCCGTCACCGGGGTGCGCCGCTCCTCCCGCGTACCGTCGCCCAGCTGACCCCAGAAGTTGTCGCCCCAGGCCAGCACGTCGCCGTCGGAGGTGGCGGCCAGGCTGTGGTACGAGCCGGAGCCGATGTCGACGACGGAGACACCCGCGGGAAGGTGCACCGCCACCGGCTCGTTCCGGCCCTCGGCGGTGTTGTCGCCCAGCTGCCCGAAGGTGTTGTTGCCCCAGGCCAGCACGTCGCCGTCGGTCGTCAGGGCCAGGCTGTGCCGCCAGCCGACGGCGACCTCGGACACGTCGGCCCCGGCGGGCAGCAGCGTCTCCACCGGCTCGTGCCGGTCGGTGTTGCCGCCGTCGCCCAGCTCCCCGTAGAAGTTGTGGCCCCAGGCCAGGACGTCCCCGGCGGAGGTGAGGGCCAGACTGTGCCCGCCGCCGGCCGCGACCTGGGTCACCTGGACGCCGTCCGGGAGGTGGACCTCGACGGGCGTGTGGTGTTCGGTCGTGGTGTCGTCGCCGAGCTGGCCGTACGAGTTGTCGCCCCAGCCGAAGAGGCGGCCGTCCTCGGCGAGCGCCAGGCTGAAGTGGGCGCCGCCGGCGGCGCGGACGATCCGGGCGTCCGCCGGGAGCTCCACCTCGACCGGCGTCAGCCGCACCTCCTCGGTGCCGTCGCCGAGCTGGCCGCGGCTGTTGTCCCCCCAGGCCAGGACCCGGCCGGTGGAGGTGATGCCGAGGGCGTGGTAGCGGCCGGCCTCGATGTCGACGAGGTGAACGTCGTCCGGCAGCATCACGTCACCGGGCAGCGGCCGGTCCTCCGTACTGCCGTCGCCGAGCTGGCCGAAGCGGTTGTAGCCCCAGGACAGGGCGGCGTCGCCCTCCGGCGGGTTCTCCTGTGCGGCGGCCGGCTGGGCGGTCAGACCGAGCCCGGCCAGCAGCCCCCATAAGACGGTGGCCGCGACCGCGGTCCGCCTCCTCGCATCACTGTGGGTCCGCGCGGAGCGGATCAGATTGAGTGCACTCATGGTCCGTGTCTACGTCATATGCCAACGGCCGCCCCCTCGGCGCCCCGCGCTGTCCCTGACATGGAGCAGCACGCGAAGGACCCCCGCGGGCGGCTGCCCGCGGGGGTCCTGGTCTGCCGGGTCAGCAGGCCTTGTCGCCCTTCTCGCACGGGGCGAGGTCGTTGCCGAGGCTTACGGTGACCGCCTCGCCGGCCCCGTCCACGGCGATCGGGCCGGTGACCGGGTCGGACGGCAGTGCGTAGCCCTCGGGGACGTCGGTCTCCTCGAGGTAGTAGTCGCCCGTCACCAGGCCGGAGAAGAGGCACCGTCCCTCGGGGCCGGTGGCGCAGCCCTCGCCGATCGCGGTGTCCGGGGTCTCGCCGCCGGTCTGCAGACCGTCCTGCTCGTTCGTCTCCCGCCAGAGCCGGAACACCGCGCCCGCGAGGGGATCGCCGGAGGCGGCGTCGGTCTTGTGGAGGATGACCTGGCCCTGGTCGTCCGACGGGGCCGGCGGCTGCGCGAGTACGGCGAGGCTGAAGCTGATGCCGCCGGAGAAGTCGGCGACCTTCCGCCCGGCGGGCAGGTCGACGTAGTCCGGCAGGCGCCGGGTGACGGCGGCGCCGCCGTCGATGCCGCCGTGCACGCCGTCTCCCCAGGCGAGCAGCCGGCCGTCGGTCGTCCGCGCCAGGCTGTGGTAGTCACCGGCCCGGACGGCGTCGACGGTCACCCCGGCGGGCAGCTGCGCCAGGACCGGCAGGTGCCGCTCCGTCAGGGTCCCGTCGCCGAGCTGGCCGAACGAGTTGTGGCCCCAGGCCAGCACCGTGCCGTCGTCGGTGACGGCCAGCGCGTGATAGCCGCCGGCCGCGAAGTCGGTCACGGTCACCCCGGCGGGCAGCTGCACCCCCACGGGCGTCGTACGGTCGGTCGTGGTGCCGTCGCCGAGCTGGCCGAAGGGGTTGTCGCCCCAGGCCAGCAGCCCGCCGGCGGCGGTGTGGGCGAGGCTGAAGAACTCCCCGGCGTCGACGTGCATGACGTCGGCGCCCGGCGGGATGTGTGTGGTCACCGGCGTCGTACGGCTGGTCAGGGTGCCGTCGCCGAGCTGGCCGTTGTTGTTCCGGCCCCAGGCCAGCACCCCGCCGCCCGTCGTGACGGCCAGGCTGTGGGTGCGGCCGGCCCCGAGGTCGGTGGCCGTGACGCCCGCGGGCAGATGTACCGCGACCGGGGTGTGGCGGTCGGTCGTGGTGCCGTCGCCGAGCTGGCCGTAGAAGTTGTCGCCCCAGGCGAACACCCGGCCGTCCGAGGCGAGCGCGAGGCTGAAGGCACGGCCGCCCTCGACCTGGGTGATCTCGACCCCGGCGGGGAAGTCCACCTCGACCGGGGTGTGGCGGTCGGTGGTGGTGCCGTCGCCGAGCTGGCCGTCGCTGTTGGCGCCCCAGGCGAACACCCGGCCGTCGTTGCTGACTCCGAGGGAGTGGTGGCCGCCGGCGTCGACGTCGACGAGCACCACACCGGCCGGGAGATCCACCTCCACCGGAGTGGTCTGGTCGGTCGTACCGCCGTCGCCGAGCTGGCCGTGGTTGTCGTACCCGAAGGCCAGGGTGCTGTCGGTGCTCTGGGCGGCGGCGGGTACGGCGGTGAGCGCCGACAGCCCGAGCCCGGCCACCAGTCCGCACACGGTGGCGGCGAGAAGGGGGGACCTACGCCTCTGCTTGGTCGTCCGCCCGCGGCGGACCAGGTTCACTACGCGCATGATTCGTATGTACTTCACATATCGACCACCTCCGGGGAGCCCGCCCCGCGCTGTCCCTGACATGGAGCAGCGATCGTACGGATGCCGCCGTTCGGGTGGAGCTGTAGCCCGCTGGTGGCTCCCGCCGGGCGCGCCGGGGCCCGGCACGGGATATTCGGGAGGTACGCGCTGGACGCCGGCCGACGCGTCCCGTGCCGGCGGCGTCGCGCGGCTGTCCTGACCGAGAACGAGCAAGCAGGAGCTGCAGTGGGCACTGCGTCCCCCGGAGACGGTACGACGGTGGCGGTCGAGGACCCGTACGAGGACGAGCTGCCGGTCCGCGTCAGGCGCCCCGGCAGCATCGTGGTCAAGTGGCTGACGACCACCGACCACAAGACGATCGGCACGCTCTATCTCTCGACCTCGTTCATCTTCTTCGTCGTGGGCGGCATCCTGGCCCTGCTCATGCGCGCGGAGCTCGCCCGGCCCGGTCTGCAGCTGCTGTCGAACGAGCAGTTCAACCAGTTCTTCACCGTGCACGGCCTGATCATGCTGCTGATGTTCGCGACGCCGCTGTTCGCCGGCTTCGCCAACTGGATCATGCCGCTGCAGATCGGGGCGCCGGATGTGGCGTTCCCCCGGCTGAACATGTTCGCGTACTGGCTCTATCTCTTCGGCTCGGTCATCGCGGCGCTGTCGCTGGTCACGCCGCAGGGCGGGCCGGACTTCGGCTGGTTCATGTACGTACCGCTGTCCGACGAGGTGCACACGCCGGCCATGGGCGCCGACATGGGCATCATGGGGCTGACGCTGTCGGGCTTCGGCACGATCCTCGGCTCGGTCAACTTCATCACGACGATCGTCTGTATGCGCGGGCCCGGCATGACGATGTTCCGGATGCCGATCTTCACCTGGAACGTGCTGCTCACGTCGGTGCTGGTGCTGATGGTCTTCCCGGTGCTCGCCGCGTGTCTGCTCGCGCTGGAGGCGGACCGGAAGTTCGGCGCGCACATCTTCGACCCGGCCAACGGCGGGGCGCTGCTCTGGCAGCATCTGTTCTGGTTCTTCGGGCATCCCGAGGTGTACATCATCGCGCTGCCGTTCTTCGGCATCATCTCGGAGATCATCCCGGTGTTCGCCCGCAAGCCGATGTTCGGCTACATCGGTCTGGTCGGCGCGACGATCTCGATCGCCGGTCTGTCGGTCACGGTGTGGGCGCACCACATGTATGTGACGGGCGGGGTGCTGCTGCCCTTCTTCTCCTTCATGACGATGCTGATCGCGGTACCCACGGGCGTGAAGTTCTTCAACTGGATCGGCACCATGTGGAAGGGGTCGCTGTCGTTCGAGACCCCGATGCTGTGGACGGTCGGCTTTCTGGTCACCTTCCTCTTCGGCGGGCTGACCGGCGTCATCCTGGCCTCACCACCGCTGGACTTCCATGTCTCGGACACCTACTTCGTCGTCGCCCACTTCCATTACGTGGTCTTCGGGACGGTCGTCTTCGCGATGTTCGCCGGATTCCACTTCTGGTGGCCGAAGATGACCGGCAAGATGCTCGACGAACGGCTCGGGAAGATCACCTTCTGGACGCTGTTCGTCGGCTTCCACGGCACGTTCCTCGTCCAGCACTGGCTCGGCGTGGAGGGCATGCCCCGCCGGTACGCGGACTATCTGGCGGTGGACGGCTTCACGGCGCTCAACATGGTCTCGACGATCAGCGCGTTCCTGCTCGGGATGTCGATGCTGCCGTTCCTCTACAACGTCTGGAAGACGGCGAAGTACGGCAAGAAGATCGAGGTCGACGACCCCTGGGGTTACGGCCGTTCGCTGGAGTGGGCGACGTCCTGCCCGCCGCCCCGGCACAACTTCCACACCCTGCCCCGGATCCGCTCCGAGTCCCCGGCGTTCGACCTCCACCACCCGCAGCTCTCCCGTGAGCAACTGGAGGAGTACCCGCTGACGGAGCCCGTCCGCGAAGGGTACGACCGGTGAGCGAGGCGGGCGCGGACCCCTCGGTGCGGGACGGGATCAACCAGCTGGAGACGTATCTCTACTGGCAGCACCAGGAGGAGCGCACCCGCGCCGAGACCGAGGCCCTGTGCGCCGCACTCCCCTGGCTGGGCCCGGACGAACGGGACGAGGTGGCGCGGCACTACCTGACCGCGCGCCGCGACCTGACGGAGACCATGCGGCAGCACATCGCGTGCCGGATCCCGCAGATCCGCTCGGAGTACGAGACCCGCTACCACCAACTCCGCGTCCGCACGGTGGCGGGCGCGGCGGGGGCGGTACCGGCGATCTGTCTGGCGGTGGAGCTGCTGCGGCTGTGACCTATTGGTCGTCGCCGGCGATGGTGACGACCAGACGCCACATTCTGGTCGAGGGGTTCGTCTTGTGTTCGTGTCCCTCCGGGGCGAGGGCGCGGGCACGCTCGACGGCCTCGCCCCAGCGTTCTCCGTAGTCCCGATCGAATGCAACACCCTTGTCGGACGGAACGTCGACGAACTGCTGCAGCTTCTGCTTGACGGCACGGTAGTCGGGAGTCCAGCTCCGGTGGTCCGTGTGGTGCAGCAGAAGCCAGATCTCGAAACAGGGGTTCGACACGACCAGTTCGATGTCGTTCGCCGAGGCGTGGCTCACCGCCGGTCGAGATCCTGGAACTCGTCCACGTCGACCACGCACCAGACCTGGTCGAACTCCCCGCCGGGGCGGCCCCAGCGGCTGACCGCGTACTCGACGACCTGAAGGGGTGACCCGGGTTTCTTCGTCACTCGCAGAGCGAGGTTAGGGCGCTTGAACTTCGCCTTGAATCCGCTGAGATAATCGTACTCTGTGGTCTCGGCGCCGCATACGACCATCAACTGGTCGACGCTGTTCCTGGTGCCCGAGGAGCGAGTGAGGTCAGTTTCGCGACTTGGCCTGTGTGCCTTCGGCCTGCCGCTCGGCTTGGGTGTCCTGGCCAGTCCCCCCACCCCTCCGCAACACGGCCTGGGTAAAGCTCTCGTCGATGAACGGAACACCACCGTAGCTCCCTCCCAGGTATCTCCGCTCCCGGTTCTCCTCCTTCCTCGGTTTGAATTCCGCCAGCGAGTAGAGAGAGCTCTCGCCGAACTCGTTCTTCTCCACGAACCAGACTTGGTCGCGCTTGAGAATGTCCTCCCCGTCCCGCCGTCCGAGGAGGCTCGGATCGTGAGTGGTGAAGATCAACTGGGCGCCCCGCGGATTCGTCCCCGGGTTCTGGAAGAGACTGATGAGCCGTGCCGTGAGGAGCGAGTGAAGGCTTCCGTCGATCTCGTCGACCACGTAGGTCCCGCCTCGGCGCAGGACTCCCAGAAAACGGGGGGCCTGCTCCAGCAGGGTCCGGGTTCCCGCGGACTCGTCGTGCAGATCCATCTGCACCATGCCGCTGCGCCCGCGATGGCCCACCCAGGGACGCAGTGCCTCGCGAGGGCCCTCGTCCTCCAGCTCACGCAGCAGACGTGCCGGTATCCGCGATCCGAAACGCTGCCGCAGGGCTTCCTCGTCCATCAGGACCCGTTCCATCCCGCAGCCCTCGATGCCGAGGTCCGCCGCACGGAGAAGATCCATGATCTCCGGATAACGGTCGGCGTCCTCCAGGGCCCTCATCGCGGACAGTCCGGGCGTACGCCGGTCGTTCGTGCCACGGAACTGCAGTTGCCTGGCGAACCAGTCGTACACCGGCCGGAAATCCTGTTGTTTCGAACGGGCGGCCAAGGACATAAAGAGGACGTTCGATTCGGTGATGCTCTCGACGAGAGCCAGTTGTCCCGAGGACTGTGACGCGCCGGGTTCGACTTCGTCGCCCTCACGCGAAAACAATTGACGCTTCTTGCCCTTGGGGTAGCTGGCGAGCCACTCCTCGATGACACGGTCGTCGTCCACGCCGAACCCGTACGTATAACGGACTCCGTCGAGCAGCAGGTCCACGATGAACCACGAGGGCTCGCTCTTGGCCTGGTCGTCCAGAAGGAACGGGTAGCGGTCGATGCCGCCGTCCGGCTCGGCGTCCCGGTGGGAGGAGACCACCATGCGGGCCATGTACTGCAGGGCGTCCACAAGGTTCGACTTGCCCGAGGCGTTGGCTCCGAAGACCCCCGCGACCGGAACGGCGCTCCACGCCGTGTCCTCGGGACGGTCGTCGTCGTACACGGGATGCAGGTTGAGTTGCTGCTCATGCCGGATGGAGCGGTGGTTCGCCACACGGAAACTCAGCAGCATGCTCGCGGGCCTCCTCGCGGGTGAAGTGACCGGGGCCGTCGATCCCACTCCTTGCCAGTGAACCGTACGGATCTGCCTCTGGCAACGTGAATCAGCGAATGAGATCCGGATTCGTGTGGGAAAACCGCAGAGCTGAAGATTTCGCACGTCGGTGAGGCGGAAGGTGTCAGGGGAGCCGCCGGGCGCGCCGGTGATCTGTCCGGCGGTGGAGCGCTGTTTCGGCTCCGACGCCGGAGGGTTTCGTTCCGGTCGGTGGTGGTCACATTCGGGTCACGAATACGTTCAACCTGAAACAAAGTTGCTCAGGGAGTCGAATCATGCACGGTAGGTCACCGCATATGCCTTGGGGGTATCCGTGGCAGACCGCCTGTATCGGCTCCTGTACGGGCGCCGCGCCCTGCTCTTCGCCGTCCTGAGCGCCGCCGCGTCCGTGGCTGTGGCGGCCGCTCTCCTCCTGCCCGCGCTGAACCCGCCCGGCGATACGCCGAAGGCCGTCCCCACCGCGGAGGACGAGCGGGTGCAGGCGGCACCGTCCCGGCCCGGCGAGGATCCGCGCCGGCCCGGGCCGTCTCCGTCCGGGACCGAGGGGAAGCCTCCGGCGGACGGCCGTGACGCCGGGCCCGGTACGGACGTGGCCCCGCAGGAGGAGAGCGCGGCGCCGGGTCCCGGCCGCACCGGCGACGGGACCGCCCCCGCCTCGCCGTCGGCTTCGCCGAGCCCCACGGCATCCCCCACCGGCGACCCCGGGCCGTCACCCTCGCCGACGCCGAGCCCTCAGCCCACGGGCTCCGACGGGCTGGTGTGCGTGGGGCTGGCGCGGCTGCTCGACCTGTGCCTTCTGTAGGCGGTGGGCACGGTCAGCGCACCGCCGCCCCGCACCGGGGACACCGGCACGGCGGCCACGCGGGGATCGCCTCGGGCGACGCGTTGGGGTCTGGTACGTACCGGGTGGCCCGGACGGGGATCCTTGTTGGCTTCGAGGATAGCCATAGCTAGCTAGGTTAGATAGTCGATACAGGCGAACTCGTCTCGCCCATCGAGCTCGGCCCGCCTAGCGTCGAGCCATGGAATGGCAGCCGGACGTACCGCGGTGGAAGCAGGTGTACGCGATCCTGGAGACCCGGATCGCCGACGGGACCTACCCGCCGGGGTCCCAGCTCCCGGGCGTCCTGGGCATCCAGGAGGAGTTCGGCATCGCGCAGATGACCGCGCGCCGCGTGCTCACGGAACTGCGTGAGGCGGGCCTGGCGCAGATGCAGCCGGGAATCGGCACGTTCGTCACGGAGCTGCCCGTGAAGCCGGAGTCAACCTCCGAGTAGAGGCGAGCGATCGGCCCGTTCCGGTCATCAGCCCGCGCGATCGGACAGGGCGTCGAAGTAGTGCGCGATCTCCTCGTCCAGCAGTACCTCGTCGCTGCGTTCCAGGTCCGCAGCGCCGGCGCGGTCGCGGGCGTGCTGCCAGGGGCCGGTGGTCTGATGGCTCATCGCGGAGAGTTCGTGGGTGGGGTATGGGGCGAAGGTCTCCAGGACGATGTCGACGGAATCCCGCTCACCGTTGTCCAGGGCGGCGACGGAGCCTTCGATGTCACCGATGTTGAGCTGGAACCGCCCCCGGTGCTGCCGGTACAGCTCTCGGACGACCGGCCCATTCGCCCAGGCTTCGAACGGCTCCTCGAACAAGCGCTGGTGCTCCCACGCGAGGTGATAGCCGTAGGCGAAGTAACACAGTCTCTGGAGCTTCAAGACGGACATGGGTCCGTGTTCGGCAAGGATGTAGGCGGCCACGTCATGGACTGTCGCCGTAGTCCTTCTTCCTGGCTCAGCAATACCGCTGACCTGACGGAGGTTGGGTTCGCCGCGATCGATCGCGCCGTCGAAGTCTGTGGACATGCATGAATCGTGCAGGACAGCTCGGAGCCGGTTTGCCGCTATCGAGGTCTGTAACGACACCGGGGCCCTGCAAGCCATTGGTTGCAGGGCCCCGGAACGCTCGTGACCCGACGTCAGCAGGGCTTGCCCTTAGGGCAGTGGACGCGCTCGTTCGTCAGGTGGAGTTCCACTCCTCCGCCCGCGCCGTTCACCTCGAAGGGGCCCGTGACGCGGTGCTTCGGGAGTTTGTAGCCCTCCGGGACGTCCGTCTCCTGGACGTAGTAGTCGCCCGAGGGCAGGTTCTCGAAGGAGCACCGGCCCTCCGCGTCCGTGGCGCAGCCGTCACCGACCGCCGTGTCCGGGGAGTCGCCGCGCGTCTGCAGGCCCGGGCGGCCGTTCGACTCGCGCCAGAGGCGGAACACCGCGCCCGCCAGGGGGTCGCCGGTCTTCCGGTCGGTCTTGGTGATCAGGACCTCGCCGTCGGCCGGCGGGCCGGTGATGATGAGGCTGAAGCTCAGGCCGCCGTCGAAGTCGATCACCGACTGGCCGGCGGGCAGGTCGACCCACACCGGCACACCGCTCTGGACGTATGTGCCGTCGCCGAGGCCGCCGTAGAAGTTCTCGCCCCAGGCCAGGAGCCGGCCGTCGGACGTACGGGCCAGGCTGTGGAACATGCCGGCGCCCACGGCGGTGGCCGTCACGCCGGGCGGGAGAAGGGCCTGTACGGGCAGGAACTGGTTCGCCGTGGAGTCGTCGCCCAGCTGACCGTAGAGGTTGTACCCCCAGGTCAGGACGTCGCCGGTGGACGTGACCGCCAGGCTGTGGCTGCTGCCGCCCGCGATCCCGGTGACCACGGTCCCGGAAGGCAGGTGGACGGGCGTCGGTACCCGACGGTCCGTCGCGGAGCCGTCGCCGAGCTGGCCGCCGGCGTTGTAGCCCCACGCCAGCGCCTCGCCCTCGGACGTGACCGCCAGGCTGTGGATGTCCCCGGCCGCGATCTCGGTGACGGTGATCCCGGAGGCCAGGTCGACGGGTGTCGGTACGTGGTGCTCCGTCACAGTGCCGTCACCCAGCTGCCCGCGGTCGTTGCCGCCCCAGGCCAGGACCTCCCCCACGGACGTGAGCGCCAGCGTGTGGCTCAGCCCGGCCGCCAACTGGGTGACCGTGGTCCCCGGTGGGAGGTCCACCTCCACCGGCGTGAGCCGGTTGATCACGGAGCCGTCGCCCAGCTGCCCGCGGTCGTTGTTGCCCCAGGCGAAGAGCCGCCCGTCCGACGCGAGCGCCAGGCCGTGCATGCTTCCGGCCGCGATCGCGACGATCGTGGCGTCCGCGGGAAGGTCCACCGGCATCGGCGTGCGGTGGTCGGTCATGGTGCCGTCGCCCAGCTGCCCCGCGTTGTTCTGGCCCCAGGCCAGCACCTTCCCCTCGGACGTCAGACCGAGTCCGAAGTATGTGCCGGCCTCGATCGCCGTCAGCCGTACCCCGTCGGGCAGCACGATGTCGCCCGGCGTGTTGCGGTTGTTCACGGTGCCGTCGCCGAGCTGGCCCCACACGTTGTAGCCCGTGGACAGGGCGGATTCGGCCTCCTGGGCCGCGGCGGCCGGCGCGGTCAGGCCGAGCCCGGCCACCAGCGCCCACAGGAGGGCGAGAAGGACGGCGGGACGTCTGTGGTGAGTCCGCGCGGGGCGGACGAAGTTTAATACGCGCATAAATCGTATGTACGTCACGTACGCACGCCCCGAGGGGCGACGCCCCGCAGGTATCCCGAATGGACCAGCCCCCCCGCACAAACGGGACCCCTGCGGGGAGTTGCCCGCAGGGGTCCCGTACCGCTGGGATCAGCAGGGCTTGCCCTTCGGACAGTGCATCCGCTCGTTGACCAGGCGGACGGACACCGTCTCACCCGTACCGTCCAGGTCGAACGGGCCGGCGACGCGGCGCTTCGGGAGCTTGTAGCCCTCCGGGACGTCCGTCTCCTGGACGTAGTACGTGCCCGAGATCAGGTCGTCGAAGGTGCACCGGCCGTCGGCGTCGGTCGCGCAGCCGAAGCCGACCGCCGTGTCCGGGGAGCCGCCGCGGGTCTGCAGGCCGGGGCGGCCGTTCGTCTCGCGCCAGAGGCGGAACACCGCGCCGGCGAGGGGTTCGCCGGTCTTCTTGTCCGTCTTGTACACGCGCACCGTCCCCTCGGCCGGCGGCCCGACCAGGGCCAGGCTGTATCCGAGCCCGGCGCTGTAGTCGGCGACCGTCTCGCCCGCGGGGATCAGCACCCACGCCGGTGTGTGCCGGTTGGTGGTGTCGCCGACACCGAGCGCGCCGGCGAAGTTCTCGCCCCAGGCCAGGAGCCGGAAGTCGGACGTACGGGCCAGGCTGTGGCTGCCGCCGGCCTCGACGTCCCGGACGGTGACGCCGTCGGGGAGGAGCACGTCCACCGGCGTGTGCCGGTCGGTCGTGGTGCCGTCGCCCAGCTGGCCGTAGAAGTTGTCGCCCCACGCCAGCGCATTGCCCTCGGAGGTGACGGCCAGGCTGTGGTAGAAACCGGCCGCGATCGCGGTGACCCTGGTGCCCGCGGGGATCAGCGCCTCCACCGGCTCGAGCCGAGTCTGCGTCGAACCGTTGCCGAGCTGCCCGAACGCGCTGTTGCCCCACGCCAGCACCCGGCCCTCGGACGTCAGCGCCAGGCTGTGCCGGTCCCCGGCCGCGATCGCGGTGATCGTGGTGCCGTCCGGGATGTGGACGGCGACCGGCTCCTCCCGGTCGTCCGTGCTGTTGTCGCCGAGCTGCCCGAACCCGTTGCCGCCCCAGGCCAGCACCCGGCCGTCGGACGTCAGGGCCAGGCTGTGGACGTTGCCGGCGGAGATCGCGGTGACCGTCACGCCGGGCGGGAGGTCCACCTCCACCGGCAGGTGCTGGTCCTCGTCCGAACCGTCCCCGAGCTGCCCCTCGGCGTTCCGCCCCCAGGCGAACAGCCGCCCGTCCGAGGCGAGCGCGAGGCTGTGGAACCCGCCGCCCGAGACGTCGGTGATCCTGACGCCCTCGGGCAGCCGCACCTCGACCGGCTCACGCCGGTCGTCCGTCGTCCCGTCGCCCAGCTGACCGGACCGGTTGTCACCCCAGGCCAGCACCCGGCCCTCGGACGTCACGCCGAGGCCGAACCGGGCGCCGGCCTCGACGTCGGTGAGGGTGACACCGTCCGGCAGCAGGATGCCGCCCGGCTCGCTGCGGGGGTCCGTGCTGCCGTCGCCCAGCTCCCCCTGGCGGTTGATGCCCCACGACAGGGCGGTGTCGGAGGGCTCCTGGGCGCCGGCGGGCGTCGCGAGGCCGAGCCCGAGCAGTAAGGCGCACAGGGCGGTCAGGAAGGCGGCGGGACGTCTGCTGCGTGTCCGCGCGAGGCGGATGTAGGTGAATACGTACATAAGTCGTATGTACGTCATATATGCCCGGACCCCGCCGAGGCGCCCCGTACCGCTCCCGAATGGCCCAGCCTCAGCCCGCCCGCCACTGCGTGGCCGCCGTCTGCCCCCGGCCGCCGATCACCCGGGCCTGGTTGTCGAGCGAGTGCGTGCCCTGCTTCCAGTAGTCGTTGTGCCCGGTCGTGTCCGTGACCAGCATGTTCGCGCCGAAGTTCCGGTCGTCCGGGGTGTGGCCGAAGGGGGACAGGAAGATCTGGCCGAGGTCGGGGACCGGGTCCTTCTCGGCCTCCATCGCCCAGACGTGGCCGGCCGGTACGTTCAGCTCGGAGGCGCCCCACACCAGCATCCCGGGGCTGCCCGCCACGATGATGTCGTCGACCCCCGGCAGCCCGCCGCCGTCCATGGCGCCCGCGCCGACGACCGTGGAGCCGTAGCTGTGGCCGACCGCCGTGATGTGCCGCTCGCCGCCCTGGTGGGAGGCCTCCATACCGCCGAAGAACTCCCGGAGCGCGGGGCCGGCGTCGCGGGCGTACTTCTGGTCGGCGGCGTCCGGGACGATCTCGTCGGGGGCGTCGTACCCGAGCCAGATGACCCCCGCGACGTTCCCCTCGCCGCCGTACGCCTCGCTCGCGCGGACGATGTCGTCCGTACGGCTGAGGCTGCCGCTCATGTCGCCGAGGTCGGCGCCGGTGCCGGGGACAAAGACCGAGGTGTGCTCCACGGTGTCGGGGTCGCCGACGGAGGCGATCGCCTTGCCGTCGCGGGAGGGGTCGAGGGCGATCAGGTGGATGCGGTAGCGGGCGGGGCCGGCGTCGGCCACGTCCATGCGGTCGCGCAGGGCGAGGAGGTTGTGGAGGGTGCCGGTCGACGGGCTCTCGCCCCTGGCCGTACGGGACGCGATCCAGGTGTCGAGCACGGCGCGGTTGGCGTCGTCCCGGACGGTGACCGGGAGGCCGTTGAGGCGGCCGACGTCCTCGGGGTAGGCGGCGAGGTACATCGCGCGGTCGTCCTGGGAGAGGCCCTGCCACCAGGCGGCGGACGCCTTGGGGTCGCTGCCGTCGGGGAGGCCGTTGTCGACCGGGCACATGCCCTGGTCGGACTGGAGGACGAGCCGGGCGTCGGCCTGTGCGTCGCCGGGGTCCGTCAGCCGGGCGGGGACGAAGCGCCGCAGCAGGGTGGCCGCTTCCTTCCCGGCCCGGTCGGCCTGCTGGACGGCGGCGTCGATACGGGCCTGGTGCTCGGCGCGGACCCGGGTGACCCGGCGGGTGACGTCGGGGTCGTGGCGTTCGGCCTGCGTCAGGGGGCGGGCGGTGACGGTGCCGTCGGCGGTGACGGTGTAGCAGCCGTCGGCCTCGGCGTCCTTGACGGCGGCGTGGAGATTCCTCTTCGCGGTCTCCATGCCGAGGCGGAGGTTGTCCAGTACGACGGATATCGCGAGCGCCTGGCTGCCGGCCACGCCCAGCTCGGACTCCGTCCGGTCCATCCTCGCCATGCCCGCGTACGCGGCCTCGCCCTTCCAGCCCATCTCGCGCAGGGGCCCGGTGACCTGGCCGCGGTGGACCTCCTGCTGACCGCCGCAGGTCTTCGACAGCGCCAGCCACGAGCCGTGGGCGGCGGTGACCTCCGAGGTCGACTGGTGCATGAGGGTACGGAAGTCACCCACGGGGTCCGCCTTTGAGGCTCGCGCCGACGTCGCCGTCGGTCCGGCGTTGGTGGGTGACGGTGCCGCGCAGTCCGGTGGCGTTGGACTCGAGGTCGCGGCGTAACCCGGCGAGGGCGGAGCGCCATTCGGTGGCGAGCCGGGCGAGGACGGCGCCGACGTCCCAGCCGTCCATCTCGCTCGCGGCGGCGGAGGTGTCCGTGGCCGCGCTCTCGGACTTGGGGCCGACGGTCTCGGCTATCAGGTCAGACTGCCCGGCGGCGAGGTTCATCGTGGGGTAGTCGTGCTTGAGGTCCGGCCAGGCGGGGGAGCCTGCGGGGGCCGCGAGGACGGGGGGCGGGCCGGTGGGGTCGTGGAGGGTGTTGAGCTGCATCCGGGTGGACTGGCCGGCGTGCGCCTGTGCGACTAACTGTGACCACTCTTGCTCGAATGTGCTCATGTGTGCTCCCGCGCGCTCGGAGTCAACAGCTATGTGACGCGAGAGTACCTAGGTTGTGGGGGCCAACACCTGAGTATCGGCACTTGCGTTCGTTTCACCGGTCGCGGTGCAGGATGTACCACTCGCCGGTGTAGCCGCCCGTCCACACGTGCACCGTCGGCTCGTCCCGTGTACCGGCGACGGTCCAGTCGCCGAGCCGGCAGCCGGGGATGCTCAGGTCGAGGGCCTGGAGGTCGCCGGACTTCCCGGCGTCGCGCCAGGTGCCGGTACCGTCGCACCGTCCGGTCCGCTCGGCGGAGTCGTACTCCGCGACACCCTTCGCGGTGAGAGTGCCGTCGGCGGTGAGGGTCAGGACGCCGCCGTCGCCGTCGGACCAGGTGCCGGCCAGCTCCGCACCGGTGAGCTGCGGTGCCTCCCACGCCGTGAGCACGTCGGTGGCGTAGAGCGCGACGCCTGTCACCACGGTGGCGACGAGGAGGGCCACCGCGCCGCCGGTGCTCGCGCCGGTCGCCACCCACCGCTCGTTCAGGGCGGCGCGGGCGACGAGCGCGGCGGGGAGGACGGCCGCGGCGGACCCGAGCCAGGTCCAGCCGACGCCGGCCCAGGCCGGTGACTCGCCGACCGGCAGGGGCAGTACGACGCCGAACGCCACGACCACGGCGGTGACGACGAGGAGGGTGGTGGCGGCCAGCCACCGCCAGGTCTCGCGCCGCAGCCGCCGGTGCGCGGACCAGCGCGAGAGGCGGACGGCCGCCAGGACCACCGTTCCGGTGACGAGGGCGCCGGCGAGGGGGACGGCGATGAGGTAGAAGATCCCGCCGACCGCGTAGTTCCCGGGCGGGGGCTCGTACCGCAGGCTGACGGTGACCCACACGACGAGGGCCGTCAGCGCCTCGACGCACAGCACCGCCCACGACGCGAGGAGCGCGCCCCCGTACCGCAGTCCGGTCCGCGCCCACGTCTTGCCGCCGGCCCTCACCGGTCGCGGTCCAGTCCGTACCAGCCGATGTCGGGGTCGCCCATCCACTGGTGGACGGTCGGGTGGTCCTGGGAGCCGCCGACGGTCCAGACGTCGGTGACGTACGAGCAGCCGGGGATGTTCAGCGCGACGCCCTGGGCGCCTTCGGTGTCCGACACCGCGAACGTCCAGGTGCCGGTGCCGTCGCATTCGCCCGACTTCTCGCCGAAGCTCTCGAAGTCGTACTCGGCGACGCCGTCGGCCGTGACCTTGCCGTCGGCGGTGAAGGTGAGGAGGCCGCCGTTGTCGTCGGACCAGGTGCCGAGCATGAAGCCCTGGTCGACCTTCGGGTACTCGTACACACGCAGCAAACCCACCGCATAGAGCCCGGCGCCCTGCAGGACGATTGAGGGGATCAGTACCGCCGCGGCGCCGAGTGTCAGCGACGCCACGTGCCGGTGGCGGTTCAGCGCCGCGCGGGCCAGCAGTGTCGCGGGGGAGGCAAACACCACGAGGCTCAGCCACAACCCAACGACGACGACCGCGTCCGGACGCACGCCGAGCAGGAGCGGGCAAACGACACCGAGCGTCAACGACCCCGCCGCCGCCATCAGCACGCAGGTCGCCGAGCACCACCACCAGGTCTCCGGCCGCGGTCGGCGCCGCGCGGACCAGCGGGAGAGCAGCAGCACGGGCCAGGTCACCGTCACCGCCGCGATCGTGCATGCTATTGGGCCGACGAACATGGCCAGAGCAACGCCGAGTCCGTAGTTGCCGGGAGCGGGCTCGTAATGCGGGGTGAGCATGATCAGCACAACAACGGTGACCACCCCCTCCACCCCGAAGCCCACGGCGGCGGTCCACAGCGCGGCGACCCACCGCGGACCCCGCGGCTTCACCCCCGCGACCGGCCCCAACGCGCCCAGCGGGCGTACCCCTGCCATCCGTCTCCCCCTCCCGTCCGGGGCATGCCCGGGCTGTCCGTACAGCCCGGGCCGCCACCGACGGGGGACAGCCTGACACAGGTTTTGAACGCGTTCAAGCGATCCTCGCGCGGAGGACTACTTCCGCCAGAAGAGGTGATGCGTCACGCCGCTGGGACTGGGCACGACCTCCAGGTGGTACCGGTCGGTCAGCTCCTCCGGCGACTCCCACAGCCGCAGCCCCTCGCCGAGCTTCACGGGCGCGACGGCCACGTGGAGCGTGTCGATGAGCCCCGCGTCGAGGAACTGCCGGACGGTGGAGACACCGCCGCCGAGCCGTACGTCCTTGCCGTCCGCCGCCTCGCGGGCCCGCGCGAGGATGTCGGCGGGCTCGCCGGAGACGAAGTGGAACGTGGTGTCGGAGAGGCTGAACGACGGCCGCGGATGATGCGTCATGACGAACACCGGCGTACGGAAGGGCGGCTCGTCGCCCCACCACCCCTGCCACTCCAGATCCGTCCAGGGCCCGCGCTGGGGCCCGAACTTGTTCCGCCCCATGATCTCGGCCCCGATCCCGTTGAGGAAGTCCCGGGTGAAGTAGTCGTCGAGCCCCCGCGTCCCCCCGGTCTCGGTCCGGTTGGGCCAGCTCGCGGTGGCCCCGGCCCACGAGAACAGCCGCTCGGGCCGGTCGCAGCCGAAGGGGCTCTCCAGGCTCTGCCGGTCGCTGAAGCCGGCGCCGATCCCGTCGCCGGAGAGGCAGAAGTTCATGACCCGCAGCAATTGCTCCATGTGTCCCTCATCAGTCCGAGCGCGGCGGAGGTGCCGCACACCCTGACGTCGAACGAACCACACGGGAATCGACACCGCCCCCCGGACTTTTCCGGCCCGCGTCCGTCAGGGGGAGTTCCGCCGGGCGGCAGGCCCGGACTTCGGCCATCAGGCGGTCCATGGCGGCCTGCTTCTCCGTCGCCGACCGCACCGGGAGCCCAGCCGCTTCGCGGCGCTCCCGGACCTGGCGCTTCATCTCCTCCCAGCCGACACTGCCACCCATTCGTACCCCCTGGTCTCGATCTCGTCCGGATGCGCGTAAAGGCATCTCTTCGCCGGTTATACGCCTCCCGTCCTTCCAACCGCGCCGACTTCCCGCCCCGGAGTCGACCGGATGTGTGAACCTGCAGATCACCCCCGCGCCGTCGCCCCGCAAAGCCCCCGCGATGGGCGATCGTCGGGGGCATGGGTCCGGGGCAGGGCGGTGACGGGGGTGCGAGGGGTGCCGTTACGGCCGCCATCGACGAGCGCGGGGTGCTGACCGAGTGGAGTGACGGGGCCCGGCGGCTGCTCGGGTATCGGGGGGACGAGGTGGTGGGGCGGGCCGTGGGGGAGCTGCTCGTCGAGGGGTCGCCGCTCAGTGAGCGGCCGCCCTATCTGCGGTCCTGGAGCGGGCGCGTCGTCCTGCGGCACCGGGACGGGCACGCCGTGACCGGGGATCTCATCGCGCGGCGGCGGATCACCGCGGAGGGGACCGACTGGCTGCTCGTGTGGAGCGCGCCCCGCGGGCCCGTGCCGCTGGAGCCGGTGATTCCCGCCGAGTGGAGCTTCGAGCAGGCGCCCTGCATCCTCGCGGTGTTCGACAGCGACCTGCGGTACGTCCACGCCAACGTCCAGGAGGAGCGCGCCGTCGGACTCACCCGCGAGCAGCTGTACGGGCTGCGGGCCACCGAGGCCGTACCCGGTCCCGCGAGCGAGCTGATCGAGCGGGAGATGCGGTGCGTGCTGGAAAGCGGGGAGCGGCGCAGCACCGAGGTGCATCTGCGGGTCGCGGGGGAAGGGCACGCGCACGCGTGGGCCATCGAGCTCGCCCCCCTCAGGGACCCCGACGGCACCGTGCGCGGCGTGTGCTTCGCCGCGCTGGACAGCACCGAGCAGTACGAGGCCCGCCGCCGCCTCTCCCTGCTCACGGAGGCCGGCACCCGGATCGGCACCGAGCTCGACATGACCCGCACCGCCGAGCAGCTGGCCGAACTGCTGGTCCCCCGCCTTGCCGACGCCGTCTGCGTTGACCTCCTCGCCGGTATTACGGGCGGCGGCGATCCCGATGCCGACCCCGATGCCGGCCCCGTAGTACTGCACCGCGCGGCCGTACGGTCCGTCCTGCCCGACGCCCCCGAGTTCGCCGACGGGCCCGGCGCCGAGGTCGTCCTCCCCGAGTCGTCCCGGCCCGCCGAGTGGCTGACGGCCCCCGCCCCCGCCGGCTACCGCAACGGCGACCCGGACCTCGCCCGGTGGGAGGAGCAGAATCCCGCGGAGGCCGCCCGGATGCGGGCCGCCGGCGTCCACTCGGTGCTGGTCGTCCCCCTGCGCGCCCGCGGCGCCGCCCTGGGCACCGCGCTGCTGCTGCGCCACCGCGCCCCCGACCCGTTCACCGCGGACGATCTGCGCCTGGCCCAGGAGCTCGCCGACCGGGCGGCCGTCAGCGTCGACAACGCCCGCCGCTACACCCGCGAACGCGAGACCGTCCTCACCCTCCAGCGCAATCTGCTGCCCCACCAGCTCCCGCAGCCGACCGCCGTCGAGGCGGCCTCCGCCTATCTGCCCGCCAGCGGATACGCCGAGATGGGCGGCGACTGGTTCGACGTCATCCCGCTCTCCGGCGCCCGCGTCGGACTGGTCATCGGCGACGTCGTCGGGCACGGCCTCAAGGCCTCCGCCGGCATGGGCCGGCTGCGCACCGCCGTACGCACCCTCGCCGACATCGACCTGCCGCCCGACGAACTCCTCACCCACCTCGACGACCTGGTCCTGCGGATGCTGGAAGAGACCAGCACCGGGACCATCACGACCACCCGCTTCGAGGGCATCGGCGCCACCTGCCTCTACGCGGTGTACGACCCGGTCTCCCGCCGCCTCACCGCCGCCCGCGCCGGCCACGTCCCGCCGCTGCTGCGCCGCCCCGACGGCACCGTGGACACCCTCGAGCTGCCCGCCGGTCCGCCGCTGGGCGTCGGCGGCCTGCCGTTCGAGTCGGTGGAGACGGAACTGGCCGAGGGCACCGACCTGTTCCTCTACACCGACGGCCTCGTCGCCCGCCGCGCCGGCGGCTTCGACGCGAAGCTCGGTGATCTGCGCGCCGCCCTCGCCCGCCCCGCCGACGGCCTCCAGGCGGCCTGCGACGCCGCGATCGCCGCCGTACTCCCGCAGCGGCACGACGACGACGTCGCGGTGCTGCTGGCCCGGACCCGGACCCTGCCCGCCGACCGGGTCGCGACCTGGGACGTACCGCACGAGCCGGGGGCGGTGGCGCAGGCGCGCAAGGACGCCATGGAGCAGCTCGCCGCGTGGGAGCTGGAGGAGCTGTCGTTCGTCGTCGAGCTGGTCGTCAGCGAACTGGTCACCAACGCCGTCCGCCACGGCTCACCCCCCGTCCGGCTGCGCCTGATCCTCGACCGCGGCCTGCTCTGCGAGGTCTCCGACACCAGCGGCACCGCCCCGTACATGAAACGCGCCCGCGCGTACGACGAGGGCGGCCGCGGCCTGCTCCTGGTCGCCCAGCTCGCCCAGCGCTGGGGGACCCGGTACGACCGCAACGGCAAGACGATCTGGGCGGAGGTCGAGCTGCCCCGGGCTCCGCGCGCGAACGGCTAGTGGTGCGCCGGACGCGAGGTCTCGGCGATCTCCTGGTCCACCGTCGGCGCCTTGTGCGGCGGCATCGGGGGCGCGGTGAGGAGGAGATGGCCGTACGTGCCCATGACCAGGGCCAGGATGCCCGCGATGAGCAGCGGGCGGACGCGCATCCGGGCCGGGAGGGCCAGCAGCCAGGGCAGCGCGCCGCCGTAGGTGGGTTCGCTCTGGCGGCGGCCTCGTCGGCTCATCGGGGTCTCCTCGGGGTGCGGGGCCGCGCGCCGAGGGTGCGGCCGATGTCGTCCCGGTACGCGAGCAGCTCGAGCGGCATGTCGAAGGCGACGGCGGCGACGATCTGCCGCCCGTACCCGGTCTCCCGGGTGTAGCGGGCCACGAACCGCTCCGAGCGCAGCGACCCCTCCACGATCTCGACGTCCTTGCCGAGCGCGGGCGAGCCGCACGCCTGCAGCCGGTGCCCGTGCTGGTCGGACCAGAAGCGCGGCACCGGGGTGAACGGGCGCGCGCGGTGCGGGCCGCGGAGCAGGGACTCGGCGGCGTGCTGGCCCATCTCGACGGCGTTGATGAGGTGTTCCACCCGCCGCGGGGTGTCGTCGTAGCGGGCGTTGGGCCAGCGGGCCACGTCACCGGCGGCGACGACGTTCGGCAGCGGCGCCCCCGCCGGGCCGATGACGTGGCAGGTCGGCGCGCACAGCACCCCGTCCTTCACGTCGAGCCCGCTGCCGCGCAGCCACTCGGTGCGCGGCGCGCTGCCGATGCCGAGGACCGCCAGGTCGGTCTCCAGGACGTCGCCGTCGTCGAGCTTCAGCCGCAGCCCGGTCGTGGTGTCCGCCCAGCCGTCGATCTTCGTGCCCAGCCGTACGTCGACGCCCGCCCGCTCCTGGATCCGGTTCACCACGCCGCCGACGTCCGCGCCCAGCACCCGGCCGAGCAGCGGCGCGCTCTGCACGATCAGCGTGACGTCCATCCCCAGCGTGCGGGCGGTGAGCGCCAGTTCGCAGCCGACGAACCCGCCGCCGACGATCGCGAGGCGCTGCCCCGCCCCGCCGCGCGCCCACGCCTGTACGGCGGTCGCGTCGGCGAGCGTACGGATGGTGCGCACCCGGTCGCTGAACACCGGCGCCTCGGGCAGCCGCCGCGCGTCCACCCCGGTGGCGACGATCAGCCCGTCGTACGGCAGCGACTCGCCGCCCGGCAGCTCCAGGGTGCGCTCCGCGACGTCGATGCCCGTGACCCGGGTGCCGGTCAGCCAGTGCGCGTCCAGCGCCCGCTCGGCGCGGAACGTCAGCTGGTCGGCGGTGAGTTCGCCGGCCAGGAACTGCTTGGACAGCGGCGGCCTGCTGTACGGGCGCCGGGTCTCCTCGCCGACGATGACCACCTCGTCGTCGAACCCCCGGTCCCGCAGCCGGTTCGCGGCGCTGACGGCCGCGAGGCCGCCGCCGACGATCACGATGCGGTGCAGCCGGTCCCGGGTCGCCGACCCGCTGCGGGTGCGGTGCGGTACGACGTCGGCGCCCGGGGCGGCGCCCTTGATGGCGATGGCCTGCATGGGGCAGCAGCGCACGGCCTGCCGGGCCTGCGCGGCACGGTCGGCGGGCACCTTGCCCGTGTAGTGCAGGGAGCCGCCGCCGGAGATCCGGAAGACCTCCGGGGCCTCCTGCTGGCAGATGCCGTAGATCCGGCAGCGGTTGTTGTCGACGCTGATCCGTACGGGCTCGGACTCCGCCACCAGCGGCTGGCGCGCGGGCGGCACGGCGTGCGCGGGCAGCACGGGGGCGGCCGGGGGAGCGGCGGGCGCGGGGAGCCGGGCGGGCGGCGGCGGGAGGACCGTCTGCTCGATCACCGTCGGCCGGACGGCGGGGTACGGCGGCGGCGCGGGGGTGGTCCGGGGCAGCGGGCGCGTGTTGTGCCGCGGGATCGGCTGGGGGTACGTCGGGGGCGGCGCGGTCCACTCCCGCTGCCTGCCGGTCATCGCACGGGCTCCGCGTCCATGTCGTACTCGTACGTCGCCTGCCGCAGCCGCGACCGGGACGGGAAGATCCGTACGAGGAACGCCAGCAGGATCGCCCCGGCCCCGCCCGCGATGGCGCCGGCGACCAGGTTGGAGCCGCGCGGTTCGGGGTGCACGGTGAAGACGTGCAGCCAGATCAGGGCGAACACCGCGTAGCCGAGCTGGTGGAAGCGCAGCCAGGTGCGGTAGCCGAGCCGCCGCTGCAGCCACACCGAGCAGCCGACGGCGATGCCGAGCTCGGTGCCGAGGACGCCGAGCCCCACCGGTATCTGCTGGACGTCCGCGGTGAAGGGGACGGTCAGCTCGACGACGCCGATGTTCCAGATCGGCTGGTACAGGAACGTGAAGCCGTGCACGGCGCCGAAGATCAGCGCGGAGAGCGCGAGCACCATGTGGGCGCCGTAGAGCGTGGCGCGTCTGACGGTGCGGTGCAGGAAACGCAGCCGCAGGATGGCCCCGAAGAGCACGACGGCGACCATCAATGTGTACGATACAATCGCTGCGTAACGCGCGATCATGTGCGAGCCGTTGTCGTACGGCACGTGATGGTTGTACGCGTCCAGCGGGGACCCGGGTATCGGCTCGGCGGCGCAGGCCGGCGAACAGCCGAGGAACCACAGGGATATCGCCAGCAGACCCAGGGCGGTCGACGCGGTGGGTCTGCGTCCGCGGGCGCGCGGAGGTGCGGTCACTGCCTTCTCCTTCAAACCCGGTCCAGGTCCGCCGAAGCGCGGATCGCGTCCCCCCGCCCCATGGGTCCGCCAGTGCGGTTCAGACCATACAGCAGTTCGGTATCCCCTCGTCGTGTGATGGATGTTCCGCAGGGTGACCCCTGAACCGTCAAGGGAAACGCAGGTCAACAGGGGTAATCAGGGTGCTGATGCAAGGTGGACCGGCAGGGTCGGCCGCTCAGTTCCCCGACCGCGACGCGAGTTTTTCGGCCACTTTCGCGGCGATCTCGTCCGCGAGCGTCGGATGCGCGGCGAGGGCCGCGGCGATCGCGTCGACCTGCGCGTCGGGCAGGTCGGGCAGCGCGGACAGCCGCGCCTCGATGGCCTGCGCCCGCAGCAGCGTGTCGCGCAGATAACTCGCGGGCGCCCAGGTGGGGTTCTCGGTGCTCGCGGCCGGGGCCGGGACGAAGTCCAGGTTCCAGACCCGCTTCGCGTCGGTCGCCGTGAGCGGGCTGATGTCGTCCCAGTCGCCGGCCGGCAGCGCGAGGCAGGCGGCGACGTCCCGGCGGAACGCCTTCATGTCGATGCCGCGCGGGTCGGGCTTCTGGTCGGACCACTCCTTGTGCCCGATCACGGACTTGGCGCCCCAGCCGTACGCGCGGCAGATCGCGGCGTGCGCCCTGATCATCGCCGTGTACTGGGCGCGGGGCCAGTTGTCCTTGCCGTCGCCCCGGTTGACGCACTCGAAGCCGTAGAACGCGTCGTTGCCGTCGGCCGCGCCCGGCGAACCCTCGTGGTAGTGGGAGGGCGGCGGGTAGTCCCCGTACGACTCGCCGGTCACGGCGGACAGGACGCCCGGGTCGCCGCCGCCCGCGTGGTTGGCGCGGCCGGACGACATCAGCCAGACGACCCCCGACGTGTCGATGACGCCGTGGGCCAGCGGGCCGGGCAGGCCCGTACGGCCGTCGTAGACCATGTCGATGAGGCCGGACTCGGTGGTGTACGGGCCGGTGTGGTGGCACATCACGCCGCGCACCGGGCCGAAGGCGCGCCCGGTCTCGTCGTCGCGCTCGTGCGTCCGCCAGCTGCGGATCTCGCGCACGGTGCAGCCCTCGGCGCGCAGGACGGCGAGCAGACGGGCGGGGGAGAGGGGTGTTGCCATGGACGTGCTCCTTGCCTGTGGGGGTTGCCGTGGGTCATACCCGCGGCGGCGGTCCGGTCACCCGGTACGGCTGCTTTCGTCCCGCAGCCACGTGTCGAAGTCCCCCGCCGCGATGGCCTTCGCCGCCCGCCGCCGGGAGACGAACGCCGCCGTCACGAACACCGCCAGCGCGGGCAGCAGCCGGGGGTCCCGTACCGCGATCCGCAGCAGGTCGGATGCCGCCGTACGGGCCGACGGCCCCCCGTGCCCCTCGAGCTGCGCGGTCGACGTGGCCGCCCGCACCCGCCGCCGTATCAGGTCCGCCCAGGTCCGAGGCGGGCGGATGACGACGCGAGCCGTCCGCACCACCGCGCGCTCCCCGGGGCCGAACGCGAGCGACGCCGCGAGGTCGTCCGCCATCACCGCCGGGAGCGCCGCGACCCGGGCCTGACCGGCCTTTGACAGGGCGATCACCCCCCGGCCGAACAGCCCCTCGCGGACCTCGGGGAGCCGCTGCCACACCCGGTAGTACGCCCGCACCCGCCAGGCGCAGTCACGCAGGGGGAACTCCCGCTCGGGGGCCGCCGCCGGCACCGCGTCCGACAGGGCCGCGCACAGGGCCAGCACGCCGGCGCCGGTGATGACCACGTCCGCGTCCACGTACAGCCGGGGGAAGCCCCGGGCGTGCTCGTCGCCCAGCCGCAGCGCCGCGTGCTTTCCCGGGACCGGCGTCTCGACCACCCTGATCCGCGGGTCACGGGAGGCGGCGACCGAGGCCGTGGCGTCCGTGCAGCCGTTGCAGACGACGACGATGTCGAGGCCGTGGGCGGGCCCGGACAGCAGGGCGTCCAGGAGCCGGCCGATCGTGCGTTCCTCGTTGTGGGCCGGGATCACGATGCTGGGCACAGCGGTCATTATCGCCCAACGGGGCGTTGCACATCGGCTTTTGGGATCATATCCATTTTTTACTGTATGCCCTGCCGCCTAAGCCGTAGATGGTCTAAATTGAACGACGCCGGACCTGTTGGGCATTCGCCGTGGGGGCGTGTACGGGTCGGGCGCAGGCGTGAGGTGCGGACCCGGTCGCGGGGGGTAACTGCGGGCGCGGGCCGCTGAGTTCGGTCGGTAGTCAGGGATCGCGTGGCGCCCGGGTGGTAAGGAGCCGGAGCGCGCGGAGGACACCCGGGGGGGTGGCATGGCCGTCTTGTCGGTCACGCATGAGCAGGAGTACGTCCAGCAACGCATACCGGATCCCGGGGAGCCCGACCCCTCCTCGGGGCGGGCCGCCGCACGGGGTTCGTCGCGGCCCGATCTGGTGATCGCCGACCTGGCGGCGGCGGTGGCCGGGGCGGCGCTGGTGGCGCCGGGGGAGTGGCCGCTGCTGCTGGTCATGCCGGTGCTGTGGTTCACGACCATGTACGGCCACCGGGCCCACGAGCGCGTCACGCTCGGCTCCGGGCCCGCCGACTACCGGCGCGTCGTGCGCGGCGCCGCCGTGCTGCCCGCGCTCGCCGCCGCGGTGGCGTGGGGACTGCTGCGGGATCCGGCGCTGTTCCGGGCGCTGGTGCTCGCCGCCGTCCCGGCCGCCGCGCTGTCGCTGGGCGCCCGCTTCCTGCTGCGGCGGCGGGGCGGGACGGCCGTGGTGGTCGGCACGTCGGACGGCGTCGTCGACTACGTCACCGCCCTCGGCGGCCCGCGCTTCGACGGCGCGAGCATCACCGGGGTGTGCCTGAGCGATCCGGTGCACGCCCCTCGGGTGCGCCGGCTCGGGCTGCCCGTGCTGGGCGGCGTCGAGGACGCCCCCGGCGCGGCGCGGACCGTGGGCGCCGGCGCGCTGGTCGTCCTCCCGGTCCCCGGGCTGGACGCCGCCGCCCTGCGCCGGCTGCACTGGGGCGCCGCGGACGCCGGCGCCGACTTCCTCATCGCCCCGCCGGTGCACGAGGCGGCGGCGTCGCGGCTCGCGGTGCGGACGGTCGGCGGGGTGCCGCTGATCCAGGTGCGGGCGGCGCGCGTGGCCCGGCTGCCCCGGCTGCTGAAGGACCTCGCCGAACGCCTCGTCGCGGCGGCCCTGCTGCTGCTCCTGGCCCCGGTGATGGTCGCCGTCGCGGCGGCCGTACGGCTGGAGAGCCGGGGCCCGGCGCTCTTCCGCCAGCAGCGCGTGGGCCTGCACGGACGGCACTTCACGATGCTGAAGTTCCGCACCATGCGCGTCGACGCCGAGGCCCTGCGCGCGGCCCTGCGCAGCGCCAACCACAACGCCGACGGCCTGCTCTTCAAGGTCCGCAACGACCCGCGGATCACCCGGGTCGGCGCCGCCCTGCGCAAGTACTCGATCGACGAACTCCCCCAGCTGATCAACGTGCTGTGGGGCCGTATGTCCCTGGTCGGCCCGCGCCCCTCGCTCCCCGAGGAGGCCGAGCGCTACGGCCAGGAGGTCAGACGGCGACTCCTGGTGAAACCGGGCGTCACCGGACTGTGGCAGGTCAGCGGACGCTCCGACCTGCCGTGGGTGGAGGCCGTACGACTGGACCTGTCGTACGTGGACAACTGGTCGCTGGGCCTGGACGCGCGGATCCTGCTGCGCACCGGACCGGCGGTCATGCGAGGGACGGGGGCGTACTGACATGACGAAAAGCACCGCGCACGACGAGAAGCGGTTAGGCGTCGCAGTTGTCGGCGCCGGCTACTGGGGTCCGAACCTCGTCCGCAACTTCCAGTCCAGCCCGGCCTTCCGCCTGCACTGGCTGTGCGACCTGGACATCGACCGTGCCCGCCGCGTCCTCGGCTCGTACTCCACGGTCCGGGCGACCGCCGACTACGCCGAGGTCCTCGCCGACCCCGACGTACACGCCGTCGCCGTCGCCACCCCCGCCGGGACGCATCTCGACGTGGCGCTGGCCGCCCTGCGGGCCGGGAAGCACGTGCTGGTCGAGAAGCCGCTCGCCGCGACCTTCGAGGACGGCGAACGCCTGGTGGCGGAGGCCGACGAGCGCGGTCTGACGCTGATGTGCGACCACACGTACTGCTACACCCCGGCCGTCGCCCGCATCCGCGAGCTGGTGCGCGGCGGTGAGCTGGGGCAGATCCACTACGTCGACTCGGTGCGGATCAACCTGGGCCTCGTCCAGAAGGACATCGACGTCCTGTGGGACCTCGCCCCGCACGACCTGTCGATCCTCGACTTCATCCTCCCCGCCGACGTCCGGCCCGTCGCCGTCGCCGCGCACGGCGCCGACCCGATCGGCGCCGGGCAGGCGTGCGTGGCGTATCTGACGCTGCAGCTCAGCACGGGTGCCATCGCGCACGTGCACGTCAACTGGCTGTCGCCCACCAAGGTCCGCACGACCATGGTCGGCGGCTCCCGGCGCACGCTCATCTGGGACGACCTGAACCCCGCCCAGCGCGTCGCCCTCTTCGACCGGGGCGTGGACCTGACGACGCCCCACGACCTGGGCGCCGACGAGCGCCGCGACGCCCTCGTCTCGTACCGCACGGGCGACATGATCGCGCCCGCGCTGGGGGAGCGGGAGGCGCTGCGGGCCATGGTCGACGAGTTCGCCGGCGCGATCCGCGAGCGGCGGCCCGCGCTGACCGACGGGCGGGCCGGGCTGCGGGTGCTGGACATTCTCGAGGCCGCCTCACGGAGCCTGGAGTTCCGCGGCGCGGTCGTAGGACTGCGGGCCGGCACCGGCCGGACACCGCGTACCGAACCACTGGGGGGACGGCGTTGAGCACGATCCGGGGCAAGAAGGCGCTGGTGACCGGGGGCGCTGGCACCATCGGCTCGCATGTGGTCGACCTGCTGGCCGAGGCCGGCGCGGGGGAGGTCCGGGTACTGGACAACCTGGTGCGCGGGCGGCGGGCCAATCTCGCGGCGGCCATGGACAGCGGCGTGGTGGAGCTGGTCGAGGGCGACATCCGCGACGCCGGGCTGGTGCGCGAGATGACCGCCGACGTCGACCTGGTGTTCCATCTGGCGGCGATCCGGATCACGCAGTGCGCGGAGGAGCCCCGGCTGGCGAACGAGGTGCTGGTCGACGGCACGTTCAACGTGCTGGAGGCCGCCGCCGAGGCCGGGGTGGCGAAGGTCGTCGCCTCGTCGTCGGCGTCCGTGTACGGCCTGGCCGACACCTTTCCCACCGGCGAGCGGCACCACCCGTACAACAACGACACCTTCTACGGCGCGGCGAAGGCCTTCAACGAGGGCATGCTGCGCAGCTTCCACGCCATGTACGGGCTGGACTACGTCGCGCTGCGGTACTTCAACGTGTACGGGCCGCGCATGGACATCCACGGGCTCTACACCGAGGTCCTCATCCGCTGGATGGAGCGCATCGAGGCCGGGGAGCCGCCGCTGATCCTGGGCGACGGGCTGCAGACGATGGACTTCGTCGACGTACGGGACATCGCCCGCGCCAACATCCTGGCGGCGCGGTCCCCGCTCACCGACGAGGTGTTCAACGTGGCCAGCGCCACCGAGACGTCCCTGGTGGAGCTCGCCGAGGCGCTGCTCGACGCGATGGGGGCCTCGGGCCTGGAGCCCGTGCACGGGCCGGCGCGGAAGGTCAACGCCGTGACGCGGCGGCTCGCGGACACCTCGGCGGCGGAGGAGCGGCTGGGGTTCAAGGCGGAGATCGGGCTGCGGGACGGGCTGGCGGATCTGGTGGCGTGGTGGCGGGCGGAGCGGTGACCGCAGACGTCGGGCGGATCCCCGTGATGGTGCCGTGGCTCGGGGAGGAGGAGGCTCAGGCTGCCGCCGACGCCGTGCGGTCGGGGTGGGTGGCGCAGGGGCCCCGGGTGGCGGAGTTCGAGCGGGCCTTCGCGGCGCGGGTCGGGGCCGGGCACGGGGTCGCGGTGAGCTCGTGCACCACGGCGCTGCATCTGGCGTTGACGGTGCTGGGGGTGGGGGCGGGGGACGAGGTCGTCGTGCCGTCGCTGTCGTTCGTCGCCACGGCCAACGCGGTGCGGTACACGGGGGCGGTGCCGGTGTTCGCGGACGTCGATCCGCGTACGGCGAACCTCACGCCGCAGACCGTGGACGCCGTGCGGACGCCCCGTACCCGGGCGGTGCTGCTCGTGCATCAGGGCGGGGTGCCGGCCGACGCGGACGGGATGCGGGCGGCGTGCGCGCGGTGGGGGGTGCCGCTGGTGGAGGACGCGGCGTGTGCGGTGGGGACGTCCGCCGGGGGGCGGCCGGTGGGTTCCGGGGCGCTGCTCGCGGCGTGGTCCTTTCATCCGCGCAAGCTGCTCACCACCGGGGAGGGCGGCATGGTCACCACCGATGACGCCCAGTGGGCGGCGCGGATGCGGAGGCTGCGGGAGCACGGGATGAACGTGTCCGCGGCCGAGCGGCATGCGGCGGGGAAGCCGGTGCTGGAGGCCTATCTGGAGACCGGGTTCAACTACCGGATGACGGATATTCAGGCGGCTGTCGGACTCGTACAGCTGGGGAAGCTCTCCGAGATGGTCGCCCGGCGGCGGGAGCTGGCCGCGCGGTACGAGAAGCTCCTCGCGGACATTCCGGGGCTGGAGCCGGTACGGGACCCGGCGTACGGGGAGGGCAACTTCCAGTCGTACTGGGTGCTGCTGGGGGAGGACTTCCCCGTCGGGCGCGACGAGCTGCTGGCGGTCCTGTCCGACGCCGGGATATCCGCGCGGCGCGGCATCATGGCCGCGCACCTGGAGCCCGCGTACGCCGGTCACCCGGCGGGCCCGCTGCCCGTCACCGAGCTGATCAGCGGGCGGTCCCTCATCCTCCCCCTCTTCCACACCATGACGGAGGCCCAGCAGGACCGCGTCGTCGACGCCCTCCGGGACGCGGCGGTGACCCGGTGAACGGCCTCGTCGTCATCGGCGCCGGCGGCTTCGCCCGCGAGGCCGCGCAGGCCGCGAGGGCGGCGGGGCGGGAGCTGCTGGGGCATCTGGACGACGATCCGGCGCTGCACGGCGTCGAGGTCGACGGCGTGCCCGTGCTGGGCGGCACCGAACTGGCCCGGGAGCTCACCGGCGTGGACTTCGTCGTCTGCGCCGGGAGCCCCCGCGACTACGCGGTGCGCGCCCGCATCGTCGCCCGCCTCGGCCTCCCCGGCGACCGCTACGCCACCCTCGCCGACCCCACCGCCGTCGTCTCCGCGACCTCCCGCCTCGGCCCCGGCTGCGTGCTGCTCGCGCACACCGTCCTGACGGCGTCCGTCCGCCTCGGCGCCCATGTCGCGGTGATGCCGCACTGCGTCCTCACCCACGACGACGAGGTCGGCGACTACGCCACCCTCGCCTCCGGTGTCCGCCTCGGCGGCGCCGTCCGCCTCGGGCGCGGCGTGTACGCGGGGTCCGGGGCGCAGGTGCGCGAGCACACGACCGTCGGCCCCTGGTCGCTGCTCGGCATGGGCAGCGTCGTCCTCGGAGACGTCCCGCCCGGCGAGGTCTGGGCCGGCAGCCCCGCGCGGCGGCTGCGCGAGGCGGGCCCCGAGGCACTGGAACAGCTGGCCGAAGAAACGGCGGGAGAGTACAGATGACCGACCCGATCCCCCTGGTGGACCTCAAGGCGGCGCACGCCGAGGTCGCGGACGAGATCCGCGCGGGCTTCGACCGCGTGCTGGCGAACACGGCGTTCGTCGGCGGCGAGGAGGTACGGGCCTTCGAGCGCGAGTACGCCGACTTCGCCGGCGTCACGCACTGCGTCGGCGTCGCCAACGGCACCGACGCCCTCGAACTGGCCCTGCGCGCCTCCGGCGTCGGCCCCGGCGACGAGGTGATCGTCCCGGCGAACACGTTCATCGCCACCGCCGGCGCCGTCGCCCGCACGGGCGCCCGCCCCGTCCTCGTCGACTGCACACCGGCCTGCTTCCTGATCGACGTCCCGGCCGCCCTCGCCGCCGTCACCCCGGCCACCCGCGCCGTGATCCCCGTCCATCTGTACGGGCAGTGCGCGAACGTCGCCGAGCTGGCCGCCGGCCTGCCCGGCCACGTCCGGATCGTCGAGGACGCCGCCCAGTGCCAGGGCGCCTCCCGCGACGGCCGCACCCCCGGTCAGGGGACCATCGCGGCGACGAGCTTCTACCCCGGCAAGAACCTCGGCGCGTACGGCGACGCGGGCGCCGTCCTCACCGACGATCCGGTGCGGGCGGACCTCGTACGGGCCATGGCGAACCACGGCGGCGTCAGCAAGTACAGCCACGACGTCCCCGGCTTCAACAGCCGCCTCGACGGCCTCCAGGCGGTCGTCCTGCGCGCGAAGCTCCGCCGTCTGACCGCCGCCAACGACGCCCGCCGCGCCGCCGCCGCCCGCTACGACGCGCTCCTCGCGCCGCTCGCCGACGCGGGCCGGGTCGTCCGCCCGGTCACGGTCGCCGGCAATACCCACGTGTGGCACCTCTACGTCATTCGTCTCCCGGACGCCGACCGGGACGAAGTCCTCGGAAAACTCAACGCGGACGGCATCGGCGCAGGCGTCCACTACCCCGCCCCGGTCCATCTCACGCCCGCCTACCAGCACCTCGGTCACCGGCCCGGCGCCTTCCCGCACGCGGAACGCGCCGCCGGCGAGATCCTCTCGCTCCCGCTCTTCCCGCAGCTCACCGAGGACGGTCAGCAACGGGTGGTGGACGCACTCGCGGACGCATTGGGCGCCTGACGGCGTCCGGAAGGTAATCGGCAATGAGACAGCTCAGCAGACAATGGCTTCGCGGTCGCAGGGCCGCGCTCGTCGCGGCCCTGATCGCCGCCGCCCTCACCCCGGCGGCTCCCGCCGCCGCGGCGGATCCGTGCGGGGCGGGCAGCAACCCGGTCCAGTGCGAGAACTCCAAACCGGGCGCCCCCAGGGACGAGTGGTTCTCCCCGAACGCCTGGGGCGACATCGCGGGCTTCACCACCGAGATGAGCGTCGAGGCCGGCGACACGGTCCGCTTCAAGGTGCAGTCGCCCAGCCAGTACCGCATCCGCGTCTACCGCCTCGGCTGGTACGACGCGGACGGCGCCCGCCGGATGTCCACCGACGCCCAGTACAACCAGCTCTATCCGGCCAACAACACCGGCACCCCCGCGTCCTGCACCCACGACGCCTCCGTCGGCCTCATGGACTGCGGCAACTGGCCCGTCACCGGCACCTGGGCCGTGCCCTCCACCGCGCTCAGCGGCCTGTACATCGCCAACTTCGAGCAGGCCGACGGCAACGGCGTGATGACGTACCCGTTCGTCGTGAAGGACGAGTCCAGCCACTCCGACATCGTCGTGCAGACCTCCGACGAGACCTGGCAGGCGTACAACAACTGGGGCAGCCCCAATCTGTACGACGGCGACGGCCCCGCGCCCGACGGGCGCGCGTACAAAGTGAGCTACAACCGGCCGCTCGACGTCGGCGGCGACAACGGCATCTACGGCTCCGAGTGGGAGATGCTCGCCTGGCTGGAGCGCAACGGCTACGACGTCAGCTATCTCTCCGGCCTCGACACGGCGACCCGGCCCGGACTGCTGACCAACCACAAGATCTACATGTCGTCCGGCCACGACGAGTACTGGACGCAGGAGCAGTTCACCAACGTGCTGAACGCGCGGAAGGCGGGGGTGAACCAGATCTTCGCCAGCGGCAACGAGGTGTTCTGGAAGACCCGCCTCGAGCCCAGCATCGACGGTACGAACACCGCGAACCGCACCCTCGTCTGCTACAAGGAGACCAAGCTCTCCCTCCCCACCCCCAACGGCATCCCGGACCCCAGCAGCGAGTGGACCGGCACCTGGATGGACCCGGCGAGCACCGCCCAGGGGGCCCCGTACCAGCCGGAGAACATCCTCACCGGGTCGATGTTCAAGGTGAACGGCCCCGAATACCAGGCGATCAAGGTGCCCGCCGCGTACAAGGACATGCGGATCTGGCGCAACACGACCGTCCGCAATCTGGCTCCCGGCGGGACCTCCGTGTTCCCCCTGGGCACCCTCGGCTACGAGTGGGACAGCGACATCGAGAACGCCTCCCGCCCCGAGGGCCAGATCCGTCTCTCGGAGGCCACCGAGAGCATCACCGACAACGTGCTCAAGGACTGGGGCAACTCGTACGGCGACGGCGAGGCCACCCACCATCTGGTCGCCTTCCGGGACCGCACCTCGAACGCCCTGGTCTTCGGCACCGGCACCGTCCAGTGGTCCTGGGGACTGACCGACCGCCCGTACTACCCGGCGGACGACCCCTACCAGTCGACCGTCGACACCCAGAACCGGATGCAGCAGGCGACGGTCAACGTGCTCGCCGACATGGGCGTCCAGCCCACCACCCTGCAGTCCGGCCTGGTCACGGCCACCAAGTCCACCGACACCACCGGCCCCACCGTCGCCGTCACCAGCCCCGCCGCCGGCTCCTCGACCCCCGCGCTCAAGGAGCTCACCGTCACCGGCACCGCGACCGACACGGGCGGCGGCGTCGTCGCCCGTACGGAGGTGTCCACCGACGGCGGCGCCACCTGGCACGCGGCGACGGGCCGTACGAGCTGGACCTACAAGTGGACCCCGGTGACCACCGGCACCGTCCAGCTGAAGGTCCGCTCGGTGGACGACAGCGTCAACATCGGCGCCGCGACCACCGTCCCGCTCACCGTCACCGAACAGCAGTGCCCCTGCACCGTCTGGCCCGCGTCCGCCGAGCCCGTCAAGGCCAACGGCGGCGACGGCGGCTCCGTCGAGCTCGGGGTGAAGATCCGTACGTCCACGCCGGGGTCCATCGCCGGCGTGAAGTTCTACAAGTCGCAGTACAACACCGGCACCCACACCGGCAGCATCTGGGACGCGACGACCCAGCAGCGGCTGGCGACCGGCACCTTCACGGGCGAGACGACGGGCGGCTGGCAGACGCTGATGTTCGACAACCCGGTGCCGGTCAAGCCCGGGAAGACGTACATCGCCTCGTACCACGCCCCGAACGGCGGCTACGCCTTCGACGACGGCTACTTCGACGGCAAGAGCGCGGGCCTGGCCCCGATCACCGCCCTGCAGTCCGGCACGGACGGCGCGAACGGCGTCTACCGCTACAGCGCCACCAGCGCCTTCCCCACCAACGGCTCCACCGGCGGCGCCAACTACTGGGTGGACGCCATCCTGGAGACCGGCACCGCCAGCACCACCCCGCCCACCGTCACCGCCCGCACGCCGTCCTCCGGGGCCACCGGCGTCGCGATCACGGCACCCGTGTCGGCGACCTTCAGCCAGGGCATGGACGCCGCGTCGCTCGACTTCACGGTGACGGGTCCCGGCGGGGCCACCGTCCCCGGGACGGTGGCGCTGGACGGGGACTCGCGGACGGCGGCGTTCGCCCTGGCGGGCCAGCTGGCGCTGAACACCACGTACACCGTGTCCGTCCAGGGCGCCGACCTCTGGGGCAACGCCATGCCGTCCCCGGTGACCTGGACGTTCACCACCAGCGCGACACCGCCGCCGCTGAACTGCCCGTGCCGGCTGTGGCCCGCGCAGGCCACCCCGACGACGGCGGAGGCCACCGGTGACCCCAACTCGCTGGAGCTGGGGACGCGGTTCTCGTCGGCGGTGGACGGTCAGGTCACCGGGGTCACGTTCTACAAGGGCGCCGGGAACACCGGGACGCACACGGGGACGCTGTGGGCGGTGGACGGTCAGCAGCAGCTGGCCACCGGGACGTTCACGGACGAGACGGAATCGGGCTGGCAGACGCTGACCTTCGACGATCCCGTGGCCGTCACCGCCGGGACGGAGTACGTCGTCTCGTACCACGCCCCGAACGGTCACTACTCCGTCGATCCCGGGTACTTCTCGGCGCCCCATCTGGCGTATCCGCTGTCGGCGTCTGACGGGCTCTATCGATACGGCGCCGACATCGGCTATCCGACGGGCACCTACAACGCGACCAACTACTGGGTGGGCCCCGTCTTCACCTCGGCGGGAGGCTGAGTGAGCAGCGTCAGCGTCGTCATCCCCTGCTACAAGTACGGCCACTTCCTGGCCGACTGCGTACGCAGCGTCCTCGACGAGCAGCCCGGCCCCGACATCCGGGTGCTGATCATCGACGACGCCTCCCCGGACGACTCGGCGGACCAGGCGCATCGCCTGGCCGCCGCGGACGACCGGATCGAGGTGCGGGTCCACGCGACGAACCAGGGCCACATCGCCACGTACAACGAGGGCCTCCTGGACTGGGCGACCGGCGACTACAGCGTCCTGCTGTCCGCCGACGACCGCCTCGTCCCGGGCGCCCTCGTCCGCGCGGCGGCGCTGCTCGACGCCCACCCGGAGGCGGGCTTCGCGTACGGCCGGCCGCTGCGGTTCGTCCACGGCGGGCCGCTGCCGAAGGCCCGTACCGAATCGACCGGTTCGGTGGTCTACCCCGGCCACTGGTGGCTGGAACGCCGCTTCCGCGAGGCCACCGGGTGCATCACGTCGCCGGAGGTCGTCGTGCGGACCAAGCTCCAGCAGCACGTCGGCGGCTACGACCCGAAGCTGCCGCACGCCGGGGACATCGAGATGTGGATGCGGCTCGCCGCGCACGCCGACGTCGGCTATGTGCGCGGCGCCGACCAGGCGTACTACCGGGTCCACGGCAAGAACATGTCCACCGTCGACTTCGGCGGGCAGCTCGACGACCTGCGGCAGCGGCTGGTGGCGTACGACTCGACGCTGGAGAAGTGCCGGGACCGGCTGCCCGACGCCGACCGGCTCTCCGCGCTGGTACGCACCCGCCTCGCCCGGTACGCGCTGCGCCGCGCCTACCGGGCGTACGACAGGGGGCGCACCGGTGTGGTGCCGGTGGACGAGCTCGTCGCCTTCGCCCGCGAGTGCGTGCCGTCGGTGGAGGGGCTGCCCGAGTACCGGGCGCTCGCGCTGCGGCGGCGGATCGGGGCGGGCGTCATGCCGTATCTGCAGCCGCTGGTGCTCTCAGCGGTGCGCGACCGCGTCCGCGAGCGGCTGTGGTGGCGGTCCTGGGCGCGGCGTGGCGTCTGACGTCCGCCGGCGGCGTGAGTCCAGCGCCAGCGCCCCGGTCACCCCGCCGAGCAGGCCCAGCAGGCCGACGCCGGCCAGGGCCCGGCTCGGGGTGGCCGTGGCCTCGACCGTACCGGGGCGGCTGACGACGGCGGCCGTCAGCCGGGCGGCGGGGGCGATGCCCTGGTCGGCCTGCAGCTTCTCCAGGCGGGCGGAGTACACGTTCATGATGCGCTGCACCATCAGCCCCGCCTCGGTGCCGTCGGGCTGCTCGGCGACGATCTGCAGGGACGGGATCACGTACCGCGGGGTGACGCTGGTGCCGCTGTTGCGGGGCGAGATGCGGTACGTGCCGCTCACCCCCGCCTGGCGCAGGTCGGCGCGGCCCTCGGGGGAGCGGAGCTGGAGGATCACCGAGTACGAGGTGGCGGCCAGGGCGGGCTGGAGGTTGGTGAGCTGGTTCGGCTGGTTCTGCGTGACCGGCGACTTCACCAGCAGCACCGCCGAACTGACGAACCGCGGCTCGGGCCGCAGCACCTGCCAGGCCCCTCCGGCGGTCAGCACCGCGACGAGCGCGAGCACGTACCAGCGCCGCAGCAGGGCCCGCGCGAACATCTCGGGCGTCATGGGGCTCCCCCTTCCCTTCCGACACCGTCGATACTGGCAGGCGGCGGGCTCTCGGGGGGAGGGCATATGAGTATCCGGGATATTTTTTACGTCTTGATACGCCGTTGGTACGTCGCCGCCCCCGTCGCCCTCCTCGGCGTATTGGCCGCCTTCCAGCTGTACCGGACCGTCCCCCTCGACTACGAGTCCCAGTCCTCGGTCTCCCTGCTGAACTCCCGCGCCGCCGCCCGCGTCGCCCCCAGCTACGGCAACCCCATCGCCGACGCCGGGGGCTCGCTCATCGGTACGGCGGAGGTGCTGATCCGCACCATCGAGTCCCAGGACTCGGCGAAGACCCTGCGCGACATGGGCGTCACCGACCCGTACACCGTCGGCTTCGCGGAGAAGGCCGAGGGGCCGCTGCTGACGCTCACCGTCACCGGCAGCGACCGGGCTGACGTCTACCGCGAGACGGAGATCATCACCCGCTTCGCGGCGGAGGAGCTGCAGGCCCTGCAGTCCGCCGCCCGGGTGCCGGAGGGGTACTACGCGCAGGCCACGCCCATCGTGTCCCCGCAGCAGCCGGTGTCGGAGGCCAAGCCCCGGTACCAGGCCGCGGCGGCGGTGGTGCTGGCGGCGGGGGCGGCGGGGTTCGTGCTGGCGTTCGTGGCGGAGGCGATCGGGCGCTTTCGCTCGGGTCGGCCCCTGCGGCGGCCTTCGGGGCGTGGGGGTGTGCTCCTCGGGCGGGAGCTTGACGCGACGGACGTCCTCAGCGTGTATCTGGCGCTCGCCCTGTTCATTCCGTCGAACCTCGCGCTGCCGGGGCTCGGGGGCGTCGGGACTCCGGCGAACGCCTTCGCGCTGGTGGGGCTGTGCTGGTATCTGGCCGGGTGGCTGTCGGGGCGGCTGGTGCCTGTCGGTGGTTCGCGGGCGCCGACGATCGCCGTGGGGGTGCTGACGCTGGCGGTGCTGCTGTCGTTCGTCGCCAATGCCACGCGGGGGGCTGCCGGGGAGGAGATCTCGGGGGCCGACCGGGCGGTCATCCTGCTGGTGGTGTGGGTGACGCTGGTCGTGCTGGGCGCCACCGCGATGCGGGACCGGGAGCGGCTGGACGTGCTGCTGCGGCGGCTGGTCGTGATGGCGGCGGTGGTGGCGGCGCTGGGGATCTACGACTTCGTGACGGAGACCAGCATCGCCGACCTGATCGCCGTGCCCGGGCTGCAGACGTCCGTCGCGGGGGCCTCCGTGATGGACCGGGGGTCGTTCACCCGGCCGCGGTCGCTCACCGCGCATCCGCTGGAGTTCGGGGGGATGCTGGCCGTGCTGCTGCCGTTCGCCGTGCAGCAGGCGTTCGATCCGGTGCGGCGGGGGGCTTCGGCCGCGCGGCGGTGGGGGCCGGTGGTGCTGCTCGGGGGGTTGCTGCCGCTGACCGTGTCGCGGACGTCGATCATCGGGGCGGCCGTGGTGGCTCTGGTGATGGTGCCTCGGTGGAAGCCGGGGCGGCGGTGGGCGGCCATCGGGGTGTTGGTGGGGGCGGTGGGGGTGTTCAAGGTGATCGTGCCGGGGCTGATCGGGACGATCACCGGGCTGTTCTCCGAGTTCCTGTCGAACTCGGACTCCAGTACGCAGGCCCGGACGGTCAAGTACTCGGAGATCGCCGTGTACTTCCGGCAGGATCCGGTGCTGGGGCGGGGGTTCGGGACGTTCTTTCCGGATCGGTACTTCTTCACCGACAACGAGTATCTGCTGGTCCTGGCCGAGATGGGGGTGGTCGGGCTGGTCGCGTTGGCCGGGTTGTTCCTGGCGGGGATTCACTGTGGTGGGGCGATCCGGCGGGTGGCGCGTGATGACAACGACCGGGAGCTGGGGCAGGCATTCTTCGCTTCGGCGATGGTGTCGCTGGTGATCAGTGCGACGTTCGATTCGTTGAGCTTTCCGATGTTCGCGGGGGTGTTCTTCGTGCTGCTGGGGGCGGCGGGGGGCTGTCTGGGGTTCGTGCGGCGATCTGCCGCTGCCTCTTCCCGGGGGATGACCCCCGAACCCCCGGCCGGCAAGCAGGACGACCGCGCGGACATCGTGCGGCGCGCGTGAACGGACCCGTACCTATTGTGGAGGCCGTGAGATGACCGTCGCCGTGGTCGTGGTGACCTGGAACAGTGCCGAGGTTCTCCCCGGCTTCCTCGACTCCCTCCCCAAGGGGCTGGCGGGGCTGGACTGGCGGCTGGTCGTCGCCGACAACGCCTCCGCCGACGATACGGTCGCGGTCCTGCGGGAGCGGGCTCCGGAGGCGGTGGTCGTCGAGACCGGCCGTAACGCCGGGTACGCCGGGGGGATCAACGCGGCGCTGGCGGCTGCGGGAGAGTACTCGGCGGTGCTGATCTGCAACCCGGACCTGCGGCTGGCGGAGGGCTGCGGGGAGCGGCTGGTCGGCGGGCTGTCCGGCTCGACGGGGATTGCGGTGCCGTTGCTGTACGAGGCGGACGGCGCCCTCATCAGGACGCTGCGGCGGGAGTCGTCGATCCCCCGGGCGCTGGGGGAGGCGGTGATCGGGAACCGGCGGGCGGGACGGTTCCCGTATCTGAGCGAGCTGGTGACGGATCCTTCGGCGTACGCCCGCTCGACTGTCACGGACTGGGCGACGGGCGCCCTGATGGCCGTGTCCGGGGACTGTCTGCGGGCGTGCGGGCCGTGGGACGAGTCCTTCTGGCTCTACTCCGAGGAGACGGAGTTCTGCCTCCGCGCCCGCGACCGCGGCTTCCGCACCCGCCTGGAACCCACGGCCTCCGCCACCCATCTGGGCGGCGACTCCCAGGTCTCCCCCCGGCTGTGGACGCTGCTCACGCTGAACCGCGTCCACCTCTACCGCCGTCGCCATTCCGCCGCCGCGACGGCGGTGTTCCGCGCGGCGGTCCTCCTGCGCGAGGCCTCCCGCGCCGTCCTGGGGCAGGGGCCCAGCCGTGCCGCTGCGCGGGCGCTGCTGTCGGGTGGCGGCGCCCGTACCCGGCTGATTCCGCCGGAGGCGCGCACCGGAGGGTCCTGAGGCTTCCCGGGGTCCATGACCTGTGCGGCCGGCGCCGCGGCCCCCGGCTGTGGGGTGTCCGGGGGCAGCGCGGCCGCACGTTCGTGGTCACGGGCGGAACAGTGACTGCATGCTCGTGATCTGGCCCGAGGCGTCGACGACCAGGTCGAAGCCGGTGCCGTTGTAGAACGCGGGGTCCAGCTTGTTGAACACGGTGACGAACTGGGTCGGCGAGTACGGCAGCAGCTCGTAGTCCTGGTGGCCGGCTACGTCGCCGCGGACCTGGGCGGTCAGCCCGATCCGGGCGTTCTTCGCCAGGGGGACCGTCGTGAAGGGTCCGGTGCCGGGGATGATCTCCCAGGTGTCGAACCGGGTGTTGATCTTCTTCTCGGCCACGCGGACGGAGACGTAGGTGCGGCCACCGGCGGTCCAGGCCCTGTTGATGTTCACGAAGGGTGCCGTGCCGGCGAAGGGGGCTTTGGGGGCGGGCTTGCTCGGCTTGGCGGACGGCTTGGCGGCCGGGGTGCTCGGCTCGGCGGTGGGCTTGGCGGTGGGCTTCTTCGTGGCGGCCGACGGGCGGGCGGTCGGCTCGGTGGTCGGGGACGAGGGCGTCTGCTCCGTCTTCTCCTTCGCCTTTGCGGCGGGGGAAGCGGCCGGCTTTGCCGCGCCGGCGGGCTCCATCGCGTCGGTGCCGCCCTGCCGGCCGCATCCGGTCAGGACGAGGGTGCTGATGGCGATGACGGTGAGCCAGCCCTTGGCGGTGTGACGGCGGGAGGTGTTCATTGTCAACGGCTCCTGTTTATCGGCGTGTTTGGGTTACACCCTCTCTACGCCTTGAGCCGCCAGCCGGGTTGCATCCGGTCCAAGTATTTTTCAATTTTCCTTCGACGCGCCCCGGAAACGACGGAGATCCCGACCGATCATGAAGATCGACGGGATCTCGTCACGTGCATAGTGGCAGGTCAAAGCATCATTCGACGGTCAGCCAGTACGCCTCGCGCAGCGACCGTACGCGGCCCTCGGCGTCGTAATCCAGGGCGAACACCCACTCGGGCCCGCCCTTCAGCAGGTTCACGAAATCACCCATCCGCAAATCCTGCGCCCGCCCCCCGGTCGCATTCTTCGCCTCAACCGGAATTTCCGGCGGGAGCGTCACCGTATGCACCATTCCGCTGCGTCTGAAGACTCCTTTTCGGTAACGGACTTCCGCCACCGTGACCTGAACGGATTTCCCCCGTACGACCGCGTCGTAAACGAATCCGAGTTCGCTCGCGTATTCCTCCCCGGGCCCCGGCACCGGCGTCACGAAGGCCGAGGCGCTCGGCGTCACCGTCGGCTTCGCCGCGGTGGTTGCCCCCTCCGGCATCCGGACCACCGACAGCACCCCCACGACCACCGCCGCCGCCATCACCACCCCGCCGGATGCCGCGGCCGCCCGCTTGCGCCGCCGGCGCCGGTCGCCCCGTACCCGGATCCGCTCGGCGGCCAGTGGGACGGCGGACCGCCGGCCCTCGGCGGCCAGTTCGGCGAGCCGCTCCTCCAGATTCACGTCCCACCTCCTCGGCTCATCGGACTCACGGGGTGTACAGCGACTCCAGCTTGGTGACCCGGCCCTCACCGTCGAAGCTCAGGTCGAACCCGACGTTCTCGCGCAGCCGCTCCTCGAGCCCCATGAAGTCGGTGACGAACTCGTCCTGCGGCGTCTCCACGGGCTCACCGCGCCCCGCCTCGTCGCTGTCCGGGCGCACCTGGACCGTCAGCAGCACCCGGGCGTCCTCCGCCAGCGGGACGGTGGTGAACTCGCCCGTGCCCTGGATGATCTCCCAGGCCTCGAAGCCGTCGGCCTTCTGCTTCTGCGCGGGCCGGACGGAGACCTTGGTCACGCCGCCCTCGGTCCAGGCCTTCTCCATCGTCACGAACTGCTTCGTACCGGCGAAGGGCGCCTTCTCCTCCGGTGCCTCGGTGTCCGCGGCGGCGGGGTCCACGCCGTCGTCTGCCGTGGCCGTGGCCTCGACGGACGCGGGGGCGGCCGCGTCGTCCGCGCCCTTCTCGCCGCACCCGGTCAGGGCGAGGGCACCGAGGGCGACGACGGTGAGCAGGCGCAGGGTGGCCTTGCGGCGGGAGGCGGGCATGGTCTGTTCTCCTCGGGACCGGTGTGTGGTCGGGTTACGCGGTCTCTACGCGCCGGACCGCCCGCCGGGTTGCATCCGGTCCCAGGAAATTTCTGGCGGGCCTACTTCACCGTCAGCCAGTACACCTCACGCAGCGACCGGACCCGCCCCTCGGCGTCGTAGTCCAGGGCGAACACCCATTCGGGCCCGCCCTTCAGCAGGTCCACCACGTCCCCGATCCGCGCGTCCCCCGGCCTGCCGCCGGTCAGCGTCTCGACCTCGACCGCGGTGAACGAGTCCAGGGTCAGCTGATGCACGACCCCGGTGGGCACGGCCGTCCCGTTCTTCTCCTCGAGCTGCTTGACGGTGACCCGTACCCGATCCCCGTCCACCGCCTTCGCCCCGTACACGTATCCGAGCTCGGCGGCGTACTCCTCGCCCGGCCCGGGCGTCGGCGGTACGAACAGGGGCGCGCTCGCGGACGGCTTCGCGGCCGTCGGCGCCTTCTCCTCCCCGCGCCCGAACAGCGTCAGCCCGCCCGCGATCACCGCGGCGGCCAGCAGCACCCCGCCCGACGCCTGCGCCGCCCGCCTGCGCCTGCGGCGCCGGTCGCCGCGGGCGCGGATGGTCTCGGCGGCCAGCGGTACGGCGGAGCGGCGGCCCTCGGCGGCGAGGCCGGCCAGCCGTTCGTCCAGGCCGATGTCGTCAGCCACGCTCCACCTCCGACACCCGGCCGCCCGTCCGCGGATCCAGCTCAGTATCGGCGAGAATCTTCGCCAGCGCAGCCCGCCCCCGGCTCAGCTGCGCCTTGACCGTACCGACGGGCGAGCCCGTCTCCTCGGCGACCTGCTTGACCTCCAGATCGCACAGGTGATGCAGCACGATCACGCGCCGCTGCGCCGCCGGGATCTGCTTCAGCGCCTCGACCAGCAGCACGTGATGGTCCGCGGGCGGCGGTACGTTCGGGGGCGGCCCCTGCCGCTTCGCGAAGCTGAGCGAGGTCCGTACCCGGCGCCAGCGGCTGACCGCGAGCCGGTACGCGACGGTCCGTACCCACGCCTCGGGGGCACCGTCCTTGTCCAGCTGCCCCCGCCGCTCCCAGGCCCGTACGAACGCTTCCTGGACGACGTCCTGGGCCTCGGCCCGGTCGCCGATCATGGCGTACAGCTGCCCGATGAGCCGCCCCACGCTCCCGGCGTAAAAGGCGTCAAACGCCTGCTCGTCCATCCCCCACCTGCGGTCTTCGGCGCCCCGTGCGTCAGTCTGGTCGACCGAACACTGCCACTTGCGCCGCGGACGACGCAAGAAGCCGGGGTTCCGGATGGTCCCGGCGCTGTCTTGAGCCCCCGGCGGAATGTCCGGTCCCGGCCTGTCGCCCCTACCGGGTTCCTGTCATGCTCAGGGCAATTTCCCGCACGCCGTCCGAAGGAGCCCACGCCATGCGCCGTCTCACCGCAGCCGCCACCGCCCTCCTCGCGGCCGCCGCGCTCTTCACGGTCCCCGCCACGGCCGCGGCGGCCGAGAAGCCCGCCCCCACCGCGGAGACGTGCCTCTTCTACGGCCCCGACGTCATCCTGTACGGCGTCTCCCTCAACTACCGCGCCTGCACGGCGGACACCGGCCTGGTCCGGGTCACCGGCTCGATGAACAGCGCGATCGTGGACGGCCGCTGCACCCGCCTCACGCTGCGCATCGGCACCCGGATCTTCGTCCTCGACGTCTGCGACGGCCAGCACCTCACGTTCGACACGGGCTACGTCCCGGGCCCGTTCCTGGGCCACACCCTGTCGTACACCTTCTGAGGGGCTCACGGGGGCTCGCACCTCTCCTCCGGCCACCTCCTACGAATGCCCGGGACCCTGAGGCCCCGGGCACCCTGTTGAGCGGGTCAGCCCGCGCGGCAGGAGACCGTCGGCCAGGTTCTGTTGCCGTTGTGCTGGATGGTCACGCCCCAGTTGTTGCCGTTGCCGTTGGGGCGGGCCACCAGGGTTTGGGCGTTCGGGTACTGGGCCGTGATGTTCCACGTCGCGATGATCTTCGCGGGGGAGGGGACGTTCATCGTGACGGTCCAGTTCGAGGAGCCCGTGACGTTCACGGACAGGTTGTAGCGGTCCGTCCAGCTCGAGCCCGCCGAGAGCGTCGCCGTACAGCTGCCGCCGGTCGGCGGGGGTTCCGTCGGGGGCGGGGTGGTGCCGCCGCCGTCGGGGGCCACCGCGCGGCCCGTCGACGGGGAGATCATGCCGGCGCACAGGCCCTTGGCGGACAGGGTCTGGGCGATGCGCGGGATCGCGGCGAGGGTGTTGGCGGGCCAGTCGTGCATGAGGATGATCTGGCCGTTCGTCATCCGGTTCACGGCGCCGACGATGGCGTCCGTGCTCGCGTTGTTCCAGTCCTGGGAGTCGACGTCCCAGATGATCTGACGCAGCCCGTACTTCGCCTCCACGGCCTGCAGCGTCGCGTTGGTCTCCCCGTACGGCGGACGGAACAGCTTCGGCGTACCGCCGCCGCCGTTGCTGATCGCCTGCTGGGTGCGGGAGATCTCGGAGTCCATCTGGGCCTGGCTGAGCTGAGTCATGTGCGGGTGGGTGTAGCTGTGGTTGCCGACCCACATCCCCGCGCTGACCTGCGCGCGGACCTGGGCGGGGTTGGCGGCCGCGTTGTTGCCCTGGTTGAACATCGTGGCCCGCAGCCCGTTCGACCGCAGCGCGTTCAGCAGCTGCGACGTGGTGCTGGACGGGCCGTCGTCGAACGTCAGGCCGACGTACCCGTTGCAGGCGGCCTGCGCCGCGCCCTCCGCCGGGAGGGCGGGGACGGCGAGGGCTCCGGCGGCGGCGAGGGCGAGGACGGAGAGCTTGGCGATCAGCGGCCGTAGCGACCGCCGGGGGGTGTCGCGCATGGGTGTGACTCCTTGTGTCCGGGCTTACGGCTGCCCGGGACGGATTCCCGGGCAGCCGCAGGGGGAAGAGCGGGCCGTGCGGCAGGGTCAGCCCGTGCTGCAGGACACCGTCGGCCAGGTCCAGTTGCCGTTGTGCTGGATGGTCACACCCCAGTTGTTGCCGTTGCCGTTCGGTCTGGCGACGAGTTGCTGGGCGGTCGGGTACTGCGCGCCGATGTTCCAGCTTGCGATGATCTTCGCCGGTGACGGGACGTTCATCGTCACGACCCAGTTGTCCGTACCGGAGACGGAGACGTTCAGGTTGTACCGGTCGCTCCAGCTGGAACCCGCGGACAGCGTCGCGGTGCAGCCGCCGCCGCTCGGCGGCGGTTCGGTCGGGGGCGGGGTGGTGCCGCCGGAGCCGATGGTGATGTTCGAGCTGCCGCTGCTCTGGTAGCCCTCGGTGGCGAGGATCTGGTAGTTGTGACGGCCCAGGTTCATCCCGGCCCGCGCCCAGGCGTCGAAGTGGTTGCCGGCGGTGATGGTGCCGCCGGTGCGCTTGGAGGTCCGTACGGACCAGTACTGGTCGAAGGTCTTCGTGCCCTCGATGGACGGCGCGTTGTAGCGGGTCGTCTTGTAAATGTCGTACGTCCCGCCGTCACTGGTCACCGACCCCATCCGGGTGCCGGTGGGCCGGTACGTGCCCCAGTTGTCGACGATGTAGTACTCGATGAGCGGGCCCTGAGTCCACCCGTACAGCGTCAGATACGCGTTGCCGGACGGATTGAAGCTCCCCGAGTACGTGACGGCCCGCCGGTCCCCGGTGCTCCAGCCCTTTCCGGCGACGAAGTTGCCGGTGTTGCTCCACCGGGTGGAGTAGTTGCCGCCGGAGCCCAGGTCCATGGAGACGGTGCCCGGGCTGTCGGTCCAGAAGGAATAGAAGTAGCCGTTGTTGGTGCCCGTCCCGGGACTGACCGCCGACGCGGTGCTCGGGACGACCAGGGCGAGCATCGCCGCCATCGCGGTGATCAGAAAGGTCCTGACGAGCCCGCGTCTGCGGTCGCCGGGTCGTCGTGCGCGAACGTTCATGGTCCTGCTGCCTCCTCGTTCGTACGGCGTGGGGGCCGGCGGAACTCGGCCGCTGTCGGCGGGTGCGCGGCGACGGGAGGAGCAGGAGCAGGCCGCCGTGACGACATCGGCCGGTGGGGTACGCGTTCCACCGCTTGGACAGCAGTGTGGTCGGCTGGGTTCTGGTGTCAACAGTTTCGACGAAATTACGAAAGTTTCTCGACGGATTCCTTACGGGAATGCCGGGGATTTACTGGCGTGATGAATGTGGAGGCGGCCGACGACTGCCGGATCGGGCATCGTTCCCACACCGACAGTCGTCGAATTGCTCGAAAAATTTCGGTCGTTGACCGCGACATTTCGCGACCGGAGGTCAGCTGCCGGCGCCGAGCCGGTCCGTGAGGAACCGGGCGGCGCGGTCGAGCGCGGCGTCCGCCTCGTCGAGGCGCCCGAAGTGGTGCTGGTAGACGTGCGGGAGCTCCGCCCCGATCTCCAGCGTGACGCCGACGCCGTCGGCGCCCGCGCGGCCGGCGAGGCGGACGGAGTCGTCGAGCAGCATCTCGTTCGCGCCGACCTGTACGAGCAGCGGGGGCAGGCCGCTCAGGTCGGCGAAGAGCGGGCTCACGAGAGGGTGGCGGCGGTCGCCGTCACCGACGTAGAGGTCCACGCCCGCGTGGATTTCGGCCGCCGTGAAGATCGGGTCCGCGTCCTCCTTGGTGCGCATGCTGTCCCCGGCGCCGGTGAGGTCGACCCACGGGGAGAAGAGGACCACGGCGGCCGGCTGCGGCAGGCCCGCGTCCCGGGCGGCGAGCAGGGTCGCGAGGGCCAGGCCGCCGCCGGCGGAGTCGCCGCCGAGGACGATCCCGCCCGGGTCCTCTCCGCCGTCCAGCAGCTCGCGGTAGGAGGCGAGGCCGTCGTCGACGGCGGCGGGGAAGGGGTGTTCGGGGGCCAGCCGGTAGTCGACCGAGGTCGCGCGGATCCCGGCGCGGGCGGCGAACTCGCCGACGAGGCCGGCGTGCGTTTCCGGGGAGCCGATGATGTAGCAGCCGCCGTGGAAGTAGAGCAGCCGCCCCCGCCGGAGGGCGCCTTCCGGCTCGAGATCCAGGGCGGGCCGCCCGCCGAGGGTGCGCTCGCGGGTGACGACGCCCTTCGGCGCGGGACGCCCGACGCCGGCGGCGAAGCCTTCGCGCTGCTGGGCGACGGTGAAGGGGGTGTCGCTGCGGGGGGTGGAGCGGAGCAGGACGTCGATGGCCTGGCGCTGCTGGCGGGACATGGTGGGCCTCCGGGTGGGTCGGGTGGGAGGATGTGTATTCCTCGGAATGCATCTACGATCCACCTAACCACCTTCCAAGGAAGTTGATTCCTAGGAATCTATTGGAGTCCCTGTGAGCTACGTCACCCCACTCTTCCTCGACCTGGTCCGCGTGGAGACCAGGCTCTACAACGCCCTGAGCACCCACCTCCGCACGGAACACGGTGTGACGCTGGGCCAGTTCGAGTTCCTGGAGATCATCGACCGGGTGGCGGACTGCCGCGTCCTGGACATCGCGCGGGAGGTGGCGATCACGGTGGGCGCGGTGAGCAAGGCGGTGGACCGCCTGGTGACAGCGGGCTGGTGCGTCCGCGTGGCCCACCCCCAGGACCGCCGCTCCTCGGTCCTGCGCCTCACTCCCGCGGGGGAGTCGGTCCTCGCGTCGTCCCGCCCGACGCTGGAGAAGGAACTGGCCGCGCTGACGACCCCGATCCCCGCCGCCGACCTCAAACGCCTCGCGACCACGCTGGCGACCCTCCGCACGGCGCTCGAGGCGGCTGACAGGGGGCAGCCGGGGTGAGGTGATGTGGGGTCGACGTGCAGCGCCGTCGGTTCCCAGGAAGCTTGCATCAATGCAAGTTGCATCAATGAAAGTCTCATTCGGAACTACCCAACCATCGGGTACTCCTCCGCGCGCTCCCACAACTGCCCAGATGTGACGCCCATTTCGCAGACCAGTGGTCGGCCGTCCGCGTCGTACGTCGTGTGCATGCTGACTGCCACCGGGCACGGCAGTTCGACCGACAGATGACCGGCCTCGTCGGTCGTCGCCAGCCGGACAGTCGTCGTGTCCACGGCCCGTGCGGGGCTGCGTTCCGTCTGCCGGGCCACGTAGCGGGTGGTGCCCTCGGCGAGCGGGCCCGTAGCCCCCAGCCGGGGGCAGGCATCCGCGACATCCGCCGGGAACCAGGCGCTGACGAAGGTCAGAGGGGTTCCGTCGTCGAGGAGGAGAACCCTGTCCCGGCGCAGCGCGACAGCCTCGTCCGCCAGCCGGAGGGCGTGCCTCACCTCCGGCGGCGGGACCATCCGTTCGGGCCGGCCCACCCGCCGGAACGGATGCGCGCCCTCGATGCGGTACGTGCTTGCGCCGCGTCCCCCTGCCGGGCGGGCGACCGGTGTCTCGGCGACCCGGAACCCCTGACCCTGGCGCTCGCGGTCGATCAACCCGTCGAGCCGGAGTACGTCCATGGCCTTTATCGACGTGGCCCGCGACACGCCCCACTGCTCGCAGAGCTCCCGCTGAGACGGGATCAGCGCGCCGGGCGGCAGCTCGCCCTCCGTGATGCGGGCGCGGATCGAGTCCGCGATCTGCTCGTACTTCAGCGTGACCATCAGGGACACTCCGCTCGGGTGGGGAAGTGGACAGGTGGACCGGTCAGGGAGGAGCACCTCCCATGGCAGCCCCACTCCAAGTCGCAGCAGAGATCCTCGAGTTCTACGGCGAGTCGATCGACGAGTCCACGCGCCTCACCTCATCCGCGGACGGCCACCTTGAACTCCTCCGCACCCAGGAGCTGCTGCGCCGCCACCTTCCGCCCGCCCCCGCCACGGTGATCGACATCGGCGGTGGGCCCGGTATCCACGCGGAGTGGCTGATCCGGGACGGCTACCAGGTCCATCTGATCGACCCCGTACCCCGCCACGTGGAGCAGGCCAAGAGCGTCGGCGCGACGGTGGAGCTCGGTGACGCGCGGCGGCTTTCGGCCGCGGACGGTTCGTGCGACGTCGCTCTCGTCCTGGGGCCCCTCTACCACCTGCTCGACCGCGCCGACCGCGACCTCGCCCTGGCCGAGGCCCGGCGCGTTGTCCGGCCCGGCGGGATCATCGCCGCCGCGGCGATCAACCGCTACGCCTCCCTCTTCGAGCACACCGCGACGACCTGGCTGGTGAGGGACCGGGTCCACGACGCGGTACGCGACATCCTCGCCACCGGCCGCCACGACCCGGGCCGCAAGGGCTTCACCGCCGCGTACTTCCACACCGCCACCGAACTGACGGCGGAGCTGACGGCGGCCGGCCTGCGGGACCTGACCGTGTACGGGATCGAGGGTCCGGCGTGGGGTCAGCTGAAGGCCGCCGAGCAGCACACGGGTGAGTCGCTGATCGGCACCGACATGCTGGGGGCGGCCCTGAGCGCCGCCCGGCTCGCGGAGCCGTATCCCGATCTGCTGGCGGCGAGCTCGCACATGCTCGGTGTCGGGTATCGGTGACCGGATCACACCCGTACATCCGCATCACGGGGTTGCTCGCGCCGGCTGTCCGCTGGACGGTGCGTACATCGCGGGCGGATTCGCCGTACGGGAATCGCGGAAGGGCATGTCCCCAAGTGCGGGTGACGGCAGCCTGGGGGCATGAGTGCTTCGTATCCGATTGCCGATGCGCGGGGCCGGCTGGGCGAGCTGGTTCGCCGGGCGGCGCAGCGCGAACACATCACGCTGACGGACCAGGGTGCGCCGGTGGCGGTGCTCGTCTCACCCGCCGAGCTGGCGGGCCTCCGGGACGCGCTCGCGGTCGCCTGCCTGGAACGCGATCGCGCGCTGAACCCCGCCGCCGCGGTGCCGTTTGAGACTGGCCGTGCGGGAGGAAAGGAGCCTTCCGTGGCGATGTGAACGGAGGCCTGGCCTCGTTCGTGTGGCGGTGGGGGGCGTCGTCGCTTGGGTCGGGCTTGCGCCGGGGGTTGTGTACGCCGTTGTGCACCGGGTCGTGTGGGTGGTCCGGTGTTAGCCGGTCAGCTCCATGATCGTGGCGGTGACGAGGATGCCGTAGAGGGTGATCTGTACGAGTGCGTTCAGGAGCCGGAGTGCGGTGACGGCCTTGTCGGCGGACTTCTGCCTCTGCGTGGCTTTTCCGCGTCCGGTTGCGACAGCGGTCGGCAGGGGGAGCCAGTCCTCGCCGCGTTGGCGTTCCCAGATCTCGCGGATCGTCCGGGCCGAGGTCTGCAGTGGGCCGTGCGTCTCGGTGACGTACGGGAGCGGGGTTCGTCGGGCGTCGCGCGTGTAGATCACCAGCTGGTCGCGGGTGCGGCCCTGGCCGTCGTCGTACGGCTCCACCTCGATGGCGACGATGTCGCGCCATGCTGCCTTCCGGAGGCGCGCCATCCGGATGGTTATCCCGCTCTGGCCGACGATCGTCGCGGCTCTGAGGGTCACGACGATCATGAAGAGGAGGGCGCCGGCGGGCAGGCCGAAGAAGAGGGCGGTGCCGAAGTCCGTTGCCGTGTCCAGCAGGACGGGATACAGGGCGAAGAGGCCCGCGGTGGTGGCGAGGACGGTCGCGATACCCGCCTTGACTCCGCGGGGGGCGGTGTATGTACGGACGTGGGGCCTAGCGTCGGTCATTCCACGCTCCGTCGGGTCTACTCGGCGGCGGTCACCGTGTCGGGGTCGGCGATCACGAACGTGCCCTTTGACGTGACCGTCTCGACGATGCCGCGTTCTCGGAGCTCGCGGATGGCGCGACGGAGGGTGTTGATCGCGACGCCGTACTCCTCGGAGAGGTCAGGTTCAGAGGCTAGGCGGGAGCCGACGGTCAGTCGCTTGGCGCGGATGTCCTCGATGATGTGCTCCGCGATCTGTACGTACACGTAGATCCGCGAATTCGGGTCCGGGTGCCACTCCTGCGCATCAGCCATGGATAAATCCTAGATGATCAGAATCAGTCTGGCCTGATCAGGGAGTGACATCTAGAGACCTATATCCACCTGCCGAGTCACATTGTTATATGGCTCACCAGGTCATGAGCTACATTCGGTGGGCGATCGAGACCCCCGCGACGGGCGAACGTCCGGGGGCGTGGCCGATCTGATTGGAGCAGACCGACATGACCAACCTTATCCGCGCCGCAGCCCGCCAACTGGCCTACCGCCGCCGCAGGCTCGCCCTCGTTCTGGCCGCCGACTTCGGCGTGGACCTCGACCGGCACGTGGTCGGCGCCGCGAAGGCGGTGACGGTATGACGTACCGCGAGCCGCGCCTGCTGCCATGGGTGACCGAGGACGGCGGGCCGTGTTACCTCATCTCCGGGGAAGGGGGCGGGTTCGTCTCCCGTATGGCGGACGCGAGGGAGGCGGAGCTGCTGACGGCCGGCGCCGACACCCTGGGGGAGGCCCTGGAGGTGCTGGAGGACCCGCTCTCCCACTACACGGAGGTCCGCTACGCGGGGATGCAGCTGGCGCGCTCAGTGCATGCGGTCCTGCGGGTTGCGGAATCGCGCGGGATGCGGCTGCCCGGGCGGGAGGGCTGACACGTGTCGAAACCCGATGTCGCACAGACGGCCGACTCCGCGGCTTGGCGGGAGACCGTCTACCTCTTGGGCTCACCGGCCAATGCCCGGCGGCTGATGGAGGCAGTTGCTCGGGACAAGGCGAGCTCTTCCGCGGCAGCCGTGAGTATTGACGAACTCGAGGATGTGGCGGACCGATCGGCGCCGTGCACCGACTGACCGCTCATGGGGTCCGGCCCACATGGAAGATCACGACGGTTCGGCTCGCAGGGCGTTGATCGCGTCGAAGATCAGGTCAACGCCCTGCGGGTCGGTCTTGCGGTAGTCGACGATTCGCTGTTTGACGCCGGCGGCGTATTCGATCCGCCAGGTCATGCGGCGCCACGGTTCTCGGCGGCATCTCCGGCATACACCGCGGCGATCACGTCTTCGTGGGAATCGGTCGTCAAGGTGCCGTTGGCCTTGGCGAGTTGGTACTTCGTCAGCGCCAGCTCGTCCTCGAGGTCAGCCAGCTCTGCCGGGTTCATCAGGACCGCCACCGGCTGGCCGTGATCCGTGATCAGGATCCGTTCCCGGCTTACCGCGCAGCGCCGCACCAGCGGGCCCAGTATCGCCTTGGCGTCCTTGATTCCGTAAGTGTCACTAGTGTCACTCATGCGGTTGAGTTTACCCGTGTCGTGGCGGGAGGCGGCGGATCCGGGAAATCGGTGCGAGGCGTGGAGAGGGGCACGTGACATGGATATGTCGCTGATTGAGGAACGGGCAAGGCGTCGTGAGGCTCGGCTTGCGGCAGAGCGTATTGCCGCGGAGGCGTTGGATCTGGACGTCCTGCTCGACAAGGCTGAGTATCTGGTCGGGGAGGTCGAAGATCAGGCGGAGGGGTCCTGAGTGTTCAGGCCCGCGGGCGGCAGACCAAGGACGTGAAGTCGTGGCCCAGGGTGGGGAGGGCCTTGTCTTCGTAGGTGAAGCAGGCTTCCAGGAGGGCCTTGGTTTCTGGGGTTGAGTCGCGGAAGTTGTGGGCTATGCCTGAGAAGAGGAGGTGGAGGATTGTGCCGCCGTAGGGGCGTTCCTCCACTACGTCGAAGCATCGGTGTAGGCCTGGGAGGAGGGACGCGGCGTTCACTGCTTCCGAGGGGTCGTCCAGGCGCATGGAGAGGAGGCTCGGGCGGATTACTCGGGTTTTGAGGCGGCCGTCCGGGAGGCGGCGGTGGGATTCCGGGAGGGTGGTGAGGAGGTAGTTTGCCGCGTCGAGTTGGGCTGGGGTCCATTGGAAGCGGGTTGGGCCCGTGAATTCGTCCACCACGAAGAGGCCGTCTGGGGTGAGGAGTTCGGCAAGGCGCGGGAGCGTGTGGTCGAGGTCGTCGAAGTGGTGGAGGGACTGGAGGCCCAGGAGGACGTCGTAGCGGGTTCCTGAGGAGGTCAGGGCGTTGATGTCCGCTACCCGGAAGTGGAGTACGTCCGAGCCCGCTGTGCGGGTTGCCTGCTCGATGCGTTCCGGGGAGATGTCCACCCCCTCCAGCCGGGAGAATGTGCCCGTCGCCGCCCAGAGGACTTCGTTGCCGCCCGTGCCGCAGCCCAGGGAGAGGCCGTGGAGGTCGGTGCGGGGGGCGAAGTACTTGGATGCCACGTATTCGGGGAATGTGGTGGACGGTGAGCCCGTCATCAGGAGGTTCCAGCGGGTTATTACCTCCGGGATCGCCCACCATTCCGTCAGGGAGGGGTCGATTCGGGCGTCCCAGTGTTCTACGACTCGGCGGTTTCCTCGGATGCGGAGTTTTGACAGGACCGGGTTCAGTTCGCGGCGGCCCACCTTGCGTAGCAGGCGGCCGGCGTCGTGGCGGTTCACCAGGTTTCCGAGCATGTACGAGCCCCCCTCGTGGACGGAAATCAGAGCCAAGTCGTGTAGTAGCTGTCCGGGTTCGCCAGATAGCGCACCGTCGGTACGGGCAGATGCCGCACCGTATGCCGGCGGCTGTAGCGGCGGATCAGTTCCCAGTCCTCCCGCGGCAGCACCGACGGTGTGCGGCGAAGGCGGCTGAAGTGCAGGGCGCGCGTGCGGCGGGCCACGAACGCGTTCGTGTCCAGGAACGAGGCGTGGGCCGAGTCGCGGCGGGAGAACGGGACCGACAGGACGTCCAGTTCGGTCCCGTCGGCCGAGACCCGGCGTAGCGCCGTGTACACCCCGTCCGGGCCGCCCGACGGGGCCTCCAGCGCGGCCAGCGCGCGCTCCAGGTGGTCCCGCTCCCAGACGTTGTCGTCGTCCAGGAACGCCACGTACCGCGACCGCGACAGCCGCACGCCCACGTTCCGTACCACCCCCGCCACCCCCACGTTCCGCGACAGCGACACCGCGTACAGCCGCGGGTCGGACGGCAAATCAGGCAGCCCCGCCCCGTCGTCCACCACCACGACCACCTGATCCCCCACCGTCTGCCCCAGCGCCGCCGCCACTGCCCGTCGCAGGGACTCCGGGCGCCGGTACGTGGCGATCACGGTGGCGACCAGCGCGCGCGGCGGCGGAGACACACCCAGCCGCCCGACCTCCCGCGTCTCGAACCGCCGCAGCCCCACCGCCGTCCACGACAGCCGCACCTTGTTCCACGCCTCGTACAGCACCAGCCACCCGAAGACCCGCTTCAGCAGCTCCCACGGCGCCCGGATCAGCCGAACCGACACAACCGTCCCGCGGATCACCGCTCGCCCCGCACCGCCGTAAGCGACTTCGTCAGCCCCGCCACCCGCTCGCTGATCAGCCGCGACGCCGGGAACAGATACCGCATCTCCGCCCGCGTCAGCAGCTCGATCCCGATCACCGCCCGCATCCCCTCCCGCGCGTCCGACGGACGGCTGTGCGTCAGCGGCCAGTGCCGTACGAGCTTCGCCTGCGCCGCGAGGGGCAGGAACTGGAACCCCGGCGCCAGGAAATGCGGCTCCACCGGGAAGTACCGGTACGGCGTCTGCACCCAGTGCATCGGCGCCAGCCGATCGATCGCCGCCGCGAACCGCTGCCGCTGCACATGGCCCCCCACGTGCTCGATCGTCGAGTTCGACACCACCAGGTCGTACGTCCCCAGCCCCTCCACCACCGACCCGTCCGTGACGTCCGCGACCGCACCGGTGATCCACGACGGCAGATCCGACGGATGCGCCTCCAGATTCACCAGATGTACGTGCTTCGGCGCCACCGGCGCCCGCAGCCACATGTCCGCCGTCCCCCCGAGATCGACGACCCGCAGATCGGCGATGGACGGGAAGCAGGCACGGAAACGCTCCCAGCGGGCAGCGCGGAAGCGCTCCCCGAGCGAGCCGGGCGCATCGACGAAACGGTTGCGGAGAGTGCGGTTCCGGGGCATCAGAAGAATCCGATCACGAGGGCGGCTGTGGTTTCGCGGGCTTCCCGTCGGACATCCGGTTGCCGCGCCAGACGTTGCCGGGGCCGGACGGGTTCCAGTACGCGACGACGCCGTAGTAACCGCCCTTGGGGTGGTACGTCGTCGCGAAGACGTTGTCGGTGACCTCGATCCCCGACGAACCCTCACCCCCGGCGTACAGGGCGTACGCCCCGCCGGCGATGTAGTTGTCGTGGACGGTCGTGTTGCTGACGGGGCCGGTGTCGGCGAAGAGGCCGACGCTGGCGGAGGCGCCCTTGTCGATGGGCGTGGGGTTGAGGAGCGTGTTGTGGCGGATGGTCAGCTTTCCGGCGCCGGAGCCGCCGCTGATCACCGTGTTGGTGTGCTGCCATTCACCGCCGAGGTTCACGAACGGGACGATGTCGTGCACGTAGTTGTCGTGCAGGTTCCCCTGGCCCATCGACAGCGCGTCGCCGAAGACGGACACGTCGCACCAGCCGACCTCGATCGAGCTGCCGCCCATGTTCGACACCGCGTAGTCCACGCCGCCGTTGTCGGGGCCCTTGCCGGCGACGGCGGTGATCTCCGTGTGCAGGATACGGAGGCCCTTGTAGCCGGGGCGGAGGTTGATGCCCCACCAGTTGGTGGACGTGATGCGGCTGTCGATGACGGTGACGTCGTTCGCGTAGATGTCGAGGGAGCCGGTGATGTCCCAGCCCTTGATGACGGCGCCGTTCTCGCGGATCGTCGCGTCACCGGTGCGTTGCTGCTTGAGCGCCGTCCGCGGGCCGGTGTTCGAGGCATCGGGGAAGTCGCAGGCGGCGGGCGTCGGGCAGACGGAGGGGCGGTCGGCAGGATCGGCGGGGGCGGACGGTACGCGCTTGGAGCCGCGGCGCTCGCCGGGCCGCAAGGGGGACGCCGGCAAAGACGGAGACCCGGAAGGTGACGGAGAAGCGACGGGCGACCGCGTCAGCTCCCCCGGATCACAGAGCCCCACACCCCCCAGACACTCCGCCTCCCCGGTCACCGCCGAGCAGGAGAAGGCGACCAGCACCAGCACCGCCCCCAGCAGCACAACCCTGACCCGCGTCCCCAGACGCCCGCCCCGTTTACGTCTCATCCTCGCGCCTTCCGATGCCGTGGCCGCGGCTTCACCTTCGGCGTGCGCGGCAGCAGATCACTACCCGGCACCGTGCACAGCCCGTACGAAATGACCCCGATCGCCGCCGTCATGACCACCTCCGCCGTCCCGTCCCCCATCCGCCGGTGCAGCAGGATCACCACCCACGCCGTCATCGCCCCGCCGAAGAACGCCCGCGCGCACGCCACCGCCACCACCCGCGCCGGAATTCCGGCACGGTGGAGCACGAACAGGAACGCCGGCACCACCACCCCGCCCGCGACGACCACATGCCCCATCGCCACTTCCCGGATGTCCCCCGACCGCGCCGCGATCAGCAGCACCGGCAGCAGCGTCACCAGCCACAGCCCCTGCAGCGCCATCAGCGACCGCCGCTTGCCCACGGCGACCAGACAGTCGTACGCCAGCTCACTCCCGATCCGCGTCAGCCCCAGCGCCATCAGCCACGGCAGCGCCTGCGCGGCCGGCACCCACTTCTCCCCGTACAGCAGCCGCACCGCGGGCCCGGCGAGGGCCGCGAGCAGCACGCAGATCGGGACGGTGACCGTGACCAGCAGCTTCAGGGCGCGGGCGAAGCCCCGTACGAGGTCGCGGGGGGAGTCCGCGACCCGCGAGAAGCCCGCGAACGACACGCGGCGGGAGGCCTCCGAGATGATCCGTACCGGCCAGCCCGCCATATTGAACGCGATCATGTACAGCCCCAGGGCCACCGGCCCGAGCGTCGCCCCCACGATCATCGCGTCGAGGTTGACCACCCCCAGCGCCAGCAGGCTCGCCCCCGCCAGCGGCAGCCCGAACCGCAGCAGCGCACCCGCCTGCTCGCGGTCCCAGCCGAACCGCAGCATCCCCCGCGCGGCCAGCGCGCAGCCCACGAGCGCCGACAGATTGCCGCACACCGCGCCCACCGCGAAGCTCATCGCCCCCCAGCCGCGGAACGCCAGCGCGAGGGTGATGCCGGTCGCCAGCAGGAAGTTCACCGCGTCGATGGCCAGGCGCTTGTGCTGCGCGAACTCGCGCGTGATGACCCCGGCCGGGACCAGCGACAGGCCGTCGATGACCAGACACAGACACATCACCCGCAGCACCGCGGCCGCGCTCGGGGACCCCAGCAGGCCGGCGATCGACGGGGCGGCGCAGAAGACGGCCGCGTACAGGGTGCAGCTGGAGGCCGTGCTGAGGGTGAGGACGGTGGGGGCGAAGCGGCGGACGTCGCCGTCCCAGCGGACGATCGCCAGGGTGACGCCGAGCTCGTTGGCGGAGAGCAGGACCATCAGGACGGTCTGCGCGACGGCGTACACGCCCCAGGCCGCCGGGTCGAGGACGAAGCGGGCGAGGACGATGCCCGTCGCGAAGTTCCCCAGCCGCATGACCAGGGTGTTGACCAGGCTCCAGCGGGCCGCGCGCGAGACCTTCCCCGCGAGCCGGTCGTGCGGCAGCCCCGACCCGGGCGGTTCGGCGAGGCCCGAGCCCTGCAGGCCCGGGGGCAGTCGCAGGGCGAGGGTGTCCTCGGGGGACAGCGGCGGTGCGGTGCGCACCCCGTCCATGGGCTGACTCCTCGTGGGGGGTCCGCGGGACCGTCACTTGGCCCAGGACGGCTTGCGGGTGCCGTCGTCCGGGTCGGGCTGGGGGACCGCAGCGGCGGGGAGCTGCATCGTGGGGTCGTCGACCGGCGCGGGGGCGGGCGCTTCGACGGGGGTTCGGGCCTTACGGCGGTGGGAAAGGGCGACCTCCGGGACCGAAGCCGCCTGATGCCTCCGCCGCGCCTCGACGAAGAACGCCGCCGCCAGACTCACCGCGAATCCCAGCGCCCCCAGCATCACCATGTACTGCGTCCGCGTCTTCGTCTGCGCCACCGGCTGCTGCGGCGGTACGACCGTCGTCATCCGGATCATCGCCTCCGGCCGCACCGACTGATCGGCCTGGAACTGCTCCAGCCGCTCCGCCGCGTACGCGGTGAGGATCTCGCCGGACTTCCGTACGGCGACCGCGTCCGTCCCCGTGACCGTGAGCCACAGCAGCGGACCCAGCGCGTTGTCCGCGATCTTCGTCTCGTACGACTGGGTCAGGCCCCGCGACCGCAGCTCCCGGGCGGAGGCGTCGGAGTTCAGATTGCGCGCCAGATTGTCCGCCATGCCCGTCAGCGACGGCGGCATCGTCAGGAACGGATTGCCGTCCCCCTCCGATCCCTTGCGCGAGTTGACCAGCGCCACCGTGCTCTGTGACTGGTACGACGTCGGCATCACATAGCCGAGCCCCCCGACCAGCACTCCCGTGAGCAGCAGCAACGGCACCAGGACACGCCACCGTCGCCGCATGACCCGTGCTATTTCGGCAAGGTCCATGGGCCTCCCCCCATCGGCCATCATAGGTGGATTCGAGATCAGTTGAACTGTTCGAGTCACCTTTGGCTTAAGCGCGATGTCGGCCGGGGGTGCGCCGGCCCGGCGGCCAGCAGCACGTCCGCGATCCGCTCGCCGGCCCGCCCATCCCACAGGTCCGGGCGCCGCGCGGGGGGTGGGTCGGCCAGCAGCGAGAGGGCGGTGGAGACGATTCGTACGGGATCGCGCCCCGCCAGGACATTGGTGCCCTGCGAGACGGTGATCGGGCGTTCGGTGTTCTCGCGCAGCGTCACACACGGGACCCCCAGGGCGGTGGTCTCCTCCTGGACGCCGCCGGAGTCCGTGAGGACGATCCGGGCGGCGGACTGGAGGGCGATGAAGTCGAGGTAGCCGGCCGGTGCCACGGTCCGGACGCCGCCGGGCACCCCGATCGCGGCCAGCCGCCCGGCCGCGCGGGGGTGGACGGGCAGCACGAGCGGGCAGTGCGCGGCCACCTCCCCGAGGGCCTTGAGCAGATCGGTGAGCACGGCCGGGTCGTCCACGTTGGCCGGCCGGTGCAGCGTGACCAGGCCGTACGAGCCCGGGGTGAGCCCGTAGCGTTCGAGCGCGCCGCTCGAGCGGGCCCGGTCGAGGTTGGCGAGGAGGGTGTCGATCATGACGTTGCCGACGAGGTGGATCTGGTCCTCGCGGTAGCCCTCCGTCCGCAGGTTGTCCACGGCGTCCGGGGACGGGGCGAGGAGGAAGTCGCTGATCCGGTCGGTGGTGACCCGGTTGACCTCCTCCGGCATCCCCCAGTCGCGGCTGCGCAGTCCCGCCTCGACGTGGGCGAGCAGCGGGCCGGCCTTGGCGGTGACCAGGGCGCAGGCGACGGTGGAGTTGACGTCGCCGACGACGGTGACGACGTCCGGGGCGAGCTCGGCGACCAGCGGCTCGAAGGCCGCCATCACCTTTCCCGTCTGGATGGCGTGGCTGCCGGAGCCGACGCCGAGGAAGTGGTCGGCGGGGCGCAGGCCGAGGTCGCGGAAGAAGACCTCGTTCATGGCCGGGTCGTAGTGCTGTCCGGTGTGGACGAGGACGACCTCGGCGCCCCGGGCCTCCAGCGCGTCCAGCACGGGTTTGATCTTCATGTAGTTGGGCCGCGCGCCGGCGACGCAGACGATCCTCGTCATGGGGTTACAGCACCTCGATTCCGGGGCCGGTCAGCCGCCGCCGGCAGTCCAGGACCAGACCGGCGGCCTCGGCGACGAGGCGGTAGTCGAACGCGTCGTGGTCGGTGAGCAGCACCACGGCGTCCGCCGCCGCCAGCTCCTCGCGGGTGGGCTCGACGCGGATCAGCCGGGCGTCCAGGGTGCGGCTCTCGACCACGTGCGGGTCGGCGGCCCGTACCTCCGCGCCCATGTCGAGCAGCAGCCGCGTCACCCGCAGGGCGGGCGATTCGCGGGCGTCGCCGGTGTTCTTCTTGTACGCCAGGCCCAGCAGCAGCACGCGGGAGCCGTTGACGGCCTTCTTGCGGGCGTTCAGCGCCTCGATCAGCCGGCGGGTGACGTACTCGGGCATATGGCTGTTGATGTCGTTCGCCAGCTCCACGAAGCGGAAGTTCTGCCCGAGTTCACGCTGCACCCGCCAGGAGAGGTACGACGGGTCGATGGGCAGGCAGTGGCCGCCGACGCCGGGGCCGGGCGTGAACTTCATGAAGCCGAACGGCTTGCTGGACGCCGCGTCGATCGCCTGCCACACGTCGATGTCGAGGTGGCGGGCGAACATCGCGATCTCGTTGACCAGCGCGATGTTGACGTGCCGGAAGGTGTTCTCCAGCAGCTTCGCCAGCTCCGCCTCCTTCGGCGAGTCGACGGGCACGGTCGTGTCGACCAGCCCGGCGTAGAAGTCGCGGATGGCCTTCAGCGACGGGCCGTCGATCCCGGAGACGACCTTCGGCGTCTCCTTGAAGCCCCACACCGGGTTCCCCGGGTCGATCCGCTCGGGGCTGTAGCCGAGGTGGAAGTCGGCGCCCGCGATCAGCCCCGAGCCGTCCTCCAGCAGCGGGCCGAAGAGCTCCTGCGTGGTCCCCGGGTACGTGGTCGACTCGAGGACGACCGTCGCGCCGGGGCGCAGATAGCGGGCCAGGACCCGCGCGGACTCCTCGATGTAGCGCAGGTCGGGCACCCCCTCGTGGAGCGGGGTGGGCACGGTGACGACGGCGACGTCGAAGCCGCCGCAGTCGCGCGCGGAGTCCGACGGCCGGAACGTACCGGCCTCCAGCGCCGCCTTCAGCCGCTCCGACGACACGTCCTCCACGTACGACTCACCGGCGCCGAGCTTCTTCACCCGCTCGGTGTCCACGTCGTACCCGACGACCCGGTGCCCGGTCTCGGCCGCTCTGATCGCCAGCGGCAGCCCGACGTACCCCTGTCCGACGACTACGACGCGCATCAGATCCCCCTGCCCGCGGTGCTGGTGAGCGGCCTGCGGCGGAACAGCTCCCGGAGGGTCATCCCGACGAACACCGCGTTGGTCGTGAGATAGCGCCGGCCGAGCCGGCGGGGTTCCTGCAGCAGCCGGTAGAGCCACTCCAGGCCCAGGCGCTGCCACCGTTCGGGTGCGCGGCGGGTGACGCCGGCGAGGATGTCGAACGAGCCGCCAACCCCGTGGATGACGCGGGCGCCGGAGCGGCGGCCGTATCCGGCGGTGAAGATCTCCTTCTTGGGCGAGGTCATGCCCAGGAAGAGCAGCTGTGCGCCGCTGCGCGCGATGGCGTCCGCGACGGCGGGCTGTTCGTCGTCGCCGAAGTAGCCGTCGCGGCTGCCGGCGACGGCGAGGGCGGGGAACTTCCGCGCGACCCGGTGCAGCATGCGGGTCAGGACCTCCCGGCGGGCGCCGAGGAAGTACACGCTGAGGCCCTGCTTCTCGGCCTCCCGCAGCAGCCGTACGAACAGGTCGATGCCCGCGACCCGTTCGGGCAGCGGCGCGCGCAGCAGCCGGGACGCCCAGACGACCGCCTGGCCGTCGGCGAGGACCAGGTCACAGCCCTGGACGGCCTCGGCGAGGCTCGGGTCGCGGCGCATGTTGACGAGCTTGGCGGCGTTGACGACGCCTATCTCGAGGGTGTGGCCGTTCCGGGCGGCCGTGACGCAGCGCTCGACCGTCTCGTCCATGGTGAGCGCGTCCAGTTCCACCCCGAACAGGGTGCGGCGGGCCGTCATCCGCGGGCCTCCCCGAGCCAGGCGTGCAGCAGCCAGCCCAGTTCGTACGGGCGGCACTCACGGTCGATCGAGGTGGGGCGGTAGAGGGCGTCCAGGGGACGCAGTCTCAGTCCCGGTGACACCCGGGTGGCCAGGCCGCGGGCGGCGCGGACGGCCTTCCTCGGGTCGCCGCGGTACACCTTGCGCCAGGTGACGTGGAGGTCGTCGCGGATCAGGGGCTCGGCGTCGGCGCCCAGCTCGGGCGGGGCGGTCATCCAGCGCAGGCCGCGGTGGATCGCGGGGGCGTGGTCGGTGCCGCCGGCGTCGGTGAGGTCGAAGAGGGCGGTGGGGGCCATCGCGTGCTGGTGCACGCTGTACACCGGGTAGCCCTCGATCACCGTGCCGCGGCGGGCGTCGTAGTGCCACCACCACTGGCCCCCGGCGCCCTGGAGGTCGCAGATCCGGGCGGCGCAGGCGTTCGCCGCCGCCAGCGCCTCGGGGTCGGCGCCGCTCGCGTGGGTACGGGCCAGGGCCTGCAGCGGGTACGTCTGGTCGGCGAAGCAGCCGATGTGCTCCCGGTACCGGGGCAGCAGGCCGGGGCCGGTGGCGTGCGGGAACAGGGGGCCGCCGGCGATCCGGGCGGTCAGCAGCCGGTCGCGGGCGGCGCGCAGCCGGTCCTCGACGTCCGCCTGGCCGCGGGCCGCCGCCAGCGCGGAGAGCACCCACGCCGCCTCGACGGTGTACCGGGGGCCCTCCGGCTCGTCCAGCGCCGCCAGCCGGTCGAGGGCGTCCGACAGCTTGGGGTGGCGGGTCTCCGCCGCCGCCCAGCAGATCAGGGCCGCGTCGCCGAGGTTGCGTACACCCGGCAGGCGCTCGATCAGCAGGCCGGTGAACTCCTCGGCGGAGCGCCCGCCGAGCACCTCGCGCTGCCGCCCGGGCGGGAGCCGGTCGACGCCCAGCGCGGTGATCGCCGCGTAACGGTCGCTCGTGCCGCGCGGTGTCGTCCGCCAGGGGCCGGCCCGGCCCGGGCGGACGGCGGCGCGGGTGAACACCACGCCCTCGCCGCCGGGCAGGAGCATCGCCGGCAGGCCGGCCTCGGCGAGGGCGGTGAGACGTTCGGTCAGGTGGAAGAGAGCTAAGTCCGCATGCGCGAGCGCATGCATACGCGTAGTCCCCAAATCGGACAACCCCCCCGGGTCGGTTCCGCACTCAAGCCGGTCAGCTCTTGGGCACGGCGCAGCGGAACACTGCCCGTAACCCCCCTATGGCGACGTGCCGCCCTCGCGACTGCGGTGTTCGTGCGAGGGATGCGCGTTCGACTCGTAGCGTACAAGCGCACGATAGGCCGACAAGGCGGTCAGGGTTGGCAATTTGCTGAATTTCTGTTTTCAGGTGGTGATCACGGACGGGTGTTCTAGGGTGGCCTCCGTCGTGTGCGGTTGTCATGGGCGGGGGGTCCATGTACCTCGAGGAGCGGGCGGCGGCGCGTGGGGGCGGCGGGGCCGGGCGGCGGGTGGCGCCCGCGGTCCTCGCGCTGGGCGCGGTCAGTCTGATCACCGATGTGTCGTCGGAGATGGTCACCGCGGTGCTGCCGTTGTACCTGGTGGTGGGGCTGGGGCTGAGCCCGCTGGGGTTCGGGGTGCTGGACGGGATCTACAACGGGGTGAGCGCGTTCGTGCAGCTCGCCGGGGGGCATGTCGCGGATCGGGCCCGGGGGCACAAGGCCGTCGCGGGGGTGGGGTACGGGCTGTCGGCGGTGTGCAAGCCGCTGCTGCTGCTCGTCCACACGGTGGGCGGGATCGGGGCGGTGCTGGCGCTCGACCGGACGGGGAAGGGGCTGCGGACGGCGCCCCGCGACGCTCTGATCTCCCTCGCGTCGCCTGTCGGGGGGCAGGGGCGGGCGTTCGGGGTGCATCGGGCGATGGATACGTGCGGGGCTCTGCTGGGGCCGGTGGCGGCGTTCGGGATTCTTGCGGGGACGGCGGACAGCTATGACGCGGTTTTCGGGGTCAGCGGGTGTGTGGCGGTGTTGGGGGTGGTGGTCCTCGTCCTGTTCGTCCCCGGGAGGGTCCGTCCCCCGGCCGAACGAACCTCCGTCCGCCGCGTCGATCTGCGTACCGCGCTCGGGCTCCTACGCCAGTCACGGCTGCGGGCCCTCGCCGTCTGCGCGGTGCTGCTCGGGCTGACCACCGTCAGCGACGCCTTCGTGTACCTCCTGCTGCAGCGGCGGGGCGGCGTGGGGGACGGCTGGTTTCCGTTGCTGCCGCTCGGGACCGCCGCCACGTTCCTCGTGCTCGCCGTGCCCGCCGGGCTGCTGGCCGATCGGGTGGGGCGGCGGGGGGTCTTCCTCGCGGGGCACGGGCTGCTGCTCGGGGCGTACGGGCTGCTGTTGTGGGCGCCCGGGACCGTGGTGTTCGTGTACGCCGTGCTGCTGCTCCACGGGGCCTTCTACGCCGCCACCGACGGGGTGCTCTCCGCCGCCGTGGCCGATGTCGTGCCGGGGGAGCTGCGGGGGAGTGGGCTCGCCCTGGTGGGGACCGGGCGGGCGCTGGCGCGGTTCGTGTGTTCGCTCGGGTTCGGGGCCGCCTGGACCTGGTGGGGCGATGGGACGGCGCTCGCCGGGTGTGCCGTGGGGCTGGGGGTGTCCGCCGTGGTCGCGGGGGCGGTGCTGAGGGGGGTGGCGGCGTGAGGAGCCGTGTCGTGATGCTGGTCGTGGCGGTGGTGGTGCTCGGGGGTGTCGCCGCCGGGTTCGTGCTGTACGCCGTGGGGCGGGCACAGGACGCGAACCGGCCGCGGGCGGGCGGGCCGGCGTTCGCCGCGGGGACCGTCGCCCTGACCGACGCGGGCCGGATGGTCGTACGCAGCACCGCCCCCGGCCCGCACCGCGACGAGCTGGTCTCCGTACCGGCCGGCGACCCGGACGGCGTCCGTACCGTGTCCGGCGTCAGGTGCGAGCGGTGGCACGCCGCCGCCGGTACCGGCGTCTGTCTGCAGACCGAGGCGGGCATCCTCAAGCCCACCCACCGCGCCCGCATCCTCGACGCCCGGCTGCGCACCGTGCGGACGTACGACCTGGCCGGCGTCCCGAGCCGCGCCCGGGTCTCCCCCAGCGGGCGGTTCGTCGCCTGGACGGTGTTCGTCAGCGGGGAGTCGTACTCCAGCGCGTACTTCACCACCCGTACGTCCGTCCTCGACACCCGCAGCGGGAAGCTCGCCAAGAACCTCGAGGACTTCACCGTCGTCCGCGACGGCAAGCGCGTACGGGCGGCCGACGCGAACTTCTGGGGCGTGACGTTCGCGAAGGACGACGACACGTTCTACGCGACCTTCAACACCGCCCGGCGGACGTATCTGGTGCGGGGCTCCGTCCGCGAGCGCAGGATGACCACCCTCCACGAGAACGTCGAGTGCCCCTCCCTGTCGCCGGACGGCACGCGGATCGCGTACAAGAAGCGCGTCATGAACGGGGCCTCCCTCTGGCGCGAACACGTCCTCGACCTGCGCACCATGCGCGAGACGCCCCTCGCGGAGCGCCGCAGCGTGGACGACCAGGCGGTGTGGCTCGACAACGACACCGTCGCGTACGCGATCCCGGCGGGGGACCGGTCCACAGACCTGTGGACGACGCGGGCGGACGGATCGGGCAAGCCGCGGAAGCTCATGACGGGAGCCTTCAATCCAGTACTGCGCGGATCCCCAGCCGGTCCGAGGTGAACCGGTGATGGCGATTCAAGGGCGTTTTTACTGAACCAGGCCGCATACCCGACAAGGCGGCTATGCTCTGCCGCGGCGGCCGGAATCCTGGGGGGGATGACGACATGAAGGCTCTTGTGCTCGCCGGCGGGTCGGGGACCCGCTTACGACCCATCACGCACACCTCGGCCAAGCAACTGGTCCCGGTGGCCAACAAACCCGTCCTCTTCTACGGCCTCGAGGCCATCGCCCGCGCCGGCGTGACGGACGTCGGCATCGTCGTCGGCGAGACGGCCGCCGAGATCGAGGCGGCCGTCGGCGACGGCTCCGCGTTCGGGCTGAGCGTCACGTACATCCCGCAGCCCGCGCCCCTGGGCCTGGCGCACGCGGTGCTCGTGGCGCGGGACTTCCTCGGCGACGATGACTTCGTGATGTACCTCGGCGACAACTTCGTCGTCGGCGGCATCACCGGCCTCGTCGAACAGTTCCGCGCCGACCGCCCCGCCGCGCAGATCCTCCTCACGAAGGTCTCCGACCCCCGCGCCTTCGGCGTCGCCGAACTCGACGCGGGCGGCAGGGTGATCGCCCTGGAGGAGAAGCCCGAGTACCCCAAGAGCGACCTCGCCCTCGTCGGCGTGTACCTCTTCACCGCCGCCGTCCACGAGGCCGTACGGAACATCCGCCCCTCCGCCCGCGGCGAGCTGGAGATCACCCACGCCATCCAGTGGCTCATCGACCACCGCCACGACGTCCGCTCCACCACGATCAGCGGCTACTGGAAGGACACCGGCAGCGTCACCGACATGCTCGAGGTCAACCGCTCGGTGCTGGAGTCCGCCGAACGCGCCGTCGAGGGCACCGTCGACGCGGCCAGCGAGATCATCGGCCGGGTACGGATAGACCCCGGCGCGACGGTGACGGGCAGCCGTATCGTCGGCCCCGCGGTCGTCGGCGCCGGGACCGTGATCCGCAACTCGTACGTCGGTCCCTTCACCTCCATCGCGGGGGACGTGCACGTCGAGGACAGCGAGATCGAGTACTCCATCGTCCTCGGCGGCTCCCGCGTCATCGGCGTCCGCCGCGTCGAGGCCTCGCTCATCGGCCGCAACGTCGAAGTGACCCCCGCCCCGCGCAACCCCGCCGCCCACCGGCTGGTGCTCGGCGACCACAGCAAGGTGCAGATCGCATGACCCGCATCCTCGTCACGGGCGGCGCCGGCTTCATCGGCTCGCACTACGTCCGTACGGTCCTGGCCCCCGGCACCGACATCACGGTGCTCGACAAGCTGACGTACGCCGGGAACCCGGCCAACCTCGATCCGGTACGCGACCGGCCCGGGTTCGCGTTCGTGCGGGGGGACGTCTGCGACGCGGAGCTCGTCGGGAAGCTGACGGCGGAGCACGACCAGGTGGTGCACTTCGCCGCCGAGTCGCACGTCGACCGCTCCATCGACGGCGGCGCGGAGTTCGTACGCACCAACGTCCTCGGCACCCATACCCTGATCGACGCCGCGCACCGCGCGGGGGTGGACGTCTTCGTGCACGTCTCCACCGACGAGGTGTACGGCTCCATCGACGCGGGCTCCTGGCCCGAGACGCATCCGCTGGCCCCCAACTCCCCGTACTCCGCCAGCAAGGCCGCCTCCGACCTGATCGCCCTCTCGTACCACCGCACCCACGGCCTCGACGTCCGCGTGACGCGCTGCTCGAACAACTACGGCCCCCACCAGTACCCGGAAAAGGCCGTCCCCCTCTTCGTCACCGCGCTGCTCGACGGAGGCACGATTCCGCTCTACGGCGACGGCGGCAACGTCCGCGACTGGCTGCATCTCGACGACCACATACGCGGCATCGAACTGGTCCGTACCGGCGGCCGGGCGGGCGAGGTCTACAACATCGGCGGCGGCACGGAGCTGTCCAACCGCGAGCTGGTCGGGCGGCTGCTCGCGGTCTGCGGCGCCGGCTGGGACCGCGTGCGGTACGTGCCGGACCGCAAGGGGCACGACCGGCGGTACTCGGTGGACTGCGGCAAGATACGCGCCGAGCTGGGCTACGCGCCGCGGCGGGACTTCGACGAGGGGCTGGCGGAGACGGTGGACTGGTACCGCGAGCACCGCGCCTGGTGGGAGCCGCTGCGGTGAGCTGGCTGGTGACGGGCGCCGGGGGGATGCTGGCGGCGGACGTGCTGGCGCGGCTGCCGGAGGCGGTGGCGGTGGCGCGGCCGGAGCTGGACGTCACGGACGCGGGGGCGGTCGGCGCCCTGGTGGGGTCCGTGCGGCCGTCCGTCGTCGTCAACTGCGCGGCGTGGACGGCCGTGGACGACGCGGAGACCCGGGAGGCGGATGCGTCTTTGGTAAACGGACAGGGCGCCGCCAACCTCGCGCGCGCCGCCCGGGACACCGGTGCCGTGCTGCTGCAGGTCTCGACGGACTACGTCTTCTCCGGCGACGCGCACACCCCGTACGCGGAGGACGCGCCGACGGGCCCGCGCGGGGCGTACGGGCGGGGGAAGCTGGCGGGGGAGCGGGCGGTGCTGGCGGCGGGCGGTTATGTCGTACGGACGGCGTGGCTGTACGGGGCGGGGGGCGGGAACTTCGTCCGGACGATGCTGCGGCTGGAGGGGACGCGGGAGACGGTGGACGTGGTCGACGACCAGTACGGCCAGCCGACGTGGACGGCGGACCTCGCCGCGCGGCTGATCGCCCTCGGGCAGGCGGCCGTGGCGGGGACGGCGCCGCCGGGGGCCTATCACGGTACGAACGCGGGGGCGACGACCTGGTACGGGCTGGCCCGCGAGGTCTTCGCGCTGGCGGGCGCCGATCCGTCGCGCGTCCGCCCCACGACGACGGCGGCCTTCCCGCGGCCGGCGCCCCGCCCGGCGTACAGCGTGCTGGGGCACGACCGCTGGCGGGCGGCGGGGATGGCGCCGATGCGGGACTGGCGCGCGGCGCTTCGCGAGGCGATGCCCGCCCTTACCGACCCGGGGGACAACCCCCGGACCCCGGCCGGCGGACCGGCCCCGGCGAATTCGCGAGGCGAACGTGACTACTGAGTCTTCCCGGGGGACAACCCCCGGACCCCCGGCCGTTGGACCGGCCCCGGCGAATTCGCGAGGCGAACGTGACTGACGCAATGCGCCCCATGGATATCCCCGGCGCCTGGGTGTACGAGCCCAGGGTGTTCGCCGACGAGCGGGGCAGCTTCCACGAGTGGTTCCGGCGCCCCGGCTTCACGGCCGCCGCCGGTCACCCCCTCGCGCTGGCGCAGGCCAACTGCTCGGTGTCGTCCGCCGGCACGCTGCGCGGCGTGCACTTCGCGGACGTACCGCCGGGGCAGGCGAAGTACGTGACGTGCGTACGGGGCGCCGTGCTGGACGTGGTGGTGGACATCCGTACGGGCTCGCCGCACTTCGGCCGCTGGGAGGCGGTGCGGCTGGACGATGTGACGCACCGGGCGGTGTACCTGTCGGAGGGGCTGGGCCACGCCTTCATGGCCCTCACCGACGACGCCACGGTGGTCTACCTCTGCTCCGAGGGCTACGCCCCCGCCCGCGAACACGGCATCGACCCCCTGGACCCCGACCTGGCGATCACCTGGCCGGCCGGCCTCACCCCGCTGCTCTCCCCGAAGGACGCGAAGGCCCCGAGCCTGGCGGACGCCGTCCGCACGGGTCTGCTCCCGTCGTACGACGACTGCGTGGCGTACCGGACGTCCCTGGAGGAACGATGATCCGCCCCACCGCCCAGGTCGACCCCACCGCCGTCCTCGGCGAGGGCACGACGATCTGGGACCTCGCCCAGATCCGCGAGAACGCCCGCCTCGGCCCCAACTGCTCCGTCGGCCGCGGCGCGTACGTCGGCCCCGGCGTCAGGATGGGCGCCAACTGCAAGCTCCAGAACCACGCCCTGGTCTACGAACCCGCCGTCCTCGCCGACGGCGTCTTCATCGGCCCCGCCGCGGTCCTCACCAACGACCACCACCCCCGCGCGGTCGCCCCCGACGGCCGCCTCAAGGGGGGCGCCGACTGGGAGATGACGGCCGTCCGCATCGGGGAGGGAGCCGCGATCGGCGCCCGCGCGGTGTGCGTGGCACCCGTGACGATCGGCCGCTGGTCCCTGATCGCCGCCGGCGCGGTGGTCACGTCGGACGTCCCGGACTTCGCCCTGGTGATGGGCGTCCCGGCCCGCCGCGTCGCGTGGGTGGGCCGCGCGGGGGTCCGGCTGACGCCGGTCGCCGAGGGGGTGTGGGAGTGCCCGCGGACGGGGGCGGTGTACGAGGAGAAGGACGGGGTCCTGGGCGAGCGGTGAACGGGATTGTCAGTGGCGGCCGTTAGCGTTTCCGTATGAACCGCAGCTTCTACGACCTGGCCTTCGGCGTCGACCCCGGCGGCGCCCGGCTGACGCTGGACGTCTACCAGCAGGGGAAGCAGACGGCGTCGATCGACCTGCATCCGTTCGTCACGATCTCGGTCAAGGGCTACCCGGACATCACGTTCACGGGCCCCGAGGAGCCGGTGGGATACGACTTCGAGGCGGACGACGACGCGGAGGACGAGGACGCGACCCTGTCGGGCCGCATGTTCGATCACCACGCCCGGTACGGCTATCAGGACTTCGAGATCTGATCCCCGTACGGCAACTCCACCCTCACCCGCAGCCCCCCGCCCGCGCGCGGTGTGAGCGTCAGCGTCCCGGCGTGGGCGCGCGTGATCGTGCTGACGATGGCCAGGCCGAGGCCCGCGCCCGCGTGGTCGCCGCGGAGGCGGTCCGTGCCCCGGCGGAAGGGCTCGGTGAGCGTGGCCGACACCCCGGGAGAAATCAGCGCCCCCGTGTTCTCGACCGTCAGCACCGCCGCCGCAGGATGCGCCGACGTCGTCACCCGGACCGTGCCTCCCTCCGGGAGGTTGTGGACGATCGCGTTCTGCACCAGGTTCGTCGTCAGCTGCAGCAGCAGCGCCGGTGAGCCCAGCGCGGGGGCGATGTCCCCCGTCGTCTCGACCGTGACCCCCCGGCCCTCCGCCAGCGGGAGCAGCGTTTCGGTGGCCTCCTCCGCCAGCAGCGACAGGTCGACGGGCTCCGGGGTGAACGACTCGGCTCGGCTCAGCAGCAGCAGCGCCTCCGTGAGCGCGATCGCCCGGGTGTTGACGGCGGACAGCCGGTCGAGGAGGTCGTCGGGGGCGGCGGCCGGGTCCCTGCGGGCCACGTCCAGCAGCGCCTTCGACACCGCCAGCGGCGTCCGCAGCTCGTGCGACGCGTTCGCGGCGAACCGCCGCTGCTCGCCCACATGCGCCTCGAGCCGCTCCAGCATCCCGTCGAAGACGTCCGCCAGCTCCCGGAACTCGTCCCCGCGCCCCGGCAGCCGGATCCGGTGCGACAGCGAACCGCCCGTGGCCAGCCGTGTGGCGTCCGTGATCCGGGTCAGCGGCGCGAGCATCCGCCCGGCGAGGAACCATCCGCCCACCAGCCCGAACACCAGCAGCCCCGCGAACACCGCCGCCGCCCGCGGGGCGAACACCCGCAGCAGCTCGGACCGTACGGGGAAGACCCCGGTCCCGGTGGTGTCCGCGTCGACGAGCAGCGCGCGCGAGGGCACGTACCGCAGCAGGAACAGCCACACCGCCGCCAGCAGCAGCGCCCCCGCCAACATGATGAACCCCGCGTAGCTGAGCGTCAGCTTGGCGCGGACGCTCGGTCCCGGCGCCCTATCCACGCCCGTCACCCGCCTCGATGCGATAGCCGACCCCCGGCACCGTGGCGATGACCCACGGCTCCCCCAGCCGTTTGCGCAGCGCCGAGACGGTGATCCGCACGGCGTTGGTGAACGGGTCCGCGTGCTCGTCCCACGCCCGCTCCAGCAGGGTCTCGGCGCTCACCACCCCGCCCTCCGCCTCGACCAGGACCTCCAGCACCGCGAACTGCTTGCGCGTGAGCGCCACCCGCCGCCCGTCGCGGTGGACCTCGCGGCGGAACGGGTCCACCCGCAGGCCCGCGAGCTCCCGTACCGGCGGCCGGTGGTGACCGCGCCGGCGGTCCAGCGCCCGCAGCCTGAGCACCAGCTCCCGCAGCTCGAACGGCTTCGTCAGATAGTCGTCCGCCCCGAGCCCGAACCCCGAGGTCTTGTCGTCGAGCCGGTCCGCCGCCGTCAGCATCAGGATCGGCATCCCGCTGCCGGACGCGACGATCGCCGCGGCGACCTCGTCACCGGACGGGCCGGGGATGTCGCGGTCGAGGACGGCGATGTCGTAGCTGTGGACGCCCAGCATCTCCAGCGCCGTATCGCCGTCCCCCGCGATGTCCGCCGCGATCGCCTCCAGCCGCAGACCGTCCCGGACGGCCTCCGCGAGGAAGGGCTCGTCCTCGACGATCAGCACACGCATGGAGGCGATCGTACAAAGGCGTGTGTATCGGCCGCGTATGGGAAGGGCTCACATACTCGAGTGCGAGCCGTCCCTGGCCAGTGCCCAGATGATGAAGACACCGATGGCGATCGTGGCCAGCGCGAACAGCGGCTGGTACGGCAGCCAGAGGAAGTTCGCGATCACGACCAGCGAGGCCAGTGCGATACCGCTCACCCGCGCCCACGTCATGCCCTTCATCACGCCGTAGCCGACGAGTGCGGTGAAGACGCCGAGGACCAGATGGATCCAGCCCCAGGTGGTGGTCGTGAACTCGTAGACGTAGTTGCCTATCGGGACGTACACGTTGTTCCGCGCGATCCCCGCTATGCCCTGGAGGATCGCGATGACTCCGTAGACGATCATCAGCACGCCCGCGAAGCCCACGCCGCCGCGCGCCCAGTCGGCGCCCCGCTCCTCGGGGGCCGTGCCGTAGCCGGCCTCCGTGCGGTAGGCGGTGTCCGTACGGCGACCCTCGGCGTCGTGCCTGCCTGCGTGATAGCCCGGGGTCCCGGTGGATGTGGTCATGACCAGCACTCCTTACGGGAATGAGGGCCGAACGGGTGAACGGCCCGAGGCCATCAAGCGTCAGGCCGCGGCGCCTCCCCGGCCACCGGCGTTACGCCATTCGGGTGACCCTCCGGATCGAGGAACTCGATCACCGCCAGTACCGCCAGCACCGCCAGGGCCAGCCCCACCACGACCATCGCCGTCGGCGCCGGCCACAGCACCACCGCCACGGCCCCGGCCGCCACGGCCGCCCACGTCAGCCACCGCCGCCACCGGTGCACCCACGGCCCCACCGGCCCCGTCCGCAGCCCCGCGTGCCCCGCCGCCGCCCCGATCCCGGACCGCCACACCCCGCGCACGGAGCGTGCCCACCGGCCGCCGCCCGTGAGCCAGGCGCCGAGGGCGACGACGATGCCCAGGACGGCGACCATCCGTACGCCCCGGCGCAGGAACCGTACGAGGATGTCGAACACGGACCCGGCGGCCGGCCGGGACACGCCCGCCGGCAGCGCGTCCAGGTAGAGCGGCCGGGCCAGCGTCAGCGCCAGCCCCAGGAGGAGCATCCCCAGCACCGTCCCCAGCGCGGCGGCGATCAGCGCCCGGCGCCGGCCCACCGCCGTCAGCACCCCGGCGGCCAGGAGCACCAGGGCGATCACGGGAAGCCAGTTACCGGCGAGCTGGAGCAGCCGGAAGCCGCGTTTGACCTTGCCGATGTCCTCGGACTGCACCAGCGTGAACTCGGTGTGCACCGGGGGGATGCGCTCGGCGAACGTGAGCCCGGCGGCGACGAGGCGTTCCTTCACCCGCTCGACGAGGGGCGCGAGGTCGAGCGTGGCGGCGTTGTCCGAGAGCTCGACGAGTCCGCCGCCCTGGCCCGTGAGGGCCTTGTCGATCGAGGCGTGCGCTTCCCGGTTGGCCTCCGTCCACACCTTCGCGAACGCGTCACTGGCCACGACCTGCTGGGCCGTGCTCCGCACCAGGCTGTGCAGCGCGTCGTCGAGCGGCCCCTCGAGCCGGCCGAGGGCCCGCTCCAGCGCGGGACGGTCCTCGGGGGCGACCTGCTGGAGCAGAGCCGCGGTGTCGACGTGCTCCAGCACCGCGTTCGCCACCCGCTCCGACGCCGCCTTCTGTACGTCGGGGTCGTCGGCGAGCGGCGCCACGGTCGTCACGTACTGGTCGGTGTCACCCACGATGTGCGCCGCCCACACGGCGACCGTGCCCAGCGGCGCCAGCACGCAGCCCAGCACGATCAGCAGCACGGAGCACACGGAACGGACCCGGTGGTGCTTCGTCCGCTTCTCGGCCTCCAGCACCGCCACCCGCTCCCGCAGCGCGGCGAGTTCGCCGGGACTGTTCATCGCGCCCTCCGCAGGAGATGTACGCGAACCACTCAATCCGATGCGCGGTAAATGCGCGACACAGACAGGTTTGTGGTGGAGTGCTCCCAGGGAGCAGCGGCAGGAAGGAGCCGGTGCGGTGAGCACGCGGCGAGGGTGGGCGGTGGCCTGGGCCGCGACGGCGGCCGTCGTCACGGGCCTGTACTTCGCGCTGCCCGTCGGCTGGTTCGGGCCCAGCCATCCCGCGGTCAGCTGGTCCGTCTTCGGCGTCGTCCTCGCGGTCATCGCCGCCCTGCTGCTGCACCAGATCCGCGGCGTGATGCTGGACCGGCCCGGCAGCCGCCCGGTCCTCGTCATCCCGCTGCTGATGGCCGCCACCGTGCTGACCTTCGCCTCCGCGTACCAGGCGCTGTCCCGCGCGCCCGGCGAATTCGCGGGCAGCCTCGACACCCGGGTCGACGCCGTCTACTTCACGGTCGTCACCCTGGCGACGGTCGGCTACGGCGACATCGTCCCCACCGGGCAGGGGGCACGTATCGCGACCATGCTGCAGATCGTCTACACCTTCGTCTTCCTCACCGCCGGCGCGACCGCGCTCACCCAGCGGCTGCGGCGCCTCGCCGGCGCGCGCAGGCCCGCCCGCCCCGAAGGAGCCGAAGGCCGTGGATGAGCCCGTGGACCCGCTGGACCGGGCCCTGCTGCACACCCTGTTCACCCGGGTGCCCGTCGGCCTGTACGTGCTGGACGGACGGCTGCGGCTGATCCGCTCCAACAACCGCGGCCCCGGGCTGGCCGCCACCCCGCCGCTGGAGTGGTCGTCGCCGGGCCTGGGCGGCTCCCCCGCGGTGACCTCGCTGCTGCGGGAGGTGCTGAACTCCGGCCGGCCGGAGTGGGACGTCCCCCTGCACGACGTGGCCGGCTTCCCCGGACAGGTGCTCAGCCTGTCGGCCGTACGGGTGGAGGACAGCGGCTCGCCCGTCGGGCTGGCCGTCGCCGTCCGCGACACCACCGTGCGCCACCACGCCCTGGCCCGGCTGGAGCTGCTGCGGGCGGCGACCCGGACGATCGGCACCACGCTGGACGTCTTCCGCACCGCGCAGGAGCTCGCCGACGCCGCGGTCCCCGGGCTGGCGTCCGGGGCGGCCGTGGAGATCCTGGACTCCGTCGTACTGGGCGACGCCCCCGCGCCGGGGCCGGTGGTCGAGGTGTCCGTCCGCCGCGCCGGGTTCGCGTGGGCCGGGAAGGCGCTGCAGGAGGGCGTCTATCCGCAGGGGGCCGTACGGGTGCTGGGGCTGGGCACCCCGATGGCGCAGGCGCTGGCGGACGTCCGGCCGCGGCTGGTGCGCGAGATGCGGGTGGACGACCCGTGGCTGGAGCGCGACCAGGTGCGGGCCCGGCTGCTCGCGGCGGCGGGGGCGCATTCGCTGCTGGTCGTACCGATGTCGGCGCGGGGCGTGGTGCTGGGGCTGGCGGTGTTCTACCGGGTGCGCGAGGACGCGCCCTTCGACGACGACGACATGGAGATCGCCCTGGAGCTCGTCGACCGGGCCGCGCTGTGCGTGGACAACGCGCGCCGCTACACGCGCGAGCACACCCTGGCCGGCCTCCTGCAGCGCACCTTCGTCCCCGCCCGGCTGCCCGTGTCCAGCGCGGCGCGCACCGCCCACACCTACCTCCCGGTGGCCTCCGGCGGCACCGGGTACGACGTGCTGCGGCTGTCCGGCGGGCGGGTCGCCCTCGTCGTCGGGGACGTCGCCGGAACCGGGCTGGCGTCCGTCGCCGCCATGGGCCGGCTGCGTACGGCGGTCGCGGCGCTGTCCTCGCTGGACATCGAACCGGGCGAGCTGCTGGCCCGGCTGCACGACCTCACCGTCCAGCTGGCGAACGAGCAGGCGGAGCACACGGAGGGCACCGCGCAGGGCGTGTACGAGGAGTCCGCCCCGCTCAGCGCGACCTGTCTGTACGCGGTGTACGACCCGGTGTCCGGCGAGTGCTCCCTCGCCTCCGCCGGCCACCCGCCGCCGGTCCTCGTCCCGCCCACGGGCGCGCCGCGCGTCCTGACCGGGGGCCGCGGCCCGAAGCTGGGGCGGGGGGAGGCCCGGTACGAGCCGGCGGTGTACTCCGTGGCGCCGGGCAGCGTCCTCGCGCTGTACAGCGAGGCGCTCGCCCGGGAGCCGGAGGAGGAGGGCGGCGACTCCGTCGTACCCGCGAGGATCGCCGCCGCGCTGGAGTCCACCGGCTCCCTCCAGGAGGCGTGCGACGCGGCCGTGTCGGCGCTGCTGCCGGACGAACGGCCCGCCGCCGACGACGTACTGCTGCTCCTGGCGCAGACCCGGGTCCTGGGCCCGGACCAGGTGGCGTCGTGGACCCTGCCCCCGGCCCCGCAGAGCGCGTCCTCCGCCCGCCATCTGGTCACCGGCCAGCTGATGGCGTGGGGCCTGGAGGAGCTGGCGCCGGGCATGGAGCTGGTGACGAGCGAGCTGGTCACCAACGCGGTGCGCTATTCCCGGGGCCGGATCGGCCTGCGCCTGATCCGCGAGGAGACCCTGATCTGCGAGGTCACCGACAACTCCAGCGCCTCCCCCCATCTGCGCCACGCGGCGGACGACGACGAGGGCGGGCGCGGCCTGTTCCTGGTCGGCCAGCTGAGCGACCACTGGGGGATCAGGCACTCGCCGGCGGGGAAGACGGTGTGGGCGGAGCAGCAGTTGCCGTAACGCTTCTGCGTACGAGGAGCTGGATCCCGGCGGCCCGGTGGCCGTTCATGGTGGGGACGCCGATGGTCCGGGTGTCGACCGGGTCGAAGTCCGCGAGCAGGCCGGCGAACCACTCGCGGGTGTGGTGCCGGCAGACGGCGCCGTCCCCGGTCTCGAAGACGCCGTAGATGCCCCCGTCATGCCGTGCGTAGCGCTCGCGGTTGCGTGCGTCGTCCTGCAGCAGGTAGTCGCTGACGTAGAGGATCCCGCCGGGCCGCAGGACGCGGTGGAGCTCGGCGATCAGCCGGTGCTGGGCCTCGTCGGCGGGGACGCAGGTCAGGACGGCGAAGAGGAGGACGACGTCGAAGGCGGCGTCCGGGCAGGGCACGGACGGCGGTGCGTCGAGGGTGTCGAAACGCGGGCCGGGGTGCAGCCGGCGGGCGCGGTCGATCATCGCGGGGGAGGTGTCGACGCCGGTGAGGTCGCCGAAGCCGTGCCGCTCGAGCTCTCCCGTGAGGCGGCCGTAGCCGCAGCCGTAGTCGAGGACGGCGGCGCTCCGGCCGAGGGCGTCGAGCCAGGGCGGGTGGAGGGGGTGGGTGAACGTCTTCGTGGCCGCGGCGGCGTCCCAGTAGGGGACTTGGCTGTCGGACACGGTGGACGCCTCCCGGGGTCGCTTCCCTGAAGCCGTCATCCTGCCGTACGCCACCACCGCCGCGACACCGCCGCCGCCAGCCCCGCGCCCGCGGCGTTGAGGAGCACGTCGTCCACGGAGGACACCCGGTCCAGCACGAGCACGTACTGCGCGACCTCGACGACCACCGAACACCCGGCCCCGACGGCCAGCATCCGCGGCACGGACGCCAGCGCGGCGAACCGCACCGGGGCGAGGAACCCGAGGGCGGCGAAGACGAGCAGATTCCCGACGACCTGGAACACGGCCCCGTCCTGCACGACGGTGACCAGATCCCGCAGCGGCACGAGACTCACCACGGCCCCGTCCTCGTCCCCCGGCAGCATGATGATCCACACCCACGGCAGGGTCCCGTACACCATCCCGACCA
>NZ_WEGJ01000021.1 GCF_009604385.1 Streptomyces smaragdinus
ACGGGCGTGCCTTCCCGACCCGCGCTGCGAACGCGGGCCTCTACTCGGTGACTTGTAGATCACTCGGGAAGGTACGCCCTTCGCGTCCCGTCCCGAAGACCGATCCACAAGTCCTGAGCATTGCTCCCTGCTTGAGGATGCCCAGTTGATCGCCTCGGAACTGGTCACCAACAGCGTCGCTCATACTCCGTCGCGCTTCCTGCAGGTCATCGCAACCCGCCTGACCGAGGACCGTGTGTGCGTCATAGTCGCCGACACATCGACGGCATCGCCCAGCAGCGGCAGCGCCTCCCAGGACGACGAACACGGGCGGGGTCTGGCAATCGTTGAGGCGATCGCGGACAGAACAGGCACAGACACCTTCGTGTGGGGCAAGCGCTCATGGGCGGAGCTGACCACGGCACCGCCCCCAGGGTCGTAAACCACCTGCTGGCGGGATCCTCTGGCAGCCTGCACTGGCTGCGCAGCTTCAGACGTCTAGCCGCCGCACTCACCGGAATCGGAGCACGCCCATGACCCGGTGGCTTGGTATCGCCCTGCTACCCCGAACAGAAGATCTACTCACAGCAATCCGGATCCAGAGCGACCTCAGCCATGAACACCTACTCCAGCCCGCCTTGTCCTGCGACGGCTGCCTCCCCCACGTCACCCTGTTCCAGGGGCCGTTCGTCGAGGCACTGGACATCAAGCAGGTATTGTCGGACATCACGCACTCACTGGTCCTACCCGACCTCCTATGTCTCGACTTCCAGCTGATCGAGTACAGGCCAGTTGGCTGGCTGTTTCTGACGCTGTCTCGCCCCGCCCTATTGGAGCAACTGCAGGAAGCAGCGATCGCCACCCTCACTCCCTACCTGGACCGCAGTGCACTCCGGTCGTCGACGGACGACCTCCACTGCACCGAGGCCGAGCGCGCAAGCTCCAAAGCTCACGGTTACCGATACACCGGGATGGCATTCCGCCCGCACATCACTCTCGGCCGCACAAGCGAAGAGACAGCCCTCGACCTGGTCCAACACGCCTCCGAGCGAGTAACCACCCCTCCGACCTGGACATTTGACCGACTGAGCCTCTACGCCATGGGCAAGGACGGCGCGCACTCCGCGATCTTGGCCGAGATACCCTTCGCCGATGTCCGACGCAGGGCGGCACGTCCGACATCGGCGCCCGATGGCTGACTAACCCCGCCGCCCTCAGGCTCGTGCCCGAACGAACGTGCCGGGCCGGCACACCGAGAGCCTCACCCGATCTGGAGAAGAAGACCGGCTGGAAGTACTCGACCGTCGCGACCAACATCACCAAACTGTGGGGCTTCGCGGACTCCCACCAGACCTAGTGTCCTGAGTCGCTATTTCGTGTGCAGTAGGCGGCGAGGGTGTCGAGGATGGCGTCGGCGGCCTTGGTCCAGACGAACGGCTTGGGGTTGTCGTTCCACTCGTTGATCCAATGACGGATGTCGCGTTCCAGCTCGGTGACGCTGCGGTGGGCCGAGCGGCGGAGTTTGCGGCAGGTCAGCTCTGCGAACCAGCGCTCGACGAGGTTCAGCCACGACGCGGAGGTCGGGGTGAAGTGGAGGTGGAAGCGCGGGTGCCGCAGCAGCCACTTCTTGACCGCCTCGGTCTTGTGGGTGGCGTAGTTGTCCAGGACCAGATGCAGCTCCAGATCCTTTGGGACGGCCGCATCGATGGTCTTCAGAAAGCGCAGGAACTCCTGGTGCCGATGGCGCCGGTAGTGCTGGGCTATGACCGAGCCTGAGGCGATATCTAGCGCAGCGAACAGGCTGGTCGTGCCGTGCCGGATGTAGTCGTGCGTCATCCTCGCCGGCGTACCCGGCGCTAGCGGCAGCACGGGCTGGGTACGGTCCAGAGCCTGGATCTGCGACTTCTCATCCACCGCCAGCACCAGCGCGTTCTCCGGCGGGGCCAGGTAGATGCCCACCACGTCTCGGACCTTGGTCACGAACTCGGGGTCGGTGGAGAGTTTCCAGGTCTGCACGATGTGCGGCTTGAGTCCGAACGCCCTCCAGATCCTGGAGACCGCGGACTGCGACATCCCCGCCACATCGGCCATCGACCGCGTCGACCAGTGCGAATCCCCCGTCGGTGGCGCCTGGTCCAGCGTCCGGGCGACCAGGCTCTCGACCTGCTCGTCCGTAATCGTCCGCGGGGCTCCAGAACGCGGCTTGTCCACCAAGCCCTCCAGGCGGTCGGCGACGAACCGTGCCCGCCACTTACGTACGGTCTCCCGCGAGATCCCCAGTTTCTCTGCCACCTGCGCGTTCGGTCGTCCTTCCGCACACGTCAGCACGATCCTCGACCGCAACACCAGCGCCTGAGACGCCGTCTGCTTCCGCAACCAGCCCCGCAGCACCCTGCGTTCGCGATCGGACAACACCAGCACCAGCGGCTTAGGACCAGGCATCACCCCACCCTACAACCGCCAGCGAAATTCCGACTCAGACGCCAGGACGGCATCGCCGTGTCGTGAGCCAGGTAATCCTTGCACCGTGCCGCATTCAGATCGCCGCTCCGTATCCGGTCGAGCCGTCCAAGAGCCGAGCGAACCTATCCGGATGAGCCACGGCGATAGCCCGAGCCTGACGGAGCACGTGGACTGCCTCGGGCGGGTAACGCCCGGGGCCGAGGGGGAAGGCGGTGTGCAACTGCTCCTGCAGATCGACGTCGGGGCAGTGCACGAACGCCTCCAGCGCTGCCAGCCAGAGATCGGGCCACAGATCTGCCACGTAATGGCTATCTCGTTGGTCCACCACCGGCCGACGCGGCGCCCAGGCCCTGACCCAGTAGGCGGCTGACGCAGCGTTCGCCCTGGCCGCCCACTCGCCTACACGCGCCGCCTGGATGAGGTAGTCCAGCACGCGTCGACGACCCAGCGCCGCGATCAGCGGGTGGACCAGTTGGTCGGTCCGGTTGGATTCCAGCAGGAGCAGCCTCAGCACGTCCGGGGACAGCCGACGGGTCAACTCCACGTCTCGGGTAAGGGCGTCGCCGATACGCAGTCGCGTGGCCTCGACGAGCTCGTAACGCCTGCTTACCGGGTCAAGCTCGACGGGGAACTCGATCGGGGTGGCGCTCTCGCTGGGCGAGATGCGAGCCCAGAGCATCTCCAGCCCATCCAGTAGCGGATCTGGCGTCACACTGCCTCCCCTTGCTCGCCCTGCCTTCGCGATCGGACTACACCAGCACCAGCGGCTTAGGACCAGGCATCACCCCACCCTACAACCGCCAGCGAAATTCCGACTCAGGACACTAGCAGATAGACGCAACACAGGCCACCTGTAATGCGTCTGGTTCGTTTCGGTCACGGCATTTCGCTTGTACGGATGAAGCCCTCGAGTCCTTCCTCCCAGCGTTTCTCAAAAAATTCTTCGGAAGTTTCTTCGGCTTGCATGTCGGGGTTGTTCGATAGCTCCTCCCAAGATGGAACTGGGTCAGGGCTGAGAATTACTCCACAACGCACCCGATTGTTTTGATCGACACAAACAAGTCGCCCATCTATATACTGAGCCACCTTCCGCAGCTCATATCCCGCAGGTCCAATTTCCGCGACGAATTCGAAAGGCAGCTCATCGCGAGGCGAGTAATCGAGAGTTATCAAATACCACGGCTTAGGCTCAGCCCCATGCTTCCGTCGAAGCCGAGCAGCCAGTGTCTGCTGAGGCTGAAAAGGGGGACGCCGTACACAGTTCACAGCGTGTGGTTTACATGAAGGCCATGCGCATTGAGAGCCGCATGGCCCTGAAGGGCGCCAACCGAGAAGTGTGGAAATTCTTGAGAGCTCAGCCGCTCCTGAGATCCTGGTGAGAGATAGTTGCTCGATACGTCGAAGGATGACACCATTCTCTCCCTTCGAGGCGATAGCAAATCCATCTTCCCGTTGAGCATTTCGCTCGCGTTCCGCAAAACTAATCGCCTTCAAAGATGTAACCAACTCTGGCCGATCAGCCAACAGACGATCCAGGGCGCTCCACAGTCCCACCGCCCACTCCAGGGTTTTCCCGTGCGCCGACCGCGAATTTCCCGAATAAGTCTCAGCCACAGACAAGGCGATACTAGCGACACTCGATTCGAAGAAGAGGGAATTATCATACTCTAGCATCGGACCGATCGCTTCGCGGAAATCGTCGAGTTCAATGAGAACGCCATCCGCAATCTCGCCAGAATTCATATAATCCCGAACGAAATTATCAATCGAATGCCTCAACGGCGACTGAAGCGCGTCCAGAAGAGGAAGGAAGCGAATCAGGCACAAAATTCCGTTCATGACACCTATTCAATCCATCGTTTGAGAAGTGCGATGATTCGGGTGGATGTTTGTTCGGGAGATTACTTCACCCACCCGAACAAACACCCACCCCAGGGCCGATCAGTAATCGCCCAGGTCGACGAACTGGGACGCCCATGTCCTGAAGCGATCGTCGAGCTCCTTTCGTTCGGCCCAGAGCGCCTCCACGTCCTCAGGGGGTTCGAGGCCGAAGGTCTGGTGTAGCCAGGTGAGGTACTCGTGGTGGCCGGGGCTGTGTTCCTCGGCGCTGTCGGGAGTGTGGAAGCCCATGTCGGAGAAGGGCTCGCTGTCGATGGCCAGGAGCTGGAACAGCTCAGGCAGGTTTCGGGCGATTACGTAGAGGGCGCCTTCGTCGCCGATCATGACGATGGGCAGGGTCGCGAGGTCTCGTCGGTCGTCGCACCGCCACAGGGCGTAGTCCGAGCCCGAGCCGTTGGCCTGGGCGAAGGGGATGAAGCGGGTCAGGAAGTCCGGGTGGTCCGACCAGGTGTCGAGGCCTGAGTCCGCGTTGTACTCGCGTAGCTCGAAGCCGTCCGAGTAGTAGATCGGGCCGAGCCGGTTCTCGAACTCCTTGAGGAGGTTCAGTTCCGGGATCGGTGAGTACGCCTCGCTCATGTGGCCTCCTGGGCGGGGGCGCCCTGCGCCTGGGACGTCTTGAATCGTCAGGTGATGCTATCCGCGTGAGATGACACTCGGGCGGTTCCACCAGCCCGCGCTTCAGGCGGGAATTTTGTCCGGGAGGGCTGTTTGTTCGGGCTGTGTCCGGCGCCCGGGGCGAGATCGACGTACCGTGGTCAGATTCGATCACGGACGGAAGGGCGTCGCCTGATGGCCGACAGGATTGAGCTTCCCACAGTGCCGTTTCCGCTCAGCGCGTCGCACGACGGTGTGTGGCGGCGCGACGAGGGAGGTCTCGTCGCCGATGCTCCGGGCCACACGGACTTCTACGTCAACCCCGGCGGGGCCGAGTCCGGTGACGCCGAGAGCATGCTCAACGCCGCGACCCTGCTGGGCATGCCGCCCGAGGGGGACTTTCAGTTCAGCGCTCGGGTCAGCGTGGGGTTTCGGGCTCAGTACGACGCCGGGGTGTTGTTCCTGTGGAGCGGTGCGGCGAGCTGGGCCAAGTTCTGCTTCGAGTTCTCTCCCGACCGGGAGCCCATGGTCGTTTCCGTCGTTACGCGCGGAGTGTCCGATGACGCCAACGCCTATACCGTTCCCGGGCAGTCCGTCTGGCTGCGGGTTTCTCGTATCGGGCGGACGTACGCGTTTCACGCCTCTGGGGACGGCAAGACGTGGCGGTTCATCAGGGTGTTCAGCTTGGGTGACGAGGTGGGCAGTCATCGGATCGGGTTCGAGGCCCAGTCGCCTACCGGGGACGGGTGCAGCGTCACCTTCGACGACATCCGGTTCGTGTCGGAACGGTTGGTCGAGCTCCGCGACGGGTCCTGAGCCGGGGCCTCCCCGGCGGCCGGCGGGGTCGGGATCGTCGTCGCCAGCCAGCCGTCCGGGGTCGCGGTGAAGTGGGGTGCCGCGGTCGTCTCCCACCAGGAGCGGATCGCCGTCGTGCGCACCGTCTCCCGGGTGCGTTTGTCGACGTACTCCACCGGGCGCTCCCCCGTGCGGCGGACGGTGACGCGGCCGCGTTTGCAGCCGTCGGGGTAGTCGGTCCACGTCACGCCGGCCTCGGTGCGGAGTAGTTCCTGCATGCCCTCCGTGGATACGCCCTGCAGGCGGCGGTGGGAGAAGTGGGACTGGGCGGCCATGCTGATGCTGTTGCGGATCGCGTCGCGTTGGCGCCAGAGGAAGTAGTTCGCCGCCTCCACCGGGTCCGGGATCGTGAAGACGCGGGCGTCGAACAGGGCGCGTTTGCCGGGGCGGCGTTCGTTCAGGACGGCGGTGGCCAGGGATGCGGCTATGGAGAGCTGCTTTGCTGCGACGCCGCCGAACCAGGGTTCCGTCTCCTCCGCTTCGAAGTCGGTGAGCAGCACGCTTATCTCGTCCGATTGGGTGTACGAGAACTGAGCTCCGGAGATCTCCTGGCACAGTGCCTCCGCGACCGCGTCCATGTCGGACATGAAGCCCTCGTCGAAGGGCTTCTTCGCACCTCGGAGGTAGGAATGGAAGGCCCGCCCGTCGACCCGGAGCAGGGTTAGGGTGCGGCGCGGGAGGATCGCCCGGTGCGCCGCCTCGTAACGCTTCATCCGGTCGCCGAGTGCGGTGGAGTCTGCCATGCGGCTCAGTGTGGCAGTGGGGTGTACGACGCCGCTGTTCGTTTTCCGTAGCTGGCCGAGCCTCGCCCTCCTCGTCGCACAGCAAGGACACACCGGTCCCGGGATGAAGATCGTCGGGCAGTAGGGTCGTGCTGCAACACGACGCGAAGGGACTGGTCGGTGGCGCGGGTTGCGGTGATCGGTGGGGGTATCGGCGGGCTGGGGACGGCGCTCATGTTGGGGCGACGGGGGCACTCCGTGGTTCTGTTCGAGCAGGATGCTCGGCGGGCCGGGGGTGATGTGGATCGGGACTTCTTTCGGTGGGAGCGGCCTCGGGTGCCGCAGGCGAGTCATCCGCATTCGTTGCTCGCGCCCGTGCGGTCCGTGTTGCGGGCCGAGGTGCCTGATGTTTATGCGGATCTGTTGGTACGGGGCGCGCGGGAGTATCACGAGTTCGACTGGTTCGACGAGCATCCGCCGGAGCGGGACGGTGACGAGGAGCTGGTGACTCTGCGCACCCGGCGGATCGTGCTGGAGGCCGCGCTCACCGCGGTCGTGGGGCGGGAACCGAATGTGGAGGTTCGCCAGGGGTGTCGGGTGAGCGGGCTCGTCTTTCGGGAGGGCGAGCGGGTCAGCGGCGTGCGGGCCGGCGACGCGACGTATCCGGCGGATCTTGTCGTCGACGCGTCCGGTCGTCGGTCGCCGGTGCCGGGGTGGCTGAAAGCAGCCGGCTGCCGCCCGCCCGTCGTCGACAGTCACCGGGCCGGGATCGTGTACCTGTGCCGCTGGTACCGGCTGCGTCGCGACGGGCCGCAGGATCCCGGGCGGGTGAAGACCGGGTCCGCCGCTCCGTACGCGCTCGCCGGGATCTTTCCCTCCGACAACGGCACCTTCGCCGTGAGTGTCGTCCTGGCGGCAGGGGATCCGAGTCGGGGCGCGCTGATGGATCCGGCGGTGTTCGAGGCCGTCGCGCGGCGGTTCCCCTCGATCGGGGCGTGGCTGGGGCTGGATCCCGAGCCGTGCTCCGACGTGCTGGCGATGGGCGGGCTGGACAATCGGTGGACCTCCCTCGTCGATGACGCCGGGCCGGTTGTTACGGGGCTGGTCAGCGCGGGAGACAGCCTCATCCACACCAATCCCACCTTCGGTCACGGCGTGGCCCTCGGACTGCGGGCGGCTCAGTACCTCGCCGCCCATACGGACCAGATCGTCGCGGACCCCATGGGCTATCACCGCTGGGCGGAGCGGACTCTCCGCCCCTGGTTCGACGCCCAGGTGACGTCCGACGAGAACAACGGGCGGCGGCTCGCAGAAGGTTCACCGGCCGGTGATCGGCGGGCCGCCGCCGTGGCCGTGTGCGCCTTCGAGGACCCCGTCGTCATGCGGGCCCGGGCTCAGGTGCGGCATCTCGTACACCTGGCTGACGACGCGTACGGCACCGATGAGATCGACCGGCACGTCACCGCCTGGCTGGACGCTCACCCGGACTTCACACCGACGCACGACGGGCCGACGCGGGAGGAGTGGGACGCGCTCGTCGGTGGGCGGACAATGCCGGGGTGACTTCGCCCAGGATCCGTGTCGCCGCGTATGTCATCCGTGCCGGGCGTGAGCTGCTGGTGTTCGACCATGTCGGCATGCCCGAGGCCGGCACCCAGATCCCCGCGGGCGGTGTCGAGGAGGGCGAGGGGCTGCGCGAGGCCGTCCTCCGGGAGGTCGCCGAGGAGACCGGGCTGCGGACCGCCGTCGTGGTGCGGGAGCTCGCCACGGAGGACAAGCCCCATCCCACGACGGGTGAGCCGCGGCGCACCGTCTTCTTCCGCCTCGAGGTGCCGGGCGATACGCCCGACGCGTGGGTGCACGAGGTGAGCGGTGACGGGGGTGACGCCGGGCTGCTGTTCGCGTGCCGGTTTCTTCGGCTTCCGCTGGAGGAGCCTCTCGTCGACGATCAGCATGTGTGGCTCGATCTCTAGCCCCGGGCCTTCCGGCGTGCGCCGCTAATTCCCCTGTCGCGACTGCGGGCTGTACGGGACCCTGGGCGCATGCCTCGACGCCTCATGTTCGTACAGCTGAAGACTGGTTACGACACCGACCGTGGGCCCTCGTGGATCGGTTGGGTCGATTTCTCGAAGACGTGGAGTACCGCGTATTTCCGGGGAAGGACCCTGCGCCGGGCAGGTGGGATGTGGGACGCGAACTTCTACGACACGAAGACCGACGAGGAGTTCTGGATCTCCGGACCGAAGCGTGACCGCACGGACACCCGCTACGGCCCCTCCGGCCCGGAAGTCGAGCCGGATGCCGTCGCGACGTACTACGCGTTTCTGGATGGCGCGCCGCTGCCGGGCCGGGAGAACGGCTGACTCCCTGCCGCCCGCCCGGCAGCAGCGGAACGCACGTCGGGGGTTTCCATCGGGTCGTCGCGGAGATCGGCGATTCTGGCTCGGGTGAGGGGGCTGTCGGGGGCCTGGTCGATGGCCTGCAGCCGGCTGTTTTCCTCGCAGTCCCACAGGGATTCGGTGTGGGCGTAGTCCAGGCCTGTCCGGTCGATCGCTGCCAGCGCCTGCAGGTAGGCGGCCCGTTCGTAGGAGTGCGGGGTTCGCAGCCAGAACCAGCGCAGGTGTGTCAACGCGTCGGTGGCCGCGGAGCCGAAGCGGGCGAGGCGGCGCGCGCCGGCGTCGGGGCCGCACCAGGTATGGGTCCTGCGCAGTTCGGCGAGGCGGTCGATCAGGAGCGGTATCGCCTCCGGTACGAGCTGGTCGGCGAGTGTGGTCGCGCCGAGGTAGGCCAGCCGCGGGAATTCGTGGTGCGCCCAGGCGTGGGCTGCCGGGACGGCGGCGGGGCCGAGGTGTTCAACGGCTCGGTAGATCTCGGGGAGGAGGCGGGTGTCGTCCGGGGTGACGAGTGTCGGTACGAGAGGGAGCAACGCGTCCAGCGCGTCGCGGTGGCGCAGCTCGCGGAGGGCGTCGACGCGGATGCGGTTCTTGGGTTGCTGGGTTTCTGTGAGCAGGCCGTACAGGGCATCGATCGTGTGTCCGGACAGGTCGCGGCGAGACGGTCGGGGAACGGGGTGACTGATGTCTATCCCGAATCGGATCCACGCGGGGTTGGTCAGGGGCGGTTCCAGTACGTCGACGATGCGGGTGCGGGCAATGTCGCCGAGGTCGTCCCACCAGGGTGTCGGCCAGTGGTGCGCCACTTCCTCGAGCACGTACATCCAATGCGCGCCGTCACGGATGTGGGCGCGCAGCGCGTCACGGGCTTCGTTCGATCCGTCCAGTGCGAGGACCACCAGCACGTCCGTGGCGCGGGCGTGTTCGTGCGAGGAGCCCGACAGCTGTTCCGCCACGGGCGTCGGGGACAACCGGAGGTCGCGGATCAATCGGGCCAGGTAGATCGCTCGTTCGTCGGGGAAGCTCCCTGACCAGTCGCGCCGGATCGAGTCGTAGACGAAAGGTGCGGCCTGCTGGGGATCCTGCGCTGCTCGTATCGCTCCGAGACCCCGCCCGCGTTGCAGGAGTCCCTCCACGGATTCGGGGTGGGCGTAGAACATCTCGTCTTCGTCGGTCATCATTCGAGACCATGCCCGAACGGACGCCGGGCTACCAGGCGATTTCTCCGGCACGCACAGCCCGCCTGAGGTCGGACGACTCCGGTAGGCGTGGCCGTCTCGTCGGCCGGTCGCCCTGGGGGCCGGGGACGGCGACACCCGTGCGTCGGTCACTCCGCGGGCGTCGCCGCCGATCTGCCGCGCGGGGCGCTACACCTCGTGCGTCGCGAACAGCTCCAGGCGCCCGCACTTGGCGCAGCGGTACGCCTCTATCTGGCGCCGGAGCCGCCACATCCGCTTGGCGCCGCCGAAGATTCCGCGTTCCAGTCTGCCCTCGATCCAGCGGGCGTAGCCGCGGGAGCCGTCGCCCGCGTCCTCGATGAAGCCTTCGGCGAGGCCGCCGACCGTGCCGCAGTTGGGGCATGTGTAGGTGTCCACCTGCTTGATGACAGGGGGTGGAGGGGGCGCGGTTCCGGGATTCCGGGTCGGGGGTGGGGAATTCCGCGGGCGGCCGGGTTTCCGCCTCGCGCGGGCCCGTGGCCGGTGAGCCGTAAACGCCCCAGGTTGCGCGGCGGTTGACTGTTCATTGACAAGCGTAAAGGCGTGGCCGTAGCTTCCCGATCAGCAGCGTCGTCGAGCAACTCCCCCCACCGGAGGACGCCATGGCCTCAGCCACCGCCGTAAGCCACCGCGCGCTCGACGGCGCGGCGTACCGGCTCGAGAGCGATCTCGACCTGCGGGAGCCCGCCACCTCCGCCCTCGAGGTCATCGTCGGCGGGCGGCTCGTGGAGTTCACCGCGGGCGACGCCTCCCTCGGGGATTCCGTCGCCGCGTCCCTGGGGGTCGAGGGGTTCGACTCCGAGCTGAGCTTCGCCGGGGGCATCCTGCAGACCGCCGTCACCGAGGAGCGCGAGCCGCGGTCGGGGCTCGTCGAGCGGCCGTTGCTCGTGGTCTGGCGCGGGCGGCGGTACGCCATGGTCACGCGCCTGTACGACATCGGCACCACCGAGGTCCTCGGCCTGCTGCGCACCCTCCGCGTCCAGGAGACCGCGAACGGCCTCACCCTCACCCCGGACCGCACCGCGGGCAGCGCGAACGCCGCCGCGGCGACCGTCATCAAGGAGATTCCCGGACTCGGGCTCCTCGAGCTGACCCGCCGCACCAAGGCCCACGCCGCCCAGTTGCCCCCCTGGAAGGGCGTGGCGACCGCGGCCGGAGACCTCTACCGGGACACGTTCACCGACGGCACCCCCTTCTTCGTCCTCTCCGGCCCCGAGGTCTGGGCGACGGTGGCCCCCTTGCCGTCCACGACCGTCGAGAAGGTCCCGGACCTCGTCGGCCGCCTCACCCTCGCCCTCGCGTGACCGCCTTCTACGGCGCCCTCTGCGCCCTGACCACCGCCCTCACCCTCCTCGCCGGCGCCGCAGCCCACCTCACCCGCCCCACAGCCCTCCCCCACGCCCTCCGCACCCACCGCGTCCTCCCCCCAAAAGCCGTCCGCCCCCTCTCCCTCACCGTCCCCCTCACGGAAGCCGCCCTCGGCGTCGCAGCCGTAACCGGCTCCCGCATCGCCCTGGCCGCAGCCGCCGCCCTCTTCGCCGCATACGCCGCCTACTCCCGCCGCGTCCTGACCCACGGCGCCGGCGGCCCCTGCGGCTGCTCCCGCACCGAGGTCCCCATGTCCGTCTGGGTGACCCGCCGCGCCGTCGCCCTCACCGCCGTCGCCGCGGCCGGCGCCGCCCTCGGCCCCGGGACACCCTCCGGCGCCCGGCTCGCGACCCTCCTCCTCGCCGCCCCCGCCTGCGCCGCGCTCCTCTGGTCGCTCCCGGCCGCCATGCACCAGCCCGCACCCGTCACCGCCGAAGGACGCCCATGGACTTCACCACCAGTGCGCTGATCGCCTCCTGGGCCGCCATCCTGCTGCTGGCCCTGGTGGTGTCCGGCCTCATCCGCCAGGTCCACCAGCTCACGCGTGAGCGGACCCAGCACCACCCCACGGCCGTCGGCATCCAGCCGGGCGCGGCCGCCCCGGGCCTGGCCGGAGTGCTGGAGCCGGGGCGGGACGGTGTGCTGCTGTTCCTCGACGCCGACTGCCGTACCTGCGGCGAGGTGCTGACGGAGGCCGCCGCCTGGGCGAGCCGGCACGGCTCCGGCGAGGTGCAGCTGCACGCCGTGTACGCGGGCGCGCCGGTGTCCGGCGGGGAGCTGCCGGTCACCGGTCACCGGCCGGACCTGTTCGAGGCGTACGACGCGATCGCGACCCCGTTCGCGGTGGCCACCGACCCGCGCGGCCGGGTGCTGCGGTCCGAGCCCCTGGGGTCCGCGACGGCGCTGCTGCGGCTGCTGGACGACATCCACCCGGGACAGCTGAGGAGTGCCTCATGACGACGCTCGACGACGTACCCCTGCTGCGCCGCCCGGGCGGCGCGAGCCGCCGCCGCTCACCGGCCGAGCGCGGGTTCGCCCTCCCCCGGCGTACGGTGCTGCAGGCGGCGACGGCCGCCGGGTTCGCCGCGATGGGGGTGTTCTCCGCCGCCCGGGAGGCGTACGCCGACGGCTACGACATCTGGACCGGGGCGTGCCCCTCGTACGCCGACGGGCACAACTGCTCGCCGGGGTGCGGTCCGAGCACCGTGTACACCGACGCGTGCGCGACGTCGGGGACGTACGCGGGGTTCCACAAGAACGACGGCGTGACGTGGACCCTGCGGCCCAACCAGTGCTACTCGGGCACGTACGACGGCTGGCTGTGGCGCTACAGCAGCGCGTGCGGCGAGTGCGGCTGCGGTATCGAGCGGCGCTGCCACGACGGGTACCGCAACACCGGGTCCGGGTGGGTGAAGTCGATCTGCCGTTACACCACGGAGTGCGACTGCCCCGGCTCGGTGACCTGGCCGACCATCGCCAACGGCGCGACGGGGCCGGACGTGTACGCCGTGCAGTTCCTGGTCACGTACCGCGGCTTCAGCACCACCGCCGACGGCATCTTCGGCGCGAAGACCGAGACGGCGGTGGAGAAGTTCCAGACGGCGAACGGACTGAGCCCGACGGGCAGCGTGGGCGCGGCGACCTGGCCGGTGCTCGTCGTGACCGTACGCCGCGGCGACATCAACACGGCCGTGCGCGCCGCCCAGTGGGAGCTGAACAAGCACGGGTACGGGCTCACCGTCGACGGCAACTTCGGCACCCTCACGGACACCGCGGTGCGCGGCTTCCAGAGCGCGAACGGGCTGTCCGTCGACGGCGTCGTGGGCCCGAACACCTGGCGCGCGCTCACGGGGACGGTCTGAGTGACCACACCGGCCGAGGCCCGGATCCGGTTCGCCGACCCGGCGCTGCCCGTCGCGGTGCTGGCTGTCGCGGCCGTGGTGTCGGCCCTGTACGCGCCGGCGCTGACGTGGGCGGTGACGGGCGGGCTCGCCGGGTACGCGCTGTCCGGCTCCGTTTGAACGCGTAACAGCGCATTCGCGCTGGCCTCGCCAGGTTGGCGGGCCTTGCACCGGCAGGTCAGGATCCTCGGCGTGTTCACGACCGGGCTGCTGCTGGGCGCCCTGCTGTCGGTGGCCGTCCTGTGGCTGCTGTCCGGACTGTTCGCGCCGGTCCCGGCGGTCTGGCGGGAGGGCGTGATCGTGGCGGCGGCGGTGCTCGCGGTCCTGCGCGACCTCGGGGTGCTGACGGTGCGGCTGCCGCAGAACGCCCGGCAGATCCCGCAGGACGTGCTGAAGCGGGATCTGGTGCGCGGGACGCTGCAGTTCGGCTTCGAGATGGGCACGGGGGTACGGACCTACGTATCGGCCTCCGCCCCGTACGCGCTGGTCGTGGCGGTGCTGCTGGCCGGCGGCGGCTGGGCCCCGGCGCTGGCGGCGGGCCTGGGCTTCGGCCTGGGCCGGGCGCTGACGCCCGCGCTGCGGCTGGCGTCGGGGGCGGCGGAGGAGTGGGACGCGCGACTGACGGTGCGGCTGACGGCGATGAAGACGGTCGCGGCGGGAGCGATGGCGGTGGCGTTCGCGGTGCTGTGGGCGGCGGGGCTCTCGTAGGGTGGGCGCCATGGCGCGATTCGACGAGATCCTGGCCACGTTCTGGGCGCCCGACGAGAGTTACGGCAGTCAGCCGGCGCTCACGGACGAGGCGGTGCGGGAGGCCGAGCGGGTGCTCGGGGTGACGCTGCCGTCGGGGCTGCTCGAGCTGCTGCGGGTGCGCAACGGTGGGGTGGTGGCCGCCGGTCACCGGGTGTTCCGGACCAGCCGGCCGACGTCGTGGGACGAGGACCGGGTGCCCTTCGAGACCGTGCTGGGCATCGGGAAGCCGGGGCTCATGAGGTCGCTGCTCGACTCACCCTATCTGGCCGAGGAGTGGGGGCTGCCGTCGCCCGTCGTGATCCTCTCCGGCGAGGGACACTGGTGGATCGCGCTCGACTACCGGGAGTGCGGGCCCGCCGGGGAGCCGTCGGTGACCTGGTTCGAGACCGACTTCGACACCGAGCTCGCCCTGGCCGGGGACTTCCGGACGTTCGTCGAGGGACTCACACCCTCCTGACGCCGGACACTCGGGCGCGCCGTCCGGAGGTTCCGTACCGACCCCGAGAAAATGACGCCCATGGCGAGCACAGGACATCACGCCGGTTCGTACCGCGACGGCCGGGGGCGCAACGAGACGCCCGAGGAGCGGGCCGACCGGCGGTGGGGGGAGCTGCTGCAGGAGCTGCGGGTCACGCAGACCGGGGTGCAGATCCTCTTCGGGTTTCTGCTCACCGTGGTGTTCCAGCCGGGGTTCGACGGGCTGGGCGACGCCGACCGGCGCATCTACGTGCTGACGGTGATGCTCGGGGCGGCGGCGACGGGAGCGCTGATCGGTCCGGTGTCGATCCACCGGTTTCTGACCGGGCGGCGGCTGAAGCCGCAGACGGTGGAGTGGGCGGCGCGGCTGACGATCGTGGGGCTGTTCCTGCTGCTGTGCACGATGGCGTCGGCGCTGCTGCTCATTCTGCGGGTCGTGACGTCCGACGGTCTGGCGCTGTGGCTGGTGGGCGGGATGGTGGTGTGGTTCGCGGTGTGCTGGTTCCTGCTGCCGGTGTGGGCGCGGCTGGCTTCGGCGGAGGAGTGACTACGGGGTGGAGCCCCAGGAGAGCCCCACCCCGTTGGAAAAGCATCAGCCGAGCGTGCAGGCCTGGCCGTTGAGGGCGAAGGACGCGGGCGAGGAGTTCGTACCGCTGTAGTTCGCGATGAAGCCGAGGGTCACCGAGCCGGCCGCCGGGATACGGCGGGTGTAGTCGGCCGGGGTGACGGAGACGTCGGCGCCGGTCTGGTGGGGGGTGCCGCCCCACATGTTCTGGATGACCTGGTTGCCGGGGAAGGTCCAGGTGAGGGTCCAGCCGTCGATCGCGGTGGTGCCGGTGTTGGCGATCTGCACGTCACCCTGGAAGCCGCTGCCCCAGTCGCCGGCCTTCTTGTACGTCACCTTGCACTGGCCCGGGTTCTGGTCGGGGGACTTGGTCGTGAAGGTGACCGTCGCCGAGCGCGGCGAGCGCAGGCCGGCCGCGTCGCGCGCGTAGACGGCGAAGGTGTACGCCGTGCTCGGGCTCAGCGACGTCAGGGTCGCCGAGGCGGTGGACGAGGTGGACCAGGGGGTCTCCGTGGTGCCGGTGACCCGGACGATGTCGTAGCCGGTGACGCCGACGTTGTCCGTCGAGGCGGTCCACGTCAGGCGGGCGCCGGTGGAGGTGACGTCCGAGGCGGCGGGGGTGCCGGGCGTCGTGGGCGGGACGAGGTCGTCGTCGCCGCCTCCGCCGTAGATCCCGGCCTCCTTCGCGGTCGCCGCGATGCCGTTGGGGCCGTTGAAGATGCGGGTGCCCCAGGGGGTGAGCTGGGCGGGGTCGAAGGCGGTGACCATGTCGAGGTACTCGACGCCGCCGCCGTTGCCGCTCCACGACCATCCGAGGTAGCCGAGGCCCAGCTGCTGGGCGGTGCCCATGATGGCGTCCTCGTCGGGGTCGCCGTCCGAGTGCATGTTCCCGAACTCGCCGACGACCAAGGGCAGCTTGGCGGTGACGAAGGCGTTCAGATAGTCCTGGACCTTGGCGGCGGTGTTGTAGACGCCGTACATGTGGATCGAGAAGATCGTGTTGCGGTCGGGGTCGGCGGCGAACACCGAGGCGGCGTTGGCGCGCATCACGCCCGCCCAGTCCTGGCCCCAGTTGGGGGCGTCGACCATGATCGCGTTGTTGAAGCCGGCGCCGCGCAGTTTGGTGATCGCGGCCTTGGTGTCGGCGGTCCAGGCCTCGTAACCCTGGTTGCCGTAGGGCTCGTTGCCGATGTTCAGGATGACGTAGTCCTCCTGGCCCTGGAGCGCGCTCTTGACGCTGATCCAGTAGTCGGCGGCCTGGGAGAGCGTGGCGGCGCCGGCCTGCTCGCCGTAGCCGGTGGTGTCGTGGACCTCGAGGACGCAGATGAGCTTGTTCTGCTTGCAGCGGTTGACAACGTTGCCAACGTCGGCGGCGTCGTTCTTGGTCCAGCGCTGGCCGGAGGCGAGGACGACCCGGATCGCGTTGGCGCCCTTGGCCTTGATGTCGGCGAAGGAGGCGGTCTGCGTCTGGTACCAGGTGTGGGCGTGGCTGACGCCGCGCAGCACCAGGTCGGAGCCGTCGCCCTCGACGACGCGGCCGGCCGCGCTGACGTGGATGCCGGTGGGGGCGGCGGCCGCGGGTGGGGCGGTCCAGAGGCCGGCCAGGACCGCTGCGGCGCCGAGGAAGGCTGCCGCGCGGGTCAGTGCTCTCATCTTTCGACTCCTGTCGGAGGTGGGGGCGAGGATATGGGAGCGCTCCCATAGAGCCACGATGTCGCGTGCGCGTCAAGTGTTCGCACCGCGGTCGACCTGAGACATCTCAGGGACAGGGCAGGGCAGAACATGACAGAGTGGAGGGCGCGTCGGGCGGACGCCCGGGGCGCCATCAGCAAACGGGGGAGACACCGATGGGCGTACGACACAGGACCGCAGGACTGCTCGCCGGGACCGCGCTGGTCACCGGCGCACTGCTCGCCGCCGCCGGGCCGGCCGGGGCCTACAGCCCGAACCCGACGGGGCGCGTCCAGTACCGCGACACCGACACCTGCCCGTGCTCGCTCTCCGACCCGTTCGACGGGACGTACTTCGAGCAGGACGCGGGCGGTTCGGCCGTCAAGATCGAGCTGATCGACTCCGCCGGCCGGTACCTCGGCAAGGTGGAGTTCCACCCGTACGACGAGAAGCTCTGGGTCTACGACACCCTGAACGACGGCGACGGGTTCTCCACGAACATCACGTACTGGTCGGGTGGGACCGCGCACGACCTGGGTACGTACTCCCCCGCGGGCACGGACGCCGTGATGGACTACACGGTGAAGGACTTCGACATCCCCGAGGGCGCCTCGGTCGACATCCAGGTGTACGACGACGCCGGAAGGACGGACTACGTCGCCGGCGCACGCGGTACGGGGAGCGCGACCGCCTGACAGCGGAAGGAGCCGTATGGCGGGGAAGCCCGACAGCACGCAGGCCGACCTCGTCGTGACCGGCTGCACGGTCCTGACCCACGACCCCGACGGCGCCGTCGCGTTCACCGAGGACGCGGCGGTCGTCGTACGGGGCGGCGTGATCGACCGCATCACCCCCGCGGCGGAGGCCGACGCGCTGCCCGCCGCCGAGCGGATCGACGCACGCGGGCAGGTCGCGCTGCCGGGGCTGATCAACTGCCATACGCACGCCGCGATGACGGCCCTGCGCGGGTACGCCGAGGACGTCCCGGTGGAGGAGTGGTTCAACGACTGGATCTGGCCGGTCGAGAGCAACCTCACCCCCCGGGACGTCGAGCTCGGCACCCTGCTGGCCTGCGCGGAGATGATCCGCGGCGGGGTGACCACGTTCGCGGACCACTACTTCGCCATGGACCGGGTCGCCGCGGCGGTACGGGAGTCGGGCCTGCGCGCGAACCTCGGCGCCGCCTTCTTCTCCTCCCAGGGCCCCGAAGGCCGCGACGCCTCCCTGGAGTTCGCCCTGAGCCACCGGGGCGCCGCCGGCGGACGCATCACGACGTCCCTGGCCCCGCACGCCCCGTACACCGTCACCGACGCCGACCTGACCGCGACCGCGGAAGCGGCGCGCGAGCACGGCCTCCCGGTGCACATCCACGCCGCGGAGAACCGCGAGCAGACCGAGGCCGGCCTCGCCCGTGACGGGATCACCCCCGTCCAGGCCCTGGACCGCGCCGGCCTGCTGGACGGCGACCTGCTGATCGCCCACGGCACCGGCCTGACGGACGCGGACGTGGCCCTGCTCGCGGGGGCGGCGGGGCGGGTCGGGGTGGCGACGGCGCCGCGCGGCTACCTCAAGTTCGGCTGGGGCACCACGCCGGTGCGGGCGCTGACCCGGGCCGGGGTGCCGGTGGGGCTGGCCACGGACGGGGCGGCGTCGAACAACAACCTCGACGTGTGGGAGAGCATGACGCTCACGGCGCTGACGCAGAAGGCCGCCGAGGGCGATCCGCGCTGGGCGACGGCGCGGGAGGTCCTGTCGTACGCGACGACGCAGAGCGCCCGGGTCGTCGGGCTGGGCGACGCGATCGGATCGCTGGCGCCGGGCCGCCGCGCGGATCTGGTGCTGGTGGACCTCTCGGGTCCGCACACCCAGCCGGTGTACGACCTGGCGGGCACGCTGGTGCACAGCGCGCGCTCGAGCGACGTGACGACGACGGTGGTCGACGGCCGGGTCCTGATGCGCGACCGCCGGCTGCTCACCCTGGACGTCCCGGCGATCGTCGGGGAGCTCACGGGGCGGCTGGCGGCCCTCACCGACCGTGGCCATGACCGGCGGATCCAGACCTACCGGGGGTGAGGGCGCTGGATTCGGGGGTGGCTGGAGCCGCGCCAAGCGGGTCCGCGGCTCCACCCTCCCCCTCGTACGCCCGGGCCCGGCGCGGCCGGGGCGTCCTTCACGGACTGTTCGCCGTGGATCTCCACTCAACAGGAAGCACGCTGTGCACGGATAGACGCATTGCGTCACCTCGGTGTGTAATGCGACATGCGAACGGAGGGGATCCATGACCGTGTCCGACCCGCCCGATACACCGCCGATCGTCGACCTGGTGTCCACGGACATCGACGCGACACGTGAGCTGACCGCCTCTTTCTTCGGCACGCTGGTGATGTACGAGCCGCCGGCCCGCCCGGCCGGCTTCCGGTTCGGCGTACGCGGCATCCGGCTCGGCCCGCTCTGTGTCTCCCGGGTGACGTCGGACTATCCGAGCCACTGGATCGCTCCGGGGGTGAATTCCCTGTACGTGCTGGTCATGCCGCGTACGGGCGGGGTCCGCATGGCCCAGTCGGGGCAGAGCGGCGAGGCGGTCGGCGGCGGTGACACCGCGGTGACGCTGTCGCCGCTGGCGCCCACGTACACGACGTACGGCGCCGGGAGCTCCGCCGTCGACGTGATGATCGATCATCAGGCGGTACGGGCGGAGCTGGAGGAGGAGCTCGGCCGCCCGGTGCGCGCTCCCCTGGCCTTACCGCGCGGGCTGCGGATGACGGGTCCGGCGCGGGCCTTCGCCCGGCAGGCGCACATGCTGGCCGCCGAGCTCGACGCCGCCGGCCTCGGCCCCAGTGCCCTGGACCGGCCCCGGGTACGGGACAGCCTGGGGGCGGCGCTGCTCACGACGTTCGTGCACACGCTGCCGCACCAGTACTCCGACGACCTGGCCCGGCCCGCCCCGTCGCCGGCACCCCGGCAGGTCACGCGGGTGATGGACGCCGTGCAGGCCGATCCCGCGTATCCCTTCACCGCCGCGGACCTCGCCCGGATCGCCGGTGTGAGCGTGCGCACACTGCAGCGCGGGTTCATCGCGTACATGGGGATGCCGCCGATGGCGTATCTGCGGGAGGTGCGGCTGCAGCGCGCGCACCGTGAGCTGCAGGTGGCGCGGGCGACGGACACCACGGTCACGGATGTCGCCTACCGGTGGGGGTTCACGCTGCCGTCGCGGTTCGCCGGGTACTACCGCGACCGGTACGGGGTGCGGCCGTCCGACACCCTGCAGGGATGACGAAAGCCGCCCGGCCGGCCCCGATGCGGGGCCGGCCGGGCGGAACGTATGTGTGTGGGCTGGTCACAGGGACTTCGGGCCACAGACCGGCCAGGCGTTGACGCCCTGCTCGGCGAGGACCTTCTTGGCGATGTTGACCTGCTCCTTGGGCGTGGCCTTGTCGGCACGCGGGGCGTGCTTGTGGCCGCCGAAGGCCTTCCAGGTCTGCTGCGTGAACTGCAGACCGCCGTAGAAGCCGTTGCCCGTGTTCGCGTCCCAGTGGCCGGAGGCCTCGCACTGGGCGAGCTTGTTCCAGTTCGACGGGACGGCGGAGGCGGCCGACGCGTTCCCGGTGGCACCCATCATCAGCACACCGGCCGTACCGAGAACGGCGGCGGCGCCGGAGATGCGGGTCAGACGGTTCGTGCGAAGGGCGGAGAACACAGATGCAACCTTTGTTCGGGGACGGAGACCGTGCCGTGGGATCCGGGGTCCGGCTCCTGGGCACGTCATCCACTCTCCCGTCCGGCACCCCCTCGATCCCACGGGCTTCCGACAGGTATCGGGGCGGTCGAAGGTCCCGCGCGGCCCCCGTCCCGAGCGGGCCGAAAGGTACGGGACTTTGGTCCTGAAGCGGGCATATTGCCTGGTCATGGGGGTTCGGAGAGCCGCCGCCGCGGTGTAGGTTGCTCGCGGCATGATCGCGACGGCGTACGGAGGGCTCATGGGCAGCGACCGCGCACGGGATCTGGGACTCGGGGTGGGGCGGTTTCCGACCGGCCCGTACAACGCGCTGACGGATGTGCCGGGCGTACGGGTCGGGCACCGCACGGTGCGGGTGCCGCCGGACGTGCACAGCGGCGTGACGGCGATCGTGCCGGAGGGTGTGTCGCCGGTGGCGCCGCTGCCCGCGGGGCTGTTCGCCGGCAACGGGTACGGCAAGCTCATCGGGGTGACCCAGCTCACGGAGCTCGGCGCGCTGGAGACGCCGATCCTGCTGACGTCCACGCTGTCGGCGTTCCGGGCGGCGGACGCGCTGGTCGGGGCGCTGCTGGAGGAGCCGGGTCATACGGAGGCGACGAGCCTGAACCCGGTCGTCGGGGAGTGCAACGACGGCTTTCTGTCCGACATCCGCTCGCGGCCCGTGCGGGAGGAGCATGTACGCGACGCCCTGGCCGCGGCGGCGGACGGTCCCGTCGCCGAGGGGTGTGTCGGCGGGGGTACGGGGCTGGGGGCGCTGGGGTTCAAGGCGGGGATCGGTACGTCCTCGCGGCGGCTGGAGGTGGCGGGCGCCGAGGTCACGGCGGGGGTGCTGGTGCAGGCGAACTTCGGCGGCACGCTGCGCGTGGGCGGGCGGGAGGTGACGCCCCGGGATGTGGCGGTGCCGGGCGGGCGGGTGCCGGAGCGGGGGTCGTGCATGGTGGTCGTGGCGACGGACGCCGCCGTGGACGCGCGGCAGCTCACGCGGCTGGCGCGGCGGGCGGTGTTCGGGCTGGCGCGGGCGGGGGCCTCGTACGGGCACGGCAGCGGGGACTACGCGGTCGCGTTCGGTACGCGGCGGGGCGCCGTTGCGGTGCCGGACGGGGAGCTGAATCCGCTGTTCGCGGCGGTGCTGGACGCCGTGGAGGAGGCGGTCCTCAATTCCCTGCTCGCGGCGGTCACCACGACCGGGTTCCGGGGGCGGACGCTGCACGCGCTGCCGGCGGCCCGGCTGCGGGAGCTGCTGGGGCGGTGAGCGGCGTCAGGTGTCGGACGGGCGGAGGTGTGCGCCCGCGATCTCGTTGGCGGTGCTCATGATCCCGGCGTAGAGCTGGGTGCAGGTGAAGAACCGCTGGGTCGAAGCCGGGTCGGTGGTGACCTCGGCCACCAGGGCGCAGGTCTTGCCGTAGTAGTCCGCGATCTTCCCGTCGAGCGTGGTGACCCGGTCCAGGGTGTCCTTGAACCCGGCCTTGTCGTCCCGCTTCTGGATCGCCTCGTGGAGCCGGCCGAGGATCGTCTCCACCTCTTTCACATGGGCCTCGCAGCCGTCGCCCACGCCCGACTTGCAGCCCTCGGGGCGGTTCGAGGTGGCGTCGGTGATCTGGTCCTGCCACTCGTTCTCGATCTCCAGCGAGTCGTCGCCCCCGCCGCCCGCGCAGCCCGCGACGGCGACCAAGAGAATCCCGCCGGCCAGCAGTGATCTCAGCCTTCCGAACGTACGCATGGAACCCCCACCACACCCGTTTCCCCCCGCCCCCACCGGGCGAGCCGCCGCGAGTGTAGTGGAAGTGGGCAGTGTTTCCGGGGGTGTTGACCGTTTCGCGATCGTGCAGGTGGGCCCCCTTGCGGAGCACTGGTTAGGTTAGGCTAACCTTCGCTCATGCGAGCTGGTGAAAAGGGCTCCGCGGCACCGGATTCCCGGGAATCCCGGGGCCCGCGCGGGCATGAGCTGTCCGCCACGGACGTGACCGTGGCCTACGACGGCGTGGACGTGGTGCACGGCGCCTCGATACGACTGCGCCCCGGCGAGGTGACCGTCCTCGTCGGGCCGAACGGCAGCGGGAAGTCGACGCTGCTGCGGACCGTCGCCCGCCTCCAGCGGGCCCGCGCCGCCACCGTGCTGATCGACGGCGACACCGACGGCCTGGCCCTCTCTCCCCGGGACTTCTCCCGGCACGTCGCCCTGCTCACCCAGGGCCGGCCCACACCCGGCGGGCTCACCGTCCGGGACGTCGTGGAGTTCGGGCGCTACCCGTACCGCGGCCGCTGGGGCCGGGCGGATCCGGACGGGCCCGCCGCCGTGGACCGTGCGCTCGCCCTGACGGGTGTCACCGAACTCGCCGGGCGCGGCGCCGAGCATCTGTCCGGCGGACAGCTCCAGCGGGTCTGGCTCGCCGGCTGTCTGGCCCAGGAGACCGGCGTCCTGCTCCTGGACGAACCCACCACCTATCTCGACCTGCGCTACCAGGTCGAACTCCTCGACCTCATCCGCGACCTGGCCGACGACCACGGCATCGCGGTGGGCACCGTGCTGCACGACCTCGACCAGGCGGCGGCCGTCGCCGACCGGATCGTGCTGCTCGACGCCGGCCGGATCGCCGCGGACGGCGCCCCCGAGGACGTACTCACCCCCGAGCGGCTGACCGATACGTACGGCATCCGCATCGACGTCGACACCGACCCCCTGACCGGCCGGCTGCGCACCCGCGCCATCGGCCGGCACCACACCCGAACCGAAAGGCTCAGCGCCACCTCATGAACCGCCTCCTGATCACCGCGGCGACCACGGTCACCGCGGCCCTCGCCCTGACCGCCTGCGGCACCACCGAGCCCGCCGCGGACGCCGAGCCCGAGAAGACCGGGACGGCCATCACCCTCACCGACGCCTCCGGCGCCACCGTCAAGCTCGACGCCCCGGCCACCAAGGTCGTCGGCACCGAGTGGAACGTCGTCGAGAGCCTGGTCTCCCTCGGCGTCGACCCCGTCGGCGTGGCCGACGTCAAGGGCTACAACACCTGGGACAAGGCCGCCCCGCTGACCAACGACCCGAAGGACATCGGCACCCGCGGCGAGCCCAGCGTCGAGTCCGTCGCCGCGCTCTCCCCCGACCTCATCATCGCCACCACCGACCTGCCGCCGGCCGCCGTGAAGCAGCTGCGCGAGGTAGCCCCGGTGCTGAACGTGACGTCCGCCGACGCGTCCGACCCGATCGGGCAGATGACCGAGAACCTCGATCTGATCGCGAAGGCCACCGGCACCACGGACAAGGCCGACGAGCTGAAGAAGACCTTCGAGTCGAAGATAGCCACGGGCAAGAAGGCTCTCGAGGACGCCGGTCTGGGCGGTGCCGGCTTCGCCTTCGCGGACGGCTACGTCACCTCCAACCAGGTCTCGATCCGGCCCTTCACCAGCGGCTCCCTGGTCGGCGCGGTCAGCGAGCGGCTCGGCCTGAAGACCGCCTGGAAGGTCAAGGGCGACGAGGCGTACGGGCTCGGCTCCACCGACGTCGAGGGCCTGACGAAGCTCGGCGACGTGCACTTCGCCTACGTCGGCAACAACGGCGACAAGAACAGCACCCCGTTCACCGGAGTCCTCGCCAAGGACGCCGTGTGGACGTCGCTGCCGTTCGTGAAGGCGGGCAACGTGCACCGGCTGCCCGACGGCATCTGGATGTTCGGCGGTCCCGCGTCGATGAACCAGTACGTCGACTCCCTCGTCGCCGCGCTGACGAAGTAACGCCATGGCCGTCACCGCAACCCGTTCCTCGCCGGCCCCCCTCATCGCCCGGACAGGAGCAGCCGCGGTGACGGCCGTGCTGCTCTTGCTCGTGGCGGCCCTCGCGGTCGTCGACATCACCCAGGGCACGGCCTCCACCGGACCGTCCGAGGTGCTCAAGGCCCTCACCGGGCGCGCCTCGGACACCGACACGTCCGTCGTCGTCGCCTCCCGGCTGCCCCGGATGACGGCCGGGCTCCTCGTCGGCGCCGCCCTCGGCGTCGCGGGCGCCGCCCTGCAGGCCGTCAGCCGCAACGTCCTCGCCTCACCCGACACCCTCGCGGTGAACGCCGGCTCGTACTTCGCCCTCGGCGTCACCGCCGTCACCGGCGCGTCACTGCCGCTCTTCGTCTCCTCCGGGATCGCCTTCGCCGGAGGGCTCGCGGCGGCGGCCGTCGTGCTCGGGCTGTCGGGGCTGGGGGCGGGCACGGTACGGCTGGTCCTCGCCGGCAGCGCCCTGACGCTGGGGCTGACCGCGCTGACGGAGGGGATGCTGCTGCTGTTCCCGGAGGAGACGCAGGGGCTCTACCAGTGGAACCAGGGTTCCATCGCCCAGGGTTCCGGCTTCGGTTCCGTGGTGCGGATCGCGCCGCTGGTCCTGGTCGCGGTCGCCGGGCTGCTGGTGTCCGCGCGGCGGATCGACGCGCTGGCCCTCGGCGACGACGCCGCACGGGGGCTCGGGGTGCCGGTGCGCGCCACCCGGGTCACGGCGGTCGTCCTCGCGGTGCTGCTGTCGGCCGCCGCTGTCACCCTCGCGGGGCCGATCGGCTTCGTCGGGCTGTGCGCACCGGCGCTGGTACGGCTGTTGTCGCACCGGGTGCGGGGGCTCGGGCGGGCGCGGGTCACGCTGCCCGTCGCCGGGGTGGTCGGGATGGCGCTGGTACTGGGGTCGGACGTGCTGCTGCGGGCGCTGGTCCCGGCGGACACGGCGGTGGCGGTGCCGACAGGGGTCGTGACGAGTCTGGTCGGTGCTGTGTTTCTCGTGGCGCTGGCCACCCGGGTGCGGGACTCCGGTGGGGTGACGGAGGTGGACCGGCTGCGGATCCGCAGCAGGCGGGCGTTCGTCGTCACCACTGCCGTGCTGGTCGTCGCGCTGGCCGGGGTGACGGTGGCGGCGGTGCTGCTGGGGGACTCCGGGCTGCTGCTGGGCGATGTCGTCAACTGGGCGCAGGGCAGGGCCGGTCGGTCGGTGTCGTTCGTGCTGGATACCCGGGTACCGCGGGTGACGGCAGCGCTGCTGGCCGGTGCCGCGCTGGCGCTGGCCGGGACGCTCGTGCAGGCGGTGACCCGTAATCCGCTGGCCGAACCGGCGGTGCTGGGCATCTCCGGCGGGTCCGCGCTGGGGGCGGTGTTCCTGGTGACGACGGTGCCGCTGGCCGGGTCGTGGGGGATGGCCGGTGCGGCGTTCGGCGGGGCGGCCGTGGCGGCGCTGGTCGTGTTCGGGCTGTCGGCGCGCGGGGGGTTCCGGCAGAACCGTCTCGTGCTGGTCGGCATCGGCTTCGCGACCGGGGCGACGGCGCTGATCAGTCTGCTGATCGTGCTCACCGACCCGTTCAACGCGACCAAGGCGCTCACCTGGCTGTCGGGTTCGACGTACGGCCGCTCCTTCGCCGACTCCGGACCGCTGGCGGCCGTCGTGCTGGTGGGCGCGGTCCTCGCCGCCGTGCACCGCACGGAGCTGGACCTGGTGTCGCTGGACGAGGACACGCCCCGGCTGCTGGGCCTGGACCTCGGGCGGGGGCGGCTGGGGTTCCTGGTCGTCGCCGTGCTGCTCACGGCGACGGCGGTGGCCGCCGCGGGCACCATCGGCTTCGTCGGCCTGGTCGCCCCGCACGCGGCGCGCGCCCTGGTGGGCCGCCGGCACGTCCGGGTGCTGCCGGTCGCGATGCTGCTGGGCGCGGTGCTGGTGTGCGGCGCGGATCTGCTGGGGCGGACGGTGATCGCGCCGGCCCAGCTGGGGGCGGGGATGATGACGGCGGTGGTGGGGACGCCGTACTTCCTGTGGCTGCTGGTGCGGAGCCGGCGGTGAGCATGCGTACGGGCGTCGGCTGAGTATTCGTACGGATCCGTGGGGCGGAGGGGGCGTCGTACGGTCGGCGTATGTCGACCGACACCTCGTCCGCCCCCGGCCTGCGCGCGATGGGCATCGGCTGCGCGGTGCTTGTGGCGTTGCCAGTGCTGGTGGTGCTCGGGTTCCTGGTGGTGCTCGAGGTGGAGAGCTCGACGCCGGAGGACTACCCGACCGTCGCGCCCGAGGAGACCGCCCGGCAGATGTTCGCCGTCTCCCAGGACGCGTACGCGGTCCTCGGATTCGCACCGGAGGTGCCGCCGGGCAATTTCACCACCGGCTCGGACGTCAGCGAGAACGGCTTCGACGACCTCGACTACTGCTACCCCGACGGGCTGGAGAGCATCAACGACCAGCCCGAACCCAACGCGTACAGCTTCGGCCACAGCTGGGCGATCAGCGGAGTGGACGCCGGTGAGGCGCGCGCGGGAATGCGCCGCCTGCGCGCCCACCTCGAGAAGCAGGGCTGGAGTGTCGAGGACCCCGGGACCGGGTCGGGAGAGCTGGGTCTGAGCGCGACGAAGGGCCACGGGGACAGCACGACCACGGCTTCCTTCTGGTGGCAGCCCCGGCAGGGCGGACGCTTCGACGGCGGAGTCGGCTCCGGCTGCGCCTACGCGCCCGACGACATCGACGCGGAGTCCGTCGACACCATCGCCTTCGACGTCCCTCCCCTGCGCCCCACCCCGCGCTGACGCGTCACAGGCCCACGACCGACTTGGCCGCCGACAGCTCGTACACCAGCGTCACCTCACGCCGGGTACCCGGGCGCAGACCGATCCGGTACGTGACCAGGCCGTCGTCGTCCGGGCCCTCGTCGGGGGCGGGGTCGGACGCGGTGCGGTCGAGGGTGATCTCCACCGCGGATATCTCCGACACCGGGACGCGTTCGCGTACGACCAGCTCCGTTTCGGAGCCGTCCGCGTCCGCCGCCTCGACGCGGGAGACGAACAGCCGGACCGTGCGTGTGATCACCGTGCGGTGGCCGAGGGTCGTGGTGTCGCGGCTCTCCTCCGTGTGGCGGACCACGCGGTAGGTGTCCTCGCTGCCGAACGACAGCGTGACCTCCTCCCCCGTACCCGCGAACCGCAGCTCGCCGCGGCCCGTGAAGCCGCTGCCGCGGACCAGGTCGACCGGGCCCGCGAGCAGCACGTGGCCGGCGTCATTGGTGAACCGGGCCACCTGCGACACCAGCGGTGACAGCTCGGGCGCGCAGGCCAGTTCGGACCGGGCGGGCGCCGTGAACGCCGACAGGTGCACGCGGTGGGGGCGGCCGTCGGACGGGACGGTCGCGGTCGACGGCGCGCGCAGCACGCGGACCTCGCCGCCGTCCTGGAGGCCCGGCAGCTCGGCGGTGCGCACCGGGCCCGCGTCGGGGGACTCGCCGCCCAGGGTGCTGATCTCCTCCTCGCGCAGCTCCACGTCGACCGTACGGCGCTCCTGGGCCGTACGGTCGCGCAACGTCAGGACGTCTTCCGTGAGTTGCGGCGGCGCGGCGGCCAGCGTGGTGCGGGCCGTGGACAGCGCGAGGGAGACTCCGGGCCAGTCCTCGCCGGTGCGCTGCCAGACCACGGCCTCCGTCCTGAGCTCCACGGACCGGCCGTCGGCCGCGAGGGTGGCGCGGTAGGCGGGGCGCCACAGCGCGCAGGGCACCAGATGGGTGACGGACAGGTCGGCGGGGCCCGGGCGGTCGGCCTCGACGACGACCTCGACGTAGGCCGTGACCTGCGGCGGTTCCTCCTCGATACGGCGCAGGGCGGCGTCCACGCCCTTGAGCTCATCGACGAGGACGGCGTGGTGGGCGGTGGCCTCGCGGACCGTGTCGTGGCAGCGGTCCAGCTCGGCGTCGAGCAGCTGCGACTGTCCGGCCCAGCGCTCCGGGTCGGGCTGCCCGGCCGTCGTGGCGGCGGTGATCTCGCGGTGCAGCTCCTCGCGGGCCTGCTGGACCACGGCCAGCCGGCTCCCGAGCCGCCGTCCGCGCCGGTCGGCCGTGCGTATCGCCTCCTCCAGCTCCTTCTCCCGCAGCCGCAGTTGCGACGCGTCGGGGTCGGCGGCGTCGGGATGCGTGGGGGTGTACGCGCGGACCAGGCGGGCGTCGACCACGCCGACGCCGGACGTGGTGGTGGACGCGCGCAGGGAGTGGTCCACGGCGAGGGGGGTCACGGGGCCCAGGCGCAGGCGGGTGACGCCCGCGGGGAGGTCGACGGTGGTGCGGCGTTCGAGCTGGGCGCGGTCCTCCAGGCAGGTCACCGTGCTCGGCGGGAGGGGGGTCAGGTCGTCGGTCATCCGGGCGGTCAGTCCCTTCGGTTGCCGCCGTGGACGGCCTTGTCGGAGGGGATACGGATCTCGTAGCCGCCGCGCAGCACGGTGGTACGGCCGGGGGCGACCTCGACGCGCCAGACGCGGGCGCCGCGGACGAGGCCCTGGCCGTCGTCGAGGGGTTCGTCGGGGGCGAACCAGGCCGGGTCGGCGCGGTGGTCCTCGACGCGTACGTCCTTGTCGGTGCTGACGGGGACCCGCTCGCGGACCTCCACCAGCACCGGGTGTGCGAGGCGGTTGGCCAGCTCGATCTCGACGCCGTGGTCGAGGACGGTCGTCCCGCCGCGCAGGCCGGCGCTGGACTCGGTCATCCGGGTGCGCCGGGCGACCTGGACGCTCTCCGCCACGCCGACGCCTATCCGGCGGCGCTCGCCGGGGGCGAGGGTGGGCAGCGGGGTGGTGAGGACGTAGTCGCCGTTCACGGTGACGTCGGCCGGGCCGGCGAGGAGGGCGTGGCCGGAGGTGTTGGTGAGCAGCACCGTGCCGTACACGGACTCGTCGGCGGCGGGGACCGTGACGTACTCCTGGCGGGCCTCGACGGGGATCACGCAGACGGGCACCGTGTGCCAGACGCCGTCGGCGGCGACGTCCACGGGGGCGGCGGTGTCGAAGCGGTAGTCGAAGGAGCCGGCGGACTGCCGGACGTCGACGGTGTGCTGGGGCCGGCGGGCCACGGGGGTGGTCTCGCGGTACGTGACGGGCGTACGCCGCGGGCGCAGGGTGCCGCGGGCGGTGGGGTCCTCGGGGCCGGCCAGCTCGAGGCGGGCGTAGTCGAGGAGGTCCGCGGTGGGGGCGGGCGCCGGCGGCTGGGCGGCGGGCGCGGCCTGGGCGCCGTCCCACGGGGGTGCGCCGTACGCGTCGGGAGCGCTGCGGGAGCGGAAGCGGGCGGCGCCGCGGGCGGAGCGGGGGGCGGGACGCGGCGCGGCGCTCTGGGGCATCGGGGCGGCGCCCGGGGCCGGGGGCGGCGGGCCGGAGGGCGCGGCGACGGGGCCGGCGAAGGCGGGCGGGGGCAGCGGCGGGGCACTCTCGGCGCCTTGCCTGGCGTCGCCGCTGGCATAGCTCACGTCCAGGTCGTCCATCACCTCCGCGGCGCCCCCGGCGAACCCCGCCGGCCCGGCTACGGCCACCGGTGCGGACGCGGGCTCCGGCCGCGCCGCCACCGCCGCGTCGTACGGCGTGAACAGCTCCGCCAGCCCCGCCGGCGGCTCCCGCCAGCCGCCCGGCACCGGCTCGGCCTGCCGCCGCCCGATGCGCAGCGACCGCAGCTCCGGCAGGTCGGTGCGGCGCTGCAGATCGGCGGTGGACAGCCCCAGCCGTACGCCCGTCCAGTCCTCCCCCGTGCGCTGGGCCACACAGGCGCGCAGCACCAGCGTGCTCCGCTCCCCGTCGAGCCGCAGCTGATACACGGGCAGCCAGGCCGCGCCCGGGACGAGGTACTCGACCTCGAACTCCGCCTCCCGCACCGCCCCGTCCAGCGTGATGACGGCGGCGGCCGTCGTCCGCACGGGACCGGTCGGCTCCGCGGTGGAGAGCCGGGCCAGCCGGTCACGCAGGACACCGGTCTCGTGGTCGGCGCGGCGCAGCTCCTCCTCCGCCGGGCCGAGGCGCTCGTACAGCTGCCGCATCCGCCGGTCGACGAACGACGCCAGCGCCAGCAGCGACTCCACCGGCGCCGGAGCACGCCGGTTGGCGACGGACGCGGCCCGCAGCCGCTCGGTGCGCTCGACCTCCTGCGCGAGCCGGGCACAGCGCTCGCGCAGCGCGTCGCCGCGGGCCACGGCGTCCTTCAACTCCCGCTCGATCAGGGCGCGTTGCCCCGGATCCTGCACGGCGGCGGCAAGCTCGAGCCGTACGTCGGTGACACGCATCCCCGGCGGACCCGAGCGGATCCGGGCCCGCAGCGAGTGCTCGGCCAGGGTGTCGGGCAGCCCCTCGACGACCAGCCGCCGTCCGCCGGGCTTCCCCGCCGCCCGGCGGACGCAGACGGCGCCGGCCGCGTGCACGACGACGGAGGCCAGCCGGGACTCGAGTCTGGTCTCCACCCCGTCGGTTGTCTCCGTCATACCGTCCCCCCGCGATCCGCCCCCGTGCCCGTCAGGGGGCACGATAGCGGGCCGGTCGGACAGTCACTTACGGAACCGGGCCACCGCCTCCTGGATCGCCGGACCGGTCGCGGAGGCGGCCTGCGCCCAGGACTCGAACTCGAGGGTGGCGTCGAACCCGGCGGTCTGCGCCATCCCGACGGCGCTCTTGATGTCCCGTACCAGATCGGCGTCCAGCCCCGCCCATCGCGCGGCCGTCTCGTGGGCCTCCGCCACCGGATCGTCGGCCACGCGCAGCGCGATCCCCTCGCGGACGGCCGCCTCGGCGTCCAGCGCCCCTCCGTCGAGCAGCAGGGCGAGGGCCTTCTGCGGGCCCAGGGCGTCGACGAGGAAGTACGTGCACCCGCCGCCCGGGTGCAGGCCGATGCGCGTGAAGGTGGCGGCGAACGAGGCGCGGGGGCCGGCGATCCGTACGTCGCAGGCCATCGCCAGATTGAGGCCGGCGCCCACGGCGTGGCCCTGGACGGCGGCGATCGTGGGGATCGTCAGGGCGCGCAGGCGCAGGAAGCTGTCGTACACCTGGTGCAGATGGCGCCGGGTCTCGGGGACATCGCGTCCCTCGGTGCCGAAGAGGGCGGGAAGGTCCGCGCCGGCGCAGAAGGACGTGCCGGCGCCGGTGACGACGAGCGTGCGGGCGTCCTTCGCGGCGCCGACGGCGGCGACCGCCTCGCCCAGCTCGCGGCACATCGCCTCGTCGAGGCAGTTGCGCCGGTCGGGGTCGTCGAGGGTGAGCGTCCAGCGGCCGTCGTCCTCGACCAGGTCGACCTTCGTCATCGGTTCGCGCCTTCCGTGCTGTCCCGGGTGTCGGCGCCCAGTATCGATCACCGGCGCCGCGCGGGTCGCGTACGGTGTCGCCCCCGCTGTGACAGGCTCAGGGCCCATGGATCCCTCGAGCATGACCACCGAACAGCGCAACGCACTCAACCAGCAGGTCATCGACCAGTTCCGGGAGCAAGGGGGCACGGGGCCCATCGGCGAGATGATGCACGCCGACCGGATGGTCCTGCTCACCCACACCGGGGCCCGCACCGGCACGCGGCGCACGACCCCGATGGGCTTCTGGCGGCTCGACGGTGACCGGGTGTGCGTCGTGGCGTCCAACATGGGAGCGGTCCACGCGCCGGACTGGTACCACAACGTGGTGGCGCACCCCGAGGTCACCGTCGAGCTGGGCGCCGAGCGGTACGCGGCCACGGCCGTGCCGGTCACCGGGGCCGAGCGTGACCGGCTGTGGGCCGAGCTGCTCACCGCCGCGCCGTTCTTCGCGGATCACGAGAAGCAGGCCGGCCGCACGATCCCGCTGGTGGAGCTGCGCCGCCGGCCTTGATCCGCGTCAGGGGGCAGGGGTGGCGGGCGCCTGCTCCGTGGTCCGGTCCGGCGTGGTGGCCGCCCGCGCCGGACGGTCGCCGACGAGGGCCCAGCGGCCGGGGCCGAGGGCGGCGACGAGGAGGAACGACCAGCAGAACATGGCCGCCGCCTCACCGCCGTTCTCGATGGGGAACAGCGCGTCGGGCTGGTGCTTGGTGAAGTACGCGTAGGCCATCGACCCCGAGCAGACGAGCGCCGCGCTGCGGGTGCCGAGACCGAGGAACACCAGGGTGCCGCCGACGAGCTGGATGACGGAGGCCCACCAGGTGGGCCACTCCGCGAAGTCGGGCGTGCCCGAGTACGAGCCGCCGAGGACGTCGAAGAGGGTGGCGATGCCGTGGCAGGTGAACATCAGCGCGACGACCATTCTGAACAGGCCGATGACGTGTTCTCTGCCGCGATCGGGCAGATCTCCGAGGAGACCCGCAGGCGTCTCGCTTCTCATGTGCGCTCCCGTCGTAGTCCGTGAATGTGGGGGGCCTGGACCAGCGGGAAGGGCTGCTCGCGCGCCGGGCGCGGGCGCGCGAGCCACCGCGGGACCAGAATGGTGCGGACTTGGTCTATACCAAGTCAGACGCTAGCGGGCCCGCACAGGACATGTCCATACCAATGACGGAGCGTGTCTACTCGGGGAGCCGGGGTCGCCGAATCGCCCCGGAATACGCCTGGTTGGGACCGGACGCCGGTTACGCCTGGACCGGCTGCGGCTCCGACGGCTGCAGCGGCGGTACGGGCTTGGGGTCCCACACCCTCGCGTACCGCAGCACATAGGCGGTGATCACCGAGCCCGTCGCGAGCAGGAGCAGCGGGCCGAAGAGCCACGGGCGGGCGGCCATCTCCACCGGCAGGAAGCGGTACGAGACCAGCAGCGCCACGAACACGGCCGTCCCGTGGCCGACCAGCCGCACGGCCGGCCAGTCCCAGCCGCGGTCGAACGCCCGCAGCGCGGCGTCGATCGTGAGCGTGAACACCACACCGGCGATGATGTCCGCGCCGTAGTGGTAGCCGAAGCCCAGCGTCGCGGTGAGGGTGCCGACGAGCCAGAACGTGCCGGCCCAGCGCAGCGGGCGGGCGGCCTTGCGGGAGTGGATGAAGATCGCGGTGGCCCAGGCGGTGTGCAGGCTGGGCATGCAGTTGCGCGGGGTGATCTCGTCGAACGGTATGGAGTGCGGTCCGGTGATCGGCGGCAGGGTCCCGGGCCACAGGTCGGCCAGCGCCCACTGGCCGCCGTCGGCGCCGTACGCGTAGATCGGGCCGACCACCGGGAAGAGCATGTAGATGCCGGGGCCGAGGAGGCCGATGACCAGGAAGGTGCGCATCAGATGGTGGCCGGGGAAGCGGCGCTCGACGGCCACGTGGCGCAGCTGGTAGAGCGCGAAGACGGCCGCGGCGAGCGGGAGCTGGCCGTAGACGGCGTTCAGCAGGACGGTGCTGAACGGGTCGGTGGCCTCGACGAACCGGCCGACGAGCCAGGAGGGGTCGCCGAGCGCGTGGTCGGCGGCGGCCACGTAGGGGTCGAGGACCTGGGGGCGGGTCGTGGAGGTGATGAGCAGCCAGGTGGCGCCGGTCTTGTGGCCGGTTATCAGGAGCATGCCGAGCCCGACACCCTTGAGCATCAGGAGGCGTTCGGAGCCCTTCAGCCGGGTGAGGGCGATGACCGCACAGGCGATGATCACCCAGAGGGCGCCGTTGCCGAAGTCCAGCTTGGACCCGATGATCAGCCGGACGACCAGGAAGACGAGGTCGATACCGATCGCCGCGGCGGCGGCGACGGCCCGCTGGCGCCAGGTGAGTACGACCATCGTCAGCGCGAGCCCGCCGTAGAGGGCCGGTCCCGAGTACGGGGCGACGATCACCTCGCTCGCCATGGAGGTGAGGGGGCCGCGCAGTGCGTAGTGGCGGGCGACGGCCTCCATCGTGACGAGGAACCCGAGGACCGCGACACCGGCCGCGGCCCAGAGCATCGTCCGGGGTTGACGCCATGCGTCGGACGCGAAGACGCGTCTCATGCGCTCGGACAGGGACGATGCCGTAGATATCAAGAAAATGACCGATTTTGCTAGTGTCTGCGATGAAATGGCGCTCCTACTACGCCAGATGGCATGGTCCGTCAGCCCGGGCGCGCGATCAAGAGGAATGACAGTGACTTGCGTCACGCCACCTCCATCCCCGCCCAGAACGGCTGCAACCCCGCCTGGGACAGCCGGCGGCCCCTGACCGGCGGCACGGACGCCTCGACGATCGCGGCCATCCGGGCCGCGGGCGGCGACATCGTCCCGTCCATCGGCGGCTGGAGCGGCAGCAAGCTCATGCCGTTCGACTTCAACGGCCACGCCGACATGTACGGCGCCACGGTCAACGCGACCGAGGTCCTGAAGACCAAGCTGAAGTCCGTCTTCGGCTGGTCGGACGCGACGGCCTACGCCCATATCGGCATCTCGGGCATGAACAACAACTCCGACAGCGGCGAGGTCACCACCCCGCAGATCTGGACCCAGATCCGCGACTGGGCGAACGGCCACCTGACGGCCGGACCGTACGAAACGCCCCGGGGACAACTCCCCGGGGCGTTTCGTCGTGCCTCGTCAGTCAATGCGCGGAATATCCAAACCTCGGCGTAGCGTAATCCACGCCACTTTCCCGGGATCCATTCATGGTGCAAGCATCTGGGATGATGACCATGCCACAACGGTTCTGTACGTCGCCTTCGTGAGCGCCGGAGCGTGCGGGTCCGGGCGACGCCCTCAATGAGGAGGGGGACCGCGGGTGCCCCCGGGACGGGGCACCTTTGCGCGCGATTCCGACTCACGGAAGGTACAGGTACGACCCCCATGCGTGTCATCGAGCCGCTGTACGCGGAGATCCTCCGCCGCAACCAGGGTGAGCACGAGTTCCACCAGGCGGTCTGGGAGGTCCTGGAGACCCTCGACCCGGTGCTCGAGCAGCGTCCCGAGTTCGTCGACGCCCGGATCATCGAGCGGGTCTGTGAGCCGGAGCGCCAGCTGATCTTCCGGGTGCCGTGGGCGGACGACTCGGGCGACATCCACGTCAACCGCGGCTTCCGCGTCGAGTTCAGCAGCGTGCTCGGCCCGTACAAGGGCGGACTGCGGTTCCACCCGTCCGTCAACCTCGGCATCGTGAAGTTCCTCGGCTTCGAGCAGATCTTCAAGAACGCCCTCACCGGCATGCCCATCGGCGGCGGCAAGGGCGGCGCGGACTTCGACCCCAAGGGCCGCTCCGACGCCGAGATCATGCGGTTCTGCCAGTCCTTCATGACCGAGCTGCACCGCCACCTCGGCGAGTACACCGACGTGCCCGCGGGTGACATCGGTGTCGGCGGCCGGGAGATCGGCTACCTGTTCGGCCAGTACAAGCGGATCACCAACCGCTACGAGTCCGGCGTCCTCACCGGCAAGGGCCTGGGCTGGGGCGGCGCGCAGGCGCGTACCGAGGCGACGGGCTACGGCTGCGTCCTCTTCACCTCCGAGATGCTGCGCACCCGGGGCGAGTCCCTCGAGGGGCAGCGCGTCGCGGTGTCCGGCTCGGGCAATGTGGCGATCTACGCGATCGAGAAGGCCCAGCAGCTCGGCGCGACCGTGGTGACGTGCTCCGACTCCGACGGCTACATCGTCGACGAGAAGGGCATCGACCTCGAGCTCCTCAAGGAGATCAAGGAGGTCGGCCGGGGCCGTGTCGCCGAGTACGCCGAGCGCCGCGGCAGCCATGTGACGTACGTCCCCGGCAAGGGCGTGTGGAGCGTCCCGTGCGACGTGGCCCTGCCCTGCGCCACGCAGAACGAGCTGCACGAGGCCGACGCCGCGGCGCTGGTCGCGAACGGTGTGAAGGCCGTCGCGGAGGGCGCCAACATGCCGACCACCCCGGAGGCGGTGCGCGTCTTCCAGGAGGCGGGCGTGGCCTTCGCCCCCGGCAAGGCCGCCAACGCGGGCGGGGTGGCGACGAGCGCCCTGGAGATGCAGCAGAACGCGTCGCGCGACTCGTGGACGTTCGCGCACACGGAGGAGCGGCTGGCGGAGATCATGCGCCACATCCACGACTCCTGCTACACGACCGCCGAGCGCTACGGCAAGCCCGGCAACTACGTCGCGGGCGCGAACATCGCCGGCTTCGAGCTGGTCGCCGAGGCGATGCTGGCGCAGGGTCTCATCTGACCTTCCGTTGTACGAACCCGGCTCCCCCTCACCGCATGCGAGGGGGAGCCGGGCATTTCCGGTGCCCCGGTAACGCAGCGCACCGCGCCCCCTACTCCATCCCCGATGCCCGACGTCTTCGCAGCTCACCGGGCCGTTTCAGTCACGTCCGGGATTCGCGGGCCGCGGGGCGGTCTCGTGGCCCGTGCGGTGGCCTGCGGCGTGGCTCAGCGCCGGGGTCTCGCCGCTGAGGCGCACCGTGAGCTCGGTGGCGGTGATCGTGGGGAAGGCGTGGATACGGCGGACGCCGACGGTGAGGCCGCGGGCGATCGGGTGGCCGTCGGCGAGGACTTCGTGGGCGGTGACGCGCTGGCCGGTGGTGAGGTCCTCGGTGAGCTCCAGGTGGTCGAGGGTCACCGGGGCGGGGAAGCGGAGCGTGTACTCGCCGGGCTCCTCGGCGTCCAAGGCGGCCTCGATCGGGCTCCCGAAGCGGCGGGCGATCTCGTCGGTGAACTCCAGCAGCCGGGCGCGGTCGCGGTCGTCGATCAGGCCGCGGCGGTCCGGCGGGGTGTTGAGGAGGAGCCCGGCGCCCAGGCCCACCGAGCGGTACCAGATGCCCAGCAGGTGTTCGCGGCTCTTGAGGGTGTCGAGGTCGTCCGGCTGCCAGAACCAGTTGGCGCGGATCGGCACGTCGCACTCGGGCGGGAGGTAGCGGCCCTCGCCGAGGGTGATGACGTCGTCGGTGAAGAGGTTGAGGTCGGTGCTGCCGGTCACGTACTCGACGGGGTCGGAGGCCAGACCGTCCTCGTTGCCGGCCCAGCGGATGGTGGGGCGGCCCATGTTGAAGACCATGGCGTCCGGCTGGTGTTCGTCGACGACGGCCATGATCCGGTCCCAGTCGTACGCGCGTCCCTCGGAGCCCGCGCCGTCGAACCACACCTCGTACAGCGGCCCGTAGCCCGTGCACAGCTCGGTGAGCTGGCAGACGTAGAAGTCGTCGTACGCGGCGGGGTCGGCGTAGCTTGCGGCGTTGCGGTCCCACGGCGACAGATAGAGCCCGAAGCCCAGCCCGGCGGCCCGGCAGGCGTCGGCCAGCTCGCGGACCACGTCGCCCCGGCCGCCGCGCCACGGGGAGGAGGCCACGGAGTGGGCGGTGGTGGCGGTGGGCCACAGGCAGAAGCCGTCGTGGTGCTTGGCGGTGAGGACGACGTACTTCGCCCCGGCCCGCACGGCGGTGTCCGCCCACTGGGCGGCGTCCAGCTCCGCCGGGTCGAAGCGGGCGGGGTCCTCGGTGCCGTCGCCCCACTCCTGGCCGTAGAAGGTGTTGATGCCGAAGTGCAGGAACAGCCCGAAGCCGTTCTGCTGCCAGCGCAGCTGGCCGGGGCTGGGGGCGACGGGCACGCGGTGTCCTCCCGGGACGGATGATCTTGTCGACGGGCCGAGTCTGTCACCGGTCGGTCCTCGAAGCGACAGCCCCGGATCTCTTGAAGGAATACGGGAGCCGGCGGCCGGGGTGTCCCGGCCACCGGCTCCCACGAACCGCTGAGGCTCATCAGCCCTTCGCGACCAGCTCCCTGAGCGCGATGTTGAGCTTGAGCACGTTCACCGTGGGCTCGCCCATGAAGCCGAGGAGGCGGCCGTCGGTGTTGTCGTCGACGAGCTTCCGCACCTGGGCCGCGTCCAGCCCGTTCTTCTCCGCCACCCGGTGCACCTGGATGTCGGCGTAAGCGGGCGAGATGTGCGGGTCCAGACCCGACCCGGAGGAGGTGACGGCGTCCGCCGGCACGTCCTCCGGCTTGACCCGGTAGTCCGCGGTGGAGTTGTCCTTGACCACGGCGGCCTTGGCGTCCTTCACCCACTGGATCAGCTCCTCGTTGTCACCGGAGCGGTTGGTGGCTCCGGAGAGGATCAGCGCGTACTGGGTGTTGACGCCGTTGGTGCCCAGGCCGTTGGAGGGTCGCGGCTGGAACCAGCGCAGGTCCGGGCGCGGGGCCTCCTCGGGGTCGTCCGGGTTCTTCGGCGGGAGGTTGTACGTCTGGCCGATGAGCTCGGAGCCGACGACCTTGCCGGTGTGGTCCTTGATCTCGGAGCCGTTGGCCTTGTCGCCGAAGGCGGCCTGGGCGATCCCGGTGACGAGCAGCGGGTAGAGCACGCCGGTGACGACGGACAGGACGAGCAGGGCCCGCAGGCCGGCCCACAGCAGCCGGGTGGTGTTCGCTACGGAGGTGTTCATTGCGATCAGCCGATTCCGGGGACGAGGGAGAGGAGCAGGTCGATGATCTTGATGCCGATGAACGGGGCGATCAAGCCGCCGAGTCCGTAGATGCCGAGGTTGCGGCGGAGCATCCTGTCGGCGCTGGTCGGCCGGTACCGCACGCCCTTGAGGGCGAGCGGCACCAGGGCCACGATGATCAGCGCGTTGAAGATCACCGCGGAGAGGATCGCGGACTCCGGGGAGGCGAGCCGCATGATGTTGAGCTTGTCGAGGCCGGGGTAGGCCACCGCGAACATCGCCGGGATGATCGCGAAGTACTTCGCGACGTCGTTGGCGATGGAGAACGTGGTGAGCGCGCCGCGGGTGATCAGCAGCTGCTTGCCGATCTCGACGATCTCGATCAGCTTCGTCGGGTTGGAGTCCAGGTCCACCATGTTCCCGGCCTCCTTCGCGGCCGAGGTACCGGTGTTCATGGCCACCCCGACGTCCGCCTGGGCCAGCGCGGGAGCGTCGTTCGTACCGTCGCCGGTCATCGCGACCAGCTTCCCGCCCGCCTGCTCACGCTTGATGAGGGCCATCTTGTCCTCGGGCGTGGCCTCGGCGAGGAAGTCGTCGACGCCCGCCTCCTCGGCGATGGCCCTGGCGGTCAGCGGGTTGTCACCCGTGATCATCACGGTCCGGATGCCCATGCGGCGCAGCTCGGTGAACCGCTCGCGCATGCCGTCCTTGACGACGTCCTTGAGGTGGATCACCCCCAGGACCCGGGCGCCGCGGTCGTCCTCGACGGCGACCAGCAGCGGCGTACCGCCGGCCTCGGAGATCCGGTCGGAGACGCGGTCGGCGTCGTCGGCGACGGTGCCGCCGTGCTCCCGTACCCAGGCGAGTATCGAACCGGTGGCGCCCTTGCGGACCTTGCGGCCGTCGGCGTCGACGCCGGACATCCGGGTCTGGGCGGTGAAGGGCACCCACTCGGCGTGCGACAGTTCGCCCTGGTGGCGTTCGCGCAGGCCGTACTTCTCCTTCGCCAGTACGACGACGGAGCGGCCCTCGGGGGTCTCGTCGGCCAGCGAGGACAGCTGGGCGGCGTCGGCCAGTTCGGCCGCCGTGGTGCCCCGGACCGGGACGAATTCGGCGGCCCGGCGGTTGCCGAGGGTGATGGTGCCCGTCTTGTCGAGCAGCAGCGTGGACACGTCGCCGGCGGCCTCGACGGCGCGGCCGGACATCGCCAGGACGTTGCGCTGGACGAGGCGGTCCATGCCGGCGATGCCGATGGCCGAGAGCAGCGCGCCGATCGTCGTCGGGATGAGGCAGACCAGCAGTGCGGTGAGCACGATGAGGGAGGTCTCGTCGTCGGCGCCCGCGTAGATCGCGAAGGGCTTGAGGGTGACGACGGCGAGCATGAAGACGATGGTGAGCGAGGCGAGCAGGATGTTCAGCGCGATCTCGTTCGGCGTCTTCTGCCGGGCGGCGCCCTCCACCAGGGCGATCATGCGGTCGATGAAGGTCTCGCCCGGCTTGGTGGTGATACGGATCTCGATCCGGTCGGACAGCACCTTCGTACCGCCGGTGACGGCCGAGCGGTCGCCGCCGGACTCCCGGATGACGGGGGCGGACTCGCCGGTGATGGCGGACTCGTCGACGCTCGCCACACCGGCGACGACGTCACCGTCGCCGGGGATGATGTCGCCGGCCTCGCAGACAACCAGGTCGCCGACCGTGAGTTCGGTGCCGGGCACCCGTTCCTCGCGGCCGCCGACGAGCCGGCGTGCCACGGTGTCGGTCTTGGCCTTGCGCAGGGTGTCCGCCTGGGCCTTGCCGCGGCCCTCGGCGACGGCCTCCGCGAGGTTCGCGAAGATCACGGTGAGCCAGAGCCAGACGGCGATGACCCAGCCGAACCAGTCCCCGGGGTCCGAGATCGCCAGGGCGGTCGTGACCACCGAGCCGACCAGGACGACGAACATCACGGGGGACTTGACCATCACCCGCGGGTCGAGCTTGCGGACCGCGTCCGGCAGCGACTTGACGAGCTGACCCGGGTCGAAGACGCCGGCGCCGACGCGCCCGCTCCCGGGCCTGTGACCGGAGGGCACGTCGCTGTGGGGCGCCCGGGTCGGAGTTGCAGTGGACATGCTGTCCTCGGGGTGTGTTCTCTTCGTGTGGGTCGACATCACGCCAGACCTTCCGCGAGCGGGCCGAGGGCCAGGGCCGGGAAGTAGGTCAGACCGGTGATGATCAGGATGGAGCCGACCAGGAGGCCGGTGAACATCGGCTTCTCGGTACGCAGGGTGCCCGCCGTCTCCGGGACCGGCTTCTGCTCGGCGAGCGAACCGGCCAGAGCCAGGACGAACACCATGGGCAGGAAGCGGCCGAGGAGCATGGCCAGACCCACGGTGGTGTTGAACCACTGGGTGTCGGCGTTCAGCCCGGCGAACGCGGAGCCGTTGTTGTTGGCGCCGGAGGTGAAGGCGTACAGGACCTCGGAGAAGCCGTGCGCGCCCGTGTTCGTCATGGAGTCCGGCGGGGTGGGCAGCGCCATCGAGGCGGCGGTGAAGCCCAGGACCAGCGCCGGGGTGACGAGGATGTAGCAGGCGGCGAACTTGATCTCGCGGGTACCGATCTTCTTGCCCAGGTACTCGGGCGTCCGGCCGACCATCAGGCCGGCGAGGAACACGGCAATCACCGCCATGATCAGCATGCCGTAGAGGCCGGAGCCCACACCGCCGGGGGCGATCTCGCCGAGCTGCATGCCCAGCAGGTTGATGCCGCCGCCGAAGGCGGTGTTGGAGGAGTGGAAGGAGTTGACCGCGCCGGTCGAGGTCAGCGTGGTGGCGACCGAGAAGATCGCCGAGCCGCCGATGCCGAACCGGTCCTCCTTGCCCTCCATCGCCCCGCCGGCCGCCTCGAACGCCGGGCCGCCGCCGTGGAACTCGGTCCACATCATCAGGGCGGTGAAGCCGAGCCAGATGACGGCCATCGTGGCGAGGATCGCGTACCCCTGCTTCACGCTGCCGACCATCCGGCCGAAGGTGCGGGTCAGGGAGAACGGGATGACGAGGATCAGGAACACCTCGAGGAGGTTCGAGAAGGCATTGGGGTTCTCGAACGGGTGGGCGGAGTTGGCGTTGAAGTAGCCGCCGCCGTTGGTGCCCAGCTCCTTGATGACCTCCTGCGAGGCCACGGCGCCGCCGTTCCACTCCTGGGTGCCGCCGGAGAACTGGCCGACCTCGTGGATGCCGGAGAAGTTCTGGATGGCACCGGTGGCGACCAGCACGACCGCGGCGACCACCGCGATCGGCACCAGGATGCGGACGACGCCGCGGACCAGGTCGGACCAGAAGTTGCCGAGCTCGCCGGTACGGGTGCGGGCGAAGCCGCGGACCAGCGCCACCGCCACCGCCATGCCGACGGCCGCGGAGACGAAGTTCTGCACCGCCAGGCCGCCGGTCTGTACGACGTGGCCCATGGCCTGCTCGCCGTAGTACGACTGCCAGTTGGTGTTGGCCACGAACGAGGCGGCGGTGTTGAACGCCTGGTCCGGGTCGATGGAGGAGAAGCCCAGCGAGCCGGGCAGCGAGCCCTGGAACCGCTGCAGCCCGTAGAGGAACAGCAGGGAGGCCAGGGAGAAGGCGAGCACGCCGCGCAGATAGGCGGGCCAGCGCATCTCGGTGTCGGGGTTGGCGCCGATGGCCTTGTATATCCACCGTTCGACCCTCAGGTGCCGGTTCGAGGAGTACATCGTGGCCATGTAGTCACCCAGCGGACGGATGACCAGGGCCAGTGCCGCGGCGAGTGCGGAAAGCTGCACTGCGCCGGAAAGGACGGGACTCATGGCGCTGACCTAGAACCTCTCCGGGTGGACGAGGGCGAGGACCAGGTATCCGAGGAGTGCGACGGCCACGATCAGGCCGATGATGTTCTCGGCGGTCACAGCTTCGTCACCCCCTTCGCGACAAGTGCCACCAGCGCGAAGACCGCGATCATGGTGACGACGAAGGCCACGTCGGCCATCGTGTGCTCCCTGAGTGAGTCGTAGGTGTCTGACCACTCGAGGAAACAGCCGGTACGGCCGGATGTGATCGGTCCTTGACAGGTCCCTTACGCGCCTTGATCGGGCTTTGACGCCTTCCTAACGGTCTCGGGACCAAATATGGCTGATCGGGGCAAAACCCTCGGCCGCGACCACCCGCATATGATCACCCGGTGACTCACACCGCCACCCTCCGCACGGCCGCCCCGCCGACCGCCCCCGGCCTCGCCCTGCGCCCCTGGCGGCCGGCGGACGTGCCGGCGCTGGTCGCGATCGGCCGGGACCCGGACCTGCTCCGCTGGACCAACACCCCCGTGTCGGACGAGGCACAGGCGGCGGAATGGGTACGGACCCAGAACCGCGGCCGGGAGTCCGGGGAGCGATTCGCGTTCGCCGTGCTCGAGGGCCTTGCGCCGGTCGGCCACGTCGTGCTGAAGATCGCGGGGCCCCGTGCCGAGGTGGGCTACTGGACCGTTCCGCGGGCGCGCGGGAAGGGAGTGGCGGGCCGCGCCCTGGAGGCGGTCACGACCTGGGCCTTCGACGCCGGGCTGACCCGCCTCGAGCTCCTGCACCAGGTGGACAACGCCGCCTCGTGCCGCGTGGCGGAGCGGGGCGGGTACGCGTACGACCGGACCCTGCCGGCCGCGCCGCCCGCGTACCCCCACGACGGCCATCTGCACGTCCGCCGCCCGAGCGCCTGACCGGCGATGGCGGGCGGACACCCCGCCACCGCCGGCCCCTCCACCGCCGGCTGCAGACCGGCGGCGGGCCGGCTACGCCCGCGACAGGCGCAGCTCGTTCGCGCGCGCGACCCCGGCGTACCAGCGGGCGCTGGCCTTCGGGATCCGCTTGCCGGTGGGGTAGTCGACGTACACGGCGCCGAAGCGCTTGCTGTAGCCGTAGCCCCACTCGAAGTTGTCCAGCAGCGACCACAGGAAGTAGCCGCGTACGTCCACGCCCGCCTGGATCGCGCCGTGGACCGCCGCGAGGTGGCCCTCGAGGTAGGCGATCCGGTCGGGGTCGTTCACCTCGCCCTGCGGGTTGACGTAGTCGTCGAACGCGGCGCCGTTCTCCGTGACCAGCAGCGGGAGTTCGGGGACCTCGGCCTTGAGCTTCAGCAGCAGGTCACCCAGGCCGGACGGGTCGACGGCCCAGCCCATCGCCGTGGTGGAGCCGGGCGGCTGGTGGAAGACGACGTCGTCGGCCGCCGGCCACGGGCTGTACGCGCTGTTGCCGTGGCCGTCCGCGCCGTGGCTGGTGCCGGCCGAGCCGCCGGAGACGACGGTGGGCGTGTAGTAGTTGACGCCGAGGAAGTCGAGCGGCTGGTGGATCGCCTCCAGGTCGCCGCGGCGGACGAAGGACCAGTCGGTCAGCGCCGCGGTGTCCTCGAGGAGGTCCTCCGGGTAGGCGCCGTGGAGCATGGGGCCGGTGAAGGTGCGGTTGGCGAGGGCGTCGATCCGGCGGGCGGCGTCGGCGTCCTGCGCGCTCTCGGTGAGCGGTCTGACCTGGTGGAAGTTGAGCGTGACCGAGACCTCGGCGGTACGGGGCAGGGTCGCGCGCAGCGCCTGCACGGCGAGGCCGTGGCCCAGGTTGAGGTGGTGCGCGGCGCGCAGCGCGGCCACCGGGTCGGTGCGGCCGGGGGCGTGCACGCCGGAGCCGTAGCCGAGGAAGGAGCTGCACCACGGCTCGTTCAGGGTGGTCCACGTCCGCACCCTGTCGCCCAGGGCCTGCGCGGCCAGGCCCGCGTACTCGGCGAACCGCTCCGCCGTGACGCGCTCGGGCCAGCCGCCGGCGTCCTCGAGGTGCTGCGGGAGGTCCCAGTGGTAGAGGGTGGCGACCGGCTGGATGCCCTTGTCGAGCAGCTCGTCGGTGAGCCTGCGGTAGAAGTCCAGCCCCTGCTGTACGGCGGGGCCGCGGCCGGTGGGCTGGATCCGGGGCCAGGCGAGGGAGAAGCGGTACGCGCCCACGCCGAGGTCGGCCATGATCGCGACGTCCTCGCGCCACCGGTGGTAGTGGTCGGTGGCCACGTCACCGGTGTCACCGTTGCGGACCTTGCCGGGAATACGGGAGTAGGTGTCCCAGATGGAGGGGGTGCGCCCGTCCGCGGCGGCGGCACCCTCGATCTGGTAGGCGGCGGTGGCCGTGCCCCAGAGAAACAGCGGGGGAAAGGCCAGGATCTTGTGCGACCCGGCCTGGGACGCGAGATGTCCGACTGCGGTTGCCACGGGGTTCCTTCCGAACGAGCGATGTCACAGCACTTCAGGGGTGGGGCGGAGGGCTAGCCCTTGACCGCGCCCTGCATGATGCCGCCGACGATCCGGCGGCCGAAGACGACGAACATGACCAGCAATGGGAGCGTTCCCAACAGTGCTCCAGCCATAATGACGGATTGATCGCGGACATATCCGGCACTGAGCTGGGTGAGGGCCACGGGGACGGTGGGGTTGGTCATGTCCAGCACGATGTACGGCCAGAAGAAGTCGTTCCACGCGTGCACGAATGTGATCATGAACAGCACGGCCATGGCGGGCCGCGCGACCGGCAGCACGATGCTCCAGAAGATACGGAGCGAATGGGCGCCGTCCACCCGCCCGGCCTCGACGAGTTCGTCGGGCAGCGCGTCGCTCAGATACTGCCGCATGAAGAACACGCCGACGGCGCTGACCAGGGTCGGGAAGATGACGGCGGGCAGCTTCTGCCCCCACCCGAGCTCGGTCATCATCATGAACAGCGGCACCACCGCGAGCTGCGGCGGCACCATCATCGTCCCGATGACGAGCATCAGCAGGACGTTGCGCCCCTTGAACCGCAGCTTGGCGAAGGCGAATCCGGCGAGCGTGGCGAACAGCACGGTGGAGGTCGCGATGGCGCCGGCCACGATCATGCTGTTGATCATCGCCCGGCCCATCGCCGCGTCCGTCCAGGCCTTCCCCAGGTTCTCGAAGAGATTGGGGCCGGGCAGGAACGGCGGCGGGCTCTGGGTAACCCGGGTGTTGTCGGTCGAGGCGGCCACCATCGTCCAGTACAGCGGGAAGAGCGAGGCGAGGGTGGCGATGCCGAGCAGGATGTACGCGACCGGGCCGGCGTGATGCTGCCGCCCGGCGCGGATCCTGACGGGCAGCCGCGGACCGCGGCGCCCGCCGGGAGGTGTCTCGAGACGGGGGGCCCGAAGGGTTTCGGTGGTCATGGGTGGCATCTCCCGGTCAGGACGTGCGCGCCGAGCGCCACCGGCTGAGCAGGCGCTGCAGGACGAAGACGATGATGAGCAGCATGAACATGACCCAGGCCACGGTCGCCGCGCGGCCCATGTGGTAGAACTTCCAGCCCTCCTCGTACAGCAGCAGACCGAGGGTCTGGTACTGGTTGTCGGCCCCGCCGCTGATGCCGTTCGGCCCCTGGCCGAAGATCAGCGGCTCGCCGAAGAGCTGGGTGGCGCCGATGGTGGACAGCACGATCGTGAAGACGATCGTCGGCCGGATCCCGGGGATGGTGACCTTCAGGAACTGCTGCCAGCGCGAGGCGCCGTCGATGGCGGCGGCCTCGAAGCGGTCACGCGGGATGGCCTGCATGGCGGCCAGGTAGAGCAGGGCGTTGTAGCCGGTCCAGCGCCAGATGACGATGGAGGAGATCGCCAGCTGGGCGGCCCACTTGTGGTTCTCCCAGTCGATCTCGCCGAAGCCCACCGCGCCGAGCGCCCAGTTGATCATGCCGAAGTCACGCTCGAAGAGCATGGTGAACACCAGCGCCGCGGCGCCCACCGACGTCGCGTACGGCGTCAGCGCGGCGACCCGGAAGAACGTCGAGCCGCGCAGCCGGTAGTTCAGCAGATGCGCCAGCCCGAGCGCCATGAGGAGCTGCGGCACGGTGGAGAAGACGCCGATGGTGACGGTGTTGAGCAGGGCGTTCCAGAAGCGCTCGTCCGTCAGGAGGTCGGTGTAGTTGTCGAACGCGACCCACTCCATGATGTCCATGGTCGCGAGGTCGACGTCGTGCAGGGAGATCCACGCCGTGTAGACCAGCGGGTAGAAGCTGAAGGCGGCGAAGACCGCGAAGAAAGGGACGACGAAGGCGTACGGCGCGCCCCTGACGTCCAGGCGGTGCAGCAGGCCGGCGCGCCGGTCCGCCCCGGGTCCGGCGTTCTTGTCCGCGGCAGGCGGCGGGGCGCTCGAGGTATGAGAGGCCACCGGGTGTCCTTACGTGGGTGGGTGGACGTGCGCGAGGATCCCGGCGGCCGCCCGCCGTCGGTGCGGGCGGCCGCCGGGAGTCGGGTCAGCCGACGGCCTTGTCGATCCGCTCGCCGGCGGTCTGCCACGCCTCGTCGGCGCTCTTGCCGGACGACTCGATCAGGCTCAGCGCCTGGGAGAAGATGTCCTTGATCGTCCCGTCCTTCGGGCCCAGGACCTGCTCCTTCGGCATGTCCTCGGCGGCGGCCGCGAAGATCTGCCCGATCGGGGCCCCGGAGAAGTACTCGGACTTCATGTTCACGACCTCGGGCGCGGTCAGCGCCTCCTGCGAGGAGGGGAAGTTGCCCAGCGACTCGAAGATCCGGGCCTGCTGCTCGGGCGCCGTCAGCCAGGCGACGAGCTTCTTCGCCTCCTCCTTGACCGGGCTCTTCTCCATCACGCCGAGGAAGGAACCGCCCCAGCTGGCGCCCTTGGGGGCCTTGGCGACGTCCCACTTGCCGGAGTTCTTCGGGCCGGCCTTCTCACTGATGTGGGCGAGCATCCACGCCGGGCACACCGCCGTGGCGAAGGTGCCGTTGGCCAGGCCCGGGTCCCAGCCGGCCTGGAACTGGCGCAGCTTGGCGCTCAGCCCCGAGGCGGCGGCCTCCGAGGCCAGGTCCCAGGCCCCGGTGATCGTGGGGTTGTCCTGGTAGATGAGCTCGCCGGACTTGTCGTAGAACTGCTGGGAGTCGCCGTAGATCATGGCGTTGAACAGACCGCTGGAGGCGTCCATGTAGGCGACCTTGCCGCCCTTGTACCCGGCCTTGAACTGCTTGCCCACCTCGACGTACTTCTTCCAGTCGCCCGCCCACAGCTCGGCGACGGCCTCGCGGTCGGTCGGCAGTCCGGCCTGCTCGAAGTAGTCCTTGCGGTAGCAGACGGCCAGCGGGCCGGTGTCCGTGCCGACGCCTATGACCTTGCCGTCCTTGCCCGTGACCTGGCTCTGCTTCCAGGGCAGGAAGTGGTCCGTGCCGGGCAGCTTCGACAGGTCGACGAAGCGGTCGGCGCGGGTGTCGAGGAGTTCCTTGGCGCGGCCGATCTCGATGCCCTGGATGTCCTTGAGGCCGCTGTTGGCCGTCATGTGGGTCTGCAGGGCCGTGTAGTACGTCTGCTCGTCACCGGCGATGTCGGCCTTGATGATGACGTTCGGGTGCTGCTTCTGGTACTCGTCGAGGATCCCGGACTCCTTGATGCCCATCACCCCGAACAGCCCCATGGTGATGGTGGTCTTGCCGTCCTTGGTTCCTCCGCCGGTACCTCCGCTCTCGCCGCCGCAGGCGGTGAGCAGGCCGAGGGCCGTCACCACCGAGACGACGGCGGCGCCTCTCGTGCGCATCAGCTTCCGGGTCTTCTTCATGAACGTCCTCTCTGGGGCGGCGCGGCTCGGACGCACCGGCGAGATGGACCAGCCGGCCTGCCGACGAGGGTCCGGCAGGGCTTGGGAACGTTCCCAACGACTGGTGGGAACGTTCCCATTTTGGGGTGGGAACGTTCCCATGGCGCGTTCGAAGAGTGACCCCGAGTCGGACACCGTGTCAAGAACTTGAATCCATTCCGTTGCCGGGACATGTCCCGCGTCCGGCCGCGCAACTCCCCGGCGGACGGCTCGTACACCGCCGCCATCTGGCACAATCGCACTCGCGAACGGCGTGCAGCCGTTGGTGGACGAGGGGAAAGACATGGGGGCACAGCACCGGCCGACCATCAAGACCGTGGCCGCACGCGCCGGCGTCGGACGCACCACGGTGTCACGGGTGATCAACGGTTCCGAGCTCGTCAGCGACGAGGCCAAGGCCGCCGTCCTCGCGGCCATCGCCGAGCTCAACTACGTCCCGAACTCGGTGGCCCGCGGCCTGGTGACCCGGCGGACGAACTCCATCGCCCTGGTGATCCCGGAGGCCGAGAGCAAGGTCGGCGCCGAGCCCTACTTCTCCGCCGTGATCCGCGGGGTGAGCGCCGCCCTGCGCGACACCCGCACCCAGCTCCAGCTGGTCCTGGTCCGCGACCGCGACGAGCGCGACCAGCTCACCGGCCATGTCGCCGAGCGCCGCGTGGACGGCGTCCTGCTCCTCTCCGTCCGCCGGCACGACCCGCTCCCGGACATCCTCGAGCACCTGGGCCTGCCGACCGTCCTGGCCGGCCGCCGCGACGCCGACGAGTCCCTGAGCTACGCCTGCTCCGACAACCTGGGCGGCGCCCGGGAGGCCGGCCGCCATCTCGTCGCCTGCGGCCGCACCACGATCGCCACCATCACCGGCCCCCTGGACATGGAGGTGGGCCGCAGCAGGCTGCGCGGCTGGCAGGACGCAATGGACGAGGCGGGCCTCGCGGTCGAGGACTGCCCCGTCGCCACGGCGGACTTCACCGAGGAGGGCGGCATGGCCGCCATGCGATCACTTCTTGAACGCAACCCGCGGATCGACGCCGTCTTCGCCGCCTCCGACGTGATGGCGGTCGGCGCCATGCTGGAGCTGCGCCGCCAGGGCCGCCGGGTCCCCGACGACGTCGCCCTCGTCGGCTTCGACGACTCCTACATCGCCCGCTACGCCTATCCGCCCCTCACCAGCGTCCGCCAGCCGGTCGAGGAGCTCGGCTCCACCATCACCCGCATCCTGCTGGCGGAGATCGCCGACCCGGGCGCGGGCCACACCCACCGGGTGCTGCCCACGGAGCTGGTCGTACGGGAATCGACAGCGCCGCGCCGGTGACGGTCAGGTGTTCCGCACCAGGCCGAGCGCCGTCTCGCTGAAGGCGCGGACGCGGGCCGTCGCGCCGTCGGCGGGCCATACAAGGCCCCATTCCACGGGCGGGGCGTCCTCGAAGGGGACGTAGACGACGTCGGGGCGGGCGAAGTAGCGCCTGGTGTGGGCGCCGACGGTGAAGACACCCTCCCCGGCGCCGACGAGGGTCAGCGTCTCGTTGCAGGTCGCCGCCGAGGGGCCGGGGGTGATGGGCTTGCCCGAGGGGGTCAGGCGTGGTGCGAGGTCGTCGCGCAGGGATTCCGGGAGCGTGTCGGGCAGCCGCAGTACGGTGACGCGGGCCAGGTCCTCGGCGGAGACGGTAGCGCGGCGGGCGAAGGGGTGCGCTGTCGGTACGGCGAGCATACGCGCCTCCCGTACCAGGACCGGTCCCATGGTGATGCCGTCCTCGCGCATGGGATGGCAGGTCAGCGCCAGGTCCGCGGCGCCGTCGCGCAGCCAGGGCAGGACCTGCGGCAGGTGCGCCTCCTTGAGCCGGACCTCGCAGTCGGGGTGCCGTTCACGGAACGCCTGGGCGGCCCCGGCAAGCAGCTGGCCGGCCGCCGGTCCGGTGAAGGCGACCCGCAGCAGGCCGGTCAGCCCGCGTCCGGCGTCGACGGCCCGCTCGACCGCGGCGGTGATCCGGGACCAGGCGGGACGGGTCTCCTCGTACAGCTCCCGTCCCACGGGGGAGAGCTCCACCCGGCGGCTGGTGCGGTTGAACAGGGGGACGCCGATACGGCGCTCGAGTTTGGCGATGATCTGGCTGATCCGGGCCGTGGAGACGTGCAGCCGCGCGGCGGTGCGGCCGAAGTGCAGCTCCTCGGCGAGCGTCAGGAACGCCTCGAGCTCGTGCCGTTCCAGCATCCCTCGCCCTCCCGTCGTTAATCGGGGCTTCACGATTGTTGCGCGGATGCGCGTTGATGCGCTTTTCGGACCGCAGCAGGATCGAAGGCGTCGAGAGGCCCACCACCTGCCCGGGAGAACATCATGTACGTCACCCACGACCGCGCCCTGACCGCCCCCGCCGACGACACCGCCGCGGTCGTCGCGGAACTCGGGGACCGTGCGGAGATCACCGACGCGCTGTACCGCTTCGGCCTGGGCCAGGACCTCAAGGACAAGGACCTCTTCGCCTCGGCCTTCGCCGCCGACGCCGAGCTGGACTTCCGCCCGGCCGCCGCCAAATGGGGAGGCGAACCGCCGCTGATGACAGGGCGCGACAGCATCGTCGGCACCATTCTGGCCCTGTTCACCGGCCGGGTGGACACCACGCACCAGGTCACCAACGTCCGGATCGCGATCGAGGGCGACACCGCGCGGCTCACCGCGCTGGTGGAGGCCCAGCACCTGCTCGTCGCCGATCCCGCCGTACACGCGCTGCTGAAGAACCCGTACGACGTCGAGCTGGTCCGCGAGGGCTCGCGCTGGGTCATCCGGCGGCTTCGGATCGCCAATGCCTGGTACACCGGCGAACCCACCGCGATCTTCGGCTGAGTCCCTACGCCTCGCGCGCCCGTGAGCGGAACGTGCGGCGGTAGCTGTCCGGGGGCACGCCGACCGTGCGGTTGAAGTGGCGGCGCAGGGTGGTCGCGGTGCCCATGCCGGTCGTGTCCGCGATGCGGTCGACGCTGTCGTCGGTGTGCTCGAGGAGTTCCTGGGCGCGGCGGATGCGCTGGGTGTGCAGCCACTGCAGCGGGGTGGTGCCGGTCGCGGCGTGGAAGTGGCGGGTCAGATGGCGCGAGCTCATCCGCGCCCGGCGGGCCAGGTCCTCCACGGTCAGCGGCTGGTCCAGGCGCTCCAGGACCCACGGGAGCAGGTCGGCGAGCGGATGGTCGTCGCGGGCGGGGACCGGTGTGGTGACGAACTGGGCCTGCCCGCCGGCCCGGTGCGGGGGTACGACGAGCCGGCGGGCGGCGATGTTGGCGACGGCGGAGCCGTGGTCGAGGCGGATGAGGTGGAGGCACAGGTCCATCGCGGCGGCCTTGCCGGCGGAGGTGAGGACGGTGCCGTTGTCGACGTAGAGGACGTCGGGGTCGACCTCGACCCGCGGGTATCTCGCGGCCAGGGCGTCGGTGTGGGCCCAGTGGGTGGTCGCGCGCTTGCCGTCCAGCAGCCCGGCGGCGGCCAGTACGAAGGCGCCGGTGCACAGGGAGGCGATGCGGGCGCCGGCCTCGTGGGCGGCGCGTACGGCGTCCACCAGGTCGGCGGGCAGATCGCCGTCGATGTCGTCCCAGCCGGGGACGATCACGGTGTGGGCGCTCGGGAGCCGGTCGAGGCCGTGATCGGGCTCGAGCAGGAAGCGGCCGAAGCGGACGGGGGCCGGTCCGCAGACGTCGAGGTCGTACCAGGGGCCGGGGACGGCGTCGGGGGCGGAGCCGAAGACCTCGTGGGCGAGGGACAGTTCGAAGTGCAGCATGCCGTCGGTGGCGACGAGGGCGACTGAGTTCATGTCGGGAATTGTACGGGGCATGTCGTTCCGGACGCTGGTGGCCGGGTGCCCGTCCCAGCAGGATGGTTCTCGTTGATCGATTCGAGGGCGAGGACGGGAACCATGGGTTCGGTTGCGGTATTCGGTGCGTACGGGCACACGGGGCGGTTCGTGGTGGCGCGGCTGCTGGAGCGGGGGTTCACACCGGTGCTGGTCGGGCGTGACGGCGCCAAGCTGGGTGACCTGGCGGCGTCTTACCCCGGGCTCGAGGCTCGTACGGCGTCGGTGGACGACCCTGCCTCGCTCGACGGTGCGCTGTCCGGCGCCGACGCCGTGATCAACTGCGCGGGGCCGTTCGCGACGACGGCGGCTCCGGTGATCGAGGCGGCGCTGCGGGCCCGTATCCCGTACGTGGACGTGGCGGCGGAGATCGAGGCCAACGCGGACACGTTCGCGGACTTCGGGGACCGGGCCGGGGACGTGACGGTCCTCCCGGCGATGGCGTTCTACGGCGGGCTGGGCGACCTCCTGACGACGGCCGCGATGGGCGACTGGACGTCGGCGGACGAGGTGCACGTCGCGTACGGCCTCGACAGCTGGCACCCCACGGAGGGCACCCGCGCGGCGGGCAAGGTCTCCGGGGAGCGGCGGAACGGGCGCCGGGTGCGGTTCACGGACGGTCGGCTGACGTATCACGACGACGCGCTGCCCACGCTGAAGTGGCCGTTCCCCGAGCCGCTGGGCATGCGGTCGGTGATCGGGGAGTTCACGATGGCGGACGTCGTCACGATCCCGAGCCATCTCGCGGTTCCGGAAGTCCGGACGTATATGACCACGGAGGCGGCCGGTGACCTGGCGTCGCCGGAGACACCGTCGCCTTCGGCGGTCGACGAGCGCGGGCGGTCCGGGCAGACGTTCGTGGTGGATGTCGTGGTCCGCTCCGACGGCGCCGAGCGGCGTGCTGTGGCGAGGGGGCAGGACATTTATGCGGTGACGGCGCCGTTGGCGGTGGAGGCGGTGGAGCGGATCCTCTCCGGGCGGACGCGGACGACGGGGGTTGCTTCGGCTGGGGAGCTGTTCGACGCGGGGGATTTCCTGCGGGCGCTTGCTCCGCATATCGCGGTGGAGCTGTCGTGAGGGCTGCGGTCGGATGGCGCCGGCATCAGGTCGGGTAAGGCAACTGGATGGCGTCTACACGGACACGGCTCCGGCGTGTCCGTGGCTGCCACGACCTCGCGTCGAAGTCCCGCGAGAATCGGGCCCAGCACCCGGTCCGGGCCTCGGCCGCCATTGTGGGACAGTCCATGGTGAGGTCGTGTTGTAGATGCGCCGACTTGGCCGCTGCCGCACAGTGTCTTGTGTGACCGAATAGCGATGCCCTTGAGTTTCTGTGGTTACGCATCGCTAGTCCAGTCGGGTCTCAGGAGAGGCAACGCAATGACAGAGAGCGCAAACGAAGACACCGCAAGGCTGGAAGGCGTCAAGTCGAAAAAATGCAACGATGACCCCCCAGTTGACTCGATTTCAATCCCGATCGAGCCGGATCGCGAAATCTCCAGAGAACCTCGCGTACAAAAAACGTGCCCGTGGCCGGAGGGTACGCGGATCAGCGTCGGGAACTGCGTCATTGAGCCACTGAGGATCATCTTCTGGTCAGACGGAAGGGCTCGCTTCGAGTCCCGTGTCGCGACGTCGTCGTTCGGCTCCGGCGATGTCTGGGTGTTCTACGGCGGGATCTCACTTCGAGACTTCAACGGTGCCACACTGTGGACCTCCGAGAAGGTCGTCGGTCCGGAAATGCCTGGCCCGGGCTTCCAGGACTGGAATCATGGATTCGCCTTCCCGGTGGTATTCTTCGACCACATCAATACCGCCAGACTGAACCAGATGCACTGCTGACCATTCTGGACAGTTATGGTGGGGCCTCTTCCCAACAGGAGAAGAGGCCCCAGAACCTTCTGAGCCACTTCGCGATCTCGTCGAGCTACTTCTGGGTGCACCGGGAAGGGGCTCGAACGCCACCCGCGCGCGCCTCGAACTTCATACCCGACACAGGCAGGACGAGTCGATGCAAGCGCCGACCTCGCGCACCGACGGGTCGGTAATCCGTGGGGATTACCCGCTCCAATTTCTCGCCACAATTCTGCAGGATGCATCTGCGCTCGGGATCAGGGTCTCGGTTGATCCGGTCACAAGACCATCTCGCCTGACAGCGGTTCTATCCGAACAGGTCGTTGGAGAAGCCAGCTGCGGGCAACAGCACCTCCTCGTTCATCCACGATGACACGGTGTTGATCGCGAGTTCCCTGTCGATGAAGCAGTCGCCCGGAATCTCCAAATATTCATCGAATTGCACCTTACGCAGAGTTCGCTCCCCGCTCCGGGGACCCCGCGTCACGGTCTGAAAGAACTCGTCATCGGTATGGATGATCGCCCAACGAGTCGGGCCGATGCCAATACCGAGCGATTTCCCCGGGATGTCGACGCCCCTCCACAGAGAGACCCCGGCCAGGCAGCCTGCCCCCTCTACCTGGTAGAGACGTGCGGCCAGATCAGCTTGCACAACGACTTCTTCGACGCAGGTCACCCTGCAGCCGATCTCCGACAGGCTCCTCGGCTGCCAATACGACAGAGGAAAGGCTCTGCCCGCCACCTCCTCGGTCATACGTCTCCCGTTCGGAACTCGGCCGTCCCCAGCACCGGATGGCCTGGGATGTGCGCCGTCATTGGACCATGTTCGCGGTCGCGTGGAGGGGGAGGTCTCCCGGGAAAGACGGTCCGCGGTACCACCCGACGGCACTCACGGCTTCACGACCCGGTCGCACACCCACACGTACTATCCGCATGTGTCTCTGACTGATCTCAGCCACGGGTTTCGTGACGACGACCAGCGCGCGAGGGTTCGGCGAATAGTCCACGATCGCCTCGCCGACGATCGGCGTCCCCAGGAGTGCCGCTGCCTCATGCGGTTCTGGTGGCAACTCGGTATGACCTACCGAGAGGTCTCCATGGAGGAACTCCGCCGGAACGTGGGCGAGTCAAAACTGGAAGTGATCGAGGGACTGATCACCGCCATCCGGACGTCACACGCCAGGATCGAGACCTGGATCACCACCACCCGCCAGACCTTCCCCGTGATCCATGACCGCGGCTTCTGGGCCTACGACGAGAACGGCTGACGTCCACACACGCTCCTCCCTGGGCAGACCCGCGCCCAAGAGGCACCGGATCACGCCGCTCGCGCATGGTGTGGCCGTGCGGCGCGCACGATGGCGCGAAGCTCGGCGGCGCGTTCGACGACGTGCACGCCGGCTGAGGGCGCGTCCTCGGCGTGCCCGGCGACCCGGCCGGGCGATCCCGCGGACAGCGCCTGCGTGGAACAGCGGGCGCAGACGCGGGCGTGCGCGCCCCTGTGTAGCGGGGCGCCACAGGATGTGCACTCCGGTAGGGGTGCGGCCGGGGCGTACGGGTCGGAGTGGGCCCGTGGGGCGGGAAGTTTGCGGGTCAGGCGGTCGGCGAGGAGTGCGCGGGGGCTGTGGATCCGGGGTGGGAGGCCGGAGGTGAGGAGGCTGCGCGTTTCGAGCTCGGTGACGCCGTGCTCCAGCCAGCGGGCGGCGAGCGGGGCCAGGGCGAGGGTGTCGGCGGCGCCGAGGGTGAGGCGGGGTTCGGTGCGGGCCAGGCGGGTGAGGAGGGCGGCGGCGGGGGCGTGCTCCTCCGGCAGCGGTGCGGCGGCCGGCTGGTCGGCGCGCTCCCCCGCGTGCGCGCGGATCTCGCGCACGGGCGCGGGCGCGGGGTGGGTGGGTTCTTTCACCTGGTTCTTTTCCCCCTGGGGGGACGTTCCCGATTCCCCGGGTGTCGAGGAACCGGGTCCCGGTTGGCCGGGCATCGGTTCCGCCGAGGTCTGCGGAGTGTCATACACGGCGGTCAGCGTACGGACCCGCCCGTCGGTCCCCCGCACGGTGCGGCGCTCGTAGTAACCCAACTCGACGAGCTCATCGAGGGCATTGGCGATGCTCTGACGACCGAGGCCGGTGTTCCTCTCGGCGAGAGTGCGTACGTCCTCACGGGTCCCGTCGGGGAGGGAGAGAAGGTAGCCGAGGAGCCCTCGGGCGGTGAAGCTGAGGCGGCGGTCCTGGAGGACTTCGTTACCCAGGACGGTGAAGCCGCGCGTGCGCGCGGTAAGGTGAACTCGCATCGAAGAGTGCTTTCTTCGTTGTCGGGCCCCGGGGTGTTGGTAGCACCGCCGGGGTCGATCATTTATGGGGTTGTCTGGGCGCGAGCGTAACGGGAGCCGCCGCCGATTCCCTAATTGAGCTGGGGAGTTGTGGTTGCACGCGGGTTCGCCGCGCGCCCCCGCACATCCCTGGCGATCAAGCCAGCGGTTTCGGGAAATCATGTGGCCCCACATGGTGAACCGGGCTACCTACGGAACCCGAACCCCAGACCAGGCCCCGACGTCACATTGCCCGTCGGCGTTGTTCCCCGCAGCCACGACTGTGCCGTCGGCACGCAGGCCAAGGGTGTGCGTCGAACCTGCCGCCACAGCGACAATGCCACGCCACTCACCAACGTCGCACTGCCCGAAACGGTTGTCTCCCGCCGCGAGAACCCGCCCGGACGCAGTGACCCCGACGGTGTGATAGCTGCCCGCATCGAGCGCCACCACGCCCTCCCACTCACCTACCTCACACGCCCCACTCCCCCGGGCTCCGGTCGCCACCACCCGCCCACCGTTTCCGAGACCGACGGTATGGAGATACCCGGCCGACACGGCAACCAGATCCCGCCACCCCCCAACGGCACACTGCCCCCGCCGCCCGTTCCCCACAGCCACCACGGACCCGTCCGACCGCAAACCAACCGAATGCCAGTCACCACACGAGACGGCGACCATCTCACGCCAGAACCCCACGTCACACTGCCCTTCCGCCCCCCGCCCGACGGCCACCACACGCCCGTTCCCGAGCACCCCAAGCGTCCGACGCCACCCTGCGGCAACGGCCACGACATCCCGCCATCCGGCGACATCACACTGCCCGTCGCCGTTCCAGCCGGTTGCCAGCACGGTGCCGTCCGACCGGAGTCCGACCGTATGAGACCTACCGGTGTTCGTCGCGGCATGGACATTCCCGGCGGCCACCGCGACGACGCCTTCCCACCCCGCGACACGGCATTCACCGACGGCCGAATTACCGACGGCGACCACGGATCCGTCCTCACGCCGCGCGACCGAATGGCGCCTTCCGGCCGCCAGCACCGACGAGTTACCCATTCCACCTCCCCTGTCGGACTCCCGCTGCCGAGAACGTCACGGCACCAGTCTGTATCGGGCGCGTTGACGTAGTCCTACGGGACGTTCCAAGCGGAAATCACGGGTTGCCCGTCCTCCGTCCCCAAGAAGCTCAAAGTGCCCGGATGCGGATGACCGAGCAGCCGGCTCGCGGACGCGTCGAGGCCAAGCCACCGCACGGCGAGCACACGCGCCAGGTGGCCGTGCGCGACCACGGCGACATCCCCCTCATTCAGCAACGGCCGCAGGCGACCCAGCACCGCGTCCACACGCGCAGCAACCTGCTGCAGCTCCTCCCCGGGATGACCGACGTCACCGGAAACGACGCCGTCCCTCCACAAATCCCACCCCGGCCTCGCGTCACGGATCTGCTCCGCGGTCATGCCTTCGTAACCGCCGTAGTCCCACTCCACGAGGTCGGGATCCGGCTTGACGCCGGTCAGCCCGGCGAGCTCAGCAGTCCGCACGGCACGACGCAGAGGACTACTGAACACGGCGACCAGACGGCGGTGGGCCAACCGCGGAGCAAGGCCACGAGCCGCCGCCTCGCCCGCTTCCGTCAGCGCAACGTCGGTCCGCCCAGCGTGCTGGCCCGACAGACTCCACTCGGTCTGACCGTGCCTGATCACTATCAGCTCACCCATAGCCGCGCACGCTATCTGATCTTGTGGCGCTCCGAAGCAGCTTCTTCACCACGGCCGTTGACTGCGACCATTGCCCAGACGCCCTTCCCTACGGGAAGGTCCCGTACGCCCCACACGCACAGCCCGTCGAGAATGATCAGCCCCCGCCCCCGGTCATCCGAGGAGCCTGGCGGACTCGTTCGGAGCTGGCAGCGCACGGCGTCCTGCACCTCGATGCGGGTCACTTCGTCGGTGACGTGCACGACGACGTACAGCGACTCGGCGTCCGGCGTGCCGTATCGAATGCCGTTCGTAACGAGCTCGCTGGTGATCAACTCCACCGTGTCGAGGTGGTCTTCTCCAGCGCCCGGTCTATGGCGATCCACGTATGCACGTACGAACCGTCGGCCGACCGCCGCTGATGCGGGATCGCTGTCCAGTCTCAGTTGCTGCAACTGGTCGGGGTTGTCCCACGGGGTCGAATCCTCCGCGGCAATGACGTGATCCCTTGCCCTGGCCGGCATTGGCGCTCCCTGGTCGTTCGATCGGTCGAGCTCTCTCAAGAGGTAACCGCTCGATCACTCTCTGTGGGTATCGTTGAGAGCAGGTGGGACCGTGAACGTCATGAACGCCGTCGGGAGAAGACATGGCAGCGAGATTGCGCACACCCAACTCAGCACTCGCCGGGCTGCTCGACCAGGCGAGACTGACCCGCACACAGCTCGCGCAGCGCGTGAACCGCCTCGGCCGCCAGGCGGGCCTCGATCTCAGCTACAGCCAGTCCACGGTTTCGCACTGGATCGGCGGCACGGTTCCGAGACCTGAGGTCAGGCCGCTCATCGTCGCGGTCCTCTCGGAGCAGCTCGGCCGTCCGGTCACCCACACCGAAGCGGGTCTTCCGCCCGCCCCGTCCCTGCCCGGAGCAATCGGCACGGACACCGTGGAAGAGCTAATAGATCTCGGAAAGGCAGACATGGATCCGTCTCGTCGCAGCGTTCTCTCGGCCGGCGTCTTCTCGGCGGCGCTGTCTGTTCCCGGCTTCGCCGGAGCCTCCGCACTCGCGGCGGATCGATCACCGGGTCCGGGAAAGGCGACCGTCCGGGTGGGTGCCTCCCAGGTCGAAGCTCTGCGCACCATGACCGAGCGGATCGCTGACATCCTCGACGAGCTCGGCGCGGGGCACGCCCGCCCCATGGCCGCGGCTTTCCTGGTCAACACGGTGGGCCCGTGGCTGCGCGCGCAGGCGACGACGAAGGTGCGGCAGGACATGCTCGCCGCGGCGTCCGACCTGACGTATCTGACGGGCTGGATGGCGATGTACGAGAAGGCACACGGCCTCGGCCAGACGTACTACCTCAAAGCGCTGAAGCTGGCGAGCGAAGCCCAGGACCACGTCACGTACTGCCGGACCCTGCGCGGAATGAGCCTCCAGGCATCGAACCTCGGCCACGGACAACGCGCCCTCGAACTGGCGGACTCGGCCGCCGAGGCCGCCCCGTCGGCGGGACCGCGTCTGGTCGCGTTCCTGCGCGGCCAGCAGGCGCACGCCGCCAGCATGGTCGGGGACCGCCGCACGGCACACACCCGGCTCCAGGAGGCGGAGACGGCTCTGTCCCTCGCGGACAGCCGCCGTGACGCCATCGGGGGGTACGACCGGACGGCGTACCTGTTCCACGTCTCCCACGTGCTGTACCAGGAGCGCGATCTCCCCGGCAGCATCAAGGCCCTCCAACAATCGATCAAGGCCCAGCCGGCAGTCGAGCGCCAGGGACGGACACACGCGTACGCCGTACTCGCCCAGCGGCAGTACCGCCTGGGGCACCTCGACGCCTCGTGCGATTCGTGGGGCCGCTTCCTGGACGAGTACGAGCATGTGTCCTCGGCGCGCGGCGACGACCACTTCGAGACCCTGACCGCACAATTGCGCAAGCATCCCACCGTTCGGCCCGTACGCCTCCTGGCGGATCGCACGCGGCGGGTCGCTGCGCTCAAGAATTGATGTTCAGGACACGGCTGACCCGGTCGGCCCCAGGGTTTCCCTCTCGCGTCGCTCAAGCCATTCGAGGTACCAGGAACGGAAGTTGTGACGTCTGCCCTGGCCATCGACGATCGGTACATAGTCCGAGTTGGACCCGACGTCCCGGTCGCGGAGTTCTCCGCGACACGGGCCGACGACAATGAGGTAGCTCGTCATCCCGCAGCCGCTATCACTGATGACGATCGAGCCGCGGTCCCGGTCTTCGGCCCAGCGCCGCTCCGCGTCGGCGCCGAAGGCCGTGTAGTAGTCGTTCAGGTAGTCCTCGTGCTCGTCGCGGACGGTGGGCTCGTGTCCAGTCGCACGAAGGGCCGCCAGCTGGTGGTCGGCCCAGTCCTCCGTCTCGATGAAGGGTCCACTCGGGTTCAGCGGGATGAGTTGGAGGCCGCCGGTATAGACCCAGCCCCAGTTCCCGTCGACCTGACGCAACGACATCAGCCGGAACTCGGGTCCGGGCCCGCCCGCTCCCACCTCCGCCAGGAAGCTGCGGTATTCCGCGGGGAGCGTGACACCGTACTGCGCTTCAACCTCGGCGATTTCCTCGGCGGTCAGGACCGGCTCGAACACACCGACCACGGCCTGGACACGTTCCCGGACTCCGGTCCAGTTGCTCTGTGATTCCATGGCTCTCCTCTGAACGGCAAGCACGTTAGTCCCCGGCACCGACAGGGGGCACGAGCAGCCGACGGCGAATCCCAACCGGCCAACCGCATCAATGTCACACCTCGCTGCCATGCTCAGCGGCCATGGACATCAACCGCTTCTGGCACCTCATCGACGACGCCCGCGCCCAGGTCGCTGACCCCGCCGACGCCGAGGCGGTGGCCGCCCAGGCCGTCGTCATACTTGCCGCCCAGGACCCGGAGGAGATCGTCGAAGCGCAGCAGCGCTTCTGGGATCTGATGGCCGCCAGCTATCGGGCACCGCTGTGGGCCGCCGCCTATCAGATCAACGGCGGCTGTTCCGACGACGGCTTCGAGTACTTCCGGGGATGGCTCATCGCGCAGGGTCGTACCGTCTTCGAGCAGGCCGTCGGCGATCCCGACTCGCTGGCCGATCACCCTGCCGTTCTGGCGGCAGCCGACGGCGGTGATCTCGAATGCGAGGACGTGCTGGGCATCGCCTGGGAGGCGTACAAGCGCGCCACCGGCGAGGAGTTGCCCGGCGGGTCGTTCACCATCAGCTACCCGGCCCTCGACCCCGACTGGCGCTTCTGCTTCGACGATCCGTCGGAGATCGCTCGGCGCCTGCCTCGCCTCGACGCGCTCTTCTAGAGCCGCTCCGCTCCGTGGAGGGATGGACCCGAGCCGCTACAGGTAGTCCCGCGTCGCCGTGACCCGGCCGAAGCGCGGGAAGATCGTCGTCACCGCGAAGTCGTGTTCCTCCGCCGCCAGGCCCGACATGGCGTCGGCGACGAACTCGACCTCGTAGCCGAGGTCGCTCGCGGCCCGGGCCGTGGACTCCACGCCCATGTTGGTGACCAGTCCGCCCATGACGACCGTCTCCACGCCCAGTTTCCGCAGCTGAGCGTCCAGATCCGTCGTCCCGAACGCGCCGACGCTGCGCTTCACCACCACGACGTCCCCGTCCTGCACCACGCCGGGCGCGAAGTCACTGCCCGGGGGCTGCTCGGCGACGTTGGGGCGGTCTACGCGGACCTGAATCACCGGTCGTCCCTGGGCGCGGAAGGCGTCAGCCAGCTCGAGGCATCGGTTCAGCACCTCGTCGCCCGTGTGCGGGGCTACGGGTAGCGCGATGATGCGCGGCATCAGATCGATCAGTACCAGGGCGGTTGTCATACTGCCCGACTTTAGGCCCTGCTCTGCGGAATCACGTGGACGGGTGCGGGTAGCCAGGCATGATGCCGGAATGAGCACCATCGTTAGGTTCTTCGCCGCTCCCGATGACAAGTCGGCCTCTCGGGTTCTCCGGACCGGGCCGCGTCGCGTATTCGAGTCGCTCCCCTTCGGCAACTTCGATCCCGAAGAGGCCGTGCTCGAATGGGAGTCCCTGCTCACCGACGTCAGCTTCGAGGAACTCATCGCCGCCGGCGAGCCTCACCTCATCGCCGGCAAGGACGATGACGGGCCCGTCGTCTTCGCGTTCTCTCCCCTCCTGTGCACGGCGCTCGCCGAGGCCGGCCGGTCCGAGCTGAAGGACGCCGCCGCCGCATGGTTCCTGCGGCAGGAAGGGAGCCGCAGAGTCTTCAACACCGAGCTCGCCGACTTGATCCTCAGCGATGTGGCCGCCCTGGTCCGCAAGGCCCGGGACCAGGGCCGGAGCGTCTACTGCTGGGTCGGGTGAGCGTTCGCGATCGGCGTTACGCGCCGGGTCAGCCCATGCGGGCAATCGCGTCGAGCACCCCCCAGCCACCCACCACGAAGGCGGCGACAAGGGCCGTCGTTCGTACCGACGGGCGGGTGGTCACGCGCCACACCGCCACGTCGGCAAGCCCCGTCGCGATCAGCGCCCACGGGGCACCCGCCTCGCTGCCGGCCGCGAAGGCCAGCAGCGGCAGCACCAGTTGCCCCGCCGCGACGCACGCGGGCAGCGGCAGCCGCAGCTCCCGGAGCAGCAGGCCGTAGCCGAGCCAGCCAGCCGTGAGCAGCGCGAGGGCGAGGGTCCAGAAGCCGGAGTCGTCCGACGGGTCGACCAGCGCCTCCACCGCCGCCGCGGTCGCGAGCGTCAGCAGCAGCGTCATCGCCGCGAAAGCCTCCGCCGCCGGCCCCCGCAGCTGCGCGGACACACCGCCGGCGACAACGGTGACCGCAGCGAACGCCGCCACCCGGGCGCCGTTCCCCCACGAGCTCCAGCTCGCCAGCAGGTTCACCGACACAGTCAGCAGCAGCAGTAAGCCGGTGAGGGTGAGCAGCGGGCTACGGGGCGGGGATGCGTTGGTCATCCGAGGAGTGTGCCAGGAGGCGGGCGTTCGGATTCAGGATCCCGAGGTCGAGCGCGCGGCCAGGACCCAGGCCGCAAAGGCATCCACCCCGTCCACCACCGCCTCGAAGCGCGGCGAGTGGTAGACGTCGAACGAGTGCAGCCCGCCGGGGAGTTCGGCGTAGACCACGGCGTTCTTCGAGACCCGGCGGAGCTGCGCGGCGAAGTTACGAGCCCCCTCGACGGTCCCCAGGCCGTCCCGCGTGCCGTGGGCGATAACGATCGGCGGGGCGTCGGGGTGGACGTAGCCCTGGGGCTGGAGGGCGGGCGCCGGCTCGTCCGGGGGATCGCCGAAGTAGTGGCCGTAGTAGCCGTAAAAGCAGATCGCCCCGGTGACCGAGGTGTCCGCCGACTCGAAGCCGGGCTGGAACTTCGGGTCGTTCGGGGTGAGGGCGCAGACGGAGGCGATGTTGGAGCCGGCGGAGCTGCCCGCCAGGAAGAGGCGGGTCGGGTCGGCGCCGTACTCCGGTGTCAGTACGCCGGGACCTCCAGCTCCGCCCACACCGTCTTCCCCCAGCGGTGGCGGTCGTAGCCCCATCGGTCGCTCAGCATGTCGACGAGGAACAGGCCCCGCCCCCGCTCGGCCTCCGCGACCGGGTCGGCCATGTCGGGGGCGGTGCTCGATTTGTCGGTGACCGCTATCTTCACGCGGTGCGGGACGGGGCGGCTTATCGTGACCCTGAGCAGCGCGCACGGCGTGTGCTGGACGGAGTTGCCGACGAGTTCGGAGACCACCAGGGTCGCCGTGTCGGCTAATTCACGGACGTCCCAGACACTGAGGACGGTATGGATGAGGCGTCGCGCCCGGCGGGCCGACTGTGGTTCGCACGGCATCGTCTCGCTGTACCGGGGGGTGCCCGTCGACGCGGCTCTGGCGGTGTTCATCGACACGGGGTCACCCCTCCGACGGGATGGCTCTGCCCGGCCGTGGACTGAGCCGCTTCTCCACAGTCGCCGCGCCTGGAACATTGGTCGCGGCATCAACGACCGTACGAAGGCCCGGAGAGCGGGCTCAACGGTATTGCGAAAGATTGCGCGACCTCAGGTGAGAGTGCGGATCGCCGACTCGACGAGGGCGCGGGCGTCGGCGCCAAAGACGGCCATCGTCGCGAGTTCGGCGAACGCCCTGCGGTAGTCCGCTATTTCGCGGGGCTGCCTTATGTTGATCTCCGCCGTCAGCGTCTCCACCACGGTGTGGGCGTTGTCGAAGACGTAGAACGCCTCCAGCGGCCACACCACGCGCGGGGCGCTGAACGGGATGACGCCGAGCGAGACCGACGGCAGCGGCAGTACGTCGAGGAGATGCCTGAGCTGGTGCGTCATCGTCGCCGGATCACCTATCCGGGCGCGCAGGACCCACTCCTCCAGCAGTACGACGAAACGGTGCCCGCCCTCGTAGAGGAACCGGCTGCGGGCCAGCCGGGCGGCGACGGCGTCGGCGACGTCGTCGGGGGTCCCCTGGAAGTCGGTGATCGACCGCAGCAGCGCCGTGGCGTAGTCGGCGGTCTGGAAGAAGCCGGGGACGGCGTTGGAGCTGTACACCCGGCAGATCCCGGCCCGCTCGTGCAGGGTGTAGAAGTCCTCCTGGACCTTGCGCATGCCGTTCTTGTGTATGCGCCGCCATTCCACGTACATGGAGTCGACCGCCCGCGCCGTGGCGATCAGGTCCTCCGTCTGGTCCGCCGATCCGCAGGCCGTGCACCAGGCCTTGATGTCCGCGTCGGAGGGGGCGGACTCGCCTTTCTGGATACGGGTCGTCTTCGCCGGATGCCATCCGCACCGGGCAGACAGCTCCTTCCCGGTGAGGCCGGCGTCCTGGCGGAGATGCTGCAGACGTCTCGCCAGGGCTATGCGCGCCGCCTGGGCGCTGGAGGAGGGGGAGGCAGGCATGGGCTCGTACGCCGGATCAGACGGCGAACTTCGCGTGGTCGATGCCGCGGTCCCACACGGCCTCGAAAGCGGCGGCGGCCATGCGCACGATGTCGGGGTCCTCCGTACGTTCGTGTCCCGCCCAGTCGCCGTCACCGGTGAACCAGTGGAACACCACGCGGCGTCCGTCGATCAGCCACAGGTCGTTCCCGGGGACGGCGATGTCGGAGGCGAGGCGCCGGGGGAGCCAGCGGACCTGCTCGCCGACGGAGATGTTCATCGAGGTCTGGGCGTGCTCCCAGCGGATGTAGTCGGTGACCGGCTCGGAGACGATACGGGCCCTGCGTATCCGCACCCCCCGGGCGACGGTCTCACGGACGAGGGGGATCCAGCCCCGCCAGTGCGCCGAATCGGGGTCGGGGTCGGCCCGTCCGGTCCGCAGGAACTCCGTGAAGCCGCCCTCCTCGTCGCGGATGCCGTAGGAGTCGCGCATCTCCAGGTGCACCGCGGTGTGTTCGGCGGATCTCAGCAGGTCAGCGAAGTTCGGCACGCAGCTCGGCGACATCACACGCCTCCCTCAGGATCGGCACCATGCGGGCCGGGATGCGGATCACCGTCTCGTGCGCGGGAATCCCCGTGTCGTGTCCGGCAACCCACTCGGTCTCGCCCACCAGGGCCTTCGTCAGTCCGTCGGCCTCCTCGCCCTGCAGGACGAGATCGGCCGTCTCGCCCTCGACCCACACGGTCGGTGAACCGCCTCCCGTGGTCTCCGGGTCGATTCCGACGAACTCTAGGGCCATGTCGTGTTCCCGTTCCAAGCCAGTTGCGGATACTTGCGCACAACGCTTCCGGGGCGGTCGTCCCGAGGCAAGAGAAGGGGTCGGTTTTCACCCTGACGTGGTGTTCTCCGGGCGGAACCGTACGTTGACCGCTCTTGAAGTGATAGGCGGGTCTACGCTGCCTTTTCCTTGCCCCACAGCCAGGGGTGGTAGTGGGTGCGGCCCAGGACGTCGCCGCTGTGCACGGCCGCCACCAGGCCGATGACCGGTGTGCAGAGCAGCGCGCCCAGGACGGGGGCGATCGCGGCGTACGTGGCGGCGCCGATCACGAGGGCTTCGGCGAGGAAGACGGTGCTCGCGACGGCGCCCGCGAGGAGGCCGCGGAGCAGGGCGCGGGAGGCCAGCCACTCGGGGGCGCGGGCCAGGGCGGCGCCGGTCGCGGCGCCGAGGAGGGTGCAGACGGCCATCGTTCCGGCCGTCGCGGCGGTGCCGCGGAGGAAGACGTCGAGGGCCGCGTCGCGTTTGCCGGTGCCCAGGAACGCGGCGGCAGCCACGCAGGTGAGGGTCCCCCACAGGGCGGTCAGGGCCAGGCCGATGCGGACTCCGAGGCGGAGTCCCCTGCGGACCGTCTGCTTGGTCGTCACGCGTGCCACCGCCCGTCACATGTGCCCCTCACGGTAGGGCGTCGGCCGGGGACGTCGGCACCCGGGGGCGGCCTCCGCTCGCGGGAAAGTGGCCGAAAGCAGCCGGTTCCGCGGCGGACGCGGTGAGCGGGCTGAGCCGACAGTCGGCGGGTTCGGGTGAGGACATGGACCGCTTTGCGATCGTACGGTGCGACCGCCGGCCGGCCGCGTCCGAGGGAGTACGGACAACCTCAGACGCCCCGGCCCCGCCGGTTGTCATGGACAGGAGCCGTTTCTAGTCTGGGAGCGCTCCCGCATCGATTCCGGCACCCGCACCCCGCTCGACACCAGCACCGACTGCCACGCCGTCTCCCGTGCCCGCGGCACGGGATGGCCAGGACGGCGGTCCGGAACCGGCGCGCTCTCACCCCCCGCCAACCGGCGTGCGCCGATGGGCCGTCCAGGCCTGCCCTGCTCCCGCGCGTGCCCCCTCCGGAGGTAGTCCCCCCATGCGCATACGCCTGCACAGATTCCTGCCACGGGCCTGGGTCGCCACCCTCGCCGTCGTCACCGTCACCGGCCTCGGGATCGCCACCCTGAACCCGCTCTCCGGCGACCGGGACATCCCGGCCGCCTCCGTGGCCGGCGAACCCGAGCACGACGGCGCCGACTGCGCGGTCGGCACCACGCCGGCCGGGTCCAACACGCTGCTCCCCGACCCGTTCACCCGGATCAACGGCACCCGCATCACCAGCAAGAGCGACTGGCGGTGCCGCCGCGCCGAGATCCACGAGCTGGCCGAACGCTCCATCTACGGCCAGAAGCCCGCCAAGCCCACCGTGACGGGATCCGTCTCCTCCACCAGCATCACGGTGAACGCCTCCGCCTCGGGCAAGAGCGCGAGCTTCTCGGCGCGGGTGGAACTGCCGAGCGGTACGGGCCCGTTCCCGGCCGTGATCGTCTTCGGCGGGCTGGGGGCCGACACCGCCACCATCAAGGCGGCGGGCGCGGCGGTCATCAACTTCGACCCGTACACGGTCGGACGTGAAGGCACCGCCCGTAACGCCAAGTCCGGCGCGTTCTACACGCTGTACGGCTCCACGAGCAGCACCGGTCTGCTGATGGCGTGGTCCTGGGGCGTCTCCCGGATCATCGACGTCATCGAGTCGAACGGCGGCAACATCCTCAGCGCCGACGGCACCGGCGTGACCGGCTGTTCGCGCTTCGGCAAGGGGGCGATCACGGCGGGCGCGTTCGACCAGCGCATCGATCTGACCATGCCCATCGAGTCGGGCACCGGTGGTGTGCCGGCCATGCGGTCGATCGCGCAGGAGAGCGGCTCGCAGCCGCTGAGCAGCGCATACTCCGAGCAGCCGTGGCTGGGTGACGCGTTCAGCTCGTACACCGGGAACCCGGGCAATCTGCCCGTCGACATGCACGAGGTCGTCGGGCTGGTGGCGCCACGCGGGCTCTTCATCATGGAGAACCCGCACGTCGACTGGCTCGGGGCGCGCTCCGGCAGCGTGTCGGCGCTCGGGGCGGCGGAGATCTACAAGGCGCTCGGCGCGCAGAGCAACATCAGCTACTGGTCGGACGTCGCCGACGGCACCCACTGCGCGGTGCGCAACGAGTGGAAGACGCCGATGACGCAGAGCATCAACCGGTTCCTGAAAAACTCGGGCTCGGCTCCGGGCGTGTTCCGTATCTCGTCCAAGAAGGCCGGAAACCTCGCGAGCTGGCGGAACTGGACCACGCCGACGCTGACGGACGGCGGGACGACCGACGGCGGCACCACGGACGGCGGCACCACCGACGGCGGTACGACGGACGGCGGCGTAACGGACGGCGGGAGCTCCGACGGCGGGTCGGGCCAGGACGGCTGCACGGCCACGTACCGCCTGGTCAATCCGTGGAACGGCGGCTACCAGGGTGAGGTGACGGTCACCAACACGGGCTCGGCAGCCATCACCGGCTGGCGCGTCGGTATGACGATGCCGTCCGGCCAGACGATCACCAGCGTCTGGAACGGCACCAACACCGGCACCTCAGGCGCGGTCACGGTCCGCAACGCGGCGTGGAACGGCTCCCTCGGCGCCCGCGCGTCCACGACGTTCGGCTTCACGGTGAACGGCAACTCGTCGAACCCGACGAACTTCACCTGCACGGTGGGGTAGCGCGATTCATGCCTTACGGCCCTTCCCGGCGCGGTGCCGGGAAGGGCCGTTCGTCTTGCGGCCAAGGTCGGTGAGCAGGGCGCTCAGCGCCTGGGGGCCAGGACAGTCGCGAACCTGTTCGGGCGAGCGCCGGTAGACTGAGCGGCGGCTTGTACCCATTACTGCGTCTTCCCCGCGAACACAGGCGAATGGCCGGAGAGGAATTACACGTCGTAAAGCCAGGACTCGTCACCCGGCTCCTGCTCATCCCGTGACTCACCGGTGTGCAGACGCAGCGCGAGGTCCTCAGCCCATGCAGTAGCCCATGCGTACAGAACCCGAACCTCATCCGGCGTAAGACCGTACTCGGTGAACTCCTCCTCGCCGTACCACTGAGCGGCCTCAAGCCGGTTCTGGAGGCCCTCGAGGGTGAAGCGACCTCGGGAATGAGCTCGTCCCAGGGACTCCAAGTCGGAGCAACTCCACCAACGGGACGCGGAGTGGATGTCAATCAAGTCACGCGGTACGCCGCGCTCGGACAAGGCACGCATCTTCGTCCCGAGCACATCGGGTTCAGCCAGAACGGGCCCGTACGCCATCTGCGCCGGCTTCCGGGTGAAGAACTCACGCAAGACATCCACTTCGCACTCTTCACCCTCCGCGCCGTTGACCTGAAGCCGGGCGGAGTTCTTGCTCGTCTCGATCACCTGTACCCGCCACCCGCGCGCCGTGAGTCCGTCGACGAGGACGTCCGCAATGTCGGGCAGCGGCCGCTGACTGTCGGTAGCGAAGTCAAGGTCCTTGCTCAGCCGCGAGACGATCTCGTGAGCCTGGACTGCGTATCCCCCGGTAAGGACAAGGGGCAGAGGCTCACCGATCTCGATCACGTCCGCCAAGAGACGGGCATGCAGAGCCGGCATTTTCACGCTGCGGCGTCCAGGAAGGCCGGGCGGGTCATCTCGGGCAGGGCGGCGAGTTCGGGGAATCGTCGTTCCCATACCCGACGGGCCGCCGGCACCAGGACACGGCGAAGGAGCGGCCACTGCTCCTCAAGAAGCCGACGGTTGAGGAGAGCACAGATGTCCTCTCGCATCCCCTCTGCCAGCACGTTGCGGTACAGGGAGAGTCGCTGGCGCGGGTCGCTCAGGTCGAATACACGCAATCCAGACCAGACAACTGTGAAGGGCGGCTCGATCAACCCTTGACTGGGACCGCACAGATCAGACAGGCCGAGCGGCACGCGCTTCGCGTACTTGCGGTGATAATCCGCCAGCTCATCGGCCAGATCCGCCTCAGTCACGTCCATGGCCGGATTGTCCCACAGAACGGGTCGACCCCACGGCATGAAGTACGTTCTGTAACCGCAGTCCCACAATCAGCGAGCGTCCGGCAGGTTCGCCGACGCCCGGCGGGCCGCCGTGACGAAATCTGCTCTGGCAGCGCTCAGCTCGTCCGCTCGGGCGTGGCCGCGCAGGGCGGCGACCAGAGCGTCCGCGGCCGTGGTCACCTCCTCGGGGCCTTCGAGGGCGATGCCGCCGTGTGCCCGTTGGAGGTGGGACTCCTCGTCTCCGGTGCCTCGGCCCCGGCGGTCGAGCAGCGTGCGGGCGTCCGCCGCGGCGAGGAAGTCGGCGTAGGTCTGGCGGCGGAGAGTCAGGCGGCGTTGGGCTTCGGCGCCCTCGAGGGTGAGTCTTACGGACTCCAGCAGCGCCTCCGCCTGGCGGTCGCCCGCGTGGCGGGCTGCCTCGGCCTGGCGGAGGCCGGCGCTGCGGGCGTACCAGCCGGTGACGATGCTGCCGGCGAGTGCCGCTCCGGCCGCGATCAGTGCGATTCCCCAGTCGCTCATGTGCCCCCGCCTCTTCGGATTCTTCCTGCACCATGCCCTGGTGGGCTCGTCCGTGCATCGGGTATCGGGCAATCGCGGCGGTACGATCGGTCGCATGCCGCCGGATGATGTCCGTAATACTGCTTCTACCTGCGGAAACAGCGCGTATCTCCGTTCGGGCACCGGTAAAATGGAAGGGTCGGAGCAACGAGCAACGAGCAACGAGCAACGAGCAACGAGCAACGAGCAACGAGCAACGAGCAACCGTGCTCCTTGCCGCCCGATCCGCCGTCGCCCTGCACCGGCTCCTCGACGCCGTCCTCGTCTTCGCCGGTGACGAGCGCGTCACCCGGCTGTTCACCCTCGTCCCCGGCTCCGACTTCGGCGTCGACGCCCTCGCCGCCGTCGAGCGGATCGGCGGGCGGACCGTCCCGTGGAGCGAGGCCCTGCGCGGGTCGTACGACCTGGTCCTCAGCGCCAGCCCCAAGGGCGACGTCCGGCTGATCCGCGGTACGCACGTGCTGTTGCCCCACGGCGCCGGGTACAGCAAGTCCCTCCCGGGCGAGGGCTCCGACTCGGCGTCGGGGCTCGATCCCGTCTTCCTGCGGCGTACGGACCTCGCGCTGCACGCCGTCGCGCATCCCGATCAGGCCGCCCGCCTCGTCGCGTGGGACGACGCCGCCCCCGCCAAGGTCGTCGGCGACCCCACCCTCGAGCGCCTCCTCGCCTCCCGCCCCCTCCGCGACCGGTACCGGGCCGCCCTCGGCACCGGCTCCCGCACCCTGGTCGTCCTCGCCTCGACCTGGGGCCCCGAGTCGCTGCTCCACCGCCACCCGGGGCTGGCCCAAGAACTGGCCGCCCGACTGCCGTACGACGCCTACCAGCTGGCCCTCGTCCTCCACCCCAACGAGCACAGCCGCCTGGGGTCGTACGAGCTCGCCCAACGCCTCGCCCCCGCCTGCGACGCCGGCCTGATCATCGCCGACCCGTACGAGGAGTGGGCCTCCCTCCTCATCGCCGCCGACGCCCTGATCACCGACCACGGCTCCGCCGCCCTGTACTACACCGCCGCCGCAGACCGCCCCGCCGTCGGCGTCCACGAGGACGACGGCGCCGAGCTGATCCCCGACAGCCCCATGCACACGCTCCTGCGCGGCATCCCCCGCCTGAGGGACGCCGGCGCCCTCATACACGCCCTCCGAGCCTGGCGCCCCGGCCCCGGAGCCCAAGCCGCCCGCCAGGCCTTCGACCGGCAGGGGCAAGCCCTCGACCTGCTGAGGTCCGAGCTGTACGCCCTCCTCGGCCTGACCCCGCCGCCCACACCCGCCCGACCCCGCCCCCTGCCCGCGCCCCGCCCCGCCGTCCGCACCCCGGCGGCGTTCGACGTCGACACCGACGTAACGGCCGCCGACGAGATACGCGTGACCCGCCGCCCCGCAGGCCTCGGACCCCCCGGAGACCACCTCGCCGCGGAGTACGACGCCGCGAGCGAGCCGTACATCCGCTCCGCCGGCCTCCTGTACCGCCGCCCCCTGCCCCAGGCCCCCTGGGCCGCCGACGCCTGGATCCGGCACGCCCTCGACGCCTACCCCGGCTGCCGCACGGCCGCGGCGATCCTCCCCGACGGGCTCACCCTCCTCGGCACCCGCGACCGCCCGGCCCTCCACGCCGTCCGAGCCCACCCCCGCAACGAGGCCGGCCGCATCATCCACCCCGACCCCGCCGCCGTGGCCTCCGCCGTCCACACCGGGCGGCAGCCGTCACATCTCCGCTGCCGCATCGGCGACCGCACCTACGACGTCACCGTGCGCCCGGCCACGCCTACCGAGTCCGCCACCCCGTTCTAAAGCCCCTGCCCCCGCCGAATCACCCCCGCCGCCGCCCGACGCTCCCCCGCCTCCTCCCGAAGCCCCTCCGCCTCCGCCAGCTCCGCCATCGCGTCGAGCACCCGCGCCTCGTCGAAGGCGGACCGCCGCCCACGGGCGGACTCCAGCGACTCCTCGTACAACGGCCTCGCCTCCCCGGTCCGCCCGAGCCGGCACAGCACCCCGGCGAGCGCGAAGCCGGTCCGGCGCGTCATCCGCTCACGCCCCAGTGCCAACGCCCGGTCACGCGCCTCGGCAAGCAGCTCGCGAGCCACCTCCAGCTCACCGAGCTTCGCCCGAGCCTCCCCCGACCGATACGTCATCAACAGCACCCCGTACGGATTGGAAATCGCGTCATGCAGCGCGAGCGCCCGTGCGAACTCCCCCGCAGCCGCCTCCCAATCCCCCCGCACCCCGCACAACATCCCCCGGAACTCGACCAGCGAGGCCGCCAGCTTCTCCTCGCCGGCCCCCAACAGCCGGAGAGCCCCCGCCGCCTCATCGAGCTCCCGCCCGGCCTCATCGACCAGACCCGCCTGCCACAGATGACGCGCGAGCTGACACCGCGTACGCATCATCCACGCAGGCCGCCCCCCATGTCGCAGAGCCGAATCCACCGCCATCTGCAGCGCACCGACCACATCAAGCTGCTGAGGATGATCGAGCGCATACGTCCACAACGGCTCGGACAGCGCCACCACCTCGACATCCATCCCCCGCTCATGGGCCAGACGCAGCGCCGCGAACAGCGTGTGCCGCTCCTCGTACAGCCACCCGGCAGCCCGCCCCTCCAACGGAACGTCCGGCGCCCCTTCGACAGCCCCGACCGAATCCGCCACGATCAGCCGAGACCCCGCAGCCAACAGATCCGCCCGCTGAAACTGCCGCACGAGCCAGCGCACCAACCGCACGAGCGCCGCGTCCACACCCCCGTCCCCCCGCGACCGCCGCAGCGCGTGGGCCCGCAACGGACCGGGCAGCCGCAGCCGCCCGCCCTCCCCCGCCATCAGCTCACCCAGATCAAGTAACCCCGCCCGGTCGAGCTCCTCAAGTGCCTCCTCGCACGCATCGGGCCCCAGCCCCAACAGCGCGGTCGCCGACTCCACCGTGAAAGCGGGCCCAGGGTGATGCGGCAGCAGCCGATACAGCCGAGCGGCGCCGTCCGACAGCCCGTCGTACACCACGTCCCAGAACCGCTCGACCCCATCGACCCCCGCCACCTCCCACTCCTCCCGCAGCTGCGGCACCAGCCGCGTCAGCGACCGCAGCCGATGCCCCCGCACCCAGCCCCCGGCCACATGCAGCGCCGCCGGCAGTCCCTCGCACAGCCGCACCAGCGCCCGCACCGCCTCGGGCTCCGCCGCGGGCCGCGGGTCCCGCACGATCAGCTCCAGCAGCTCGGTGGCCGCCCACTCCTCCAACGGCGGCAGCGCGAGCCCCAGCGCCGCCCCGTCCGCCAGATCACGCAGCGGGGCATGGCTGGTGACGATCACCAGGCTCTCCCCGGACGCGGGCAGCAGCGGCACGACCTCCGAGGCGTACCGGGCGTTGTCGACGATCAGCAGCAGCCGGGCGCCGGCGGTGCGGCTCCAGTACTGCGTGCACCGCGCCTTGAACGATCCGGCGACGAAGCCCGGCTCCACGCCCAGGGACTCGAGCAGCTGTCCCAGCACATCGCCGGGGTCCAGGCTCCCGCCCAGCCGGTAGTCGTCGAGGTCGACCGACAGCACCCCGTCCGCGTAGCGCTCGCGCAGCAGCCGGCCGATCAGCCGGGCCAGCTCCGTCTTCCCCATCCCCTGCGGTCCGCTCAGGGCGACCAGCAGCGGCCGGTCCCGGCCCGTCCACTCGTCCACCGCCGCGAGTACGCGGTCCCGCTGCTCGTACCGGTCGACGAAGCACGCCGGCTCCGGCGGAAGCTCCACCCTCGTCACGTTCCTGTCCTCTCCCCGTCGGCGGTCCCGTCCATACAACAGCGCACTGCAGCACCGTAGTTACCCGGCGCCACAAACGGGTTAGCTTCCCGAACGGGAATTCGGCTACTGTGCGGCCTCGTTACTCACCAGCCTCAGGGGAAAACATGCGTCTCATCTCCGCCGTCGGCGTCTCCGCCGCCCTGCTGTTCGCGCTCACCGCGTGCGGGGGTTCCGACTCCGGCGACAGCGACTCCGCGTCGAGCGCCGAGCCCAGCGCCGTCGCCACCGACTCCGGCTCCGACTCCGGCAAGGACACCGGCTCCGAGCCCGATCTCGAGGCCTGCAAGGCCGCCCTGGCCAAGCAGTTCGCCGACGAGAGCACCGAGAACGCCTCCCGTCCCCCGGAGTGCGACGGCGTCGACAACAAGGCCATCGGCGAACTCACCGAGGAGGTCTTCAAGGAGGAGTTCGACAAGCTCAAGGACATGGACCTCGAGGACCTCGACACCGCGACGCCCTGACCTCCCGCCACGGCGCCCGATCCGGCATCGGCCGGGCCGGGCGCCGTGCGCGTTTCCCGCCGGGGTGTTGACAACAGGCCATCACCCCTGGCTTCATGAAACATATCGATGGGAGCGCTCCCACTCCTGTGCGTGTACAACCTCTTTCATCAGCGACGAGAGAAAGCAGCACATAGTGGGACTCATACGACCGCTCCACATCCAGACCCTCTCCCCGCGCACCCGCCGTTGCGCGCCGCCGCCCCCCTGAGCCGACCCGCCGCATCCGCACGCCCGCACCACGGTCCGCCGCCCTTCCCCCGGCGCGACCGCCCCCACACGCGGGCAGGCACGGCGTGACGCGCCGGCACCCGGGCCGCCACCTTGCCCGGGTCCCGGCGCCGTGTCGCCACCGGCTGCCCATCGACGACGGAAAGGGACTCCGTTGCGCCTCCCCGACCTGCTCCGGCGCGGAAAGCCGGACACGCCACACCCCCGCAGACGCCCCGCCGGCGTCCTCGCCCTCGCCGCGACGGTCGTCGCCGGGGCCCTGCTCCCCCTGTCGGCGCCCACCCCCGCAGCCGCCGCCCCGGCGTTCGCGTACGGGGAGGCGCTGCAGAAGTCGCTGCTGTTCTACGAGGCCCAGCAGTCGGGCCCGATCCCCGACTTCAACCGCGTCAGCTGGCGCGGCGACTCCGGGATGGACGACGGGAAGTCCGCCGGACTCGATCTGACGGGCGGCTGGTACGACGCCGGTGACCACGTCAAGTTCGGGCTGCCGATGGCGTTCTCCGCGACCATGCTGGCCTGGGGCGGGATCGAGCAGAAGGCCGCGTACACCTCGTCCGGCCAGCTGGAGCACCTGAAGAACAATCTGCGCTTCGTCAACGACTACTTCGTCAGGGCGCATCCCTCCGCCAACGTCCTGTACGGCCAGGTGGGCAACGGCGAGGCCGACCACAAGTGGTGGGGCCCGGCCGAGGTGATGCCGATGGCCCGGCCCGCGTACAAGATCGACGCCTCCTGTCCCGGCTCCGACCTCGCGGGCCAGACGGCCGCGGCGATGGCGGCGTCCTCCCTGGTCTTCCGCGACTCCGACCCGGCGTACGCGGACCGGCTCGTCAGCCACGCGCGCCAGCTCTACACCTTCGCGGACACCTACCGCGGCAAGTACAGCGACTGCATCACCGACGCCCAGGCGTACTACAAGTCCTGGAGCGGCTACAACGACGAGCTGGTGTGGGGCGCGATCTGGCTGCACAAGGCCACCGGCGACGCGTCGTACCTGGCCAAGGCCGAGTCGTACTACGACAACCTCTCGACCGAACCGCAGACCTCGACCCGCTCGTACCGGTGGACGATCTCCTGGGACGACACGTCGTACGGCTCGTACGCGCTGCTCGCCAAGGAGACCGGCAAGCAGAAGTACGTCGACGACGCGAACCGCTGGCTCGACTGGTGGACGACCGGGGTGAACGGCCAGCACGTCCCGTACTCCCCCGGCGGACAGGCCGTCCTCGACAGCTGGGGGTCGCTGCGGTACGCGGCCAACACGTCGTTCGTCGCCCTGTCCTACTCCGACTGGCTGACCGGCGACGCCACCCGCAAGCAGCGCTACCACGACTTCGCCGTCCGGCAGGTCAACTACGCGCTCGGCGACAACCCGCGCCACTCCAGCTACGTCGTCGGCTTCGGCACCAACCCGCCGACCAAGCCGCACCACCGCACCTCGCACGGCTCGTGGACCGACCAGATCAACAGCCCGGTCGAGAGCAGGCACGTGCTGTACGGGGCACTCGTCGGCGGTCCCAGCTCGCCGAACGACTCGTACACCGACGACCGGTCGAACTACACCAACAACGAGGTCGCCACCGACTACAACGCGGCCTTCACCGGCGCGCTGGCCCGGCTGTACGGCGAGTACGGCGGCGCACCCCTCACGAACTTCCCGCAGCCCGAGCAGCCGGTCGGCACGGAGATGTCCGTCCAGGCGTCGGTGAACGCCGCCGGGACCAACTTCACCGAGATCAAGGCGTACCTGGTCAACAAGTCGGCGTGGCCGGCGCGGGCGCTGACGGACTCGTCGCTGCGCTACTACTTCACGCTGGAGGACGGGGTCAGCCCCGGTCAGATCAGCTACACGACGAACTACAACCAGTGCGGCAGGGTCAGCGGGCCGACGCAGTACGAGGGCAACGTCTACTACCTGACCGTGGACTGCTCGGACACCGTGATCGCCCCGGCCGGACAGTCGGCGTACCGCAAGGAGGTCCAGTTCCGGATCTCCTCCTCCGGTGCCTGGAACCCGGCGAACGACTGGTCGTACCAGGGGGTCTCCACCACGCCCGGCTCGACGCCCGTGGACGCGGCGAACATCGTGCTGATGGAGGGGCCGGACAAGCAGTGGGGCGCCACGCCCGACGGCACGAACCCGGACCCCGATCCGGACCCCGACCCGGACCCGGATCCCGACCCCGACCCCACGCCCGACGGGCCGTGCGCCGTGACGTACACCGTCAACTCCTGGGGCACCGGCTTCACCTCCGAGGTCGTCGTACGCAACACCGGCACCGCGGACATCACCGGCGGCTGGAACCTCCGCTTCACGTTCAAGGGCGCCGAGCGGGTCACCAGCGCCTGGAACGCCACCGTCACCCAGTCCGGCGCCGGCGCGAGCGCCACCAACGCCCCGCACAACGCCAACATCCCCGTCGGCGGCTCGGCGTCCTTCGGCTTCCAGGGCTCGGGAGCGTCCACGGACCCGCCCGACGACTTCACCCTCAACGGAACGGAGTGCACGTCATGATGCGGACCGCCCTGCTGTCCGCCGCCGTAGCGTTCCTCACCCTCACCGGGGCGACGAACGCACAGCCCCCGGCCGAGGCGGCCGCCGCGGACTACCGTGACTCGACGGCCGCCGTCGACGACCGGGTGGACGACCTGCTCGCCCGGATGACGCTCGACGACAAGATCGGCCAGATGACGCAGGCCGACCGGGACGCGATCCTCACGCAGTCGGACGTGGCCACGTACCGCCTGGGCTCGATCCTCTCCGGCGGCGACGGCACCGTCAGCCCGAACAACGCGCAGACCTGGGCCGACACGTACGACAACCTCCAGCGCCAGGCCCTGTCCACCCCGCTCGGCATCCCGATGATCTACGGCATCGACGCGGTGCACGGCGCCAACGCCGTCCGGGGCGCGACGATCTACCCGCACAACATCGGCCTCGGCGCCACCCGTGACCCCGAGCTCGTCGAGCGGATCGGCGGGGCGGTGGCCGAGGAGGTGTCCGGTACGGGCATCGACTGGACGTTCGCGCCGTGTCTGTGCGTGGCGCGCAACGACCGCTGGGGGCGGACGTACGAGTCGTTCGGCGAGACGCCCGAGCTGGTGACGTCGATGGCGACGATCGTCGACGGCTTCCAGGGCACCGGCGGACCCGGCTCCAAGCCGTCGTCCGTGCTCGCCACCGCGAAGCACTACATCGGTGACGGCGGCACGACGAACGGCACCGACCAGGGCAACACCCAGCTCACCGAGGCGGAGCTGCGCGCGTACCATCTGCCGCCGTTCAAGGAGGCGGTGGAGCGGGGCGTCGGGTCGGTGATGGTGTCGTTCAGCAGCTGGAACGGCGCCAAGCTGCACGGGCACAAGTACCTGCTCACCGATGTGCTGAAGGGTGAGCTGGGCTTCGACGGCTTCGTGGTCTCCGACTGGGCGGGCATCGACCAGCTCGACGGGCGGACCGGCTTCACCGGGGCCGAGGTGAGCCAGGCGATCAACGCCGGGCTCGACATGATCATGGTGCCGAACGACTACAAGACGTTCATCGGCCTGCTGCGCGACGAGGTGAACGCCGGGCGGATCCCGATGTCCCGCATCGACGACGCCAACCGGCGCATCCTCACCAAGAAGTTCGAGCTCGGCCTGTTCGAGCACCCGCTGACGGACCGCTCGTACACCGGGACGGTCGGCTCCGCCGCACACCGGGACCTGGCCCGCCAGGCGGTGCGCGAGTCGCAGGTGCTGCTGAAGAACGACGGCGGAGTGCTGCCGCTCGCCAAGTCCGGCAAGCTGTTCGTCGCGGGCAAGTCGGCCGACGACATCGGCAACCAGAGCGGCGGCTGGACGATGAGCTGGCAGGGCCACAGCGGCGACATCACGCCCGGCACCACCGTGCTCGAGGGCATCCGGGCGGCCGTCACCGACCCGTCACGGGTCACCTTCGACCGGTACGGCAACGGCATCGACGGCAGCTACACCGCCGCCGTCGCCGTGGTCGGCGAGACCCCGTACGCGGAGGGGCGCGGCGACCGGACCGGCGCGATGGGGCTGGACACGGAGGATCTGCAGACGCTCACCCGGCTGCGGGCCAGCGGGGTGCCGGTGGTGGTCGTGCTGGTCTCCGGTCGGCCGCTGGACATCGCCGCGCAGCTGCCGGACTGGCCGGCGCTGGTCGCGGCGTGGCTGCCGGGGACGGAGGGCGGCGGGGTGTCGGACGTGCTGTTCGGCGACTACCGGCCGACCGGGAAGCTGCCGATGACGTGGATGCGCAGCGTCTCGCAGCAGCCGATCAATGTGGCGGACGGGAAGGATCCGCTGTTCGAGTACGGGTACGGGCTGACGTACGACGCCGGCACGGACCCGGATCCGGATCCCGATCGCGACCCGGGTGACGAGTCCTGCACTGCGACGACGAAGGTGGTCAACGCCTGGTCGGGCGGCTTCCAGGCGGAGGTCACGGTACGCAACCCCGGCACCGTCCAGCTGACCGGCTGGGAGGCGGCCTGGGACCTGGGCTCGCGGACGATCACCAATCTGTGGAACGGCCAGCTGACGACCTCCGGGGGCCGCGCCACCGTCCGCAACAGTCCCTGGAACGGCACGGTGCCCCCGGGCGGCACGGTCACCTTCGGCTACACGGCGAACGGCTCGGCGGACAACCTCCCTCCGCCGGCCTGCACGGGCGCGACGACCCCCTGACCCGTCGCGCGTCCCCGCCGGTCACCGCCCATCGCCGGCACGGGCGGTGGCCGGCGGCGTTGTCAGGCGAGCCGGAGCCAGGTGAGGCCGAGGTCGCGGGCCCGGGCCGCCTCGGCCGGGTCGAGGGGGGTGCGGCCGGAGACCTTGGCGAGCAGGGTCGGGCGGTCCCAGCCGAACTCCGCGACGCGGTCGGCGCCTTCGCCGAGCAGCAGGGCCTCCGCCACCCGGGCGGCGGACGGCGTCGTCCAGGGCGGGCGGCCGAGGGACAGGGCGAGGTCCAGGCCGTGGAGGACGAGCTCGTTGACGCGGGTGGCCATGAACTCCGTGAGCAGCATCGCGTCGCCGTGTCTGGTCGCGACCCGCCGGCCCTCGGGCTGCGCGGCGGCCAGCTCCAGCGTCCGGCGCCAGGCCGCGTCGAACGCCCCCGCCGGGTCGGTGAGCGCGGCGGCCTCCTCCCGCGCCGCCGCCTCGCGGCGGGCGTTGGCCTCCGGGGTGAAGATGGCGGGCCGGAAGTAGGCCACCGCGTCGGTGTCGGCGGTGGGTGGCTCGGGGGCGGCGAGCATGCCGTCGAGGCGGCCGGTGGCGGTGACGATGTGCGCGATCAGCTCGCGTACCGTCCACGGCGGGCAGACCGACGGGCGCGCGTGGTCCGTGTCCGTCAGGCTCGTGAGCGCCGGGCCCAACGCCTGCGCCTCGTCGCGGAATCCGTTCAGTATGTGTGCGGTGATCATCTCCGCACGATACCTACGGCTCCCTCGCGGGCGCGGGGATCACGGGGCCGCCGTTGACGGCGGGGAGGGCGAACTGGCTGGCCTGGGCGGTGTACATCGCGGCGTACCGGGCGCCGGCGGCCATCAGGTCGGCGTGGGTGCCGTGTTCGGTGAGGGCGCCTTCGGTGAGGACGTAGATGTGGTCGGCGTGCTGGACGGCGGCCATGCGATGGGTGACGAGGACGACCGCGCGGTGGGGTGTGGCGAGTTCGCGGATCTTGTCGAACGTGGCGATCTCGGCCTCGGGGTCGAGGGCGGAGGTCGGTTCGTCGACGATGAGCAAGCGGGCGTCGCGGCGCATCCAGGTGCGGGACAGGGCGATCTTCTGCCACTGTCCGCCGGACAGGTCGGACGCGCCGCGGAACATCCGGGCCAGGAGGGTGTTCCAGCCGTTGGGCAGCTCGTCGATCAGCTTGTCGGCGCCGGACCAGGCCGCGGCGGCCTCGAGCCGTTCCGGGTCGCGGGGGAGGTCGGGGCGGCCGATGTGCAGGTTGGCGGCGGCGGTGAACGGCCACTCCTCGAAGTCCTGGCCCAGCAGCCCGATCTGGGCGAAGACCTCCGCGCGGTCGGCGTCGGTGATGCTGGTGCCGTCCCAGCGGATGTCGCCGCTGTCCGGGAGGTACAGGCCGGCGAGGAGCTTGACGAGGGTGGACTTGCCGGAGCCGTTGGCGCCGACCAGCGCGATCACCTGTCCGGTGCGGACCGTGAGGGAGACGTCCTTGAGGGCGGGCGTGTCCCGGTCGGGGTACGTGAACGTGATCCCCTCGACGGTCAGCGTGTGCAGGGGGCCGGCGAGCGGGGCGCCGGTGGCGGGGATGGCGTGGTCGTGGGCGCGGGCCAGGAAGCGGTCGAGGTCGCGGACGTACAGGCTCTCCTCGTGCAGCTGGTTGACGTTCATCGCCAGGGCGCCCAGGGACGCGGCGCCGGAGCGGATGCCCATCACCGCGGTGCCGGCGGCGGCGAGTTCCATCCGGCCGCCGACGATCAGCGCGATGAGCAGCCCGTACGTACACAGGGCCATGGCGCCGGAGAGGGCGGAGGCGAGCAGCTGGATGGCGGCCTTGTCGTGCGCGAGGCGGGTCTGCTCGCCCTCGGCGGTCTCGGCCATGCTGCGGTAGTGCCGCAGGAGGTACGAGCCGACCTGGTGGGCCCGTACCTCCGCGGCGGCCTCGCGTTTGGTGAGCAGATTGCCGATGAGGCGGCTGGCGCGGACGTGCTCGATCCACTGCATCACCGACACGTACCGCTGCTGCGAGACGCGCATGGCGCCCCAGCCGCGCGGGACGGCGATGAGGAGCAGCAGGGGCAGCAGCACGGGGTGCAGGATGCTCAGCACGCTGCCGGCCGCGATCATCCCGAAGACGGAGTTCACCGCGGGCACGCAGGCGCTGATCATGCGGCGGGCGGAGGCGGCGCCGAACTGGGCGACGTCGATGAGGCGCTGGAACTCGGGTGACTCGACGGCCTCCATCTCCACCCCCGCGACGGCCGTCAGATAGCGCTCGGTGGCCAGCCGCTCCACCTTCGGCTCCAGGCGCCCGGCCGCGGCGGTGGACAGCGAGGCGAACAGCGCGCTGACCACGGCGACCACCCCGCCGGCCACCAGCGCGGGCACGGCGTCGCGGAGCCGGTCGGCGGCCGTACCGCCGGCGAGCAGGGCGTGCAGCACGGCGTTGACGGCGAGCAGCCCGAGCGCCTCGCAGATCCCCTGGCCCACCTCGGCCGCGGCGACGGTCCGCAGGGCGCGCCGGTCGGCGGCCCAGGCGAGGCGCAGGCAGCTGCCGACGAGGCCGGGGAGGGTGCGGATGGCGGACCACATGGTCAGCTTCAGGCGGGCGTCCTCGTGCTGGTTCCACCCCATGTCGTACCGCAGCGGCCCGCCGAACAGCGCCTTCTCCGCCTCGGAGACCTCCGGCTCCACCACCTGCGGTCGCCGCAGCCAGCGCCTCACCCTTCCGCCCCCGGCGCGCTGATCGTCTCGACAGCCATCGGCATCCCCCCGCCCGTACTCCCCATACAGCCGGATACCAGTAATAGCGCCCGACATCACCGCGGGATAGGGCGCGAAGGGCCCGGATCGGACGGCCGACAGTAAGCCACTCATCCGAGTGAAAGGTGAAGGACCCCCCGGCCGCCGACCGGCCGGGGGGTCCCGTCGTGTCACCGGGTCAGCTGGCCCGGAAGCTGTGCATCGCCCCGTGGCTCACCCACGAGTGCAGGTCGAGCGACGGCGCGACCAGGGCCGTACCGGTGCAGTCGGTGCTCGGGTAGAACGAGACGCTCCTGTCCGTGTAGTTGAGGTCCGCCAGCACACCGAACGGCAGCGTCACGCACTCGTCACCGAGGTCGGTGAACACGGCCGTACGCCCGGAGAAGGCACCTTCCCAGACGCACAGGGCGCCGGGGTCACCGCAGCCGGCCGCGGTGGTCGCCGCCGACGCGGGGGCGCTCAGCGCGCCCATCAGCAGGGCAACGGACGCCACCGCCGCGCCGGCCACGACGCGTCCGGTTTTACGGATGCGCATATGAACTCCTGGGGTGTGGGGGACAGAAGACGATCAAGCTTTTCCTCCACTCCTGGAAAAGTCAAGAATTCAACCACCTATGGCGCGTTCACGTCACCAACCCGCACCGTCTCCACCCACGACGGCGGCTCCTGCCCCAAGTCCCCGATCAGCGCCGCGATCAGCCGGCAGGACGTCGGCTCCTCCGGCCACGGCGTCATCCCGTCCGTGAGCACCACCACGATCCCCGGCCGGTCGGGCCGCGCCAGCGCCGCCTCGATACCCACCCGCATGTCCGTCCCGCCCCCGCCGGCCAGCGTGACGTCCTCCACCGAGGTCACCTTCGTCACCGCATGCACATCGGCGTCGCAGGCCAGCACGGTCACCCGGTTCCCCCGCACCCCGACCTCCCCCAGCACACCGGTGATCTCCCCGAGGGCGGCGTCGAGTTCCGCCTCCCCCATCGACCCGGAGGTGTCGACGACCACCGCGACCCGGGGCAACGGCCGGCGCAGGCTGGGCAGGACGACGCCGCGCAGCGCCGGGGTACGGCGCGACGGACGGCGGTACGTGTAGTCGACGGCCCCGCCCGCCCAGGCGGCGGCCTCCCGGACGGCGCCGGTGAGCACCTGCCGCCAGTCGACGGTGGGCTCCAGCACCTCCTCGGCCCAGCGCTGCCAGCCGCCCGGCAGGGATCCCCGGGCCCGCTGGTGGGCACGCATCGCCTCGGCGGTGGTGCGGCGCAGCGCCTCCGCCTCGACGGGGCCGAGGCGCGGGGGGCCGTCGGCGATCTCCCAGGGCGACGGCACGCCGTGGGCGCCCGAGCCGCAGTCGAGCGATATCTCGTGGCTGGGCGGGATACGCGGAAGATACGCCTCGAACATGCCGCCCGGGTCCAGGCCGAACAGCCGGGGCTCCATCCGCCCCTCGGGCAGCGGCAGACGGTCCGCGATCAGATCGTCGTTGATCTCGCAGTCCTGCGCGATGTTGAGCCGCCGCGCGTCCCGCTGGTCCGCGGCCGGCAGCCGTTCGGCCCGGCCGTGATGGTCGCGCAGCAGATGCGACACCTCGTGGATCCACACCGCGGCCAGCTGGTCGACGGGCGTGGTCTCGACGAATCCGGGCGATACGTAGCAGCGCCACTGCCGGTCCACCCCCATGGTCGGGACCCGCTCGCTCGGCACGACGGTCAGCGCGTACAACGCGGAGGCGAGATACGGGCGGTCGCTCGCCGCCCGGTAGCGGGCGGCGAGCAGCTTCGTCGTATCGAGGCGCGTCATGCGCCGGGCAGCGCGCCGGACAGCTGGAGCAGGTCCACGAACGCGTCGATACCGTCCGGCACCCGCCAGTCCGTGTCCCGCATCGCCGCCAGATCGACGGCCGCGCGGGCCGCCACATCGGGCACCCCCCGGTTGACGGCCTTGGCCAGCACGGTCCAGCCCGCCTCCCACCGCTCACGGGTGAGATCGCTCTGGACGGCCGCGACCACCGCGATCAGGAACGCGAGCTGCCGGTCCCCGCGCTCCGGCAGGGCGAAGGCGTCCGGGTTGGCGAGCACCCGGTCGGGGTCGGGCAGATCGAGGTTCTCGACGTACGACAGGAACTCCATCCCGGCGCCGTCCCCGATCACCCCGGTGAGCGCGGCGGCCACCGCCTCGTGACCGGCGTCGCTCGCGTACCCGGTGGCGAGGAGCCTCAGCGCCATCTCCCAGGTACGCGGCGACGGCCACGCCCGGCCGCGGGACTCCGCGTCGCCCGGCAGCTGATGCACGAGGCCCGGCCGGGCGGTGAGGAACCCGGAGACGGCACCCCGCGCCCTGGCCACGGCGCCGGACACCCGGGCGCGGTCGACGACCGGGACCGTGAGCCGGGGCCAGGTGCCCGTCATGCCGCGGGCCACGGTGCGGGGGTCGTGCGTCCAGTGGAGGTGGACGAAGCGGTTGGCGAGGGGCGGGCTGAGGTGCCAGCCGTCGGCGGCGCTGGACGGCGGATTGGCGGCGGCGACGATCCGCACCGCCGCGGGGAGGACCAGGCTGCCGACGCGGCGTTCGAGGACGACGCGCAGGAGGGCGGCCTGGACGGCGGGCGGGGCGGAGGACAGCTCGTCGAAGAACAGCAGGCCCCGGCCCGTCCGGGCCAGCCGTACCGCCCAGTCCGGCGGGGCCATCGGCACGCCGGTGGTGGCCGGGTCGTCGCCCACGATGGGCAGGCCGGCGAAGTCGGACGGCTCGTGGACGCTGGCGATGACGGTCTCCAGCTGGCAGCCGAGGCCGGCGGCGAGCTGCTCGATGCCGGCCGACTTGCCGATGCCGGGCTCACCCCAGAGCAGCACCGGCTGATTGGCCGACACCGCCAGGGACAGCGCTTCGAGCTGGGGGCTGGCGGAGGGCTCGGTGCGGCGGATGCTCAGGCGGGCGTTGAGGTCGTCGGCTGCGTCGAGGGGGGTGGTCGTCATCGATACTCGTCCTCGTCGTCCTCGTCCTCGCGCCACTCGTCCCAGTCCGTATCGCCGATCCCCGGGTGTTCCGCGAGAACCCGCCGGGAGAGGAAGGCCAGGTCACGCCGCTTGTACCGGCGGATCGTCTGGGCGAGCGACAGATACATCTGGCTGTAGGCGTCGGTCGGCGCCGTGACGTCGATCCGCGCGCCGGCCGCGATCATCGCCTCCACCAGAGCGCGCGATCCGCCGTCCTGGACAACGGAGAACAGCGGCGTACGACCCTGCCGATCCTTCCCCTCGAGGTCGAGGCCCGCTTTCAACAACCGGGGCAGCAGCACCTCGTGGTCCATCAGATGCAGGGTGTGCAACAGCGTGCGCCCCCGCACATCCCGTACATGCGGATCCATACCGGCGTCGAGCAGAGTCAGCACGTTTTCCGAGTCGCCGTTCTCCACGCGCAGGAAAAGCTCCCGCCGCTGGGTGCGCAGCAGCCGGGGCAGCCGGCCCTCGCCCGACCGCCATGCCTGCTGGACCGCGAAACAGCCGGAGACCGCCCCGCCGAAGGCACGCATCGCCTGCTCGCGGCGCTGCTCCTCCTCGCTGTGCGGCATGTCCAGCCGCCCCTCGCGCACGGTCATCTCATGCCAGGCGGAGTCACGGCAGCGGACCCGAACGGACCGCGGATCGTCGAGCCCGGGCGGACCGACGGGCTCGTCGCCCTCGGGTAGCCGGGGGAACAGGGACGCGGCGACCAGAGGGTGCAGATGGCGGGGCTCCACTCCCCCGACGCGCAGCAGGTCGAGGTCGGGCAGCCGGCGCCAGACAGCGGGGGCCAGAAGGGGCTTCCCCCTCACTCCCTTCTGGTCGATCACCCGCACGGACAGGCGGTCTCCCTGGCGTTCGATCTGTACGCGACTGGTCCAGTCACCCGGCAGCAGCCACCGCTCCGCGCGGGTCTCGGCCGTGACACGGCGCAGCTCACGGTCGAGACCCGCCAGATCGAACGCCAGCTGCCCCAGGATGGGACGCGCCGACGTGTTCCGCCACTCGCTGACCTTGACGTCGCTCAGGTCCAACTCGATTCCCGCGGCGGCGAACCCCGCCTCGAGGCCGTCCCGCTCCCGGATCAGCGTGATCCATTCGCTGCGGGCGGCGATATCGTCGGGACCGGGGTCCTCCACCGGAACCTCGGCAAGGTCACGCGGGGTGCCGTCCGAGTGGAAGAAGGGCGCACGGTCCGGACCGCCACCGATACGCTCCCGGAGTTCGTGGGTGTACCGGTCGTCCCAGAGATGACGGACCACGGTCCAGTCCTGAATGCCGGCGGCCGATCGGAATCCCCCGTGCCGGTAGTCGGGCTTCCCGAACCGCAGCTCCACCCGCTGGGGCCCCTTGACCATCGCCGGCGTGGTCACGTACAGCTGCGCGTCCTCCGCACCGTACCCGGCCAGAACCACGACCTCCCCCGTGGCCAACGCCGTCCACCCGCCCAGCGTCCGGGGCAGATGCCAGCGGAGCAGGTCGGGCACCAGATGCCCCAGATCCTCCTCGAGCCGGGCCGCGACCTCGACCCCGTGCGTAAAGGCGACATCCGCCACGGTGAAGTCGACGTCCACCATGCACACGGCACACGCCTGGGCCCAGTCACCGGCGCGGCGGTGCTCCGCCGACCGCTCGATCATCCACCGGGGCACGGTGTACCGCCGGATGAGCCGCCAGGACGCCTGCTCGTCCCGGGGGAAGTCCGTGGGATCCGGGCTCACCGGTAGACGCTCCCTATCGCGCACAAGTCGGGATGCGCGGCGGACTCGGGCCGCAGCCGCTGGGCGAAGGACCGCTTGACCTTACGCGGCAGGCCGGGCCCCAGCCCCACGTACTCCAGGGGCGACCGCTCCCCGACGGCGGACAGCAGCGCCTTGGCGCCGCGCCCGGTCAGCCCGGTGTGCCGCAGCTCGAGCCGCCGCAGGGGACTGCCGGGCAGGGCGTCGGCGAGCGCGTGCACACCGTCGTCGCCGACGACGTTGCCGGGAGCGCCGAGGCTGCGCTCGGAGGGGGGCCGGCCGAGGTCGAGCACCTCGATGCCGTGGAGGGCATCGGCGAGGGCCCTCGCACCGGCAACGCCGATGCCGTTGCCGCCGAGTCCGAGGCGGACGGGGTGCGCGGGGTCTGCGGCGGCGGCCAGGATCCGGGCGCCTTCGTCGCCGAGGTGGTTGGCGGGGAGGTAGAGCTCGCGGACGCCTTCGCGCAGGAGGGCGGCGAGGAGGGGCGCGGCCTCGGCGGTGAGCCCGTTCCCCCCGAGGAACAGCCGCTCCAGGGGCTGGGGACGCCCCGGCAGGACGTCGAGCAGGGCGCGCAGCCCGTCGGGCCCGACGCCGGTGTTGACCAGATCAAGAGTGCGGAGGGTGGAGTTGGTACGCAACATGGCAGCCAGCGCCCGCACACCGTCGTCACCGACGGGATTGCGCTTGAACCAAAGAGCCTGAACGGTCTGATCCGCCCCCAACGCCCCGGCAATCACCGAGGCACCCTCCGGCCCGATCCGATTACAGCCGAGATAAACGGTACGCAGCCCATGCTCGCCCTCAAGCACACCGGCCACAGCCCGGGCCCCGACATCCCCCATGGCGTTGGTCCCCAACAACACATGCGTGGCATGCACCGAAGCAGCCACCACAGGCAACACCTTGGCGACACCCACCGCCCCAAGCCCCTGCTTACACAGATCAACCCGCCCGTCGGCACGCACCGTCCCCAACGGAAACGCCTCATCCGCGACAACGGGCTCCGCAGACTCCAGCCGCCCGATAAGCGGCTCAAGCAACGCCGGATCGGCGACCGGAAGATCCGGATACTCAACAGCAGGGCAGCGCACGGGTGTCGGCTGCGTCATCACCACTCCACCGGTCCGTCCGGGCCGACGCCTCTCCTACGGGCGGACGGCAAAAGCAAAAAGACGGCAAGACCGGTCGGATTCGAACCGACGTCCTCCAGCTCGCAGCTCGGGCGCGACGACCTCTGCGCTACGGCCTTGCCGCTGGCGAGCATAACGGCTCCCACTGACAACCCCGTTCCCCACCCGCACACCTGTGCCGGACCTGCGGCGATTCGACGGCGATCATCCCCCACTGGTACAGCGGCGAGTTGTACGGGCCCGCCACCGCACCCCCGGCGCGACGCCCGCGTTGGACAACGCACGGAGGTCGGCACAAAGGGGCGTGGTCACATGGGCGGCAACCAAACGCCGAAGCGCAGCAGCAGCAACAACGACCGACCGGCGATCTGGGTCGGATACGGCAGACTCGTCAAACTCTTCCGCGAACGGGCGGGGATGACACAGATGGCTCTGGCGGACGCCATCGGCTATTCGGTGGAACTGGTGGGCGCCGTCGAACAGGGCCGCAGACCGGCGAAGACCACCTTCACCAAGGCGGTCGAGCCCATCTTGAACACCGGCGGGGTACTTCAGGCCCTGCAGGACCAGGTCGACCTCGCAAAACTCCCGCGATTCTTCCAGGACTTCGCGGCAATCGAAGCAGAGGCGGTCAGCCGCTTCTCATACGACCCACTACTGATCCCCGGCCTGCTACAGACGGAGGAATACGCACGGGCGCTGTTCGCCGGACACTGTCCACCGCTGGGCGCGGAGACCATCGAGCAACACGTCGAGGCCCGTCTCCACCGCCAGGGGATGCTGCACCACGATCCCCCGGTCGCACTCAGCTTCATCATCGCCGAGGGCGCCCTCACCAACCCTGTCGGCGGAGGGGACATCATGCACCGCCAGATGCTGGCACTCACCGAAGCAGCATCGCTGCACAACGTGGAGATCCAAGTCATGCCAACCACACCGGGAGTCCACCCCGGTCTGAACGGCCCCATGGTGCTCCTCGAAACCACGGAACACCGCCACATCGGCTACGTCGAATCACAGGAGATCGGTACCGTGGTGTCCGATCCGGCCAAGGTCAGCGCATTCGGTCTGCGGTATGGCAAGCTGCGCTCACAGGCGTTGAACGTCGAAGAGTCCGCACGACTCATCAATCGCATGGCGGGAGACACATGGAATTCAGGCATGCCGGTCGCGGCAACAGCACCCTGAAGTGGTTCAAGAGCACGTACAGCGGCTCCGGAGGCGGCGACTGCATCGAGATCGCTCTCACCCCCACCACTATCCACATCCGAGACTCGAAGAACCCCACGGGCCCCGCCCTCCACGTACCCCCCGACGCCTGGGCTGCCTTCATCTCGTTCGTCAACAACCTCCCGAAGGCCCTCCACACCTGACCGTTCAGGGCTTATCCCGCTGCCGGGCTATCCCGGCGTGGGAACACCCGTACACCCAACCCGACAAGGCGGACGCCAGTCCTTCATGCCTCAACTTCCCCCGCAAGGGAACCGCTGCGATCTAGAGTTGGCATGCAAGCGCCGATGGCTGCGGTTGGGGGAAACGGATGGATCTGCAAGAAGTCCATGAGGACACCACCCTGTCTTTCTGGGTGGCGGACGAGGGGGATGATCCTCAGGACACCATGGGGATCTTCAGCCGGGACAGCGATGCCGTCCTTCGATCGGTACCCCTCGGCCCCCTCCGCAAGAATCTCGCCGACACCGTGGAAGCCCTGCAGACCATCTTCGCCGAGGTCTCCCAGCGATCCGGGACCCTGCCGCTGGCCGAGGCGCAGCTGAGCTTCCAGGTGACGGCAAGTGGCGGGGTCCAGCTGATCGGCACGAGCCAGGTCCAGACCGGCCGTGGTCTGACGCTGACCTTCCGACGCCCGTAGGCAGGGGTCGTGGCGGGTTTCAGGGCGCTGCTGATCGGCGCGACGGACTATCAGGACGACGCCATTCCGTCCCTTCCGTTCGTACCGGAGGACATGGCGAAGATCGGCAAAGCACTCGAAGAGCGCGGATTCGATCCAGTGGACTTGCGCCGTCCGGAGCGGGGGACCACCGCAGGCTTCGTTGTCGGCACGGTGACGAAGTTTTTGAACAGTGCCAGGCCGGGTGACCTGCTCCTGGTCATGTTCAGCGGTCACGGCGTCCACTTCCAGGGCGACGACTATCTCCTGCCCGAAGACGCGCACGGCCACGTCCTGGACCGCACCGGAATCAAACTCGACTGGTCGGACGACATCTCGACCAGCGCCGCCGAACGCGTGGTGTTCTGCATCGACGCCTGCCGCGAGGGAATCCAGCGCGATTTCATGGCGGCCTCGGGTATCAGCAGATGGACCAAGCGCAAAATCGGTGCCGCGGCCAAGCGCAAGGTCGCATACGTCTACGCCTGCTCCCCCGGCGAGGTGGCACGCTTCGTCACCGGCAAGGAGTCGGTCCAGCCGGACGACGACATCGGCACGAAGCCGGGCGACAGCTTCAGCCTCTTCTCCCGGGCGCTCGCCGACACCGTCGCCGCCACCCGCATCAGCACCCTCGAACAACTGGAACAACACACCCAGGACCGCATCGATCGGATGCACCACGCGTACGGAAAGCCCGGCGTACCCCAACAGCTGAGGGTGCTCACGGACGTCGACAAGGGAGACTTCCTCGTCTTCCCGGGACCGCCACCGACCCAGCTCCCCGAGCTCTCGATGGACCCCACACAGCCCATCACTCACTTCCAGCCCACCCAGCACCCCATGCTCTCCAAGGCCCTGGACGCCTCGGGCCTTCGCGACGTCTCCGTGCTGATGGGCTTCGCACTGCCGCTCAGCAGCACGAAAATCTCAGCCATACTGGCCGGTCAGGACCCCGTCAGCGGCGAGCCGTCGTATGTCGTGGTGGAGCTCAAGGACTGGAATCAAGTCGCTCCGGCAGACGGAATCCCCGCGCTGTGCCAGGCGGACGGCGGCAGCGAACCGGTCCTGAACCCGGTGGAACAGGTCCGAGCCTACGTCGACTACCTGACGGCGTTCCACGAGACACTCAGCCAACACCCCGACCGAGTCTCCGGCGTGGTGCTGCTGCCCAACACCACCAATACCACCGCACGTGCGGTGCGCAGCGTCCCCGAGAACGAACGCGGACGCGCCTTCACCGCGGACCAGGCGGATGACTTCGCCGATTACCTCCGCCGGCGACTTGTGCCCTCCCCGACGAACAGGGCGACGGAACTGCTCGTAGAACCTGCCTCGAAGCCAACCACCCAACTCTTGAAGGTGGCGGCCCGGGAGATCATCGAGCACGAGCAGTTCATCCTGCTCGACGCCCAGCGGGAGGCATACGAGCTGGTGCTCGGCGCTCTCCGGAAGGCGGACAGCGCCGGAGGCTCCGAGGTTGTCGTCGTGACCGGAGGCCCCGGTTCGGGAAAGAGCGTGATCGCCCTGTCCCTGCTCGGCGAACTCTTCCGGGAGGGCCGGAAGGTGATGCACGCGACCGGTTCACAGTCCTTCACGAAGACGCTCCGGAAGCTCGCCGGTCACCGACGCAGGAACGTACAGGCCCTCTTCAAGTACTTCAACAGCTTCATGACCGACAAGCACGGTCAGATCGACGTGCTGATCTGCGACGAGGCACACCGGCTGCGGGAAACCTCGGTCAACCGGTGGACCCGCTCCGAACAGCGGAAGACGAATCGCAGCCAGATCGACGAACTGATCGACGCGGCAAAGGTGACGGTCTTCCTCCTGGACGAGCACCAGGTAGTGCGACCCGGCGAGGTGGGAACTGTCGCGGCGATCAAAGCGGCCACAGCCGCGCGCGGGGTGAGCTGCACCATGGTCTCGCTGGCCGACCAGTTCCGCTGCGGCGGCAGCGAGGCCTACCTCCAGTGGGTACTGAACCTACTCGGACTCTCCCGCGGCAACCCCGGCCCCACTCGGTGGCAGCCTGACGGCAAGGTGATCCTCCGGATGGCATCAACCCCGGCCGAGATGGAGGCGTTCCTCAAGAAAAAGAAGGACGACAACCTCAGCGCCCGGATCTCCGCCGGCTACTGCTGGGAATGGACCAAGAAGCCCCTGCAGGACGGCAGTCTGGCAACCGACGTGACGATCGGCGACTGGGCCAAGCCCTGGAACGTCCCCGGCGACAAGGCCGTCAACGGCGCCCCGCCCTCAGCCCTGTGGGCAACAGACCCCGGCGGCTTCGGCCAGGTCGGCTGCGTCTACACGGCCCAGGGTTTCGAGTACGACTGGAGCGGCGTAATCCTGGGCCCGGACCTGGTCTGGCGCACCGACAAATGGGTATTGAATCGCGACGCCTCCTGGGACCCCGCCTTCACGAAAACCACCCCGGACGCGGAGGTGGACCGCCTGATCCGCAACGCGTACAAGGTCCTGCTGACCCGAGGCAAGGCAGGGACAATCGTGTACTCGACCGACGCGGAGACCCGGGAACTGTTGCATCGCCTCATCGGGTGACGGTCTGGCCGATGATGGCGCGGTCAGGCATCGAAGCATCAACAACAATCCGGCGCCTGTCCGTTGTGTGTCACAATCACGCTGTGCTACTGACTTACGTCGACGAATCGTACGACCAGGATCACTACTGGATGGTCGCGTTAGTCGTGGCCGAAGGGCACCTGCGCCCGTTGCACAGAGCGCTCGACGCTGTCGTCGGCAAAGCAGCTGACAGCTACCCGGTGGACCCGTACGCCGAACTGCACGGCCACGCGCTGGTACAGGCGCGGGACGACTGGGAGCGTATGGGGAACAAGGGCAGCAACATGATCCGCGCTCGGATCGGCATCTACGCCGACGCGATGCGCGCGATCGGCTCGCACGACGTCCGGATCATCGTGCGAGGCCTTGACCTCCCCGCACATTTCGCCTCCCAGGAGTCGTCGGTCCCGCCCCACCAACTGGTCCTCATGCACTTGCTCGAGCAGATCTGTGACCATGTGGAGCAGCGCGAGACGCTTGGCCTCGTGATCGCGGACGAGATCGAGGGTGCGGACGACCATCGCAGCCACTTCCGCGACTACCAGACCGTCGGAACGGGCGGGACCATAAGCAGCAAACTGCCCTGTCTGGTGGATACGATCCACTTCGCGCCGTCGAAGGCGAGCCGACTGTTGCAGGCCGCCGATCTGGTGGCGTACCTCCACCGTCGGCTGACCGCGGGACAGGACCGGGATCCGCGAGCACGCAAGGCAAACGAGAAGCTCTGGTCGCTGGTGGCACCACGGGTCACGCACCTCGAATGTTGGACACCGCAAGCCTGACCACCTGCCCACGCGGACCCCACAAGCACGAAGGCCCCGCATCCGCGGGGCCTAAGGCGATCCGGGCGTCAGGTGCTGTCGACGTCCCTGCTGTCGAGGCTAGCACGGGGGGACCTCGGATGCCCTCCGCGCAGCGGAATACACCGTCCGTCCGGGTGACGGATCATCACAGCTCGGCGAAGAACCGAGGTACCCCCGGCCTACTCCTCGAGTCCGAACTGGGTCTTCAGCCAGGTCAGGTTGAGCCTCAGCGTCTTGTTGTCCGGAAGGAGCTCCAGTACCTGGATTCCATCGGTGTTCAGAAGCTGGGTGAGGACGGTGGCGTAGCCGCGAGCGCGGGTCGGCGGCAGGCCGGCGGCAGCGGCCACGGCCGTCAGCGGGAGGGTGTTGCTCTCCCAGAGCGCCGCGAGGGCCTGGCGGAGCTTGTCCGGGTCCTGTCGGCGCGGGAGGAGCGCGAGTTGGCCGGTGGCGCCGCGCGTCACGCACAAGGAGTGCTGGACACCGCGGGACTGATCCGCCCGTCCCCGGTGTGGGCCTCCCGGCACAGGCGCACGGATCGTCCGTCCGGGTGATGGTTCAACGGTCAGTTCCTCGCCGGGGCGCCGCAGCACTTCTTGTACTTGCGGCCCGAGTCGCACCAGCACGGGCCGTTGCGTGGTGGGGGCCATGCCGACGTCTGCTCCGGGTGGGTGTCCACGATGTGCCGGCTGAACGCCCGGCGGGTTTCCGGATCGTCCGCGTCGCGGTACTCGCGGGCGGCGAACCTCTCGTACGCGGTCAGTCGCGCTGACCAGATGCACCCGGACGACGCCGGCGTCGGCGTAGGCGCGGGCGTCGGACTCCAGCCGCTCGGCGTACGCGGTGTAGTCGTCGCCGTAGGAGTCGGTGGACCGCGGCCAGCGGGCGCGTACGGCCGCGAAGTCCGGGCGTACCCAGCGCAGCACGACTCCGTCGAAGGGGCCGCCGTCGTCGGGCACCTCCACCCGTCGGCCCGGGGGCAGTCCGTCCAGCGCCGCCATCAGCGCCTCGCCCGCCGCGCTGAGTTCAGCCTCCGCCTCGGCCTCGGCGGCCAGGTCCTCGTCGGTGAGCGGAAGGCCGAGTTCCCGGCGCAGAAACGCCCGGCTGGTCCGCAGCCCGCGGCTGAGCTCTGCGGCCGCGCCGTCGCCGGTGGGGTCGGCCTCCCGTGCGGCCGGGTGGTCCAGGCCGGCCAGGCACCAGTCGAGGGCACGGTCGGACCTGCGGATGTCGGAGAGCATGGCGACCATGGCGTCGTAGACCTCCAGGGCGTCCGCCGCAGCGCCGCCCGGCCCGGCCAGTTCCTCGCGCAGAACCTGCTCGGCCTCTCCGGCCTCCTGGTCCCGGCCCAGCGCGTACAGCACCTCCACCGCCCCGATCCCCGCCTGCCGCCCGGCCGGTCCGCCGAGCACGGCCGCCCGCGTGAACAGCTCCAGCGCCTTGGCCGGGTCGCCGCCGCCCCGGCGGCGTTCGCCGCGGGCGGCCAGCCACCCGGTGTCGACCAGGGCCTGTGCCAGGTCCCCGTCAGTGGGGTGTTCTTCGACCCACCGCTCGAATTGCATCACCGTCGGCCGTCCGCCCAGCGATGCACGGAACTTCTCGTACGGGGTGTCGACGGCCCGGGGCGTCGGATCATGCGTGGCGCTCATGTCCACAGGCTAGGGCGGTCCCGACGGCCCAAGTTCCTTTGGGTTTCCGGTCATACGCCGGGTCGGCCTCTGTGGTAAGGGGTGAGGGCCCCCACTGCGGCGGTGTCCTGCTTGGCCGACTCATGACTGGGGGACGCCCAGTTCGTCGAAGCGGCGAATGAGTGCGGGCTTTCCCCGGTGGGCGGCGCGCAGTTCCGCGGCTCTGTGCTCGAAGTCGGCCGTGCTGCCCTGCCGGGCGTGCAGCGCGCGCAGATCGTCGAGCAGGGCGGCGGCTTGATCGTAGGCGGCCGGTTTGCGTTGGTCGATGAACGCGTCGACCCGGCGCCAGGCGGCCGGCTGGTCGAGGGCCAGGCGGTCCAGCCGCTCGTTACGGGCTTCGGCGACCGCCTGTGCGCGAGCCTGCTCCTCCGCCCGGCGAGCGGCTCGCTCCCGTGCGGTCCGCTCGGTGCGGTGCTGGTGGGCGGCGTCCAGGAGTTCGGCAGCGTTGCGGCGGGTCCGGACGGCGTCCTCACGGGTGGTGTGCAGGGACTGCCGGAAGCGAGCGAGGAGTCCCGGGCCCGGCGAGCGGCCGAGAGCCGCCTGGAGCAGCAGTGCGTTCTTCTCGCGGGCGGGGAGGCCGGCGATGAAGGCTGCCAGGCGGTCGGGGTCGGTCTCCGGAGCGGTAGCGGCGGCGCTGCCGGAAGCGGCGGCGGCCAGCAGGTCCGGCGGGACGCGAAGGAAGTCCGCGAGCGCCCGCTGCGGCCCGGTCAGCTCCGACAGCCCGTCGGGCACCGGCGGTTCCATTTCGCGCCGGTACTCCTCTTCGTCGTCGTCCGCGAGTTCCCAGACCGCGACGGCGGCCAGCCACGCCAGGTACAGCGGGCGCATGTCTCCGGCCGCGAGCTCGGCCCGGAGCCCGGCGAACGAGGCGAGCTCGAAGGACGTCCCGAAGTCCCACTCGGCGCCGTCCTCCCCGTCGAGGGAGAAATCCAGCAGGGTGTGACCGCCACGCGTCCACACCGAGAGAGTCTCTTCCAGCGCGTAGCGCTGCGCGACCCGTGTCGGGAGGGTGGCTGCAGGCAGGCGCAGTACCAGGCGGCGGCTGCCCCAGTTCGCGTAGTGGAGGTGGGCGTCGTAGAACCGCTCCACGAGCTTGGTGGTATCGCCGTGGAAATCACCGAAGTGGTACTCGTTGACAAAGCTGGTGGCGGTGATCGTCGCTCGCGTGGACAGCGCCCTGACCTGGGCGATCTCGGATTTCGACAGCGGGCGGTCAACGGCCAGGAACTCGTAGTACTGGTACTCGCTCACGGCCCGGCATCCTAAGCGGCGCCCGCGGTGTCGTGGGATGCCGGGTGAGCTGCCGGCGGTACGACCGACCGAAGCAGGCATATCCGGCATCTCGCCGCCTCACCCCGCGGAACCCGGACAGCCACTCACAAACACCTCGTACCCTGTTCCCAGTCATGGCACAGCACAGGAGGCGCGTTGGACCACTCGATGCGGGTCCCCTCCGACATGTTCCGGTTCACCACCGGGGAGCTCGCGCCGCTCTACAGCGCCATCCTGCACGCCTTCGGTGAGGCGAACGAGCGGCTGGAGACCGCGCTCTCCCTCGACGAGGTACGCGAGCGGCTGCGCGGCGTGGGCTGGTTCGACGCGCTCACCGACGAGGACCTCGTGGCCGCCCTGACGAAGCTGCGCGAGTGGAGGCTGCTGGACGCCGTCCAGAACCACGCCGGTAATTACCGCACCGCCGAGGAGTACGAGCGGCGGAATCTCCAGTACTCGCTGACCCGACATGGCGAGGCCGCCTTCGCCGGAGTGCAGCACGCGCTCGCCTTCCTGTCCTCCTCCGGCGCGCTGCAGACGGCCGTACTCGACGCGATCGCCGATCGGCTGAGTGCCCTCGCCGTGCTGCTCGCCGACCCCGCCTCAGCCGACCGAAAGGTGTTCAGCACCCTGCAGGAGCTCGAGACCCATCTGGACGCGCTGCGCTCGGGCACCAAGCAGTTCAACAGCGAGCTGCAGCGCCTGCTGCACGCCGACGGTGCCGACCTCGCCGTCTTCCACGAGGTGAAGGCGGCCACGGTGGCGTACCTCCAGGAGTTCCTCAGCCACCTCGACCAGCGCGCCCACGCCATCGCGACCGCGGTGGCCCGCGTCGAGGAGCTCGGCGTGGACACGCTGCACGAACGGGCGCTGGCCGGCGCCGAGCTGCCCCCGCTGGCGGGCGGCGACCCCGCGCCCGCCTGGCTGGCGGTGCGGCGGGCCCGCTGGGACGGTCTGCGTGCCTGGTTCCTGCCGTCGGACGGTGCGCCGCCCAGGGTGGAGCAGCTGCACGACGTGGCGCGGCGGGCGATCGTCACGCTGCTGCAGGTCCTGGACCGCATCACGCAGACCCGGCGGCGGGCGTCCAGTGCCGCGGAGGACTTCCGCGAGCTGGCGCGGTGGTTCGCGCTGGCCCCGGGCGACGAGGACCTGCACCGGCTGTGGTCCACGGCGTTCGGGCTCTCGCCGGCCCGCCACGCCCATCTCGTGCACGGCGATCCCGAGACCGTTCCCGGAGGCAGCAGCTGGGGTGACGCCCCGCCGGTGGAGGTGTCGGCCCTGCTGCGTACCGGTGGCCGTACCGAGCGCTACGCGCGCACCGGACGGGTCCGTGATGTGGCGGCCGTGCGGTCGGCCCGGGCCGGGCGGGCGCAGGCGGAGCGGGCGGAGCTGGAGGCGGCCTGGGACCTGTTGTGCACCGCCGCTCCGGTACGGCTGTCCCAGTTCGGCGCCCTGGACGACCGGGTCTTCGAACGGCTGCTGGACCTGCTGGGCCGCGCGCTCGCCGCCGGCCCCGACGCCGTGGGCGTGCGGCGGGCCGCGACCGGTGACGGGCTGGTGGAGGTCGTGCTGGCACCCCCGCGGGGTCCCGGACAGGCTGTTCTGACCACGCCCCGGGGGCGTCTCACCGCACCGGACTATGTCGTGGAGATCCATCCGGCGGGCGCGGCCGTATGAGCAGCCTCGCCAACCAGCTGGCCGTCGCCGAACGCGACGAGGTCACCCGCGGCATCCGCCTCCTGCTGGCCCGGCCGCTGCTCACCGAGCAGGACGACCCGGCCGCCTTCGATCTGGTACGCCGCCGCCGCGAGCCCCTCACGCGGTGGTTCGACTACACCGTGGGCTGGCCGCTGGTGGTCGAGGCCCGGCAGGGGTACGCGCGTCTGTCGAAGGTCCGCTCGTACGGTACGGGCGCGGCGGGCCCCCGCCCGGCGCGGCGGCGGCGGTCCGGGCGGGCGCCGCTGGACCGGCGCCGTTACGTGCTGCTCTGCGTGGCCTGCGCCGAGCTGCTCTCGGTGCCGGTAACGACGGTGGGGCTGCTGGCCGACCGGGTGGTGCGGGCCATGTCCGCCGACGAGGCGCTCGACGGGTTCGACACCGCGCAGCGTTCGGAGCGGATGGCCTTCGTCGACGTACTCCGGCTGCTGGAGTCGTACGGGGCGCTCACCGTGCTCGACGGCGCGACCGAGTCGTACGGGGAGTCGGCGGACGCCAAGGTGCTCTACCGCGTCCAGCCGGGAGTGCTGATGCGGCTGCTCGCGGCGCCGGGGAGCCCGTCCCGTATCGCGGGCGGCGAGCAGCGCTTCGACGAGCTGCTGGCCGCGCTCGCCCAGGAGCGGCGGTACGGCGGCGACGGCGACACGTCCGCGGCGCAGCGCACCCTGTGGCTGCGGCATACGGTGCTGCGGCGACTCTTCGACGATCCGGTCGTCCATCGCGACGAGCTCAGCACCGACCAGCTCGCCTACCTCACCTCGCTGACCGGGCGCCAGGTGCTGCGGCGGGCGGCCGAGCAGGCAGGCTTCGTACTGGAGGAACGGGCGGAGGGGTGGCTCCTCGCCGATCCCGACGCCCTGGCGACGGACGAGAAGTTCCCCGACGACGCCTCGAACGACAAGGTGGCCGCGCTGCTCCTGCTCGACACCGTCGCGGCCGCTCCCCAGGGCTGCGCACCGGCGCGGCTGGCCCGGGAGGCGGAGGCGATCCTCGACCGCTTCCCCGGGTGGGGGAAGGCGTACCGCTCCGAGGACGGAGCCACGCGGCTGGCGGAGGACGCCGTACGGGTGCTGGCCAGGTTCGGGCTCGTGCGCCACGCGGACGGACTGGTCGTCGCCCGTCCCGCCGCGGCCCGTTACCGCCTGCGCGGCATCGAATCCCACAGCGACAGAAAGAACGCCCCGTGATGACACCGGTCCCCCCACCACGCGACCCGTATACGGAGCGCTGGCGGCCCGAGCGGGCCGGGGTGCTCAACGTATGGCGTTACTACGACGAGGTGTTCGGCTTCCACCGCGGCCGGCTGCTGCTGCGCGGGCCCAACGGCAGCGGCAAGTCCAAGGCCCTGGAGGTGTTGCTGCCGTTCCTCTTCGACGCGAGCCTGAAGCCCGGCCGCCTGTCCACCTTCGGCGGCAACGAGCGCACCATGCACTGGAACCTGATGGGCGAAGGCGCCACCGGCGTCACCCGCGTCGGCTACGTCTGGCTGGAGTTCTCCCGGCTGACGGCGGACGGCACCGAGTGGTTCACCCTGGGCGCGCGGCTGCAGGCGACATCCCGTACGACGTCGGTGGGTGCCGTCTTCTTCACCGTCCGCGCCCGGATCGGCCGGGACGAGGGGCCGGCGCTGGTGAACGAGGCCGGGCAGCCGCTCACCGTCGCCGCGCTGAAGGAGGCCGTCGCCGGACGGGGCGAGGTGTACGACTCCGCCTCCGACTACCGGGCCGTGGTGCGTCAGACGCTCTTCCCCGGGCTGTCGGAGCAGCGGTACGACGCGCTGATCACGGCCCTGCTGCAGTTGCGCACCCCCAAGCTGTCGGAGCGGCTCGACCCGTCGCTGCTGTCCACGCTGCTGTCGAAGGCCCTGCCACCGCTGGACCGCGACGAGGTCTCCGAACTGGCCGACGGTTTCGAGCGGCTGGACCGCCAGCGCGTCGAACTGTCCCGGATGGACGAGCGTGCCGAGGCGGCCGACCGGCTCGCCGCGCGGCAGCGCTCGTACGCCCGGCGTGTCCTGCGGGCCCGGGCCGCCGGGCTGATCTCCGCCACCACCGAGATGGACAACCTCACCCGGGTGGCCCGCGAGACCGAGGAGGCGCACGAACGGGCCCTGGCCGACCGGACGACCGCCCAGCGGGAGCTGGCCGCCGACGAGGAGTTGCAGGAGGAGCTGGGCCGCCGGATCGACGTGCTGACCGGCTCCCCGGAGTACCGGCAGGGCACGGAGCTGGACCGGCTGCGCGAGCGCGCCGCCCGGGCCCGGGAGGCGGCCGACCGGCTGCACGGCGACTGGGAGACGGCACAGGCCGACGCCGAGGAGGCGGAGCACCGGGCCGGGCAGGCGCGACTGGAGGCCGAGGCGCAGGCGGGTCGCGCCCGGGAGGCCGAGGAGGAGGCCGGGCAGGCGGCCCGGGCCGCGGGTCTCGGCACCGTGGCGGCCGAGGCGGCGGCGGTGCTGGCCGAGGGCGCGCAGGAGCGGGCCCGGCAGCTTCTCGACGGGGCGGTACGTGCCCGGCTCGACCAGATCGCCGGTGTACGGGCCGCCGCGGCCGGCCACCGGCAGGCGGTGAACGCCCGGGAGACCGCCGAGCAGGCCCGTGACCAGGCCCGGTCCGCGCTCGGTGCCGCGACGGCCCGGCAAGAAGAGGAGGCCGTCCGGTACCGCGAGGCGGTGGGGGCCAGGGCCGGGCTGCTGCGGGACTGGGCTCGGAGCTGTGCGGAACTGCGGTTCGCCGACGCCGACATCGAGGAGCTGGCCGATTTCGCCGACCAGGAGGCCGAGGTCCTCGCGCTGATCGGCCGGGCGGCGCACGCCACGGAGCGGGAGCTCACCGCCGCCGAGACCACGGTCCGCCGGCACCTGGAAGACCTGCACCGCGAACGAACCGAGGCCGCCGCGGAGGCCGAACGGCTGCGCCTCGACCGCGATCTGCCGCCGCAACCGCCCCGGACCCGCAGCGGTGACCGCACCGGCCGGCCCGGCGCACCCCTGTGGAAGCTGATCGCCTTCCACGACGCCGTGCCCGCCGGGGAACAGGCGGCCGTCGAAGCGGCCCTGGAGGCCTCCGGCCTGCTCGACGCCTGGCTGAGCCCGGACGGTACCCTCGCCGCCGCCGGACACGACACGTTCGCCGCCCCCGACTGGGCGCCCGCCCCCGCGGCCGGGCGCGGTCTGGCCGCGGTGCTGCGGCCCGAGGCGGACGCCGCCGTCCCCGGCGAGCGCGTCGAGCGGCTGCTGGCGTCCATCGCGTACGGCCCCACCCTGCCGGCCGGCCCGGCTGCCGTCGGCGCCGACGGCAGCTGGCGGCTCGCCGCCGCCACCGGCACCTGGAGCAAGCCGGAGTCCGCCCACATCGGCGCGGCGGCCCGGGAACGCGCCCGGCACCGGAGGATCGCCGAACTCGGCGCGCGCATCGAGGAGCTGGACGTGTCGATCGGCGCCTGCGACAGCGAACTCGCGCTGCTCGACGGCCGCCGCCGCACCCTGGACCTGGAGCGGCGCGGCTGCCCGCCGTACGCCCCGGTGGCCACCGCCCAGCGGACACTGGACCGGGCGGAGGCCGAGGCCGCCGCCCGGGCGGACACCCATCGGGTCGCGGCCGCCCTCCTCACCGAACGCGAGCAGGACGTCGCCGTGGCGCTGCGGGATCTGCACGCCGTCGCGGCCGAACACCAGCTCCCCGCCGACGACGAGGCCCTGGGCCGGCTCGCCGGACGGTGCGAGTCGCTGCGAGAGGCCGCCGGCCGGTGGCTGCTCGCCGCGGTGCAGTCGGCGGCGCTGCTGCGCGCGGCCGACGCGGCGGATGAGCAGGCGGCCCGGGCCGGGCGCAGCGCCGCAGACCACGAGGCCAAGGCGCGGACGGCCGGGCGGGAGGCCGCCGCCCTCGCCGCCGCCGTCCAGGAGGCGGAACGCACCGTCGGCGCCCCGTACCAGGAGCTGCTCGCCCGGATCGGTGAGCTGCGTACCCAGGTCGGCGTCGCCCGGAAGGCAGCGGAGCAGCACAACATCAGCCTGCGCGAGCTGGCCGCCCGTATCGGGCAGTTGGGCGAGCGGCGCACCACGGCGTCGGGGCAGCGGGACGACGCCGTGGCCCACCGGGACGAGGCAGCCGGGCGGCTGCGTGCCTGTATGGCGGCGGGCTTCGCCGAGGACGCCTCGGCGGCGGAGCTGCGGCTGCCGGCGGACGCGCGGGTCACCGCCACACTGGAGGCGGCTCGTACGATCGCGGCCCGCTGGCCCTCCGTACCGCATGAGGCGAAGAACATCGCCGAAGCCCTGGAGCGGTTGGCGGAGACGCGTTACGCGACCGCCCAGACGCTGCAGGAGCGGGCGGACATCCACCTCGAGGCGGAGGATGACCTGCATGTGCTGTCCGCCTCCATCGACGGGGCGCGACTGGGGGCGGCCGGGCTGCTGACAGCGCTACGGGAGGAACGCGACCGTGCGCAGGACGACATCACGACCCGCGAGCGCGGCCTCTTCGACCGCATTCTCACCGGCGACACCCGGCGGCATCTGGCCTCGCGTATCCGGCAGGCGAACGCGCTGGTGGACGCCATGAACTCCCGCCTGGAGCGGGTCCGTACCGCGTCGAAGGTCGCCGTCCAGCTGCTGTGGCAGGTCGACCCCGAGCTGCCGCCGGGCACCCGGGCGGCCCGCGACCTGCTGCTCAAGGATCCAGTACGGCTGACCGACGCGGACCAGGAGGCGCTGCACCAGTTCTTCCGTGAGCGGATCGAGGAGGCCCGGGCCGATCAGCGGGCCGTCAGCTGGGAGGAGCAGCTGGCGCAGGTGCTGGACTACACCGCGTGGCACCGCTTCACCGTCCGGCTCGACCGGGCCAACGGTCAGGGCTGGCAGTTGCTGACGAAGAAACTGCACGGTGCCCTGTCGGGCGGCGAGAAGGCCATCGCGCTGCATCTGCCGCTGTTCGCGGCGGTCGCGGCGCACTACCACTCGGTGCCGGACGCGCCCCGACTGATCCTGCTGGACGAGGTGTTCGTCGGCGTCGACGCGGCCAACCGCGGACAGGTCTTCGCGCTGTTGTCCTCACTCGACCTGGACCTGCTGCTGACCTCGGATCACGAGTGGTGCACCTATCGCGAACTCGACGGTATCGCGGTGCATCAGTTGCTGGTGGACGACCTCGATGACGCGGTGACCACGGCGCGGTTCGTATGGAACGGGTCCGGGTTGCTGTCCGCCGAGGGGGCGCCGCTCCCACCCGACGACACCCGGACACCGGCACCCGGCGGGACGTGGTGACCGTGGAGGATGCCCCGAACCGGGCGGTCCGGCACATACTCGATCGGCCCGAACTCGCCCCGTTGTGGCAGGCGGTGCATCAGCGGCTGTCCTCCGGCCACCCCGTCCAGCGGGTTTCACTCGGTCCGCTGGACCCGGCGGCCCGGGAGGCCCTGGCCGACCTGATGGGCCTGGACCGGCTGCCCCCGGCTCGTACGACGGTGACCATGGCCCGTCTGGACTCGGCGCTGCTGGAGAGCGTCGGCACCGACGCCCGGGCGGTCGCCGAGACGATCCTCGGGCCGACCGGGGACCGGGCGGCGCGGCGGCGCTCCGGCGTGGCCGAGCGGGATGCCCTGTGGCACTGGCTGGAGAGTCACCCCGTCGTCGCGGGCCGGCCCTCCCTCGCCGCGTGGTCCGCGCAGATACGCAGGTCGGGCCTGGTCCATGGGTCGACGACCGCCACCCGCCGGCTGCTTGAGGCCGCACTGACCGTCCTCGAGGCTCTGCCCGCCCAGGGCGAGCCGTTGCCGGTGTTCGCCGCCGCACTGCTCGGCGACTCACATGCCCTGGACGACGGCACCCGCCTGGCCGGCCTGGTACTGCGCGCCCTCACGGCGCTGCACGACACCGGTCCGGCCCCCTCGGACGGGAAGGACCTCCAGGCCACGGCAGCCGGGCGCCGCACGCTGTGGGGTCTGGCGGGCATCGCGGACGACGCCCTGTCCAGTACGGTGCTCACCGCGGGCCTGCGCCCCTCGGGCACCAGCCCCGTGGCCCGCGCCCTGAGGGTGTGCACCGACGCCGGCCACGCCATGCACCTGACGCTGGCCCAGCTCCGGGACACCAGCACCCTGCTGTTGCCCATGGCCGACGTGCACATCACGGAGAACCCGAGCATCGTCGCACTCGCCCTGCGCCGCTTCGGCGCCGGCTGCCCACCGCTGGTGTGCACCTCGGGCTGGCCGGGCAGCGCCGCCCTGCTCCTGCTGCGCCACCTGTCCGCGACGCGGGCGCGCCTGCACTACCACGGCGACTTCGACGGTGAGGGCTTGCGCATCGCCACACACGTCATGAAGGTCACAGGTGCCCAGCCGTGGCACATGTCGTGCGCCGACTATCAGGCAGCGCTCGCCGACAACGCGAGCGGCCCGCCGGCGGGACGTGTCACCGCGGCGCCCTGGGACGGGGATCTCGCGGCGGCGCTGGTCGCGCGGGGCACCGCGGTGCTGGAGGAGCAGATGGCCGGGGTGCTGATGGATGATCTGGCGGGGTACGCCGGCGGCTGAAATCGGATGGCCTGCGGGCGTCGCCAGAGCCGTCCCGCGTCCGTCCAGCACCTTGGCCGGCAGATCGAGTCGGTTCGCCGTGCCGAAGTTGCACAGGACGGCGTTGTCCGGGAAGAGCCAGGCATCGGCGGGCATTGGCCGGTTCGACAGGAACCCGTGACGTGCGGGCGTCCGTCCGCCGGAAGTGGCATTCCTCGATCCGTCCGCTCAGGACGTGGCAGAGCTCGGTGGTGAATCCGCGCAGGCGATTACGCGAGCTCTGCCCGTGCCGCGCCGATCTCTCTCTGGCATCGGGAAGTTGACGGCGAAGACGTTCGCACGAACCTCGGAGTAGTCCGTCTGTCTGCCCGGCGCAGGACCCGCTTCCGTCAGCAACTCCTGGGCGTCGCCGGCCAGGATGTGCCCGAGTTCGTGAACGAGGGTGAACCGCTGGCACGTCCAGGTGTCGGTCGTCGCGAGGAAGACGAGCCGGAAGCCGTCCGCCTGCCAGGCCGGTCCGCACGGGGGACGGGAAGCACAGGGAGTTCCCGCGAACGGCCGATCAGCCCCAACACTTCGTACGCGGTGAGGAACCAGCGCGTCACCGCCTCGAACTACCCGGAGGCCAAAGAGACCTCAGTGCCCCAAGTCGTGATCCCCCGCCTCCACCAGCCCGCTCTCGTACGCGAAGATCACGACCTGGATCCGGTCCCGCAGCCCCAGCTTCGTGAGGATGCTCGACACATGCGACTTCACCGTCGCCGCCCCGATCACCAGGCTCTCCGCGATCTCCGCATTGCTCGCCCCCCGCGCCACCGCCGTCATGATCTCCCGCTCCCGCCCCGTCAGCCGGTCCAGCCGCGACGCGACCGCCGCGTTCGGCGGGCGGCGCTCGGCGAAGCGGTCGATGAAGCGGCGTGTGATCGACGGGGCGAGGAGTGTGCCGCCCTCCGCCACCGTGCGGACCGCCGTCGCGAGTTGTTCGGGTGGGATGTCCTTCAGGACGAAGGCGCTGGCGCCCGAGCGTAGGGCCTTGTACACGTACTCGTCCGGGTCGAACGTCGTCAGGATCAGCACCCGGGGGTTCCAGTCGGACTCCGTCAGGATGCGGGACGTCGCCTCCAGGCCGTCCAGCTCCGGCATGCGGATGTCCATGAGGATCACGTCCGGGCGGTGCAGGCGTGTCGCCTCGATCGCCTCGAGGCCCGTGCCCGCCTCCGCGACGACCTCGATGTCCGGGTTGATCCGGAGGATCATGACGAACCCCCGGCGGACCAGCGCCTGGTCGTCGGCCACGACGACGCGGATCGTCACGCGGGCTCCCCCTTGACCGGGAGGCGGGCCGTGAGGCGGAAGCCGCCGGTGGGGCGGGGGGCGGCGTCGAGGTGGCCGCCGAGGAGGTGGGCGCGTTCGCGCATGCCGACTATGCCGTGGCCCGGTGGGCCCTTGGGGGGCTGGGCGGTGCCCGTGCCGTCGTCGGTCACCTCGATCGTGATGCCGTCCGTCGAGTCGCGCAGGTGTACCTCGGTGCGGGTGCGGGGTCCGCTGTGCTTGAGCACGTTGGTCAGGGCCTCCTGGACGATGCGGTACGCCGACAGGTCGACGCGGGCCGGCAGCGGGGCACGTATGCCGTTGGTGAGCGTGACGTCCAGGCCCGCCTCCCGTACCGAGGCGACGAGCCGGGGCAGGTCGGCCAGGCCCGCGCGGGGGCCGAGGTCCTCGCGGCCGGGGTCCGGACGCAACACTCCCAGCAGATGGCGCAGTTCGTCCAGGGCCTGGCGGCCCGCCTCCTCCACCGCCGCCATCGCCTCCAGCGCGCCCGGCAGGTCCTCGGCGGCGACCATGCGGGCGGCGCCGGCCTGGACGGTCATCATGCTGACCCGGTGGGCGACGACGTCGTGCAGCTCGCGGGCGATGTGGGTGCGTTCCTCGGTGACGATCCGGCGGGCTTCGGCGGCCTGTTCGGTACGGAGCTGGGCGGCGCGTTCCGCCCGTAGCCGCAGCCGGCGGCCGAGGTACCAGGCGCCGGCGAAGACGGCGGCGCCGAAGCCGAGGTCGCCCCAGGGGGAGGTGAGGAGGAGGCCGTCGATCAGGAGCGCGGTGACGGCCACCGCGACGGCGAGCGGGCCCCGGCGGGCGTCGTCGCCGTAGCGTCCGACGCTGTACAGCGCGACGATCACCAGGGCGCCCAGCGTGGAGTATTCGCCGCCCAGCACCGGGGCCCAGGCGGCGAGCACCACGTACGCGACCTGGACCGGCCTGCTCCGGCGGAAGAAGAGCGCCACGCCCGCGACCGCGAACAGCAGCAGCGCGGGGTGGAGGATCTCGGCGGCCGAGCGGACGGCCGACTCGCCCTCCGGGGCGTCCTCGAAGAGCCCCGCCACCAGGGTCATCGCCGCCGCGAGGACGGCGTCCGCGGTCCTCGGCCAGCGGGTGAACGGGCCACTGAACCTGCTGCGCTCCATCGTCGCTCCCCCCATCACCCGGCGTCGGGGACGTCATCGTAAATCCGCCCCGAACACACCGTCACCCGCCGCCGGACGGATCCCCGCCTCCCCCGCCGGCGGGAGGCACCGCCCCCTCGCGAGGGAGCCCCGAACCAGTCCCGCGGCGGGAGACCGCGCCCGGTCCCGGCGGCCACGCTGGATCCGCTCCCGCGGAAGGCCGGAGCCCCCATCGACGTACAGGAGCCCCTGCCATGAACCGACTCACGCGCCGCATCGGCGACGCGAGCGCCCGCCGACCGTGGCTGACCGTCGCCGCCTGGCTGGCCGCGCTGGCCCTCGTACTGCCCCTGGCCGCGCTGGCCGGCGGACCGTTCGTCGACGATCTCGTCGCCCCCGGCAGTCAGAGCGAGCAGGCGATGGAGCTGCTCGAGGAGCGCTTCCCGGAGGCGTCGGGCGGCGGCGCGGTGGCCGTGTTCGCGGCGCCGGAAGGGGAGCGGATCGAGCCGCACCGGCGCGCGGTCGAGGCCGCGGTCGGCCGGATCGCCGGCACGGAGGACATCGCGGCGGTCGGTGAACCCTTCGCCGCCGGTACGGTCTCGGCCGACGGGCGGATCGCGTTCGTCGAGGTGACCTTCGACGTACCGACGATGGAGGTGACCCCGTCGCACATCGACGACCTCGAGAACGCGATCGAGCCGCTGCGTGAAGACGGTGTCACCGCGGAGCTCGGCGGCGACACCGTCTTCATCAACGCCGAGACGCCTTCGTCGGGCGCGGAGGCGGCGGGGCTGCTGGCCGCGCTGGTGATCCTGGTGATCGCGTTCGGTACGGTCGCCGCCGCCCTGGTCCCGGTCGTGCTCGCCCTGGTCGCCGTGGGCGCCGGGCTGGGTGGGGTCACGCTGCTGGCGCACGCGATGGAGGTGTCCTCCGCCGCGCCCACGATCGGGGCGATGATCGGTTTGGGTGTCGGCATCGACTACGCCCTGTTCATCGTCGCCCGTTACCGCGAGAACGTCGCCGCCGGGCAGGAGCGGTCCCTGGCGCTGTCGAACGCCATGGGGTCGTCGGGCGCGGCCGTCCTGTTCGCCGGCGGGACCGTCGTCGTGGCGATGAGCGCGCTGGCGGTGACCGGGCTGGGGTTCCTGACGTCGATCGGGCTGAGTACGTCGCTGGTGGTGCTGTTCGCCGTGGCGACCGCGCTGACGCTGCTGCCCGCGCTGCTGACGCTGATGGGCGGCCGTGTCCTGAAGGTGCGGCGCCGTACGAAGGGGCCCGAGGACACGGCGTGGTGGCGGTTCGCGCATCGCGTCTCCGGGCGGCCGTGGCCGTACCTGCTGGTGGCATGCGTGGCGCTGCTGACGCTGGCCGTGCCGACGCTCGACATGCGGACCGGCTTCCCCGACGCGGGTGACGACGCCACCACGACGACCCACCGCCGCGCCTACGACCTGCTGTCGGAGGGCTTCGGCCCCGGCTTCAACGCCCCGCTGCTGATCGTCGCCGACCTGCGCGGCCCCGGTGTGGACGCCGGGGGTATACCCGAGCTGTCGCGGCGCCTGGCCGACGACCCCGGCATCGGGTCGGTCGGCGAGCCCCGCTTCTCCGCGGCGCGGGACACGGCCGTCCTGCCCGCCGTCCCGACCACCGCCCCCGCGGACCCCGCGACCGCCCGTACCCTCGAACGCGTCCGGGACACCGTGCCCGGCAACGTCGCCGTGGCGGGGGTGACGGCGATGACCGACGACCTCACCCGGCAGCTCTCCGACACCCTGCCGGTGTTCGTGGCCGCGATCGCCCTGGTGTCGGTGCTGCTGCTGATGCTGGTGTTCCGGTCCGTCGTGCTGCCCCTCAAGGCCGCCGTGCTGAACCTGCTGTCCATCGCCGGCGCGTACGGGGTCGTGGTGGCCGTCTTCCAGTGGGGCTGGCTGGGCGGGCTGTTCAACCTCGAGGAGACGATGCCGATCGCGTCCCCGCTGCCGACGATCTTCTTCGCGGTCCTCTTCGGCCTGTCGATGGACTACGAGGTGTTCCTGCTCTCCCGCGTCCGCGAGGAGTACGGGGCGACGGGCGACGCCAGGGAGGCGGTGGCCCGCGGGATGGCGGTCACGGGCCGGGTGATCACCTCGGCGGCGCTGATCATGACGGTGGTCTTCCTCAGCTTCGTCACCAACCCGTCGCCGCTGGTGAAGATGATGGGCCTGGGCCTGGCGTCGGCCATCGTGCTGGACGCCACGATCGTACGGCTGGTCCTCGTACCGGCGTCGATGGCCCTGCTGGGCCGCGCGGCGTGGTGGTTCCCCGGTGCCCTCGGCCGCCGGCTGCCCCGGATCGGCACTGACCACATGGGCGATGCGACAACGCGGGCCGCGGCTCCGTCCTCGCACATATACGCGGGTGACACGAGCCACTGAAGGCACCGCCCTCTGTCACAAAACCCACCACCCCCAGGTCAAAGCTCCGGCGGGACGGCACCGGTCGTCCCACGATCCGGAGGCTCCATATGAAGGTCGCGGTCATCGGCGGTACCGGACTCATCGGCTCGCAGGTCGTCACGCTGCTCAACGCGGAGGGGCATCAGGCCGTCCCGCACTCGCCGGCCACCGGTGTGGACCTGCTCACCGGTGACGGGCTCGCGGGGGCGCTCGACGGGGCGGACGTGGTCGTCAATCTGAGCAACTCACCCGTCTTTGACGAGACTGCCGTCCCCTTCTTCCGGACGAGCATGGACAACCTTCTCGCCGCTGCCGCGAGCGCCGGCGTCGGGCACGCGGTGATCCTCTCGATCGTCGGGGTGGACCGGGTGCCCGGTTACGCGTACTACCGGGCCAAGGTGCTTCAGGAGGATCTGCTGAAGGCCGGGCCCGTGCCGTACTCGATCGTCCGGTCCACGCAGTTCGACGAGTTCCTGAACCGGCAGATCAGCGACGCCGCGAAGGACGCCGACCCGGTGCGGCTGCCGGCCACGAAGGTGCAGCCGGTCGCCTCGGCCGACATCGCGCGGGCCGTCGCCGACGTGGTGGTGGGCGCCCCGCTGAACGCGACGCGGAACGTCGCCGGGCCCGAGGTGTTCTCGATCGCGGAGCTGGGCCGGATCACCCTCGCGGAGTGGGGCGACCCGCGGCGGGTCGTGGAGGACGCGCCGGAGGCCGACGACGAGGCCCGCATCCTGCAGCCGGGGGACGAGGCGTCGATCTCGAAGACCCCGTACCGGGAGTGGCTCGCCGGGCGGTAGCCGGGCCGGGGTGTGTACCCGCTTACGGGCACACACCCCGTCAGTCGCCCGCCCCCGGAGGCGAGGTCAGCGCGCTGTGGGCGGCGATCGCCCGCCGGACCTCGTCCGGGTCGCCGTCCGCGATCGCCTCCACCAGCGCGCGGTGGATGCGGGCGCCCCGGATGACGTCGACGGCCGCCTGTTCCGTCGCCACCCGCTGGACGCGGCTGCCGACGTACTCCAGGACCGACTGATACGTGTGCCGCAGCACCTGGTTGGGCGTCGCGTCGGCCATCTTGAGGTGCAGCTCCCAGTTCAGCCGCATGTACTCCTCGGCCTCCACCCCCGGCCGCTCCATCCGCCAGACGATCTCGCGCAGCTCCGCCAGACCGTCCGCCGTCACATGCCTGGCGGTCTCCTCCATGACGAGGGGTTCGAGCGCGTTGCGCATCATCAGGCAGTCCGCGACGGACACCGAATCGCCGCTGAGCTCCAGCATCTTGCGCCCCAGCCGCACCAGCACCGGCCGGGAGGCGACGAAGAGGCCGCCCTTGACGCCGGGGCGGACGTAGATGACGCTGCGATCGCTGAGCAGGCGTACCGCCTCGTTCATCGTGGCGACCGCGACCCCGTACTCCTCGCGCATCTTCGCCTTCGTGCCGATCAGGTCACCGGCGACCAGGCCCTGCTCGGCGATCCGCCGCTCGATCGCCCGCGCCACGGACTCCGCGCGCGATCCGGTGCGCAGTTCCCCCGCCAACTGCCTGGTCATCCATGGCCTCCCCCGAGTCGTGAACCAGGGACGAAACCTGGAACAGACGCTTCCACCAGCCGCCGCCTGGCGTTTCCGCCAAGTATGGCTTCCTCCGCCTCACTCGGCAGGCCCAAGGACCGGATCGTCTCCTGGGCCGCCACGTCGGCCAGGTCGAACGGGGCGTCCGTGCCGAGCAGTACGTTGTCGGCCGAAACCGCCTCGATCAGACGCCGCAGGGTGTCGGAGTCGAACACGGCGGTGTCGTACAGGAAGCGCCGCAGATAGCTGCTCGGCGGATTGAGGACCGTACGCGCCTCGCGCTTGCGCTCCCAGCCGAGGTCCAGCCGGGGCGTCACCCCGGCCAGACAGCCGCCCCCGTGGGCGAGGCAGAGCACCGGGTCGTACCGGTCGAGGACGCCGCCGAAGATCAGCCGGGAGGCCGCGAGCGCCGTCTCCGCCGGGTAGCCGAGGAGCTGGACCAGGTAGTAGTCGCTCATCCGGGACGGTGCGGAGGCCCGGCTCGGATGGACGAAGCAGAACGCGCGCCGCTCGCTGATCAGCTCCCAGACCGGCTCGTTCACCGGATCATCGAGCTCGCGGCCCATCCCGAAGGTGCCGACCGTGAGGCCGGCCATGCCCAGCTCGTCCAGGCAGCGGGCGGCCTCCGCCGCGCCGCCGGACGTGCCGATCGGGATGGTGCCCAGGGCGACGAGCCGCCCGCCGGAGTCCGCGACGAAGTCACGCAGCGCGTCGTTCGACCGGCGGGTGACGTCGAGGACGAGGTCCTCGTCCTCGGCCAGGGAGGCGAAGACGAACGGTGGCGCCGAGACCGCCTGGAGATCCACCTGCACGGCGTCCATCGCGGCCAGCCGCTCGGCGGCCACGTACTGCTCGGTGGGCAGCGGGATCCGCGCCCCCTTCGCGGCACCCGAGATCATCGGGTGGATCACCACCACCCCGGCGTCGGCCTCGGACAGGTCGGCGTACCCCCGTGCCGCCAGGTACTCCAGCAGCGGCATCGGCAGGGCGTGGGCGTGGACGTCGATCGTCCGGGCGTGTCCGGCCATCGCAGCTCCCCGTCTCTCTCGGCTCAGTAGGTGGGCGCGACCGTGCCGCACTTGTCGCAGGTCCGGGCCTCTTCGTTGTCGAAGAAGGACTGGTAGGCACCTGCGACCGGGTCAGTGCGGTAGTCGGCTACATGGACGCTCTCCTCGTGCAGGAAGTTGTCGCACTCCATGCAGAACCACTGGAACCGGTCCTTCTCACCGGGGCGCCGCAGCCGCTCGGTGACGAGGACGTACGCGTCGGGCGCGAACCGTGGCGAGTGCGCGACCCCGGTGGGGGTGAAAATGCATTCGCCCTCGGGAATGACCGCGATCTTCTCCGTACCGTCGGTGTCCCGATAGTGGAGGTTCATGCTGCCGCGAATCATGTACATCACCTCGTCGCTGGGGTTGATGTGGAATTCGCTGCGGTATTCCCGGCCGCGTGCCACAAAGGCCAGCGACTCGGATTCCTGCCAGAGCACGTGGACCCGCTTGCCGCTCTCGCCCAGCTGCTGGGCGATGGCGTCGAGGTCGACGATGGGCATGGCGATCAGCGGCTTGGTCATGTCGGTCACCCTCATTCCGTCCCGGTCGCGGTCAGGCCTTGGCCGCGACGCAGTCGATCTCCACCTGAACCCGGTCGCGGTGCAGGACCGCGCCCACCGTCGTACGCGCCGGGAAGCCCTCGGCGTCGGCGAAGAACTCCCGGTACGCGGCGTTGAAGGCGCCAAAGTTGTGCACGTCGCCGAGGTAGACGTTGCACTTGACGACGGTGTTCTTGGTGCCGCCGGCCGCCTCGACGGTGCGCATCATGTTGGTGAGGGTCTGCTTGACCTGCTCGACGAAGTCGTCGGACACGACCGTACGGGTCTCCGGGTCGAGGGGACCCGTGCCCGAGCAGAAGATCAGGTCGCCGACGACGATCGCCTGGGACAGGGGGGCCGCCGTGCCCGAGGAGAATCCGACGACGGGTGCTCCGCTGGTGCTCACGCGTTCAATCATGTGCTGGCCTTTCTGTATTGCCTGGGAATCAGCTCGCTCGAGGGTCGAGCTAAGCCCTCATCATTTCGGACACGGTCTTGCGGAGGGTTTCGAAGGATCCCGGCTCGGAGAAGTCGTATTCGGCGGTGTCGTACGTCGCCATGACCTTCGCCGGCCGCCCCAGGACTATGACGCGGTCCGCGATCTCGAAAGCTTCCTCGATGCTGTGCGTGACGATCAGCGCGGTGAACTTCTCCGTCTGGGCGAGCCGGACGAAATCCCCCCGCAGCTGGACCGACGTGGCCTCGTCGAGGGCGCTGAACGCCTCGTCGAGCAGGACGACGCCGGGGTCCACGGACAGTGCGCGGGCCAGCGACACACGCTGGCGCATACCGCCGGACAGCTGGTGCGGGTAGCGCGTGAGCGCGTGTCCGAGGCCGACGCGCTCGAGCCATTCGGCCGCGATGTCGCGCCGCTTCCTGCGGTCGACGCCGAGGAACTGCAGGCCCATCTCGACGTTCGCGTGTGCCGTACGCCAGGGCAGGAGCCGGGCGTCCTGGAAGGCCACCGCGATCTTGCCGCGCAGGGCGTGCCAGTCCGCGACGGGGTCGAGGCCGACCACACGGACCGTGCCCGACGTGGCGGCCAGCGCGCCGACCAGCATGTTCATGATGGTCGACTTGCCGGCGCCGGTCTGGCCCAGGATCGCCACCCGCTCACCGGGGTTGACCTGGAAGCTGAGCTTGTCCACCGCGACGACGTCGCCGAAGGACACGTGCGCGTCCTTCAGTTCGATGACGCAGTCACCCGATGCGTTCGAGTTCTTGGTAATCATGACGCCACCGCATTCTCCGGACGCCAGCGGAGCAGTCGCCGCTCCAGCAGGTCCAGGCCGGCCATCAGCAGGAAGTTGACCACGATCAGGACGACCGTCCACCCGAAGATGAGGTCGACCTTGAACGCGCTCTGCGCCTTCAGCATGGAGCTGCCGATTCCGCTGGTGGCGACCAGCACCTCCGAGAAGACCACGATCCGCAGGGAGAACGAGGCGACGGACTTCGTCGTCATGATCACCGTGGCGGTCGTGTGCGGGAAGAGGACGTGGGCGAACAGCTGCCGGCGGGTCGGCCGGAACTGGCGCATGGCCTCGACGAGATCGCGGTCGATCGTCTTCACGCTCTCGTAGACCGCCACGATGTAGAACGGCAGAGCCATGAAGCAGACGACGACAAAGACCCGGGTCTCGATGCTCTCGAACCACAGGACGGCGAAGAGGATCACCGACAGCGAGGGCGTCGCGAGCAGAATGCGCGTGACCGCCTCACCGAATTCGCCGACGACCTTCTGCGACGCCATGGCCAGACCGAGGATCCAGCCGAGGACGATGGACGCGAGAATCGCCAGGGCGAACCGGCCGAGGGTGACCAGCAGGTCGCTGCCCTGCTCGGTCAGCACCTCCCAGGTCGCCTTCAGCACCGTCGGTACGTCCGGGACGATGTAGTCCGGGGTCTGCATGCTCGCGATCTGCAGCAGCAGGAGGAAGAGGGCGCTCGCCGCGGTGAGCAGCAGGGTCTTCCTGACCCGCTTCCGCCCGGCACCCGATGCCGTCTTGCCCTTGCCGGTCACGGCGGGCATGTCCACACTTGCCTGTGTCATGTCGGCGCGCCTCACTCCGCCTTGAGGTAATCGGCCGGGAGGTCGAACTTCTCCATCGTCCCGGTCTTCGTCATCAGACCGACGACGTCCGTGATCGACTTCGCCACACCGGCGTCGACCGGACGGATGTTGAACGCCAGCCGGCCGCTCTTGAAGGCCTCGCCGTACGCGTTCGGCTCGGCGTCGAACGACGACACCGCCAGCGCGTCGGTCGCCTTCGGGTCCTTGTTCAGCTGCTCGCCGGCGTCCTTGAGCATCGCCGTGAACTGGCCGACGGTCTTGGTCTCGAGGTTGTGGTCCTTGCGGCACAGCAGGACGGTCTGCCAGAGCTCGTCGACGCCGAGGTTCTTCTGGTAGTCGGGGCCCATGTCGTACGCGACGTGGAAGTTCTTCGCCTTGTTGAACAGGGCGCTGGCCGACGTCTCGTAGGTGAGCGTGGCGTCGAGCTTGCCCGCGGCGAGCTGCGCGATCGCCGGCGCGGACTCCGACTGGATGACGTTCACGTCGTCCTCGAACGAGGTGCCGTACCAGTTCTGCGCGGCCGTGTCCATGAGGAGGTGAAGGCTGCCGCCCACCGCGGACGCCAGACGCTTGCCCTTCAGGTCGGCCGGGGTCTTGATGCCCGACTTCTCGTCGGCGAGGACATAGCCGCCCGTGCTCGCGATCGTGGCCGCCACGTGGATCGGCAGTCCGTCGGACGCCTTCAGACCGAAGGAGTAGGGGTCGCCGACGATGCAGTCGGAACGTCCGGTGATGAACTCCTGGAACGACGCGTTGAGGCTGCCGGCCGCCTTGACCTCGACATTGACGTGGTATTTCTTCTCCAGGCCCGCCGCGTCGATCTGGGCGGCGAGGAGCGCCGAGGTGGAGGCGGGGATCGTCTGGAACACGACGGTCGGGTCGCCGTTCGCGGCGGTCTTCTCTTCATCCGATCCGCAGGCCGTGGCGGCGGCCAGGACGAGGGATATGGAGAACACAGAGGCGCCGAGCTTTGCACTTCGTCGGAAAGTCATTGTTCCTCCTCGAAATTCACAGAATTCTGTAGGTGCTCGATGCCCCTACTCGGATAGCTCGTTCCGGATGTGCTTGATCGCGGGGTGCACGCGAATCGGGTGCAGCCAGTCGGCGTAGGGCGATGCGGCGACCAGGCCGTCCCATTCCGCCTCGGGCCTGCTCGCGAGTTCCTCCAGGAACCGGAGGCAGTCGATCATCGTCCGGACGACCTCGACGCCCCCGATGGGCCCGTGTCCGGGGACGACGGTCCGCACACCGCTGTCCGCGAGCTCGGTGAGGACGGCCAGCCAGCCCTGGTAGTCGGCGTGCGGGAACGCCGGCCAGTGGCCGTTGACGACGAGGTCTCCGGCGAACGCGACCCGGTCGTCGTCGGACCAGACGATCACGTCACCGGGGCTGTGGGCGTGGCGTACGCACTGCACCCGCACGCTGGTGCCGCCGAGGTCGAGGATCGCGTCCTGCTCGATCCCGATGTTGGGCAGCACCGGGGTCACGCTGCGGAAGTCCTCGGTCTGGTGCGGCCGGAGCTCGCAGAACCGCTCGACCTGGATCTCCCAGTCCTGCCGCAGCTTCTCCTGCGTCCAGCGGCTGGCGATGATCGTGTCGCCCTTGAACCCCGGGTTGCCGAACCAGTGGTCGCCGTGGAAGTGCGAGTTGATCAGAATCGGACGCTTCTCGCCCAGCACGTTGTCCGCGAGCCAGCCCCGCAGCTCGTGGCCGAGAGCGGGGGTCAGCCTGCTGTCCACCACGACGACGGCTTCCTCCCCGACGACGATGCCGAAATTGGAGGCGGCCTCCGGCAGACTCTCCACGCCGTACGTGTGGGGGGCGAGTTTCTCGGGCGCCTTGGCCTGCGAGAGGTCCGAGTTGGATTCGATTGCCACGTCACTCATTCCTTCGGCATACGTTTCGGTCACGACCGGCGAAAGGGCTTGGTCAGCGCACGCGTGACGTCCTCGACGGTCCCGGAGGCCAGCTTGGACAGCGATTTGTCGACCGGATTCGGGTTCCTGCCCGCCAGATACGCGTTCTCGGTCCGCGCGAGCGACTTCCGTACGACCCGGGCGCCCAGATAGCGAATCGGCTCCGGCGGATAGTGACCGGCCTGCATGACCTCGAGCGCGTCGCCGACGTCCGTCCACTGGTCGCGCCGGCCCAGCACCGAGGAGGCGAGAATCCGCCCGCCCAGGACACTGGCGCCGACGCCGTGCCCGGAATAGCCGATCGCGTAATGGATGCGGTCGTCGGAGGACAGCTTGCCGAACTTCGGGAAGCCGCTCGGCGTACGGTCGACCGGGCCCGCCCAGCGGTGGCTGAAGCTCACGTCCGCCAGCGCCGGCAGATGGAACCGGAAGTCCTTCTCGACCTCCCGGATCTGCGGCTCCGAGTACTCGAACGCGCCGCTCACCCGGTTCGAGTAGGAGACGGTCCCGCCGCCGCGGCCGAACACGATGCGGCCGTCGGGCGTGAACTTGTAGTAGTTGACCATCATCCGGGAGTCGATGCAGCCGGGCCGGTCGGTCATGCCCAGCTGCGCGAGCCGCTCCGGGATGGGGGCGGTGGCGATGACGTCGCTGGACAGGACCATGGTGTCGCGGCGGAACTCGTCCAGGTGCGCCATCCACGCGTTCGCGCCGAGCACCACGTGCTGGGCGACGACCTCACCCCCGGCCGTCCGCACGCTGACCCCGGCGGCGCCGGAGGTGATCCGGGTGACCGGCGACTTCTCGTACACGCTCGCACCGCGCTCGATCGCCACCCGCCGCAGGCCCCGCGCCAGCTTGGCCGGCTGGATGTGGTGCGCGTCGAGCTGCATCAGAGCGGCCTTGTACGGCTCGCCGCCGACCTGCTCCGTGAGCTCGGCGGACGACAGCTCGCGGTAGGGCGGGGTCACGCCCAGCTTCTCCGCCACGGCGAACATCGGGTTCCAGGCGCCCACCTGCTGCGGCGTGGTGGCACTCCACAGCGAGGGGATCTGCCGGTACCCGCAGTCGATGCCATTCTCCTCGACGAAGACGCCCATGTCGGCGACCGCGTCCGCACCGGCCCGGACGATCTTCAGGGCGTTCTCCCGCCCCGCCGCCGCGTACAGCGACGGCAGCCGCCCCCACCAGTGACTGACCGCTCCGCTGTTACGCCCGCTCGCACCCGACCCGCACAGGGACGCCTCGAGCACCGCGATACGCAGCGTCGGCTCCTGCTCCAGCAGCCGGTTCGCCGTCCAGAGCCCGGTGAAGCCGCCGCCGACGATGCAGACGTCGACCTCGTGCCGGCCCGCCAGCCGCGGCGGGTCGAAGTCCTCGCCGCTCAGGGCCTCGTCCAGCCACAGCGGACGGGGCTTCCCGCGCTCCTCGCCGCCGTGGCTCTGCCACTCGCGGAACGTCAGGTCGGCATTCCTGCGCAGGGATGTCATCGGGCGCCCTCACAGGTGCCCGTCGCCCGCGCCCGGGAAAGTCCTGGAGCAGCCGTCATTCGTTCTCTCCGTCCATAGATGTCGGACTCCCTCGCACCTGATCCGTGACCTGCGGCACCGACAATCACCGTCTCCGCCGGTCGGGAGGGCAGCCCGTATCTCCGCCGCGCGCGGCCGGGCGCTGCCGTATCTGCGGACCGCTGTCAGCCGCTGATCGGGCGGTGATCTGGGTCACGCGAAAGGACACAACCATAGTGATTGATTCGCGTCAAGAGTCGTCCACGGCAGGCGTCCTCAATCGTGACCGAACCTGTTCTACGCAGGTCAGCGCCATCAGCCGGGGCCGGAACACAAGGGTCACAACCCCTTGACGACTCTCGGTTCTATTGATTACAACCATTGTGGTCGAGGGCGGCGTTGATAAGACCCCGCAGCCGATCCCGTAGGGGTTTCCTCGCGTACGACCGACGTCCTCGGCCCGCGGGCCGAGACCCTCTTCTGTTGGGAGCTCACCGATGACGGCACCCTCTTCGCCGGCCGCCGACACTCCGGACGCGGCCGTCCTCGACGCCGTGGCCACCGAGCTGCTGGACCGGGAGGCCGGGCGCCGTGACGGCGGAAAGCTGACCGAGCGGTTCCCCGGCCTGGACCTCGACCTCGGCTACCGGGCGCAGGACGTGCTGGTCGAGCGCAAGCTCGCCGCCGGCGAGCGGCTGGTCGGCGCGAAGCTGGGGCTCACCTCGGAGGCGAAGCAGCGCCGGATGGGGATCGACGCGCCGCTGACGGCGTGGCTGACGGACACGATGGTGCTCGAGCCGGGAGCCCCGGCCGTACTGGGCGAGCTGATCCACCCGCGGGTGGAGCCGGAGATCGTCTTCGTCATGGGCGAGGACCTCGCCGGTCCGGGGGTCACCCCGGAGCGGGCCCTCGCGGCGGTGGAGAAGGTGGCCGCGGGGTACGAGGTGATCGACTCGCGCTACACCGACTTCAAGTTCACGCTGCCGGATGTGGTCGCGGACAACGCCTCGGCGGCACGCTTCGGCGTCAGCTCCCGGCTCTTCGACCCCGCCGACCTGGACCTGATCGCCGAGGAGGCGGTGCTGCGGGTCGACGGCAGGGAGGTCGACCGGGCCACCGGCGCCGCCGTGCAGGGCAACCCCGCAGCGGCTCTCGCCCTCGCGGCGAACGATCTCGGGCGGCGGGGGAAGAAGCTCGAGGCCGGGTGGATCGTGCTGACCGGCGGGATGACGGACGCGGTGTTCCTGCACCCCGGCCAGACCGTCAGCGTCGACTTCGCGACCCTCGGGTCCATCGCCGTCACGGGGGCCTGACATGCCGCTGGTGGAGGTGACCCTGGCCGCCGGCCGGGACGCGGCGACGATCCGGACACTGATCGACCGCGTCCACCACGCGGTCGTGGACGCGGTGGGAGCGCCGCCGGCAAACATACGGGTGATCGTCCGCGAGGTGCCGCCGGAGCACTGGGCCGCGGGCAACGAGACGCTCGCGGAGCGGTACGCGGCGCGGGATCGGACGGGAAGCGGCGATGAGTGAGTTCTTCGGTCATGTGATCGACGGCGAGGAGGTGCCGTCGGTCGACGGTGCGACCTTCGACGTGTGGAATCCGTGGGAGCAGGAGGTCTGGGCCACGGCCGCGGCGGGGTCCGTGGAGGATGCGTCGCGGGCGGTGGCGAGTTCGCGGCGGGCGTTCGACGAGGGGCCGTGGCCGCGGATGAAGCGGGCCGAGCGGGCCGCGGCGATTCACCGGCTGGCGGATGTGATGGAGGCGCACGCG
>NZ_WEGJ01000022.1 GCF_009604385.1 Streptomyces smaragdinus
GGGGCGGGGCGCTGCGCGCCTCGCAGTGGGGGAAGCCGCTGGCGCGGCTTCGGGTGCGGAGTGGGGGTCGGCGCTGCGCGCCTTGGGGTGGGGCGTCGGCGCTGTGCGCCTTGGGGTGTGGAGTGAGGCGTCGGCGCTTCGCGCCGCCGGGCCGGCGACTGCGGGGGAATCGTACGAGGGCCTGTGCTCCGGGGGAGTTCCCCACGGTTGGCGGGCTACAGGGGGCGGTGACCGGGGACAATCCGGTGGCCGCCGACGAAAGTAAGGGGACGTTCGACACGCCTGCGCGCGTACGGGAAACGCGCCTGGATGGACCACGACGCGGCAGTACGCGCGTAGGTGTGTCGGGCGGCCCCGACCCACGGCGGGACTGCGGCGCACCCACAGCCCGAGGCGAGGTGCACCCTCGCCCGGCAGTGAGCCGACAGCGGAGAGAGACCCCCTATCCAGCCCGCCCGGCGTTTGAGGGCGAGGCGCGCAGCGCCGAAAAGCCCGGCCGGCGTTTGAGGCCTCCGGCCGAAGGCCGGATGCGCGACAGCCGACGCAACCGGCAGCCGAAGACCGACGAACACCGCCGCGCGACGGAGGCCGACGCAACCGGCAGCCAAAGACCGACACAGACGGCCACCGGCCGGAGGCGCGACGGTTGACGCCCTCGTGTGCCCGCGCCTACATTGCCTTTCATATTGCAGAACATGAATTCCGCGATACGGAAAATGACTGGCCGTAGGAGTGAACGCATGGCTCGTATGACCGCCGCTCGTGCGGCAGTGGAGATCCTCAGGCTCGAGGGCGTCGACGTCGCCTTCGGCGTGCCCGGCGCGGCGATCAACCCCTTCTACAAGGCGCTCAAGGAAGCCGGCGGCATCCGGCACACCCTCGCCCGGCACGTCGAGGGCGCCTCCCACATGGCCGAGGGCTACACCCGGGCGAAGCCCGGCAACATCGGCGTCTGCATCGGTACGTCCGGACCGGCCGGCACCGACATGATCACGGGCCTGTACTCCGCGACCGGTGACTCGATCCCGATCCTGTGCATCACCGGCCAGGCGCCGACGGACAAGCTCCACAAGGAGGACTTCCAGGCCGTCGACATCGCGACCATCGCCGCGCCGGTGACCAAGAAGGCCACCACCGTGCTGGAGGCCGCGCAGGTCCCGGGCGTGTTCCAGGAGGCCTTCCACCTGATGCGCTCCGGCCGCCCCGGCCCCGTCCTCGTCGACCTGCCGATCGACGTCCAGCAGACGGAGATCGAGTTCGACCCCGACACGTACCAGCCCCTGCCCGTCTACAAGCCCGTCGCCACCCGCGCCCAGATCGAGAAGGCGATCGGGATGCTGCTGGCGTCCGAGCGGCCGCTGATCGTCGCCGGCGGCGGCGTCATCAACGCCGACGCGTGCGATCTGCTGACCGAGTTCGCCGAGCTGACCGGCACCCCCGTCGTGCCGACGCTGATGGGCTGGGGCGCGATCCCCGACGACCACGAGCTCAACGCCGGGATGGTCGGCCAGCAGACTGGCCACCGCTACGGCAACGCCACGTTCCTCGCCTCGGACTTCGTCCTCGGCATCGGCAACCGCTGGGCCAACCGCCACACCGGCTACCGCCTCGACGTCTACACCGAGGGCCGCACCTTCGTCCACGTCGATATCGAGCCCACCCAGATCGGCCGGATCTTCGCCCCCGACTACGGCATCGTCTCCGACGCCCGCGGCGCGCTGGAGCTGTTCGTCGAGGTGGCGAAGGAGCTGAAGGCCGCGGGGCGGCTGCCCGACCGTACCGAGTGGATCCAGTCGCATCTCGCCCGCAAGGGCACCCTGCACCGGCGTACGCACTTCGACAACATCCCGATCAAGCCGCAGCGGGTGTACGAGGAGATGAACAAGGCCTTCGGCCGCGACACCCGGTACGTGACCACGATCGGCCTCTCCCAGATCGCCGGCGCGCAGATGCTGCACGTCTACCGGCCCCGCCACTGGATCAACTGCGGCCAGGCCGGACCACTGGGCTGGACCATTCCCGCCGCGCTCGGTGTCGCCGTCGCCGATCCGGAGACGCCGGTCGTGGCGCTGTCCGGGGACTACGACTTCCAGTTCCTGATCGAGGAGCTGGCGGTCGGGGCCCAGCACCGCATCCCGTACGTCCATGTGCTGGTCAACAACGCCTACCTGGGGCTGATCCGGCAGGCGCAGATCGGCCTCGAGATCAACTTCCAGGTCAATCTGGAGTTCGAGAACATCAACACCCCGGAGATCGGCGTCTACGGCGTCGACCACGTCAAGGTCGCCGAGGGCCTGGGCTGCCGGGCGATCCGGGTCACCGACCCCGACGAGCTGGGCGCGGCCTTCGCCGAGGCCCGGCGGATCGCGGCCGAGGACCGGGTGCCGGTCGTCGTCGAGGCGATCCTCGAGCGGATCACGAACATCGCGATGTCGCCGACGGCGGACATCAGCGCGGTGAAGGAGTTCGAGGACATCGCCACCGAACCGGGCCACGCCCCGACGGCCGTCATCCCGCTGACGGAGCCCGTCGGCACCTGAGATGAGCTGCCGGGAGGGGACGGCTCCCGGTACCGGCCGTACCCCGGGGAGCGGGCACTCCCCGGGGTACGGCCTCGTCCGCCCGCGCCCGCGGCCCGGCCGGACGCGGGGCCGAGGCCCCGTGTCCGGTGCCGAAAGGCGCGCTATGTCACCGTCGCGCCACCGCCGCACGGGCTGTACCGGCAGGTGAGTTCGGCGGTGTACGTCGTGCGCCCCGACGCCTCCGGCAGACCCAGCACGAAGAGCACCGAGCCGGTCCGGTCGCGCATCGCGTTCGTCGAGCAGTCGTACCTTCCCGGCAGTCCGTAACCGAAGCACCCGTCGTACCAGTCCACCGTGTACAGCGACGGCCTGGCCGTGTTCTCCGACCCGGCCGCGTCCGTGATCACCGTGTCGTACTGGTCCGACCGGCCGGCCGGCAGCACCGCGCACACCGCACTGCCCGTGTCCTCCGAGAGTGTGCCGGTCAGCGGTCCGTACCCGTATGCCACCGACGGGATCCGCGGGCACTCGGCGGCGAAGCCGTCCACCGTCGCGACCCGCCAGGCGTCGATACGGTGTTCGGCCGGGACCTCGCGGTCCGCCGGCACCCAGGTGATCACCTGGTACGACGCCGACCCCTCGGCCACACACGCCCGGCCGAAGTTCGAGCACCGGCTCTCGCCGTCGGAGCCCATCACGTAGGCGTTCGTCGCCCCGTGCGCGTCCCGGACGTCGACCCGTACCGCGTCCGAGGCCGCCGGGGTGGTCACCCGGTGGCAGCGCAGCACCATCGTGCCGCCCGAGGATCCGGCGACGGACCGGCCGCCGATCGCGGTCACCGGTGTGGCCGGGCAACCGGGCGCCGTCGCGGTCACGTCGCGGCGGGTCAGCCGGTACGCGGCCGGCTCCTGGTGTCCGGTGAACAGCACCGTGTGCGCCAGACCGGGCGTCAGCGAGCAGCCGGTGAACGCGTTCTCGGTCACCTGACGGCTGCATGCCTCCCGGCCCGCCGTGTCCACCACGGAGAAGTTGGCTTCGGCGTCTCCCGCGACCCGCTCGAGCTGGAGCATCTCCCGGGCGGTGTGCTGGGACGCCGGAATGGTCAGACAGCCCGCGAACACCGTGTCGTCGGTGGCGAGCCGGGCCGCGCGGGATCCGTCCGCGAACGTGCCGCGGGGGAGCACCGGGCAGTCCGGCACGGTGTCCGTGCGCAGCAGGAAGACCCCGTACCGGCCCGACTCGATCCACTCGCCGGCCGTCGCCAGCAGCCGGAACGGGCCGGTGCCGGTCAGCCGGCAGGTGCCGGCGGTCAGCTCCGGCAGACCGCACTGCCGGGCGCCGGTGCGGTCGATCACCCGCAGCTCCGGATGGTCGACGTCGTAGTCCTCCCGTGGCGTGAGCGCGGCGATCCGGCCCCCGGCGGGGCTCGGCAGCACCAGGCAGTCGAACTGGCCGGGTCCGGAAAAGGCGTCGGTGTACGTCCCGGCCCGTGCCCTGACACAGCCGGCGCCGCTGTCCAGCCGCAGGAAGGCCGTGGCGTAGACGGGTTCCGCGACCCGGTCGGGGTCGCCGGCGACCAGGGTGTACGTACCGGCGGCGGAGAAGTCGCACCAGGTGTCCTCCCGGCAGACGATCCTGCCGTCCCGGTCGTACACGAACGAGCCGAGGCGCGCGCCTTCCCCGTCCACCGCCCGTACGGCGTACGGGCCGGCGGCCGGGACCACCAGGGCCCGGCAGCGCACCGGCCCGGTGCCGGGTGCTTCGCCGTACGTCCCGGTCACTGCCTTGGGGCAGCCCTCCGGGTGGGAGAGCCGCCGGATCTGCAGCTCGTAGTCGGGCTCCCGCTCGACTTCGGAGATGTACGAGAGCACCCGGTACGGCCCGTCGCCCGGCAGCACACAGCCGTGCTCCTCGTAGTCCCGGGCGCAGATCTCGGTGCCGGACTCGTCGGTGATCCACTGGTGGACGTATCCGTAGGACGTCGTGTTCGCGTAGACGACGACCCGTTCGCCGGATTCCGCCTCGAAGGGCCTGCAGTCCACCCGGTACAGCCCGCCGGCGGACACGGCCGTGGCGGGCTGGTCCCAGGAGGTGCCGACCGGGCCGGCGCAGCCCTCGGTGGCGGTCAGCGGTGTCACGAAGAGCCGGTAATCCTCCGGATCCCAGTAGGTGTTGGTGACGACGACGGTGTACGTGCCCGACTCGGGCAGATCGCACCAGGTCACCCCGGAGCCTCCCGAGGTGCACGCCCCGGGGTCCGGGAGGCCGGGTACGGAGACGGACAGGCCGTAGTGGTCGAGCAGCGAGAACTGATGGCGGCCGGCCGCGGCCTCGATCGTGTGGCAGGCCGCCTCGTCCGGCGCGAGGGTGCCCTCGGCCACGGCGTCTCCCGGATCGCCGTACGGGGCGAGCGCCAGCTCCGTGCACGGGCCCGGGTCGGCCGCGGTCCGTACGGCGGCGGAGGCGGGCAGGGCGGGCAGCGCCAGGGCGGCCAGCAGGGCGAGTAGGGCGAACAGGACGGTGTGCGGTGCGGTTCCTCTGGTGCGACTCATCGCATCTCCCCCGATGTCCTGAGTAGCGGCGGAGCCCCGCGGGCGCGGCGCTCTCGCTCGACGGCAAGACAGCGGCCGCAGGCGGAAGGTTGTGGCCGCGCGACCCGAATCACCCGGGGGTCGAGGCCGCTTCCGCGCCGGCCCTCCCCCCGGGTGCGGCAGACGGCGTACGCCTGTGTCGTGCACCTGCCGTAGTGACCGGGCGCCCCGCCCCATTGACCGGGGCGGGCGGCGGGCAACATCATCGCCGGGAGCCGGTGGAACGTCGCCCTGTCGAAACGAGGCCGTCCGTGCCGATATCCCCGTCCGCCCCGGTCCGTTCCGGTGTCGTCGAGCGGGTGCGGGTGCCGTTGCTCGGGGGCGGGCTGGTGGTGCTGCTTGCCCTGACCTGGCTGCTCTCCGGGGAACTGGCCGACGACGCCGAGCCGTTGGGTGTGGCGCTCGGGCGGACCGCCGTGTGTGCCGTCGTGCTCGGGGCTCTTGCCGCGAGCCGGGCCGGCGGGCGGGCCGGGGTGCGGGAGGTGCTGGCGCGGCCCGGGGGTGTGGCGGGGCTGGCGCTGCTCGGGTTCGCCGGGTACGCCGCCGGGACGCTGCTGGCGATGCCACGGATCGGGACCTCGCTGACCAACGTGGTGGTGGCGCTGCTGCCGTGCTTCTCCGTGGCCGTCGGCGCGCTGTTCTTCGGCGAGCGCTCCGGCGCGCGCAGGGCCGCCGGGGCGCTCACGGCCACCCTCGCCGCCGCCGGGTACGCCGCGCTCGGCGCGGACGGCGCCCGGCTCGACGCCGCGGGGCTGGCGCTCGCGGCCGGCGCCACCGCCGGGTTCTCCGCGTACACCTTCCTCTACCGGCGCCGGCTCGCCGCGATCCCGCCGCTCGCTGTGCTCCCCGTACTCCTGGGCGCCGCGTCGGCGTTCCTCGTCCCGCTCGCCGCCGCGCCGCTGCTCGCGGACCCGCCGACGGCCGCGCAGTGGGGCGGCATCGCGGTGCTCGGCGGCGTCGTGTACGCCCCCGCGTACCTCGTCCAGCACCGGCTGATCCTGCTCCGCGGTCCCGTGTACGTCGCCGCGCTGCAGCTCGCCGTGCCGTTCACCGTCCGGCTGGGTGACTGGGCGCTCGGCGGCGCGGCAGCTCCGGGCGCGGGTGAACTGGCGCTGCTGGCAGCGTGTTGCGGCGGAATCGCGCTGGTGATCACACCCGGACGGGTGCGGTAGCCGATCAATCCGGCGGATCTTCTTCCATAAACCTTATGACTTGCTAATATCTGCAATTCCTGAGGTCGCCATCTGCATGCGGTGGGCGAGGACGACCGCATGACGGAACGATGGCGTCGACGGATCCCGTGCGCCCGGGTGGCTGTGTCTTTGCGCGAGCTTTGCGCGTCGTTGACGGCCACGGACGGCTGCCCGGCCGGGCTGTGCGGCATCGTGTGGCGCGCCGGAAGTGCGAGGAGCGGGAACGTGAGTCTGCTGCGCAAGATCCGCGGCACCGGGCGGGTGGCCGAACCCGCGCCGCCGCGGCCGAAGGACGAGCCGCCCGCGGCGGCCCGGGAGTTGGGCGGTTCGGCGCAGGTACGGTGCATCGACGCCGGGTCCTGCAACGGCTGCGAGATCGAGATCGGCAACGCCTTCGGCCCGGTGTACGACGCCGAACGCTACGGCGCCCGGCTGGTGGCCTCGCCCCGCCACGCCGACGTGGCGCTGGTGACCGGGCCCGTGACCCGCAACATGGCGGAGCCCCTGCGGCGCACGGTCGCCGCGATGCCCGAGCCCCGGCTGGTGATCGCCGTCGGCGACTGCGCCCGCGACTGCGGGGAGTTCGCCGGGGCGTACGGCGTGCAGGGCGCCGTCGGCGACATCGTCGACGTGGACCTCGAGGTGCGCGGCTGCCCGCCCCGCCCCGAGGACATCGTCGCCGCGCTGCGCACGGTGACCGGCCGGTGAGCCCCATCGGGGCGGCGCTCGGGGCGGCTTCGGCCGCGGCCGGCGCCGGCGCACTCGCCGGCCTGCTGCTCCCGCTGCGCGTCCGGCCTCTGGCGGCCGGCGCCTGCACCACCGCCGCCGGGGCGGCCGGCGTGGTCGCGGGCGTCGCGGCGCTGGGCGGCGACAGCTGGTCCGTACGGCTGCCGGGGCTGCTGCCGCTGGCCGGCACGCATCTCGCGGTGGATGCCCTGTCGGGGCTGTTCATCGCGGTGGCCGGCGCGGTGGTCGCGGCGGTCGCGGTGTACGGCATCGGCTACTCCGGGCACGGCGCCACCGGCGCGGGCTCGCGCGGGGTGCAGGCGCTGCTGCCGCTGTTCGCCTGGTCGCTGCTGCTGGTGCCGGCGGCGGCCTCGGTGTCGACGTTCCTGCTGCTGTGGGAGCTGATGGCGCTGACGTCGCTGCTGCTGGTCCTGGCCGAGCACCGGCTGCGGGCCGAGGTGCGCGGTGCCGGGGTCTGGTACGCGGTGATGACCCATCTGGGGATGGTGTCCGTGCTGGCGGGGCTGGCGTGGTTCGCCGCCGACGCCGGGGGCGAGACCTTCGCCGCGCTGCGGGCCGGTGCCGACCAGCTGTCGCCGGGGGTGCGCGGGGCGGTGTTCGTGCTGGTGACGGCCGGGTTCGCGTCGAAGGCGGGGGCGGTGCCGCTGCACGCCTGGCTGCCGCGGGCCCATCCCGAGGCGCCGAGCCATGTGTCGGCGCTGATGAGCGCGGCCATGGTCAACCTCGGCTGCTACGGCATCGTGCGCACCGGCTTCGACCTGCTGGGCGGCGGACCGTCCTGGTGGTGGCTGGCCGTCCTGGCGACCGGGGCGCTGTCGGCGGTGTACGGGATCCTGCAGGCGGCGATGTCCTCCGACCTCAAGCGGCTCCTCGCGTACTCGACGACCGAGAACATGGGCCTGGTCCTCGTCGGCATCGGCGCCGCCGGCCTCTTCGCCGACCGCGGCCGGCCGGAGCTGGCCGCCCTGGCGCTGGCCGCCGCGCTGCTGCATCTGGTCAACCACTCCGCGTTCAAGGCCCTGTTGTTCTGCGCCGCCGGCTCGGTGGTGCACGCCACGGGTGAACGCGACCTGGACCGGCTCGGCGGACTGCGGGCCAAGATGCCCGCCACCGCCGGGCTGTTCGCGCTGGCCGCCCTGGGGGCGGTGGCGCTGCCGCCGGGCAACGGCTTCATCAGCGAATGGCTGCTGCTGCAGTCGCTGATACACGGTCTGCAGGTCCCGGGCGTCGCCACGGCCGTCGTCCTGCCGCTCGCCGTCGCCGTGATCGCGCTGTCCGCCGGCCTCGCCGCGGCCGTCTTCGTCAAGGCCCTCGGCGTCGGCTTCTTCGCCCGGCCCCGCAGCGAGGAGGCCCGCCGCGCCAGGGAGGCCGGCCCGTTCATGCTGGCCGGCATGGGCCTGCTCGCCGCCTGCTGCGTCGCCCTCGCCGTGGCCCCCGGCGCCCTCGGCTCCGGCCTCGACCGCGCCGGCACCGCCGCCGGACTGGCGGGCGCGCCTGTCCTGGACGACGGTACGGGCGTCCGCCTGGACGCCGTGTCGGCGAAGCTCGTCCCCGTCTGGGTGCTCGCCGCCCTCACCGTGGCGCTGCTCGCCGCCGTCGGGGTGCCGCGTCTGCTGCGGCGCAGACGCCGGCGGCTGAGAGCCCGGCTGTGGGACTGCGGCGGCGGGGCACCGACCCCGCGTATGGCGTACACCGCCACCTCGTTCGCCGAACCGCTGCAGCGCGTCTTCGACGACGTCCTCGCCCCCGAACAGGACGTCGACGTCACCCACACCCGCGAGTCCGTCTATCTGGTCGAACGGGTCCGCTTCCAGCGCCGCGTCCCCGACCGGGTCGAACACCGGCTCTACCGGCCGGTGCTGGACTGGGCCGAACGCGCCGGGGAGGCCGCCCGGCGGCTGGCCCCCGGCAGCGTCCACCGCTATCTCGGCTACGGCTTCTTCGGCCTGGTCGCCCTCCTCCTCGTCCTGGCGGTGGGCTGGTGAGCGCCCTCGGATACGCGGCGATCGCCGCCCAGGCCGGCGCGGTCGTCGTCGGCGCCCCCCTGCTCACGGGCTGGATGCGTCAGGTACGGGCCAGGCTGGAGGGCCGGGCCGGCGCGGGCACCGCGCAGCCCTGGCGGGATCTGCGCAAGCTGCTGCGCAAGGAGCCGATCACGGCCGCCGGCACCGGGCCCGCGTTCCGCGTCGCGCCCGCGCTGCTCGTGGCGTCCACCCTGGTGGTGGCCGCGCTCATCCCGCTCGTCTCCACCGCCACCCCGATCAGCGGCCACGCCGACGCGATCCTGGTCGTCGGACTGCTGGCGCTCGGCACCGTCACGCTCGCCCTGGCCGGACTCGACACCGGCACCGCCTTCGGCGGCATGGGCTCCTCCCGCGAGATGACCATCTCGGCGCTCGTCGAACCGACGATCCTCCTCGCCGTCTTCGCCCTGTCCATCCCCGCCGGCTCCACCAACCTCGCCGCGATCATCTCCGGCGCCGCCGAGGACCCCGCGCGCCTCGCCTCCCCGGCCGGACTGCTGGCCACCGCCGCCCTCGCCGTCGCGGTGCTCGCGGAGACCGGCCGGATCCCGGTGGACAACCCGTCGACCCACCTCGAACTCACCATGGTCCACGAGGCGATGGTCCTGGAGTACGCGGGCCCCGACCTCGCCCTGGTCGAACTCGGCGCCCAGATGCGGCTGACCGTGCTGCTCGGACTCCAGGCATCCCTCTTCGTCCCCTGGGGCATCGCCACCGCCGGGGACTCCTGGGGCTCCCTGCTCCTGGCGCTCGCGGTCCTCGCCGTCAAGGTCGCCGCCCTGGGCGCGCTGCTCGCCGCCGCCGAGGTCTTCTGGGCGAAACTCCGGCTGTTCCGCGTACCGGAACTGCTCGCCGGCTCCTTCCTGCTGGCACTGCTCGCGGTGACGGCCTCCTACTTCCTGGGCACCGGCGGGGGCATCCTGTGACCGAAGCGCTCTACACGCAGCTGCTCGACCTGGCCTGCGGGGCGTTCCTGCTCGCCGCCGTCGTGGTGCTCTGGCTGCGCGAACTCACCGTCGTCGTCCGGGTCCTCGCCGTCCAGGGCGTGGCGCTGGCCGCGATCCCACTGCTCATCGGCTGGTACGAGGACGAGGCCGCCCTCCTCGGCATCTCCGCCGGACTCGCCCTGCTGCGCGGCGGCCTCCTCCCGTACCTCCTCAACCGGGCCCTCACCGGGCCCAGGGACAGCGAACACCGCGAGACCCGGCCCCTGGTGAACGTGGCGGCGTCCCTGCTCACCGCCGCGCTGCTCACCCTCCTCGCCTACGCCGTCACCCGGCCGCTGGTGGCACTGGAGGCCACACCCGCCACCCGGGCGCTGCCCGTGGGCTTCGCGGTGGTGCTGATCGGGTTCTTCGTCCTGGTCACCCGGCGCCGCGCGCCCTCCCAGGTGGTCGGCTTCCTGCTGCTGGACAACGGCATCACCGCCATCGCCTTCCTCGCCGCCTCCGGGGTGCCGGTCATCGTCGAACTCGGCGTCTCCTTCGACGTCCTGCTCGCGGTGCTCGTCCTGCACATCCTCACCACCCGGATGCGCGCCGCGTTCGGCGGGACCGACCTCGACGAGCTGAGGGAGCTGCACGACTGATGGCCTCCGGCACCCTCACCACGCTGGCGCTCACCGCGCCCGTCGCCGTACCGGCGCTGCTGGCGGCCGGCTTCGCCCTCGCCGAATGGCGCGCGGGGGGTCCGCCCCACCGCGGTGCACCTCCGGGCCGGCCGGCGCCCGCCGACTGGCTCGGCCTGCTCACCCCCGCCGCGATCCTCGCCGGCGCCGGCCGGCTCGCGGCCGAAGTGCACGGTACGGAGGGCACGTTCGCCCACGGCCGGCTGCTGCGCGCCGACGCGCTCACCGTCTGGCTGCTGCTGACCGTCGGCGCCGTCGCCGCCCTCGCGCTCGCCGCCACCCCGGCCCACCTCGCCGCCGAACGCGACGCGGGCCGCGCGGACGCCCGTACCGGACGCCGCTACCACGTCCTCGTCCAGGCGTTCCTCGCCGCGATGTGCCTGGCGGTGCTGGCCGCGAACCTCGGCGTGCTGTGGGTGGCGATCGAGGCCACCACCATCGTCACCGCGTTCCTCGTCGGCCACCGCCGCACCCGCAACTCCGTCGAGGCGGCCTGGAAGTACGTCGTCATCTGCTCGGCCGGGATCGCCCTGGCGCTGCTCGGCATCGTGCTGCTGTACTTCGCCGCCCGCCAGGCCGGGATGTCCGAGGCCCTCGCCCTGGACTGGCCCGCCCTCGCCGCGCACGCCGACCGGCTCGACCCGGCCGTCACCCGGCTGGCGATCGTGCTGATCGTCCTCGGCTTCGGCGCCAAGGCCGGCCTCGTCCCGCTGCACGCCTGGCTGCCCGACGCGCACAGCCAGGCCCCCGCGCCCGTCTCCGCGCTGATGTCCGGCGTGCTGCTCGCGGTGTCCTTCACCGCCCTCCTGCGCTGCAGGACGATCGCCGACGCCGCCCTGGGCCCCGGCTTCACCCGGGCCGTGCTGCTGGCCGTCGCCCTGCTCACCCTGGCGCTCGCCGCCGCGCTGCTCCTCGCGCAGCGGGACTACAAGCGGATGCTGGCGTACTCCTCGATGGAGCACATGAGCCTGATCGCCCTCGGCGCCGCCGTCGGCACCCCCCTCGCGCTGCGCGCCTCGCTGCTGCACATCGCCGGGCACGGGCTGGCCAAGACCGTCGCGTTCTGCGCCGCCGGGCGGATCCTGCAGCAGGAGGGCACGTCGAGGATCGCGGAGGTACGCGGACTGCTCGCCCGTTCCCCCGCGCTCGCCGCCGGGTTCGGGATGGCCGTGGCCGCGCTGGCCGGGCTGCCGCCGTTCAGCCTCTTCGCGTCGGAACTCGGCATCGTACGGGCCGGGTTCTCGGCCGGGCTGGGCTGGGCCGTGGTGCCGGCGCTGGTGCTGGTGCTCGTCGCGTTCGCCGGGCTCGGGACGCGCAGCGCCGGGATGCTGCTGGGCGATCCGGGGGACCGGCCGACCGTGCGGCTGGGGGCGGCGGCCGGGGCGCCGCTGCTGGCCGGGCTCGCCGCCTGCGCCGCCCTCGGGCTCGCCGCCGGGCCCCTCGACGGCCTGCTGTCCGACGCCGCCGCCGTACTGACCGGGAGCTGATCGCCGTGCCCGCCGCCACCCGCACCGTCCAGGAGACGGGACCCGCCGACCTCCCCGCCGTCGCCGCCGGACTGCTCGCCGAGGGCCGCCGCCTCGCCCTGGTCGCCGCCCACCACGACGACGCCGCCGCGCCCGGCGGCCGGGCCCTGCGCGTCGTCTACCTCTTCGTGTCCGGCCCGCCCGACACCCGCCTCGAGGTCCACGTCCGCCTGGACGCCGACCGGCCCGAGCTGCCGACGCTGGCCCACCGCTCCTTCGCCGCCGGGCGGTTCGAGCGCGAGATGCACGACCTGCACGGCGTCCGCGTCCAGGACCATCCGCTGCCCCGCCGTCTCGTACGCCACTTCCACTGGCCCCGCGGCTGGTACCCGATGCGCCCCGACGCCGGTCCGCCGCCCGCGTTCGGCGCGCAGGAGGGGCCGTACCCCTTCCTCGAGGTGGAGGGGGACGGGGTGTACGAGATCCCCGTCGGGCCGGTGCACGCCGGGCTGATCGAGCCCGGGCACTTCCGGTTCTCCGTCGTGGGCGAGACCATCCTGAAGCTCAAGGCCCGGCTGTGGTTCGTGCACAAGGGCATCGAGAAGCTCTTCGAGGGGCGGACCGTGGAGCGGGGGCTGCCCCTGGCCGAGCGGATCAGCGGGGACACGGCCGTCGGGCACGCGCTGGCGTACTGTCTGGCCGTCGAGGAGGCCACGGGGACCGAGGTGCCGGGGGAGGCGCAGCGGGCGCGGGCGATGCTGCTCGAGCTGGAGCGGATGTACAACCACGTCACCGATCTCGGCGCGCTGTGCAACGACGTGGGTCACTCGGTGCTGAACTCGCACGCGCTGCGGATCCGGGAGCAGTTGCTGCGGGTCAACGAGACGGTCACCGGTCACCGGCTGCTGCGCGGCGGTGTCGTGGTGGGCGGCGCGCGTCTGGAGTCCGTGCCCGAGCCCGGGCTGCTGCGGGCGGTGCGCGAGGACATCCGCGAGGTCGCCGCGCTGGCCCTCGGGCACTCCACCGTCCGCGACCGCTTCACGGGCACCGCCGTGCTGGGCGCGGACGTCGCGCGGGATCTGGGGTGCCTGGGCTACGTCGCCCGCGCCGCCGGTCTCACCGACGACGCGCGGATCGCGCACCCGTTCACGGTGTACGACCCGGCGCCGGACGTCGCGGTGCGCACCACGGGTGATGTGCTGGCCCGCTTCCAGATCCGCGCGGAGGAGATCGACACCGCCGTCGACCTCGCCACGGCCCTCGCCCCGGGCCTGCGTCCGGGGACGGTGCGCGCCGACCCGGCCGGGGGGCCGCGCTCCGGCGTCGGCATCGTCGAGGGCTGGCGGGGCACGATCACCACCCGGGTGGAACTGGCCGCGGACGGCACGCTGGCGCGGGTGAAGCCGGTGGATCCGTCGTTCTTCAACTGGCCGGCGCTGCCGCTGGCGCTGGCGGACACGATCGTGCCGGACTTTCCGCTCACCAATAAGAGCTTCAACTTGTCGTACGCGGGAAATGACCTGTGACGGTCCGGCCGGCCTGCTTTTCCGGCTGGGGGTCCGGGGGTGATCCCCCGGGGGAGCGCAGTAACTTGTCGTATGCGGGAAATGACCTGTGACCTGTGATTACCCCGTGTGCAGCGCACCCCGCAGCATGTCCACCGCCAAGCTGACCGCCGCCCGCGCCGCAGGCGTCTCGCGCAGGTCGTCCCGGACGACGAAGTCGTGCACCGCCCCCTGGAACCGCACCGCCGTGACCGGCACCCCCGCCGTGCGCAGCTTGTCCGCGTACGCCTCGCCCTCGTCCCGGACCACGTCCTCCTCCGCGGTGACGACCAGCGCCGACGGCAGCCCCGCCAGCTGCTCGGGCGTCGCGCGCAGCGGGGAGGCGGTGATCTGCGCGCGCTCGGCCTCGACGGTCGTGTACTGGTCCCAGCACCACCGCATGCGGTCGCGCCCCGGCCCGTGGCCGGTGGCGAAGCGGTGGTACGACCCGGTGTCGAACGCGGCGTCCGTCACCGGGTAGAACAGCACCTGCCCCGCCAGCGGCAGATCCCCGTACTCCTTGGCCATCAGCGTCATCGCGGCGGCCATGTTCCCGCCCGTCGAATCACCGGCCAGCGCCAGCCGCCGGCCGTCGAGCCCCCGCGAAGCGCCCTTCGCGGCCACCCACCGGGCGACCGTGTAGTTCTGCTCCAGGGCCACCGGATAACGCGCCCGCGGCGCCGGGTCGAACTCGGGGAAGACCACCGCCGCCCCCGCCCCGACGGCGAGTTCGCGCACCAGCCGGTCGTGGGTGCGGGCGCTGCCGGACACCCAGCCGGAGCCGTGGACGTACACCACGACCGGCAGCGTGCCGGTGCTCCCGGCGGGCCGGACGATCCGGACCCGGACCCGGTCGGTGGGGCCGCCGGGGACGGTGCACCACTCCTCGTCCACGGCGGGCGGCGGCACCGGTCCCGGCTGCGGGGGCTCGAACATGACGTACTCCTGAACTCTCCGGCCAGGACCGGGATCTCCGGCGTGGCGGCGACTCGCGCCACGCTAGGACGCGGACTTGACTGTGGGCGCACCACGGCTTGACCGTCGGTGCACAGCCCCGCCGGTGAGCCGGTCAGTCGCAGCTGTCCATCAGCACGGCCAGCGCCCCGTCCACGTCGATGTACTCCTTCCCGTCGGGGACCAGCGCGTACGACCGGCGCAGGAACTCCCGGACGTCGGTGGTCCGTACCTCGATCAGCGCCGCACGGTGGGCGGACCGCACGACGATCCGGACGGAGTCGCGGTGGCACCGGTGCGGGGGGTTCACCAGCACCCGGCCGACGCCGGACGGGCGGCGCATGCCCTCCGCGAGCAGCGAGCGGGCGAACACCCAGTCGACGGGCTCCGTCTCGGGCGCGCCGAGGGACAGCAGGACGGCGTACGGGTCGGCCCGGTCGTAGTGCAGCAGCGCGGGCATGAGTACGACGGGCTCGCCGGGGACGTCGACGGCGACGGTGGCGGCGTGGACGACGGTGGTGGGCTGATTCAGCTCCTGCATGACGGTCCTCTTTCTCTTCCCGGATGTTCCTGGGTTCGCTGAGTGGGGGCCGGGCGGATTGCGTTCACCGGGTGACCGGCCGGGCGGTGCGCCAGTCGCGCGGGGAGACGCCGTAGACGCTGCGGAACAGCCGGCTGAAGTGGGCGGGGCTGGCGAACCCCCACCTCCGGCCGACGGCCGCCACGGCCGGGGCGTCCGTACGGTGGGCGAGTTCGCGCGCGCACTGTTCCAGCCGGCGCCGCTGGATGAGCTTGGCGACGGTGAGGTCCTCGTTCTCGAAGAGGCGGTGGAGGTAGCGCACGGAGATGTGCTGGGCCCTGGCCACCTGCTCGGGGCAGAGCTCGGGGTCGTCCAGATGGCGCTCGATGTGGTCGCGGATCCGCAGCACGAGGTGGTCCCGTTCCGTCGTCGGCTCCGCGGCGCTCCGGTCGGCGACCAGGGTCGCGAACAGGTCGGCGATCCCGGCGGCCAGCCGCCCCGCGACGGCGGGGGAGTACGGCCGGGCGCCGGGGACGAGCGCCGTCAGCAGGGACAGTACGACCGCCCCGAACCCGTCCCGGGTGTCGATGACCCGGCCCGTGGCCTGCCGCAGCTCCTCCTCCGGCAGGCCGAGGGCGGTGCGGGGGACCAGAACGATCCGGGTGGCGAACGGCCGCGGGTAGTCCAGGGAGTACGGGCGGGCCGTGTCGTACACCAGCAGATCGCCCCGCCCCGCGGTGACCGTCCGGCCGTCCTGGACGAGCGTCACCGTCCCCGACCGCTGCACCGCGATGCCGACGAACTCCCCGGGCCGGCGGGAGAGATGCGCGGGGGTGCGGGCGGCGCGCTGGGCGCCGGCCTCGATGTCGCAGATCCGCAGCCGCCCCACCCGGCCGGTGGTGATGCGGCCGGTGAACGGGCCGGCGCCCAGCGGGACGAGGGACATGGGCACCAGCGCCTTGCCCCACGCGTCGTGCCACTGCGCGAGCCGGTCGCGGTCGGGGACCGGCGCGGTTGTCGGCAACTGGTTCATCTGGTTCTCCTTCTCCCACGTCGGGCCTGGTGGCACCGGGTGTACCGCCGGTCTCAGCCAAGCAACGGGCCGCGGGGTGCTCCAGGCAGAAGGCAGGCAGAAAACGGCAGGAAGGGCCGATGAGCGGAGAAATGCGCGCAGAGAACGGTGCCGTGCGCCGACGGTCAAGAAACGCCGGCGCCCGGGCCCCTCCGGAGGGGCCCGGGCGCGGACGGGGAACAGGGCGAGCCGTGCCCGTTCCCGTGGAGGCGATCCGCCCGATCAGGCGGCCGGCGGGTTCCTGCGCGGGGACAGCGTGGCGTTCGGCAGTACGGGGGCCGGGAGGCGGTCGCCCGCGTACCCCTCCACCCGGCCGAAGCGGGGCGACTCGGCCGTCCACGCCTCGCGGGCGGCGACGATGTCCTCGTGGGTGCGGCCGATGAAGTTCCACCACATGACGATCTCCTCCCCGAACGGCGGCCCGCCCAGCACCAGCATCCGGGCCGGCTCCGCCCCCGGATTCCTCAGGGTGAGCGTGTCGCGGCCGGGCGCCGCGTAACCCAGCTCCGCGGGCTTCAGGTCGCAGCCGGCGAGCGTGACCTCCCCGCTGTCGAGCAGGACGCCGTGCTCGAAGCCCGGATCGGCCGCGAGGTTCACCGAGGCCCCCGGCTCCAGGACGAGCTCCGCCCCCAGCAGCGGGGTGAACGTCGCCACCGGCGACGTCTGCCCGGCCAGCGTCCCGAGGAAGACGCGGGCCTCGCCGCCCGCCAGCTGCGTCACCGGCGGCACGTAGTGCTGGAAGTCACGCGCCGCGTCCCGGTCGGCCGCCGGCAGCGCCACCCACAGCTGGACGCCGTGCAGCACGGTGGTCGCCGCGGTGGACACCTCCGAGTGGCAGATGCCGTGGCCGCCGGTCATGAGGTTCAGCTCGCCGGGCCGGACGAAGGCGTACGAGCCCAGGCTGTCGCGGTGCTCGATCTCCCCGCTGAACAGCCAGCTCGCGGTCTGCAGCCCGGTGTGCGGGTGCGGGGCGACGTCCATGCCGCCGCTGACGGAGACGTCGTCGGGACCGTAGTGGTCGGCGAAGCACCAGGCGCCGATCAGGGTGCGGGCACGCTGCGGCAGCGTCCGCCGCACCCGCATCGCCCGCGGGCCGCCGAGCGGCACGTCGCGCGGGGTGAGGACCTCGATGCCGGCCGCCGGGCCGGTACCCTCGGATCCGCAGGTCGTCTCGACCGGGTGCGTCTCTGTGTTGCTCACGAACGGCATCCTCTCCCAGCAGAGAAAGTTGTGTTTTCAACCTTCTTGGGGTCGATGATAGAACGGGCCTTGAAACACCGCGCGATGAGGGAGTGCCCGTGACCGAGACCGCAGCGACGCATACCGCCGGACGGGTGTTCGTCGACAAGCAGAGCCCGGAGGCCTACCGCGCACTGCGGGCGACGGCCGACGCGGTACGCGACACCGCCGCCGCGGCCGGGTTCGACCGGCGCTTCGTCGAGCTCCTCAACCTCCGCGTCTCCCAGCTCAACGCCTGCGCCTACTGCCTCAACACGCACACCCGGGCCGCGCTGCGCGCCGGCGAGACCGTACAGCGCCTGGGCGTACTGGCCGCCTGGCGCGACACCGGCCTCTTCACCCCGCGCGAGCGCGCGGCCCTGGCGCTGGCGGAGGCCACCACCCACCCCGCGGACGCCACCGCCCAGGAGGCCGCCTACGCGGAGGCCCGCGCCGTGCTCTCCGACACCGAGATCTCCGCGGTGATCTGGATCGCCATCACCATGAACGCCTTCAACCGGGTCTCCGTCATGAGCAAACACCCGGTACGCGCCGCCGCGGCGACGCCGTCCGTCTGACGCCCCGCTCCGGCACCCCGCCGGTGGACACCTCGTCCGGGCGGCGGGGCGTGAGGGCGGCCTCCAGCGGGGCCACGTTCCCGGTCCGGGCCGCCGTGATGAAGGTGTCCAGCAGCCGCCGGTGCGCCGCGGTGTCCACGTCCCCGCGGCGCTCCGCCGCCACGTGCCGGCGGGCCCGGCTCACTATCTTCCGTACGTTGACCTGCGTGACCTCGAGGATCTCGGCGATCTCCGGATAGCCGTAGTCGAACGCCTCGCGCAGTACGTACGCGGCCCGCTCGGTGGGCGTCAGCCGCTCCAGCACCACCAGCAGGGCCACCTCCAGCGCCTCCGCCCGCTGCGCTCCCAGCTCCGGATCCGCACCGGTGTCGACGGGCTCGGGCAGCCACGGGCCGATGTAGGTCTCGCGCCGCATCCGGGCGGACTGCGCGACGTTGATGGCCAGCCGGGTCGTGACGCTGGTGAGGAAGGCCGTGGGGCTGAGCACCACGGAGCGGTCCGTGCGCTGCCAGCGCAGCCACACCTCCTGCACCACGTCCTCGGCCTCGGCCGCGCTGCCGAGCATGCGGTAGGCGATGCCGAACAGCCGCGGCTGGTGCTGGACGAAGACGGTGACGGCGGCATCGAGATCGGCTCCGGCGGGGGTGGTCTGTGCGGGCATGATCGTGCGGTCTCCGTTCCTCCGGTGCAGCTGACCGGTGGGCGAGCGAGGGGTGCCGCGCGGTTCACGGATGTGCGTCCGCTGTTCACGACCCTGCTGAGTATGGGGGGTTAGGTAACCCTTATGAACCGGTACGTGGCGATTGGGCACTTATAGGCAAGTGTTCGACCGATCTGTTCCCGGAGAGGGTTGAGTCCGTCCCCAGCCTGGGGCCGGGGTGGCATGGGGACGGACTGTCGGTGGCCGGCGGACCGGGGAACCACGGACGTACCCCTACGACCGGACGCGTGCGGGCGATGTGACAGGCGGTCCGGGCGTTCCGTTCAACCCCGCCACCTCCTAGGATCATTGGAGGAGCACGACCGCACACCCGTCCGCCCCGCGCCCCCGACCCCCAGGAGCCGTCATGCCCGGAGGCCCCCAGCCCTCGCGCCGCGCGTTCCTGACCGCCGCCGGAGCCGCCGCTGCCACCGTCGCCCTGCCCGCGGTCCCGGCCGCCGCCGTCACGCTCGGCGCCGCCGTCGCGGCCGGGGTGCTCGCCGCCGCCGACAGCCCCGGCACCGAGGCCGCCCGGTCGGCGATCCGCCGGCTGGCGCCCCGGCTCGCGGACCGCTTCGTCCTGCGGCTCGCCCCCGACGCCGGCCCGTACGCCGCCGCCTTCTCCTTCCGCACGGCCGACGGCGCCGTCGAGCTCACCGGCAGCGACACCAGCGCCCTGCTCGCCGGGTTCACCTGGTACCTCGAGCAGCACGCCCACGGCCAGCTCTCGCGCGGCGGCGACCAGGTCCCGGCCCGGCTCGTCCTGCCGGCCGCCCCCGTCACCCGCACCACGTCGCTCGCCCACCGGTACGCGTACGGCTTCCGGGTCACGGGCTGCACCAACCCGCACTGGAGCTGGGCCCAGTGGGAGCGCGAGCTGGACCTCCTCGCCGCCTCCGGCGTCAACGAGCTGCTGGTCACCACGGGCATGGAGGTCCTGTGGTACGACACCTGGCGGCAGTTCGGCTGCACCGGCGCCGAGGCGCTGGCGTACATCTCCCTGCCCTCCCGCCAGCCCTGGCAGTGGACCGGCCATCTCTTCGGCGCCGGCGGCGGCATGTCCACGCAACTGCTCGCCAGACGCGTGGAGCTGGGCCGGCGCATCCTCACCCGCCTCGGCGAACTCGGCATCACCCCCGTCGCCCCCGGCTTCGCCGGCTCCGTCCCCAACGGCTTCGCCGCCCGCCACCCGGGCGTGCGCGTCGTCGGCCAGGGCACCTGGCGCGGCTACGACCGCCCCGACTGGCTGGACCCCACCGCGCCGCTCTTCCAGGAGGTGGCGTCCGTCTGGTACGCCGCCCAGCGCGAACGCTTCGGCCTGCTCCGCTCCCAGGCCATCGACCTGCTGTACGAGGGCGGCCGGCCCGGTGCCGTCGACCTCACCGAGGCCGGGCTGGCCATCGAGCGGTCCCTCAAGACGTCCGTCCCCGACCACCGCTGGTACGTCCAGGCCTCCGGCGCCGACCCGCGCCGCGAACTCCTCGACGCCGTCGACCGCTCCCGCGTCCTGGTCCTCGAGCTCGACGGCGAGCTGCGCCCCGGCGACAACCGCTTCGAGGACACCGCCTGGGCCTGGGGCCAGCGCACCAACTACGGCGGCCGCACCGGCCTGTACGGCCCCCTCGCCCCCACCGCCGCCCTCCCCGCCCTCGGCGCCGGCCCCGCCGGGGCCGGTGGCCTCCGCGGCACCTGCCTGGTCAACGAGGGCGTCGACACCAACCCCGTCTGGGGCACCCTCTTCGCCGAGGCCCACTGGCACACCGACCCGATCGACCTCGACTCCTGGATCACCGCGTACCCCCTGCGCCGCTACGGCCGCCCCAGCCAGGCCGCCGCGTCCGCCTGGCGCACGCTGCACCGCACCGCGTACACCACCGACACCGGCGGCGGGGGAGCGGACTCCCTCTTCAATGCCCAGCCCGACCTCACCGCCCGGCGCGCCGCCCCCGACGCCGCCGAGACCCTCGGCTACCACCCCGACGCCCTGCACCCCGCGCTGCTGGACCTGCTGCGCGCCGCCGCCGAGGTGGGCGACGCCGACACGTACCGCTGGGATCTGGTGAACGTCACCCGCCAGGCGCTGGTGGACCGCGCCCGGGTGCTGCTGCCCCGGCTGCGGACCGCGTACGAGACGCGCGATCTGGCCGCGTTCGACCAGCTCACCGCCGGCTGGCTGACGCTGATGGACGCGCTGGAGGAGCTGCTGGGCACCCGCGCCGAGTTCCTGGCCGGGCGCTGGATCGCCGACGCCCGCCGCTGGGGCGCCGACGACGCGGAGCGCGACGTGCTGGAGTCCGACGCCCGCACCGTGCTGACCACCTGGGGCGAGACCCGGGCCGCCGCCGTCAGCCGCGAGTACGCCAACCGGGACTGGGCGGGACTGGTCGGCGGCTACTACAAGCCCCGCTGGCGCCGCTACTTCACCGCCCTGCGCACCGCGCTCACCTCGCGCAGCACGCCGGAGACCATCGACTGGTACGCGTTCGCCGAGGCCTTCCGCCGCGACCGCACCCCCCTGCCCGCGACCCCGACCGGCGACCCGCTGCACGCCGCCCGCGCGGCGGCCACCCTGCTCCACCCGCGCCCGCAGCTCACGGCCGCCCTGCTGCCCGGGCCCGTCCTGCGCGCCACCCTCGTCAACTGGCGCCCCACGCCCCTGGACGCGGCCCCCGAGCTCGACCTCCCCGACGGCTGGCACGCGGAGGCGGCCCAGCCCGACGGGGCGCCGCCCGTCGGGGGATACGACCGGGCCACGTACACCTGGCGGCTCACCGCGCCCGAGGACACCGCCGGCGCCGTGCTCACCGTCCGCGCGGGGGGCGTACGGGCCGACGTGGACGCGTGAACGGCCGCCCGGGAGAGCGGCCGTTCACCGGGAGCGTCAGCCCCGCAGCTGCTCGTACGCCGGCAGCGTGAGGAAGTCCGCGTAGTCCTCGCTCAGCGCCACCGTCAGCAGCAGATCGTGCGCCTGCTGCCACCGGCCGGCCGCGAACGCCTCCTCGCCCAGCTCCTCGCGGATCGCCGCCAGATCCTCCGCGGCGACCTTGCGCGCCAGCTCGGCCGTCGCGCGCTCGCCGTTCTCGAAGACGACCCCCGCGTTGATCCACTGCCAGATCTGCGAGCGGGAGATCTCCGCCGTGGCGGCGTCCTCCATCAGATTGAAGATGGCCACCGCGCCGTTCCCGCGCAGCCACGCCTCGATGTAACGGATCCCGACCTGCACGGCGTTGACCAGCCCGGCGTAGGTGGGCTCGGCGTCCAGCGTGTCGATCGCGATCAGCTCGCCGGCGGTGACGGAGACGTCCTCGCGCAGCCGGTCCTTCTGGTTGGGCGCCTCGCCCAGCACCGCGTCGAAGGACTCCATGGCGATCGGCACCAGATCCGGGTGCGCCACCCACGACCCGTCGAAGCCGTCGGCCGCCTCCCGGTCCTTGTCGGCCCGCACCTTCTCGAACGCGACCTTGTTGACCTCGGGGTCCCGGCGGGACGGGATGAACGCCGCCATCCCGCCGATGGCGTGCGCGCCGCGCTTGTGGCAGGTGCGCACCAGCAGTTCGGTGTACGCGCGCATGAACGGCGCGGTCATCGTCACCGCGTTGCGGTCGGGCAGGACGAACGACGGGCCGCCGTCGCGGAAGTTCTTCACGATCGAGAACAGATAGTCCCAGCGGCCGGCGTTCAGCCCGGAGGCGTGGTCGCGCAGCTCGTAGAGGATCTCGTCCATCTCGTACGCCGCGGTGATCGTCTCGATCAGCACGGTGGCGCGGACGGTGCCCTGCGGGATGCCGACGTAGTCCTGGGCGTAGACGAAGATCTCGTTCCAGAGCCGGGCCTCGAGGTACGACTCGGTCTTCGGGAGGTAGAAGTACGGGCCCTTACCGAGCTCGAGCAGGCGCTTCGCGTTGTGGAAGAAGTACAGCCCGAAGTCGACCAGCGCGCCGGGCACGGGCCGGCCGCCGGCGGTGAGGTGACGCTCGTCGAGGTGCCAGCCGCGGGGCCGCATCACCACGGTGGCCAGTTCGTCCGCGGGCTTCAGGGCGTAGGACTTGCCGGACGCGGGGTCGGTGAAGTCGATCCGGCCGGCGTAGGCGTCGGTCATGTTGATCTGGCCGCCGATGACGTTCGCCCAGGTGGGGGCGGAGGCATCCTCGAAGTCCGCGAGCCAGATCTTCGCCCCCGAGTTGAGGGCGTTGACGGCCATCTTGCGGTCGGTGGGTCCGGTGATCTCGACCCGGCGGTCGTTCAGCGCGGCCGGGGAGGGGGCGACGCGCCAGCTGTCATCGGCGCGGACGGCGGCGGTCTCGGCGGGGAAGTCGAGGGTGGAGGTACGGGCGATCTCGGCGCGGCGCTCGGCGCGGCGGGCGAGGAGTTCGTCACGGCGCGGCGTGAAGCGCCGGTGGAGTTCGGCCAGGAAGGTCAGGGCCGCTTCGGTGAGCACTTCCTCCTGGCGGGCGACCGGTTCGGCATCGACGATGGCCAGCGGGGACGGCGCTGGTGCGGACATGGCAGTCACTCCTTGACGGCAGGGACGGCACGGGGTGCCGGGGCGCTGCTGAGCGGTTCGACCGGCGCACCTGGGCGGTGTAACGGCTCTGACCTGTGGAGAATAGTTTCCTCATAGCGGAAGTTCAACGCTCTGTTGACGTCAAGACACTTTTCGCGCCGCCGGGTGGCGCACCGTGCCACCCGGCCGGGGGATTCCCCCCGGCCGGTCCGTTCTCACGTCAGGAGGCCCGGCTTCCAGTCCTCGGCGAGGAGCCCCAGGATCACCTCGTCGAGGAACTCGCCGAGTACCCACGCGGAGGAGCGCAGCACGCCCTCGCGGACGAAGCCGTTGCGCTCGGCAGAGCGCAGCATCGCCGTGTTGTCGGCCAGCGTCTCGATCTGCAGCCGGTGCAGTCCGCGGACCGTGAAGCCGTAGTAACAGAGCACCGAGACCACATCGGTCCCGTACCCCGTACCGCGCGCGGACGGCAGCAGCCCGAGCCCGATGTGGGCGGCCCGGGCGTGGTTGTCGATGCCCCACAGCGTGGCGGTGCCGACCAGCGTGTTGCTGGCCAGCTCCACCACGGAGAACGGGACATGCCCGGGCTCGTTGTCGTCCACCACGAGCCGCGAGTCGTTCGACCCGGGCGTGACGGGGCGCCATGGCCGGCCCTCGGCCCGGGACCCGTTGACGTGGTCGTCGTACAGCTCGCTGCGCAGAACCGGAATATCGTCGTCGTGCCGGGCCCTGAGCCCGACCTTCTCACCTTTCAGCATGGACGCTTCATAGCCGAACGGGTGGTCGGGCGGCAAACGGATGATCTCCTAGCGCAGATCGGCGAGGAGGCCGTCGAGGGCCTCGTGGAGGGCTCTCGCGTTGGCCGGGGTGAACCAGGTGGTGCGGATGCGCTCGTTGTTGCCCCTGGGGGTCTCGTGGTTCGCGGCCAGTTCGGGGAGGGTGTGGGACTCGTCCGAGAGGGTGCGGGCCAGGCCCTGGTAGACGCCGCGGATGTAGTGGTCCGCGGGGGCGGGGTCGATGCCGCGGGACGTGATCCAGTCGGTGAGGGCGGAGAGGTACGAGAGGTGGGTGGTCAGGGTTCCCGTCACCGCGGAGAGGACGTTGTACGCGTGCTCGTCCGGGACCGGGAGCGCGCCGCCCAGGCCGGCGAAGAACGCGTCCACCGCCGGGTGCGCGGGCCAAACCGCCGTCACGGAGCGGCGTTCGGCGATGGACGGCAGGGGGATGGCCCGGATCAGCGGGGCGTCCGTGCCGAGGAGGTCGCGCAGCGCCTCGGTGGGGACGCCCGCCATCACGTTGACCACCGTCTTCGCCGCGGGGATCGCCAGACCCGCCAGTGCCTCGCGGTACTGGTCGCCGCGGACCGCGATGATCACCAGATCGGAGCGGTCCACCACCTCCTGGTTGTCCGCGCACACCCGGACCCCGGGGAAACGGTCGGCCAGTTCCGCGGCCGCGGCGGCGCCGCGCGGGGAGAGCGCGACCTCCGGCGGGTCGGCGGCCTCGTGGTGGAGACCGGTCGCGATGGCCCGGCCGATCTCGCCCACTCCGATGATGCCGATGCGCTGCACTGCGGGTACCTCCGACGCCGTATCCGGTGACTGCGGTACCGAGTCTGCATCAGACCGGGGCCTTCGCGCCGAGCAGGGTGGCACGTGCGGCCTCCGGTCCGCGGCACGGGGAACAGGAGACGTAGTCCAGCCCAACGGCGTGGAAAAAGTGGCTCGATCACGGATCCCCGCCGTGTTCGCCGCACACCCCGAGGTCCGGATCCGGGCGCGCCGCGGGCCCTCCTCGGGGGCGGACGAACGGATCAGCGGGGGACCACCACGACCGGCGACCGGGCGTGATGCAGGACGGCGTCGGTCACCGCGGACAGCCCCGGGCCGCGGCGGCCGACGATCAGCCGGCCCGCCCGGGCGGAGGCCGCGACCAGCGCCCGGGCCGGGGTCAGGGCCCGGACGTCCGGGCGCACCGTGACGTGCGGGTACTTCTCCCGCCACGGCCGCAGCGCCTCGTGCAGCAGATGCGTCTCGTGGTCCTCCCGCGCGCCCCGGTCCTCCGGTACGCGGAACGGCAGCCGGGCCGCCTCCGACAGCGGCATCCGCCAGGCGTGCAGGGCGCGCAGCGTCGTACCGGAGCGGTCGGCGGCGTCGAAGGCGTACGCGAGGGTCTCGTCCACGGCGGCGCGCGCGTCGACACCGACCACGATCTCGCCGGCCGTGAACCGCCGCCCGTAGATGTCGCCCACGGCCGCGACATCCCGCCCGCTGGGCACCAGGGCGACGGGGAACGGCGCCCGCGCCGCCGCCTCCCAGGCCGTGGACCCGAGCAGCAGCCCGGGGAAGCCGCCGACGCCCCGGGTGGCCACCACGAGGAGTTCGGCGTCCGCCGTGAGCGACGCGGCGCGCTCCCCCGTGATGCGCAGCCCGCCGTGGCGGTTGCCCAGCAGCTCCACGGCGTGTTCCAGGAAGTGGTCGCCGGTGACGGCGGGACCGGCGTGCACCACCCGCAGCGGCAGCTCGCGGGCCGCCGCCTCCCGGGCCGCCCAGTCGGCGGCGGCCAGACTGCGGGCGGAACCGTCGATGCCGGCGACCACTGCTCGGGTCCTCATGGGATGCCTCCTCGACCGGGCTCGGGGTGCGTACGGGCTACTCGACGGGGAGCAGGAGCACCGGGGCGTGCGAGTGGTGCAGCAACGCGTGGGTCACCGGCCCCAGTTGCATACCGAACCGGTGCCGCCCGCGGTGCGCGGCCAGGACGACCAGGTCCGCGGCCTTGCTCGCGTTCACCAGCACGCTCGCGGCGGCGCCCAGCTCGTGGTCGGTGTCGACCCGCACCAGCGGATACGTGTCCCGCAGCGGGGCGGCGGCGTACCGGGGCACGGCGTCGGCCAGCTTGCGCGCGTCCTCGACCCGTTCGTGGGTCCGCTCGGCGTCCACCGCGGGCAGCCCGCCCAGCGGCGCCGGATACGTCCAGGCGTGCAGCACCCGCAGCCGCGCGTCGCGCCGCTGGGCCTCCTCGAAGGCGTAGCGCACCGCGGGGGCGTCCGCGTCGCCCTGCACCCCGGCGACGACGGTGTCGCGGGCCTCGCTGTCGGTCTCCGCGTCACCCCGTACGACCAGCAGCGGGCCGTGCGTGTGGGCGGCCACCCGGAGGCTGACGGAGCCGAGCAGCAGCCCGGTGAACCCACCGTGGCCACGGGTGCCGACGACCGTCAGGCCCGCCGTCCGGGAGGCCTCGATCAGGGCCTCGGCGGCGGGGTCGGACGACAGGGTCGCCACCACCTCGAGGTCGGGCGCCGCCTTGCGGGCCCGGTCGGCGGCGGTGTCCAGGCTCTCGCGCGAGAGGCGGTACAGGTCGCCCTGTTCGGTGATCGGCGCGCCGAGGGCGGGCGGCGGGAACGGTGTCCACGGGGCGCCGAGGATGATCTCGAGGCCGGCCTCGCGGCGTTCGGCCTCGTGGATCGCCCGGGTCAGAGCGCGCTCGGCGGGCGCGGAGCCGTCGTAACCGACGACGACCCGGCCCTGCGTCCGGGGGGTCTGCTGCTCAGTCATCGTGTCCTCCGTGTGCGGTCGGTACGGCTGGAAGGCTGGAGCCCGGGGGCGTGTCGGGGGATGGCGCCCCCGGGCGGTTCGGAGGGGTCAGCGGAGCCAGGTGTGGTCGCGGACGACGGGGAGCTTGGCCCAGGTCTTGCCGAGGCCCCAGGTGTTGCCTGCGGCGAGGGCGGCGAGGGCGATGGCAGTGACCGCGTACATCACGTGGTAGTCGACCAGCGGGTTCGACGACATGGTGGGGTCGCCCATCGAGTTGTGCTGGGCGAGGGGCCATTCGGCGATCCACATCAGGGCCATCATGACGGTGGCGGCGACGGCGGCGGGCTTGAGGGCGAAGCCGAGGATGAGGGCGACGCCGATGCCGAGCATGCCGAGCATGAAGAGCCAGTCGGCCCAGCCGGCGCCGGCCCAGTCGCGGAGGGTTCCCTGCATCGGGCCGACGGCGACGCCGCTGAGGAAGCCCTTGGTGGGGGATCCGCCCTCGGTCCAGGCCCGCTCGGACGCGGTGGCGTAGTTCAGGCCGAAGGTCTTGTCGAGGAAGGCCCAGAGGAAGATGAACCCGGTCAGGACCCGGACGCCGGCGAGGACGCGGGCGGTGACGGCGCTGACGGCGACGGTGGTGGTGGTGGCGGGGGCGGCGGTGGTGGTGGTCATGGCGGCCTCGGTGGTGTCGGGCGACGCGGGGGCCTCGGCGGCGCCGGCGGCGCGGTGGATGCGCAGGGACGGGAGGTGGAATCCCTGGTGGCGCTCGGGGTGGTGCTGGACGGCCATCGCGTTCATCCCTTCTCGGGCCCGGGGGCTTCTGCCGGCCCCCTCGGGCTTCTGGGTGACTCACTGCCTTGCGGTATCAATCTCCCGCTCGGGCAAGGGGTTTCGCAGTGGACGGCGGTCCCGTCCTCCGGGGCCGACGGACCCCGCTTCGAAGGCCCGTTCGGCGGCCCGGAGCCCGGCTCGCGCGCCCGATCCCGGGCCCCCGGCGGCCCGACGTGCACGGCGTCGCAGGACCGGTGGGGCCGCTCGGCCCCACCCCGCCGGGCCGGCCGTCCCGCGGCCGGGTGACGATGGACGTTCCGGACGCGAGGAGTTGCCGCCCATGAAGAGGAACCGCCTGCTGCCCGGCCTCACGGCGCTGACCGGCTACCGGCGGGCGTGGCTGCGCGGGGACGTGCTGGCGGGCGTGACCGTCGCCGCGTATCTGGTGCCGCAGGTGATGGCGTACGCGTCGCTCGCGGGTCTGCCGCCGGTGGCCGGGCTGTGGGCGATCCTGCTCCCGCTGGTGCTCTACGCGTTCCTCGGCACCTCCCGACGGCTGTCCGTGGGACCGGAGTCGACGACCGCGCTGATGACGGCCACCGCCGTCGGCCCCCTCGCGGGCGGTGACCCGGACCGGTACGCCGCGCTGTCCGCCGCCCTGGCCGTGATGGTCGGTGTGGCGTGTGTCGTCGCCTGGCTGGTGCGGCTGGGGTTCGTGGCCGATCTGCTGTCGCGGCCGGTGCTCGTCGGCTATATGACGGGCCTGGCCCTGATCATGGCCGTGGACCAGCTGCCCAAGCTGGCCGGCGTGTCCGGCGGCGGCGGGGGCTTCTTCCCGCAGCTGTGGACGTTCCTGAGGCAGCTGCCGGACAGCCGACCCGCCACCGTGGTGTTCGCGGCGGCCGTGCTCGCCCTGCTGTTCGGTCTGCAGTACGCGGCGCCCCGCGTCCCGGGCCCGCTGCTCGCCGTGATCCTCGGCACCGCGGTGGTCGCCGTGTTCGGGCTGGAGGACCGGGGCATCGCCGTGATCGGTGGCGTACCGGCCGGACTGCCCGCGCCGGCGCTCCCGGCGGTCGGCGATCTGCGGGAGCTGATCCTGCCGGCGCTCGGGGTGCTGCTCGTGGGCTACACCGACGTCATCCTCACCGCGCGGTCCTTCGCCGGGGAGGGCGACGTCCGGCCCGACCCGCAGCAGGAGCTCCTCGCCCTGGGCGCGGCCAACCTCGGCGCCGGCGTGCTGCGCGGCTTCCCGGTGAGCAGCAGCGCGAGCCGGGCGGCGCTGGGCATCTCGGCCGGGGCCCGCACCCAGGTGTACTCGCTGGCGGCGTGTGCCGCGGTGGCCGGGGTGCTGCTGTTTCTCGGCCCGGTGCTGGCGCACACGCCGAAGGTGGTGCTCGGCGGGATCGTCGTCTACGCCGCCGTCCGGCTGGTGGACCTGGCCGGGTTTCGCCGGCTCGCGGCCTTCCGCCGCCGGGAGTTGCTGCTGGCGCTGGCCTGTCTCGGCGGGGTGCTGGTGCTGGACATTCTGTACGGGGTGCTGTTCGCGGTCGGCCTGTCGGTCGCGGAGATGCTGTCGCGGGTGGCCCGCCCGCACGACGCCGTGCAGGGGCTCGTCCCGGGGCTGGCGGGCATGCACGACGTGGACGACTACCCGCAGGCGCGGACCATTCCCGGGCTGGTGGTGTACCGCTACGACTCCCCGCTGTTCTTCGCGAACGCCGAGGACTTCCGCCGCCGCGCCCTGGCGGCGGTGAGCGAACAGGCCGTGCCGGTGCGGTGGTTCGTGCTGAACATGGAGGCGAACGTCGAGGTCGACATCACCGCCCTGGACGCCGTCGAGGCGGTACGGAGCGAACTCGCCGGCCGGGGCGTGGTGTTCGCCCTGGCGCGCGTCAAACAGGACCTGCGGACGGCGCTGGACGCGTATGGGCTGACGGAGGCGGTCGGCACGGACCGCGTCTTCCCCACCCTCCCCGAGGCCCTCGCGGCCTACCGGGCGCCCGGGACGAACACCACCGGGCAGTGAGCGCGCCGCAGCAGCGCCCGCCGCAACCGCCCCCCGCCGGCCCGCGCCGCGAGCACCGCGACCCAGGCGTGCCGGGTGGCCTCGGCCAGTTCGGCGGCGGACGGCGCGCACGTCACGGCCACCGGCCGCGTCCGCGCCGCGACCCCGCCCCCGGCGCCCGGCGCGGCGTCCGCCCCGTCCGCCGGAGCGCCCGGCGGCGTCCCCCGGTACGCCCACGTGTGCGCGACCCGCAGCGGCGACCCGCCGCACCGTGCCGCCTCCGCGAAGGCGAAGGCGGCCGCGTCGGCGTCCTCGTCGCCGGCCGGCACGAACAGCACCTCGTCGCACCCGCGCCCGAGGGGCCGGGGCCCGGCCGGTACGACCATCAGCGGGCCGGTGGCGTGCCGGGCCAGCCGGTGCACGGCCGCCCGGGCGGGCGGGGCCGCGTGCCGGGACAGGCCCACGACGGTCAGCGCCGCGCCGTCCTGCCGCGCCGGCAGCACCCGTACGAGATCACCCACGACGTGCTCGGCGCGCAGGGTGAGCCCCACGTGCCGGCGGCGGATCCGGGCGAGCGCGAGGTCCAGCACCGGAGCGGCCTCGTCCAGGTCGTACTCCGAGCGCACGACCACCAGGCAGACCAGCTCGACCCGGCGCCGCACGGCCTCCGCCGCGGCCCGGTCCAGGGCCTGTACGGAGGCGGGGGAGCCGTCCACTGCGACGACCACGTGAACGGTGCTCATGACATCTCTCCTTGCCGACGGGCGACGTTGCTCGGGGCTGCCCTCTCATGCTCGCCGCGGGTGCACGGCCGCGAGCAGGGGCGTGCGGGTCGTCCGCGAACCGCCGGACGACCCTGCGTCCGGGCCCGTCGGACCCGGCCGGCGGACCTCCAACGTCCGTGGTGGGGGCGGGTGTTGAACCGGACAGCCGGCGTCCGGGGCACCCCGCCACCACTGTGACCGGGGACTTCGCCGGTAAGCGCAATACGGCCCGCCCCGGCCCGCGACGGAGGGGCCGGCCGGCCCCCTTGCCGATCGACCCTCCGGACGAGCGCCGGTCGGCCCCTGTGAACGGCTCCGGCCAGCCCTGGGAGGCGCGCCCCCGGCCGCCGATGCTGAAGGCGGATCGACCGACGCCATCGACAGGGGACCACCATGACGGAGACCACGCACCGCCCCGACCCCGTCCACGTGCTCCTCGCCGACGGCAGGACCGCCGGGATCCGGCCCGCCCGCCCCGGCGACCACGACGACGTGCTGCGCTTCTACGACGGCATGTCCGGCGCCAACCTGCGGCTGCGGTTCTTCGCCGCCGGCCGCCGCTCCGGCCGGCAGGCCGCCGACCGGGTGGCCCGCACCGGACGCGAGGGCTACCGGGCGCTGCTCGCGTACCACGAGGACACCCTCATCGGCATCGCCGAGTACGAGCGCCTCGCCACCCCCGCCGTCGCGGAGATCTCCCTGGCCGTCGCGGACGACTTCCACCACCACGGCGTCGGCACCCTGCTGCTGGAGCACCTGGTGCACGCGGCCCGCCGCGACGGCGTCACCACCTTCACCGCCGAGGCACTCGCCGAGAACGCGGAGGTGCTGAAGGTCTTCGCCGACCTCGGACTGCACACCACCCGCCGGCTCGAGGGCACCGAGGTGCGCTGCACCATCGCCCTGGAGTCCGACGAGACGTATCTGAGCGCCGTCGACGAACGCGCCCGCACCGCCGACACCGCCAGCATGGTCCCCCTGCTGCGGCCCCGCTCCGTGGTCGTCGTCGGCGCCGGCCGCAACCCCGGGTCCGTCGGCCGGGCGGTGCTGAAGAACCTGCGCCGGGCGGGCTTCACCGGCCGGCTGATGGCCGTACACCCGCAGGTGCGGGCCATCGAACACGTCCCGTGCCACCCCTCGGTGGCCGCGCTGCCCGAGGTGCCGGAGCTCGCCGTCCTCGCGCTGCCCGCCGCCGCCGTCGCGGACGCGGCCGAGGAGTGCGGCGCCGCGGGGGTGCGCGCGATGGTCGTGCTGTCCGCCGGCCTCGACGCCGGCCAGGGCGCGGCGCTGCTCGCGGCCTGCCGCCGGCACGGCATCCGGCTCGTCGGCCCCAACTGCCTGGGCATCGCCACCACGGAGGAGACCGTACGGCTGGACGCCACGTTCGCCGCGCACCGGCCGCTGCCCGGCTCCGCGGGGGTCGCCGTCCAGTCCGGCGGCGTCGGCATCGCGCTGCTCGGCGGGCTGAGCCGGCTGGGCATCGGGGTGTCCACGTTCGTGTCACTGGGCGACAAGTACGACGTCAGCGGCAACGACCTGCTCCAGTGGTGGGAGAGCGACGGCACCACGGACCTGGCGCTGCTGCACCTCGAGTCCTTCGGCAACCCCCGCGCCTTCTCCCGCACCGCCCGCCGCGTGGCCCGCAAGATGCCCGTGCTCACGGTGGACGCGGGCCGTTCCGAGGCAGGCCGCCGCGCCGCCGCCTCGCACACGGCCGCCGCCGCGACGCCGACCGTCACCCGCCAGGCGCTCTTCGCCCAGGCCGGGATCACCGCCACCCGCAGCGTGCGCGAACTCCTCGACACCGCCGCCCTGATGCACACGCAGCCGCTCCCCGCCGGGACCCGCGTCGCGGTGGTGTCCAACGCCGGGGGCGCCGCGGTGATCACCGCCGACGCCTGCGTGGACGCCGGGCTCACCGTCCCGGAGCTCCCCGCCGACCTCGTCGCGGACCTCCGCGCCGTCCTGCCCGCGGGGGCGAGCGCCGCCAACCCGGTGGACGCCACCGCCGCGGCCGGCGACGGCGCGCTGCGGGCCTGCGTGGACCGCCTCACCCGGCACGGCGCCGTGGACGCGGTGCTCGTCACGCTGGTGCCCACCGCCCTCGCGGAGGCCACCGGCGACGACCCGGCGCGCGCCCTGACCCGCCGCGGCCTCGAACCGCGCCCGGTGGCCGCCGTACTCCTCGACCAGCCCGACTCCGTACGCCTGCTGCACTCCGCCGGCGGCGACGTCCCCGCCTACGCCGACCCCCGCTCCGCCGCCCGCGCCCTGGCGCACGCCGCGGACCGCTCCCGCTGGCTGGCCCAGCCCGCCGGCACCGTCCCCGAGCCGGGCGGCACCGACCCCGGCGCCGCCCGCGCCGTCGTCGACGCCTACCTCGGGGAGCACCCCGACGGCGGCTGGCTCGACCCCGGCCGGTGCGCGGCGCTGCTCGACGCGTACGGCATCCCGCAGCAGCCCTGGGAATGGGCGACCACGGAGGACGAGGCGGTCGCGGCGGCCGAACGGCTGGCCCCGGCCGGCGCCGGCCGCGTCGCGCTCAAGGCGCACTGGCCCGGGCTGCTGCACAAGAGCGAGCAGGGCGCCGTCCTGCTGGACCTGACCGGCCACGGCGAGGTCCGCGCCGCCTACCGCGATCTGGCCGCCCGCTTCGGCGACGTGCTCACCGGCGTCGTCGTCCAGCCGATGGCCCCCCGCGGCCTCGAACTGGTCGCCGGCGCCGTCCAGGACGACGTGTTCGGCCCCCTGGTCCTCTTCGGCCTCGGCGGTACGAGCACCGAACTCCTCGCCGACCACGCCGCCCGGCTCGCCCCGCTGACCGACCGCGACGTCCAGGAGCTGATCACCACCCCGCGCTGCGCCCCGCTGCTCTTCGGCTACCGCGGCGCCGGCCCCGTCGACCTCGAGGGCCTCGAACAGCTCCTGCACCGCCTCTCGGCGCTCGCGGGCGATCTGCCCCAGCTCGCCGAGGTGGACCTCAACCCCGTCCTGGCCGAGGCCGACGCCGACGCCGTCACCGCGCTCGACGCGCGGATCCGGGTGCGGCCCCGCCGGGATCCCGACCCCTATCTGCGACGTCTGCGCTGACCCGGAAGGAGCGTACGGCCATGAAGCACCAGAAGACCGGCGACGTGATGACGACCGGTGTCGTCCATGTCACCCGCCACACCCCGTTCAAGGAGATCGCCGACCTGCTCGTGCGGCACCGCATCAGCGGGCTGCCGGTGGTCGACGACGACGACAAGGTCATCGGGGTCATCTCCGAGACCGACCTGATGATGCACCAGGCGGGCCAGGGCGAACAGGAGGCCGCCCGCGCCGAGGGCCGCCGCCCCCGGCTCCCCCTCCCACGCCGCCGCGCCCGCGCCCGGCAGGTGAAGGCGGGCGCCCGTACGGCCGGAGACCTGATGTCCGCCCCGGCGGTCACCGTCCCCGCGGACGACTCCATCGCCTCCGCCGCCCGCACCATGGCCGCCCACGGCATCGAACGGCTCCCGGTGGTGGACGTCGAGGACCGCCTCGTCGGCATCGTCACCCGCCGCGACCTGCTGCAGATCTTCCTCCGCCCGGACAGCGAGATCCGGCGCGAGGTCGTCGAGGAGGTCCTCGTACGCACCCTGTGGCTGCACCCGCAGGCCCTCTACGTCGCCGTCCAGGACGGAGTTGTGACCCTGCGCGGCGAGGTCGAACGGGCCTCCGAGATCTCCATCGCCGTGCAGCTGACGGGCCGGATCGACGGCGTGATCGGCGTGGTCGACCGGCTGACCTCCCGTACCGACGACACCCATCTGCGCCCCGTGGGCGTCAACGGCCGCGGCGTCACGGACGCCTGGCTGCGCCGGCTGTGACCGGGGGACCGGCTGCGCCGGCCGGTGCACCCCGCGGCCGACTTGCCGCGGCCGTCGTTGGCGCGACGGGTCACCTGCGGTGAGGTGGACGGACACCACTCGCCCCGCACGGAAAGGCGTGTCATGACACAGCACCACGTCCTGGTGGTCTACGGGACCAAGCAGGGTTCGACCGCGGAGATCGCCCGGTGGACCGGCGAAGCGCTCGAGGCGCTGGGCGTCCCCGCGGACGTCCGGCCGGCCGGGGAGGACCCCGACCCCGGTGGCTGCACCGCCGTCGTCCTGGGCTCGTGCCTGTACACCGGGCGCTGGCACCGCGACGCGGTCCGCTGGGCCAGGCGCAACGCCGAGGCCCTGCGGCAGCTGCCCGTCTGGCTGTTCAGCAGCGGACCGCTGGACACCTCCGCGGACGAACGGGAACTACCGCCCACCTCCAAGGTGGCGAAGATCGCCACCGAACTCGACGTCCTCGGCCACCGGACGTTCGGCGGCCGGCTCCGCGACCGCCGGGAAGCTGATGACGGCGCCGGCGATCTGCGTACGGGCCGCCGACACCCTCGCCCACGCCGCCCGCGTGATGGCGCAGCGGCAGGTCAAGCGGCTGCCCGTGGTCGACGCCCACGGGCGCCTGGTCGGCGTCGTCAGCCGCGGTGATCTGCTCAAGGTGTTCCTGCGCCCCGACGCGGAGCCCCGCGACCCCCCGCCGCGGCGTCACCCGGGTGCTGGACGCTCCGGCCGACGGGGTCAGCGCAGCAGCGCGGCGCGCAGGGTGATGCCGTGCCGGGAGCGCAGCCGGCGCAGCTCCCACACGCTGATCAGGGTGATCGAGACCGGTCCGCCGAGGATGAGCGCCGCCCGTACCCCGAACGGGACGCCGTCGTAGGCGTCGGAGAACAGATCGGTGATCGCCAGCTCCCACACCAGGATGATCGCCAGGATCGGCGGCAGCGACTCGTGGATGTCGGCGGTGCGGAACACGTGCACCAGGGCCATGGCGATGCCGTAGAAGAGGAAGGGGAACACCCACAGCAGGACGAACAGCATCACGGTCAGCCGCGCGTACGCCCCGGGGGTCGGCTCATCGCCGGGGAGGAAGTCGTCGTAGAAGTAGGTGGAGAGGACGATCAGGCCGCCGACCGCCGCGAAGAGGGCGGCCAGGGAGCCGCCGGGCTTGAGCGAACGGCGCAGGAACAGCCGCCGGTTGGGCGGGCGGCTCACCGCTATGAACACCGCCACGACGATCGGGAAGGTGATCACCAGCAGGTTCATCGACATACCGATCTGGTCGATGCGGTCGTCGACCAGATCGCCGGTGTCCTTGACGATGCGGTACGACAGCAGCACCCACAGCACCGCGGCCAGGCCGACCACCGTGCGCAGGGTCTGCACCTTGCGCACCGCGGGGTCGTTGACCCGGTCCGGGCGCGAGGGCTTGAACACCATGCGGCCCACGGCGATCGGGTTCAGCAGCCGGAAGGCGCGCCGGATCCGCCCCGGCGGCCGGCCGGGCGGTCCGTACGGCGGATAGCCGGGGCCCGGCCCCGGTCCGTAGGGCGGATAGCCGGGGCCCGGACCGGGGCCGTAGGGCGGATACCCCGGGCCCGGCCCGGGGCCGTACGGGACGGGCCGCGGATAGCCCAGCGGCTGCGGCGCTCCCGGCGGCGGCGGACCCTGCGGTCCCTGCGGAACGGGCGGCGGCCAGCCCGGCCGCGGTCCGTACGGTCCCTGTCCCCCGCCACCACTCATCTACTGCCCCCGTCCCCGGACCCGGCCCGTACCGCCGGAGAGCATACGCACCCGACTCGCGTACCAAACACCGGAATTCGGGATTCCCGGCATTGGTACGAAGCGCGGACGCGATGCGGACCGGACGGGTACGGGCCGGGCCCGGCGGGGTCAGCTCCCGGCGGTCAGGATGACCTTCAGCGCGCCGGTCTCGGCGGATCGGCCGAACACGTCGTAGGCCTCCTCGATCTGGTCCAGCCGGAAGCGGTGCGTGGCCAGTTCGGCGACGGGCAGCTTGCCCGCGGCCAGCATGTCCAGCAGTACCGGGGTGGAGTACGTGTCCACCAGACCGGTGCGGATCGTCACGTTCTTGATCCAGAGGTCCTCCAGATGCAGTGTGACGGGCTTGCCGTGTACCCCGACGTTGGCGACGGTGCCGCCGGCCCGGACGAGCCGGGTGCACAGCTCGAACGTGTCCGGTACGCCCACGGCCTCCATCACGACGTCCGCGCCGAGCCCGCCGGTCAGTTCGCGTACGAGGTCCTCCGGGTTCTCGTCGGCCCGTACGACGACGTCCGCGCCGAGCCGGCGGGCCGCCTCCAGCCGGGAGTCGGCCAGGTCGACGGCGATGATCCGGCCCGGCGAGTACAGCTTCGCGGTGGCGGCGGCGGCCAGGCCGATGGGGCCGGCGCCGACGATCACGACGGTGTCGCCGGGCCGGACGCCGCCGTTGAGCACGCCCACCTCGTACGAGGTGGGGAAGATGTCCGACAGCAGCACCGCCTCGGCGCTGTCCACGCCGGAGGGCAGCGGGTGCACCGCCAGATCGGCGAACGGCACCCGGACGTAGGCGGCCTGGGTGCCGTTGATCAGATGGCCGAGCACCCAGCCGCCGCCGTTCAGGCACTGCCCGTACGCCTGCTCGCGGCAGTAGCGGCACTGCCCGCAGGGCGAGACGCAGGAGACCAGCACCCGGTCGCCGACGCTCACCGACCGCACGCCGGCGCCGGCCTCGACCACCCGGCCCACGGCCTCGTGGCCGAGGATCGTCCCCGGCTTCGTCTCGGGCACATCGCCCTTGAGGATGTGCAGATCCGTCCCGCAGATGGTGGTGGCGAGCACCTCGACCACCACATCGGTGGGATCCACCAGCTCCGGGTCCGCGACCTTTTCCCAGGCGGACTTCCCGGCCCCGTGATACACGAGCGCTTCCATGACCCGACTCCTCACCCGGGGACCGTCCGGCCGGTCCCGCTCACCTTCCAGCCTTACGCGCACCGGGGCGGGTGCGCAGGGGCCGGCCGACCCGGCGCGGAGCCGGGCGGCCCCATGACAGGGGCGCCGGGACCGCTCCCGGGTCAGGGCGTGAGCAGGGCCTTGACGGCGCGGCGCTCGTCCATCGCCGCGTACGCCTCGTTGATCCGATCGAGTGGCACGGTGAGGTCGAAGACCTTGCCCGGGTCGATCCGGCTGGTCATGACCCTGTCGATCAGGTCGGGCAGATAGCGCCGCACCGGGGCGGGGCCGCCGCGCAGGCCGACGTGCGAGTAGAAGAGCTCCCGGCCGTCCACGGCGACGCCGTGCGGGACGCCGACGAAGCCGACGTTGCCGCCGGGGCGGGCGGAGCGCAGGGCCTGGGACATGGCCTCGGGGGTGCCCACGCACTCCAGCACGCTGTCGGCGCCGACGCCGTCGGTGAGGTCCAGGATCCGGGCGACGCCGTCGTCGCCGCGCTCGGTGACGATGTCGGTGGCGCCGAACTCGCGGGCCAGCTTCTGCCGGGGCTCGTGGCGGCTCATGGCGATGATCCGCTCGGCGCCGGACTCCTTGGCGGCGATCACCGCGCAGAGGCCGACGGCGCCGTCGCCGACCACCACGGCGGTCGATCCGGGGCGGACCTCGGCGGCCTCGGCGGCGTACCAGCCGGTGCCCATCACGTCGGAGACGGCCAGCAGACCCGGCCAGAACTCCTCGCCCGGCACGTCGTCGAGCGCGACGAGGGTGCCCTGGGCGTTGGGGATACGGACGTGGTCGGCCTGGCAGGTGCCCATCACGTGCCGCTGGACGCAGTGGGACTGGTAGCCGTTGCGGCAGTGGGCGCAGGTGTTGTCCGAGGTGGCGAAGGACCCGACGACGAACTGGCCCGGCCTGACCGCCGTGACGCCGGCGCCCACCTCCTCGACGAAGCCGACGTACTCGTGGCCCATCGTGCGCGGCTCGCGCACCGGGTCGAGCCCGCGGTAGGACCACAGGTCGGAGCCGCACACGCAGGTCACCGCGGTGCGGATGATCGCGTCGGTGGGGTGGAGGATCTCCGGGTCGTCGAGCGTCTCGATCCGGACGTCTCCGGGGGCGTGCAACACTGCGCCGCGCATGAGCGGTATTCCTTACCTGCTGGGGCGGGGCGGTGGGGACGTACCGCCGGCCGCCGGTTATGAGCCTGACCTCCGACGATAGCCCGCGTTCCGGTTGCCGGGCGCGGGGGTGTCCCCGGCGCGGTTCAACGGTGAATCAATTCGCGATTCGGGTGAATTTCCGTATTGCGCGCTTCCCGGAACGCGTGGTTCCTTGCAGGTGGAAAAATGGCTGCATTAATTGGTTCGTATGACAAATGAATGGGTTTATCGCGGTGTGGCCGGCGCCGCCGTCGCGCTGGCCTGCACCCTCGCGGCCCCGGCCGTCACTACTGCCGCCGGTTCCGTTCCCGCCCAGGCCGGCGGCGGGGTGGCCATGGTGAAGCAGCTCGTCACCACCAGTGGACCGGACGGAGCCGAGCTGCGTTTCGAGATCCGGCTGAGCAACGACCTGGATGTCGCCGTCTCCGGGCTGCACGTCGTCGAGGATCTCGACGGCCTGCTCGACAACACCGGATTCCTCTCCCGCCCGCGCGCCTCCACCGGCACCGTGCAGCCCGAGGGCGGCTATCTCCTCTGGGACGGCGACATCGCACCCCATGCGACCGCCACCATCAGTTACGTCCTGTCCTCGGCGTCCCTGACCGACCCGTACACCACCTCCGCCACCAGCAGCTGGCGCGGCCGCACCTCCGGCCCCTGCCCGGTCACCTACGACCCGGCGCCCCTCGGGGACACGGGGGAGGCGACCATGTCGTGCTCGGCGCGGCTGGCGATCTCCGCGGCCTCCGCACTGGAGCCCGCCCTCGCCCCGGGTGCCCCGCACGCCGGCGGTGGCGGCGCGGCGGCGGAACTGGCCGCCGCGCGGGCCCCGCACAACCGGCTGGCGTCCTGGCTGGGCTGGCTGATGCTCGCGGTGGCGTGCGCCCTGGGCGCGCTGCTGCCGGTCGGACTGCGGCGGGCGGCACGGCGGCACCGGCCCCATGCCTGACCGGCGCCGGTGCGCTCTCCGGTCCGCACCGCGTCGTCCGGCCGGGGGCCCGGGCCCCCGGAAGACCGCGGCCCGGGCCCGGCAGCCCCTCAGCCGGGCCCGGCGGCTGCGGCGCACCCTCCTGGCCGTCGCCGCCCTGATCACGGCCGTCACCGTGGCCGTCACCCTGACCGGCGGCGGCGACGAGCCGCCCCGCCGGCGCAAACGGGCGGCGGTGACGGCGCTCGGCCCGTCCCGCCCGGTGTCCCTGCGGATCGACAGCATCGGCCTCACCGCCCGCGTCACGCCCCTCGGCCTCACCCCCGCCGGCGCGCTGGACGCCCCGCCCAAGAAGCAGCTCGACACCACCGGCTGGTACCGCGGCAGCGTCACACCCGGTGAACGCGGCTCCGCCGTCGTGGTCGGACACGTCGACTCCGCCCGCAGACGCTCGGTGTTCTTCCGCCTCAGCGAACTCGCCCCCGGCCGCCGGATCGCCGTCCGCCGCGCCGACGGCAGCACCGCCCGCTTCACCGTCGACAGCCGCGACTACATCCGCGCCGCCGACTTCCCCGGCCGCCGGATCGTCACCCGCACCGGCCCCCCGGGCCTGTGGCTCATCACCTGCGCCCCGCCGTACAACGCCCGCACCAAGACGTACGAGAGCACCCTCCTCGTCCACGCCCGCCTCACCGGTACGACCCCCGCACCGGCGTGACCTGCTGACGGGGTCCTTCGTGGCCGGATGCCGCGATCGATAACCTGAACGGGTGACGACCGAACTGACCCTCCTCTCCCGTGTCGCCCACCGAGGACGGGAGATCACCGCTCCCGGGCTGCGGGGCCTGCTGGCCCTGCTCGCCGGGGAGTTGCGGGCCGGGTGCAGCAGCGCGCGGCTGGTGGACGGGCTGTGGCGGGACGAGCTGCCGGCCAACCCGGCCAACGCGCTGCGGATCCTGGTCTCCCGCGCCCGCTCCCAGCTCGGCGCCGACGTCGTCGTCAGCACCCCCACCGGCTACCGGCTGGCCCTCGACGAGGACCAGGTCGACGCCTCCGCCGTCCTGCGCGCCGCCGGGGCCGCCGCCCGCCACGCCCGCGCCGGGGACCACGCCGCCGCGCTCGCGAGCGCCGAGGAGGGCCTCGCCCACTGGGACACGCCCCCGGACCGCGACGGCGAACCGGGCGACCCGGTGGCCGAGTTGCGGGCCGAACGCGCCACCGCCCACGACGCCCTCGTCCGCGCCCGCGCGCTCGCCCTGGCCCGGCTGGGCCGGGGGGCCGAGGCGATCGGGCCGCTGACGGAGATCGCCGGGGACGCCCCGCACGACGAGGAGGCGCTGGCCGAACTGCTGCGCGCCGAGTCCGCCACGGCCGGCCCGGCGGCGGCCCTCGTCCGCTACGACACCTACCGCCGCCGCCTGCGCGACGAGATCGGCGCCGACCCCGGCCCCGCCCTCACCGCCGTCCACCAGGAACTCCTCCAGGGCGACGCACCCGTCGTCCGCTACGGCGTGCCCCACGAGCCCAACCCGCTCCTCGGCCGCGACGACGACATCACCGCCGTCACCGGGCTGCTGCACTCCTCCCGCGTCACCTCCATCGTCGGCCCCGGGGGCCTCGGCAAGACCCGTCTCGCCCACCACGTCAGCCGCGAGGCGGACCAGCGCGTCGTGCACTTCGTCTCCCTGGCCGGCATTACCGCGGACGCCGACGTTGCCCGCGAGGTGGCCTCCTCCCTCGGCGGCGAGGAGGCCCCGCGCGGCGGCATGTACGCCGGCGGCGCCCCGGACAGTCCCGCCGGGATCCTCGCCGCGCTCGGCTCCGGCCCGGTGCTGCTGGTCCTCGACAACTGCGAGCAGGTCATCGGCGGCGCCGCCGATCTCGTACGGGAACTGGTCGCGCTCTCCCGGGACCTGCGCGTCCTGGTCACCAGCCGGGCGCCGCTCGCGCTCAGTTCGGAGGCCGTCTACCAGCTGCCGCAGCTCAGCCAGGAGACCTCCGTCGCCCTGTTCGAGCAGCGGGCCCGCGCCGCGCGCCCCGACGCCGAACTCCCCGCCGACGTGGTCGCGGACCTCTGCCGCCATCTGGACGGACTGCCGCTCGCCGTCGAACTGGCCGCGGCGCGGGTCCGGGTGGTGTCCGTACCGGAGATCGCCCGCCGCCTCGGCGACCGGTTCGCGCTGCTGCGCGGCGGCAGCCGGGACGTACCCGAGCGCCACCGCACCCTGCGGGCGGTCGTGGAATGGAGCTGGAACCTCCTCGAGGAGGACGGCCGGGCGGCGCTGCGGGCGCTGTCGGTCTTCCCCGGCGGCTTCACCGAGGAGGCCGCCGACCGGCTGCTCGGCGCCGACGGCGACGCGCTGTTCCTGCTGGAGCAGCTGGTGGACCAGTCCCTGCTGAAGGCCGCCGACACCGCGGCCGGCATCCGCTTTCACATGCTGGAGACCGTACGGGAGTTCAGCGCCGGCCGGCGCGCCGCGGCCGGAGAGGACGCGGCGGTCGAGGACCGGTTCCTGGACTGGGCGCGGGAGTTCGGGCTCGCCAACCACGACGCGCTGCTCGGCGGCGAACCGCTGCGCCACTGGCCGCGGCTGCGCGCCGAGCAGGACAACCTGGTGCCCGCCCTGCGCCTGGCCCTCGCCCGCGGCGACGCCCCCGTCACCGCGGCGGTCGGCGCGGTGCTGGCCGCCGTCTGGGGCACCGACTCGGGGAGCATCTACCGCCTGGTCTCCCTCGCCGCCGACACCGCCGTACCGCTCTCCCACTACCACCCCGACGCCCGGCACACCGAGGCCCTGCGCACCCTGTGCGCGGTGACGGTCGGCGCGCTGTCCCTGGGCTTCGGCTCGCAGAGCCCGCGCCACCTCGTCGTCCTGCGCCGGCTGCCGCCCGCCGATCCGGACAACCTGGTCCGCGCGCTGTCCGTCGTGCTGTGCGTGCTGCCCGAGACCCGCCCGCCGGGTTACGAGCCGCTGCAGGAGCTGTGCGCCGACGACCGGCCGCTGCTGGCCGGGGTCGCCGAGTGCGTAGCCAGCTATCTGTGGGAGTACGCGTACGAACCCGAGCGCGCGCTGGCCTCCGCCCGCCGGATGCTCACCGTGGTCGACGCCGTCCCCAACCCCTCGCTGCAGCTGCTGGGCCACGGCCGGGTCAGCGAGCTGTGCATGGCCGCCGGGCTGGGGGAGGAGGCGTACCGCAATCTGCTCGCCGCGCTCGACACCGTGCGGCATCTGGGTGACCTGTCGCCCACCACGGGTGTGCGCTGGGGGCTGGTGCTGGCGTGTCTGCAGCGCGGGGAGCTGGACGAGGCCGAGGAGTGGGTGGCCAGCGCCGAGCGCAGCCAGTCGGGGGAGCACCCCGTGACGGTCGGACCGGACCTGCCGGCCCGGGCGGAGCTCGCGCTGGCCCGCGGGCTCACCGAACTCGGGCTCAAGCGCTGGCGGCTGGCGATGGAGGAGATGGCCACGCCCGGCGCCCCGGACCCGTGGGCGGAGCGCGTGGTGGCCTGCGCGGTCGCCGCGCACGCCTACGCCGGCCGGCTGGAGCCCGTCGCCGCCGCGACGGCCGGCCTGCGGGAGCGGACGCGCAGCGCCCTGGCCGACGGCTCCCGCCCCGCCGCGGAGATCCTCGGGTTCGGCACCGCGCTGCTGGCCCTGGGCCTGGTCCGGCTCGCGGAGGGCGACACCTCGGGCGTACGGCTGCTGGCCCTGGCGGAACGGCTCCACGTACCGCGCGAGTTCCACCCCACCCTGGCCGCGGACCGGGCGCGCGAGGCCGCCGGGGCCGCGGACGCCGCGGGGTACGCGGAGGCGGTGGCCCGGTACGCGGGACTGGGCCGGGAGGAGCTGTGGGAGGCGGCGCGGGGGCTGGTCGCGGGGGTCTGAAGTCCGTACGGCAGATCGGTACATGAACGGTCAAACAGTGCATATGGTCGTACCGTGAGGTCATGGCCACATTGCTGGAGAGGTCCCGGACCTCGGAATCCACCGGACAGGGATTCGTCACCGAGGACTACGACGCCAACCCCGCGCTGTGCCGGAAGGGCGTCTGGCAGGGGGCCGCCCAGTTCTTCCGGGAGACCGTCACCCTGTCCTACGAGCACGACCCCGAGCCGCTGAACGTGTTCTGGCTGCTCAACGGGACGGACGTGCTCTATCCCGTCCCCGGCTACTACGGCGGCGGACCCGTGCTGGGCTCGCAGGGTGTGACCTACCGGTGGCCCGTGGACGGCTTCCGGCACCGGATCTCGTTCACGAGCACGCCGGGCACACCGACGGAGTACGTCCGCGCCCAGGTCCTCTACCAGCGCCTCGACGACCCCGACCAGGTCCACCCGCAGACCCACTACGGCCCCGCGCTCTCGGTCCCGGTCAGCGGCCGGCTGGTGAAGTGGCCGGCGGACAAACTGGCGGAGGAGGAGCGCTGCCTCGACCGCTTCACGGAGATCCGCCGGCGCTACGTGCGGTGGCACAAGCCCAAGCCGGGGGAGTCGCTGCCGGGCCTGGGGCAGTTGCGCGGCGACGACGCGATCCGGCTGGCCGCGATGGCGGAGCAGCTGGAGACACTGGACCTCACGGCGAACCGGGAGCTGGCCGAGGCGCTCGAGCGCGAGCTGTCCGTCGCCCTGCTGCGGGCGGAAGGCACCCGCGGGCTGGAGTGACCGGCGTGCGGTTGCGGGCCCCGGGGCCCCGCCGTCCACTGGAAGGGTGAGATCCACCGGCCGAACGGCTCACGCCTGCAGGGCGAGGTCCTTCTCCAGGGCGCGCGCGCCCGCGTTCAGCGTGGCCACCAGGGACTGCAGCCGATGCGGGTCGTAGCGCACGCTCGGCAGCGACACCGACAGGCCCGCCACCGCGGTGCCCTGCGGATCCCGGACCGGGACCCCGACGGCGACCAGACCGCGCTCGGACCGCTCCCGGTTGACCGCGAACCCGTTGCGCCGCAGCTTCACCAGATCCGCCCGCAGCCGGTCCACGTCCGGACGCTCGGCCGCCCGGTCCCGGTAGCGCCCGGGGTCGTACACCTCCGCCAGCTCCTCGTCCGTCAGCTCGGCGAGCAGCAGCAGCCCCGCCGTCGTCCGGTGCGCCGGGAAGACCATGCCCTCGCGCGAGCCCACCCGCAGCGCCTGCCGGCACTCCACGGAGGCGATGAAACGCGCCGTGTCACCGGTGCGCACGATCAGGTTCGCCGTCTCGTCCAGCAGATCCACCACCCGCTGCAGATGCGGCAGCGCCGTCGCCCGCAGCCGCGAAATCTGCGACTGCGAGTGCGCCGCCAGCTCCAGCACCGGTCCCGCCCGGTAGACGCGGTCCTCGTCCCGTACGGCGAAATCCCGGTACACCAGCATCGCCAGGATCCGGTGCGCCGTCGACCGGGCGACACCCAGCCGCTCGGCGATCTGCGACACCGTCGCCCCGCCCTCCAGCTGCAGGATGGCCGCCGCCCGCAGCGCGTGATCCACGCTCGCGATCGGATACGGCGGCGGCGTCTTGAGCGGATTGTCCATGTGGACCTCCCTTTGTTCTGCTCTCAAGAATCTACCTGTCTATTCACAAGACACCACGCAGGATGTGCACTGTGACCCAGTCCTCCATCGCCCCAGACACCGCCGCGACCTCCCCGGTCCGGCTGCAGGCCGTCGCCGCCGAGGGACAGCCCGACGTCACCCCGGCGCTCGAAGAGCTCTACCGGGGCTTCGAAAAGGAGCTGCTCGTCCCGCTGTGGACCGAGATCGGCGACCTGATGCCCGCACACCCGCGCTCGCGTGCCGTCCCGCACCTGTGGCGCTGGAACAAGCTGCGCGAGCTCGCGGCCCGCGCCGGCGACCTGGTCCCCGTCGGCCGCGGCGGTGAGCGCCGCGCCATCGCGCTGGCCAACCCCTCGCTCGGCGGCCGGCCCTTCGCCACCCCGACCCTGTGGGCGGCCATCCAGTACCTGATGCCCGGCGAGGACGCCCCCGAGCACCGCCACACCCAGCACGCCTTCCGCTTCGTCGTCGAGGGCGAGGGTGTGTGGACGGTCGTCGGCCGCGACCCGGTGGCCATGCGCCGCGGCGACTTCCTGCCGCAGGCCGGCTGGAACTGGCACGCGCACCACAACGCCACCGCCGAGCCGATGGCGTGGATCGACGGGCTGGACATCCCCTTCCAGTACGTCACCGAGTCCCAGTTCTTTGAGTTCGGCCGCGACGACATCTCCGACGCCGAACGCATCACCCCCAGCCGGTCGCGCTCCGAGCGCTTGTGGGGCCACCCCGGGCTGCGCCCCGTCTCCGCCGGCACCCCCGGCCCCGGCTCCCCGCTGCTCGCGTACCGCTGGGAGCACACCGACCGCGCCCTGGCCGACCAGCTCGCCCTGGAGGCCGAGGGCTTCGACGGCACCGTTGAGCACGGCCACGCCGCCGTCCGCTTCAGCGACCCGGCGACCGGCGCCGACGTGCTGCCGACCCTCCGCGCCGAGATGCACCGCGTCGCCTCCGGCACCGAGACCGCGCCGGTCCGCGAGACGGGCTCCTCCGTCTACCAGGTCTTCGACGGCTCCGGCACCGTCACCGTCGGGGACACCTCGTGGTCCGTCACCCGCGGCGACCTGTTCGCCGTGCCGTCCTGGCAGCCCTTCTCGGTGCGCTCCGAGGCCGGCACCTCCGACTCCGACTCCGGCGCCCTGGACCTCTTCCGGTTCTCCGACGCGCCCGTCTTTGAAGCCCTGCGGCTCGACCGCACCCAGGTGGAAGGAAACCCCCGATGAAGCTCGCCACCCTGCGCACCACCGACGGCACTCGCGCCGTCCGCCTCGACGGCGAGGTTCTCGTCGATCTCGGCGCCCCCGACCTGGGCGCGCTGCTCGCCCAGGAGGACTGGGCCGCGAAGGCCGCCGCCGTCACCGCGGCGAACGCCACCACCTACCCCGTCGAGGGCGCCGACTTTGCCCCCGTGGTGCCGAACCCCTCCAAGATCGTGTGCGTCGGTCTGAACTACCGCAACCACATCCAGGAGATGGGCCGCGACCTGCCGGAGCACCCCACCCTGTTCGCCAAGTTCGCCGACTCGCTGATCGGCGCGAACGACGACATCGTGCGTCCCGCCGAGACCGAGAAGTTCGACTGGGAGGTCGAGCTCGCCCTCGTCGTCGGCGCCCCGGTGCGCCGCGCCACCGGCGCCGAGGCCGAGCAGGCGATCGCCGGCTTCACCGTGCTCAACGACATCACCTGCCGCGACTGGCAGTTCCGCACCCGCGAGTGGCTGCAGGGCAAGACCTGGGACTCCACCACCCCCGTCGGCCCCTACCTCGTCACCCCCGACGAGCTGCCCGGCGGCGTCCGCCCCTCCCTCGACGTCAAGCTGATCGTCGACGGCGAGGTCATGCAGTCCGACTCCACCGGCGACCTGCTCTTCGACCCCGTCGCCCTGGTCGAGTACGTCTCCACGATGATCCGCCTGAACCCCGGCGACATCATCGCCACCGGCACCCCCGGCGGCGTCGGCCACGCCCGCAAGCCCGAGCGCTACCTGGTGGGCGGCGAGACGGTCGTCACCCAGATCGAGGGCATCGGCCGGCTGGAGAACACCGTGGCCAAGGAGGCCGCGGCCTGATGGCCCGTACGTTCGAGGACGCGCGCGCCTGGGCGAGCGCCGGCACCGGGCTGATGCTGAAGGCCGCCGAGGCCGACGACACCGGCTTCGCCGCGCCCAGCGCGCTCCCCGGCTGGAGCCGCGCCCATGTGGCGGCGCACGTCGCCGCCAACGCCGAGGCCCTGTGCAACCTCGTGCACTGGGCCGCCACCGGCGAGCGCACCCCGATGTACGCCTCCCCCGAGGAGCGTGCCGCCGGCATCGAACGCGGGCGCAAGCTGCCCGCCGCCGAGCTGACGGCGTGGCTGCGCGCCTCCGCCGAACGGCTCGACGCAGGGATGGCCGCCCTCACCGACGGGCAGTGGCAGCGCGAGGTCGTCACCGCCCAGGGCCGCACCGTCCCCGCGACCGAGCTGCCCTGGATGCGCTCCCGCGAGGTCTGCGTGCACGCCGTCGACCTGGCGACCGGCGTCACCTTCGCCGACCTCCCGGCCGGCTTCCTCGCCGCCCTGTGCGACGACGTCGTGGCCAAGCGCGCCGCCGCCCCCGGCCCGGCCGTGCACCTCACGGCATCGGACACCGGCGCCGGCTGGGAGCTCCCCGGCGAGGGCGAGCCCACCCGCGTCACCGGCGAACTGCACCGCATCACCGCCTACCTCACCGGACGCGACACGGACCTGCGCACGGCCGGGGGCGCCCCCGCCCCCGAGCTCGGCCCCTGGCTCTGATCCGCCGCCCGGACACGAAGGAAACAGCACAATGAACAACGGACCCACCCCCGCCGGCCGGCCGGACGTCATCGTCGTCGGCGGCGGCATCGGCGGCCTCAGCACCGCCTTCGCCCTCTCCCGCCAGGGCCTGAAGGTGCGCGTGCTCGAGCAGGCCCCGGAGTACGGCGAGGTCGGCGCCGGCCTGCAGATCGCCCCCAACTGCACCCGGATCCTCGACGAGTACGGTCTGCTCGACGAGGCCAAGTCCCTCGGTGTCCTCCCCGAGAACATGGTGATGCGCGACGCCCTGGACTCCCGTGAGCTGACCCGGCTGGACCTGCGCGACCTGGAGCGCCGCTACGGCTTCCCGTACATGGTCATCCACCGCAGCGACCTGCACGCGATCTTCCTGCGGGCCTGCCGGCGGGCCGGGGTCGAGCTGCTCAACGACCAGGTCGTCGTCGGCTACGAGAACACCGACGGCGGCGCGCAGGTGACGCTGGCCGACGGCCGGGTCGAGTCGGCGCCGCTGGTCGTTGCCGCCGACGGGCTGAAGTCCGTGGCCCGCCGCGACCTGATCGGCGACGACGTCGTCAGCTCCTCGTACGTCGCCTACCGGGCGGCCGTACCGTTCGAGCAGGTCAAGGACAACAACGTCGCCGAGAAGGACGTCACCGTCTTCGTCGGCCCGCGCCGCCACTTCGTGCAGTACGGTCTGCGCGGCGGCGAGATGTTCAACCAGGTCGCCGTCTTCGAGTCGCCCAAGGCACTCGCCGGCGAGGAGGACTGGGGCACCCCGGACGAGCTGGACGCCGCCTTCGAGGGCTCCTGCGAGACGGTCACCAAGGGCATCCCGCTGATGTGGCGCGACCGCTGGTGGCGGATGTTCGACCGCGACCCGATCGAGACCTGGGTGCACGGCCGTATCGCCCTCCTCGGCGACGCCGCCCACCCGCCGCTGCAGTACATGGCGCAGGGCGCGGTCATGGCGATCGAGGACGGCTGGGTGCTCGCGAAGCACTACGCCCGCGTCGCCGCGGCGGCCCCGCAGGGCGCCGAGCCGGACTGGGACGGCGCGCTCGCCGCGTACGAGGCGGTCCGGGTCGAGCACTGCGACCGCATCCAGACCACCGCCCGCGCCTGGGGCAAGCTGTGGCACCTGGACGGCGAGGAGCGGCTGCAGCGCAACGCGATCCTCGGGGCGCGCGACACGTACGACTACGGCTTCACCGACTGGGTGTACGGGCCGACGGCCCTGACCCCGGACGAGGAGCCGGCCATGTTCGAGCCGATCCCGCTGGACTCGGCCGTCGTCGGGGAGCCGCTGAGCGACGCCGCCTGAGGGTGCCACCGGACCCCGGTCGGTCCGTTGTCCGGCTGGGGGTCCGGGGGTTATCCCCCGGGAGTGAGCAGTACGCTGCGGCCCCATGCAGCGGACACGCCTCGACCTCGCCCGGATCAGGGCGGCCCGCCGGGTCATCGACCCGGTCTTCCTCGACACCCCGCTCTATCGCTGCCCCGCGCTGGAACCGGTCCTCGGCTGCTCCGTGAGCGTCAAGCTGGAGACCGCCAACCCGGTGCGCAGCTTCAAGGCCCGCGGTACCGAGCTCGTCGCGAGCATGCTCGCCGAGCACGGTCCGCGGGCCCTGGTGTGTGCCAGCGCGGGCAATCTGGGGCAGGCCCTCGCCTGGTCCGGGCGCTCCCGCGGGCTCGACGTCACGGTGGTCGCCTCCCGCCACGCCCCCGCCGCCAAGCTGGACCGCATACGTGCCTTCGGCGCCCAGCTGGAGCTGGTGGACGGCGACTTCGAGGCCGCCCGGGAGCGGGCCGTGGCCCTCGCGGACCAAGACGGCGTACGGCTGGTCGAGGACAGCCTGGACCTCGAGACCTGCGAGGGCGCGGCGACCATCGGCCTCGAGCTGGCGGAGGCGTCCTTCGACGCCGTGCTGATCGCCCTCGGCGGCGGGGCGCTGGCCACCGGCGTCGGGTACGCGCTGAAGTCCCTGGCGCCGGACACCGAGGTCGTCTGCGTACAGCCGCACGGCGCCCCGGCCATGACCCGCTCCTGGCGCGCCCGGCGGGTGATCACCACGGACTCGACGGACACCATCGCCGACGGCGTCGCGGGCCGCCGCCCCATCCCGGAGGTGCTGACCGACCTCCTCGCGACCGCCGACGACGCCGTCCTGGTCCGCGAGGAGTCGATCGTCGCCGGCATGCGGCTGCTGCTCGACCACGCCGGACTGGTCGTCGAGCCGTCGGCCGCGCTCGGCGTGGCGGCGCTGCTGGAGGACCCGGAACGGTTCGCGGGCCGGCACGTCGTCACGATCGTCTGCGGCGGCAATGTCGACATGGCGTCCTACCGGCGCTGGGTCGGCTAGTCCAGCAGCCCCAGATCCTCCGGCGTGTCCACGTCCTCCGGTGACGCGACGTCACCGCACTCCACCAGCGTCACCTGGGCCGCATGAGCGCGCAGGAAGTCACGGGCGCCCCGGTCGTCCCGGGCCGCGCCGGTGACTTCCGGCCAGTGGCGGCGGGCGAAGAGCACCGGATGGCCGCGTTCCCCGTCGTACGCGGCGGCGGCCAGCGAGGCGCCCGCGCGGTGCGCGGCGATCAGCCGGGCGACCGCCTCGGAGCCGATGCGTGGCTGGTCGACCAGCATCACCAGCGCCGCCCCGGCGTCCGTCGCGGTGAGTGAGGCCAGACCCACACGCAGCGAACCGCCCATCCCGCGCGCCCAGTCCGCGTTGACGACGACCCGGCATCCGTCAAGCCGCGTCCGCCGGTTCACCTCGTCCGCGTCCGCCCCCAGCACCACGTGCAGCGGTGCGCAGCCACCGGCCCGCATGATCTCGGCCGTCCGCTCCACGAGCGGCTGCCCACCCATGCTGAGCAGGGCTTTCGGCCGGCCGCCCAGCCGCCGGCCGCCGCCCGCGGCGAGCAGCAGACCGGCCACGACCGGGCCGGATTCGATCGTTCCGTTCGGCGGATTCATCTCAATATCCCGGGGTGTGTAGCGGGTGGACGCGAAAGTGGCGTTAACTGATCCGCGGCCCTCGCGACTGACCAACGCGGCGGCCGCCGGTCAGGGCAAGGGGGATGGTCAGTGGTAAAGGATCGTACGGGCGCCGTGCCCGTGGACAGTGCCGCGGTGGAGCCGAAGGATGCCGCGGTGGCAGGTGCAGTCGACGTGGATCAGGTGTCCACGTCACCGATCGAGGATCCGCGCGTCGAGGCGCTGGCGACAGCCGTCTGCCGGCTGCGCCGGGAGCTCGCCGGATACCAGGCGTGCCTCAGTGACCGGTCGGTCGCCGAGGACGCCCTGGGCGAGCTCGCCGCCATGGCGCACACCGGGAGCCCCGAGGTCCCCCGGCTGCGCCGCGCACTGCTGGCGGTGGCCGGCGCGCTCGGTTCGGTGAGCGCGCTCGCCGTGCCGGTGTCCCGCTTACGGGAGGTGATCGACCTGTTCGGGGCCGAGCCCTCGCAGCCGCGGGACTGAAAGGGAGTCAGGGCCGGTCGCGTCCCCATGTCTGGAGGGCGAACGACCGGCCCTTCTCCGTGCCCTCGATCAGCGGTACGTCCAGCAGCCGGAAGCCCGACGACCGCGCCACGCCCACGCTGCCGGCGTTCTCCGACTCCAGCTCCAGCACCAGCGACGGCGCCCCGAGCTCCGCGAAGGCGTACGCCGCGACGACCCGCACCGCCCGCGACGCCAGCCCCTGCCCGCGGTGGGCGGCGCCGACGGAGTAGCCGATCTCCAGCGTCCCCGGGTCCTGCCCCTCGTGCCGGGATCGCATGATCAGCACCTCGCCCAGCGGCTCGCCGCCGCCGCGGGTGATCGCCAGCTGGATCGTCCGGCCCTCGGCCCGGTAGCCGCGTGAACGGGTGAGATACGCCCGCGCCGCCGCCTCGTCGAACGGCGAGACCAGCGGCGTCCAGTACGCCACGTCGGGGTCGTCCATCAGCGTCCGCAGCACCGGCAGATCGGCGTCCGTCCACTCGCGCAGGACCAGGTCCTCGCCGGCGAGTTCGACGCCGGAGGGGAACGCGCTCATGCCGTCGCCCCGTTCGTGTCGGCCAGCGACCGGGACAGCTCCCGCGCCACCTGCTGCAGTACCGGGACGATCCTCTCGGTCGTCGCGTCGGTCACCCGGCCCGCCGGCCCGGAGACCGACAGCGCCGCCCTGGTCGGCGCGTCCGGCACCGCCACGGCCAGACACCGCACGCCGATCTCCTGCTCGTTGTCGTCCACCGCGTAGCCCTCGCGCCGCACCCGGGCCAGCGCGTCCAGGAAAGCGTCCGGGGTGGTGATGGTCCGCTCGGTCGCGGCCGGCATGCCGGTACGGGCCAGCAGCGCCCGTACGTCCTCCTCCGGGGTGTCGGCGAGCAGTGCCTTGCCCACGCCCGTGGAGTGCGGCAGCACCCGGCGGCCGACCTCGGTGAACATCCGCATGGAGTGCCGCGAGGGCACCTGCGCCACGTACACCACCTCGTCGCCGTCGAGCAGCGCCATGTTCGCCGTCTCGCCGGTCTCCTCCACCAGCCGCGCCAGATACGGCCGCGCCCAGGTGCCCAGCAGCCGGGCGGAGCTTTCGCCGAGGCGGATCAGCCGGGGGCCCAGCGCGTACCGGCGGTTGGTCTGCTGGCGGACGTAACCGCAGGCCACCAGGGTGCGCATCAGGCGGTGGATGGTCGGCAGGGGCAGTCCGCTGCTGGCCGACAGCTCGCTGAGGCCGACCTCGCCGCCCGCGTCGGCCATGCGCTCGAGCAGGTCGAACGCACGCTCAAGGGACTGCACGCCGCCGCCTGCGGCGGACTTGGGCTCGGCCACGTCTGTTGATCCTTTCCTGGCAGGTAGCTGGAGCTTACCGGCCGGAATCACCCTTCCGGTATGTGGAATCGTCCAATCCGCCGCCGCGCGGACCATGCGGACGGCGCGGGGCTGTTGACGGCCGGGGGAGGGGAGGTGAGACTCCGTTCAACAGATCCGTTCAACAGATCGTTGAAGTCTACGTCCTGTCGCCGGGACAGCCGAAGCCGGGAAGGGGAACCGTGTCCGTCGACCTGGTCCTGCGTTCGCGCCGCGTCATCACCCCCGAGGGGGAGCGCCCGGCCGCGGTCGCCGTCACCGCCGGCCGCATCGAGGCCGTCCTGCCGTACGAGACCCCGCTCGCCGCCCCGCTGGCGGACCTCGGCGACCACGTGCTGCTGCCCGGCCTGGTGGACACCCACGTGCACGTCAACGACCCCGGCCGCACCGCCTGGGAGGGCTTTCGCTCCGCGACCCGCGCGGCGGCGGCCGGCGGCGTCACCACGATCGTCGACATGCCCCTCAACAGCCTGCCGCCCACCACCACCCGCCCCGCCCTCGGCGTCAAGCGCGACGTGGCGAGGCACCGGGTGCACGTCGACACCGGCTTCTGGGGCGGCGCCGTCCCCGGCAACCTCGACGACCTCGAACCCCTCCACGACGCCGGGGTGTTCGGCTTCAAGTGCTTCCTCTCGCCGTCCGGCGTCGACGAGTTCCCCCCGCTCGCCGGCGACGGCCTGGAGGCCGCCCTGGCCGCGATCGCGGCCCTCGGCGGACTCCTGATCGTGCACGCCGAGGACCCCGGCGTCCTGGCCGCCGCCCCCCAGGTGCCCGGCGCGCGCTACGCCGACTTCCTTGCCTCCCGCCCGCCCGAGGCCGAGACCCGCGCCGTCCGCCGGCTGATCACCCTCGCGCGGAAGTACGACGCCCGCGTCCACGTCCTGCACCTCTCCTCCGCCGCCGCGCTGCCCCTGATCGCCGCCGCGAAGGCCGACGGCGTCCGCGTCACCGCCGAGACCTGCCCGCACTTCCTCACCCTCACCGCCGAGGAGGTCCCGGACGGGGCGAGCGCCTTCAAGTGCTGCCCGCCCATCCGCGAGGCCGCCAACCGCGACGCGCTGTGGGACGCCCTGGCCGACGGCACCCTCGACTGCGTCGTCTCCGACCACTCGCCCTCCACGGCGGATCTCAAGACCCCCGACTTCGCCACCGCCTGGGGCGGCATCTCCTCCCTCCAGCTGGGCCTCCCGGCGATCTGGACCGAGGCCCGGCGCCGCGGCCGGACGCTCACGGACGTGGCCCGCTGGATGTCCGCCGGCCCCGCCGCGCTCGCCGGGCTGACCCGCAAGGGCGCGATCGCCCCCGGCCGTGACGCGGACTTCGCCGTCCTCGCCCCGGACGAGACCTTCACCGTCGACCCGGCGGACCTCGAGCACCGCAACCCGGTCACCGCCTACGCCGGCCGGCGGCTGTCCGGCGTCGTGCGCTCCACCTGGCTGCGGGGGACCCTGATCGCGGAACACGGCGTGCCGGGTGAGGCCCGGGGCGAGCTGCTCTCCCGTAACTGAAAGGCGACCATGAAGCGCTTCACCGGTGACGCGGGCCCGTACCCCGGCGGCGATCCGTACGCCGACTACCGCACCTCCGTCTTCCCCTTCGCCGCCGCCTGTGATCTCGCCGACCGGCGGCTGGGCGCGGGCGTGATCGCGGCGAGCGACGAGTTCTTCGCCGACCGGGAGAACCTCCTCGCGCCCGGCCCCGCGCGCTTCGACCCCGGGACGTTCGGGCACAAGGGCAAGATCATGGACGGCTGGGAGACCCGCCGCCGGCGCGGCGCCGCGGCCGGGGCGCCGCATCCGGGGGACGGTGACCACGACTGGGCGCTGGTCCGCCTCGGCGCGCCGGGGCTGATCGGCGGGATCGTCGTCGACACGGCGCACTTCCGGGGCAACTACGGCAAGTGGGTGTCCGTCGAGGGCACGTCGCTGCCCGGCACCCCGGCGCCCGCGGACCTGCTCGCGGCGGACGTGCCGTGGACGGAGCTCGTACCGCGTACGGAGGTCGGCGGACACGCGGCGAACGGCTTCACCGTGACGTCCGCGCGGCGCTTCACCCATCTGCTGCTGCGCCAGTACCCCGACGGGGGGATCGCCCGGCTGCGGGTGTACGGGACGGTCCTGCCGGACCCCGGCTGGCTGGCGGCGCTGGGGACCTGCGATCTGGCGGCGCTGGAGCACGGCGGCTCCGTGGAGGACGCCTCCGACCGGTTCTACTCGCCCCCGGAGAACACGATCCTGCCCGGGCGGCCGGGGCGGATGGACGACGGCTGGGAGACCCGGCGCCGGCGTGACAAGGGCCACGACTGGATCCGCTACGCGCTCGCCGCGCAGGCCGAGCTGCGGGCGGTGGAGATCGACACGGCGTATCTGAAGGGGAACGCGGCGGGCTGGGCGTCCCTGTCGGTGTCGGACGACGGCGACTGGACGGAGATCCTCCCGCGCACCCGGCTGCAGCCGGACACCAACCACCGCTTCGTCCTCCCGGCCCCCGCCACCGCCCGCCGGGTGCGGCTCGACGTCTTCCCGGACGGCGGCATCTCCCGCCTGCGCCTGCACGGCAGCCTTACGGCGACGGGGGCGCGGGAGCTGGCCGAGCGGTACGCGGCGGCGCGCCGAGACGGGCGTCCAGATACCCCCCCAGGTATTTGACAAGCCTTCGCCTCCCTGGTTACTGTCTTCTCATCGACATACCCAGGGGGGTATCTGGAGGTAGTTCTCGGCATGGCGCGTGAAATAGATCTCGACACCTTCGCCGGCGAGTGGGCCGACGGCGCCTTCGTCGTCGACGTACGCGAGCCCGACGAGTACCGGGAGGCGCACGTCCCCGGCGCGGTCCTCGCCCCGCTCTCCACCCTGGCCGGCGCGTACCTGGCGCTGCCCGAGGGTCGTCCCGTGTACGTCATCTGCGCCAGCGGCAACCGCAGCAAGGCCGGCGCCGACGTGCTGACCAACGCCGGGGCGGACACCTACTCCGTCGCCGGCGGCACCCGCGGCTGGGCCCGTGCCGGCCGCCCCGTGGTGACCGGGGACGCTCCCGGCGCCCGCTGACCTTCCCTTTTCTTCTTCTTCCCCGCGCCCCGACCGGGCCGCAGCACGCCCTCTTTTATACCCCCCAGGGTATAAGAAACGCACCTACGGAGGTTTCCGTGTTCCTCACCCAGTACTACCTCGACTGCCTCTCCCAGGCCTCGTACATGATCGCCGACGAGGGCACCGGCCGGGCCGTGGTCGTCGACCCGCGCCGTGACGTCTCCGAGTACCTGGCGGACGCCGAGGCGCACGGGTTCACCGTGGTCGGCGTCATCAACACCCACTTCCACGCCGACTTCATCGCAGGCCACCTCGAGATGGCCGCCCGGACCGGCGCCTGGATCGGCTACGGCAGCCGCGCCGAGACCGACTACCCCATCCGCAAGCTCACCGACGGCGAGAGGATCGGCCTCGGCGACGTCACGCTGCAGATCATGGAGACCCCGGGCCACACCCCGGAGTCCGTCAGCGTGGTCGTGTACGAGCGGGCCGCGGACGCCGTCCCGTACGGCGTGCTCACCGGTGACGCCCTGTTCATCGGCGACGTGGGCCGCCCGGACCTGCTGGCCTCGGTCGGCGTGACCGCCGAGGAGCTCGGCGCCATGCTGCACGACAGCGTGCAGAACAAGCTGATGGGCCTGCCGGACGAGGTGCGCGTCTTCCCCGCGCACGGCGCCGGGTCCGCCTGCGGCAAGAACCTCTCCACCGAGAAGCAGTCGACGATCGGGCAGCAGCGCCTGACGAACTACGCCTGCGCGCCGATGAGCAAGGACGACTTCGTCGCCCTGGTGACGGCCGGCCAGCCCTCCGCCCCCGGCTACTTCGCCTACGACGCCGACCTCAACCGCCGCCGGCACGAGCTCTTCGACCCGGCGACCGCCCCCCGGCCGCTGTCCGCCGAGGAGTTCACCGCCCGCCGTGCGGCCGGCGCCGTGGTGGTCGACGCCCGTGACCCGCAGGAGTTCGCCGCCGGACATCTGCGCGGCGCGGTCAACGTGCCGGCCGACGGCCGGTTCGCCGAGCAGGCCGGCACCGTGCTGGACCCGAAGGACGAGCTGCTGGTCCTCGCCCCGCAGAACCGCGAGGAGGAGATGGTCACCCGGCTCGCGCGCATCGGCTTCGACAAGGTCACCGGCTACCTGCGCTCGCCCGACGACGCCCTCACGGCCCTGGCCGCCGAGGTCACCCCGGCCAGCCGGCTGACCGCCGCCCAGCTGCGCGACGCCCTCGCCGGCGAGCACCCCCCGGTCGTGGTCGACGTCCGCAACTGCGGCGAGCGCGCGGACAACGCCTTCATCGAGGGCGCCGTGCACATCTCCCTGGGCGAGCTGCCGCACCGGCTGGACGAGCTGCCGCGCGAGCGGCCGCTGGTCCTGCACTGCGCCGGCGGCCACCGCTCCTCCATCGCCGCCAGCCTGCTGCGCCGGCGCGGCTTCACCGACGTCTCCGACGTCCTCGGCGGCTACGCGGCCTGGGCCCTGCTGAACGCCCCCGCCGCCGTCTGACATCCCCTGACGGCCGCCGGCGCCCCCGCGGCCGGGACCTCACGCCCTGACCGATCCCCGCCCGGGGAGCGCCGGCCCGACCCATGCCTCCGCGTATACCCCACCCCGTATTTCTCCCCGGGGTGGGCCCCTGAAACAGACCATCGAGGAGCCCCTCCATGACCGCCACCGCCACCGGCCTCACCCCCGCCGCCCTCCAGGCCCTCATACGCGACGGCCACGGCCCCCGGCTGCTGGACGTCCGGACCCCCGGCGAGTTCCAGAGCGCCCACATCCCCGGCGCGTACAACGTGCCCCTGGACACCCTGCGCGAACACCGCGCCGAGCTGCTGGACCACCTCGACGAGGGTGTGGTGCTGATCTGTCGCTCCGGCGGGCGCGCCGCCCAGGCGGAGGCGGCCCTCGCCGAGGCCGGGCTGCCCGGACTGCGGGTGCTGGACGGCGGCATGATGGCCTGGGAGGCCGCCGGCGCGCCCGTCAACCAGGGGCCCAAGCGCTGGGACCTCGAGCGCCAGGTCCGCCTCGTCGCCGGCTCGATCGTGCTGGTCACGGGCATTTCCGGGCTGTTCGTGCCGGGCCTGCACCTCATCGGCACCGCCGTCGGCGCCGGTCTGACGTTCGCCGCGCTCAGCAATACCTGCGCCATGGGCATGATGCTGTCCAAGCTGCCGTACAACCGCGGCCCGCGCACCGACATCCGTACCGTCATCGCGTCCCTGCGGGATCGCTGATGATCACGTTCATCCTCGCGGCGTCCGTCCTGATCGGCATCAGCCTGGGCATTCTCGGCGGCGGCGGCTCCATCCTGACCGTCCCGATCCTGGTCTACCTGGCCGGTCAGGACAGCAAGGAGGCCATCGCCACCTCGCTCTTCGTGGTCGGCGTCACCAGCCTCGTCGGGCTGATCCCGCACGCCCGCGCCGGCCGGGTGCGCTGGCGCACCGGGCTGATCTTCGGCACGGTCGCCATGGTCGGCGCCTACGGCGGCGGCAGGCTCGCGGAGTACATCTCCGGCACCGTGCTGCTGATCGCGTTCGCCCTGATGATGCTGGCCACCGCCGCCGCCATGCTGCGCAGGAAGCGCGGGGACGCGGCGCCGAAGCCGGCGCACACCGAGTTGCCGGTGAAGCATGTGATCGTCGAGGGTCTGGTCGTCGGCGCGGTCACCGGTCTGGTCGGCTCCGGCGGCGGCTTCCTCGTCGTCCCGGCGCTCGCGCTGCTCGGCGGACTGCCGATGAGCGTCGCCGTCGGTACGTCGCTGCTGGTCATCGCCATGAAGTCGTTCTCCGGACTGGCCGGGCACCTGTCCGGCGTCGAGATCGACTGGGGCATGGCGCTCATGGTCACCGCCGCCGCCGTCGTCGGCAGCCTGATCGGCAGCCGCTTCGCCGGCCGGATCCCGCAGGAAACCCTGCGCACGGCCTTCGGCTGGTTCGTGGTGGTCATGGGCGTCTTCGTGCTCAGCCAGAACCTCCCGCACGCCGTCTGGGCCAGCCCGCTGACCTGGACCGGTCTCGGCGTCGCCCTCGCGGCGGGCGTGACATGGACGACAGCCCGGCGTCGCCGCACGCCGCGGACTCCGGAACGGATACCCCAAGGGGTATCCTAGGTTCGAAAGGTGGTGAACAGGGTGGACAGGAGAAACCCGGTGAAAGTCGAAGAGGCAGCGATGGCCCCGGTCCTCAACCGGCTGCGCCGCGCACAGGGACAGCTCGCGGGCGTCATCACGATGATCGAGGCGGGCCGGGACTGTCAGGACGTCGTCACCCAGCTCGCCGCCGTCTCCCGCGCGCTCGACCGGGCCGGCTTCAAGATCGTCGCCAGCGGAATGCGCCAGTGCCTCGCCGACAGCGAGGAGGGCGCGCCCCCGATGAGCGAGCAGGAGCTGGAGAAGCTCTTCCTCGCCCTGGCGTAGGCAGCACCCGCGGCGCCCCCTGTGCGATCACCGCGCAGGGGGCGCTGTGTCGCACGGACACCGGATCCGGCCCAGACTGATACCAGGGGCGGGTCCGTACGCGCGAGGAGAGGACGACCGACCCATGAGCGACGACGACAAGGTCACCGTCGGCCTGAGCGCCTGCTCGGCCCAGGACGCGGCCGCGGTGCTCGAGGCGCTCGGCGACACCTTCGAGACGAACTGGCGCCGCGGCGAGCCCCCGCCCGAGGCCGCCCCCGGCCACCCCCAGGTGTGGGTCGCCACCGTCGACACCGCCCACCCCGCCGGCGCCGCCCACCCCCCGGCCCTCGGCGCCTCGGTCACCGCGGACCTCCAGGGCGGCTATCTGGCCGTGGACCGGGTACGGGACGCCCTGGCGGACACGTACACCGTCCGCGAGGAGGGCACGGCGGCGGGCGACCAGGAGAAGGACGTACGCCTGCGGCTGACGAACTGACCGCCGTGGCCGGCGAACCCCGGACCGCCGACGCGTACCCCGACGGATTCACCGGCCCGGCCCGTGCCGTTTTCGCCCCCACCACCCGCGCGGCCTGCGAACGCGATCTCACCGCGATGTAGCCCCGTCCGGCCCGCGGTCTCCCGGCGAACAGACTTTGTCCCTCCGGCGGATTGACAGACCGTCGGCCACCGTCTGAATGTACTCCCCAGTAAGAGATCCGCGTGATCCGCGCGGACGGGGAGTGGAGGCGGCAGTGGCCGAGCAGGGGCTCAGGGAACAGCGCGGCAGAGGAGACCGGCGGCGGGCGGCGGTCGCGCTCGCGGTGTCGGGGGCGGCGGCCCTCGTCGTCGGCGGGACGGCGGTGCCCGCGCAGGCGGACCCCGCCGAGCACTACGTCGCCCTCGGCGACTCGTACACCTCGGGGCCCCGCATCCCCACCCAGGTCGACGTGGCCTGCGAGCGTTCCGACCAGAACTACCCGTCGCTGACGGCGAAGGCGCTCGGCGTCGCGACGTTCGAGGACGCGAGCTGCGGCGGCGCCCGCACCACGCACATGTGGGAGGCACAGGGCGCCAACCCGCCCCAGCTGGACGCCATCGACAAGAAGACCACCCTGGTCACCGTCGGCATCAGCGGCAACGACATCGGCTTCGGCGAGATCATCGGCACCTGTACGGTCCTCAGCTTCACCGACCCCACCGGCAACCCCTGCCAGCGCCAGTACACGGCGACCGGCGAGGACGTGCTGGCCACGCGGATCGCGGACGCCCGGACCAAGGTCGACGCCGTGCTCGACGCGATCCACGAGCGCTCCCCGCGGGCCCGGGTCGTCGTCGTGGGCTACCCGGTGATCGTCCCCGACGACGGGGTGGGCTGCTGGCCGGCCGTGCAGATGGCCGCGGGCGACATCCCGTACCTGCGGGACACGGAGAAGCGGCTCAACGCCATGCTGGCGGACGCCGCCGCGCACAACCGCGCCGCGTACACCGACACGTACGCCTCGACCGTCGGCCACGACATCTGCAAGTCCCCGGCGGACCGCTGGGTCGAGCCGCTGGTCCCGGCGAGCCCCGCCGGCTCCTTCCACCCCAACGCCAAGGGCGAGGCGGCCATGGCCGACGCCGTGGTGGCGACGCTGGCGAAGCCGGGTCGCGGGCGGTTCTGAGGCACGTCCGGGGGGCCGGTGCGGGCTGTGGTCCGCGCCGGCCCCGACGTACCCTGACGTGATGGAGCCCCTGGTCGATCTCACCGCGCTGGGCGCCGACTTCGCCCGCGACCCCTACCCCGTCTACGCGCGGCTGCGCGAGCGCGGGCCCGTGCACCACGTGCTGAGCGACGACGGCGAGGTATGGCTCGTCGTCGGGTACGACGCGGTGCGCGAGGCGCTCGCGGACCCCCGGCTGCACAAGGACTGGCGGCTGCGCATGAGCCCGCAGGAGGCCGCCGGCCTGCCGGACATCAGCGCCAACATGCTCGAGTCCGACGTCCCCCGGCACACCCGGCTGCGACGGCTGGTGACCCGCGAGTTCACCGCCCGGCGGATCGCCGCGCTGGCCCCCCGGATCCGGCGGATCACCGACGACCTCCTCGACGCCATGCTGGCCGCCCCCGGCCGGCGCGCGAACCTCGTCGAGGCGCTGGCGTTCCCGCTGCCGATCACGGTGATCTGCGAACTGCTCGGCGTACCGGACCTGGAGCGCGACGACTTCCGCGCCTGGTCGCACGAGGTCGTCTCACCCACCACACCCGAGGCCGAGGAGGCGGCCACCGCCGCGATGGGGCGCTACCTCGACGAACTCATCGAGGACAAACGCGTCCAGCCCCGCGGCGACGACCTGCTCGGCGCCCTGATCCGCACCCGCGAGGAGGACGGCGACGCGCTCTCCCGCCAGGAGCTGATCGGCATGGCGTTCCTGCTGCTGGTCGCCGGCCACGAGACCACGGTGAATCTGCTGGCCAACGGCATGCTGGCGCTGCTGTCCCACCCTGACCAGCTCGCCGCGCTGCGCGCCGGCCCGGACACGCTGCTGGACGGCGCGGTGGAGGAGATGCTGCGGTACGACGGGCCGGTGGAGACCTCGACGTTCCGCTTCACCACCGAGCCCGTGGAGATCCACGGCGTACCCGTCCCGGCGGGCGCCGTCGTGCGCGTCGTGATCTCCTCCGCCGAGCGCGACCCGGCCCGCTTCGACGCGCCCGACACCTTCGACATCCGCCGCGACACCCAGGGCCATCTGGCCTTCGGCCACGGCATCCACTACTGCCTGGGCGCCCCGCTGGCCCGCCTCGAGGGCCGGATCGCGGTCCGCGCCCTGCTGGACCGCTGCCCGGACCTCGCGCTGGACGGGGAGGCCCGCGACTGGCGGCAGGGGCTGCTGATCCGCGGACCCGGGGTGCTGCCCGTGCGGTGGTAGGGCGGTCCGCAGTCCGGACACCGCGGACATCGGGGGCGGCGGCGCGCATAGGGTCGCCGGTATGACGACCGTCGCCGTGCCCGGGTCCAAGTCCATCACCAACCGCGCCCTGTTCCTCGCCGCCGCCGCGGAGGGGGTGACCACGCTGCGGCGCCCCCTGCTGTCCGACGACACCGAGGCGTTCGCCGGTGGGCTCACCGCGCTCGGGTACCGGGTGGAGCGGGGGGACGGCGTATGGCGGGTGCACGGGCGGCCGGAGGGGCCGGCGGTGGCCGGGGCGGAGGTGTACGCGCGGGACGGGGCCACGCCGGCGCGGTTCCTGCCGGTGCTCGCGGCGGCGGGGCGGGGGGAGTTCCGGTTCGACGGCTCCGCGCAGATGCGGCGCCGGCCGCTGGGACCGCTCACCGGGGCGCTGCGGGACCTGGGGGTCGACGTCCGGCACGACGGGGCGGAGGGACACCTCCCGGTCAGCCTGTCCGCGCGCGGGGTCGAGGGCGGCGAGGTCACGCTGGACGCGGGGCTGTCGTCGCAGTTCCTCACCGCGCTGCTGCTCCTGGGACCGCTCACCCGGAGGGGGCTGCGGATCCGGGTGACGCGGCTGGTGTCCGTGCCGTACATCGGCATCACCCTCGCCATGATGCGGGCGTTCGGCGCGGAGGTACGCCAGGACGGTGACGTGTTCGACGTACCGGCGGGCGGGTACCGGGCGACGGAGTACGGCATCGAGCCCGACGCCTCCACCGCGAGCTACTTCTTCGCCGCCGCCGCGCTCACCGGGCGGGAGGTCACCGTCCCGGGGCTCGGGGAGGGGGCGCTGCAGGGGGATCTGGGGTTCGTGGAGGCGCTGCGGTCGATGGGCGCGGAGGTACGGACCGGGGCGGACGCGACGACCGTGCGGGGGACGGGGCGGCTGCGGGGGATCACGGTCAATATGCGGGACATCTCGGACACGATGCCCACGCTCGCCGCGATCGCGCCCTTCGCCGACGGGCCGGTACGGATCGAGGACGTCGCCAACACCCGGGTCAAGGAATGCGACCGGCTCGACGCCTGCGCCGGCAATCTGCGGCGGCTGGGGGTACGGGCGGAGACGGGACCCGACTGGATCGAGGTCCACCCCGGCGTCCCGGCCGCCGCGGAGGTCGGCTGCCGGGGTGATCACCGCATCGCGATGGCCTTCAGCGTGACGGGGCTGCGGACACCGGGGCTGACGCTGGACGAGCCGGGGTGCGTGAAGAAGACGTTCCCGGAGTTCCACGAGGCGTTCGGGGGCGTGTTCCCCGCCGCCTAGAGCCGGTCCGACCGCGCCCGCCCCCGCCCGATCGCCCACGCCGCGGCCACCCCCGCCACCGCGGCGAACCCGAGCAGCGCCCCCGACGCCGCGAACACCGCCCCCGCGTCCCCGCGTACGGCGCCGCGCAGCGCCCCGAAGCCCCAGTAGCCGGGGGAGAGGGGCGCCACCGCGCCCACCCAGCGCGGCAGCTCCGCGAGCGGGACGAGCGCGCCGCCCAGGGCGCTGAGCAGCATCCCGCCGATGTCGTACGCCGCCGACAGCTCACCGAAGCTGCGCGCCGCCGCCCCCAGCGCCGCGCCCATGGCGAGCAGCGCCACCGTCCACGCCAGGCACGCCACCCCCAGCAGGGCGGGCGCCCGCACGTCGAGCCCCAGCAGCCCCGCCCCGTACCCCAGCACCAGCGCCTGCTGCAGGAGTAGCGCGACCAGCACCGGGAGCCCCTTCCCGGCCAGCAGCTCGACCGGCCGCGCGGGCGTGGTGCGCAGCCGGTCCCAGGTCCGCCACACCCGCTCCTGGAGGACGGCGGAGCCGACCAGGCTCATCCCCAGCAGCGAGAACATCACCAAGATCCCCACGACGGCCTGCTCGGTGCCGGCCGCCCCGCCCTGCGCGGCCTGATAGAGGGGCCGCATCAGGGTGAGCAGGATCAGCGGCAGCACCAGCCGGCTCACCAGCGGCCCCGACTCCCGCAGCAGCAGCGCGGTGTTGAGCCGGACCAGGGCGGCGGTGCGGAGGGCGGAGTCACGCGGCACGGGTCGTCTCCTTCGCGGCCAGCGAACGGTACAGGTCGTCGAGCCCGGGCCTGCGCACGTCCACCGACGCCGGCCGGCACCCGGCCGCCAGCAGCCGCGCCAGCTCGGCGGCCGGATCACGGGCCGGTACGCGCAGCACACCCTCGTACGACCGGGCCGGCGTCCCCGCGGGCAGCGGAGCCCCCGCCGGGTCGAGGACCAGCCGCAGTTCGCCGGGGAGCCCGCGCAGCAGCTCCGCCCGGGTGCCCCGGGCGATGACCCGGCCGGCGCGGGCGACGGCCAGGGTGGCGTCGAGGTCGGTGAGTTCGGGCAGGTAGTGCGTCGTGTAGAGGACGGCCGCGCCGGCCGCCGCGCGGGCCCGTACGGCCGCGAGCAGCGCGTCCCGGGTCTCGGGGTCGGCGCCGGCGGTGGGCTCGTCGAGCAGCAGCAGCGGGGGGTCGCCCATCAGCGCCGTCGCCGCCTGGGTGCGCCGCCGCTGACCCCCGGAGAGCAGCCCCGCACGGGTGTCGAGGCAGCCGGTGAGCCGCAGTTCCTCCGCCGTCCGTGCCACGGCCCGGTGCAGTGCCCGGCGGCGCAGGCCGGCGAGCGCGCCGTGCAGCCGCAGCTGGTCGCGGACCGTGGCGGCCGCGTACAGCGCGGTCTCCTGCGGGGCGACCCCGAACAGCCGCCGCGCCGCCCGCGGCCGGCGCAGGGCGTCGACGCCGGCGACGGTGACCGAGCCGGAGTCGGGGCGGGTCAGGCCGGTGACGATCTCGACGAAGGTCGTCTTGCCGGCGCCGTTGTGCCCGATCAGCCCGGCGATCTCGCCGGCGGCGACGGTGAGGCCGAAGCCGTCGAGGGCCGGCGACCGCCCGTAGGACTTGCGGAGTTCGTGCGCCTCGAGCATCGGCCGCCCCCTGATCCGTAAAAGATCTACAACGTATAGATCTACAATGTAGAGGCATGAGCGCGCGACGACAAGAGATCCTGCGGGCCGCGGTGGAGCTGGCCGACGAACGCGGCCTGGCGGCGGTGACGATGCGTGCGGTCGCCGACCGGGTGGGCGTCACGCCGATGGCGCTGTATCCGCACGTCAGGAGCAAGGCCGTGCTGCTCGACGGCATGGTCGGGGAGATCCTCGGCTCCCTCGCGGCGGACGACGAGTGGACGGCGGCCGGGGACGGCGACTGGCGCGCCCGGCTGCGGGCCTTCGCGCGGGCGGCGCGCCGCCGGGCGCGCGAACACCCCTGGGCGGTGGGCCTGCTGTTCACCCGGCCCGCCGTGTCGCCGGAGGCGGTGGGCTTCGTCGACCGGCTGTACGGCGCGCTGCTGGAGGCCGGGGTGGAGCCGTCGCGGGTGCCGCGGATGGAGCGGCTGGTGAGTACGTTCGTGCTGGGCTTCGCCGCCTCCGAGGCGGGCGGCCGCTTCGCCGTCGGCACCCTCGACCCGCGTGGCCGGCGCGGGCAGCTCCCGGAGGGCGCCGCGCCCGGGCACACGGCGCTGGCGCCGTGGCTGGACCTGCCGCTGGACCTGGACGCCGAGTACGAGGCGGACCTGGACGACCTGGAACGGCTGGTGGCGGCGTCTGTCTAGGGCGCCTCGGGCCACCGCTCCGGAGCCAGCGCGACGAGATCCGCCGGGAACTTCCCCGGCCCCTGCCAGCGCCACGCGCCGACGAAGTGCGCCGCCTCCGCGATCCGCACCGGCCGCCGCACCCGCCGCGACAGCGCGCACGCCTCGGCGACGTACTGGGCCTCCAGCGCCGCGAAGCCCGGGCACGGGTTGGCGAGCTCACCGCGCACCACCCGGACGAAGGCGTCCATCTCCGCCTCGTACGCCGCCCCGAACCGCTCCAGGAAGTCCCGCCACGGCGGCCCGGGGAACTCCACCGGCTCCGGCTCCACCGACCGCAGCGGCGTCCGCGGCCCCGTCCCCACCGCGATCTGGTCCCGCTCCCCGGCCAGTTCGAGCCGTACGTCGTAGCCGGCGCCGTTCACCCGGGTCGCGGTGACCGTGGCGAGGGTGCCGTCCGCCAGCGTCAGCACCGCGGCGGCGGTGTCCACGTCGCCGGCCGCCCGGAACTCCGGCGCTCCCGCGTCCGAGCCCACCGCGTACGCCTCGACGACCGGCTGACCCGTCACCCAGGCGAGGGCGTCGAAGTCATGGATCATGCAGTCGGCGATCAGCCCCCCGGACAGCGGCAGATACCCGGCCGGCGGCGCCCCCGCGCCCGACGTCACCGCCCGCGCCGTGTGCACCCGCCCCAGCCGCCCGGACCGCACCGCCTCCCGCGCCGCCACGTACCCGGCGTCGAACCGCCGCATGAACCCGAGCTGCAGCACCGCCCCGGCCTTCCGCGACCGCCACAGGGCGTCCAGCGTGCCCGGCCAGTCCAGCCCCACGGGCTTCTCGCAGAACGCCGCCATCCCGCACTCCGCCGCCCGTACGACCAGCGACGGATGCGCCCCCGTCGGCGCGGCGATCACCACGGCGTCCGCGCCCCGCGCGAAGACCTCCTCCGGCCCCTCGTACGCCACCGCCCCGATCCGCCCCGCCACCTCCCGCGCCCGCGCGGGCGACGCGTCCGCCAGCACCACCTCGGCGACGTCCGCGTGCCGCGCCAGCGTCGCCGCGTGGAAGGCGCCGATCCGTCCCGTGCCGATGACCGCGATCCGCATGAGCCCAACGTCTCCCCGCCCGCCGGGCCTGTCAATCGGATGTCAGGACAACCGAACCACCGTCTTCCTCCCGCCCGCCCGGGCCGTTAGCGTGGAGGGCCGTGGCGAGGCGCGACGCGGGGTCCTCGGACTCCCTCCAGCTCAGCGTGGACCGGGGCAGCCCGGTGCCCCTCTACTTCCAGCTGTCCCAGCAGCTCCAGAGCGCGATCGAGACCGGCTCCCTCACCCCCGGCATGCTGCTCGGCAACGAGATCGACCTCGCCGCCCGGCTGGGCCTGTCCCGGCCGACCGTCCGCCAGGCGATCCAGTCCCTGGTCGACAAGGGCCTCCTGGTCCGCCGGCGCGGCATCGGCACCCAGGTGGTGCACAGCAGCGTCCGCCGCCCCCTGGCCCTGACCAGCCTGTACGACGACCTGCAGGCCGCCGGCGCCCGCCCCGCGACGGTTGTCCTCCGTAACGACACCGAGCCCGCCGGCCCCACCGTCGCGACCACGCTCGGCGTCCCCGAGGGCACGGAGGTCGCCGTCCTCGAACGGCTCCGCCTGACCCGCGGCGAGCCCATGGCGTACCTGCGCAACCACCTCCCCCTCGGCCTGCTCCCGCTCCCCACCACGGAGCTGGAGGCCACCGGCCTGTACGCGCTGCTGCGCCGGGCCGGCGTCACCCTGCACAGCGCCCGCCAGCGCATCGGCGCCCGCACCGCCGGCCGCGAGGAGGGCGAACGCCTCGGCGAGGCGCCCGGCGCGCCGCTGCTGGCGGTGGAGCGCACCGCGTTCGACGTCACCGGCCGCGCGGTGGAGTCCGGCGCCCACCTCTACCGCGCCTCGCGGTACACCTTCGAGTTCCAACTCCTCGAACGCGGCTGACCGCACGCCCGCCGGGCCCGTAACACCGGCCGCTCGTCCGGATGTTATGACAAAGGCATTGACGCCCCCGGCGCCCCCGGTTACATACTCCGTCAGCCGCAATGAGGCGGTGCTCGACGGAAGGCGGGGACAGATCATGAGGTACAGCCGGATGGCCCGTACGACGGTGGTGTTCGCGGCGGCGGTACTGGCGGTGAGCCTGGCCGGCTGCAGCGACTCGGGCGGCAAGGACTCGGAGGACAAACCCGAGACCGGCGGCGGGGGGAAGGCGAACACGGCGGAGATGACCATCGCGATGGTCACCCACTCGGGTCAGGGCGACACCTTCTGGGACATCGTCAAGAACGGCGCCGAGACCGCCTCCGCCAAGGACAACGTCAAGCTCCTCTACACCAACGACGACAAGGCCGACGGCCAGGCGCAGCTGGTGGAGCAGGCGATCAACCAGAAGGTCGACGGCATCATCGTCACCCTCGCCAAGCCCGACGCCATGAAGGCCGCGGTGCAGAAGGCCGTCGCCGCCGGTATCCCGGTGGTGTCGATCAACTCCGGCAGCCAGTTCTCGAAGGAGTTCGGCGCGCTGGCGCACTTCGGCCAGGAGGAGGGCGTCGCCGGCGAGGCCGTCGGCGAGCAGCTCAACAAGGACGGCCGCAAGAAGGCCGTGTGCGTGATCCACGAGCAGGGCAACGTGTCGCTGGAGGAGCGCTGCGCGGGCGTCGCCAAGACCTTCTCCGGCGAGGTGGAGAACCTCCAGGTCGAGGGTACGGACCGGCCCGGCGTCGAGGCCGCCGTGGAGGCCAAGCTGACGGCGTCGAAGGACATCGACGCGGTCGTCACGCTGAACGCCGACATAGCCTCCGCCTCCATCAAGGCGAAGGAGGCCGCCGGCTCCGGGGCGGAGGTTGCGACCTTCGACCTGAACTCGGACGTCGTCGCCCGGATGGAGAAGAAGGAGGTCGCCTTCGCGGTCGACCAGCAGCCGTACCTCCAGGGCTACCTCGCGGTGGACGAGCTGTGGCTGTACAAGCAGAACCTCAACATCATCGGCGGCGGCCGCCCGGTCCTGACCGGCCCCGCGATCGTCACCGCGGAGCAGGCCCCCGACCTGAAGAAGCTGACGGACAACGCCACCCGGTGAGCGCTTCAAAACGCGTGGTGACACATACTGGGGCCGTCGGAACAGATCATTCCGGGTGCCGTACGGCACCCGGGTTCCGGCGGCACCGGACAGCACTACGCAAGGGAACACTGGCTGTGGCACAGCGCGCGGCACTGGCAGGCACGAGGGTACGCACCTGGGTGGGAGGGGTGCTGGCGGCGGCGCTGGGCCTCGGCGCGGCGTCCTGCAGCAGCACCGGGGGCAAACGGGCCGAGGACGAGGCCGCGCAGGCCGGCGGCCGGCCCGCGGTGAGCACACCGCGCTGGACGGTGGCCATGGTCACCCACTCGGGCCAGGGCGACACCTTCTGGGACATCGTGCAGAAGGGCGCCGAGCAGGGCGCGGCCAAGGACAACATCAACTTCACCTACGCCGCCAGCCCCGAGGCGAACGAGCAGGCCCAGCTCGTGCAGAACGCCATCGACCAGAAGGTCGACGGCATCATCGTCTCCCTCGCCAAGCCCGCCGCCATGAAGGGCGTGGTCGAGAAGGCGATCGCCGCCGGCATCCCGGTGATCACGATCAACTCCGGCACCAAGGAGTCCAAGGAGTTCGGCGCCCTCACCCACATCGGCCAGGACGAGACCCTGGCCGGCGAGGCCGTGGGCGAGCAGCTGAACAGGACGGGCCGGAAGAAGGCCCTGTGCATCCTGCACGAGCAGGGCAACGTGGGCCACGAGGAGCGCTGCGCCGGCGCGAAGAAGACCTTCGACGGCACGCTGGAGAACCTCTACGTCGAGGGTACGGACATGCCGTCCGTCGAGCAGTCCATCGACGCCAAGCTGACCGCCGACCCGGCGATCGACGCTGTTGTCACCCTCGGCGCGCCCTTCGCGAACACCGCCGCGCAGGCGAAGAAGCGGGCCGGCAGCGACGCCGAGATCTCCACCTTCGACCTCAACGAGGGCGTCGCCAGGTCCCTCCAGGACGGCACGCTCGCCTTCGCCGTCGACCAGCAGCCGTACCTCCAGGGCTACGAGGCGGTCGACCTGCTGTGGCTCTACAAGTACAACGCGAACACCCTCGGCGGCGGCCTGCCGGTGCTCACCGGGCCGCAGATCGTCACCAGGGACGAAGCCGCGGAACTCGAGAAATACGCGAGGCGGGGGACTCGATGAGCTCGACCACCACACAACCCGACGACACCACCGACGAGCGGCTGCTGCACCGCTCGCTGTTCAGCAGACTGCTCGGCCGTCCCGAACTCGGGTCGGTCATCGGCGCGGTCGCCGTGCTGGTCTTCTTCGGCCTGGCCGCGGACAGCTTCCTGCGCAGCATGGACACCGTCCTGTACGCGGCCTCCACGATCGGCATCATGGCCGTCCCCGTGGCGCTGCTGATGATCGGCGGTGAGTTCGACCTCTCCGCCGGTGTGCTCGTCACCGCGTCCGCGCTGGTGTCGTCGATGTTCTCGTACCAGATGACGGCGAACGTCTGGGTCGGCGTGGCCGTCTCGCTGCTGGTCACGCTGGCGATCGGCTTCTTCAACGGCTACGTGCTGATCCGTACCGGACTGCCCAGCTTCATCGTCACCCTCGGCACCTTTCTGATGCTGCAGGGCGCGAACGTCGGCGTCACCAAGGCCATCGACGGCACGGTGACCACCAAGAGCATCGAGGACATGGAGGGCTTCTCCTCCGCCCGTGCCGTGTTCGCCTCCACCCTCAGCATCGGCTCCTGGGACCTGCGGGTGACGATCCTGTGGTGGATCGTCCTGGTGGCGCTCGCCACCTGGATCCTGCTGCGTACCCGCGCCGGGAACTGGATCTTCGCGGTCGGCGGCGGCGGACCGGCCGCCCGCGCGGTCGGCGTCCCCGTCTTCCGGACGAAGATCGGCCTGTATCTGGGCGTCGCCGTCGGGGCCTGGATCTCCGGGCAGCATCTGCTCTTCTCGTTCGGCGTCATCCAGTCGGGCGAGGGCCGCGGGCTGGAGCTGCACTACATCGCGGCGGCCGTGATCGGCGGCTGTCTGCTCACCGGCGGCTACGGCTCGGCGATCGGCGCCGCGATCGGTGCGCTGATCTTCGGCATGACCAAGCAGGGCATCGTGTACGCCCAGTGGGACGCCGACTGGTTCTGGTTCTTCCTCGGGGCGATGCTGCTGCTCGCCACGCTGCTCAACGCATGGGTCCGCAAGCGGGCGGAGGCCGCGAAATGAAGTCCGACGACACCGGGGCACCGTCCGTACCGCTGGTCGAGATGCGGGACGTCAGCAAGTACTACGGGAACATCCGCGCGCTGGAGGGGGTGTCCCTGGAGGTCCACGCCGGGGAGATCACCTGTGTCCTGGGCGACAACGGGGCCGGCAAGTCCACCCTGATCAAGATCATCGCGGGACTGCACCGGCACGACGCCGGCGACTTCCGGATCGAGGGCCGCCCCGCGAAGCTCGCCAATCCGCGCGACGCCCTCGACCGCGGCATCGCCACGGTCTACCAGGACCTCGCGGTCGTCCCGCTGATGCCGGTCTGGCGGAACTTCTTCCTCGGCTCCGAGCCGACGAAGGGCCGCGGACCGCTGCGCCGGCTGGACGTCGAGCTGATGCGCCGCACCACGTACAGCGAGCTGCTGCGCATGGGCATCGACCTGCGGGACGTCGACCAGCCCATCGGCACCCTCTCCGGGGGCGAACGCCAGTGCGTGGCCATCGCCCGCGCGGTGTACTTCGGCGCCAAGGTCCTCGTCCTGGACGAGCCGACCGCCGCCCTGGGCGTCAAGCAGTCCGGGGTGGTGCTGAAGTACGTGGCCGCCGCCCGGGACGCGGGCCTGGGTGTGGTGCTGATCACCCACAACCCGCACCACGCCTATCTGGTCGGCGACCGGTTCATCCTGCTCAAGCGGGGCGTGATGGCCGGCAGCCACCCCAAGCCGGAGATCACCCTGGACGACCTCACCCGCGAGATGGCGGGCGGCGGCGAACTCGAACAGCTCTCCCACGAGCTCGAGCGCGCCCCCGTACCGGATCACCTGGGCGGACACGAAACCGGTCACTCTGCGTGAGTCGCCGCGGGGCCCCGGAGGAAGCGGGGCCCCGCGGCGTAGGGCAGAATCGGGGCCGATGAGCGCCAATCGCGAAACCTCGTACAAGGGAGCCGCCCGCGCGACGGTCCTGCGCAGCGTCAGCAGCCGCGAGCGCCGGTCGCATCTGACCGCGCCCCGGGTGCCGACCGTCGGCATCGACATCGGCGGCACCAAGGTCGCCGCCGGCGTCGTGGACGCCGACGGGAACATCCTGGAGCGGATGCGCGCGGAGACCCCGGACAAGTCCAAGAGCCCCCGGGTCGTCGAGGACACCATCGTCGAGCTGGTGCTGGACCTCTCCGAACGGCACGACGTGCACGCGGTCGGCATCGGAGCCGCCGGCTGGGTGGACGCCAACCGCTCGCGCGTCCTGTTCGCCCCGCACCTGTCCTGGCGCGACGAGCCGCTGCGCGACGCCCTCTCCTCCCGCCTGCGCGTTCCCGTGATGGTCGACAACGACGCCAACACCGCAGCCTGGGCCGAATGGCGCTTCGGCGCCGGACGCGGCGAGGACTACCTCGTCATGATCACGCTCGGTACGGGCATCGGCGGCGCCATCCTGGAGGACGGCCAGGTCAAACGGGGCAAGTACGGGGTGGCCGGCGAATTCGGCCATATGCAGGTCGTCCCCGGCGGCCACCGCTGCCCGTGCGGCAACCGCGGCTGCTGGGAGCAGTACAGCTCCGGCAACGCCCTGGTGCGCGAGGCCCGCGAGCTGGCCGCCGCCGAGTCGCCCGTCGCGTACGGGATCATCGACAAGGTGCAGGGCAGGGTGGGGGACATCACCGGCCCGCTGATCACCGACCTGGCCCGCGAGGGCGACGCGATGTGCGTGGAGCTGCTGCAGGACATCGGCCAGTGGCTGGGCGTCGGCATCGCCAACCTCGCCGCCGCCCTCGACCCCGGCTGCTTCGTCATCGGCGGCGGCGTCTCCGCGGCCGACGACCTCCTCATCGGCCCCGCCCGCGACGCCTTCCGCCGCAGCCTCACCGGACGCGGCTACCGGCCGGAGGCCCGTATCGCCAAGGCCCAGCTCGGCAACGACGCCGGCCTCGTCGGCGCCGCGGACCTCGCCCGCCTCGTCGCCCGGCGCTTCCGGCGGACGAATCGCCGCCGGGTCGAGCGCTACGAACGCTTCGCGCAGGTGGTCGGCAAGTGATGACGGACGAAGCCGACCGCCCCACGGCCGACGACACCCCCGAGGCCCCCCACCACCCCCCGCCGCGGCGGCTGCCGGCCGGCTGGAAGGGCGGTGTGATCGTCGCGCTGCTGATCCTCGTACCGCTGGTCTATCTCTGCATCTCCTTCCTGCAGAGCCGCGACGCCGGCCGCAGCAAGGAGGAGAGCGCGGAGGCGACCGGGCTCGTCCTGGGCTGGCCCAGCCGGATGCAGCGGCGGATCTACGACATCAAGCCGCCGATGAACGTCGACCCGATCTCCTTCTACGAGTTCAACTCCTGGGAGAAGAGCAGCCTGTACGTCGAGTTCACGACGAACGAGGCGGGTCTGAACGCCTTCATGAAGTGGTCCGACGGCCACCGCTCCGACCTCGTCGAGGGCTACAACCCGATCACCCACGGACAGGCGAAGCGGGTCCACTGGAGCTTCGGCGACGGAAGCGACTGGTGGGGCTGGTCACGCCCCCGCCCGGGCGCGGAGCCGGATCTGGCGGTCGCCGTCGACCTGTCGGACCAGACGCATCCGACGGTGCGTGTGGTGTCCACCACGAAGTTCTGAACCGCAGCGGGAAGGGGCTGGACCGACGATGAGGCTCACCAAACGAGGACACGCCTGTATCCGCCTCGACAAGGGCGACAGAACCCTGGTCGTGGATCCCGGCGGCTTCTCGGAGCCGGACGCCGCCGAGGGCGCGGACGCCCTCCTGGTCACCCACGAACACCCCGACCACTTCGACGAGCCCCGCCTGCGCGCGGCCCTCGAGGCCAACCCCGCCTGCGAACTCTGGACGCTGCGGTCGGTCGCCTCCCAACTGGCCGCGGCCTTCCCCGGCCGGGTCCACACGGTGGGCCACGGCGACACGTTCACGGCGGCGGGATTCGACGCGGAGGTACACGGCGAACTCCACGCGGTGATCCACCCGGACCTCCCCCGCATCACGAACATCGGCTTCGTCCTGGACGGCACGGTCTTCCACCCCGGCGACGCCCTGACGGTGCCGGAGCGCCCGGTCGACACGCTGCTCCTCCCGGTGCACGCCCCGTGGAGCAAGATCTCGGAGATCATCGACTACGTCCGCGAGATCAAGCCCTCACGCGCGGTGGACATCCACAACGCCCTCCTGTCGGACGTGGCCCCCCTGGTATACGACCGCCTCCTGGGCCCAACGGGCCCAGGAACGGGCGGCGCAGAGCACCTGCGGCTTGCGCCGGGGGAGAGCGTGCCGGTGTAGGGGAGGGCTCTGTCCTTCCGGGAAGCCCCGACTGCCTGCTCTGTCCTTCCGGGAGGTGCCGACCAGCTGCTTTGTCCTTCCGGGAAGTCCCGACCATCCGATCTGCTTTCCGGGCGGAGCCGACTGCATGTCGGGCGGTGGCGAGCGACAAGATCTGTTCCTGCCGGACCGGCGGCAGACAGCGAAAAGCACCCCTCCCAGCCCGGCCGGCGTTTGAGGCCGAGGCGCGAAGCGCCGACAAGGGGGTCCGGGGGCGGAGCCCCCGAAAGTGGTCCGCGTCACGTGTCAGACCCCCGCGCTAAATTAGCCGCATGGCTCTTCGCATCGCGACGTGGAACGTCAATTCGATCACCACAAGGCTCGACCGCATCACCGGCTGGCTCCGCTCCACCGACCCGGACGTGGTCTGCCTCCAAGAGCTGAAGTGCACCCCCGAGGCCTTCCCCACCGCCCCCCTCCGCGCCCTCGGCTACGAGGCGGCCTTCGTGGCCGACGGCCGCTGGAACGGCGCCGCCGTGCTCTCCAGGGTCGGCCTCGAGGACATCACCCACCACCTCCCCGACCAGCCGCAGTACGACGGCGTGACCGAACCCCGGGCGGTGGGAGCGACCTGCGGCCCGGTCCGCGTCTGGTCGCTCTACGTCCCGAACGGCCGCGAGGTGGGCCACGCCCACTACGCCTACAAGCTGAAGTGGCTGGAAGCCCTCCGCGCGGCCGTGGCGACCGACGCCGCGGGCTCCCGCCCCTTCGCCGTCCTCGGCGACTTCAACGTCGCGCCGAAGGACGAGGACGTCTGGGACATCTCCCTCTTCGAGGGCGCCACCCACGTCTCCGAGGCCGAGCGCACGGCGCTGATCGAGCTCCAGAAGGAGGGACTGTCGGAGGTCTACCCCCGCGCGCTGAAGTACGACATCCCCTTCACCTTCTGGGACTACCGCCAGCTGGGCTTCCAGAAGAACAAGGGCATGCGCATCGACCACGTCTACGGCAACGCCCCCTTCACCGCCGCCGTGACCGACTCGTACGTCGACCGCGAGGCCCGCAGGCCCGGGAAGAAGGACGCGCCGGCCTCCATGGCCCCCTCCGACCACGCGCCGCTGGTCGTCGACCTCGAGCTGTAGCGGGCTGTCCGATCCGGAGGCGTTGATCCGCTTTGTGCGTGCCTGTGGCGCCGACATCGGTCGGAGTGCGACCGTAGAGGTATGAACATCTCCTTCCTGGACAACTGGCGTAAGCGGCACGACGGCACCGGCGTGACGGACGTGTTCTCCCCGGGCGGCCGGGAGACGGATCAGGAGGGAATCACCCAACTGCTCTCCGAGTGCGATCTGCTGCGCTCCCAGGCGGCCGGCTCCAAGGTCGAACTCGACGACACCTGGCGCTCCCTGGAGGCGCTGGACCAGCTGGTGCCCCGCTGGCGCGACGACCCCGAGGTGATGCCCTGGCTGGGCAACGACGCGGGTCTGTATCTCGGTACGGTGATCGTCCGTACCGTCCCGGGCGCGCGCTGGGTGCTGTCGCCGGACGGGCGCCCGGTGGTGGAGCTGGCCTCGGGGCGCGAGGTCGACGTGGTGGAGGTCGGGCTGGCCTGGGCGGAGACGGGGACGCCGGAGCTGTCGCAGATGTACGCGGAGGTCTCCGAGGACTGAGTGTTTCCATAACCGGCGCGTTAACGCATGATGCGAGATCCGCTGTTGTTCCCGTCCTGACCACGGCCGATGCTGGGGCCATGGCACCGGCCCGGACGTGCCGGAGCCCCCGGCCCGGCCGGCGTCAGGAAGGGATTGCCGCTCATGGGGGACGGTCGACAGCTGGTCGAGCGCTATCTGGAGGTGTGGAACGAGGAGGACCCGGCCCTGCGCCGGGCGGGGATCGAGGAGGTGTGGTGCGAGGACGGCATCTACATCGATCCCGAGGTCGCCGTGGCGGGCCGCGCCGCGCTGGACGCGACGGTCGCCGCGGTGCGTGAGCAGCACCCCGCCCTGGTCTTCACCCTGACCGGCGAGGTCGACGTCCGCCCCCGGCTGGCCCTGTTCTGCTGGCAGCACGGCGTCGCCGGCGGCGCGGAGCCGCTCGCGGTCGGCTTCGTCCTCGCGGTCCTGACCGACGAGGGCGACCGGATGCGCTCCGTCCACGTGTTCATGGACGAGCCCTATCCCGAGCCGCTGGCGCGGGCCGGGGTGTGACTCAGCCGGTGAAGTCGATGCTGTACTCGAGCCGCCAGCGGTCGGCGCGGACCACGACGTCGGAGGTTTCGACCGGCCGGTCGTCCGCGTCGTAGTGCGTGCGCTCCACCACGGTCAGGCACTGCCCCGGCGCGCAGCCGAGGGCCTCCGCCTCCGCGCTGGTCGCGGCCCGGGAGCCGACGATTTCGGCGGCCCGTACGACGCGGATGCCGATCGCCGCCATCCGCCCGCGCACCCCGCGCCGGGCGTACGGGCCGCGCTCGGGGAAGACGACGTCCGTGCCCTCGGTGCGGGCGAGGGGCTCCCAACTGGTCGCCAGCTGTACGGGCCTGCGGTCCGCCAGATACTCGTACCGGGTGCACATCACCCGGTCGCCGGCCGCGATGCCCAGCCGCTCGGCGACATGCCGCGGGGCCGGGGTGGTGACGGAGGTGGCCTCCCAGGCGACGGCCGTGTCCGGGGTGGAGATCCGGGCGGCGAACGGGGTGTCCACGGTGCCCGTGTCGCGCAGCAGGGTGCCCAGCGGGGTCCGGTCGGTGACGAACACCCCCCGGCCGAACTGCCCCTGGGCGTATCCGGCGGCCTTCAGGACCCGTACCGCGCGGTCCACCGTCTGGTCGCTCGCCGCGTAGGCGCGCTTCAGCTCGGAGCGGGACGGGATCTGCGCCCCCACCTTGAGCTCGCCGCTGTCGATGCGGTCGCGCAGCTCGTCCGCGATGCGCTGGTACACCGGCCTCGTATCGCCCATCCCCGGGCTCCCTTCCCCGCGCGACGTGACCCCTTTGGGCCCCGCCGGACGGCGGTCCGCCCGAAGGGGCGGGGACGTTACGGCGGTTGACCCGAGTCAAGGCTAGGTACTCAGGGCGATTCTTGGTACCTAGGCAACGAGGCCGTCGCGAGGGGCGGCCGGGGCCGGCGCCCCGACCTGGGGCTCGGGGCGAGGATGTCCGTCGCCGTGCGGGCTTATATCTGTATCGACAAATAGAGACCCGTTCCCGGCATTTGGCCGCCCCGGCTTACCACCGGACCCGCGCCGGAACACAACATTCCGGCAATCGGCGCCTTTGCGCCAGCGGCTCCCGGAGAGCCCTGCCGGATCTTGTGCGGCCGTCCGCGGATGGCCGAGCATATGCGGGTTCTGTCGGGTGCATGACCTGTACCTGACCCATCGCCACGGAACAGCGCCCCTACCCCCCGCACCCGTACGTGTCCTGCTCCTGAGCGCGGGAGATCCCCGCCGCACTCACTCCCTAGGGAGACCCCTTGAGATTGATCCGAAGCAGTTCACTCAGAGCCGCGACAGTGGCCCTGACCGCCATGGCCATGGTGCCGTTGGGTGCCCTCGGTGCGAATGCCGCCCCGGCGTCGGCCGACGCGGTCACCCCGCTGGCGGCCAAGGCCGAGAAGCAGGTGGTGCAGCAGCTCGAGGCCAACGACAAGTCCACCTTCTGGGTCACGCTCAAGTCCGAGGCCGACCTCAGCAGAGCGGACGTGCTCACCGACAAGGCCGACCGCGGCGCCGAGGTGATGCGGGCGAAGAAGGCCACCGCCAAGGAGTCCCAGGCGGACGTCCTCGCGGTGGCGAAGGCGGGGGGCGCCGACGCGCGCTCCTTCTGGATCTCCAACACCGTCAAGGTGACGGGTGACCAGGCGGTGGCGGAGAAGATCGCCGCACTGCCCGAGGTCTCGATGATCGAGGCCGACGACGCGGTCGAGCTGCCCAAGCCGGTCAAGGGCAGTGACCAGCCGTCGCTGGACGGCGTCGAGTGGAACATCGACGCGATCCACGCGAACGACGTGTGGGAGCAGTTCGGCGTGCACGGCGAGGGCATCGTCGTCGCCAGCGTCGACTCCGGCGTGGACTTCACCCACCCGGCGGTGGCCGGCAAGTACCGCGGCAAGAACGCCGACGGCACCTACAGCCACGACTACAACTGGTTCGACCCGTCGGGCTCCTGCCCCACGGACGACCCGTGCGACAACAACGACCACGGCACCCACACCATGGGCACGATGGTCGGTGACGACGGCGGCGCCAACCAGATCGGTGTCGCGCCGGGCGCCAAGTGGATCGCCGCCAAGGGCTGCGAGACCAGCAGTTGCTCCCGCGAGTCGCTGATGGCCGCGGGCCAGTGGATGGTCGCCCCGACGGACCGCCAGGGCAACAACCCGCGGCCCGAGATGGCGCCCGACGTGGTGAACAACTCCTGGGGCTCCACGGTCTACGACCCCTGGTACTCCGACGTCGTCGCCTCCTGGCGCGAGGCCGGCATCTTCCCGGCCTTCTCCAACGGCAACAGCGGCCCGGGCTGCAACACCTCCGGCTCGCCCGGCTCGTACGCGATGAGCTACTCCAGCGGCGCGTACGACATCAACGGCAACATCGCGTCCTTCTCGTCGCGCGGCACCGGTGAGAACGGCACGATCAAGCCGAACATCGCCGCCCCCGGCGTCGACGTCCGCTCCTCCATCCCCGGTGGCTACGACATCTTCGACGGCACCTCGATGGCCTCCCCGCACACCGCGGCGACGGTGGCGCTGCTGTGGTCGGCCTCGCCCGCGCTGCAGAACGACATCGAGGAGACCGAGGCGCTGCTCAACCGCACCGCCACGGACACCGAGAACCTGACGTGCGGCGGCACCGCCGCCAACAACAACGTCTTCGGTGAGGGCAAGCTCGACGCGCTGGCCGCGGTCCAGGACGCCCCGCGCGGCCCGATGGGCTCGCTGACCGGCTCCATCACCTCCGGCGGCGACCCGGTCGGCGGCGCGACCGTCACCCTCGACGGTCCCCTCGACCGCTCCGTCACCACCGATGCGAACGGCGGCTTCTCGCTGCCGGTCCTGTCCGTCGGCGAGTACGCCGTGTCCGTCTCCAAGTACGGCTACGAGACGGCCACCGGCTCCGTGACGATCGTGGAGAACGAGACCGCGACCATCGCGCTGTCGATGACGCAGGCCCCGTCCAGCACCGTCTCCGGCACCGTCTCCAGCGAGTACGGTGCGGCCCCCGGCGCCACGGTCACCTTCGTCGGCACCCCCGTGTCCGCGACGACCGACGCCGCGGGCCACTACTCGGTGGTCATCCCGAACGGCGACTACACCGTGACCGCCGCGGGCACCGACCGCTGTGTGGCCGGCGCCGAGACGCAGGTCAGCGTCGCCGCGGACACCACCGCGAACCTCACCCTCCCGCTGCGTACCGACTCCTTCGGGACCGCCTGCCGCACCGGCAACGAGGCGTGGGTCGCCGCCGACAACCCGATCGGGCTGGCCGGTGACGACGCGGCCAAGGAAGTCGCGCTGCCGTTCAGCTTCCCGTTCTACGGCGGTTCGTACGCCAAGGCGTTCGTCTCCACCAACGGTGTGGTGTCGTTCGGCGCCTCCAGCACCGCGTTCTCGAACGTCGCGATCCCCGCGGCGGCCGCCCCGAACGCGGCGCTCTACCCGTTCTGGGACGACCAGAAGATCACGGCCCCGGCCAACGTCTACACCAAGGTGACCGGCCAGGCACCCAACCGGAAGTTCCTGATCGAGTGGCGCGACATCACGCCCCTCAGCAACACGGTCCCCTTCTCCTACTCCGCGGAGATCAGTGAGACCGGCGCCGTGACGTACCGCTACAAGGACGTCCCGGCGAGCGACCGTCACAAGGGCAACAGCGCCACCATCGGCGTGGAGAACGCCACCGGCACCGTCGCCCTGCAGTACTCGCTCAACACGGCCGTCCTGCCGGAGGGCGACAGCAGCATCTCCTTCCGGTCCACCACCACCGGTGTGCTGTGGGGCAAGGTCACCGACGCCAACGACGGCCTGCCCGTCGCCGGCGCCACGGTGACGGCCGGCACCGCCACCGCCACCACCGGCGCCGACGGTGTGTACGTCTTCCAGGCCCCGGCCGGGGAGCAGAGCGTCAAGATCGAGGCGCCCGCCTACCAGAGCGTGACGCGGTCGGTCTCCATCACCGCCGGCGACATCACCGAGGCGGGGGCGTCCCTGGCCACCGGCGCGGTCGCCGTCAAGGGCGGCGGCGAGGACGGCCTGGCCGTCGTCGTCCCGGCCGGCGAGACCCGTGACCGCAAGCTCGAGCTGACCAACACCGGCTCCCCGACCGCGTACACGGTCACCGGGGCCACCGACTGGCTGGCCGTGAGCCCGGCCGAGGGCTCGCTGGACAACGGCGGGAAGGCCACGCTCGACCTGGCGATCGACGCCACCGGCCTGGAGGCCGGCGTCTACGACACCGACGTGGTCGTCGCGTCCGCGTCGGGTCGCTCGCCCGAGATCACGGTCCCGGTCCGGGTGGTCGTCCCGGCCTACCGGATCGCCCTGGACAGCGGCGCGAAGGACGCCACCGCGGCGGACGCCCTCGGTGACACCTGGTCCGCCGACCGGGAGTACACGGCCGGCTCGTACGGCTGGGTGGGCAACTCCGCCACCGCCTCCGCCAAGGGTGACATCGCCGCCACGGACGACGACCAGCGCTTCGGCACCGCCCGTGAGGGCATGCTGGAGTACCGGTTCGACAACGTCCCGGACGGGACGTACACCGTCGAGCTGGACTTCGCCGAGCTCGCCGGACGTACCCCCGGAAAGCGGGTGTTCGACGTGATGGCCGAGGGCCGGGTCGTCGAGCCGAACATGGACGTCGCGCTCATCGCCGGGCAGAAGACCGCCCTTTCGCGCACGTACACCGTTACCGTGACGGACGGACAGCTCAATCTGCGTTTCGTCGCGGGCACCGGCAAGACGCTGGTCAACGCCGTACGGGTGACGGAGCGGTCGGACCTGGGCTGACCGCCTTGACAGGTCATCGGTGACGACAGGGCCCGTCCCCACCGCAGCCGGCGGTGGGCACGGGCCCTGTCGCGCCAGGGTACGACGGAGGAGACAACGGGATGGATGGGCAGCAACCGGAGCGGAGCGGCCCGAAACTCGACGAGCAGATCCTGCGCATGCTGCTCTCCGGCCATACGGACACGACCATCGCCGGACGCTTAGGCATCGGCAGACGGACCGTGCAGCGCAGGATCCGCGGGATGATGGACCTGCTCGGGGTCAACACCCGGATCCAGCTGGGCTGGCACGCGCGCGACCACTTCCCCCTGTGAACAGGCCGGGCCGGTCACCCCGGTCGTACGGGGTGACCGGCCCGGTCAGGGCAGCCGCAGATCGGTGTACAGCAGCGCGTGGTCCGAGTGCGGGTTGGGGTGTACGTGGTGGCCGAGCGCGGTCACGTTCCCCCGCAGGAACACGTAGTCGAACTTGGCGTGCCAGTCGGTGGTCGTGTCGCAGACGCCCGCGACAGCCGCGGGCGCGCACCGCGCGTCGGTGTCGGTGGCCAGTGCCCAGACCGGGGTGAGCTCGGGGTCGTACGGGCGGGCGTTGAAGTCGCCGAGGACGATCGCGCGGTCGTAGCGGGCGACCGCCGCGGCGAGCACCCGGGTCTGCTTCATCCGGTACTCCTGCTGGCGCCGCTCGGCGAGGTGGGTGTTGAAGACCCGTACCCTGTGGCCGTCCACCGTGGTGGTGACCGCCAGATAGCCGCGGTCCTCGGACCCGCCGTCGGGGTACTCCACGCTCACCCGGTCCGTCATCGGCGCCGCCGAGAGAATCGCCTGACCGTAGGCCCCCGGCCGCCACGGCGTCCCGCCGCAGCGGCCCAGATCACGCAGGACGCCGCCGTACTCGACGTGGTAGACGAGCCCGTAGATGCGCTCCAGGCCGTCCCGTATCCGCTCCACGTCGCGCGCGCAGGCCTCCTGCACCCCGATCACCTGCGGCGCGTACGTGGCGATCTCCGCCGTCCGGCCGGCGTTGTGCCCGCTGCCGCAGGGGTTGCACAGATTCCACGTCATGACCCGGTTCGGCACCACACCGGTGACGGCGCCGGCCGGCAGCGGCCGGGCGTAGGGGGTGCTGATCGGGGCGCTCGGGCCGAGGAGCACCAGGAACGCCACGACCATGGTGCACGCGAGCAGTCGCGGGCTCACTGCTCGTTCACTTCGACGAACGGTCCTTGCTCTCGCCCTTCGCCAGCGGGGACGGCGACTTGGCGGCCTTGGTGACGTCCGCGACCAGCTCGACCACGTCGGCGCCGTACGACTGGGAGTTGACGACCTTCAGCAGCAGGACGAACGTGGAGTTGCCGTACTTGCGGGAGAGCCGGGCCTCGTGCTTGGCGAGATAGCGCATCGCGGCCTGGTTGGTGATCGAGCGCTGGCCGCAGGAGATGAACACCGGGCGCGCGTCCTGGCCGGCGGTGAGCCGGGCCAGGATGACGTGCTCGGTGACGCCGCTGTCGAGGCGGTAGCGCTCCGAGCCGATCGCGAACGCGCCGCGGTCCGGACCGGGCTCCGGGTCGGTGTTGATCCGGATGCCGGGCAGCAGGGAGTGCATGTGCGCGGCCATCCGGCGGTTGGAGATCGGCGTGCCGACACAGAACTCCGTGCGGTCGCCGAACCCCTGGTTCGCCGTGTCGTGGGCGATGATCTGCAGATGCGCCCCGCACTCGCGGATCACGGCGGCGAGTTCGACCAGCGCGAACACGTCGTGCTTGGCGACGCTCCAGTCAGCCCCGCTCGCGTCGCGGTTCACCACGACGAGGCATTCGGAGTTCTCGGGCAGCCCGAAGAACTTCTCCTTGCGGCGCAGCGTGCGCGCGGCCGCCGACTTCCGGCCGTACCAGCCGAGGCCGGCGCCGACGAGCAGACCCGCGGCGACGAGGATGATGCTGAGTATGCCGTCATTCATGGAGCGGCATGCTACTGGGCCCGGGCACCGATGTTCGAGGCCAGGTGCGGGACAGGGGGTATACGGACGTCATTGCGGCCTCCCGTCCGGTTCCAGCGGTATGCCGCCGGATTCCCGTTCATGCCCCCTGCCCGCCGGACGCCGCGCCGACACCTGCGGTCCCGGGCCGCGATGCCCTTGCCACCGAGCGTGACCGCGCCGTACGTTCTCCACCTACGCCCGTCTACGTGCGTAGACGGACGTGCCCGCGCGCCGAAGGAGCAGCCATGGCCAACATCGTCCGCGCCGCCCTCGTCCAGGCGACCTGGACCGGCGACACCGAATCGATGATCGCGAAACACGAGCGGCACGCCCGGGACGCAGCCGCCCGGGGTGCGAAGATCATCGGCTTCCAGGAGGTCTTCAACGCCCCCTACTTCTGCCAGGTCCAGGAGCCCGAGCACTACCGCTGGGCGGAGCCCGTCCCCGACGGCCCCACGACCGAGCGGATGCGGGCCCTCGCCCGCGAGACGGGCATGGTGATCGTCGTCCCGGTCTTCGAGGTCGAGCAGTCCGGCTTCTACTACAACACCGCCGTCGTCATCGACCCGGACGGCACCGTCCTCGGCAAGTACCGCAAACACCACATCCCCCAGGTCAAGGGATTCTGGGAGAAGTACTACTTCAAACCCGGCAACCTCGGCTGGCCGGTGTTCGACACCGCCGTCGGCAAGGTCGGCGTCTACATCTGCTACGACCGCCACTTCCCCGAGGGCTGGCGCCAGCTCGGCCTGAACGGCGCCCAGATCGTCTACAACCCCTCCGCGACCTCCCGCGGCCTGTCCGCGTACCTGTGGCAGCTGGAGCAGCCCGCCGCGGCCGTCGCCAACGAGTACTACATCGCCGCGATCAACCGGGTCGGCCGGGAGGAGTACGGCGACAACGACTTCTACGGCACCAGCTACTTCGTCGACCCGCGCGGCCAGTTCGTCGGCGAGGTCGCGAGCGACAAGGAGGAGGAGCTCCTCGTCCGCGACCTCGACCTCGGTCTGATCGAAGAAGTCCGGCAGCAGTGGGCGTTCTACCGCGACCGCCGGCCCGACGCGTACGAAGGACTGGTCCAGCCGTGAACGACCGCGCCCTGCACGCCCGCCACCGCGCCGTCCTGCCGGACTGGCTGGCCCTCTACTACGCGAACCCCATCGAGCTCACCCACGGCGAGGGCCGCCACGTCTGGGACGCCGACGGCAACCGCTACCTCGACTTCTTCGGCGGCATCCTCACCACGATGACCGCCCACGCCCTCCCCGAGGTCACCAAGGCCGTCAGCGAGCAGGCCGGCCGGATCCTGCACACCTCCACCCTCTACCTCGACCGGCCCATGATCGAGCTGGCCGAACGGATCGCGCAGCTCTCCGGCATCCCCGACGCCCGCGTCTTCTTCACCTCCTCCGGTACGGAGGCCAACGACACGGCGCTGCTGCTGGCGACCACGTACCGCCGCTCCAACCAGGTCCTGGCGATGCGCAACAGCTACCACGGCCGGTCGTTCTCCACCGTCGGCATCACCGGCAACCGCAGCTGGTCCCCGACCACCCTGTCCCCGCTGCAGACGCTGTACGTGCACGGCGGCGTCCGTACGAAGGGACCGTTCGCCGAGCTGTCGGACGCGGAGTTCACCGCCGCCTGCGTCGCCGACCTGAAGGACATGCTGACCCAGACCGGCGGCTCCGTCGCGGCGCTCATCGCCGAGCCCATCCAGGGCGTCGGCGGCTTCACCTCGCCGCCCGACGGCCTGTACGCGGCGTTCCGCGAGGTCCTCGCCGCCGAGGGCATCCTGTGGATCACCGACGAGGTGCAGACCGGCTGGGGCCGCACCGGCGAGCACTTCTGGGGCTGGCAGGCGCACGGGCAGCAGGGGCCGCCGGACATACTCACGTTCGCCAAGGGCATCGGCAACGGCGCCTCCATCGGCGGCGTGGTGGCCCGCGCCGAGGTGATGAACTGCCTCGACGCCAACTCCATCTCCACCTTCGGCGGCAGCCCCGTCACCATGGCCGCGGGCCTGGCCAACCTGACGTACCTCCTGGAGCACGACCTCCAGGGCAACGCCCGCCGCGTCGGCGGCCTCCTCCTGGAGCGCCTGCGCGCCATCGCCGCCCCGCTCGAGACGGTCACGGAGGTCCGCGGCCGGGGCCTGATGATCGGCGTCGAGCTGGCCACCCCGGCGGCGGCCACGGCGGTCCTGGAGGAGACCCGCGCCCGCGGCCTCCTCATCGGCAAGGGCGGCCTCACGGGCAACGCCCTGCGCATCGCCCCGCCGCTGTCCCTGACGGTGGGCGAGGCCGAGGAGGGGGCGGCGATCCTGGAGGCGGCGCTCAGGGCCGCGGCGGGCGCCTGAGTATCAGCCGGGCGGCGCGGAGCAGCGCGCCGCCCGGGACGTGGCTTGGCGGATCCCGTGGCGGCGGCGGGGCCGTACCGGATCCGGACACAGGCGGTATTGCGCTGCCGGGGACACGCTTCTACGGTTCCTCCACGACCGGACTCTACGGGTGTAGACCGGTGGGAGGACGAGCGAATCCACGACCAGACCGGGACGCGGCGGCTCCCGGCGCAGGGGAGATGTGAAGGATGACCCGCACTCTGATCACCGGCGGCCTGGTCATCACGGCTACCGACGAGATCCACGCCGACGTACTGATCGAGGACGGCCGCATCGCGGCGCTCGCCGCCACGGGGAGCCAGGAGTGGAGCGCGGACCACGTCATCGACGCGTCCCACAAGTACGTGATCCCGGGCGGCGTCGACGCGCACACCCACATGGAGCTGCCGTTCGGCGGCACATTCGCCTCCGACACCTTCGAGACGGGCACGCGTGCGGCGGCGTGGGGAGGCACGACGACGATCGTCGACTTCGCGGTGCAGTCGGTGGGCCACTCGCTGCGCGAGGGCCTGGACCTGTGGCACGCGAAGGCGGACGGTCGCTGTGCGATCGACTACGGCTTCCACATGATCATGTCCGACGTGAACGACCGGACGCTGAAGGAAATGGACCATCTGGTCAGCGAGGGCATCTCGTCGTTCAAGCTCTTCACGGCTTATCCTGGCGTGTTTTACAGCGACGACGGCCAGATCTTGAGGGCGATGCAGAGGGCGGGTTCCAACGGCGGTCTGATCATGATGCACGCGGAGAACGGCATCGCGATCGATGTCCTGGTCCAACAGGCCCTGGCCCGGGGCGAGACGGACCCGCGCTACCACGGCGAGGTGCGCCACGCGCTGCTGGAGTCCGAGGCCACGCACCGCGTGATCAGGCTGGCGCAGGTGGCCGGCGCCCCGGTCTACGTCGTGCACGTCTCCGCCCAGCAGGCGGTGACGGAGCTGGCGCGGGCGAGGGACGAGGGGCTGCCGGTCTTCGGCGAGACGTGTCCCCAGTACCTGTTCCTGTCGACGGACAATCTCGCGGAGCCGGACTTCGAGGGCGCCAAGTACGTCTGCTCGACGCCGCTGCGCCCGCGGGAGCACCAGGCGTCCTTGTGGCGGGCCCTGCGTACGAACGACCTCCAGGTGGTCTCCACGGACCACTGCCCGTTCTGTTTCGTGGGCCAGAAGGAGCTGGGCCGCGGGGACTTCTCGAAGATCCCCAACGGGATGCCGGGCGTGGAGAACCGCATGGACCTCCTCCACCAGGCGGTCCTGGACGGTCACATCTCCCGCCGCCGCTGGATCGAGATCGCCTGCGCCGCCCCGGCGCGGATGTTCGGCCTGTACGGGAAGAAGGGAACGCTCGCCCCGGGCGCTGACGCGGACGTGGTGATCTACGACCCGGCGGCGGAGCAGACGATGTCGGCGCAGACCCACCACATGAACGTCGACTATTCGGCGTACGAGGGCAAGAAGGTCACCGGCCAGGTCGAAACGGTCCTCTCCCGCGGGGAACTCGTCATCGACCGCCGTGAATATGTCGGCCGCGCCGGCCACGGCGTCTACCTCCCGCGCAGTGTCAGCCAGTACCTCGGATAGCAGGCACCTCATCAGGATTAATCGGGCGAACGGAACCGGGCGCAAACCCGACTGGTCCGCCAGTAGCCCGACCTGTGAATCCCCGCAGATCGGGGTGCCCTGTCGTGTGCCTTTGTGCTTCCTCAGCGACACCCTGCCGGGCAAGCGTTCACCGGCCGCAGCCAGCTGTGCAGGCGGCACCGGGTCTGGAGCATTCCTGCGGTCCGCAGATGGTGCTACTGGATCGGCAGGCCGGCGGCACCGACAAGCCGCGCCGTCCTCCGAGCAGGAGGGGTCCGCCCGGTAGTCCACGTATGTCAGGGATCCACCCCGTGTGGCTTTTGTCGGGAACCGGACAATGCTGTTGTTCGTCTCCATCTGTGGGGCGTCGTGGTTCTGGTGTCGACACACGGGGTGAGTTGATGGGCATCGGTGATTTCATTCCCGACCCGGTCGAGGACCTGATCGAGGACGGGGTAGAGGACGTCGGCAACGCTGTTGAGGGTGCCGGGAAGTGGACGGCGGACCGCCTCGACGACGCGGGGTGGGAGTCGGGTGCGGACTGGGTGCGGGAGAATTCCGGGTCACTCGCGAATCAGATGGGTGCCCAGGTCGATGAGCTGCAGTTGGGGCAGACCGAGGACAAGACGAAGCTGATCTACGGAAGCGCGGAGAAGTTACGGTCGACGGCGACGAACCTACGGGACTTCGCCGGGGCGTTCACGAAGGTCGGGAACGGGCTGAAGGGCCTGGACTCCTCCCGATTAAAGGGGAAGGCGGCCGACGCGTTTCGGGAGTCGGCGTCGATCGAGCCGCCGAAATGGTTCAAGGCGGCGGACGCGTTCGCGCAGGCCGGTGGCGCGTTGGAGCAGTTCGCGGGGACGGTGACGTGGGCGCAGGGACAGGCGCAGACGGCACTCGACAAGTTCAAACAGGGTGAGAAGGCGTCGGATTCGTACGAGTCCAAGGTGAACTCCTACAACGACGCGGTGGACCGCTACAATGCCCAGCCCTCCGAGTCCCGGGACCCGTCGTCGCTGCCGCCGAGGCCGGGTCCGTCGAATCCCGGTATTGCGTTGATGAATGAGGCGCAGCAGATTCTGACGGAGGCGCGTAAGCAGCGGAATTCGGCAGCGGACACGGCGTCGGCGGCGGTGCGGGCGGCGCGGGACGCGGCGCCGCCGAAGCCGTCGTACGGCGAGCAGGCGATGGACGGCCTGATGGAACTGCCGATGCAGTGGGCGCACTTTCAGTTCGGCGCCTTCAAGGGCGTGATGGGGATCGTGAGCTTCGCCCGCTCGATCAACCCGACGGACCCGTACAACCTCACCCATCCCGCCGAGTACGTCACCAACCTCAACAGCACCGTCGCCGGACTGGTGACGGCGGTCAACGACCCGTGGGGTACGGGCCGCCAGATGGTCACGGACTTTATGAAGGACCCGGCCGAGGGCCTCGGCCGCCTGGCCCCCGACGTCGCCCTGACCATTGCGACCGGCGGCGGTGGCGCCGCCGTCAAGGCGGCGCGGCTGGCGGACGACCTGGCAGACGCCGCCAAGGTCCGCCGCGCCCTGGACGACACACCGGGCGGACATCGGGACCCCGACAGCCGTCGCTGTTCGAACGGAACTGACCCGGTGGACCTGGCGTCCGGGCGGATGTACCTGCCGCAGACCGATGTTGAACTGCCGGGGGTGCTGGCGTCGGCGTTCACCCGCCGGGCGGAGTCCGGTTACGAGCTCGGGCGGTTCTTCGGGCCGTCCTGGTCGTCCACGGTGGACGAGCGGCTGCTGATCGACGCGAGCGGTGTCGTCCACGTTACCGCCGACGGGCTGCTGCTGACGTATCCGCATCCGGTCCCGGACCTGTCCACCGCCACCGAGACAGGCACCTCCCGCACGTTGCTGGAGCTCACGCAGAGCGGCGACTACCTGCTTACTGACCGCGATACGGGCCTGATACGCCACTTCCCGGCCCCGCGCGGCACCGACCCCGGTGCGGACGGCACCGCCTGGCTGGCCGAGACGACGGACCGCAACGGCAACCGCGTGACCATCGACCGCACCGACGACGGCACCCCACTCTCCGTGGTCCACTCCGGCGGCTACCACCTGCGACTGACCACGACCGACGGCCGTGTCACGGCCCTCGACCTGGGCGATCACCCGGTGATGCGTTACGGCTACGCGAACGGCGACCTCACCACCGTCACCAAGCCCTCCGGCGCCACCACCACGTTCGTCTATGACGACGAACACCGGATCACCGCGTGGATCGACTCCAACAACCGACGCTATGACTACGTCTACGACGAACGCCACCGTGTCATCGCCGAGGGCGGCGAAGCCGGCCACTTCCGGGTCCGTATCTCGTACGGCGAACCGGACCCCGACACCGGACACCGCGTCACCGCCCTGACCACGGCCGCGGGCCACACGAGCCGTTACCTCATCGACGCGCAGTGCCACGTCCTGTCCGCCACCGACCCCCTCGGCAACACCACCGCGTTCGGCTACGACACCCGAGGCCGCGCCCACACCCGCACGGACGCCCTGGGCCACGTCCTGGCCGCGACGTACGACGGGGACGGCAGCCTCACCGCCGTGGACCGTCCGGACGGCACCCGCCTGCACGTCACGTACAACGACCTGGGCCTGCCCGTTGAAGTGACCGAACCCGATGGTGCCCGTCGAAGCCAGGAGTACGACGAGCGAGGCAACCTCACCCGGCGCACCGACGCGGCCGGCCACACCACCACCTTCGCGTACGACTCCCACGGCCGCCTGGAGTCCGTTACCGACCCCACGGGCTCGGTGACGACGATACGGTGCGACGCCGCCGGACTCCCCCTGGACACCATGGACCCCTGCGGCGCCTTGACCCGCTGCACCCGCGACGCCTTCGGCCGCCTCGCTACCGTGACCGCTCCGGACGGAGGCGTGACCCGGCTGGAGTGGACGCCGGACGGCGACCTGGCCCGTCGTATCGCACCGGACGGCTGGGCGGAGACCTGGGTGTACGACGGCGAGGGGAACCTCACTGAGCACACGGGCGCGGCGGGGGCCGTCCAGCGCTTCGAGTACGGGCACTTCGACCAGCTGACGGCCCGCACGGACGCCGACGGCGCCAGGTACGAGTTCGACCACGACGCGGAGCTGCGCCTCACGAGGGTCACCAACCCGCAGGGGCTCACCTGGTCCTACGAGCACGACGCGGCGGGACGGCTGACAGCGGAGACGGACTTCGACGAACGGACCATCCGCTACGAAAACGACCCGGCGGGCCGGATCGTCGCCCACACGACGCGGCTGGGCGAGACGATCCGATACGAGCACGACCCCCTCGGTCGCACGACGCGCAAGGACGCCGCGGGCGACGTCACCACCTTCGCCTACGACCCGGCGGGACGGCTGATCCAGGCATCAGGCCCGGGCGGCGAGCTGCTGCGCCAGTACGACAAACGAGGGCTGCTCAAGACCGAGCTGGTCGACGGCCGGGCGATTACCTACCGGTACGACGCCTGCGGCCGTCGCACCCGGCGCGTCACACCCTCCGGCCATGAGACGACATACACCTACGACGCCGCGGGCCGCCCCGCGGGCCTTACTGCCGGCGGCCGGGACGTACGCTTCACCCGCGACGCCGTCGGCCGCGAGCTGGCACGCCAGTACGGCGACGATCTCAGCCAGGCACGCTCCTGGGACGTGATCGGCCGGCTGACCGCCCAGCAGATGTCGACGGGCGGCCGCGAGATCAGCCGACGGACCTACACCTACCGCCCCGACGGCTATCTGGCGGCTGTCGACGATACTCTGCGCGGGACGCAGCGCTTCGTCCTCGACGTAATGGGCCGCGTCACGGCCGTCACAGCCGACCGGTGGACCGAGTCCTACGCCTACGACCGGGCGGGCAACCAGACCACCGCGTCCTGGACCGGCCACCGCACCGGCCAGGATGATCAGGGCGAACGCGCCTACACCGGCACCCGGATCGTCCGGGCCGGCACCAACCGCTACGAGCACGACGACGCCGGACGCCTCACCACCCGCATCAAAACCAGGCTCTCCCGCAAGCCCGACACCTGGCACTACCACTACACAACGGAGAACCGCCTCGCCCAGGTCACCACCCCTGACGGCACCGTCTGGCGCTACCACTACGACCCGCTCGGCCGCCGCACCCGCAAACAGCGCATGGCCGCCGACGGCGAAACAGCCGCGGAACAGGTCGACTTCGCATGGGACGGCCCGACCCTGTGCGAGCAGACCACGACGGGCGGCACCCCGCACCCGGTCACCCTCACCTGGGACCACCAGGGCCACACACCACTCGCCCAGACCGAACGCCTACTGGAGACCGCCACCCAGCAGGAGATCGACGCCCGCTTCTTCGCCGTCGTCACCGACCTCATCGGCACCCCGACCGAACTGATCGACGAATCGGGCTCGATTGCCTGGCACACCCGCCGCACCCTGTGGGGCACCACCACCTGGAACAGCAACGCCACCGCCTACACCCCCCTGCGCTACCCCGGTCAGTACTACGACCCCGAAACGGGCCTGCACTACAACCACCACCGCTACTACGACCCCACCACCGCGCGCTACACCACCCCCGACCCCTTGGGCCTGTCCCCGGCCCCCAATCCCACCACCTACGTCCACAACCCCCACACCTGGGCCGACCCGCATGGCCTGACGCCTGCCGGAAACGGGGGCGTGGAGTGTCCGCCGGAAATCGCGCTGGGGAAGTCGGAGAGTGAGGACAACCCATTCCTGCTTCCGGACCATGCGGACCGCACCGGCGGCAAGATGTGGAGTGACTGGCCCGGCGGCATAGAAAAATGGGAATCGGTGTTCAAGTCCGCAATCGACCCGAGCAGCGAAGTGAAGATTCACTTCAACCTCGACGATATCCCCGACCCGGCAGCCTACGCCGCGACGTCGAAGGCAGGTCCCTCGGTACCGGTCGGCTCCGAATTCACCGCCTGGGAACTGGCGATGATCAAGGCGGCCCCCGAGTCGGTGAGAGCGCGGGTGATCTGGTATCGGGATGGTAAAGTCCTGCCCAATCCACCTGAGGGGTTCTAGGGATGCCCGTACTGAACGACGGCGCGGAGTCCGCCCGCAGTCTGCTCCCGCTGCTGGTCGAGCGGCCGATCAGGCTGTGGGAGTACCACGTATCGCATCGCACGCTTGTTATGCGCGGCCGCTCCGGAGACGATGACCCGTCGGCGTATGTGGAGGTCGTGTTCACCGACGTACTCGGCATGAAGCTCAGGTCCTACAGCTATTCGAGCCTCGAGATCCGCGAGGCGAACACCGGCACGGAAATGGCCGATTTCGTACCGGTACCGGAACGGCACCGCGAGCGGTACCTGAACCTGGTCGTTTCCGGCGATGGGGCCGAGGGATTTGTGGTGTGCGCGAACGTTCATTTGCGTGAGGGGAGATAGCTCCGCGACCAGCTCCCGCTGTTTTCGATCAGGCCCTGGCCCGGGGTGAGACGGACCCGCGCTACCACGGCGAGGTGCGTCACGCGCTGCCGGAGTCGGAGGCGACGCACCGGGTGATCAGGCTGGCGCAGGTGGCCGGCGCTCCGGTGTACGTCGTGCACGTATCGGCGCAGGAGGCGGTGACGGAGCTGGCGCGGCCCCGGCGCTGATGTTCGGCCTGTACGGGAAGAAGGGCACCCTCGCCCCGGCCGCGGAGCAGACGATGTCGGCCGAGATCCACCACATGAACGTCGACTATTCGGCGTACGAGGGCAAGAAGGTCACCGGCCAAGTCGAAACGGTCCTCTCCCGCGGCGAGCTGGTCATCGACCGGCGCGAGTACGCCGGCCACGGCGTCTACCTCCCCCGCGGCGTCAGCCAGTACCTCGGCTGAACCCACAGTCCGACCCATCCGCCAAAACGGCCCTGACCTGGGACTTGTCCCCGGACGGGGCCGTTTTGCGGCCGCTGTGGAATTCCAGGAACCGGGTATTTCGCGGGGCCGGATCCGTATGGCCGGCGAATCCCGGCGGGAGGTTGGTTTCGCGTTCCCGGACATTGCCGCTTCCGCAAGATTTTGAGTGCATTTTCAACAATGCCGCGGACGGTGACCTGAATGGATCCGGTCAGCAGGCTGCATCCCGGTGGAGTCAGTCACTGTAGACGAGGAAGCCGCCAACAAGGCAGCGGAAAGGCGTATCACCATGGCAACGCTGTGCAGACCCGTCGTTTCCGTGCCGGAGCATGTGATCACGATGGAGGACACGCTGAATCTGGCGCGCACCATCCACGCCGACCACCCCCGCCTCGACCTCGCGCTGCGTCTGATCGAGAACACCGGCGTCGCGAAGCGGCACATCGTGCAGCCGATCGAGGAGACGCTCAGGCACCCCGGCTTCGAGAGCCGGAACGCGCTGTACGAGGCGGAGGCCAAATCCCGGGTTCCCGCCGTGGTCCGGGAGGCGCTGGACGCGGCCGAGTGCGATCCCGGGGACATCGACCTGATCATCTATGTGTCGTGCACCGGCTTCATGATGCCTTCGCTCATCGCCTGGCTGATCAACACGATGGGCTTCCCCCACGACACCCGGCAGATCCCCATAGCTCAGCTCGGCTGCGCCGCGGGCAGTGCCGCCGTCAACCGGGCGCACGACTTCTGCGTCGCGTACCCCGAGTCGAACGTGCTCATCGTGGCCTGCGAGTTCTGCTCGCTCTGCTACCAGCCCGTGGATCTGGGCGTCGGCAACCTCCTCTCCAACGGCCTCTTCGGTGACGGCGTCGCCGCCGCCGTGGTACGGGGCGTCGGCGGCACCGGCATCTCCCTGGAGCGCAACAGCTCGTACCTGGTCCCCGACACCGAGGAGTGGATCGCCTACGACGTCCGCGCCACGGGCTTCCACTTCCAGCTCGACAAGCGCGTCCCCGGCACGATGGAGCCGCTGGCCCCCGCCCTGCGGAAGCTGGCCGCCGACCACGGCTGGGACGCCTCCGACCTCGACTTCTACATCATCCACGCCGGCGGGCCCCGCATCCTTGACGACCTGTGCAAGTTCCTCCGGGTGCCGGCCGACGCGTTCCGCTTCAGCCGGGCGACGCTCACCGAGTACGGCAACATCGCCAGCGCCGTCGTCCTCGACGCCCTCCGCCGGCTCTTCGAGGAGGGCAGCGCGGTGAGCGAACACCGCGGCATGCTCGCCGGGTTCGGGCCCGGCATCACCGCCGAGATGTCCCTCGGCCGCTGGACCACCTCCCCCTGACCGGCGGCGCACGCCGCCGCCCCGCAACGAAGGCAGGAACCACCGCCGTGATCACGTACCAGCAGACCCGCCCGCCCGTTCGCGTCTGGCCCGCCCTGGACCTGCACGGCGTCGACTTCGACCCGGTGCTCACCGAACTCATGGAGGAAGGTCCGATCACCCGGATCGAACTGCCCAACGGCACCGGCTGGGCCTGGCTCGTCACCCGGTACGAGGACGTCAAGGCGGTGACCAACGACGACCGGTTCAGCCGCGAGGCCGTCGTGCCGGCCGACGTGACCCGCCTCGCGCCCCACTTCATCCCCGTCCCCGGCGCCGTGGGCTTCGCCGATCCGCCCGACCACACCCGGCTGCGCCGCGCCGTGGCCGCGGCGTTCACCAAACGCGGGGTGGAGCGGCTGCGCCACCGGACCCAGGAGATCCTCGAGGACCTGGTGGACCCCCTGCTCCGGGACGGACCGCCCGCGGACTTCACCGAGCGGCTCCTCGTCCCGTTCCCCCTCGCCGTGGTCTGCGAGGTGATGGGCGTGCCCGCGGCCGACCAGCCCCGGATGCACGAATGGACGTACAGCATCCTCTCCTCCTCCAAGGGCGCCGACCGCAGCGAGGAGGCCAAGAACAACATGGCCGCCTACTTCACGGAGCTGCTCCGCGAACGCGGCAGCACCGGCGGCGACGACGTCTGCGGGCTGCTCGGCGCCGCCGTGGCGCGGTCCGAGGTCAGCGAGGAGGAGGCGGTCGGGCTCGCCCTGCTGATCCAGATCGGCGGCGAGGCCGTGACGAACAACAGCGGCAACATGATCTACATCCTGCTGACCCGCCCGGAACTCGCCGACCGGCTGCGCGCCGAGCCGGAGCTGCGCGCCCGGGGCGTCGACGAGCTCCTGCGCTACATCCCGCACCGCAGCGCGGTGGGCCTCTCCCGGGTGGCCAAGGAGGACGTGGAGCTCTGCGGGGTGACCATCAAGGCGGGCGAGGCCGTCTACAACTCGTATCTGGCGGCCAACCGCGACCCCGACGTCTTCCCGGACCCCGGGGCGATCGACCTCCAGCGGTCACCCAACCCGCACCTGGCCTTCGGGCACGGCCCGCACTACTGCGTCGGCGGCCTGCTGGCCACGATGGAGTCCCAGCTGCTGATCTCCACCGTCCTCGACCGCTTTCCCGGCCTGCGCCTCACGGTGCCGCCCGAGGAGGTTCCGTTCCGCCGCGGCGCGCTGATCCGCGGCCCGGAGGCGCTGCCGGTGACCTGGTGAGCGGCGTACGCGAGGGCCTCCTCGTACCCTCCGGAGCGGGCCGTACGGTACGCACCCCCGCCCAGGAGGTCACCTTCAAGGTGACCGGCGAACACTCGGGCACCGCGTCGAGCTTCGAGGTGGTCGTACCGCCCGGCTTCGACGTCGGCGCACACGTGCACGGGCGCAGCGAGGAGCTCTTCTACGTACTCGAGGGCGAGCTCGAGGTGCTGGCCTTCGAACCACGCGTACGCACCCCCGACGACTGGCGCCACTGGACCTCGCCCGGTGGCCGGCAGGTGGTCCGGGCGACGCCCGGCACGGTGATGGTCGTGCCGCCGGGTTGCCCGCACGCCTTCGCCAACCGGACCGGGGAGCCGGCGCGCATGTTCTTCCAGGCGTCGCCGCCGCCGTATCACGAGGACTACTTCGAGGAGATCCTCGAACACCTCGCCCAGGGCGGCGAGCCGGATCCCGAGGTCATCGCGCGGCTGCGGGCCCGTTACGACATCGAACAGCTGACGCCGATGCGGTACTCCGCCCCGCCCGCGCACACCGACGAGTGAATCGAGGTCCACCCATGGCCGACGTACGGGAGCCCACCGCCACGAGGGCCCGGGCCGCCGGGCTCTCCGACGCGGAGGTACGGCTCGCCGAACTCGCCTGGATCAGGGACGAGATCACCCACGGACCCGACGCCGAGGCGACGGAGAGACAGCACGCCCGGGGCAAGCTCACCGCCCGCGAGCGCATCAACCTGCTGCTCGACGACGGCTCCTTCACGGAGGTCGAACCCATGCGGCGGCACCGGGCGGCCGGCTTCGGGCTCGAGCGGAACCGACCGTACACGGACGGCGTGGTCACCGGCTGGGGCACCGTGCACGGCCGTTCCGTCTTCGTCTACGCCCACGACTTCCGCATCTTCGGCGGCGCGCTCGGCGAGGCGCACGCGGAGAAGATCCACAAGGTGATGGACCTGGCGGCGGCGGCCGGCGCCCCGCTGGTGGGCCTGTGCGACGGGGCGGGCGCCCGGATCCAGGAGGGCGTGACCGCGCTCGCCGGATACGGCGGCATCTTCTCCCGCAACACCCGGTCATCGGGGGTCATCCCGCAGATCAGCGTGGTGGTCGGCCCCTGCGCGGGAGGCGCCGCCTACTCGCCGGCGCTCACCGACTTCGTCTTCATGGTCCACAACGTCTCCCAGATGTGCATTACGGGACCCGACGTCGTGGAGGCCGTGACCGGATCGCGTACGACCCTGGACGAGCTGGGCGGCGCCGACGTCCACGCGCGAAAGACAGGAGTGGCCGGCTTCGTCTACGAGAACGAGGAGAGCTGCCTGGAGGAGGTGCGCTTCCTGCTCTCCCTGCTCCCGTCGAACAACCGTGAACTCCCGCCCGTGGTGGAGACCGCCGACCCGCCCGACCGCAGCTGCGAGCGGCTGCGGGACCTCGTCCCGGCCGACCCGCAGGCGGCGTACGACATGCGGGCGGTCATCGCCGAGGTGGTGGACGAGGGCGAGTTCTTCGAGGTGCACGAGGCCTGGGCGGAGAACGTGATCTGCGCGCTGGCCCGCCTCGACGGGCATGTGGTCGGGATCGTGGCCAACCAGCCGCAGACGCTGGCAGGGGTGCTGAACATCCACGCCGCGGAGAAGGCCGCCCGGTTCGTGACCATCTGCGACGCCTTCAGTATTCCGCTGGTGACGCTGGTGGACGTACCCGGCTTCCTGCCCGGCATCGACGAGGAGCACGGCGGCATCATCCGGCACGGCGCCAAGCTGCTCTACGCCTACTGCAACGCGACCGTGCCGCGCGTCTCCCTGGTCCTGCGCAAGGCGTACGGCGGCGCCTACATCGTCATGGACTCGCGGGCGATCGGCGCCGACCTCGCCTTCGCCTGGCCGACGAACGAGATCGCGGTGATGGGGGCGGAGGGCGCGGCGAACATCGTCTTCCGGCGCGAGATCGCGGCGTCCGACCAGCCGGAGGCCACGCGGGAGCGGCTGGTGGAGCAGTACAAGTCCGAGCTGATGCATCCGTACTACGCGGCCGCGCGCGGCCTGATCGACAACGTCATCGACCCCGCCGAGACCCGTACCGTGCTCATCCGGTCGCTGGCCGTACTCCGGACGAAACACGCCGACCTGCCGTCCCGCAAGCACGGCATCCCGCCGCTCTGATGGGCACGCCGGACCGCCGCCGGATGCCCGGCCCGTTGCGCCTGCTCGCCGCTGTCGTGGCGGCGATCGCCGCCTTGGTGGGCGCGGCGGTACCCGCTGCCGACGATTCGCCGTTCTGGGTCGACCCGGAGAGCGACGCGGCGCGCCAGGCCGAGCAGTGGGCGTCGGAGGGGCGCGCGGACGACGCCCGGCTGGTGCGGCGGATCGCCGGTCACCCGCAGGCGGCCTGGGTGGCGGGCAACAACCCCCGGCCCGACGTGGCGCGCGTCATGGCCGGAGCGGGGAAGGCGGGGAAGACGGCGGTGCTCGTCGCGTACAACATCCCCCACCGCGACTGCGGCCAGCACTCCGCTGGCGGGGCACCGGACGGCGGGCGGTATCTCGACTGGGTCGGGGAGTTTGCCGAGGAGATCGGGGACGGCGAGGCGATTGTGGTGCTCGAGCCGGACGCGGTGCCGCACATGGTGGACGGGTGCACCCCGCGGGACGTCGCGGGCGAGCGGACGACGCTGCTGTCGAAGGCGGTCGCCCGGCTCAAGGAACAGCCCCGGACGAAGGTCTATCTGGACGCGGGGAACTCCGGCTGGATCCGCGATCCGTGGCAACTGGCGGAGCGGCTGCGGGAGTCCGGGATCGCCCGCTCCGACGGCTTCGCGCTCAACACCGCCAACTTCCAGACCAGCGCGGACCTGAAGGCGTACGGCGGCAAGATCTCCGGCTTCCTGGAGAACAAGCACTTCATCATCGACACGAGCAGAAACGGCAACGGCCCGCTCGTCGGCGAGTGGTGCAACCCACCGGGCCGGGCCCTGGGAGACCCACCGACGACGAAGACGGACGACCCTCTGGTCGACGCCTACCTGTGGATCAAGAACCCCGGCAAGTCGGACGGCTCCTGCGGCGGCGGCCCGCAGGCGGGGACGTGGTGGCCGGAGTACGCGCTGGGGCTGGCGCGGGCGGCGGAGGAGAAGGAGTCGCGTACGGCTCCGGGGCGGCGCTGAACGCTTACCGCTCAGGTGGCCGGTACCCGGTTGCGCATCGTGCACGTCTCGGCGACGGAATCGACCAAATGTGCGCCTCAACTCGTAATCGGCGTGCAAGGATGCGCGGATGACCGAAAGCCTGCGATTCCCGGAACACGTCTTCGATGCGCTCGGGGTCGACCCGATGGTGCAGGAGGACCTGATCGGCGGCATGATCCGCGTGGTCGTGAAGCGCCCGGCGACGGGCCCGATCACGCTGATGACAGCCGGGGCGTCCCGTCTGCCGACCGACTCGGGGGAGAGAGTCGAGCTGGCCGTCGAAGTGATCGAAGGCCAACTGGGTGCGGCAAGGATCGCCCTGCAGATCGTCTGCGACGACATGGCCACGAACCGAAGGGTGCCTCCCTTCGAAGCCCCGTGGCGCAACAGCGATCCCTTCCTCACCGGCACCCGGATCTCGGCGATCATGGCAACGGGTTCACGCTGGGGCGCGTCGTTCGACGACGTACTCGCCTCCGACGGCACGGTGCTCGGCCACGTCCGTACTCTCCGCCTGCTGACCGACGCCGAGGCGGCCGTCGCGTCGGCCTACGGCTGGGACGCGCTGGTGAAGGCGGCCGGATCGCTCGACGCGCTGCTGGACGTCACGAGGGAAGACGCCGTCGAGGGCGGCGGCATACCGGACAACGCACCGGTCATCCTCTCGAAGCTGCACGACGAACACCCGCCGCGCTGGGTGACCTATTCGGGCTCGGAGCTGCAGTCGCTCACCGGCCTGGAATCCGACGAATACATGGACAACGCAGACAACCACGAGCTGTGGGCGGTCAGTTCCTTCGTCGCACGCTTCCCACACGTTGCCGAATTCGTGCGGAAGGCCCGCCCCGGACAGACGGCGTTGTTCACCGACGCTTCCGGCGCGTACACGCTGGAGGACGACTAGGCGCGGACGACCGGCAGGCCGATACGGCCGTGCGGGGCCGCAGTCGTCCGGCCCCGCACGGTTTGCCCCTCGGGGCTACGGCGTGGGCTCGCCGGTGAGCATGCGGTCGATGACCCGGGCCGTGGCCAGGCCGTCACCGGGTACGCAGAAGTCCTTGACGAACTCGGTGTACTTCTCGCGGTACTCCACTGCGACCTGGTCGATGCCCCGCAGGGCCTTGACCAGGTCCTCGGACGTTTCGAGGAGGGGGCCGGGGGCCCGGGTGGTGAGGTCGAAGTACAGGCCGCGGAGGGTGTCGCGGTAGTGCTCCAGGTCGTAGGTGAAGAAGAGGATCGGCTTGCCCGAGTGGGCGAAGTCGAAGAAGGCCGAGGAGTAGTCGGTGATCAGGACGTCGGCGATGAGGTAGAGGTCGGCGATGTCGGGGTAGCGGGTCACGTCCCAGACGAAGCCCCGGCCGGCGCCGGGGACGTTGTCGTGGACCCGCGGGTGCTTGCGGAAGAGCAGGACGTGGTCGTCGCCGAGTTCGGCCTGGGCGGCGGCCAGGTCGATGCGCAGGTCGAGTTTGTAGAGCTTGCTCTCGTGCCGCTGGTCCTCGCGCCAGGTGGGCGCGTACAGGATCACCTTCTTGCCGTCGGGCAGGCCGAGCCGTTCGCGGACCCGCGCGGCACGGGCCTCGCGGTCGGCGGCGTGGAAGACGTCGTTGCGCGGGTAGCCGGCTTCGAGGAGGTCGCCCTCGATGCTGTAGGCCCGGCGCATGATCTCGGTGGTGTGCGGGTTCGGTGAGACGACGAAGTCGAACTGCCGGTAGCTGTGCGGCAGGCTCGCGATGTACGCGGGGCTCGACTGGGCCGTGCCGAGGAGGTCCTTGCCGACCTTCTTCAGCGGCGTGCCGTGCCACGTCTGTACGACCCGCTGCCCGGGACGGGTGAGGAACCAGTCGCCCACCATCGTGTTGACGACGACGTACCGGCTGCGCGCGAGGGCCTCGTACCAGGCGCGGCTGTCCCGCCGTACGACCCGGGCCTCCGCCGGCATCTCGGGCAGGCCGCCGTCCTGGGTCCAGATGTGTTCGACGTCGGCGCCCCGGCGGACCAGCTCTTCGTACACCGCCCGCGGCGAGTCGGAGAACTGCCGGCCCTCGAGGCTCATGTAGACGACCGCGTCGCGCAGGGGCAGCTTCTGCTGCTGCCGGAAGTACTTCTCGCGCAGCTCGCGCTGCCGGTAGGCGCCGTGTTCGTCGGGGCCGAGGAGGCGTTCCGGCTCGATGAAGAGGCGGTCGAAGTAGCGGCGGTCCACGGTGTACGAGCCCTGCGGGCCGCTGACGTCCAGGGGCAGCTCCCGCACCTGCTCCGGACGTATCGTCACCGGGACGTCACCCGACTTGTCCCAGGCGTCGGCGTCGCGGAAGAACAGATACCAGCGGCCGGGGCACAGGGGCAGTTCGGGGCCGTCGGGCTGCGGGACGGCCTCGGGCGCGATCCGGATCGTGAAGCGCCCGTCCGCGAACTCGGCCGGCGGCTCCTTCTCCTCGAAGCGGATCCCGTGCCGCAGGACGACCTTCTTCTCCCCGGCGGGATACGTGCCCTCGAGCACCAGCCCCCCGGCCTCCGTCACGGTCATCCTGTCGACCACGGGACGGACGGCCCGCGTCACCAGCTGCAGCTTTCCCGGTCCGTCGCGGTGGACGGCCAGCTCGCGGCCGGAGGCGAGCGGATGCCTGCCCGTCGTGAAGTCCTCGGCGAGGACCGGGGTCTGGCCGCGGCCGGTGGCTCCCCGCAGGGTCACCTTGAACTGCCGGGTCTTGATCCCCTCCGGGTCGTCCGCGGTCAGCCGCTCGACGTCGAAGGCGGCCTCGTAGCGGCGGAACGCGTCCTTGGAACCGGACAGGGACGTGAGCGTGCTGCTGAGCTTCGTGTCACCCTCGACGATGTCGAGGTCGGTGGGCGGCTTGGCGCCGGGCCGCACCCGGATGACCAGCCGCAGCTCGCCGTCCGTGACGGTGAAGGACTCGATCTCGGCCGTGGGCTGCTGCACCGTGATGCCCACGGCGTTCTTGGTGAAGCCGACGACGAGGCGTACGCCGTCCGCCAGATGACTCACCTGGTTGTGCCCGGCCGTGCCCGCGTCCCGCTGGCGCACCCGCGAGGAGTAGGTCCCGCCCGGCCCCTTGAGCTCCACGTTCAGGAACCACTGGCCGGCGCCGTCCTCGGCGAGTTCGCGCAGCCGGCGGGCGGGGACGACGATCTCGAAGCCCGTACGGTCGTAGCAGTGCAGGGCCTGCCCGGAGGCGACGGTGGCCTGCTCGCTCCGCGTACGGCGCATGCGCAGCTTGATCCGGCGGCCGGACTCGGCCTCCTCCAGCACCGCGGACCGGCCCAGGAGGCGGCCCGACGGACGCGGCAGGTTCGCGATGAACGCGTACCCCTCCCACACGAGGTCGTCGCCGCGCCAGCCGACCGACATGAGCTGCGCCGTCACCGGCAGATCGCGCTCCGTGAGCGCGGTGATGCGGTCGGGCAGCTTCAGGTCCCGCAGCCCCGGCAGCTCCAGCCGGGGGCTTCGGCCGCCCGTCACCTGGAAGGCGTTCGGGTCCCTGCGCTGGTGGCGGACCACCGCGTCGAGGTCCTCGGCGCGGCTCTCGGCGGCGAGATGCCATACGACGCGGTCGAGCGGGGGGAGTTCGGCGAGCGCCTTCGCGCCGTGGGTGTCGAGAAGTTCACGGGCTGTGGTGCACAGTTCCTCGCGCTCGGCCTGCGAACTCTCGGGGAAGAACCGCAGGATCCGCTGCACGCTTGCCGACGCGAGATCGGCGAGAGACTGTGCCATGAGCGACGCCCTTCTTTACCTGTCCACGGATTTCAAGTCACCGCACGTTAACTGAGTTGTTCGCGTGTCGCACGCTTCGCGTAATAACAGTGCGAACACATGGATGTACGGCCTTACGAAGCGTTACCGGACGGTGACCGAACGGGCGCGTGCAGGGGCCCGGGGTCTTGCCGGGACGTCACCCGGCGTGTTCTTGTGGTGGCGTTCATGAGCGGAAGGTGCGAGGTGACATCGACGGCCGGTGCCGACGGGCAGTTGCTGGCCGTCAGTGACCTCCACATCGGGTACAAGGAGAACCGCGCCCTCGTCGAGGCCATGCGCCCCGGGTCCGACGACGACTGGCTGCTGGTGGCCGGAGACGTCTCCGAGACCCTCGCCGACATCCGCTGGGCGCTCAAGACGCTGGCGGGCCGGTTCCGCACGGTCGTCTGGGCGCCGGGCAACCACGAGCTGTGGACCCATCCCCGCGACACCGTCGCCCTGCGCGGCGTCGCCCGGTACGGGCAGCTGGTGGACCTCTGCCGCGAGCTGGGGGTGATCACCCCCGAGGACCCGTACCCCGTGTGGCGCGGGCCCGGGGGGCCGGTGGTCGTCGCGCCGCTGTTCCTGCTGTACGACTACAGCTTCCTCCCGGCCGGCTCCACCACCAAGGAGGAGGGGCTGGCCCACGCGCACCGGACGGGCGTCGTCTGCACCGACGAGTACCTGCTGCACCCCGATCCGTATCCGAGCCGCGAGGCCTGGTGCCGGGACCGGGTCGCCGAGACCGGGCGCAGGCTCGCCGAACTCCCCGGTGACCTGCCCGTCGTCCTCGTCAACCACTATCCGCTGCACCGCCACCCGACGGACGTCCTGTGGCACCCGGAGTTCGCCATGTGGTGCGGTACGGCGCTGACCGGCGACTGGCACCGGCGTTTCCCGGTCGCCGCCATGGTCTACGGGCATCTGCACATCCCGCGGACGACGCACCACGAGGGCGTCCGCTTCGAGGAGGTGTCCGTCGGCTACCCCCGCGAGTGGCGCGAGCGCCCGCATCCGCCGGGACGGCTGCGGCGCATCCTCCCGGCGGACGAAGCCTCCTGAGCCGGTCGGCGGCCGCATGGACGCGTCACGATCCCGTGACGTGGCCGGGGGACGATCGCGGTGTGATGAGTCCGCCGAGCAACGCCGAACCAGCCGCGATACCGGGCGCCGGGTATTTCGTCTGCGTCCTGACGGTCCGACCGCACGACGGCCGCGTGCTCTACCAGGTGCGGTACCGGTCGGGCCCGTCGCCGTCCTCGCCGTCGGCGGAGCGCGTCTTCAGGACGTTCGACGCCGAGGAGCTCTTCGCCCTGATCCGGGTGTTCTCGGAGAAGCTGTAGCGAGGGCCTGTCAGTCCCCGTTCCCGGGTGGATCGTCGCCGGTGTCGGTGGCTCCTGGGGCGGGTGACTCTGTCCCGTCGGAGTCCCCGTCGTACGAGGGGATGTATCCCGCCCGGCGGAACGCCACCCACGCCCGGCTGCTCCGCGGACTCTCCTCCTGCGCGTACGGATCCGGGACCGGGACCATGATCTCGATCCGGGGCGGCCAGAGCCCGCCGCCCGCCCGGGTCAGCGGGATACGGTCCCCGTGCTGCTCCCGCGCGACCAGGCCCACGACGACGTCCGCGCGGTAGGTGTTGAAGACCATCTCCGTCTCCGGAGGGAACAGCGCCCGCAGCCGCTCGCGGGCGTAGTCGCCCTGCGCGGGGAGATAGCCGGCGGGCGGCAGATCCTCGAACCCCAGGTCCGCCAGGCCGAGCATCGGCACGTCGGCCACCCGGCCCTGGAGCACGGCCAGGGCGTTCCGCAGCAGGCCGGCCGGCTCGCGGCTCTTGCGGGCGCGCATCAGGCGCAGCGCCTGCGTCAGCTGATCGGACACGTCGGCCCGTACGGACGGCGCCATCGGCGCGCCGGGGGCGGGCGTCGCGCCCGCGCCCGGCCAGACCGCGTTGAGCTGGTCCTGGAACTGCAGGAGCTGGGCCACGAACACCTGCCACGGCCGCATCGCCAGCCGGTTCATCCAGCCGGACTCCGGCGGGCTCTGCACCCGGTCGCGACGGGCCGCCCACACGTCCGGCACGAATCCGTCGCCGTCGCGCAGGAGCAGACCGATGCCCAGCGGGCCGGTGGCGGGCCCCGTCGGGACCGCCCAGTCGGCCGTGGTGATCGGCCGGCCCCGGTCGGCGGCGGAGTCCCGGTCGGACGCGGCGATGACCGGGTTGCCCGCCGAGCGCTCCTGCTCGAAGTACCAGGACGCCACGCGGTTACGGAACGCCGCCGACGTCGGGTCCAGTCCCGCCGGCAGGGGGAGCGGGGCGAGCCGGACGCCGACCGCCTCGCCGATGAACGCGGTGGTCCCGGCCGGGGCCTCGCACGGGTCGACGCAGACGTCGCCGTAGCTGTTCTCCGGGCCGAACGGCTCGTCCCTCTCGAAGAGTTCGACCCGCCACACGAGGGTCTGCCCGGGGCCGGGCAGGTCCACCTCGAGGGTCGACGAGGACAGCAGGATCCGGCCGTCGGCGTCGACGGCGAGGCCCGGCTGCACGGCGAGCTTCGTCGGCGGCTCGCCAGGGGCCGTGGACGTGGTCCTCAGCCCGTACCCGGATACGACGCCGGGGTCGCCGGCCAGGCCGAGCGCGCGGGTGAGGGCCTGGGTGTAGAGCTGGATCTGCTGGAGGTGCACCGCGCGCAGGAACAGCCCGTCGAACGGGTTCAGCCGGGCGATCTCGGGCGTCGTCATGGTGCGTCTCCCGCGTCGGTGCTGTCGGTGTCGGTGCCGGTGTCCGGGCGGCTCGCCCGCAGGGTCAGCACCGCGTCGTGACCGTCGTCCTCGCCGCCCGGGGGACCGGAGACCAGTCCCGCGAGCGGCACCCGGGGCTCCGCCCCGAACACCGGCGTCGGGCCGGTGCCCCGGACGATGACCCGGACCAGGTCGTACGCGGGCGGGTCGTGCAGGACGACGGTCAGGGTGAGCGCGTCGGGGTCGTGCTCGATACGGGCGATGTCCTCACGCACCCAGCCGTTCTCCGACAGCGACGTCACCGCCACCGGGTGGTCCGCGAGCGACCCGCGCAGCAGCGGCGCCGTCACGCCCAGCCGCAGCACCCTCGGCTGCGGCCACTCCGCCTCACGCTCCACCCGCGGGCCGCCGGCATCCGCGGCCGTGCCCGAACCCATCAGGGCCGGGGCCAGACCGCAGACGAGGTCCGCGACGGTGACCGTCGGCAGCAGCGTCGGGCGGCCCCGCAGGTCGACGTCGTGGTCGATCACCCGCAGCTGGTCGCCGTAGCCCCGCACCCGTACCCGCAGCCCGGCCAGCATGACCGCGCCCGGCTCGTCCCGCGGGAACAGCGAGGGCTCGTCCCCCTCGGCGGTGAACGGCGTCAGATCCGCCGCGTCCTCGGCCGCGAGCCGGTGGAAGGCGTCCAGCAGGGCGGCGGCGCGCTCGCTCCCGGGCAGCCCCGCGACCCGGGCCGCCTCGCGGGCCGCGCGGCAGTCGGCGAGGTCGCCGGGGGCGGTCCCGTCCAGCCCGAGCAGGACCCGCACCCGGTGATACGGCGCGGGCGGCGGCGACGGGCAGCGTCCCGGCCGCAGCTCGAGCCGGACCCGCTCCACCACCCGCGAGTCCGAGGTGTGCCGCCGGGACAGGTCGCACGGGTCGGCGAGCGCCGGCACCGGGGACGCCGGGCACGGCGCGAAGCGGACGGCGAGGCAGGCCTCGACGACACGCTCGTCGTCGCAGCTCTCCACCGTGCCCTCACCGGCGAAGTTCCGCACCAGCGTGGCCAGGTCGGCGCACCAGTCACCGCCCAGATACAGCTCGCGGCCCAGTCCGTCGACCGCCAGCCCCGAGGACACCCGCAGCGTGTGCGTCCCGGCCGCGGTGTCCGTGTCCACACCGACCCGGTAGCCGTGGACGACGCCGCTGCCGTGCAGCCAGGCGTTGTGCAGCATCAGCTTGCCGCGGGCGTTGCCGATGAGGGTGTGGAAGTCGTCCTCGCCGAGGAGCATCCCGAACCGGGCGCGCAGCGCCAGGAAGGGATTGACCGGCAGATCGGCGTCCCGGCCGCCGTCGTGGCCGACGGGTGTCCCGTCGCAGCTGCTCATGAGCGCCCCTCCCCGTGCTCCGGCTCCTCGCTGTGGCACCGGGGAGGCTCACCCGGATACGGCTGCGCGGCCTTCGCGTACTCGCGGCGGATCGCGTGCAGCAGATGGGCCCGGGTGATGGGGCCGCCGTCCGGCGCAGCGAGGAAGGCGGCGCCCAGGGCCGCGTTGCGGATCCAGGCGCCGGACATCTGATACATACGGGCGAGGACGTCCGGGTCCACGTCGGCGGCGAGCCGGGCGGGTCCGGGCAGATGCAGCCGCCACAGCCGGGCGCGCAGGGCCGTGTCCGGGAGACCGAACTCGACCACGAAGTCCATCCGCCGCAGGAACGCCGCGTCGATGTTCCGCCGGAGGTTGGACGTGAGGACGACGAGCCCGTCGAATCCGTCCATCCGCTGCAGCAGATACGCGGTCTCGAGGTTCGCGTAGCGGTCGTTCGCGTCCTTGATCTGCGTCCGCGTGCCGAACAGCGCGTCCGCCTCGTCCAGCAGCAGGACCGCCTGGGTGCGCTCCGCGACGTCGAAGGCGGCGGCCAGGTTCTTCTCCGTCTCGCCGATCCACTTCGACACCAGGCGGGCCACGTCGACCAGCAGCAGATCCGTCCGCGCGGCGCTGGCGACGGCCGCCGCCGCCAGCGACTTGCCCGTGCCGGGAGGGCCGGTGAAGAGCAGCCGGACGCCGCGCCCGGCCCGTACCCGCTCGGCGAATCCCCAGTCCTGGAGGACCAGCTGCCGGTGGTCCAGCCGGGACACCGCGTCCCGGAGCTGCCGGGCCGGCTCCGGCGGCAGGACGAGGCGGTCCCAGGGGACGTCCGGGGAGCTCAGGCTCACGCCCGGCGGCAGGATGATGGCGGCCCGGCCGCGGATCGCCGCCGAGACGTCCTCGAGCTGCGGCTGCGCGCCGAGGTGGTGCCGGCCGCGCAGATCGGCGGCCACCACGGCCGTGAGCGCCGGGTCCAGCGGATGGCGCATCGCCAGCACGGCCGCGAGGGACCGCAGCTGCGGCACGCCCTGCGACCAGGCGCGGCGATGGTCGTCCGGGGCGAGCGGCCCCAGCGGCACGGTCAGCACCGGACGCGGGTCCGTCGGCCGGAACGACCCGGGCCGCCCGCAGACCAGGGCGGGACCCCGCAGCCAGGACAGGTCCAGCGGGGCGGCCGTGCCCTCCTGCCGCGGGGCGGTGACACAGAACACCGGGACGGCATCCCGTACCGCCGCGTGCGCCGCGAGCAGCCGGGCGCCCGCGGTGTCGTCCGCGGCGACCCGGGCGGCGAGCAGCCGCATGCCGGCGGCGGCCGCCATCGCCGCGCACCGGCTCATGACCACGGCCTCGTCCTCGCCCGTGAGCACCACCGTCCGCGCCACCGGCGACGGCAGCGCGGCGACCGCCCGGCGCACGGCGGGCAGCCGCAGCCAGCCGTCCAGCCCCGGCGGCGGCGCCCCGGCCGGCACCCTGGCCAGGGCGGCAGGCCAGGCGTCCCAGCCGTGCAGCGCCTCCCACAGCGCCGGCGCCGGCTCGACGGAACGCTCGAACAGGGGGCCGTCCCCGACGGTGCGTACAAGGCCCTCGTCGATCACCCCGCCGGGTGCGCACAGGCGGCGGATCAGCGGGCGGCCGTCACCGTCGGGATCCGCGAGCAGCGCGGCCAGACCCAGCGTCGGACGGGGCTCGCCCTGCGGGTGCAGGGCCCGGAACGTGCCCGCCAGCCCCTCGTGTTCCTCGGGCAGACCCGCGAGCAGCAGCAGGTCCCGGGCCACCGTGCCCAGCCCGTACCGCGTCCGCAGCCGCTCCAGCGGGGGCGACGGGTCGGCCGGTCCCGGGCCGGTGCGTCCCGTGTGCTCGGCCCACGACCGGAGGAACGTCACGGTCGGTGCGGCCGGCCCGGTCGCGCAGGTGGCCTCGACCAGGTCGGCGATCCGCAGCGCCACGTGCGCGGCCCGGGCGGTCAGGCCCCGGCTGGTGCGGTGCTGCGGCAGGTCCACATCCGGCAGCACCGCCTGCGCGTCATGGAGGATCGTCATGACCAACAGCTTCGTGACGGACCGTCACCCACGCGTGATGCGACACCTGTTGGCTGAGCCCGATCCGCAGACGCTCACACATAGCGATAGCGCACGACGCAGCCGAGCCACCACACCCATCCCGGGTCGAGGTCCAGCCCCGCCACCCGGACGTCGACGTCCACCTCGTCCAGCGGGAGTACGGCCTCGATCCAGCCGGGGTCGAAGACGATCTCCCCCCGGCGCGCGGCCAGGGCCCGTACCGTCACCGGGCCCGCCTCCGGGGGCCGGCCCAGCGCCTCGGCCGCCGCCCGGGCCCAGCGCCCGGCGAGTTCGCCGACCGCGCACCGCTCGTCTGGCGAGGCGGGCGGGGCGACCCGCAGGGGCGAGGGCTCCAGCGGGTCGAGTCCGGCGAACGCGGCCAGCGCCGGGTCGTCACCGGCCGCCGGGACCAGGGTGAGGGCCACGCCCTGGAGCACCCACGGCAGGGACCGGCCGGCGAGGGCGGGCGTCGCGAGGACGGCGTGGGGCAGGCCCACGGCTGGTGCGAGGGCGAGCAGGAACAGCAGTCCGGCCCATCGGGTGGGCAGGCCCCGGGGGTTGGGGGTCGCGGTGTCGTCCTTCGGCTCCGGGGCGCGGGGAGCGTCCGCCGGGGTCGTCGACACCGGTACGGGACTTCCCGGGCGTTCTGAACCGCCTACGCTCCCAACATCCCCCACCCGCCCGGACGGAGCCCCGAGCCGTCGGGCCACCTCGCCCACCACCGCACCGCCCGACGGCCGCCCCAGCACCGACGGATCGACCTCCGCGAGCACCAGCGCCGCCCACGCCACGGCGTCGGCCCCGTCCAGACGCAGCCGGGACCGGGCCACCGCCCGCGCCAGCACGGACCGTCCAAGCACCTCATCCACCAACCGCCCCCGCACGACGGCGGATTCCGGCGCCACACCGCCCGCGACGGCCGAAGGCCGGACACCCCCCGACGAAGCCGGCGCCACACCGCCTCCGACGACGGCCTCCCCGACAAGACCGTGCGCATCACCGTCGCCGGCGGAAAGGTCACCCCGCCCCCCGGCCGGATCGAGCTCAACCGGGGTGACCGCGTCGCCCTCGTCGTCACCACCGACCGCGC
>NZ_WEGJ01000023.1 GCF_009604385.1 Streptomyces smaragdinus
GCAGTACATCCGGCTGGCGGAGACCGGCACGGTGGAGGCCACGGCCGCCGCGATCGCCGCGTTCCCGGTGGACCGCCTCGTGACGGTGCTCGTCGGCGACGCCGCGCAGATCGAGGGCCCGGTGCGGAGGGCGACGGGGAGGCGGACGGGTCGCGGGGGCCGGCCGCCGTACGGGCCGGCGCCGGCGACGCGCCCTTGCCGCCGTCCGGCCGTACACCTTGCCCGGACTCCGGCACCGCCCCCGGCGCCACCGTCCGCTCGGCCCCGGGCACGGTCACGCAGCCGGTGAGCGCTCCGGTGATGGTCCCGGCGACGACGAGCGCCGCAGCGAGACCCCGGACGGAGCGAGCGGGCAGGTCGGCCATCGCAGGACACCTCTTCCGCCCGCCGCCGCGGGCCCTGTGGGTCACGCGGCCCGCCACGAGGGGCCGTCGGACGTGAGCGTGCACTGCTCAACTCCCGTACGGGCCACCAGGACACGGCGCTCAGGCCGGCGGTGCCCCCGCGATCTCCGTCCCGAGGACCACGGCGCCCAGTCCGACCAGCACGGACGCCGCCATATTGGCGAAGGCGAGAAATTTCCAGCCGCCCTCGGCGAGGCGCAGGGTCTCGTACGAGAAGGTGGAGTATGTCGTGAGTGCCCCGCACAGCCCCGTACCGAACAGCGCGGTCGTCGCGTCCGACACGGCGGCGCCCGTCAGCAGCCCGAGGAGCAGGCTCCCGCAGGCGTTGACGACGAACGTCCCCCACGGGAACACCGAATCGTGCCGCGCCTGCACCGCCCGGTCGGTGAGATACCGCAGCGGCGCGCCCACGGCGGCCCCCGCCACGATCAGCAGCCAGTTCACCGCGCCACCACCCGCCGGGTGACCGTCGCCGCCGCCCACACGGCGCACATCGCCCCGGCGAGCGTGCCGAACGCGTACCCGAGGCCCGCGACCGGCCGCCCGTCCCACAGGAACTCCGCGAAGCCGACGGAGTACGTGGAGAAGGTGGTGAACCCGCCGAGCACCCCCGTCCCGAGGAACGGCCGGACCAGCGGATGCGCCGTCCCCATCTCGCTGACCAGTACCATCAGCACGCCGATGAGCCCGCAGCCGACGACGTTCACGCACAGCACCGCCCACGGCGTGGTCCAGAGCAGGGTCACCCCGTACCGGCCGAGCGCCCCCAGGACACCGCCCAGCGCGATGACGCCGAGCACCTTCTCGAGCCCGAACCCGGCCGTCTCGGCCCGGTTGGACGGCAGATGGAGGTCGACGTCCGGGTCGATCGGCTCCTCGACGTGCCCGCCGCCGGGGCGGACCCCGTCATCCGTAACCAAGCGCGTGCAGCCTCTCGTCGTCGATGCCGAAGTGGTGGGCGATCTCGTGCACCACGGTCACCTCGGCCTCCGCCACGACCTCCTCGCGCGAGGAGCACATCCGCAGTGTCGGCCCACGATAGATCGTGATCCGGTCGGGCAGCACCCCCGCGTACCACTCGCCGCGCTCGGTCAGGGGCGTCCCCTCGTACAGCCCGAGCAGGTCCGGGTCCCCGGGCTCCGGCTCGTCCTCCACGAACACGGCGACGTTGTCCATCAGCCGTGTCAGCTCGGGCGGAATGCGGTCGAGCGCTTCCGCGACCAGTTCCTCGAACTCCTCGTTCGGCATCTCCAGCACATCAGCCATTCTCCGTCACGTCGCGTCCGTCACGTCGCCGCATACGGGCGGCGGGGCCGGGGCATACGGTCACAATGTCCCGCGCGGCGCAGTTTCTGCGGTCCCTGACCCGTCGGCTCCGACTCCCCCGCCCGTTCGTCCGGGCGCTGGGGCTGGTCCTGGTCACGCTGATCGGGGCGTGGCTGGGGCTGCTGGTGGTGGGGAGCGTACGGACGTCGGTGGGGCCGATGGAGACGCAGATGACGCTGCGGCCCTCCTTTTCGGGCGGTACAAAGATCAACGTATCGCCGCTGGGGGCGCTGCGGCTCGACACCCACCGGGCACCCATCCGCCTCGACGTGGACGTCGACCAGCTCGACCCGGACCGCTCCCGGGCCCTGGTGGCACACCCGGAGCGGCTGTCGGGGCTGGAGGACGAGGTCGCCGGGGACATCCGCTCCGGCACGATCGATCTCGCGGCACGCTCCTGCGTCGCGGTGCTGTGCGGCGCGACGGCGCTGGGCCTGGCGGTGTACCGCACACCCCGGCGGGCGCTGGCGGCGGGCGGGCTGGCGCTGACGCTGCTCGCGGCGTCGGCGGGCACGGCGTACGCCACGTGGAACCCGAAGTCCGTACTGGAGCCGCGCTACTCGGGGCTGCTGACCAGCGCCCCCGGCCTGGTCGGCAACGCCCGCAGCATCGTCAGCGACTTCGACGTCTACCAGCGGGAACTGGCCCGGCTGGTGACCAATGTGACGACGCTGTACGAGGCGACGTCCACCCTCCCCGCGTACCAGCCGGATCCGACCACGATGCGGATCCTGCACGTCTCCGACATCCACCTCAACCCGGCCTCATGGGGCATCATCCGGTCGCTGGTCACGCAGTACGAGGTGGACGTGATCATCGACACCGGCGACACGATGGACCACGGGTCGGAGGCGGAGAACCGGTTCCTGGAGCCGATCGCCGGGCTCGGGGCGCCGTACGTGTGGGTGCGCGGGAACCACGACTCCGCCGCCACGCAGAAGGCGATGGAGCGGCAGAAGAACGCGATCGTGGTGGACGACGCGCGGACGGTGACCGTCGAGGGGCTGCGGATCGCGGGGATCGGGGACCCGCAGTTCACCCCGGACCGGTCGGTGCGGGCGGCCGGTGATCCGGCGGAGATCGCCGCCGGTCGCGAGCTCGCGGACGCGCTGCGGCCGGAGGTCTCCGGGGGGCCGCAGCGGGCGGATGTGGCGATCGCGCACGAGCCGCTGTGCGTGCAGCAGGTCGACGGGCTGGTCCCGCTGGCCCTCGCCGGGCACAAGCACAACCGTAAGCAGCACGATCTGCCGGGCGGGACGCGGATGATGGTCGAGGGCTCGGCGGGCGGGGGCGGGCTGCGGGCGCTGGAGCAGGGGGTGCCGGAGAAGGTGACGGCGTCGATCCTTTATCTGGACCGGGACTCGAAGGCGCTGCAGGCGTGGGACGAGATCACGCTGGGCGGGCTGGGGCTGACGGAGGCGGAGGTCAGCCGGCATCTGCCGGAGGAGAACACGCCGGGGCCGTCGCCGTCGCCGTCGGGGTCCTCGTCTTCTTCCGGGTGAGAGGTGCGGCAGGCTCCCGTGTCGGGTGAGGGTACGGGGCCTGCCGCGGTCTCCGGGGGTCAGCCCTTGCGGGCGTTGACCTCTTCGGTCAGCTGGGGGACGACCTGGAAGAGGTCGCCGACCACGCCGTAGTCGACCAGGTCGAACATGGGGGCTTCGGGGTCCTTGTTGATCGCGACGATCGTCTTGGACGTCTGCATGCCGGCCCGGTGCTGGATGGCGCCGGAGATGCCCGCCGCGATGTAGAGCTGCGGGGACACGCTCTTGCCGGTCTGGCCGACCTGGTTGGTGTGGGGGTACCAGCCGGCGTCCACCGCGGCGCGGGAGGCGCCGACGGCCGCGCCGAGGGAGTCGGCCAGGGCCTCGATCAGCGGGAAGTTCTCCGCACCGTTGACGCCACGGCCACCGGACACCACGATCGCGGCCTCGGTCAGCTCCGGGCGCCCGGTCGACTCGCGGGCGGTGCGGGCGGTGACCTTCGTGCCGGTCGCGGCCTCCGAGAACGACACCGCCAGGGCCTCCACCACGCCGGCCGCCGCAGCGGCCTCCACGGGGGCGGAGTTCGGCTTGACCGTGATCACCGGGGTGCCGCGGGTGACACGGGACTTCGTCGTGAACGCGGCGGCGAACGCCGACTGCGTGGCGACGGGGCCCTCGTCACCGGCCTCCAGGTCGATCGCGTCGGTGATCAGACCCGAGCCGATACGTACCGCGAGGCGGGCGGCGATCTCCTTGCCCTCCGCGGAGGACGGGATCAGGACGGCGGCCGGAGAGACAGCCTTGCAGGCGGCCTGGAGGGCATCCACCTTCGGCACCACGAGATAGTCCGCGAACTCGGAGGCGTCGGCGGTCAGGACCTTTACGGCCCCGTGCTCGCCCAGGGTGGAGGCGGTGGCCTCCGCGCCCGCACCCAGCGCGACGGCCACGGGCTCGCCGAGGCGGCGGGCCAGGGTCAGCAGCTCCAGGGTGGGCTTGCGGACCGCACCGTCCACATGATCGACGTAAACCAGAACTTCAGCCATGATGCACAACTCCTGCAAGACGAAGGGAGGAAAGGGGAAAGGGCTCAGATGAACTTCTGGCCCGCGAGGAACTCGGCGAGCTGCTTGCCGCCCTCGCCCTCGTCCTTGACGATCGTGCCCGCCGACCGGGCCGGACGCGCCGCAGCCTCGTCCACCGCCGTCCACGCACCCGCCAGACCGACCTGCTCACCGTCCAGGTCCAGGTCCTCCAGGTCCCAGGACTCCACCGGCTTCTTCTTCGCCGCCATGATCCCCTTGAAGGAGGGGTAGCGGGCCTCACCCGACTGGTCCGTCACCGAGACGACGGCCGGGAGGGAAGCCTCCAGCTGCTCCGAGGCGGTGTCACCGTCACGACGGCCCGTCACCGTGCCGCCCTCGACCGCGACCTCCGACAGCAGCGTCACCTGCGGGACCCCCAGCCGCTCGGCCAGCAGCGCCGGCAGCACACCCATCGTGCCGTCCGTCGACGCCATCCCGCACACGACCAGGTCGAACCCGGCCTTCTCCACCGCCGCCGCCAGCACCAGCGACGTCCCCAGCGCGTCCGTGCCGTGCAGGTCGTCGTCCTCCACGTGCACGGCCTTGTCCGCCCCCATCGACAACGCCTTGCGCAGCGCGTCCCGGGCATCCTCCGGACCCACCGTCAGCACCGTGACCTCGGCATCGTCGGCCGCCTCCGAGATCTGCAGCGCCTGCTCCACCGCATACTCGTCCAGCTCCGACAGCAGACCGTCCACCGCCTCACGGTCCGTGGTCAGATCCTCGGCGAAGTGCCGGTCGCCCGTGGCGTCGGGCACAAACTTCACAGGGACAACGATCCTCAGGGTCACGTCGGCTCTCCTACCGGTACGAGACGGTCGCATGCCGCCGTCGAGCATTCACTGACACGAAACTATGGCACTCAGTACCCTTTCGCAAGACACCAAGTGCCAAAAATGGGATCGCAGTGCTACGTTCCCCCTATGACCGATGCGCGCAAGCACCGTGTGACACCCATGCGGGAGCGCCTTGTCGAGGCGGCGTTCCAGCTCTTCGTCGAGCGGGGCTTCGAGCAGACGACGGTGGACGACATCGTGGCGCGGGCGGATGTGGGGCGGCGGTCGTTCTTCCGCTACTTCCCCAGCAAGGAGGACGTGGTCTTCCCCGACCACGAGCGGTGTCTGGCCGACATGAGCGCCTTCCTCCGGGCCAGCGAGGACCCCGATCCGATCAGCAGGGTCTGCGACGCGGCCCGGATCGTGATGCGCATGTACACCGCGAAGCCCGAGTTCTCGGTCCAGCGCTACGGGCTGACGCGGGACGTCCCGGGGCTGCGTACGTACGAGGCGTCCGTCGTCCGGCGGTACGAGCGGCAGCTCGCCGGTTATCTGCGGGACTGCTGGGCGGGTGACCCCGACAGCGGGCTGCGCGCCGAGGTGGTCGCGGCGGCGGTGGTCGCCGCGCACAACAACGCGCTGCGGTCGTGGCTGCGGTCGGGCGGGACGCGGGACGCCGAGCGGGATCTCGATCACGCGTTCGCCATGGTGCGGCGGGTATGGAGCGCGCAGGAGCGGCCCGCGGCGGTCGAGGAGGACGACGACGTCATCGTGATGGTGACGCGGAAGCGGGCGCCGCTGTGGCGGGTGGTCCAGCAGGTGGAGTCGGCGTTGCAGGCCGACTGATCTGGCACGAAGCTCTGAATGGTGCTTCACTTCTTGTATGGCGTACCGCAAGACCCCCGCCGAGCTCGAGCGGCTGCAGGCGGCCCGGGAGCATCTGGTCGATCAGGCCACGACCGTGGTGGCCGACGTCGGCTGGGCGCAGGCGTCCGTCTCCGTGGTCGCCGCCGCGGCCGGGATCTCCGCCGGCTCCGTCTACCAGCACTTTCCGTCGAAGAGCGCGCTGGCCGTCGAGGTGTTCCGGCGGGCGTCGGGGCGCGAGGTCGAGGTGCTGGGCGAGGTGCTGCGCGGCGCCGGTGATCCGGTGGAGCGGCTGGCGCGGGGGGTGCGGGTCTTCGCGCGGCGGGCGTTGGAGCGGCGTGGGCTGGCGTACGCGCTGCTGGCGGCGCCGGCGGACGCGGCGGTGGGCGCGGAGCGGCTGGAGTTCCGGCGGCGGTACCGGGAGCTGTTCGCGAAGGTGATCGCGGAGGGGTCCGCCGAGGGGCCGCTGCCCGTACAGAACGAGTGGATCACCGCCGCCGCGCTGACCGGCGCCATCGGCGAGGTCCTCGTCGACCCGCTGGGCACGCCCGACGAGGCCCTGGTCGCGGAGCTGATCGCGATGTCCCTGCGCTGTGCGGGCGCCCCCACCCTTCAGGAAGGACTCCGGCCATGACCGCCACCCACGAGGTCACCAACCAGCCCCCGCCGCTCACCGGCCACGACGTCGCCGAGGACCCGGTCCTGCTGGAGGGCGTCCGCCGCGAGGGCGCCGCGTGGCACCTCGACGAGCTGCACCGTCTCGGCCGCCGCGCGGGCAGCGAGGAGGTCCAGCGGTGGGCGGACCAGGCCAACCGGCACGAGCCGGAGCTGCGTACGCACGACCGCTACGGCAACCGGATCGACGAGGTGGACTTCCACCCCGCGTACCACTCCCTCATGGACGTCGCGATCGGCGCGGGCCTGGGCGGCACACCGTGGGCGGACGAGCGGCCGGGCGCGCATGTGGCGCGGGCGGCGGGGTTCATGGTGTGGAGCAGCGCGGAGTCGGGGCACGGGTGCCCGGTGTCGATGACGTACGCGGTGGTCCCGGCGCTGCGCCGGGCGCCGGAGCTCGCCGCCGTGTACGAGCCGCTGCTGACGTCCCGGGTGTACGACCCGGGCCTGCGGGCGCCCGCCTCGAAGCGGGGGCTGCTGGCGGGGATGGGGATGACGGAGAAGCAGGGCGGGACGGACGTCCGGTCGAACACGACGTCCGCCGTCGAGTCGGCGGACGGGAGCTGGCGGCTGCGGGGGCACAAGTGGTTCACCAGCGCGCCGATGAACGACGTGTTTCTGGTCCTGGCGCAGGCGCCGGGCGGGCTGTCGTGCTTCCTCGTGCCCCGGGTCCTGCCGGACGGGTCCCGTAACACGTTCCGGATCCAGCGGCTGAAGGACAAGCTGGGGAACCGGTCGAACGCCAGCAGTGAGCCGGAGTTCGACGACACGGTGGCGTGGCTGGTGGGGGTCGAGGGGCAGGGGGTGCGGACGATCATCGACATGGTGACGATGACCCGGCTGGACTGCGTCCTCGGGTCCGCCTCCGGTACGCGGGCGGCGCTCGCGCAGGCGGCGCACCATGTGCGGTACCGGTCGGTGTTCGGGGCGAAGCTGATCGACCAGCCGCTGATGCGGAACGTGATCGCGGACCTGGCGCTGGAGTCGGAGGCGGCGACGACCCTCGCGCTGCGGCTGGCGGGGGCGGCGGACCGGGCGCATCGCGGGGACGCCGGCGAGTGGGCGTTCCTGCGGCTGGCCACGGCGGTGGGCAAGTACTGGGTGTGCAAGCGGCAGCCGGCGGCGGTCGCGGAGGCGCTGGAGTGCCTGGGCGGCAACGGCTACGTCGAGGATTCCGGGCTGCCGCGGCTGTACCGGGAGGCCCCGCTGAACGGCATCTGGGAGGGGTCGGGGAACGTCAACGCGCTGGACGTCCTGCGGGCGCTGGCGCGGGAGCCGGAGTCCCTGGCGGCGTTCCGGGCGGAGGTCGCGGCGGCGGACGACGCGCGGGTGTCGGCGGCCTGGCGGTCCATCGAGTCCGACCTCGCGAACCCCGCGGACGCCCAGCTCCGCGCCCGCCGCCTGGTGGAACGCCTGGCGCTCACCCTGCAGGCGTCGCTCCTGGTCCGCCACGCCCCGGCGGCGGTGTCGGACGCGTTCTGCGCCTCACGGCTGGCGGGGGACCAGGGCTTCTCGTTCGGGACGCTGCCGGCGTCGACGGACATCGGGGGGCTGCTGACGCGGCTGCCGGCGGGGCTGTGACGCGGGGGGCGCCCGATTCGTACCGGACATGAAACGGCCGGCCCCCGGCGCGCTGGGTGCGCGTCGGGGGCCGGCCGGTGAGAGGGGTTCGACTACTTGCAGGCCTTGCCCTTCTTGCAGACCTGCGCCGGGACGTTGGTCAGTTCCTCGGTGATGACCTGGTTGTCGCGGACCAGCTCGAGCGGGCCGGTGATCGGGTTGTCGGGGAGCTGGAAGCCCTCCGGTACGTCCGTCTCCTCCAGGTAGTAGGTGTCGAGCGTCAGGGCGGCGAAGGTGCAGATGCCCTCGCCGTCCGTGGCGCAGGCCGTGTCGATCGCGGTGTCGGGGTCGGCACCGTCGGTCTGCAGCCCTGCCGTGCCGTTCGACTCCTGCCACAGCTGGAACACGGCCCCGGCCAGCGGATCGCCGGTGCTCTCGTCCGTCTTGTGGACGGTGATCGTGCCGACCTCACGCGGCGGGACGACGTCGACGATGAAGTCGACCGGCGCGGACGGCTCGGACACATTGCCCTCGGCGTCCGTCTCGGTCGCGGTCACCGTGTGCTCGCCCTCGCCGAGCGTGTCGCTCGGCGTGAACGTCCACGTGCCGTCGCTGCCCACGGTCGTCGTGCCGACCTGCCGGCCGTCCACGATGACCTGGACCGTGTCGCCCGGCTCGCCCGTTCCCGTGATCGTCGGCGTGTTGTCGTGAACGACTTCACCGTCGGTCGGGGAGGTGATGACCGGGGGCTCGACGGTCACGGTGGTGTCCACCGTGAAGTCGTTGCTCCCGGCCGGCGAGGTGTTGCCGGCGGCGTCGGTCTGGGTGGCGCTGACCGTGTGCGGGCCGTCGGCCAGCGGGTCGGTGAGCTCCAGGGACCAGGTGCCGTCGGGGCGGACCGTGGTGGTGCCGACGACGGTGCCGTCGACGGAGACCTCCACGGTGGCGCCGGGCTCGCCCGTGCCGGTGATCGTCGGGGTGCTGTCGTTGACGGTGGAGCCGTCAGCGGGTCCCGTGATCACCGGGGCGTCGGGCGCCACGGTGTCGATGGTGATGTCCACCGGCGCCGACGGGTCGGACGTGTTGCCCGCCGCGTCGGTCTCGGTGGCCGTGATCGTGTGGTCGCCGTCACCGAGCGGGGTGCTCGGCGTGAACGTCCACGTGCCGTCGGGGTCGACGGTGGTCGTGCCGATCGGCGTGCCGTCGACGATGACCTCGATCGTGTCACCCGGGGTGCCGGTGCCCGAGATGGTCGGGGTGCTGTCACCGATCACATCGCCGCTGGACGGCGAGGTGATCACCGGGGGCTCGACGGTCACGGTGGTGTTCACCGTGAAGTCGTTGCTCCCGGCCGGGGATACGTTGCCCGCCGCGTCGGTCTGCGTGGCGCTGACCGTGTGCGGGCCGTCGGCCAGCGGGGTGGTCACGTCCAGCGACCAGGTGCCGTCGGGGTTCACCGTCGTCGTACCGACGACGGTCCCGTCGACACTGACCTCGACCGTCGCGCCCGGCTCACCGGTACCCGTAACGGTCGGGGTGCTGTCCGTGATCGTCGAACCATCCGCCGGACTCGTGATCACCGGAGCGGCCGGCGCGACGGTGTCGATCGTGATGTCCACCGGTGCCGACGGGTCGGACGTGTTGCCCGCCGCGTCGGTCTGCGTGGCCGTGATCGTGTGGTCGCCCTCACCGAGCGGGGTGCTCGGCGTGAACGTCCACGTGCCGTCGGGCTGGACCGTGGTCGTGCCGGCGGGGGTGCCGTCGACGATGACCGTGACCGTGTCGCCCGGCGTACCCGTACCCGTGATCGTCGGGGTGCTGTCACCGATCACGTCACCGCTGGACGGCGAGGTGATCACCGGGGGCTCGACCGTCACGGTGGTGTTCACCGTGAAGTCGTTGCTCGCCGCCGGGGAGACATTGCCCGCCGCGTCGGTCTGCGTGGCACTGACCGTGTGCGCGCCGTCCGCCAGGGCGGTCGGAACGTCGATCGACCAGCTGCCGTCCAGACCGACCGTCACGGTACCGATCACGGTGCCGTCGACGGAGACCTCGACCGTGTCGCCCGGAACGCCGGTACCCGTGATGGTGGGCGTGGCGTCGGTGACCGTCGAACCGTCGGCCGGGCTCGTGATCACGGGAGCGGGGACGGTCACGGTGGTGTTCACCGTGAAGTCGTTGCTCCCGGCCGGTGAGGTGTTGCCGGCCGCGTCGGTCTGCGTGGCGCTGACCGTGTGCGGGCCGTCGGCCAGCGGGGTGGTGAGGTCGAACGTCCACGTGCCGTCGGGGTTCACCGTCGTGGTACCGATCACGGTGCCGTCGACGGAGACCTCGACCGTGGCGCCCGGCTCACCGGTGCCGGTGACTGTCGGGGTGTTGTCCGTGATGGTCGAGCCATCCGCCGGACTGGTGATCACCGGGGCGGCGGGCGCCACGGTGTCGATCGTGATGTCGACCGGAGCGGACGGCGGGGAAACATTGCCGGCCGGGTCGGTCTGGGTGGCGGTGACGGTGTGGTCGCCCTCACCGAGCGGGGTGCTCGGCGTGAACGTCCACGTGCCGTCGGGCTGGACCGTGGTCGTGCCGGCGGGGGTGCCGTCGACGATGACCGTGACCGTGTCGCCCGGGGTGCCCGTACCCGTGATCGTCGGAGTGCTGTCACCGATCACGTCACCGCTGGACGGCGAGGTGATCACCGGGGGCTCGACCGTCACGGTGGTGTTCACCGTGAAGTCGTTGCTCCCGGCCGGGGAGACATTGCCCGCCGCGTCGGTCTGCGTGGCGCTGACCGTGTGCGGGCCGTCCGCCAGCGGCGTGGTGGTCGGCAGCGACCACGTGCCGTCGGGGTTCACCGTCGTCGTACCGATGACGGTGCCGTCGACGCTGACCTCGACCGTGGCGCCGGGCTCGCCGGTACCTGTGATGGTCGGGGTGTTGTCCGTGATCGTCGAACCGGCCGCCGGACTCGTGATGACCGGGGCCGCCGGCGCCGTGGTGTCCACGGTGAAGATCACCGAGTTGGACACCGGCGAGACGTTGCCGGACGCGTCCGTCTGAGTCGCGGAGATGGTGTACGTGCCGTCCGCGAGGACGGCGGTGTCGAACGACCAGGTGCCGTCGGGCGCCACCAGGGCCGTTCCCAGCACGGCGCCGGTGCCGTCGGTGACTGTCACCGTCGAACCGGGGGTACCCGTGCCGGATACCGTCGGGGTGTTGTCGGTGGTCGTGGTGCCGCTGGTGGGCGCCGTGATCACCGGGGCCGCCGGGGCGGTGGTGTCGACCGTGAACGTGCTGGTCGCCGCCGGGGAGACGTTGCCCGCGGGGTCGGTCTGGGTCGCGCTGATCGTGTGCGAACCGTCCGCGAGCGGAGTGGTGACCGGCAGGGACCAGGTGCCGTCGGGGTTGACCGTGGCCGTACCGACGGGGGTGCCGTCGACGGTGACGTCGACCGTGGCGCCCGGCTCACCCGTACCCGTGATGGTCGGGGTGGTGCTGGTGATGGTGGAACCGTCCGCCGGGCCCGTGATGACCGGGGCGGCGGGGGCGGTGGCGTCGACCGTGAACGTGCTGGTCGCCGCCGGGGAGACGTTGCCGAGGGCGTCGGTCTGCGTCGCCTCGACCGTGTGCGGGCCGTCGGCCAGCGGGGTCGTGACGGGCAGGGACCAGGTCCCGTCCGGGGCCACGGTGACCGTACCGAGCGGAGTGCCGTCCAGGACGACGTTCACCGTGGCGCCCGGCTCACCCGTACCCGAAATGGTGGGCGTGGGATCACCGATGGTCGAACCGTCCGCCGGGGCCGTGATGACCGGGGCGGCCGGCGCCGTGGCGTCGACGGTGAAGGTGCTCGTCCCCGCGGGCGAGGTGTTGCCGGCCGCGTCGGTCTGTGTGGCGCTGACCGTGTGCGGGCCGTCCGCCAGCGGCGTGGTGGTCGGCAGCGACCACGTGCCGTCGGGGTTCACCGTCGTGGTGCCGATGACGGTGCCGTCGACGGTGACCTCTACGGTCGCGCCCGGCTCACCCGTGCCCGTGATGGTCGGGGTGGGGTCGTTGATGGTGGAACCGTCCGCCGGACCGGTGATGACCGGAGCCGCCGGCGCCGTGGTGTCCACGGTGAAGATCACCGAGTTGGACACGGGCGAGACGTTGCCGGACGGGTCGGTCTGGGTCGCGGAGATGGTGTACGTGCCGTCCGCGAGCGCCACCGAGTCGAAGGACCAGGTGCCGTCGGGGGCGACGGTGGCCGTACCGAGTACGGCGCCGGTGCTGTCGGTGACCGTCACCACGGAGTCCGGCGTGCCGGTTCCGGAGACGGTCGGGGTGGTGTCGGTGGTGGACGAGCCGCTGGTGGGCGCCTCGATCACCGGGGCCGCCGGGGCGGTGGTGTCGACCGTGAACGTGCTGGTCGCCGCCGGGGAGACGTTGCCGGACGGGTCGGTCTGCGTCGCGGTCACCGTGTGCGGGCCGTCGGCCAGCGGGGTGGTCACGGGCAGGGACCAGGTGCCGTCGGGGTTGACCGTCGTCTGACCGACGACTGTTCCGTCGACGGTGACGTCGACCGTGGCGCCGGGCTCGCCGGTGCCGGTGATGGTCGGGGTGGTGCTGGTGATCGTCGAGCCGTCCGCGGGACCAGTGATCACGGGGGCGGCGGGGGCGGTGGCGTCGACCGTGAACGTGCTGGTCGCCGCCGGGGAGACGTTGCCGGTGGCGTCGGTCTGCGTCGCCTCGACCGTGTGCGGGCCGTCGGCCAGCGGGGTCGTGACGGGCAGCGACCAGGTGCCGTCGGGGGCCACCGTGGCCGTACCGAGCGGGGTGCCGTCGAGGACGACGTTCACCGTGGCGCCCGGCTCACCCGTACCCGTGATGGTGGGCGTCGGGCTGCTGATCGTCGAACCGTCCGCCGGGGCCGTGATGACCGGGGCGGCCGGCGCGCCGGTATCGACGGTGAAGTCGACCGGTGCGGATACGGGGGACACGATGCCGGCCGCGTCCGTCTGGGTGGCGGTCACCGTGTGGGGACCGTCGGCCAGCGGGGTGGTCGGGGTGAACGTCCAGGTGCCGTCGGGGGCCACCGTGGTGACACCGATGGCGGTGCCGTCCACGAAGACCTCGACCGTGGCGCCCGGCTCACCGGTGCCGGTGATGTCGGGGGTGGAGTCGGCGGTCGTGGATCCGGCCGCCGGCGAGGTGATCACCGGAGCCGCGGGCCCGGTGCTGTCGACCGTGAAGTCGTTGCTCGCCGCGGGCGAGACGTTGCCCACGACATCGGTCTGCGTCGCACTGACCGTGTGCGGGCCGTCGGCCAGCGGGTCGGTGGTCTGCAGGGACCAGGTGCTGTCCGGGTTGACCGTGGTCGTACCGATGACGACACCGTCGATGCTGACCGTGACCGTGGCGCCGGGCTCGCCGGTGCCGGTGACGATCGGCGTGGTGTCGGACGTCACGTCACCCTGACCGGGGAACGCGATGACCGGGGCGGCCGGTGCCGTGGTGTCGACGGTGAAGTCGACCGGCGTGGAGGCCGGGGAGACGTTGCCCGAGGGGTCCGTCTGCGTGGCGGACACCGTGTGGGTGCCGTCCGCGAGCGGGGTGGTGACGGGCAGCGTCCAGGTGCCGTCGGGGGCCACCGTCGTCGTACCGATGACGGTGCCGTCGAGCGTGACGTCGACGGTCGCTCCCGGAACGCCCGTACCCGTGATGTCCGGGGTGGTGTCGGCGGTCACCTGGCCCTGGGTGGGCGAGGTGATCACCGGCGCGGCGTCCGCGGTGGTGTCGACCGTGAAGTTGCTGGTCGCGACCGGGGAGACGTTGCCCAGCGGGTCGGTCTGGGTCGCCGTCACCGTGTGCGGGCCGTCGGCCAGCGGGGTGGTGACGGGCAGCGACCAGGTGCCGTCGGGGGCCACGGTGACCGTACCGAGAACGGCGCCGTCGAGCGTGACCTCCACGGTCGCGCCCGGCTCACCGGAACCGGTGATGGTCGGGGTGGCGCTGGTGATCGTCGAGCCGTCCGCCGGGGCCGTGATGACCGGGGCGGCGGGGGCAGTGGCGTCGATGGTGAAGTTACTGGTCGCCACGGGGGAGACGTTGCCGGCGGCGTCCGTCTGGGTCGCGGTGACCGTGTGCGGGCCGTCGGCCAGCGGGGTGGTGACCGGGATGGACCAGGTGCCGTCGGGGGCCACCGTGGCCGTACCCAGCGGAACACCGTCCACGACGACGTCCACCGTCGCGCCCGGCTCACCCGTACCCGTGATGGTCGGGGTGCTGTTGTTGATCGTCGAGCCGTCCGCCGGACCGGTGATGACCGGGGCGGCGGGAGCGGCGGTGTCCACGGTGAAAATCACCGAGTTGGACAGCGGCGACACGTTGCCGACGGCGTCGGTCTGCGTCGCGGTGATGGTGTACGTGCCGTCCGGGAGCGGGACCGAGTCGAAGGACCAGGTGCCGTCGGGGGCGACGGGGGCCGTACCGAGAACGGCTCCGGTGCCGTCGGTGACCGTGACGGTCGAACCCGGCGTACCCGTACCCGAAATGGTCGGCGTGGTGTCGGAGGTCGAGGTGCCGCTGGTGGGCGCCGTGATCACCGGGGCGTCGGGCGCCGTGGTGTCGACCGTGAACGTACTGGTGGCGGGCGGGGAGATGTTGCCCGACGTGTCGGTCTGGATGGCGGACACCGTGTGGGGTCCGTCGGCCAGGGGGGTGGTGGTCGGCAGGGACCAGGTGCCGTCGGGGTTGACGGTCGTCTGGCCGATGACCGTGCCGTCGACGGTGACCTCTACGGTCGCGCCGGGCTCACCGGTGCCGGTGATGGTCGGGGTCGTGGTGCTGATCGTCGAGCCGTCCGCGGGACCGGTGATGGTCGGCGCGCCGGGGGCGGTGGTGTCGACCGTGAAGTTACTGGTCGCAGCCGGGGAGACGTTGCCCGAGGGGTCCGTCTGGGTGGCGGTCACCGTATGGGGACCGTCGGCCAGTGGGGTCGTGACGGGGATGGACCAGGTGCCGTCGGGGGCCACCGTGGCCGTACCGAGCGGGACGCCGTCCACGACGACATCGACCGTCGCGCCCGGCTCACCCGTACCCGTGATGGTGGGCGTGGGATTGCCGGTGGTCGAGCCGTCCGCCGGGGCCGTGATGACCGGGGCGGCGGGGGCGGTGGCGTCGACCGTGAAGTTACTGGTCGCAGCCGGGGATACGTTGCCCGAGGCGTCGGTCTGGGTCGCGGTGACCGTGTGGGGACCGTCGGCGAGCGGGGTGGTGGTGGGCAGCGACCAGGTGCCGTCGAGGCCCACGGTCGCGGTGCCGACCGGGACGCCGTCCACGACGACATCGACCGTCGCGCCCGGCTCACCCGTACCCGTGATGGTGGGGGTGTTGTCGGCGATGGTCGAGCCGTCGGCGGGCGAGGTGATGGTCGGGGCGGACGGCGCGGCGGTGTCCACGGTGAAGATCACCGAGTTGGACACCGGCGAGACGTTGCCGGCGGGGTCGGTCTGCGTCGCGGAGATGGTGTACGTGCTGTCCGCGAGCGGGACCGAGTCGAAGGACCAGGTGCCGTCCGGGGCGACGGTCGCCGTACCGAGCGTGATGCCGCTGGTGTCGGTGACGGTGACGGTCGAGCCCGGCGTACCCGTACCGGTGATGGTCGGGGTGGTGTCGGAGGTCACGGAGCCCTCGGCCGGCGAGGTGATCACCGGGGCGTCGGGCGCCGTGGTGTCGACGGTGAAGGTGCTGGTGGCCACCGGGGAGACATTCCCCGACGGGTCGGTCTGGGTGGCGGTCACCGTGTGGGGACCGTCGGCCAGGGGGGTGGTGGTCGGCAGGGACCAGGTGCCGTCGGGGGCCACCACGGTGGTGCCGACGACCGTGCCGTCGATGGTGACGTCCACGGTGGCGCCGGGCTCGCCGGTGCCGGTGATGGTCGGGGTGGTGCTGGTGATCGTCGAGCCGTCCGCGGGACCGGTGATGACCGGGGCGTCGGGCGCTGTCGTATCTACGGTGAACGTGCTGGTCGCCGCCGGTGAGATGTTGCCGGCGGGGTCGGTCTGGGTGGCCTCGATCGTGTGCGGGCCGTCGGCCAGCGGGGTCGTGACCGGGATGGACCAGGTGCCGTCGGGGGCCACCGTGGCCGTACCGAGCGGGACGCCGTCGACGACGACGTTCACGGTGTCGCCCGGCTCACCCGTACCCGTGATGGTCGGGGTGTTGTTGCCGGTGGTCGAGCCGTCCGCCGGAGCGGTGATGACCGGGGCGGCGGGGGCGGTGGCGTCGACCGTGAACGTGTTGGTCGCCGCCGGGGATACGTTGCCCAGCGCGTCGGTCTGCGTGGCGTCGACCGTGTGCACACCGTCGGCCAGGGGCGCCGGGGTGGGCAGCGACCAGGTGCCGTCGAGGCCCACGGTCGCGGTGCCGATCGGGGTGCCGTCGAGTACGACGTTCACCGTCGCGCCCGGCTCGCCGGTGCCCGAGATGGTCGGCGTGGTGTCGGAGATGGTGGAGCCGTCCGCCGGGGTGCTGATCACCGGGGCGGCGGGGGCGGTGGTGTCCACGGTGAACGTGCTGGTCGCGGCCGGGGAGATGTTGCCCGAGGCGTCGGTCTGCGTGGCGTCGACCGTGTGCGGGCCGTCGGCCAGCGGGGTCGTCACCGGCAGGGACCAGGTGCCGTCGGGGGCCACCGTGGCCGTGCCCAGCGGGGTGCCGTCCACGACGACGTTCACCGTCGCGCCCGGCTCACCCGTACCCGTGATGGTCGGGGTGTTGGTGCCGATGATCGAGCCGTCGGCCGGACCGGTGATGACCGGGGCCGCCGGGGCCGTGGTGTCCACGGTGAAGATCACCGAGTTGGACAGCGGCGACACGTTCCCGACCGGGTCGGTCTGCGTCGCGGTGATGGTGTACGTGCCGTCCGCGAGCGGGACGGAGTCGAAGGACCACGAGCCGTCCAGGCCGACCAGGGCGGTGCCAAGGACGGCACCGGTGCCGTCGGTGACCGTGACGGTCGAACCCGGCGTCCCCGTACCGGAGACGGTCGGCGTGGTGTCGGCCGTCGTGGTGCCGCTGGTGGGCGCCTCGATCACCGGGGCCGCGGGTGCGGTGGTGTCGATGGTGAACGTACTGGTCGCCGCCGGGGAGACGTTGCCGGCGGGGTCGGTCTGGATGGCGGACACCGTGTGGGGACCGTCGGCCAGGGGGGTCGTGACCGGCAGGGACCAGGTGCCGTCGGGGTTCACCGTGGTGCTGCCGAGGGAGACGCCGTCGACGGTGACGTCCACGGTGGCGCCCGGCTCACCGGTGCCGGTGATGGTCGGGGTGGTGCTGGTGATCGTCGAGCCGTCGGCCGGTCCTGTGATGACGGGGGCGTCGGGCGCCGTGGTGTCCACGGTGAAGGTGCTGGTCGCCGCCGGGGAGACGTTGCCCGAGGGGTCCGTCTGGGTGGCGGTCACCGTATGCGGGCCGTCGGGCAGCGGGGTGGTGGTCGGGAGCGACCAGGTGCCGTCGGGGGCCACCGTGGCCGTGCCGACGGTGACGCCGTCGACCAGGACCTCGACGGTGGCGCCGGGCTCACCCGTGCCCGTGATGACGGGCGTGTTGTCGGTCGTGACGGAGCCGTCGGCCGGGGCGGTGATCACCGGGGCGTCGGGCGCGATCGTGTCGACGACCTGGAAGGTGCCGCTGGCCGTGGTGCCGCCCGCGGTCGTACCCGTGACGGTGTACGTGCCCAGGGGCGTACCGGCCGGGATCGGGTATTCGGTGCCCGGTGGCAGGCTGCCGGTGGCGTCGGTGGTGACGGTGATCGGCGAGCCGACCGGGGCGCCAGTGGAGTCGGTGACCTGGAGGGTCACGTCGGTGTTCGGCGGCCAGCCGCCACCGGTGATGGTGGTCGGGGTGCCCGGGTTGGTGTTCGAGGCCGCGACCGTCGGGGTGTAGACGACGTTGACGTTCGGGCCGACGCTGGAGGTCGCCAGGTTCATCGTGAACGCGTTGGTGCCGGGCAGCAGGACGAGCTGTACGGCGGTCACGTCGGCCTGGGCGGTGATGCCGTCGGCCGCGTTCTGCACGTTCAGATTGACCTGTGCGGCCTGGCCGACCAGGGCCATCGCCGGTGCCAGCGCGTTGCTGGCCGTGGTGACCGCGGCGTCGACGGCCGCGCCCGCTGTCGCGATCGGGGCCCCCGCCGCGCTGTTGACCGCGGCGGCGACGGTGTTCTGGATGATCGTGGCCGCCGCGTCGAGCGGCACCGGCGCGAGCAGGCCCGTACCGTCGATGGCGATCGGGGCCGTGCCGTTGATCAGGTCCTTGACGGTGCCGGTGTAGTCGATCGTCAGGCCCGCGATCTGGCCGATGAACGGCGCGGTGATCGCGGTGGTGGAGTGGACCGTGACGTCGACGTAGTTCAGCGCGTCGTTGATGACCGCGTCCAGGTTCGACTGCAGCTGGTTCATCAGCGTCGCGATGTCCGCGCTCACCTGCTGCATGATCTCGGGGCTGAGCAGCGTGGTGTTCGGCGGGATGTTGTTGAGGTCGATCCCGCCGGCGAGGTTGACCGTGATCGTGCCGGTGGAGGGGTCGATCGTGACCAGGCTGGTGCTCAGCGGCGCGCTGAGCACGTCGGCGACGGCCTGGTCGAGCCGCGAGGCGTCGACGCTGACCGTCGTATTGGTGTTGGCGGTTCCGGTGATGCCGCCGACGAGGTTGATGATCTGCGTGACGCTGCTGTTGACCGCGCTGGTAATGGTGCTCTGCAGACCGTTGAGCGCGGTGGTCAGCGTGCTGACCGCGCTATTGACCTGCGTGACCATGTCACCGATCAGCGGCGACGTCATGGTGAGCGTCGCGTCCGCGATATGGGTCGTCCGCGTCAGTGTCCCGTCGGAGGCGAGGGTCGCCTCCGAGCCGATCGCGCCGAAGCTCAGGTTCGCCGTGCTCAGCGCGGGAGTCGCGCCGATCAGCGGGATGAGGTCCGCGGACAAGTTCGTGGTGCTCGTATTGGCCGTGGAAGCCCCGTTGGGATCCGCCTCGGCGTACTGCGTCACGGTGCCGAGGGTCAGCAGATCGCCGACGGCGACTGTGGTCGGCAGCGGCACCGTGAGCGCACTGAGCGCGGTGACGTCCAAGGGGGCGTTGTCGATCATCGACGTGCCTGGCGTCGTGCCGTCGATGTAGTCCGCATGGGCCCCATCGATGCCGGCTACGGCGCTGGTATCGCCACCGAGCAGGGTGCCGTCGATGAACACCGCATCGGAATGCGATTGATCACCGACTTCGGCCTGCGCCGTGGCGGCGGAGAAGTGCAGCCCCATCAACATCACAAGGATGGTGACGACGGCTGCACTGAGCCTTCGTTTCATCAGTTTCTTTTCCCTGTCCAGCGCGCCGGCGACCTGACGGGGTCCTTAGGTCCGACGCATGTTGAGCAGCATTCTCGGACAAAGAAACCAAAGGGGTATATATCGCCACGTCAGAGCCCGCAAATTTTACCTGCGGCCGGACAGGACTCCGAACGGGTTGCATCGGGGGCGGGCGATGCCTTATCGCTCAATCGGCAGAGGGTTTCACTATTAATCGCCAGAATCCGCCAAACGTGATCAACTTCCCCCCGACCTGCACAGATGCATACTGCAGCGAATTCCATCGACCACTTGTTCAGCCATTCGGGCGCGACCCGAGAGAGCACCGCGAGAACAGCGGATGCCCACCCCTGCAACCCGAAATGCCCCGAATATCGAACCCGCATCAGGGTGATTGCATGAATTCGGAACGATCCCGCGACTTGTTTAAAAACGAACGGATTCCCTGCCTCACCCACAACCACCGGCGGCCCGGCCCTTGCGCCACCTCTCCGCCCGGTATGAACTCCCGACGTGATCCTCTACCTGATCGCCTGCGCCGCAGGCCCGACCGAATACATCGACGACGGAGTACGCATCGCGCAGGCGAAGGGCTGGGACGTCTGCCTGATCCTCACCCCGTCCGCCGCCCGCTGGTGGGAGTCGCGCCTCGACGAACTGGAGGACCTGACCGGCCACCCGGTCCGCTCGCGGTACAAGCTCCCCGGCACCCGGGACAGCCTGCCGAAGTGCGACGCGATGCTGGTGGCACCCCTGTCGTGTACCTCGCTGAACAAGTGGGGCGCGGGAATCACCGACACCCTCGCCCTCGGACTCCCCTCGGAGGGCGTGCACATGGGCATCCCGGTCCTGGCCATGCCGTACTTCAACCAAGCCCAGGCCGCCCAGCCCGCCGTCCCCCGATCCATCGCGGCACTGCGACAGCAGGGCGTGTTGTACCTGGACGGCGAGACCGGGTACGAGCCCCATCCGCCACGACACGGCGACGCGAGCCGCTTCCCCTGGGAACGAGCGCTGGACGCCGCTGCCCAAGCCACCCGGCCCACCACGTAGGGCGATCACGCCGCCGGGTCCGCACCCGGGAGGTCGAACTCAGCCCATACGGCCTTGCCCGGACCGCGGCGGGGACAGCAACCCCAGCGGTCCGCGAGCTCGTTGACGAGGAACAGGCCACGGCCGGAAGGATCGTACGGGTCGGCTGCCCGGAGGGTGGCGGGACGGGGGTTGCTGTCGTGGACCTCGAGGCGCAGAGCCGGGCCGAGTTGGAGCCGGACCACGAATCGATGTCCCGGCGTCCGTCCGTGAAGCAGCGCGTTCGTGGCCAACTCCGAGACGCAGAGAGTGATGTCGTCCACCGGATCGGATACGCCCCAGGACGCGAGCGTTCGGACGGTGAAGCCGCGCGCCCGGGACACCGAGGTCGGACTGTGCGGAAGAGAGAGGGAACAGCTTTCAGTACGCGTCCTCATCGCCAACCCCCTGCGTTCGGTGATCGATTGGTCACTTGAGGCAACCGATCCGCCACCCCCGGGGGTACCGTCGAAGAGGGTGTCAAAGGGTGTCGCTTCCGTTGCCGCGCACGGCCGAGGGGTAGGGGCTCGTCATGAAGCAGGCGAACACGGACCTCGCACGATGGCTCCGGCAATCCGGCATGAGCAACACGGAGCTGGCCCGTCGGGTCAGGGCAGCGGCGCAGACCTGGGGCCAGCCGCACGTCAGCCCGGACGCGACGACGGTACGGCGCTGGCTGGCCGGCGACCACCCCCGTCCACCCGTACCCGAGATCCTGGCCGACGTGTTCTCGGCGCACGCCGGTTACCGGGTCACGACATACGACCTGGGGCTCGGCGACGGCGGCACCGCCGAGCGCGCGCTCGCGTACAACGCCTCCTTCCCGGACACGGTGGAAGCGGTGGCCGACCTGGGAAGGGCGGACGTGGACCGGCGCAAGCTCCTGGCCGCGGCACCGTTCGCCGCCGTCGCAGCCGTGGGCCCCTCGCGCGACTGGCTGCTCAACGCCCTTGATCAACGGCCGAGTTCCGGCCCACGGGTGCGCCTCGAGGACGTCACGGCGGTACGGAACATGTTCGGCGAGTTCCAGAAGATGGACGTCCTCCAGGGCGGCGGCTCCGGCCGGCTGATCCTCGCCGGGTACATGAACCAGCACGTCTATCCGCTGCTGCGCCGCACGCACACGGAAGCCGTCCGTCGAGCGCTGTGCGAGGCGGCGGCGGAACAGACGTATCTCCTCGGCTGGATGTCGTACGACAACGGCGAACACGGCACCGCCCAGCGCTACCTGATCCAGTCCCTCCGCCTCGCCGAGGAGTCCGGGAACACCGCCCTCGGCGCCCACGTACTCGCCGGCATGGCCGACCAGGCGACGCTGCTGGGCGAGCCGGAGGAGGGCCGCCGGCTCGCGCAGGCCGGCCGCTCGGGCCTCGGCCGCATCGCCTCGCCCGCCTGCCTGGCCGACCTGTGGGCGCTGGAGGCGCGGGCGCACGCCAGGCTGGGCGACAAGGCCGCCGCCGCAAAGGCGGTCGCCGCGTCGGAGGCCGCGTACGGCAGGGTGCGCCCGGCGGAGGAGCAGGAGTGGGCGGCGTTCATCGACCCGGCGTACCTGCACGGCGAGCACGCGAACACCTTCCGCGACATCGGCCGCCCGGAACTCGCGGAGCAGCACGCCCAGCAGTCGATCACCCACGCCCGCCGCCAGCGCCGCGCCCGCCGGGGCGCCCTCTCCCAGGCCGCCCTCGCGGCATCCCACCTCCAGCGCCACGACCTCGAGGCCGCCCACGCGGCGGGCCTGCGCACGCTGTCGCTCTCCCGCCGGGTCAAGAGCTCCCGCTGCGTCGAGGCGGTGCGGGACCTACTGCGCCGAATGTCCCCCTACGGGAAGCATCGCCTCGTGGCGGACTTCGGCGAACGCGCCCGCGAGCTGACCTCCGCCGCATGACGACGAAGAGTTCCGTGAACCACACACGCTGGAAAGCGGCCCGCGAGCGGAAGACCGCCGAGGGCTACACGGAGCCGGCCGAAGTGACCGCCCGGCGCGCCGAGATCAGCCTCGCCATCGACCTCGGGCAGCTCGTCTACGACCGCCGCACGGCACTCGGTCTGTCCCAGGCAGACCTCGCCGAGCGCGCCGCCATGAGCCAGCGGCAGATCTCGAAGGTCGAGGGAGGCGGCACTGTACCCACGCTGCCGCTGCTCGCCCGCCTGGCGGAGGCCTTGGACGCGTCCTGGAACATCGCGATCGACAGCGGCGAGGCCACTGTCACCCTCACCCCGCACACCCACGCCGCAGCCTGAACCAGGAAACACGAAGCCCCCTCCCGACACATCGGAAGGGGGCTGAACTGTGCCCCCAACGGGATTCGAACCCGTGCTACCGCCTTGAAAGGGCGGCGTCCTGGGCCACTAGACGATGAGGGCTGATGACCTTCGGCAGCACGAAGGTGCCGCCGGGACCACTGCAGGATATGGGATGGATACGGAGATCGCCAAAGCGGTTTTGGAACGGGTTCAGGAACCCTCTCCCCCCGCGCTGACATCACCGACGACACAGCAGACACACCCCCACAAGGATTCGCACAAATATTCGAACACATGGCATCATCGACCCCGTGCCCCAAACCTTCCCCGACGACCTGCTCCGCGCCCAGCGCGACTGGTACACCGTGTACCGCCTCCTCGCCCACGCCGCCCCCGGCACCCCCACGACGGCCCTGCGCCGCCGCATGTACCAACTCTCGGTCCGCGTAGCGGCCCACCCCTTCTGGGACACGGAAGCCGGCACCCCGGCGGCCCGCGTCCGCCTGAAGCAGGCGGCCTGGGACGGCGGCCTCCCGGCCGAGCGGGGCTGAGGGGTCAGCGCTTCAACGCGCAGAGATCTTCGCCGCGCCGCCATCGCCGCTGAGCACGACGGCCTCCGACGAGAGGCGCGCCACCCTCAAGACACCGCCCCAGACGGCCGATCGCCCAACTCCGCCCGGCGAAAGGGCTACCGTCGCAAGATGAGGACCCGCCGCAACGTCCGAGCCATCCTGCGCGACGGCGACCACCTGCTGTTCCTCCGCCGAGGCTGGCCCGGAGCTCGCCGCGTACCTCCGGAGCCACGCCACCTGACCCCACCACGGCCGCAACCACCACCGGCGCGACGGGCATCGGGCTGTCCCAACTCCCCACCCCGCGCAAACGAAAACGCCCCCTCGCACATACTCCGAGAAGGCGTCCCCGCAATGAGGTGGCTGGGGCCGGGGTCGAACCGGCGACCTATCGCTTTTCAGGCGATCGCTCGTACCAACTGAGCTACCCAGCCGAGGTGACCCAAGAGATCACCTGGCGGTCCTGACGGGATTTGAACCCGCGGCCTCCACCTTGACAGGGTGGCGAGCACTCCAAACTGCTCCACAGGACCATGCGCGTGAGACACAGTCTCGCACAGGGGGGCGCGCGTACCCAAAGTGATTTCCCCGAAGACCTTCGCCGGGGTTCCCCACCTGGGGTGACGTCGCTGGATTAGCGTAGCAGACCTGGGGCCTGGGCCCGAAAACGTACGATCCGCTACCCGGCCCCCGGATACGCCACCCGCGTCGTGATCCGCGCGATCCGGTCCGCCGTCTCCTCGGGGGAGGCCGTCGGCTGGACGATATGGCTCACCGTGAGCCGCACGATCGTCTCCACCGCCAGGCTCCGCGAATCCGCGTCGACCTCCGGCCAGGCGTCCGCCGCGTACGCGTCCAGCATCGAGCGCGCCGTCTCGAACACCGGCTCCGGGCGCGTGGTGAGGTACGCCAGCAGCTCGTCGTCCTCGCCGCCCCGCGCCGCCGTGAGCACCGACTTGATCAGCGGGTTGTCCGTCGCCGACCGCAGCACGAACCCCACCCCCGCCCGCGCCGCGTCCGCCAGCGCGTCGCGGTGGGCGTCGAGCTCCCGCGCGATGCCGAGCATGAAGCGCTCCGCCTCCCGTTCGACGAGAGCGAGGCCGACCGCGTCCTTGGAGTTCGAGCCGAACTCGTTGTAGACCGTCTGCCGGCTCACCCCGGCGATCCGCGAGACGCCCGCGACGGTGAGCTTGCTCCAGCCCGAGGCCGTGACCTGCTCGTACGCCGCGTCGAGGATCTGGTCGCGGAGAAGGGATCGAACTGCCTGCCGATATCGCGTCATGATGCGACCACTGTAAGCGAGGAACGGACTCTGTCCAATGTATTGACACTCACAGCGACGACTGTCTAACTACTCGACAGTAAGAAATGAGGTTGTCAGGACGGCAGGGAGGCACGGAATGACAGCGGCAGACACGTACCCGGGCGGTACGGACAGCGCGCCCCACTGGCGCGACCCCAAGCGCTACTACTGGCTCCTCGGCCTCTTCATCCCGATGTTCCCGTTCGTCGCCTGGGGCCTGGTGACCTGGACCGGGCTCGGCGGCTTCTGGTGGACCGGCGTCGTCGTGCTGTACGTCGTCTTCCCGCTGATCGACATCCTGATCGGCAAGGACTCCGCGAACCCCCCGGACAGCGCCCTGGCCTGGCTGGAGCAGGACCGCTACTACCGCTGGTGCACGTACATGTATCTGCCGTTCCAGTACGCCGGCCTGGTCCTCGGCATCTGGCTGCTCACCCGCGGGGGCATGTCCGTCGTCGACCAGATAGGCCTGACCGTCACCCTCGGCGGCGTGGCCGGCATCGGCATCAACACCGCGCACGAGCTCGGCCACAAGAAGGAGTCCACCGAGCGCTGGCTCTCCAAAATCGCCCTCGCGCAGACCATGTACGGACACTTCTTCATCGAGCACAACCGCGGCCACCACGTCCGCGTGGCCACCCCCGAGGACCCCGCCAGCGCCCGCCTCGGCGAGAGCTTCTGGCGCTTCCTCCCGCGCACCGTGTACGGCAGCCTCACCTCCGCCTGGCGGCTGGAGAAGGCGCGGCTGGGCCGGCGCGGCAAGAGCCTGTGGACCTGGCGCAACGACGTACTGAACGCCTGGGCCATGACCGTCGCCCTGTTCGGCGCCCTGGTCGCGGCCTTCGGGCCGGAAGCCCTGCCGTACCTCGTCGGCCAGGCGGTCTTCGGCTTCTGTCTGCTCGAGGTCATCAACTACACCGAGCACTACGGCCTGTTGCGCCGCCGCACCGACACCGGCCGCTACGAGCGCTGCGCGCCGCGCCACAGCTGGAACAGCGACAACGTCGCCTCCAACGTCTTCCTCTACCACCTGCAGCGCCACAGCGACCACCACGCCAACCCCACCCGCCGCTACCAGGCCCTGCGCCACTTCGACGACGCCCCCGAACTGCCCACGGGATACGCCGGGATGATCGTGCTGGCGTACTTCCCGCCCCTGTGGCGCAAGGTCATGGACCCGCGCGTCCAGGCGCACTACGGCGGCGACCTGACGCGCGCCAACATCCGCCCGGGCAAGCACGCCGCGTACGGGGTGGTCGCCGCGTGAGCCGATTCATCTGTCCCGTCTGCGAGTTCGTGTACGACGAGCAGGCCGGCGTCCCCCGCGAGGGCTTCCCCGCCGGTACGCCGTGGGCCGACGTACCGGACGACTGGCCGTGCCCCGACTGCGGGGTGCGGGAGAAGACCGACTTCGAGGAGGAGAGCGGCTCGTGAAGCTCAGGAAGTGGCAGTGCCAGGTGTGCGGCTTCGAGTACGACGAGGCCGAGGGCTGGCCGGACGAGGACATCGCGCCGGGCACGAGGTGGGAGGACATCCCCGACGACTGGTCGTGCCCGGACTGCGGTGCCGCGAAGGCGGACTTCGAGATGGTCGAGGTCTCGCCCGTATAGAAGCTAAACCGCCGGCGCCCCCGCCAGCGCCCCCACCAGCACCTCCGCCGCCGCGATCCCGGAGACCCGGGTGGCGCCGTGGGTGATCAGGTGGACGGCGCCCAGGGGTTCGCCGCTCGGGAAGCCCATCTCCACCACCGTGGCGTCCGGCCGGACGGTGAGCACCGTGGCCACGGCGTCCGTCATCCACCGGTGCCGGGCGGCGTCGCGCACCACCACGACCAGGGGGCGCCCCCCGGCCGGGCCCAGCCCCTGGACGCGCAGGGCGTCGTCCCGGCCGTCGAGCTGCTCCTGCGTGAGCCGGACGGACGTGGTGCCCGGGATCAGCTCGCGCAGGGGGGCGGCGACGCCCCAGGGGGTGGAGCCGTCGACGGCGAGGTTCATCACCGGGGACAGCTCCACGACGTGCGGGGCGCCGGTGATGGGCCGGACCTGGCCCCGGGTGACGCGCACCGCGCGGCGGGCGGCGGCGAGGCCCACGCCGGACTCGGCGCCGGCTCCGGCGGCACAGGCGCGCAGGGTGGTGGACCAGGTGGCGAACTCCCCCACGCCGGCGGCGGCCCGGGCCAGCCGCTCGTACGGCAGCGAGCCGTCCCGTACGGCCCGGACCAGGGCGCCCGTGAGCAGCTCGGCGGTCTCGGGGGCGGCGCTCTCCCCGCCGACGCAGACGGCGTCGACGCCGGCGATGATCGCCTTGACGGTGGCGCCGTCGATGCCGTGGACGTCGGTGACGGCGCGCATCTCGATGCCGTCGGTGACGAGCAGCCCGGTGAAGCCGAGGGTGTCGCGCAGCAGGCCGGCGAGGATGGCGGGGCTGAGGGTGGCGGGGTTCTCCGCGTCGTACGCGGGGACCAGGACGTGGCCGGTCATGACCGCCCGTACGCCCGCCTCCATCGCGGCGAGGAACGGCGGCAGCGCGGTCGCGGCGATCTCCTCGACGGAGGCGTTGACCAGGGGGAGGCCGTGGTGGGAGTCGACGACGGTGTCGCCGTGGCCGGGGAAGTGCTTGACGCAGGCGGCGACGCCGGCCTCCTGCAGGCCGCGCACCCAGGCGGCGGTGTTCCGGGCCACCACGTCGGTGCTCTCGCCGAAGGAGCGCACGCCGATGACGGGGTTGAGGGGGTTGGAGTTGACGTCGGCGCTGGGGGCGAAGTTCACCGAGACGCCGGCGGCGTGCAGGTCGCGGCCGATGTCGCGGGCGACGGACTGGGTGAGGCCGAGGTCGTCGACGGCGCCGAGGGCGAGGTTGCCGGGGCGGGAGGCTCCCGTACCGGCCTCGAGGCGGGTGACGTCGCCGGCCTCCTCGTCGATGCCGATGATCAGCTCGGGATTCTCCGCGCGTAGCTCTGCGGTGAGAGCGGCGACCTGCTCGACGTCGACGATGTTCCGCCCGAACAGCACCACGGACTTCAGCCCGCCGTCCGCGATCCGGCGGCGGACCCAGTCGGGGGCGGTGGTACCCGTGAACCCGGGCTGGATCACGGCGTTGGCGAGGCGCTCCAGCTCAGCGGGGCTCGATTCCAAGACGGACCTCCGGATAAGGCGGGCAGCACGCAGTGGCCGCGGGAGAGGAGAGCTACTCGATTACTTGGTACAGACCAATGTGGATGCTGGCGTGGATCGGCCGGGCATGTCAAGGGTCAGTCACCCCTCCACCGGCGCGAAAGCCCCTCGCGGAACGCCACTTCAGACCCCCGCGCCCCTTCCGTCCGGACCGCCCCGGGGTCCGGACGGTGCTGAACGTCACTGACCGCCACGCCGAAAGTCATTCGCCGCCCCGACCCGCCGGGTGAGATCCTGGGCACCGTATGTCCAGTGCCGAGCCCATCCAGCTGACCGCCATCCTCGACCGCCTCCCCGAGCTGACGCTGCGCGACCAGCAGCGCCTCGGCCGCCGTCTGGAGGGGACCCGGCGTATCCGAAAGCCGGAGGCCCGCGCGGCGGTGCTGACCGACATCGCCGCCGAGATCGACCGGGCGGAGGCGAGGGTCGCCGGCCGCCGGCAGGCCGTTCCCCCGATCACCTACCCCGAACAGCTGCCGGTCAGCCAGAAGAGGGACGACATCCTGGCCGCCGTCCGCGATCACCAGGTCGTGATCGTCGCCGGCGAGACGGGATCCGGCAAAACCACCCAGATCCCGAAGATCTGTCTCGAGCTGGGCCGCGGCGTCAAGGGCCTGATCGGCCACACCCAGCCCCGCCGGATCGCGGCCCGCACGGTGGCCGAGCGGGTGGCGGAGGAGCTGAAGAGCCCCCTCGGTGAGGCCGTCGGCTGGAAGGTCCGCTTCACCGACCAGGTCTCGGACACCACGCTGGTCAAGCTGATGACGGACGGCATCCTGCTCGCCGAGATCCAGACGGACCGCGAGCTGCGCCAGTACGACACGATCATCATCGACGAGGCCCACGAACGCAGCCTCAACATCGACTTCCTGCTCGGCTATCTCGCCCAGCTCCTGCCGAAGCGCCCCGACCTCAAGGTGATCATCACCTCCGCCACGATCGACCCGGAGCGCTTCTCCCGCCACTTCGGCGACGCCCCGATCGTCGAGGTCAGCGGCCGTACGTATCCGGTCGAGGTCCGCTACCGCCCGCTGCTGGAGGAGAACTCCGACGCCGACGACCGCGACCAGATCACCGCGATCTGCGACGCCGTCGACGAGCTGCAGCGGGAGGGCGACGGCGACATCCTGGTCTTCCTCTCCGGCGAACGGGAGATCAGGGACACGGCGGACGCGCTCGAGAAGAAGAGACTCTTCAACACCGAGGTCCTCCCCCTCTACGCCCGCCTCTCCCACGCCGAGCAGCACCGCGTCTTCCAGCGCCACTCCGGCCGCCGCATCGTCCTCGCCACGAACGTCGCCGAGACCTCCCTCACCGTCCCCGGCATCCGGTACGTCATCGACCCCGGCTTCGCGCGCATCTCCCGCTACAGCCACCGCACCAAGGTCCAGCGCCTGCCCATCGAGGCGATCTCGCAGGCCAGCGCCAACCAGCGCAAGGGCCGCTGCGGCCGCCTGGCGGACGGCATCTGTATCCGCCTGTACAGCGAGGACGACTTCCTCACCCGCCCCGAGTTCACCGACGCCGAGATCCTCCGTACGAACCTGGCCTCCGTCATCCTCCAGATGACCGCCGCGGGCCTGGGCGACATCGAGCGCTTCCCCTTCATCGACCCGCCGGACCGCCGCAACATCAAGGACGGCGTCCAGCTGCTCGAGGAGCTGCACGCGCTGGACACCAAGCAGAAGGACCCCCGCAAACGCCTGACGCCGACCGGCCGCAAACTCGCCCAGCTGCCCGTCGACCCCCGGCTGGCCCGGATGGTGCTGGAGGCCGACAAGAACGGCTGCGTCCGCGAGGTCATGGTGATCGCCGCCGCCCTGTCCATCCAGGACCCGCGCGAACGCCCCTCCGACAAGCAGCAGCAGGCCGACCAGCAGCACGCCCGCTTCCGCGACGAGACCAGCGACTTCCTGGCCTTCCTCAACCTCTGGCGGTACGTCCGCGAGCAGCAGAAGGCCTTGTCGTCCTCCGCGTTCCGGCGGATGTGCAAACGCGAATTCCTGAACTACCTCCGGATACGGGAGTGGCAGGACATCTACTCCCAGCTCCGTACGGTCGCCAAGACCATGGACATTCACCTCGGTGACCAGGACGCCGACGGCGACCGCGTCCACCAGTCCCTGCTGGCCGGCCTCCTCAGCCACGTGGGCCTCAAGGACACCGACAAGAACGAGTATCTGGGCGCCCGCAGCGCCAAGTTCGCGATCTTCCCCGGCTCCGCGCTCTTCAAGAAGCCCCCGCGCTGGCTGATGTCCGCCGAGCTCGTCGAGACCTCCCGCCTCTGGGCCCGGGTGAACGCGAAGATCGAGCCCGACTGGATCGAGCCCCTCGCCCAGCACCTGGTCAAACGCACCTACAGCGAGCCCCACTGGGAGAAGGACCAGGCCGCCGTGATGGCGTTCGAGCGGGTCACGCTGTACGGCGTCCCGATCGTCGCCCAGCGCAAGGTCAACTACGGCCGCATCGACCCCGAGACGTCCCGCGAGCTGTTCATCAGGAACGCCCTGGTCGAGGGCGACTGGCGCACCCACCACAAGTTCTTCGCCGACAACCGCAGGCTCCTCACCGAGGTCGAGGAGCTGGAGCACCGGGCGCGCCGCCGCGACATCCTGGTCGACGACGAGACCCTCTTCGACTTCTACGACCAGCGCCTCCCGGAGACGGCCGTCTCCGGCGCGCACTTCGACTCGTGGTGGAAGAAGAAGCAGCGCGAAGAGCCCGAGCTGCTGAACTTCGAGAAGTCGATGCTCATCAACGAGCAGGCCGAGGGTGTCACCAAGGCCGACTACCCGGACTCCTGGCGCCAGGGCCCGCTGAAGCTCCGTGTCACGTACCAGTTCGAGCCCGGCGCGGACGCGGACGGCGTGACGGTCCACGTGCCGCTGCAGGTACTGAACCAGGTGTCCGCCGAGGGCTTCGACTGGCAGATCCCGGGTCTGCGGGAGGACCTGGTCACCGAGCTGATCCGCTCACTCCCCAAGCCCGTCCGCCGCAACTTCGTCCCCGCCCCCAACACCGCGAAGGCGTTCCTGGACGCCGCCGTGCCGCTGCAGGAGCCGCTGACGACGACGATGGCGCGGGAGCTGCGCCGGCTGAAGGGCGTCCCGGTCGAGCCGGAGGACTTCGACTGGTCGAAGGTCCCCGACCATCTGCGGATCACCTTCCGGGTCTACGACGAACGCCGCCGCAAGATCGCCGAGGCGAAGGACCTGGAGGAGCTGCGCCTGAAGCTCCGCCCCAAGACCCGCGCCGCGATCAACAAGGCCTTCGAGAAGGCGTCCCCCTCCACCGGCGGCGCCCCCGGCGCCCCCGAGCAGCGCACGGGCCTCACGTCGTGGACGATCGGCGCCCTCCCCCGCGTCTTCGAGACCCGCCGCGCCGGCCACCCGGTGAAGGCGTACCCGGCGCTCGCCGACGAGGGCACGTCCGTCGCCGTACGCCTCTACGACACGGAGGCCGAGCAGTCCGCCGCGATGTGGCGCGGCACCCGCCGGCTGATCCTCCTGAACATCCCGGCGAACCCCGCCAAGTACGCCAACGACAAGCTGAGCAACGTCGCGAAGCTCGCCCTCTCCCGCTCCCCCCACGGCGGCGTCCAGCCCCTGTTCGAGGACTGCGTGACGGCCGCCGCCGACCGGCTGATCGCCGTCCACGGCGGCCCCGCCTGGGACGAGGAGGGCTTCCGCAAGCTGTACGACGCGGTGCGCGCGGACCTCGTCGACACGTCGATGGCGGCGATCCGCCAGGTCCAGGAGGTCCTGGCGGCGTGGCACGCGGCGGAGGGCCGGCTGCGGTCGATCAAGAGCCCGGTGCTGCTGGACTCCCTCCAGGACGTACGGGACCAGCTGGCGTGGCTGATCAAGCCCGGCTTCGTCACCGAGCACGGGGTGGGCCGGCTGCCCGACCTGATGCGCTATCTGATCGCCGCCGACCGCCGGCTCCAGCAGCTCCCGACGAACGCCGAACGGGACCGCGCGCGGATGGCGAAGGTCCGGGAGATGCACGACGAGTACCTGTGGCTCCTGGAGCAGCAGCCCGCCGGGCGCCCCGTCCCGCGGGCCGTCCGCGACATCCGCTGGATGATCGAGGAGCTGCGGGTCAGCTACTTCGCGCACGCGCTGGGGACGGCGTACCCGATCTCCGACAAGCGCATCACGAAGGCCGTCGACGCCCTGGCCCCGCCCGGCCGGTGACCCCCGTCACCAGCGCCCTTATCGGTTCGACCGCACCCCCTCGGCTGCTGTACAGTCATCACGTCGCGACGCCCCCGGGCGAAGCGGAGCGAGGTCCTGTGGAGCAGTTTGGAGTGCTCGCCACCCTGTCAAGGTGGAGGCCGCGGGTTCAAATCCCGTCAGGACCGCATCGATCGCAAAAGGCCGGACCGCTGAGGTCCGGCCTTTTCGCTACCCGTCTCCCGCCCCAAGCCCGCCACCCTGTCAGGGTGGAGGCCGCGCCCGCGGCGCAGCCGCAATCAGCTGCAGCAAATCCCGTCAGGACCGCATAGATTGAAATCAGGCCGGATCCCTTGGATCCGGCCTTTTTGCTGCAGGTCAGGGTTGACGGACCGTGCCCCCGCAGGTACTCAGGGCATATGACAGTCATCGCGCGGCACGAGACGAGGGCGCTGCTCCGCGCCCATCTGTCGGCGGCCACGTCCTACCGGCATCTGACGCGTCACTGCCCCATCTGCCACCAGCTCCTGCGCCTCGCGCTGAACCAGCCCGCGTCCGCCGGGCCGTCCGCCGCGCCGGCAGAGGAGGACACCGCCCGGGCGTCCCGGTGACACGGCGGCCAACTCCCTTTACCGCAGCATCGTTACGCAGGGCAACCACGGTGCGATGTGACGGGAGTCACGAAACCGGTTACCGCTGAGGGAACTTCACGGTCCCCTTACAGCCGCTCAATTTTATATGTGCAATTGCACCCGCCTCGAAGGGCCGACGCGATCCCCTCGGAATGTGCCCGTACGGCCCTAGCCGACAGGCTCCCGTCCCACCCCGCAGAAGGCCTGCCCGCCCTCCGCACAGGCCCCACGCGCCCCACAGCACCCCTCGCCCCCGGGAATCACGCGGGGCCGACCGGCACCCCCCGGAGACAACGAAGATCGCGCCGGACCCGGCGGAGTCCAGCGCGATCAAAGTCGTACAGGTGGGCATCAGAGCCGGGATGGGGGTCCCGAAATGCCCGGATATGTAGTTGTTACTGCTGACGCAGACGTACTCGTCAGACCTCGCTGCGCTGCTGCGGAATGCCCGCGAGCAGGGCGCGGACCTCCGCCTCACGGTAGCGGCGGTGCCCACCCAGCGTGCGGATGGACGTGAGCTTGCCCGCCTTAGCCCAGCGCGTGACCGTCTTGGGGTCGACGCGGAACATCGTGGCAACCTCAGCAGGGGTCAGCAGCGGCTCGGCATCAGGGGTGCGAGCGGTCATGAGCGGCCTCCTCGGGAGAACCGAACTGAACTCGGTTCTTTCCTCTAAATTCTGCACCTTGACCCGCGTTGTCCGAAATGGAGGGACGCGGGTCGAGTCGGTTATAGGACGAACGGCTTGTCCTCGGCACTACAACTACACCATCTGTCCAGCGCCGTGGCTCAAACCGACGGAATTGCCCTCTGAGGTGTTCAACCCCAGCGGAAGCCGATGGACCATGCCATAACGGACAGTCACACGGTCGTAACGATCAGTCACAGCCCCACCAGAGGCCACAAGGCCCCCCATGAAGATCAATACCCGGCATTCCACCCGAAGTTGGATGCAAGGTACCCCTCCTGGACTCCTTGTCCTATTTTGACACGAGGGTATGGGATGTGGGCAAGACCCCGGTACGTGTAATCCATCACGCTTGGGGCTTTGGCCCGGATCGGGACCAACGTCCCGACTTCCCGGTGACCCTGGGTCACATGCGGAGGACCTTAGTCCGTAATCGCCCGTCGCACTAGGTTTCGCATGACCTTACCGGTGTCGGAGATGTGTCCCGGTCATGTGACGCGGGCACACCCCCGGCCGCTAGCTCGCGAACTGCCGGTCCCTGACCCGGCCCCAACGGTCCGTCAGCCGCCGGTACGCGGCCCCCGCCCGCTCCCCGTCCCCGGCGGCCAGCGCGGTCAGCCCCTCCGCGACGTCCGCCGCCGAGTGGTCGCCCTCCAGATGCTCCTTCGGCAGCGCGTGCACCAGCCCGCCGTAGTCCAGCTCCACCAGCGACCGCGGATGGAACTCCTCCAGCCACCGCCCCACGTCGGTGAGCCCGTCGATCAGCGGCTCGTGCGGCCCCGGCTCCCCCGCCGCCACTGCCTCCCGCGACGCGTCCCGCAGCGCCCGCAGCCCGCGCGCCACCCGCCGCCGCGCCTGCGCCATGGGCGTCCGGTACCGGAACACCGCCGCCGAGGGGCCACCCGGCGCGTACTCCCGCTCCTCGTCGGCGAAGAGCACGAACCACCGCACCGGCACCACCCACACCGACGTCCGGATCCACGGCCGGGCGTCCGGGTTCTCCCGCCGCCACCGGTCGTAGTCCGCCGCCGCCTGCTCCCGCAGCACCCGCGGCAGCGCCGCCGCCAGCACCGCCTCCGGCAGCTCCGCCTCCAGCTCCCGCAGCGCCAGCCACGCCCGCAGCCGGGTCCGCCAGGGGCACACGCACGTGACGCCGTCCACCACGGCGACGAACGCGTCCTCGCTCTCGTGCGCCGGCACGCCCTGCGGCGGCGTGCCCGTCAACCCGCCCAGGGAGAGCCGCAGTTCGTCCTGTGCGCCGGGCAGGGCCTCCCGGCGGGCGTACCGGTACCAGTGGCCGCGCTCGGGCTCCGGAAAGGCTGCCAGAGGCTCGTACACCCTCAGGTAGGAGGCGTACGGAACCACCACCGACGACACCACTGCCACGCCACGCTCCCTTCCGGCCGTCACCTCGGGGTTCCCCGCCCGGCTCCCGGACGAACCGCTCCCGAAATGTCCCGGGAAGGCAGCCTGCCCGCGGCGGACGCCCGGAAAGAGGTGCGACGCAGTCGAGTCTCCCCCAGACTGATGTGCTGTAACTCACCGGGGGCGCCACCTGCCCCCGGCGCCCTCCTGCCCGTCAGGGCATCCCGGGCGGGGGTCCGGCGTTCTAGTCTCTGGATCGAAAGGCCCTCCCCACCCACAGGAGGGCGTCCCCGCGAACGACCGGAGTCACCACCGTGACCGACGTATCGTCCTCCGTCAGCGCCGACGGACGCGTGCCCGATTCACCCTTCCTGCAGACCCTGTTCCACTCGGATCAGGGAGGCCACGAGCAGGTCGTCCTCTGCCAGGACCGCGCGAGCGGCCTGAAGGCCGTCATCGCCATCCACTCCACCGCCCTCGGCCCCGCCCTCGGCGGCACCCGGTTCCACGCCTACGCCTCCGACGAGGAGGCCGTCATGGACGCGCTGAACCTCGCGCGGGGCATGTCGTACAAGAACGCGATGGCCGGCCTCGGCCTCGGCGGCGGCAAGGCCGTCATCATCGGGGACCCCGAGACGATGAAGACAGAGGAGCTGCTCCTCGCGTACGGGCGCTTCGTGGCGTCCCTCGGCGGCCGTTATGTGACGGCGTGCGACGTCGGCACATACGTCCAGGACATGGACGTCATCGCGCGGGTCAACAAGTGGACGACGGGCCGCTCCCCCGAGAACGGCGGCTGCGGCGACTCCTCGGTGCTCACCTCGTACGGCGTCTTCCAGGGCATGCGGGCGGCGGCCCGGCACCGCTGGGGGACCCCGTCCCTCGCGGGCCGCACGGTGGGTGTCGCGGGGGTCGGCAAGGTCGGCCACTACCTGGTGGACCACCTGATCTCGGACGGCGCGGACGTGGTGGTCACGGACGTCCGCGAGGAGTCGATCGCCCGCGTCCTGGCGGCGCACCCGAAGGTCCGCGTCGCGGCGTCGACGGACGACCTGATCCGCCTCCCCCTGGACGTGTACGCGCCCTGCGCGCTGGGCGGCGCCCTCTCCGACGAGACGGTCCCGGCCCTGACGGCGAAGATCGTCTGCGGCGCGGCGAACAACCAGCTCGCCCATCCGGGCGTGGAGAAGGACCTCGCGGACCGGGGGATCCTGTACGCGCCCGACTACGTCGTGAACGCGGGCGGGGTCATCCAGGTCGCGGACGAGCTCCACGGCTTCTCGATGGACCGGGCCCGCGCGAAGGCGTCCCTGATCTACGACACGACCCTGGAGATCTTCGCCAAGGCGGACGCGGACGGCATCCCGCCGGCGGTGGCGGCGGACCGCATCGCGGAACAGCGCATGTCAGAGGCGAAGCAAGCCTGACGGCTCGCGACACCGGGGGTTCGGGGGCCGCGCCCCCGGCCCCCGCAGTCGGCGCTGCGCGCCTCGGCCTCAAACGCCGGCCGGGCTGGGATGTGGGGCTTTCGCGCCCTCGGCCTGCGGCAGGTTGTCGGCGCTGCGCGCCTCCGCCTCAAACGCCGGCCGGGCTGGATGGGGTCCGGCCTGCGGTCGCGCTGAGACGTAGGGCTTTCGCGCTTTCGGCCGGCAGTCGGCGTTACGGACCGACCGGGACACCGCCCGCGCCGGATCCCACTACCCAAAGTGGCATTCGCCCACCCAACGCAACCCCAACCCAGCCCGTCCGGCGTTTGAGGACGAGGCGCGCAGCGCCCACAACGGGGTCGGGGCGGAGCCCCGGGAGCGGGGGCGTGACGCCCCGAGCCGTTTGCAGGCGCAACGCCCCGCAGGGGCGTGCCGCATCTCACGACGCACCGTCCGGCCCCACCTCGTCAGACGATAGAATTGGCTCTGACCAGCAAGGACAGGGGCAAGACCGGGCCGTATGACATGGCCCGTCCTGCGAGCGGCGTACCGTAGGGACGCAGAAGCAGGTACCGTTGAACCCCGACGGACCGGTCTCTCCCCGCGAGAGTCCGTTCTGAATCATGAACGCGTGTCAAGACTCTGGGGCCGTCGAGCCCCGCCGTATAAGGGGGTCGAGCCATGGGGCGCGGCCGGGCCAAGGCCAAGCAGACGAAGGTCGCCCGCCAGCTGAAGTACAACAGCGGTGGGACGGATCTCTCACGCCTGGCCAACGAGCTGGGCGCATCTTCACCTCAGCAGCCACCGAACAGTGAGCCGCCCGAGGACGATGAGCTGGACGATGACCCGTACGCACAGTACGCGGATCTCTACAACGACGACGACGAGGATGACGAGGACGACGACGAGCAGTCGTCGGGTCAGTCCGCCTCACGCCGTCGCGGGGCGTAGCACTCACTCGTACGCCGCAGCAAAAAGGGAGCCCAGTCCGAGGTAAGTCCCCGGCGGGCCCTTTTTGCTGCCTCTTTGCGTCCGGGACGGGCCCACGGCTGCCGAGGACCCCCCGGCAGCCCGCTCCACACCCGGCGCCTACCCCGCGTAATCCCCGGTCAGCGTGACGGCCTCCGTACGGTCCCCGCGCTCGCTCACCGAGCCCGCCACCCACGCGTCCACCCCACGGTCCGCCAGCACCGCCAGGGTGACGTCCACGGACTGCTCCGGGATCACCGCGATCATGCCCACGCCCATGTTCAGCGTCTTCTCCAGCTCGGGCCGCGCGACCTGCCCCAGCTCCCCGACCACGTCGAACACCGCGCCCGGCGTCCACGTCGACCGGTCCACGGACGCGTGCAGCGAGTCCGGGACGACCCGGGCCAGGTTGTTCGCCAGCCCACCGCCGGTGATGTGCGAGAACCCGTGCACCTCCGCCGCGCGGATCAGCGCCAGACAGTCCAGCGAATAGATCTTGGTCGGCTCCAGCAGCTCCTGCCCGAGCGTCCGCCCGAACTCCGCCACCTCGCGGTCCAGCGCCCACCCGGCCCGGTCGAAGAACACGTGCCGCACCAGCGAGTACCCGTTGGAGTGGAGCCCCGAGGACCCCATCGCGACGACCACGTCACCCGCCCGGATCCGGTCCGCGCCCAGCACCTGATCGGCCTCGACGACCCCGGTGCCCGCGCCGGCCACGTCGTAGTCGTCCGGCCCCAGCAGCCCGGGGTGCTCGGCCGTCTCGCCGCCGACCAGCGCACAGCCGGCCAGCACACAGCCCTCGGCGATGCCCTTCACGATCGCGGCGACCCGCTCGGGCACGACCTTGCCGACACAGATGTAGTCCGTCATGAACAGCGGCTCGGCACCGGTGACCACCAGGTCGTCGACGACCATGCCGACCAGGTCGTGACCGATGGTGTCGTGCACGTCCATCTTCTGGGCGATCGCGACCTTGGTGCCCACGCCGTCCGTGGCGGAGGCCAGCAGCGGCCGCTCGTAACGCTTGAGGGCGGAGGCGTCGAAGAGCCCGGCGAAGCCGCCGAGGCCGCCGACGACCTCGGGGCGGGTGGCCTTCTTCACCCATTCCTTCATGAGTTCGACGGCGCGGTCGCCCGCCTCGATGTCGACGCCGGCAGCTGCGTAGCTGGCACCAGCCATGGCAGTGGGATCCCTTGGTTGTGGGGGTGTACGGAGGTCTCAGGGGCGCCGCAGGGCGTCGGCGGCGTCGCGGCCGCCCGCCACCTCGGTCTCCAGCAGCTGCTTGCCGAGCAGGCCGGGGTCGGGCAGCTCCATCGGGTACTCGCCGTCGAAGCAGGCCCGGCACAGGTCCGGCTTGGCGATGGTGGTCGCCTCGATCATGCCGTCGATGGAGATGTACGCGAGGGAGTCGGCGCCCAGCGAGGTGCCGATCTCGTCGACCGTCATCCCGTTGGCGATCAGCTCGGCGCGGGTGGCGAAGTCGATGCCGAAGAAGCAGGGCCACTTCACCGGGGGCGAGGAGATCCGGATGTGGACCTCGGCGGCGCCGGCCTCGCGGAGCATCTTGACCAGGGCGCGCTGGGTGTTCCCGCGGACGATCGAGTCGTCGACGACGACCAGCCGCTTGCCCTTGATGACTTCCTTGAGCGGGTTCAGCTTCAGCCGGATGCCCAGCTGGCGGATGGTCTGCGAGGGCTGGATGAAGGTCCGGCCGACGTAGGAGTTCTTGACCAGGCCGGCGCCGTACGGAATGCCCGAGGCCTCCGCGTAACCGACGGCGGCGGGGGTGCCGGACTCCGGGGTCGGTATCACCAGGTCCGCGTCGACCGGGGCCTCCTGGGCCAGCTTGCGGCCCATCTCGACGCGGGAGAGATAGACGTTCCGGCCGGCGATGTCGGTGTCCGGGCGGGCCAGGTACACGTACTCGAAGACACAGCCCTTGGGCTTTGCTTCCGCGAATCTGGAGGTTCGCAGACCGTCCTCGTCGATCGCGACCATCTCGCCCGGCTCGATCTCCCGTACGAAGGAGGCGCCGACGATGTCGAGGGCCGCGGACTCGGAGGCGATGACCCAGCCGCGCTCCAGGCGGCCCAGCACCAGCGGCCGGATGCCCTGCGGGTCACGGGCCGCGTACAGCGTGCCCTCGTCCATGAAGACGAGGCTGAAGGCGCCCTTGACCTGCGGCAGCACCTGCGGGGCGGCCTGCTCGACCGTCAGCGGCTTGCCGTCGGCGTCGACCTGGCCGGCGAGCAGCGCCGTGATCAGGTCGGTGTCGTTGGTGGCGGCCACCCGGGAGGCCTTGGTGCCCTCGGCCGGCAGCCGCTCGACCAGTGCGGCGAGCTCCGCCGTGTTGACCAGGTTGCCGTTGTGACCGAGCGCCAGGGAGCCGTGGGCGGTGGCACGGAAGGTCGGCTGGGCGTTCTCCCACACGGAGGCGCCCGTGGTGGAGTAACGGGCGTGACCGACCGCGATGTGCCCCTGCAGGGAGCCGAGCGAGGTTTCGTCGAAGACCTGGGAGACGAGTCCCATGTCCTTGAAGACCAGGATCTGTGAGCCGTTGCTCACCGCGATGCCCGCGGACTCCTGTCCCCGGTGCTGCAACGCGTACAGACCGTAATAAGTGAGCTTGGCGACCTCTTCACCGGGGGCCCAGACACCGAAGACGCCGCAGGCGTCCTGGGGACCCTTCTCTCCCGGGAGCAGGTCGTGGTTGAGTCGTCCATCACCACGTCGCACACTTCGAGTCTAGGACAGTTTGCGGGCTCTCCGGCACGAGGGCCGCCCGCTCCCGCGTGATCCCCGCCACCAAAGCGCCCGCTCAGGCGGGCTTGACGGCCTCTTCGGACCCCGTCCGCAGTACGGGCAGCAGCCCTCCGATGTCCGCCCGCTCCCCGCTCGCCCGCACCGCCGCGGCCTCCCGGGCGTCCGCCCACGCCGTCCGCCCCGCGGCCAGCCGCAGCCAGGTGAGCGGGTCCGTCTCCACCACGTTCGGCGGGGTGCCGCGGGTGTGCCGGGGCCCCTCGACGCACTGCACGACGGCGTACGGCGGCACGCGGACCTCCACCGCCCCGCCCGGCGCCTTCACGGCGAGGGCGTCGGCCAGGACCCGTACCGCCGCCGCGAGGGCCTGGCGCTCCAGGGACACGCCGGCGCCCGTGGCCCGCGCGAGGTCGTCGGCGTGCACCACGACGGCGACGAGGCCGGCCGCCGCGCGGTCTCCCGCGGACATCGCCCCCAGGGCGTGCGGGACGAGCCGCCCGGCCGCGGGCACCCCGTGCGCCGCGAGCCGGCCGGCCACGGCGTCCAGGGCCGCCAGGGGGTCCCCCGCGGGGGGCTCGGGGGCGTCCGGGGCCTCCAGGGCCCAGCGGGCGGGGTCCAGCGCCGGACGGACGGCACGGGGCGGCGGGGCGTCCAGGGCGTCCGCGAGGGCGCCGGCGTGCGCGGCGATACGGGCGAGCGGTCCCCGTACGGACGGCGCCGCGAGCTCCCCGGGGGTCAGCCGGGCGGCGGCCTCGCGTACCCGCGTCAGCTGGGCGGTGAGGGCCGCCCAGGTCCTGGCGGGGTCGTACGTACGGGGGCGGCGCTTGGGGGGTGGCATACGGGCGAGGCTAGCTCGCACCACCGACAATGAACGGCCGCCGAAAATTATCGGCCCCGGAAAAACCCGCGAACCCCGGCCGGAATCCCGGCCAGGGGTTCACAGTACGCAAAAGCGATCAGCCGAACAGCGCCGGAATCGTCGCCTCCCACGTCTCACGGAGTTCCGCGAGCGGGATCGAGAACTGACCCTGCAGTTCGACCGAATCCCCGTCGATCACGCCGATCCGCGCCACCGGCAGCCCCCGCGCACCGCACATGTCGGTGAAGCGCAGTTCCTCCGACCGCGGCACCGCCACGACGGCCCGCCCCTGCGACTCGGAGAACAGGAACACCGTCGGGTCGATCCCCTCGGGAGCCACCAGCCGCGCCCCCTTGCCGCCCTTCAGGCACGACTCCACGACGGCCTGAATCAGACCCCCGTCGGACAGGTCGTGCGCCGCGTCGATCATGCCGTCGCGGGACGCGGAGATCAGGATCTCGCCCAGCAGCCGCTCCCGGCCCAGGTCCACCGCCGGCGGCCGACCGCCCAGGTGGTCGTGGACGACCTGCGACCACGCCGAGCCGTCGAGCTCCTCCTTCGTGTCACCGAGGAGGTACAGCAGCTGCCCGTCGTTCTCGAACGCGATCGGCGTCCGCCGCGTCACGTCGTCGATCACGCCCAGCACGCCGACCACCGGCGTCGGGTGGATGGCGGCGTCGCCCGTCTGGTTGTACAGCGACACGTTTCCGCCGGTCACCGGCGTGCCCAGCTCCAGACACCCGTCCGCGAGCCCGCGGCACGCCTCGGCGAACTGCCACATCCCGGCCGGGTCCTCCGGCGACGGGAAGTTCAGGCAGTCGGTGATCGCCAGCGGCTTGGCGCCGGTGGCCGCCACATTGCGGTACGACTCCGACAGCGCCAGCTGCGCGCCCGCGTACGGGTCGAGCTTGGCGTAGCGGCCGTTGCCGTCGGTGGAGATCGCGACGCCGAGGTTGGTGTCGGCGTCGACGCGGATCATCCCGGAGTCCTCGGGCTGCGCGAGCACCGTGTTGCCCAGCACGTACTTGTCGTACTGCGCGGTGATCCACGACTTGTCCGCCTGGTTCGGCGACCCGACGAGTGCCAGCACCTGCGCCCGCAGCCCGTCGCCGTCGGCCGCCCGCGCCAGCTTCGCCGCGGTGTCCGCCTGCAGCTCGTCCAGCCACGTGGGACGGGCCATCGGCCGCTCGTACACGGGACCGTCGTGGGCGACGGTGCGCGGCGGGACGTCGACGATCTGCTCGCCGTGCCAGAAGATCTCCAGCCGGTCGCCGTCGGTGACCTCGCCGATGACGGTGGCGATGACGTCCCACTTCTCGCAGATCGCGAGGAACGCGTCGACCTTCGCCGGCTCGACGACGGCGCACATGCGCTCCTGCGACTCGCTCATGAGGATCTCCTCGGGCGAGAGCGTGGAGTCGCGCAGCGGTACGTCGTCGAGCTCGACGCGCATCCCGCCGGTGCCGTTGGAGGCCAGCTCGCTCGTCGCGCAGGACAGGCCCGCGGCGCCGAGGTCCTGGATGCCGACCACGAGCTTCTCGCGGAAGGCCTCCAGGGTGCACTCGATGAGGAGCTTCTCCTGGAACGGGTCGCCGACCTGGACGGCCGGGCGCTTGCTCGGCTTGCTCGAGTCGAAGGTCTCGGAGGCCAGGATCGACGCGCCGCCGATGCCGTCGCCGCCGGTGCGGGCGCCGTACAGGATGACCTTGTTGCCGACGCCCGAGGCCTTCGCGAGGTGGATGTCCTCGTGCTTCATCACGCCCACGCACAGGGCGTTGACCAGCGGGTTCCCCTGGTAGCAGGCGTCAAAGACGACCTCGCCGCCGATGTTCGGCAGGCCCAGGCAGTTGCCGTAGCCGCCGATGCCGGCGACGACGCCGGGCAGCACGCGCTTGGTGTCGGGGTGGTCCGCGGCGCCGAAGCGCAGCGGGTCCATCACGGCGACCGGGCGGGCGCCCATGGCGATGATGTCGCGGACGATGCCGCCGATGCCGGTGGCCGCGCCCTGGTAGGGCTCGACGTACGACGGGTGGTTGTGCGACTCGACCTTGAAGGTCACCGCGTAACCCTGGCCGACGTCGACGACGCCCGCCTGCTCGCCGATGCCGACCAGCATGGCGTCGTTGGCGGGGGCCTTCTCGCCGAACTGCTTGAGGTGGACCTTGCTGCTCTTGTACGAGCAGTGCTCCGACCACATCACGGAGTACATGGCGAGCTCCGCGCCCGTCGGCCGGCGGCCGAGGATCTCGCGGACTTGGCTGTACTCGTTCTCCTTCAGCCCGAGCTCGGCCCAGGGCTGCGGCGCGTCGGGGGTCTGGGCCGCGTGCTTGACGGTGTCCAGGGACATCAGACGTTCACCAGCTGCTTCAGTACGGAGGTGAAGAACGGGAGCCCCTCGGTGGTCGGCCCCGTCAGGGCCTCCACCGCGTGCTCCGGGTGCGGCATCAGGCCGACGACGTTGCCGGCGGCGTTGGTGATGCCGGCGATGTCGCGGCGTGAGCCGTTCGGGTTGACGTCGAGGTAACGGGCGACGACGCGGCCCTCCGCCTCGAGCTCGTCCAGGGTGCGCTCGTCGGCGACGTAACCGCCCTCGCCGTTCTTCAGCGGGACGGTGATCTCCTGGCCGGCCGTGTAGTCACGGGTCCAGGCGGTGTCCGCGTTCTCGATGCGCAGCTTCTGGTCGCGGCAGATGAAGTGGAGATGATCGTTACGGGTGAGCGCACCGGGCAGCAGATGCGATTCGCACAGCACCTGGAAGCCGTTGCAGATACCGAGGACCGGCATTCCGTCCTTCGCCCGCTCGATGACCGTCTCCATCACCGGGGAGAACCGGGCGATGGCGCCGCACCGCAGATAGTCGCCGTAGGAGAAGCCGCCGGGGAGCACGACCCCGTCGACCTGGTGGAGGTCCTTGTCGCGGTGCCAGAGGGAGACCGGCTCGGCGCCGGCCAGCTTCACGGCCCGCAGGGCGTCACCGTCGTCGAGGGAACCGGGGAAGGTGACGACGCCAATACGAGCGGTCATCGGGCGTCGTCCTCGACGCGAACGGTGAAGTCCTCGATCACGGTGTTGGCCAGGAAGGTCTCGGCCATCTTGTGGATCTCGGCGAGGGCGGCGTCGTCGGCCGGCCCCTCGAGCTCGAGTTCGAATCGCTTGCCCTGGCGGACGTCCGCGATTCCCTTGAAGCCAAGCCGGGGCAGTGCGCGCTGCACCGCCTGTCCCTGGGGGTCGAGGATCTCCGGCTTGAGCATGACGTCGACTACGACGCGTGCCACTGGTGCTCCCGGTGGTGAGTTGAGGCCCGCGGGCGGAGCCCGCTAATAGGTGCGTGCCGCTCAGCCTACCCCGGCAGAAAATCTACGCGGGTAGATATCTAGCCGTCACGTTGTAAATCCTGTTACGTTTCGCCGCGAGACACGCGGACGCATTCCAAGTACGCCGTCATTTATTCACCGCCCTGTGAGATAAAGAAAATGCAGGCGGAGCCATACGGAAGGACCGATTTCGTGGCGCAGCGCGTAGTGGTCACCCTCTCCGACGACATCGACGGTGGGGAGGCCGCCGAGACGGTCCTCTTCGGACTCGACGGAAAGTCGTACGAGATCGACCTGAACCAGGCGAACGCGAAGAAACTCCGGCAGGCCCTGGAGCCGTTCCTCGCCGCCGGCCGCAAGAAGTCCGCCTCCGGCGCGGTCTACAAGCGCAGCTCGGTCGCCCCCGACCCGGCCACGGTCCGCGCCTGGGCCTCGTCCAACGGCATGGAGGTCCCGGCCCGGGGCCGTATCCCGAAGCGGGTCTACGAGGCGTTCAACGCGGCCCACTGACCGCCCGCCGGCCTCCCGCTGATCTTCGAAACCCGTACTCAGTTGCGTCACCCCCCGGTTGTTGGGCTAGAGTCAGGTCCACGCCGAGGGGGCGCAGCAAGGCCCCTCACGCGGGTGTAGCTCAGTAGTAGAGCGCCCTCTTTCCAAGAGGGAGGCGCAGTGTGCGATCCCTGTCACCCGCTCTGAACAGCCTTCGGGCCTGGTCTTGACGATCAGGTACAGTGGTTGTCGCGCCGGACGATGTGAGTCGTTCGGAGGCATGCGGACGTGGCTCAGTTGGTAGAGCATCACCTTGCCAAGGTGAGGGTCGCGAGTTCGAATCTCGTCGTCCGCTCGGTGCCGGATCTTTTTTGATCTGTCGCACGTTTCATGCGGACGTGGCTCAGTTGGTAGAGCATCACCTTGCCAAGGTGAGGGTCGCGAGTTCGAATCTCGTCGTCCGCTCCAGTTGTTCGAAGGGCCCCGGTCAAGTCGACCGGGGCCCTTCGCGTTCCGTGTGCCAGGATCGAGGACGATGACTGTTACGGCGACGAACACCTCCGGATCCACCGCCCCGCTCGACCCGGCCGTCCTGCACGAGGCGGTCGTCGACTGGTTCGGTGAGCACGCCCGCGATCTGCCCTGGCGACGGCCGGAGGCGGGCGCCTGGGGCGTGATGGTCAGCGAGTTCATGCTGCAGCAGACGCCGGTGGCGCGGGTGCTGCCGGTGTACGAGCAGTGGCTGAAGCGCTGGCCCTCCCCCGCCGCGCTGGCGGTGGACGCCCCGGGCGAGGCGGTACGGGCCTGGGGCCGGCTCGGCTATCCGCGCCGGGCGCTGCGGCTGCACGCGGCGGCGGTGGCCATACAGGAGCGGCACGCCGGGGTCGTACCGCGGCGGCACGAGCATCTGCTGGCGCTGCCCGGGATCGGGGAGTACACGGCGGCGGCGGTGGCGTCCTTCGCGTACGGGCAGCGGCACGCGGTGCTGGACACCAACGTGCGGCGGGTGTTCGCCCGGGCGGTGAGCGGTACGGAGTTTCCGCCGGGGGCGACGACGGCGGCCGAGCGGCGGATCGCGCGGCAGCTGCTGCCGGAGGGTGACGCGGCGGCGGCGCGCTGGGCGGCGGCGACGATGGAGCTCGGGGCGCTGGTCTGCAAGGCGTCGGCGCCGGTGTGCGTGGGGTGTCCGATCGCGGCGGCGTGCGCGTGGCGGCTGGCGGGGTCTCCGGCGTACGACGGTCCGCCGCGGCGGGGGCAGACGTACGCCGGGACGGACCGGCAGGTGCGGGGGCGGCTGCTCGCCGTGCTGCGGGCGTCGGCGGAGCCGGTGGCGCAGGCGGTGCTGGACGGGGCGTGGCAGGAGCCGGTGCAGCGGGCGCGGGCGCTGGACGGGCTGGTCGCGGACGGGCTGGTGGAGCCGCTGGAGGGCGGGCTGTACCGGCTGCCGGGGGCTTAGTCCTTACGCCCAGTCCTGCTCCGTGTCGAGGTCCACGTGGGCCTCGGTGAGGGAGAACCAGTTCCCGCTGTCGTCGCGGAGGATCGCCTCCGTGCCGTAGGGGCGCTCGACCGGCTCCTGGACGAACTCGACGCCCCGCTTCCTCAGCTCCTCGTACGTGGCGCGGCAGTCGTCCGTGCCGAGGACCATGGCGCCGAGGACGCCCTTGTCGACCAGCGCGGTCAGCGCCTCGGCGGAGTCGGGGTCGAGGCCGCCGCCGCTGTGGACGTCCATCAGGGTCAGCTGGGTCTCGGGCTTGCCCGGGACGCAGACGGTGACCCAGCGCATGCCGCCCTCGCCCATGGTGAGGTCGCTGACCTTCTCGAAGCCGAGCTTCTCCGTGTAGAACTTCAGCGAGCGGTCCTGGTCGGTGGACCAGACGGGGGCGATCGCGAGTCGGGTGATCATTTCTACGGGCTCCTCGTACGTCGGTGGACCCCTTCACCGTAGGACGGCCGGCCCGTCCCCGGCTTCTTCGGAATTGCGGTCCGTACGGGGCCGGAATCCGCCCGTCCACAGCAACGCGTAGCACCCGGGGACCATGGCGGCCCCCCGGCCCACGTGGGCGTCGCGGTACTCCACCGGGGTCATCCCGGTGACCTGCTTGAAGCGGGAGCAGAACGTACCGAGGGCGGCGAAGCCCACCGCGGCGCAGATCTCGGTGACGGTCAGATCGCAGGTCCGCAGCAGCTCCCGGGCGCGCTCGATCCGCCGCCGGGCGAGATAGCTGCCGGGGGTCTCGCCGTACGCGTCCCGGAAGACCCGTACGAAATGAAACCGGCTGTACCCCGCCCGCGCGGCGACAGCCTCGAGGTCGAGCGCCGGATCGGACCACTCCCGGTCCATGGCGTCCTTGGCGAGCCGGAGCCTGCGGAGGTCGGACACCTTCCGATCGTGCCACGGGGGTCCGACAGTCCGGCCCCCACGAACGCCGAAGGGCCGCGCGTCCGAAGACGCGCGGCCCTGTCGTGGCGAAGGTCAGGCCTGGGCTGCCGCGGGCTCCGCCGGGGCCGACTCCGCCTTCTTCTCCGGGCCCGCTCCCCGCAGCGGGATCTCCTTGACCAGCCACGACGCCGCGAAGGCGAGGATCGCCAGCATCGCGCCCCAGAAGAAGACCTGGTGCGTGCCGTCGGCGACCGCGTGGAAGTACGCGCTCTTCATCTGCGGGTCCAGCCTGGCCATCGACGCCTTGTCGAGCTGCGCGGCGACCTTGTCGCCGGCCGGGCCGACCCGCGCCGTCAGGGTCTCGGTGACCGCGCTGCTGAACAGCGACCCCATCAGCGAGACACCGAACGAGCCGCCGATGGTCCGGGTCAGCGTGACCGTGGACGAGCCGGAGCCCATGTCCCGCATCTCCACGCTGTTCTGCGCGATGAGCATGGTGATCTGCATCAGGAAGCCCATACCGGCGCCCAGCACCGCCATGTAGACGCCCGACTCGAACCGCGAGGTCTCGGTGTCCATGGTCGACAGCAGATACAGGCCGGTGACCATCAGCGCGCCGCCGGTGATGGGGAGGACCTTGTACTTGCCCGTCTGCGTCGTGTAGCGGCCCGCGAACAGCGAGATCACCATCATCGACAGCAGCATCGGCAGCAGCAGCAGCCCGGAGTTCGTCGCGGACGCGCCCTGCACGCTCTGCTGGAACAGCGGGAGGAAGGTGATCGCGCCGAACATCGAGAAGCCGACGAGGAAGCCGATGATGTTCATCAGCGAGAAGTTCCGGTTACGGAAGATCCGCAGCGGAATGATCGGCTCCGCCGCCCGCGTCTCCACGAAGACGAACGCGACCAGCGACACCACGCCCAGCACCGCGAGCCCGATGATCGTGCCGGAGGCCCACTCGTACTCCAGCCCGCCCCACGACGTGACCAGCACCAGGGAGGTGATGCCGGTGGTCAGCAGCAGCGCCCCGAGATAGTCGACCTTCGTCTTGGTGCGCTTCTTCGGCAGATGCAGCACCGCCGAGATCATGAACAGCGCCACCGCGCCCAGCGGCAGGTTGATGTAGAAGGCCCAGCGCCAGCCGAGGTGGTCGGTGATCGTCCCGCCGACCAGCGGGCCACCGATCATCGCGACGGCCATGACCGCGGCCATCATGCCCTGGTACTTGCCCCGCTCCCGGGGCGGGATGAGATCGCCGATGATCGCCATCACACCGACGATCAGACCGCCGGCGCCCAGCCCCTGGACCCCGCGGAACGCGATCAGCTGGCCCATGTCCTGCGCCATGCCGGAGAGCGCGGAGCCGATCAGGAACAGCACGATCGACGACATGAACACGCCCTTACGGCCGAACATGTCGCCGAACTTCCCCCACAGCGGGGTGGAGGCGGCGGTCGCCAGGGCGTACGCGGTGACGACCCAGGAGAGGTGGTTGAGCCCGCCCAGCTCACCGACGATGGTCGGCATCGCGGTGCCGACGATCATGTTGTCCAGCATCGCGAGCAGCATCGCGATCATCAGGCCCAGCAGGACCACCCGTACGTTCTTAGGGGCCGGCACCCCTGAATCCCCCGGTTTCTCCAGCACCACTTCCGGCTTCTCCGACTCGGACACCCCGTACACCTACTTACTTGTCGCCCGGCTAGTTCGCTACCATGGAGAAAGTACGCCGCCAACTAGCCGGGCGTCAAGTAAGTTCCGCGTGAACGAGGAGAACAGCGATGGCCAGGGGCGACACCCGTCAGCGGATCCAGGACGTGGCCCTGGAGCTCTTCGCGGAGAAGGGGTACGAGTCGACCTCCCTGCGGGAGATCGCGGAGCGCCTCGACGTCACCAAGGCCGCGCTCTACTACCACTTCAAAACCAAGGAAGACATCCTGGTCAGCCTGGCCGAGGACCTCGGCGCCCCGCTGGACGACCTGATCGAGTGGGGCAAGGGGCAGCCGCGGACGCTGGCGACGAAGAAGGAGCTGCTCGACCGCTACAGCGTGGCGCTGATGGGCGGCGTGAAGCTGTTCCGGTTCATGCAGGAGAACCAGGCGGCCCTGCGGAACCTGCATCTCGGCGAGACCTTCAAGGACCGGATGTTCGCCGTCCAGGGCCTGCTGCGGGACGAGGACGCCTCGCTGGCGGACCAGGTGCGCTGCACGACGGCGATCTTCTCGCTGCACGCGGGGTTCTTCGCGCTGCGGGACGTGGACGCGGACCCGGAGGTCAAGCGGCTGGCGATGCTGGAGGTCGCGCAGGACCTGATCACGGCGTCGCACCACGGGGCGTAGCCCCCGTACACACGTGAGCGCGCCCCGGGCGGGATGCCCGGGGCGCGCTCGTGTCCGTAGGGGGACGGTCAGCCGTGCAGCTTGACGCCGTGGTGGGTCAGGAAGGTGACCGGGTTGACGGCGGAGCCGTAGTACGGGGTCTTGCGGATCTCGAAGTGCAGGTGGGGGCCCGTGCTGTTGCCGGTGGAGCCGGACAGCGCGATCGTCTCGTTCTTCTTGACGTGCTCGCCGACCTTCACCTTGAACTTGGACAGGTGGCCGTACTGCGAGTAGACACCGTTGGCGTGCTTGATCACGATGTTGTTGCCGTACGCGCCGCCCCAGCCGGCCTCGACGACCTTGCCGGCGTGGACCGAATGGACCTTGGTGCCGTTCGGGACGGCGAAGTCCTGGCCGGAGTGCTTGTGGGCCCAGTGGGAGCCGCCCTGGTCGAACTTGCCGGTGAAGACGTACTTACCGGTGATCGGGCTGGTCCAGGCGCTGGCGGCCTTGGCCGGCTTCGCCTTCGGGGCCTCGTGGACACCGGCGGCGTTCGCCGCACCGCCACCCAGCAGGGCTATGACGCCCGCGCCGGCCACGAGAGCACCGGTGGTCTTGGCGGTACGGAGGTTGAACTTCGCGGTGTTCGACATCAGAGAAAACCTTTCGTATTGCGTTGAGCCCGGCTGCGTTCCGAACTCGCAATTCATTGGTAACCCGGATGCCCGAGGGGTTTCAAGAGGGGGTATTACTAATGCCGACCGTAGCTCCGGACCCAGTATTTTCGCCCCTTCCGGACCCCTTCCCGCCCCCTCTGTCCCGGCCCGCCGAGCCCTCTCCGGTACGCCCGAACGCCCACAGCCCTTGCCATGACTGGGCAAGCCCCCGTACGTCCGAAAGGCCCGGCGATCACCCGGCCTTTCGCCCCGGCGCGATAGGGCCGAAAGTCCCGGCCTTTGGTCCCGCCCTTCTTCTAATGAACCTAGTAGGCCCAAAAACGGCGTGTCCCACGCCACACGGGGATAAGGAAAAACGCCTTCCCGAAGGGACTTTCACCGCCCCCGCCGGGACCTTTATCGGCCCCGGTGGGACTTTGTACCCGCCCGCCCCAGGGGAAGCCGCTCCCGGAGCCCCCAGCTCGCCCCGTCCCAGGCGATCAGGTCGACGTGGCCCACCGGTGCCGTCAGCGGCAGCAGGGGCGCCAGCTCCCCCTCCAGGGCGTCGTACGCGGTCTCCCAGGTCGCGGGCCCCTCGTGGTTGGCGACCGTCAGATGCGGCTCCAGCCCCGCCGCCCCGAAGATCCCCCGGTACGGCACGGCCTCCGGCCACCGCTCCCGTACCGCCCGCGTCAGCTCCCGCAGGGGGTCCGCGGGCCGGGGGTCGAGGTAGAGCACCCCGGGGTAGCGCCGGAACTCCGCCAGCGTCAGCTCGAAGGCCGCGTGCCCCGCGACCAGGGCGGCGAGCTCGTCCCGTACAGCCCCGGTCAGCCGCGCCAGGGGCAGGAACGGGTAGAGCACCGTTACGTGCGCCGGGATCCCGGTCCGCACCAGGGGGTCGGCCACCGGCAGATACACGCTGAGCGCCGTGTCCCCCGGCACGTCGCCCCAGCCGCCGCTCATCAGCCCCGGATCCCCTGTCACCGCCGCAGGCTAGCTCCCGCCCCGGACACGCCGAAGGGCGCCTCCCCCGGTGGGGGGAGGCGCCCTTCTGTGGCGCGACGGAGGCTTACGCCTCCTTGCTCAGGTTCGGGCCCGAGCCGCCCGCGGTGGCGTCCACCGGCGGGGCGTCGGGCAGCGCCGACTTCTCCTCGCCGCGGAAGGTGAAGGTCGCGGTGTCGCCCTCGCCCTCCGTGTCGACGACCACGATGTGGCCCGGCCGCAGCTCGCCGAAGAGGATCTTCTCGGACAGGGTGTCCTCGATCTCCCGCTGCACCGCGCGACGCAGCGGACGGGCACCCATGACCGGGTCGAAGCCCTTCTTGGCCAGCAGGTTCTTGGCCCCGGTGGAGAGCTCGATGCCCATGTCCCGGTCCTTGAGCCGGCTGTCCAGCTCGGCGATCCGCAGATCGACGATCTCGATGATGTCCTCCTGCGAGAGCTGGTGGAACACCACGATGTCGTCGACACGGTTCAGGAACTCGGGCCGGAAGTGCTGCTTGAGCTCCTCCGCCACCTTGGCCTTCATCCGCTCGTACCCGGTCTGGACATCGCCCGGGGCCGCGAAGCCCAGGTTGAAGCCCTTGGAGATGTCCCGGGTGCCGAGGTTGGTCGTCATGATGATGATCGTGTTCTTGAAGTCCACGACCCGGCCCTGGGAGTCGGTCAGCCGACCGTCCTCCAGGATCTGCAGCAGCGAGTTGAAGATGTCCGGGTGGGCCTTCTCGACCTCGTCGAAGAGGACCACCGAGAACGGCTTGCGCCGCACCTTCTCCGTCAGCTGGCCGCCCTCCTCGTACCCGACGTAGCCGGGAGGCGAGCCGAACAGCCGCGAGACCGTGTGCTTCTCGCTGAACTCCGACATGTCGAGCTGGATCAGCGCGTCCTCGTCCCCGAAGAGGAACTCGGCGAGCGTCTTGGACAGCTCCGTCTTACCGACACCGGACGGGCCGGCGAAGATGAACGAGCCACCCGGGCGCTTCGGGTCCTTCAGACCGGCGCGCGTACGGCGGATCGCCTGGGAGAGCGCCTTGATGGCGTCCTTCTGGCCGATGACCCGCTTGTGGAGCTCGTCCTCCATGCGCAGCAGGCGCGAGGACTCCTCCTCGGTGAGCTTGAAGACCGGGATGCCCGTGGCCGTGGCCAGGACCTCGGCGATCAGCTCCTCGTCGACCTCGGCGACGACGTCCATGTCGCCGGCCTTCCACTCCTTCTCCCGCTTGGTCTTCGACGCCAGCAGCTGCTTCTCCTTGTCCCGGAGACCGGCGGCCAGCTCGAAGTCCTGGGAGTCGATCGCCGACTCCTTCTCCCGGCGCACGTCGGCGATCTTCTCGTCGAACTCGCGGAGGTCCGGCGGAGCCGTCATCCGGCGGATGCGCATCCGGGAGCCGGCCTCGTCGATCAGGTCGATCGCCTTGTCCGGCAGGAAGCGGTCGGAGATGTAGCGGTCGGCGAGCGTCGCGGCGGCGACCAGGGCGGCGTCCGTGATGGACACCCGGTGGTGCGCCTCGTAACGGTCCCGCAGGCCCTTGAGGATCTCGATGGTGTGCTGCAGCGAGGGCTCGGCGACCTGGATGGGCTGGAAGCGGCGCTCGAGGGCGGCGTCCTTCTCCAGGTGCTTGCGGTACTCGTCCAGCGTGGTGGCACCGATGGTCTGCAGCTCGCCGCGGGCCAGCATCGGCTTGAGGATGCTCGCCGCGTCGATCGCGCCCTCGGCGGCGCCCGCGCCGACCAGGGTGTGCAGCTCGTCGATGAACAGGATGATGTCGCCGCGGGTACGGATCTCCTTGAGCACCTTCTTCAGGCGCTCCTCGAAGTCACCGCGGTAGCGGGAGCCGGCGACCAGGGCGCCGAGATCCAGCGTGTAGAGGTGCTTGTCCTTGAGCGTCTCGGGCACCTCGCCCTTGACGATCGCCTGGGCGAGGCCCTCGACGACGGCGGTCTTGCCGACGCCGGGCTCGCCGATGAGGACGGGGTTGTTCTTCGTACGGCGCGACAGCACCTGCATGACGCGCTCGATCTCCTTCTCGCGCCCGATGACCGGGTCGAGCTTGGACTCACGAGCCGCCTGCGTCAGGTTACGGCCGAACTGGTCCAGGACGAGCGACGTCGAGGGGGTGCCCTCGGCGGGGCCGCCGGCGGTGGCGGCCTCCTTGCCCTGGTAGCCGGAGAGCAGCTGGATGACCTGCTGCCGCACCCGGTTCAGGTCGGCGCCCAGCTTGACCAGGACCTGGGCGGCGACACCCTCGCCCTCACGGATCAGGCCGAGCAGGATGTGCTCCGTACCGATGTAGTTGTGCCCCAGCTGAAGGGCCTCGCGGAGCGACAGCTCCAGCACCTTCTTGGCCCGGGGCGTGAAGGGGATGTGCCCGGACGGGGCCTGCTGGCCCTGACCGATGATCTCCTCCACCTGCTGACGGACCGCCTCGAGCGAAATCCCGAGGCTCTCCAGGGCCTTAGCGGCGACACCCTCACCCTCGTGGATCAGACCCAGGAGGATGTGCTCGGTGCCGATGTAGTTGTGGTTGAGCATCCGGGCTTCTTCCTGAGCCAGGACGACAACCCGCCGCGCGCGGTCGGTGAACCTCTCGAACATCGTTATCGCTCCTCAGAGCGGTCAGGCAGTAAAGGGGTCGGTCCCCTCCCTGTCCTTCCGCAGCTTAGTCCCGCAAGCGGGGACCGCTCATTCCAACTGCCGACACCCGGACACTGACTCCACGAGCCTCCTGCACCGAACAAGTCGACAACAGCTTGAACCTGATGGTGCGGAACGATGTTCCCCCAGGCCAGGCGAATACGCTGATTGCCGCTACGCCGTTGGCGAACGCCACCGCTGCTCCGGCGTCGGTCGCACCGCTCCCACTAGCCAAGTCTTACCCTCGCGGGGCCCGGCTCCATCCGATTTCCCGCAGGCTTCACTGCGCTACGGGCGAACAAGTTTCCGTTGCGATGATCGACGATGTGTGATCGGCCGGTACGTTGCGTAACCGTCACGGGGCCGTCGCCGTTGCTCCTGGCATGACGCCGACCGCCCGCAGCGCCCCGCCCGTGTTCGCTCGGAGCGGTGCGCGGCCGTGCGCGGGGGGACCGCCGCAGGGGTACGCGTGCGATGTGCTCGTCGTGCCGGCCGCGGCGGGCTTCGCCGTGCTGGGGCGGCGGCTGCGGACCGGGCCGGTGGCGCTGACCGGGCGGCTGATGCGGTTCCTGGTGGCGCCGGGTGCCGCGGCGGAGGTGCCGGGGCTGCTGCGGTGGCTGGAGTGGGGGGATCTGCCGCTGGGGCTGGACGCCCGGCGGGCGGGGCCCGGGGAGTTCGCGGGGGCGGTGTGGCTGCGTCCGCCGGCGCCGGACCTGCTGCGGCGGCTGCCCGCGCCCGCGCTGGACGCGCGGGCCCAGACGCCGGATCTCGGCCGGATCGTGGGGGCGGCGGCGACCGCCTGCCACCGGCTGCTGCTATTCGGCGCCCTCGGGGGCGAGGCCCCGCGGGGGATCCGGGAAATGCCGCGGGGGCGCACTCTCGCCTTCGGCCGGGTTTCGGACCCGGGAAGGCAGGAAAGCGCCCCCTTGCCTGGCTGAGACGCCGTTACGCGAGACCGTGCGCCTTGTTGTAGGCCTCCTTGACCGAGGCCGGAACGCGGCCGCGGTCATTAACGTCGTGGCCGTTCTCCTTCGCCCAGGCGCGAATCTTCGCGGTGTCCTCGCCCGCGCCCGCGCCCGCCCGGCCCTTACGGCCGGCGCCGCCGCGTCCGCCGGTACGGCGACCGCTCTTCACGAAGGGCTCCAGCGCGCTGCGCAGCTTCTCCGCGTTGTCGTTGGTGAGGTCGATCTCGTAGCTCTTGCCGTCGAGCGCGAACGTCACGGTCTCGTCCGCCTCGCCGCCGTCGAGGTCGTCGACAAGAAGGACCTGAACCTTCTGTGCCACCGGGCTTTCCTTTCATCGAAAACAACGAGTACGGCGAAAGCAAACCGCTTTTCCGGGAAAAACACAAACCCTGGCGCAGAACCTGCCTCAGGATTGCCCGGCAAAATCCGCGCGTTTCGGACATAGCGCACTGATTCCCGGTGATCTGCCGCGCCAATCGCACCGGATCAATAGAGTTGCAGCAGCATCCGGCTGTTGCCCAGGGTGTTGGGCTTCACGCGCTCCAGCCCGAGGAACTCGGCAACACCCTCGTCATACGAACGCAACAGCTCGCCGTACACATCCGTATCAACGGGAGTCTCGCCGATCTCCGTGAAGCCGTGCTTCGCGAAGAAGTCCACCTCGAACGTCAGACAGAAAATGCGACGTACGCCCAGCCAGCGGGCGGTCTGCAGGAGCTTGTCGAGCAAAAGATGGCCGACACCGCTGCGCCGCACCGTGGGATCGACCGCAAGGGTGCGGACCTCGGCCAGATCTTCCCACATCACATGCAGCGCACCGCAGCCGACCACCCGGCCGTCCTCGTCCCGTTCGGCCACCCAGAACTCCTGGATGTCCTCGTAAAGCGTGACCGTCGCTTTGTCGAGCAGCACCTTGCCCGCGTACGCGTCCAGCAGCCGGCGCAGCTCGCGCACGTCCGTGGTCCGGGCGCGGCGCACGGTGACCGAGGGGGTATAGCGGACCGGGGGGTTACTCATGAACGGACGCTATCGCCCGTCGTCCGGCGGGGCCTCACCGGGGCCTTCCGGGGCCGGTCCCGGCTCATTCCCCAAGGCCGGGGCGGTGTCCTCATTCGGTGGGTCAATGGATACGACACGGATCGCGTCACGCAGGGCTTCGCGCTGTTCCGGGGACATCATGCCGAAGAAGGCGACCAGGGCCGCGGCGGGGTTGTCGCTGGCCGCCCAGGCTTCGTTCATCAGCGCCGCGGAGTAGGCCGGACGGGTGGACACGGCCTCATATCGATAAGCGCGGCCTTCGGTGCTGCGGCGGAGCCAGCCCTTTGTATGGAGGTTGTCCATCACGGTCATGACCGTGGTGTAAGCGATGGAACGATCCTGCTGGAGATCTTCCAGCACCTCCCGGACCGTGACCGGGCGGTTCCACTGCCAGACCCGGGTCATGACGGCGTCTTCGAGTTCTCCCAATGGGCGGACCACGCCGAGCACGATACCGGGATCCCTCCAGGAATCCCGGCAATGTGGGCATATCAGGTATCGCTGCTCTTCTGGCGGAGGGCCGCCGCCTGCGCCGCGGCGGCTTCCGCCTGGTCGAGGATTGCGTCTTCCTTGGCCTTGTTCGGGCCGCCCTGGCTCTTCACAATCCGCATGATGAGGAACACGAAGAAGATCGCCATCACGGTCGGCGGCACCAATGCGGAAACTACGTCCATGGGCTCAGGGTACGCGCCTTCCGGCGATGCCCCGGCGGGGCCCGCCCTTTGACGCGGACGCCCCGCCCGGGGGCCGGGCGGGGCGGTTGTTCCGTACGGACTCAGGCGGTCAGGGCCTCGTCCGGCTCCACCGGGGGCGGCGGGGGCCGGCGGCGGCCCGGGGGGAAGACCTCGGCCGGTGTCGGCACCGGGCGGCGGCCCGGTTCGCCGCCGGGTGAGGGGTGCGGCTGTTGCTGGGGGGCCCGCGGCGCGGCGGGCTTCTGCGTCGTCTCCTCGGACATACGACCTCCCGGAAGTGCGATCAGCGGACGCCCGCGCGTGGCTGCGCGTACGGGCGGTACCCCCTGGGTCACCGCGTACCGCTGGGCCGCCGCACGCTCGCAGCGGCGCAGCAGGGCGCGGCGGCGGGCCGTCTCCGCCGCGCCGGCGGGCTGTGCCGTCAGCGTGCGCAGGGCGACCACGTCGCTCACCAGCGGCCGGTGGCCGTCGGCGAGCGCCTGCTCGAGCAATTCGGTGTAGCCGGCCGCGGCGCCCGGGAGGGCGGCGCGGTAGCGGCGCAGTTCGTCCGCGGTGAAGGCCGCCTTGCGCGCGGCCTCGCGGGTTGCCTCCGCCAGGTCGGCGAGCAGCCGCAGACACCGGTCGGCGAAGACCGCGTCCGATGACGCGGGGGGCTGCGGCTGGATGACTTGCGCCAGGGCTCGTCTGAGCGTGTGCAGCTCTTCGGGGCCCAGGAGCATGCCTCCCGTGGGTCCGTATGGCGTCGGCATAATCCGACTTTAGGCGGCCGGGGGGTTTTTGCCCGGGAGGCGCGCCACCGCCCCGGGCGGGGCTCCCGTCAGTGGGGGGAACGGGGGCGCCTCGTCATCGCCACCGTGACCGCGCCGAGGCCCAGGGCCGCCGCTGAGGCCGCTATCAGCCAGGGGAGGAGGCGGGAGGCCCCCGTGGGGGCCATGGAGCCCGAGGGGGGCGTTGTGGGCGGCGGGGAGGACGCCGGGGGCGACGGGGTGGGGGACGGGGACGTCGTCAGGACGCGGAGCGTCAGGGGGGCCGTGTCGTTCGACGGGGAGCCGTCCCGCGGGGGGAAGGACTCCAGGCCCAGGACCGTCACCCCGCCCGGCCCCGATCCTGCGGAGGCGGACGCGGGGGCGCCGGAGCGCGACGTGATCCGGATCCCGAACACCACCGTGTGCGACGCCCCCGCCGGGAACACCTCCGGCAGCGGACACACGTACGACGACCCCGACCGCGCGCACCCCGCCCCCTCCGTGGGCGGGAGCAGCTGCGCCCCGGGAGGAGGCGAGACCCGGAACGACCCCGTGCCCCCCTCCACCGCCATCTCCCCCGGCCCCCCGTTCCGGACCCCCACCGCCAGCGGCACCGTCTCCCCGGGGACCCCCGCGACCTCCCCGCCCAGCGCCTGGTAGTCCGCGCCCGCGGTGGTCCGCACGTCCACCCAGCCACCGTCCGGGGCGAAGCCGGAGTCCGTCACCGGGCGCAGGGTGAGCGCGGGGCCGGTGCCCCGTACGGAGAACGCCGCCGGGTCCTCCTCCGCCCACGGGTCCTCGCCGCCGGTCACCCACGCGTCGTACGACACCTGCCCGTACATCAGGTCCGACGCGGACGTGAAGCGCAGGGGCGCGGAGAACTCGTACGCGGCGGCCGGCGCCACCGGCGAGTCGAACACGCAGTACGCGGCGGCCGACGGCTCCCGCTTGTACACGCAGTTGGAGTACGCGGCCGCCAGCCGCAGCCCCGACGTCCCCGCGATGCGTACCCCGATGCCCTGCCCCGCGACCAGATCCCCGTGATTGGCGACCCCCGGCGTGACCTCGACGTCCGCCCCCGGCGCCAGCGAGCGGACCGTCGCGTGCGTCCGCTCGACCAGCACCGGCCGCCCCACCACCGCGTCCGTCCAGCCGCTGACGTCCGTCGCGTCCGCCGCCCGCGCGGTGAGCGCGATCGGGGCGGCCGCCCCGGGGCGTACGCCCGTGGAGCCGGTGAGCAGGAAGGGACGTACGACGGTGGGGCCGGCGACCGAGGGCCAGGAGCACGTGAAGACGTCCGCCGCCCGCGCGCACTGTCCGGTGTCCTCGGCCCGTACCGTCCCGGGCAGCGCGCTCGCGTCGACGACCAGCTCCACGGCGTGCGCGACGCTCGCGTCGACCCCCAGCCGCACCTCGAACGGCACCGCCGCGCCCCGCCCGTCCTCGGCGACGTACAGCGTCCCGGGCGCCGAGATGCTCAGCACCGGGTCGGCGGCGGCGGCGGGCGCCCAGGCGACGAAGGCGCAGAAGGCCAGCGCGGCGGTCACCGCCGCGAGTAGCCTCCCCGCCCGCTCGCGCATCGCTGTCCCCAAAGCCTGTCATGTACGCACTGCCGTGCTGCTCGACAAGACTCCCACAGGGGGGCCGGGGTTGCCCCGGGGGTGAACGCCACTACGTACGGGAGACGTTCCGTTCGTAGACGAGGCGCAGCCCGATCAGGGTGAGCCAGGGCTCGTGTTCGTCGATCACCGTCGAGTCGGCGAGCATCATCGGGGCGAGGCCGCCGGTGGCGATGACGGTGACGTCGTCGGGGTCGTCGGCGAGTTCGACGGCCATCCGGTTGACGACGCCGTCGACCTGGCCCGCGAAGCCGTAGAGGATGCCGGACTGCATGGCCTCGACGGTGTTCTTGCCGATGACGCTGCGGGGGCGGGCGAGTTCGATCTTACGGAGCTGTGCGCCGCGCACGCCCAGGGCCTCGGTGGAGATCTCGATGCCCGGCGCGATGACACCGCCGACGTACTCGCCGCGCGAGCTCACCGCGTCGAACGTCGTCGCCGTACCGAAGTCGACGACCACGCACGGGCCGCCGTACAGCTCGATCGCGGCGAGGGCGTTGATGATGCGGTCGGCGCCGACCTCCTTGGGGTTGTCCATGAGGACCGGGACGCCCGTCTTCACGCCCGGCTCGACGAGGACGGAGGGCACATCGCCGTAGTAGCGGCGGGTGACCTCGCGCAGCTCGTGCAGGACGGCGGGGACGGTGGAACAGATGGCGATGCCGTGGATGTTGTCGCCGAGCTCCTCGCCGAGGAGGGGGTGCATGCCCATCAGGCCCTGGAGGAGGACGGCGAGTTCGTCGGCGGTACGGCGCGGATCGGTGGACACCCGCCAGTGCTCGACGATCTCGTCGCCGTCGAACAGGCCGAGGACGGTGTGGGTGTTGCCGACGTCGATGGTCAGCAGCATCAGGCGCGCTCCTCGCCCTCGCGGAGGTCCAGGCCGATGTCCAGGATCGGGGAGGAGTGGGTGAGGGCGCCCACCGCAAGGTAGTCCACGCCGGTCTCGGCGTACGCGCGGGCGTTGTCCAGGGTGAGCCGGCCGGAGGACTCCAGGACGGCGCGGCCGGCGACGAGGGCGACGGCCTCCTCGGTCTCGGCGGGGGTGAAGTTGTCCAGGAGGATCAGGTCGGCGCCGGCGTCGAGGGCCTCGCGGACCTGGTGCAGGGTGTCGACCTCGAGCTCGATGGGAAGGTCGGGGAACTCCTCGCGTACGGCCTTGAAGGCCTCCGCGACGCCGCCGGCGGCGATGACGTGGTTGTCCTTCACCAGGGCGGCGTCGGACAGCGACATGCGGTGGTTGACGCCGCCGCCGGCCCGGACCGCGTACTTCTCCAGGGCGCGCAGGCCGGGGGTGGTCTTGCGGGTGTCGCGGACCTTCGCCTTCGTACCCTCCAGGGCGTCCGCCCAGCGGCGGGTGGCGGTGGCGATGCCGGAGAGGCGGCACAGGATGTTGAGGGCGCTGCGCTCGCCGGTGAGGAGGTCGCGGGTGCGGGTGCGGACGGTCAGCAGCTTCTGGCCGGCCGCGATCCGGTCGCCGTCGGCGACATGGCGCTCGACCTCCATCTCGTCCGTGCAGACGACGGACAGCACGGCCTCGGCGATGTGCAGGCCGGCGACGACGCCGTCCTCGCGGGCGGTGAAGTCGCCGGTCGCGAAGGCGTCCTCGGGGATCGTCGCGACGGTGGTGACGTCCACGCCGTTGTCGAGGTCCTCCTCGATGGCGAGGTGGGCGATGTCCTCGACCAGGACGGGGTCCAGGCCCGCGTCGGCGAGGATCTCCGCGAGGTCCTCGTCCAGACCGCAGGTCAGGGGGTCGTGCTCGTACATGTCGTCGCCCGCCGAGCATCCGCAGCCGTCGCCGCAGCCGCCGCCGTCGGCGGGGGCGCCGCCGATGGGGAGGAGGGTCAGCTCTACGGGCTGGGGTCGGCCGGGGGTCGGGCTGGTCACTGCTGCTCCTGGGTGAGGGTCGGGGGGAACGCGGTCGTCTCCGTACGGCGGGTGGCTATGCCGCCGTCGGGGGTGAGGGTGGCGAGGATGTGCCGGCGCCAGGCGGCATCGTCGCGGGTGGGGTGGTCCTCGCGCCAGTGGCAGCCGCGGGTCTCCTCGCGGAGGGCTGCGGTGTGGGTGAGGACTCGTGCCACGAGGAGGAGGTTGGTCGCTTCCCAGGTTTCCACACAGGGCTGCTCGGCGTCGGGTTTCGCCTCCCGCCGGAGGCGGGTGAGGGCGGTCGTGGCCTCCGTCAGGCTTTCGGCGCTGCGGAGGACGCCGGCGCCTCGGGTCATGAGGCGCTGGATTTCCGCCTTGGCCTCCGGCGCGATGAGGTGGTCGCCGGGGGCGGGGTCGGCGCTCGCGGCTTCGCCGCGAGTCTGTGTCCCACCCACACGCCGCCCGTCGCCGTTGTCCGGGGTCACCGTCGCCGACCCCGTGGGCACCGCCGGAGCCTCGGCCGGGGTCACCCCGGGGACCGGTGCCGGGTGGTGTGTGGGTGGGAGATCCGACCGCGGCGCAGCCGCGGCGGCCGAGGCGGCCACGCCGGACGCGATCCGCTCGGCGAACACCAACCCCTCCAGCAGCGAGTTCGACGCCAGCCGATTCGCCCCGTGGACCCCCGTACACGCCGCCTCACCGCAGGCGAAGAGCCCCGGCACCGTCGTACGACCGGACAGATCCGTCCGCACCCCGCCGGAGGCGTAGTGCGCGGCCGGCGCCACCGGAATCAGCTCCCGCACGGGATCGATCCCGTGCGCGAGACACGCCGCCAGGATCGTCGGGAACCGCGCCGCCCACATCGCGGACCCGAAGTGGCGGCCGTCGAGGAACACGTGCTCCGACCCCTCCTCCCCCATCCGCCGCATGATCGCCTTGGCCACGACGTCCCGCGGCGCCAGCTCGGCGAGCTCGTGCTGCCCCACCATGAACCGCGCCCCGGAGCCGTCGACGAGATACGCCCCCTCCCCCCGCACGGCCTCCGAGACGAGCGGCTGCTGCCCCTCCGCGTCCGGCCCCAGCCACATCACCGTCGGGTGGAACTGCACGAACTCCAGGTCGGAGACCTCCGCCCCCGCCCGCAGCGCCAGCGCCACGCCGTCCCCGGTGGACACGGCCGGGTTCGTCGTCGCCGAGAACACCTGCCCCATCCCCCCGGTCGCCAGCACCACCGCCGGCGCCCGCACCGCGCCCACACCGTCGCGCGCGCCCTCCCCCATCACGTGCAGGGTGACACCCGACGCGGCACCGGACGGGGACTTCAGCAGATCCAGCACCAGCGCGTGCTCGACGGTCTCGATCCCCGCCGCCCGCACCGCGGCGACCAGCGCCCGGGAGATCTCCGCCCCCGTCGCGTCGCCGCCCGCGTGGGCGATCCGCCGCCGGTGGTGTCCCCCCTCGCGGGTGAGCGCGATGCCCCCGGCGTCGTCCCGGTCGAACGTCGCGCCGGTGTCGATGAGCCGCCGTACCGCCGCCGGGCCCTCCGTGACGAGCAGCCGTACCGCGTCCTCGTCGCACAGGCCGGCGCCCGCGACGAGGGTGTCGTCGAGGTGCTGGGCGGGGCTGTCGCCCTCCCCGAGGGCCGCCGCGATGCCGCCCTGGGCCCAGCGGGTGGAGCCGTCGTCCAGCTGGGCCTTGGTGACGACGACCGTACGCAGGCCCTGCGCGGCGCACCGCAGGGCCACCGTCAGCCCGGCCACGCCGGAGCCGACGACGGCCACGTCGGCGTCGATGGACCAGCCGGGGGCGGGGGCGGTCAGCCGTATGCCGGTCATGCGGGGGCTCCAAAGGTCAGCCGGACGTTGTCGATCAGCCGGGTGGCGCCGACCTTGGCGGCGACGGCCAGCACGGCCTCGCCGGTGAAGTCGTCGTCGACCTCGGTGAAGTCGGCGGGGTCGACGAGGGCGAGGTAGTCCAGGGCGAGCGGCGGCTCGTGGCGGGCGGCGCCGTCGAGGACGAGCCGGGCGGCGTTCCGTACGGCCGACGGCAGCGCGTGCCCGGCGGACCCGCGCGCCTGGGCGTCGGCCGCCGCGCGGTCCTCGCCGAGGGCGGTCAGTTCGCGCGGCCAGTACGTCGCGGGCGGGCTGGTCTCCGCCCGCCTGGCCAGAGCGGTCTCCGCCACGAGACGGTCGCGGCCCGCGAAGAGCGCGCGGGACAGCGCGAGGGCGGTGCGTCGTTCGTCGTCGGAGAGATAGCGGTTACGGGACGACAGCGCGAGACCGTCGTCCTCGCGGACGGTAGTGACGCCGACGATCTCGACGGGGAAGTTCAGATCGCGCGCCATCCGCGTGATGAGCGCCAGCTGCTGGGCGTCCTTCTGTCCGTAGAAGGCGACGTCCGGCTGCGTGAGGTGGAGGAGCTTGGCGACGACGGTCAGTACGCCGTCGAAGTGGCCGGGGCGGGACGCGCCCTCCAGCCGCTCGCCCATCGGTCCGGCGGCGATACGGATCTGCGGTTCGCCGCCCGGGTAGACCTCGTCGGCGGCGGGCGCGAACACGATGTCGGCGCCCGCCGCCTCGGCGATCTTGACGTCCGCGTCGAGGGTGCGGGGGTAGCGGTCGAAGTCCTCGTTCGGCCCGAACTGCAGCGGGTTGACGAACACCGTGACCACGACCTGCCCGCCACGCGCGGCGGCGGCCCGGATGAGGGAGGCGTGCCCCTCGTGCAGCGCGCCCATCGTCATCGCGACGGCCCGCTCGCCGGTCCGGGGCAGCGCGCGCAGCTCGGCGGCGGTGTGCACCAGTCGTACGCCCATGGTCAGCGTCCTCCGTCCGCGAGCACCCCGAGGAGGTCCTCGGCGAGCTCGGCCTTCAGCAGCCCGTTGGCCAGCGCCCGGTCGGCGGTGGCGCGGGCCATCGCCACGTAGCCGGGGACGGCGGCGGGGGCGTGGATCCGCAGCTGCTCCAGATGCGCCCGTACGGTCCCGGCGTCGCCCCGGGCCACCGGCCCGGTGAGCGCGGCGTCGCCGCTGCGCAGGGCGTTGTCGAGGGCGGCGCCCAGCAGCGGGCCGAGCATCCGCTCGGGGGCCTGCACGCCGGCCTTGTGGAGCAGCTCCTCGGCCTGGGCGACGAGGGTGATCAGGTGGTTCGAGCCGATGGCCAGGGCCGCGTGGTAGAGCGGGCGGGCCTCCTCGGCGACCCACTCGGGCTCGCCGCCCATCTCCACGACCAGGGCCTCCGCCGCGAGCCGCAGCTCGTCGGGGGCGGTCACGCCGAAGGAGCAGCCCGCGAGGCGCTGTACGTCCACGGGGGTGCCGGTGAACGTCATCGCCGGGTGCAGGGCGAGCGGCAGGGCGCCGGCGCGGGTGGCGGGGTCGAGGACCCCGGCGCCGTAGCGGCCGGAGGTGTGCGCGAGGAGCTGGCCGGGGCGGACGGCGCCGGTGGCGGCCAGGCCCTCGACCAGGGCGGGCAGTACGTCGTCGGGCACCGTGAGGAGCACCAGGTCGGCGTGCGCCAGGACCGCGGCGGGGTCCATGACGGGCACGCCGGGGAGAAGTTCCTCCGCGCGGCGCCGGGAGGCGTCGGACACGGCGCTGACGGCGACGGGGCGGTGGCCGGACAGCGCGAGGGCGGCGGCCAGGGCGGGGCCGACGCGGCCGGCGCCGATCACGCCGACGGTCAGCCGCGCGGGCTTGTCCTGCGGGGTGGGGGTCACTCGGTGTGCTCTCCGTTCCAGTCCTCTTCGGGTACCGGACTTCTCGTCAATCGTACGCGAGCCGGGAGAGCCACCCCTCGTGCGGTTACGCCTCCTCGTCGTCGTCCGCGGGAGGGTCCGGAAGCTGCCACGCGGCCACCACGAGGGGCAGCAGGACGTGCGTCGCCAGCATCGCGAAGAGGATGAGGAACAGCGCCGCCCCCGGGATCTGCGACTCCCGTCCGCCCCGGTCGGCGACCATCGTCACCGCCAGGACGAGGATCATCACGAACGTCGTCGCCCCGTGCGCCGTCGAGTACGCGCGGAGCCTCAGCCCGCGCTGCCGCTCGTCGAGCTCCTGCTCGCGCCGGGACGTCGTCCCGCCGGTGATCGCGACGAGCCGGGCGGCGACCGGGAGGCCGGCCGCCAGCAGGACGCCCAGGACCACGAAGTTGACGATCATCGCGGTGTCGCTGGGCGCCAGCACCCAGGACACGGCGGCGTCCACCCACAAAAGCCCCAGGAGGCCGGCGCCCACACCAGCCAGCACCCGGCGGGGGCGGCGGCGGGCGTAGCGGGCGGGAACCAGACGGGCCAGGTCGTCTGCCTTGTTCATGACGTGCTCCCGATCCGGGGGAAGGGCTGGAGAGAGAAGACGACCTCGACGGGGACCTCGAAGTACGCGGCGATGCGCAGCGCCAGATGGAGGCTGGGGCTGTACTCGCCGCGTTCGAGATAGCCGACGGTCTGGTAGTGGACCCCGAGGGCCGCGGCCAGGTCGCGGCGGGAGACGCCGCGCTCGGCGCGCAGCATCGGGATCCGGTTGTGGACGTTTCCGTCGCTCTTGTCCTGGCCGCCGGCCGCCGTCACGGCCCGCCCCTCACGTCATCCATGCACAAGGTCCTCTACCGACTGTCGTACTCATCATTTGCTTGATAGCAGTTGTACTACATCCAATTGCAGTGTCACAACCGACCCGGTCCTGCGATGCTCTTCCCATGACCGACGACAGACTCCGCCGCCTGGCCGCCTACCGAGCCGCCCGCCGCACCCTGTCAGGGGGCCAGAACGCGACCACCGTCGCCGACGGCCTGAGGAAACTGACGGACATCGCGCCCGAGGGCGTCGACCTCGACCAACCCGTGGACTTCTACGGCAACGGCCTCGTCGAGGAGCTGGAGCGCCGCACCGCCGTGGCCCTGGGCACCCAGGACGCCGCGTACTTCCCCACCGGGACCATGGCGCAGCAGATCGCCCTGCGCTGCTGGGCCGGCCGTACGGGCAACACCACCGTCGCCTCCCACCCCCTGCACCACCTCGAGGTCCACGAGGGCGACGCCTACGCCGCCGTCAGCGGCCTGCGCGCCGTCCACCCCACGACCGAGCCCCGGCTGCCGACCGCCGCCGAGGTCACCGCCGTCCGCGACCCCTTCGGCACCCTGATGCTGGAGCTCCCCCTGCGCGAGCCGGGGTTCGTCCTGCCCACCTGGGACGAGCTCACGGCGACCGTCGCCGCCGCCCGGGAGCGCGACGCGGTGGTGCACGTCGACGGCGCCCGGCTGTGGGAGACCACCGAGCACTTCCGCGCCTCCCTGCCGGAGATCGCGGGGCTGGCGGACAGCGTCTACGTGTCGTTCTACAAGTCCCTCGGCGCCGTCTCGGGCGCCGCGCTGGCCGGCCCCACCACGCTCATCGAGGAGGCCAAGGCCTGGCGCCACCGCTACGGCGGCCAGCTCTTCCAGCAGTGGCCGGCGGTCCTGACCGCGCTGCACGGCCTGGAGCACGAGCTGCCCCGCCTCCCGGAGTACACCGCCCACGCCAAGTCCGTCGCGGCGGCCCTGTCGGCGGCGTTCACCGGCGCGGGCGTCCCGTGGCACCGGGTGCATCCGGCGGTGCCGCACACGCACCAGTTCCAGGTGTGGCTGCCGTATCCGGCGGAGGTACTGCTGGAGGCCGGGACGCGGCTCGCGGAGGAACAGCGGATCGCCCTGTTCCGTTTCTGGACCGAACCGGGCACCCCTCCGGGGATCTCGTACACCGAGGTGACTGTGGCGGCGGAGGCCCTGAAGTGGTCGCCGGCGGACGTCACGGAGGCGGTGGAGGAGTTCCTGACGCTCGTGCGGAAGGTCTCAGAGGCCTGAGGCCCGGACCAGCCCCGTCTCGTACGCCAGGACCACCGCCTGCACCCGGTCGCGCAGCTCCAGCTTGGTGAGGATCCGCCCGACGTGCGTCTTGACGGTGGCCTCCGACAGGACGAGCTGACGGGCGATCTCCCCGTTCGACAGCCCCTGCGCCACCAGCAGCAGCACCTCGCGCTCCCGGTCCGTCAGCCGGGTCAGCTCGGGGTGCTGCTTCTCCCCGGAGAGGGACGGCATGACGGCCGTGAAGCGGTCGATGAGCCGCCGGGTGGTGCTGGGGGCGACCACCGCGTCGCCGGCATGGACGGAGCGGATGGCGGCCAGGAGTTCGTCCGGCGGAACGTCCTTCAGCATGAAGCCGGAGGCGCCGACGCGCAGCGCCGAGAAGGCGTACTCGTCGAGGTCGAAGGTGGTGAGGATGAGCACCTTCGGCGCGTTCTCGGCGGCGCAGATACGGGCGGTCGCCCCCACACCGTCCAGTACGGGCATCCGCACGTCCATCAGCACCACGTCGACGGGTGTGTTCCCGGCGAGCTCCACCGCCTGCGCGCCGTCGCTCGCCTCGGCGACGACCTCCATGTCCGGCTGCGCGGACAGCACCATGCGGAAGCCGGTGCGCAGCAGCGCCTGGTCGTCCACGAGCATCACGCGGATGGTCATACGGAAGGGCTCCTCACGCGGGCTTCAGGGGCAGGACGGCGGTGACGCGGAAGCCGCCGCCGGGGCGCGGGCCGGCGTCCAGGGTGCCGCCGACCATACCGACGCGTTCGCGCATGCCGATCAGTCCGTGGCCCTGGCCGTCCGCGCCGCCCTCCTCGTACAGCTCCCGCCCGGCGCCGCGCCCGTCGTCCTCGACGAGCAGCTCGACGCCCTGGTCCCCGTAGGTGAGGCGGACGGTCGCGCCGACGTCGGGACCGCCGTGCTTGCGGGTGTTGGTGAGGGCTTCCTGGACGATGCGGTACGCGGTCAGCTCGACGCTGGAGGGCAGCTCGCCGGGGGTGCCGATGACCTTGAAGTCGACGGCCAGCCCGGCGCCGCGGACCTGGTCGACGAGGTCGGAGAGCTGGTCGACGCCGGGCTGCGGCACGTACTCCCGGCCGGCCGGTCCGCGTTCGTTCGTCCGGAGCACGCCCAGCAGCCGGCGCATCTCGGTGAGCGCCTGCCGCCCGGTGCCGGAGATGGTCGCCAGGGCGGTCTTGGCCTGTTCGGGGGCGGTGTCCAGGACGTACGCGGCGCCGTCGGCCTGGACGACCATCACGGACACGTTGTGCGCGACGACGTCGTGCAGCTCGCGGGCGATCCGGGCGCGTTCGGCGGCCACGGCGATCCGGGCCTGCGCCTCGCGCTCCTTCTCCAGCCGGCGGGCGCGCTCCTCGAGCTGCGCGTAGTACGCGCGGCGGGTGCGCAGGGAGTCGCCGAGGACCCACGCCATCAGGAAGGCGACCGTCATGAAGACGGTCCCGGCTATCGCCCCGGCCAGCGTCTGCCCCTCGGTCGGCCAGCGGAGCCCGGCGAGGGTCGGCGCCAGCGCGCCGCCGACGAGCGCCCAGCGCGAGGCCCACTTCACGTCGCGGGAGGCGACCGTGAAGATCAGGACGAGCATGGCGAAGTTCGCCGGCGACCACCAGGTGTCCAGGATCAGCTGGAGCACGCCCAGCACGGTGACGACGACCAGCATCTGCTCGGGCAGCCGCCGCCGCAGCGCGACGGCGGCGCAGAACGCGACGGCGATCACGGCGACGACCGCGACCTGCGCGCCGGTCTCCGGCACGTGCTCGGCGCCCGACTCCGGCGGCATGCTCCGCAGCGCGACGATCCACCCCGTGGACATCACGAGCAGGACGACGGCCCAGAAGCTGTCGACCAGCGTCGGATGACGTCGGAGGAATTCGTATACACGCTGCACGTCAACCAGCGTAGGAGCGCCGGAGGGGCGCCGGAGTCCACCGGGGGATCGATCCCTGCGCAGGCCACGTACTCCGCAGGGTGGAGCCGTGACGCGTGGTTACCCTGAGCGGCATGACGGACGGACGGTGGCGGAGCTGGCGGACGGCGACCCAGGAGGCGCTGTACGGGCCGGACGGCTTCTACCGCCGCCCGGGACCGGGACCGGCGGGCCACTTCCGCACGTCGGTGCACGCCTCACCGCTGTTCGCCGGGGCGGTGGCGGAGCTCCTGCGGCAGGTCGCCCAGGGGCTGGGGCGGCCGGCGGAGGTCGATCTGGTCGACGTGGGGGCGGGGCGCGGGGAGCTGCTGGCGGGGGTGCTGGCGCGCTACGACGGCCCCGGGACCGTACGGGCGCACGCGGTGGAGGCGGCGGGGCGGCCGGCGTGGCTGGACCGGCGGATCACGTGGCACGCGGAGCTCCCCGGGGAGGTCACGGGGCTGCTGTTCGCCAACGAGTGGCTGGACAACGTCCCCCTCGACCTCGCCGAGCCCGGCCCCGACGGCCGCCTGCGGTACGTGGAGGTCGCCCCCGACGGCGCCGAGCGCCCCGGGGAGCCGCTGACGTCCGCCGACCTGGCGTGGGCGGAGCGCTGGTGGCCCGAGGGGGCGCGGGTGGAGCTGGGGGCGCCGCGGGACGAGGCGTGGGCGCGGGCGCGCGGGACGCTGCGCCGGGGGCTGGCGGTCGCCGTGGACTACGCGCACGTGCGGGCGGCGCGGCCGGCGTTCGGGACGCTGACGGGGTTCCGGGAGGGGCGGGAGGTCACGCCCGTACCGGACGGGACCTGCGACATCACCGCCCACGTGGCCCTGGACTCCTGCGCGGGCCCCGGCGGGCGGCTGCTCCCGCAGCGGGAGGCGCTGGCGGCGCTGGGGGTGAGCGGCGCGCGCCCGCCGCTGGCGCTGGCGGCGTCGGACCCGCAGGGGTACGTACGGGCGCTGGCGTGGGCCTCGCAGGCCGGCGAGCTGCTGGACCCGGCGGGGCTCGGCGGCTTCACCTGGCTGGCGGAGCCGGTCGGGATGCCGCTGCCGCCCGCCCTGGCCCCGGGCGGATGACCAGCCTCTACGCTGGTCGTATGAACGAGCAGGTGCTGGGACTCCCCGCGTGGGACCGGTGTGCGGTCATGGGTGTCGTCAACGTCACACCCGACTCCTTCTCCGACGGCGGCCTGTGGTTCGACACCGGGCTGGCCGTCAAGCACGGCCTCGAGCTGGTCGCGGAGGGCGCCGACCTGGTCGACGTGGGCGGCGAGTCCACCCGGCCGGGCGCCACCCGGGTCGACGAGGCGGAGGAGCTGCGCCGGGTGATCCCCGTGGTCCGGGGGCTGGCCCAGGCGGGTGTCACCGTGTCCGTGGACACCATGCGGGCGGCGGTCGCGGCGGCGGCGGTGGAGGCGGGGGCGGCGCTCGTCAACGACGTCTCCGGGGGACGGGCGGACCCGGACATGATCCGGGTGGTGGCCGGGGCCCGGGTGCCGTTCGTGGTCATGCACTGGCGGGGTCAGTCCGTCGACATGAACGACCGCGCGGTCTACGGCGACACCGTGGCCGAGGTGGTCGCCGAGCTGACGGCGAGCGTCGAGGCGGCCGTCGCGGGCGGGATCGCCCGGGAGCGGATCGTCGTCGACCCGGGGCTGGGGTTCGCCAAGCGGGCGGAGCACGATCTGGCGCTGGTCGCGGGGCTGGGCCGGCTCCGTGCGGCGCTGGACCGTCCGGTGCTGGTCGCCGCCTCGCGCAAGCGGTTCCTGGGCCGCGTCCTGGCGGGCGACGACGCCGCCCCGCCGCCGGCGCGGGAGCGGGACGCGGCGACGGCCGCGGTGACGGCGATCGTGGCCCGGGAGGGGGCGTGGGCGGTGCGGGTGCACGAGGTACGGGCGTCCGCCGACGCCGTTCGGGTCGCACAGGCGCTCGACGGCTGCCAGTGATCCGGTACGCGTCAACCCTGCTCCCGTAAAGCACTCGCGCGGGGCCGGGCGGCCGTACGGCAGCCGCCCGTTCGAGTCATCGCGTGCCTGGGTAGGGGTGCGGCAGGCCCGCCGTGGGTACGCGCCGCCGCGACCGGGGCTCCCCGGAATGTCACAACCCCCAGGTAGCCTCCACTGCAGGGGGACAAATATTCGCTCACTGCTCGGAGCGAATTCACGTTCGAGGAAAGGTCTGACCCGACGATGGACAAGGTCGCCCTGCACGGACTGCGTGCCACGGGGCATCACGGTGTCTTCGCGCACGAGCGCGAGAACGGCCAGACCTTCGTCGTCGACGTCGAGATGTCCGTGGACACCCGCCCCGCGGCCACCACGGACGAGCTGGCCAGGACCGTCCACTACGGCGTCGTCGCCGAGGAGGTCGTGGCCGTGATCCAGGGCGAGCCCGTGGACCTGATCGAAACCCTGGCCGAGCGCGTCGCCGCGCAGGTCCTCGAGCACGAGCCGGTACGGGAGGTGAAGGTCGTCGTGCACAAGCCGGACGCCCCCATCACCGTCCCGTTCGACGACGTGACGATCACGATCGTCCGCTCCCGGCCCCCGCTGACCCCCGATCCCCCCGCAGACAGGTAGAGGATGCGCATGAACCGCAGTGACCCGACCGTGCAGCCCGTGCCCCTCTCCGTCGTCCAGCAGGTCGACGCGGCCGACACGACGCTGCACAACCCGCAGCGGGCGGTGCTGTCCCTGGGCAGCAGCCTGGGCAACAGGCTGGAGACGCTCCAGGGCGCCGTCGACGCCCTCGAGGACACGCCCGGCCTGCGGGTCAAGGCCGTCTCCCCGGTGTACGAGACGGAGCCCTGGGGCGTGGCCCCCGGCAGCCAGCCCTCGTACTTCAACGCGGTCGTCGTGGTGAAGACCACCCTCCCCCCGTCGTCCCTGCTGGAGCGGGCGAACGCCATCGAGGAGGCCTTCCACCGCGTCCGCGACGAGCACTGGGGCCCGCGCACGCTGGACGTCGACATCGTGGCGTACCAGGGCACGGTCTCCGACGACCCGCTGCTGACCCTCCCGCACCCGCGGGCGCACGAGCGGGCGTTCGTGCTCGTACCGTGGTACGACGTGGAGCCGGCCGCCGTGCTCCCGGGCCACGGCGCGATCGCGGAGCTGCTGCGGACCGTGAGCCGCGACGGCGTCCTCCCGCGACAGGACCTGGAGCTCCGGCTGCCGGAGTAGGAATCGACCGAAGGGCGCGTGTCACCGTGCGGCAGATGCGGATCGGGGTGCTGGCCGGCGTCTTCGCCGTGGCCGGAGTACTGGCCTGGGCGGCGGCCCGCCTCTGGACCTCGGTGGGCACCGCCCCCTCGGTCCCCCTGGCCGCCCCCATCGTCCTGGCCCTGATCGCGGCGATCCTCCTGGCCACGGCCCTCTCGATCCGCACCCGCCTGAAGGCCCAGCGCACCCGCGTCCAGGGCGCGAAGGGCGTGGACCCCCTGATGGCGGCCCGCGCGGTGATACTGGGCCAGTCCTGCGCCTACGTCTCCGCCCTGGTCTCCGGCATGTACGGCGGCTTCGGCATCCACCTCCTCCAGGAGGGCCTGGAATACGGCACCCACCAGACCCAGGCGGTCTACGCCCTGTTCGCGGTACTCGCGGGCTGGGCGGTGGTGGTGGCGGCCCTGTGGCTGGAACGGGTATGCAAGCTCCCGGAGGACAAGGGCGATCCGCGGGCGGGGGCGCGCTGAGGCCCGTTGGCGGACGGTCGGCCAAGAGCTCAAAGCAGGCCGTCCCCTCCGGCAGCTGACGGCGCAAAAGCCGCATCCCAGCCCGGCCGGCGTCTGAGGCCGAGGCGCGCAGCGCCGACAGGGGGCCGCCGGCCGAGAGCGAAAAAGCACCCCCTACCAGCCCGGCCGGCGTCTGAGGCCGAGGCGCGCAGCGCCGACTGCAGGCCGCCGGCCGAGAGCGAAAAAGCACCCCCTACCAGCCCGGCCGGCGTCTGAGGCCGAGGCGCGCAGCGCCGACTGCAGGCCGCCGGCCAAGAGCGAAAAGCACCCCATTCCAGCCCGGCCGGCGCTTGAGGCCAAGGCGCGAAGCGCCGACAGGGGGCCCGGGGGCGCAGCCCCCGCAGCGCAACCGCCGCCGGAACGCTGGCACACTGACACGATGACGGAAACGACGACAGTCGGCCTCGGCGGCGCCGGCGAGGCCACGGACATGGTCCTCAACATCGGCCCCCAGCACCCCTCCACCCACGGCGTGCTACGACTGAAACTCGTCCTCGACGGCGAACGCATCCAATCGGCCGACCCGGTGATCGGCTACATGCACCGAGGCGCGGAAAAACTCTTCGAGGCCCGCGACTACCGCCAGATCATCATGCTCGCCAACCGCCACGACTGGCTCTCCGCCTTCTCCAACGAACTCGGCGTCGTCCTGGCGGTAGAACGCATGCTCGGCATGGAGGTCCCGGACCGCGCCGTCTGGCTCCGCACCCTCCTCGCGGAACTCAACCGGGTCCTGAACCACCTCATGTTCCTCGGCTCCTACCCCCTGGAACTCGGCGGCATCACCCCCATCTTCCACGCCTTCCGCGAACGCGAGGACATCCAGGCCGTCCTGGAGGAGATCTCCGGCGGCCGCATGCACTACATGTTCAACCGCGTCGGCGGCCTCAAGGACGACCTCCCCGCGGGCTGGACCACCCGCGCCCGCCACGCGATCGAGGCCTGCGCCTCCCGCATGGACGTCTACGACAACCTCGTCCTCGGCAACGACATCTTCCGCGCCCGCACCCGGGGCGTGGGCGCCCTCACCCCGGAGGCCGTCCACGCCTACGGCGTCAGCGGCCCCATCGCCCGCGCCTCCGGCGTCGACTTCGACCTCCGCCGCGACGAGCCGTACCTGGCCTATGGGGAGCTCCAGGACACCCTGAAGGTCCCCGTCCGCGAAGAGGGCGACTGCCTGGCCCGCTTCGAGATCCTCCTGGCCCAGACCCACAACTCCCTCGACCTCGCCCTGGCCTGCCTCGACCGCCTCGCCGACCTCCCGCCCGGCCCGGTCAACCAGCGCCTGCCGAAGGTCCTCAAGGCCCCCGAGGGCCACACGTACGCCTGGACCGAGAACCCCCTGGGCATCAACGGCTACTACCTGGTCTCGAAAGGCGAGAAGACCCCGTACCGCCTCAAACTCCGCTCGGCGTCGTACAACAACATCCAGGCCCTCATCGAACTCCTGCCCGGAACCCTGGTCGCCGACATGGTCGCGATCCTGGGCTCGATGTTCTTCGTGGTCGGAGACATCGACAAGTAACGCCCGGCCCCGGCGCCCCCGGCGCACGCCGGACGGCGGGGTCGTGCACCGGGTTCACCGGTACGGGTGGCAGGCGCTTACCGGGACAAATCCCTGGGGAGGGTTGGCGTGCACCGCACCGACCGACGCACCGCCCGGAGATGAAGCCCCATGTCACGCCGCCGCATCGCCCTGCTCGCCACCACCTTCACCGCCGCCCTCTTCGCCGCCGCGATCCCCGCCGCGTCCGCCGGTGAGGCCCGTACGCTGCCGGTCGGGGAGACCCCGTCGTACGCCGCCGCGCCCGGGGACGTCTGCTTCTACACCGAGCCGGGCTACCGCGGCGCCTCGTGGTGCTACCGCCCGTTCGGCTATACCGACGTACCGGACTACCTGCACGACAGGGCCCGCTCCTTCGAGTCGAACTCCGACGTGACGGTCTACGCCATCGACCACGCGAACGGCCGCTGCTACTACCGCAAGATCTACACCGGCGACCGCAGCCCCGACTGGGCCTGGGGCAGCCGGATCGACGGGGTGGCCACGGACCCCCAGGGCTGCGAGATCAGCTGACCGCCCGGTGCGTCACCCCCGTGGCCCGGGCCCCACCGTCCTCGCCCTCCTGCTCGCCCTGACCGCCGGCTGCACGGCCGCGAAAGAGCGCCCGCTCACCCCCGACGACACCGTCCGCGCCGCCACCCGGCTGCTCGTCGACCGGTGCCTCACCGAACGGGGGCTCACCCCGCCACGCCCCGGGGAGCACCGGGCCGACTCCCCCGAGGCACGGCGGGTGACGGACGCCTATTTCGGCACCGGGCGGGCCGAACTCTCGCTCACCCTGCCCGGCGGATACACGGTGAGCCAGCACACTGACGGCTGTCTGGCGGCCGCACAGCGGCGGCTGTACGGCGACCAGGGGCGCTGGTTCCGCGCCTCGACATCCGTCAACAACCTCAAGGCCAAGGCATCGCCCGGGGACCGGGCCGCGTACCGGGAGCTGCGGAAACGCGCCCTCGTACGGGCCGCGGAGATCCTCGGCCGCTGACCTCCGTACACCTCGTGCGGAGACCCACACGGAAAGGCACCTGATGAAGCACCGATTCGCCCTGCTCGCCGCCTCCCTGCTGGCCGCGGGCAGCGCGCTGGCCGGAGCCTCCGCCGCCCAGGCGGCGGACTGCCCGAGCGGCAATTTCTGCGCCTGGGAGAACGCCGACTACGGCGGCCAGCGGGCCAACTGGTCCGGGGACGACGGCTGGTGGGAGAGCTACATCGCCGACGCGGACTCGTCGTGGGCGAACCACGGCATCGAGGGCCCGGGCATCAAGGCATACGTGAAGGTCTACGAGGACGCCTGGCAGGGCGGCGCCATGACGATCTGCCTCGCGCCCGGACAGGAGGTGAACTACAACGCCGTCGCGAACGACCGGGGCGACTCGCACACCTGGGCCATGGGGTGCTGAGCCGGTACGTACGGGCTAGGACGCCGCGAGGTCGATCACGCGGCTGATCGCGCCCTTGGGGCGACGGTCCTCCGGGCGGGGCTGCGCGGGCAGCTCCGCCCCGGCGCCGTCCGCGGGGGGCTCGTCGTCACCGCCGGAGGGCGCCTCGGGCTCGGGCTCGACCAGCTCGGCGTCCACAATCTCCTCGGCGTCGGCCTCGGGCTCGGGGGCCTCGGCTTCAGGCGTCTCGGCCTCAGACGTCTCGGCCTCAGGCTTGGAGGCCTCCGCCGTCTTCCCGGCCGGCTCCAGCACCTTGGGCTCCGGCTTCTCCGGGAGCGCCTTCGCCCGCGGCCCCGGAACCCCCGCGTACTCCGACGTCTCCGGCTCCGCCGCCCACGGCTGCGCGGGCCGGGGCGTCACCGTCTGCGTACGGGCCGCCGGCTCCTCCTCGCCCGCCGCGCGGCCGAAGTAGTCGAAGGACTCCCCCGCCCGCTCGTGCTCCCCGCCCCGTCCCTGACGCGCCGCGTTGGCGGCGAGGTGGCGCAGGGCCACGGACGCCCGCAGATACGTCGCCGGAGTGGGCGCCCCGGACGCCAGCCGGTCGCCGGACGCCGCGGGCAGGGCCAGCGGCGCTTCCCGGGCCTCTATGGCCAGCAGCCGCCGGCTCTCCAGCGCCCCCGCCCGCTCGGTCTCCGCCGTCGCGTACCGCCGCAGCAGCGCCGCGTGCTCCGAGCGCATCCGCTGCAGCTCACCGGCGCGCAGACTGAGCCGCTCCTCCAGCGCGCGGCGCAGCTCCCGCGCCTCGTCCAGCTGGGCCTCGAGCTCGGCGACGGCCTCCTCCTGGTGGAGCTCCGCGGTCGTCCGCGCGCCGACGGCCTCCTTGATCCTCAGGCTTGCGGTGCGGTCCTGCTTGCGCAGCAGGACCGCACCGGCCACCGCGGCGGCCGCAGCCGCCACGACGAGCCACCGGAGCACCCGCGAATCGCCGTCCCGGACAAGCCAGGCTGCGACGGCGCAGGCGAGCGCTGAAACTGCGACCGTCATCGGTGGGAGCAGCCTGTGCATCGGCGACGAAAAGCGGTGGCGTCCACGTGACATGGCCGGAAATTTACCGTCCGACCGTGTCCCGTGGGACCTCACGGGCCCGATCGTTTCCCGCTGGTTACCCGTCGGCTGCCCTGCTTGGGTCACTTGGTACCGAGAAGTCCCTTCTCCTCCAGATAGGCCTTGGCCACGTCCGCGGGCTTCTGCCGCTGGGCGTCGACGGCCTGGTTGAGCTCGATGAGGTCGGCCGTGGTGAGGGTCCGCGTCAGCTTGTCGAGCGCTTCGGCCACCTTCGTGTCACCGGCGTCCTTCGCGTTGACGACCGGGAGGATGTTGTCGGCGTTCTGCAGGCCCTTGTCGTCCTCCAGCAGCACCAGCCCGTACTGCTCGAGGGTGGCGTCGGTCGTCGTGGTCAGCACCATCTGGTCGGCGCCGTCCTTGACGGCCTGCTTGGCCTCCGGGGTGCCGACGCCCTTGGGGTCGATGCCGGTGACGTCGATGCCGTACGTCTTCTCCAGACCCGGCTGGCAGAAGGGGCGTTCGGGGCATTCGTCGCCCGCCGCGAGCTTGATCTTCAGCTTGGCCTTGCCGACGTCGGAGAGCGTCTTCAGGTGGTGCTTGTCGGCGAACTCCTTGGTCACCGCGAAGGCGTTCTGGTCGACCGCGTCCCCGGCGGCCAGCACCTTCAGCCCGCGCGGCTCGGCGAGTTCGGTGAGCTTCGCGACGGTGGCGTCCACGTCGTTCGACGCGACGGGGTTCGCGGCGGCCTTGTCCGGGCCGTTGACCTTGGCGTTCAGGAACTCGGCCATCGTGGCGGCGTATTCCGGTACGACGTCGATGCCGCCCTTCTCCAGCTCGGGCTCGTACAGCTCCCGGTTGGTGAGCTTCTTTATCGACGTGCCGAAGCCCGCGTCCTTCAGGACCTGCGCGTACAGCTCGGCCATGACCTGGGCCTCGGTGAACCCCGCGGCCCCGACGGTCAGGGTCTTGGCACTGCCCTCACCGCCGCCGCCACCGCCCTTCTCCTCCAGGCTGTCGCCGCCACAGGCGGAAAGCGCGAGGGGCATGACGAGGGCGGCGGCGAGAACGCCGCCCCTACGGATCCGGTTACCGAACATTCGAGAACTCCTCGGGTGGACAGACTCTTGGGTACTGCAAGTCATTGGGGCGGGCTACACATCCCCGGCGAGCACCGCCTCCGACGGCTGCGCGGTGATCGTGCGGGCCGGCCGCCGGCGCATCGGGTCGAACACGTGCTGAAGTACGACGAACAGGCCCTCCACCAGCAGCGCCAGCCCCGCCACCAGCACCGCGCCGGCGAACACCTGCGCCGTGTCGTACGTCCGGAAGCCCGCCGTGATGATGCGGCCCAGCCCGCCGCCGCCGACCATCGCGGCGAGCGTGGCCGTGGCGATGATCTGCACCGCCGCCGACCGCACGCCGGTGGCGATCAGCGGGAACGCGAGGGGCAGTTCGACGCGGGCGAGGCGCTGGCGCCCGGACATCCCCATGCCCGTGGCGGCCTCCACCACGTCCCGGTCGGCCTCCCGCATCCCGACGTACGTGTTGGTGACCAGCGGCGGCAGCCCGAACAGCACCAGCGCGATGATCACCGGCAGATCGCCGTGCGTCCGCAGCGGGGTGACCATGAGCAGCGCCAGCACCGCGAAGGTGGGCACCGCGCGGCCGATGTTGGAGATGTTGATCGCCAGGGTGCCGCCCCGGCCGACGTGCCCCAGCCAGACGGCCACCGGAAGCGCGACGGCGCAGGCGATCAGCAGGCTGACACCGCTGAGGTACAGATGCTGGGACAGCCGGTGCAGGGCACCGTCGGGGCCGGTCCAGTTGGCGCCGGTGGTCAGCCAGGTCCAGACGTCGGCGAGGTTCATCGGGCTCCCTTCGCCGCGCCGCGCTTCCAGGGCGTCAGCCACCGCTGGACGAGCAGGAGCAGTGCGTCGGCGGCGAAGGCCAGCAGGACGCAGATGACGGAGGCGGTGAGGACCTGGGCCTTGAAGGTCGTCTGCCGGCCCTCGTCGATCAGGTTGCCCAGCCCCCCGTAGCCGATGAGCGCGCCCACCGTGGTCAGCGCGATGGTCGACACCGTCGCGATCCGCAGGCCCGCCATCGACGCGGGGAGCGCGAGGGGCAGCTCCACCCGGAAGAGCAGGCGCGCCGGCCCGTACCCCATGCCGCGCGCGGACTCCCGTACGTCGGCCGGCACCGAGTCCAGACCGGCCAGGATGTTCCGTACGAGGATGGTCAGCGAGTACAGCACCAGACCGGTGACGACGACCGAGGGCGAGATCCCGAAGACCGGGACCAGCAGGGAGAACATCGCCAGCGAGGGGATCGTGTACAGCAGCGTGGTGACGCCGAGGACCGGCCCGCGCAGGACCGCCCAGCGCCGGGCGAGCAGGGCGAGCGGGAACGCGAGGAGCACACCGAGCAGCACCGACAGACCCGTGATCCACAGATGCTGCACGGTGGCGTCGATGAGCTCCTGCTTGCGGGTACGCAGATACTCGCCGCAGATCCATTCGTTCGCCGCCAGGCAGCCCCCGGCGGACGGAAGATTCAGCACCTCACCCCTCCTCCCCACGCACGCTGGTTCGAACCGTCCGGGCGCCTCGCCCATTCCAGGCGACCCTATCCGCAGGGTCCGGCGATCGCGGTTCGCACGTCGCCTGCGGCACCATGAAGTCCATCAGGTCGGGCGAGACCGGGGCCGACTGCGTCAGGATGAGGAGCCATGATCCGATTCGAGCAGGTGACCAAGCGGTATCCCGACGGCACGACGGCCGTGTCCGATCTCACGTTCGAGGTGAACGAGGGCGAGCTGGTCACCCTCGTCGGCCCGTCCGGCTGCGGCAAGACGACCACGATGAAGATGGTCAACCGCCTCATCGACCCCACCGCGGGCCGGATCCTGGTGGACGGCCGGGACATCATGGACGGCGACCCGGTCGAGCTGCGCCGGCACATGGGCTACGTGATCCAGAACACCGGCCTCTTCCCGCACAAGACGGTCCTGGACAACACGGCCACCGTCCCCCACCTCCTCGGCTGGCCGAAGACCAAGCGCCTGGCCCGCGCCCGCGAGCTCCTGGACCTGGTGGGCCTGGACCCCTCCGTCTTCGGCGCCCGCTACCCCGACCAGCTCAGCGGCGGCCAGCGCCAGCGCGTGGGCGTGGCCCGCGCCCTGGCCGCGGACCCCCCGGTGCTCCTGATGGACGAGCCGTTCGGCGCGGTGGACCCGGTGGTGCGCGAACGCCTGCAGACGGAGTTCCTGAAGCTCCAGTCCGACCTGCGCAAGACGGTCCTCTTCGTCACCCACGACATCGAGGAGGCCGTCCGCCTCGGCGACCGCATGGCGGTCTTCGGCCAGGGCGTGATCGAGCAGTACGCCCCGCCCACGGAGGTCCTGGGCGCCCCCGCCAACGACTACGTCGCGGGCTTCGTCGGCGCCGACCGCGGCCTGAAGCGCCTCTCGGTCACCCCCATCCAGGAATCGGACCTGGAACGCCCCCCGGTGGTCCACCTCGACGACTCGGCCCCCACCGCGGCCACCCACCTGCGCACGGAGAAGGCCCGCTGGGCGGTCGTCCTGGACCAGGCGGACATCCTCCACGGCTGGGTCTCCCTGACGGCCCTGGAACGCGGCGGCACGGTCGCCGAACACGCCCGCCGCATGGAGGCCTGGCTCCCGGTGGGCGCCACCCTCAAACAGGCCTTCGCGACAATGCTCCAGTACGACGCGGGCTGGATCGCGGTGGTCGACGAACCCACAGGCCACTACCGCGGCACCCTCACCCCCACAGCCCTCCACGAGGCCCTCCGCCGCTCGATCGAATCGGACGCCAGGGACGTCCCGCGCGAGGACGTGGAGCTGGACTCGGTGCCGGGCTGACCCTCAGCTGAGGATCAGGCTCATGGCCTCGGCGCGCGTGGTGGGGTTGCGCAGCTGCCCGCGCACCGCGGACGTGGTCGTCTTCGCCCCGGGCTTACGGATCCCGCGTACCGACATGCACATGTGCTCCGCCTCGATCACGATGATCGCGCCGCGGGCGTCGAGGATGCGCATCAGGCTGTCGGCGATCTGGGTGGTGAGACGTTCCTGCACCTGGGGACGGCGGGCGAAGACGTCCACGAGCCGGGCGAGCTTGGACAGCCCGGTGATCTTCCCGCTCTCCGCCGGGATGTAGCCGACGTGCGCCACACCGTGAAATGGCAACAAATGATGTTCACACATACTTACGACCTCGATATCGCGCACCACGATCATCTCGTCGTGCCCCAGATCGAACGTCGTCGTCAGCACGTCCTCCGGCGTCTGCCACAGGCCCGCGAATATCTCCTTGTACGCCCGGGCCACCCGCGCCGGGGTGTCCCGCAGCCCCTCCCGGTCCGGGTTCTCACCCACGGCGATCAGCAGCTCACGAACCGCGTCCGCCGCCCGCTTCTCGTCGAACGTCCCGATCGTCTGCTCGCCGTCCAGCGTCACCGGATCCACCATTCGTGTCCTCGTTCCTGTCCCGCACGGTGCACGTATCCACTGCCCTTCGCGGTCGCGTGATCCGCTCACATGCGCGAAGCCGCGCCCTCCAGGCTAGAACCTGGTGAGCGCGGCGCGCATTCCGGGACTGCTGCGACGGGACCCTTACGCCTCCGGCTCCGCGTCCGCCGGCTGGGCGTCGCCCGCGAGGGGGGTCGTCCGGCCGTTCGTCGTCTGGGCGAGCTCCTTGCGGGAGATCACCGGGGGGCGGGTGGACGGGGTGCGGCGGGAGGAGCCGGTCCAGGCCGGGCGGTCCGGGCGCTTGACGATGTCCTTGAAGACCTCGGCGATCTGCTCCTTGTTCAGGGTCTCCTTCTCCAGGAGCTCCAGGACCAGGTTGTCGAGGATGTCGCGGTTCTCGACCAGGATCTCCCAGGCCTCGTTGTGCGCGGCCTCGATCAGCTTCTTGACCTCTTCGTCGACCAGCGCGGCGACCTCCTCGGAGTAGTCGCGCTGGTGCGCCATCTCCTTGCCGAGGAACGGCTCGGAGTTGTCGTGGCCGAACTTGATCGCGCCGAGCCGCTCGGTCATGCCGTACTGCGTGACCATCGCGCGGGCCGTCTTGGTGGCCTTCTCGATGTCGTTCGAGGCGCCCGTGGTCGGGTCGTGGAAGACGAGCTCCTCCGCGGCCCGGCCGCCCATCATGTAGGCGAGCTGGTCGAGCATCTGGTTGCGCGTGGTGGAGTACTTGTCCTCGTCGGGCAGCACCATCGTGTAGCCGAGGGCGCGGCCGCGGGAGAGGATCGTCACCTTGTGCACCGGGTCGGCGTTGGGGGAGGCCGCCGCGACCAGGGCGTGTCCGCCCTCGTGATACGCGGTGATCTTCTTTTCCTTCTCCGACATGATGCGCGAGCGCTTCTGCGGGCCGGCGACGACGCGGTCGATGGCCTCGTCGAGGGCCTTGTTGTCGATCAGCTTCTGGTCGCCGCGGGCGGTGAGCAGCGCCGCCTCGTTCAGCACGTTCGCCAGGTCGGCACCGGTGAAGCCGGGGGTGCGCTTGGCGACGGCCGTGAGGTCGACGTCGTCCGTGATCGGCTTGCCCTTGCTGTGGACGTTCAGGATCGCGAGGCGGCCCAGCATGTCCGGGGACTCCACGGCGATCTGGCGGTCGAAGCGGCCGGGGCGCAGCAGCGCGGGGTCGAGGATGTCGGGGCGGTTCGTCGCGGCGATGAGGATCACGCCGCCCTTGACGTCGAAGCCGTCCATCTCGACGAGCAGCTGGTTCAGCGTCTGCTCGCGCTCGTCGTGCCCGCCGCCCATGCCGGCGCCGCGGTGGCGGCCGACGGCGTCGATCTCGTCGACGAAGACGATCGCCGGGGCGTTGGCCTTGGCCTGCTCGAACAGGTCGCGGACCCGGGAGGCGCCGACACCGACGAACATCTCGACGAAGTCGGAGCCGGAGATCGAGTAGAAGGGGACCCCGGCCTCGCCGGCGACGGCGCGGGCCAGCAGGGTCTTGCCGGTGCCGGGCGGGCCGTAGAGGAGCACGCCCTTGGGGATCTTGGCGCCGACAGCCTGGAACTTCGCCGGCTCCTGGAGGAACTCCTTGATCTCCTGGAGCTCCTCGACGGCCTCGTCGGCGCCGGCCACGTCGGCGAACGTCGTCTTGGGGGTGTCCTTGGTGATCAGCTTGGCCTTGGACTTCCCGAAGTTCATCACCCGGGAGCCGCCGCCCTGCATCTGGTTCATCAGGAACAGGAAGACCAGGACGATGAGCACGAAGGGCAGCAGGGTGAGCAGGATGCTCAGGAAGGGGTTGTCCTTGGTGGGCTTGACCGAGTAGCCGTCCTCGATCTTGCCGGCGTCGAACTTGGTCTGCAGCAGGTCCGCCAGATCGGCACCCTGGGTGTCGATGTAGTTGGCCTTGACCTTGCCGCTGTCGTCGATCTTGTTCGAGCCCTTGAGCTCGATCCTGATCGTCTGGTCGTTGCCGGTGGTCAGCTCGGCCGCCTTGACCTTGTCCTGCTGGATCGCCTGAACGACCTTGGCGGTGTCGACCGACTTGTAGCCCTCGGAGGAGCCCACGAGCTCGATCAGCAGGACCACGGCGAGGACGGCCAGCACGATCCACATCACTGGCCCACGGAAGTATCGCTTCACGTCACTCCATACGGAACGCCGGGCGCCCCGTCCCTCCTGCCCACCTGAGGCGCGGCGCCCCGCTGTCGGGGGGTGCCGCGCGTACGTGTATTACCCGGTCCTGAGCTTTCGACGGTACACCGGAATTGTCACCCGCCGGGTGAGAGGGCGGCGAATGATGCGGCCCTCCCCTGCTCCAACGGTGAGAAGGGGCATTCCGTTCCCGATACGCCTGGGGCGTAACGGCCTCAGCCTCCGTACACGTGCGGGGCGAGGGTGCCCACGAACGGGAGGTTCCGGTACTTCTCCGCGTAGTCCAGCCCGTATCCGACGACGAACTCGTTGGGGATGTCGAAGCCGGCCCACTCGACGTCGATGGCGACCTTCGCGGCTTCGGGCTTGCGCAGCAGCGTACAGACCTTCAGCGACTCGGGCTCGCGCGAGCCGAGGTTGGACAGCAGCCACGACAGCGTGAGGCCCGAGTCGATGATGTCCTCGACGATGAGGACGTGGCGGCCCTTGATGTCGGTGTCGAGGTCCTTGAGGATCCGCACGACGCCGGAGGACTGGGTGCCCGCGCCGTACGACGAGACGGCCATCCAGTCCATCGTGACGGGGGTGGACAGGGCGCGGGCGAGGTCGGCCATGACCATGACGGCGCCCTTGAGCACGCCGACGAGGAGCAGTTCCTTGCCCGCGTACTCAGCGTCGATCTTCGCGGCCAGCTCGGCCAGCTTCGCGTCGATCTCTTCCTTGGTGATGAGCACCGACTTGAGGTCGGTCCCCATGTCCTTCTGGTCCACCCGGGATCCCTGTCTACGTCGTGGGCGCCGTCGTCGCCGGCGTCTCAGCGGCCCAGCGGTTTCGCACGCTGCTGGATCACCAGTCTGCCATCCTGCCGTTTCGCCTCGACGCGCCCCGGCAGGTTGATGGCGCCCTGGCCGCGCCAGCCGGTGATCAGCTTGTCGACCTCCTCGATGTGCCGCGCGAAGAGCGAGCCGGCCGGCGCCCCCGCGGCGAGCAGCGAGGAGCGCAGGACGCGGCGGCGGACGGCGGGGGGCAGCGCGTACAGCTTGGCGACCTCGAGGCGGCCGTCGGCGTCGCGGACGGTCCGCTCGGCGCCGGCGGCCCACGCGTCGAGGGCGTCGGCGTCGTCGCGGGAGAGCTGGGCCGTACGGGCGAGGGCCTCGACGACGCCCTTGCCGAGGGCCTTCTCCAGGATGGGCAGGGCTTCGTGGCGGACCCGGGAGCGGGTGTACGCGGGGTCCACGTTGTGCGGGTCGTCCCAGACCGGGAGGGACTGGACCATGCAGGCCTTGCGGGCGACCTGGCGGTCGATCTCCAGGAACGGCCGCCGGTAGAGCCCGCCGCTGCCGGAGGCGGCCGCCATGCCGGACAGCGACCGGGTGCCGGAGCCGCGGGCGAGGCCGAGCAGCACCGTCTCGGCCTGGTCGTCCCGGGTGTGCCCGAGGAGGACGGCCGCGGCGCCGAGGCGCTGTGCCGCTTCGTCCAGCGCCGCGTACCGGGCGTCGCGGGCGGCGGCCTCGGGGCCGCCCGCCCGCCCGATCGTCACACGGACGGACTCCACCGGGGCCAGGCCCATCGCCGTCAGCCGCTCGACGACGTCGGCGGCGCGGCGGTCGGAGCCCTCCTGCAGACCGTGGTCCACGGTGATGCCGGCGGCGCGGACGCCGCGGCGGGGGGCTTCGAAGGCGAGGGCGGAGGCGAGCGCCATGGAGTCGGCGCCGCCGGAGCAGGCGACCAGGACGAGGGGGGTGGCACCGGGGGAGGGAGTCCTGCCGTGCTCGGTGAGTACGTCGTGGAGTACGCGGCGAACTGCCAGACGTATCGCGGCGACCGCTGGATGGGGACCCATGGCTTTCACTTCTTTCACAAGAGGTCGAGCCGACCGATGAGTCTCAGTCACTGAGCGTGCGTCGATGGTGACAGAGAAGAGCCGACATCCGAGGATGGCACGGGGACGACCCGCCGCACGCTCCCTCGGACGGGTGAACCGCTCGCCCGTCCGGGGGGAGTGACCCTCAGCCGGCCGTCCTGCCGTGCACCCGCGCGATCCAGTCCGCCGGTTTGGCGATCTCCGCCTTGGTGGGAAGCGTGTTCGGAGAGGTCCATACCCGGTTGAAGCCGTCCATACCGACGCTCTCCACCACATGCCGTACGAACTTCTCGCCGTCCTTGTACTGCCGGAGCTTCGCGTCGAGCCCCAGCAGCTTGCGCAGCGCCTGGTCGAGCCGGCCGGCCCCCTTGGCGCGGCGCTGCTGGAACTTCTCGCGGATCTCCGCCACGGACGGTACGACGGAGGGGCCCACGCCGTCCATCACGTAGTCGGCATGGCCCTCGAGCAGCGACATCACGGCCGTGAGCCGGCCGAGGATCTCCCGCTGGGCGGGCGTCTGCACGACCTCGACCAGCGACCGCGGCTCGCCCTCGTCCTGGTCCTCGGGCTGGCGTCCGCCGGCCAGCGACTGGGCGGCCTCACGGAAACGTTCCAGCAGGGTCGAGGGGTCGACCTCGGTCTCCGCGAGGAACGACTGGATCTCGCTCTCCAGCTGGTCGCGCAGCCACGGCACCGCGGTGAACTGGGTGCGGTGGGTCTCCTCGTGCAGACACACCCAGAGCCGGAAGTCGTGCGGCTGTACGTCGAGCTCCCGCTCCACGTGCACGATGTTCGGCGCGACGAGCAGCAGCCGGCCGGCGCCTCCGCCGCCGTTGGTGGGCAGCTCGCGGGCGGGCGGGGCGAACGTCTCGTACTGGCCGAGGACCCGCGAGGCCAGGAACGACAGCAGCATGCCCAGCTCCACGCCGGTGACCTTGCCGCCGACGGCGCCGAGGACCGCGCCGCCGGGCATCGCGGAGCGCCGTTCGCGCATCTTGTCGACCAGGGGCGACAGGACGGCGCGGAACCCCGCGACGTTCGCCCGCACCCAGCCGGGGCGGTCGACGACGAGCACGGGGGTGTCGTGGGGCGCGCCGGCGGGGTCGTCTCCAAACATCCGCGTGTAGCCGCGGACGTGCTCCTCCGCGGCCTTCGCGTGCGTACGGAGCTCGGCGACGATGGCGCGGGCCTCGTCGCGGCTCACCTCCGGGCCCGGGCGTACGAGCCGTGTCGCGGTCGCCACCGCGAGGTTCCAGTCGACCATCTCCGCACCGCCGATGCTCGTCATACCTTTCACCGTACGGGGCGTCCCGGCTTTTCGGGGCCCTTCCCGGCCCCGAGATCTCCCCGATCCCCTTTCCCACCGGCGCACACGCCGAGCGGAGGGAAACGTTCCGGCTCGTTCACCTCCGATTCACGTCCGACGGGACGGCACGTCACCTGAACTGTCTAATTTCGGTCATGTCGAACAGTCCCACCGAGCGAGAGACCGGCAAGAGCGCGTTGCTGGAGGCAGAGATCTCGCGCACCCTCCCGTAAGGAACCACGTGAAGCTCAACCGACTCGCCCCCCTGGCCGCCGCCGTCGCCGCCGGGGCGCTCGCCCTCACCGCCTGCGGCTCCGACAGCAACAACGACAGCGGCACCTCCACGGTCGCCGGGACCACCGACGCCGCCGGCGGCGTGAAGTGCGGCGGCAAGGGCGAACTGCGCGCCTCCGGGTCCTCCGCGCAGAAGAACGCCATGGACCAGTGGGTGAACGACTTCCAGGCCGCCTGCCCCGACGTCACCGTGAACTACCAGGCCACCGGATCCGGCGCCGGCATCCAGACCTTCCTCCAGGGCTCCACGGGCTTCGCCGGCTCCGACTCCGTGCTGAAGCCGGCCGAGGTCGAGCAGTCGAAGAAGGTCTGCGAGGGCGGCCAGGCCATCAACATCCCCATGCTGGGCGGCCCGATCGCCGTCGGTTACCACGTCGAGGGCGTCGACAGCCTGGTCCTGGACGCGGACACCCTCGCCAAGATCTTCGACGGGAAGATCACGAACTGGGACGACGAGGCGATCCAGAAGCTGAACCCGGACGCGAGCCTCCCCGGCACGAAGATCCAGCCGGTCAGCCGCTCCGACGAGTCCGGTACGACCGACAACTTCACCCAGTACCTCGCCGCCGCCGCCCCCGACGCCTGGACGCACGAGCCGGGCAAGAAGTGGCCGGTGGCCGGCGGCCAGTCCGCGGACGGCTCCTCCGGTGTCTCCGCCCAGGTCAAGCAGACCAACGGCGCGATCTCCTACTTCGAGCTGTCGTACGCCACGTCCAACGACATCCCCACGGTCAGGATCGACACCGGCGCCGAGGCCCCCGTCGAGGCCACCTCCGCGAACGCCTCCAACGCCATCGCCGCCGCCAAGGTCACCGGCACCGGCCACGACCTGGCGATGAAGCTCGACTACGCCACGAAGGCCGACAAGGCGTACCCGATCACCCTGATCACGTACCAGATCACCTGCGACAAGGGGAACAAGTCCGACACCCTCCCCGCCGTGAAGTCCTTCCTCGGCTACACGGCGAGCGACAAGGGCCAGTCGGTGCTGCCCGGCCTCGGCTACGCCCCGCTCCCCGCCGAGATCGCCGGCAAGGTCCGCACCACCGTCGCGTCCCTGTCCTGAGGCGCGATGCACACCGAGCTCCACGACATAAGCCCGCCGGCCGGCAGCACCGGCCGGCGCGGTGACCGGGTCTTCCTCGGTCTGTCGCGCGGCGCCGGCCTGACCATCCTCGTGCTCATGGGCGGCATCGCCGCCTTCCTGGCCTGGCGCGCGTCCCTCGCGCTGGCGCAGAACGAGGGCAACTTCCTCACCACCTTCGAGTGGAACGCCAACGCCAGCCCCCCGGTCTTCGGCATCGCCGTACTGGCGTTCGGCACGCTCGTCTCGTCGCTGATCGCGATGATCCTCGCCGTCCCGATCGCCGTCGCGATCGCGCTCTTCACCACCCACTACGTGCCCCGCCGGATCGGCTCCCTCATCGGCTACGTCATCGACCTGCTGGCCGCCGTGCCCTCCATCGTGTACGGCCTGTGGGGCGCCCTCCTCCTCGTGCCGCACCTGGTCGGCGTGTACGAGTGGCTGGACTCCTGGCTCGGCTGGACGGTCGTCCTCTCGTACGACGGCGGCGCCCCGCGCTCGCTGATGACCGTCGGCATCCTCCTCGCGATCATGATCCTGCCGATCGTCACGAACGTCTCCCGCGAGGTCTTCCGCCAGGCCCCGGACACCCACCAGGAGGCCGCGCTGGCCCTGGGCGCCACCCGCTGGGAGGTCGTACGGACGGCCGTGCTGCCCTTCGGCCGCTCCGGCGTGATCTCCGCGTCGATGCTGGGCCTGGGCCGGGCGCTGGGCGAGACGATGGCCGTCGCCACCGTGCTGTCGCCCTCCGCGATCCTGTCCGCGCGGATCCTCGAGCCGGGCGGCGGCACCTTCGCGCAGAACATCGCCTCCGCGTTCAAGGAGGCCGGCGAGTTCGGCCGGGACGCCCTCATCGCCTCCGGCCTGGTGCTCTTCGTCATCACGCTGCTGGTCAACGGCGCCGCCCGGCTGATCATCGCCCGCCGCAAGGAGTACTCGGGGGCCAACGCGTGAGGATCCCCGAGCACGAGTACGACGGCCACGAACCCGAGCACCCCGTCACCGTCGCCGACCGCCGCGACGACCTGTCCATCCACCGCCCCCGCCTCCCCCGCTGGACCCCCGCCGCCGTGGCCGGCGCCGCGATCGGCGTGGCGGTCGTCCTCGGGCTCGCCCTGGGCCTGCACAGCAAGGTGCAGTGGGGCCTGATCGCCGCGGTGCTGTTCGTCCTCGGCCAGTACGCGCTCACCGCCCGCGTCGAGGGCCGCCGCCGGGCCACCGACCGGCTCGCGACGTCCCTGGTCCTGGTCGCGTTCCTGATCGCCGTCGTCCCCCTCGCGTCGCTGGTCTGGTCGACGATCGTCCGCGGCGTGCGGGTCCTGGACGCCTACTTCCTCACCCACTCCATGAAGGGCGTCGCCGCGATCTCCCCCGGCGGCGGCATCTACCACGCGCTGGTCGGCACCCTCGAACAGGTCGCGCTGGCCACGCTGATGGCCGCCCCGCTGGGACTGCTCACGGGCGTCTACCTGGTGGAGTACGGGCGCGGCCGGCTCGCCAAGGTGATCACCTTCTTCGTCGACGTGATGACGGGCATCCCGTCGATCGTCGCCGGTCTCTTCATCCTCAGCCTGTGGATTCTCGCGCTCGGCTTCGGCTACTCCGGCTTCGCCGGCTCGCTGGCCCTGGCCATCCTGATGATCCCGACGGTCGTCCGTTCCACCGAGGAGATGCTGAAGCTCGTACCGAACGAGCTGCGCGAGGCGTCGTACGCCCTCGGCGTCCCGAAGTGGAAGACGATCCTGAAGGTCGTCCTGCCGACCTGCTTCGGCGGCGTCGTCACCGGCGTGATGCTCTCCATCGCCCGGATCACCGGCGAGACGGCCCCCCTGCTGCTGCTGGTGTTCGGCAACCCGGCCATCAACGCCAACCCCTTCGAGGGCGCCCAGGCCTCGCTGCCCCTGTTCATCTACGAGCAGTGGGCGGCCGGCAACGAGGCGAGCTACGACCGCGCGTGGGCCGCGGCGCTCGTCCTCATCGCCTTCGTCATGATCCTCAACCTGCTGGCGCGCGGCATCGCGCTCTGGAAGGCCCCCAAGACCGGCCGCTGACGTACTTCAAGGAACCGCACACATGTCCAAGCGCATCGACATCACCGGCCTCTCCGCCTACTACGGCACCCACAAGGCGATCGAGGACGTCACCCTGTCCGTCGAGCCGAAGGCCGTCACCGCCTTCATCGGCCCCTCCGGCTGCGGCAAGTCCACGCTCCTGCGCACCCTCAACCGCATGCACGAGGTCATCGACGGCGGCCGCGTCGAGGGCGAGGTCCGGCTCGACGGCGAGGACCTGTACGGCCAGGGCGTCGACCCGGTCGCCGTCCGCCGGGTGATCGGGATGGTCTTTCAACGGCCCAACCCCTTCCCCACCATGTCCGTCTACGACAACGTGGCCGCCGGCCTGCGGCTCAACGGCAAGGTGAGGAAGGCCGACCTGGACGACGTCGTCGAACGGTCCCTGCGCGGCGCGAACCTCTGGAACGAGGTCAAGGACCGGCTGAACCGCCCCGGCTCGGGCCTCTCCGGCGGCCAGCAGCAGCGCCTGTGCATCGCCCGCGCCATCGCCGTCCGCCCCCAGGTCCTGCTGATGGACGAGCCCTGCTCGGCCCTCGACCCGATCTCCACGCTCGCCATCGAGGACCTGATGGGCAAGCTCAAGGACCGCTTCACGATCGTCATCGTCACGCACAACATGCAGCAGGCGGCCCGGATCTCCGACCGTACGGCGTTCTTCAACCTGTCGGCCGTCGGAAAGCCCGGCCGGCTCATCGAGATCAACGACACGGAGAAGATCTTCTCCAACCCGAACGAGAAGGCGACCGAGGACTACATCTCCGGCCGCTTCGGCTGAGGGTCCGCCGGCCCGGTTTCACACAGCCTGTGGATAGTCGAAGAGCCGCTGCGGGTCGTACTTCCTCTTGACCTCCCCCAGCCGCCCCGCCGCCACCCCGAAGTACGCCTCGCGCCACCCCGCCCCCAGGTCCGCGTCCGTGTAGTTCTGGTACGCCGCTCCCGACGCCGCCCCCCGCATCGCCCCGTGCACGCCCGCCAGCCACCGCCGCGCCGCCGCCCCGGACCGCCCGGCCTCCCACGAGGCGATGTACTGCGCCAGCACCCCCGACCCCCGGTGCACGAACGCCGTGGCGTCCGCCGCGACCTCGTTGACCGCGCCGCCCAGCGCCGTCAGCTGCACCATCCGGTCCGCGCCCCGGTCCGCCGCCCGGTCGAGCAGCGCGCCCACGGCCCGGTCGTCCAGCGGCCGGTCGAAGAAGTCCGACCGCGCGGCATAGGTGTCCCGCCCCAGCACACCCCTCGCGTTCTGCCCCGGCAGCGACCCGCCGAGGTGACACTGCTCACGCCCCGTCCGAGCGCACCCCGCGGCCTCCCGCATGGCCTGGATGTACGGGATCGACCGGATGTTCACCGACGACGCCGGCCCCGGCCCCCCGGCCTGATCCGCGAGCCGGTCCACCGCCGCGTGCACCCCGGCCTCCGACCCCAGCGAGAACACCAGCACCGACGCCGAGGGCGCCGCGCCCGGCTCACCGCCCAGATGCAGCGCCGACCAGATCTCGTCGGGCTGCCGCGGCCCCCACAGCTGCCAGGTCCGCAGCAGCCGGTCGGCCCGCGACCAGTCCCACGTCATCCAGCAGCTGACGATCGCGCTCGCCGGATGCGTACGGAAGCGCAGCTCGGTGACCACGCCGAAGTTGCCGTTGCCCCCGCCGCGCAGGGCCCAGAAGAGGTCGTCGTGTTCGTCGGCGGAGACGTCGAGCGTCCTGCCGTCGGCGGTGACGATCGTGGCCCCGGTGAGGCTGTCGCAGGTCAGCCCGTACGCGCGGGACACGACCCCGTGCCCTCCGCCGAGGGTGAGCCCGGCGATGCCCACGGTGGGGCAGGAGCCTGCCGGGATCGTACGGCCGCGGGCGGCGAGGGCCTCGTACACGTCGCCGAGCCGCGCGCCCGCCCCGACGGTGGCGGTGTCGCCGCTCGCCTCGATGCGCGCGAGGCCCGACACGTCGACGATCAGGCGTCCGTCGCCGCTGGAGTAACCGGCGTAGGAGTGCCCGCCGGAGCGGATCGCGGGCGTCACGCCCGAAGTCCGGGCGAACGCCAGGGCCTCCGCGACGTCACCGGCGTGCTTCACGTACGCGACGGCGGCGGGCCTCAGCGAATCGAAGCGGGTGTTGTACAGCCGCGCCGCCCGCCCGTAGTCGGCGTCCCCCGGGAGGATCACCCGCCCGTCGAGCCCCCGGGCGAGCGCCTTGAAGTCCGGCGGACCGGACGGCCGGGCGGAGGGCGAACGCGCGGGCGTGCGCGGCGGTTTCGGCGACGCCGGTTCACCGTCGCCGCCCGAGCAGCCGGCCAGGGGTATCGCCGCCGCGGCGGCGAGCAGGGTGCGCCTGTCCATCCGCCCAGTGCACCGCACTCCGCGCGCCCCCCGCTACCCCCGGGGGGTCTCCGGGGCCCTACGTACCTGGGTACCCAAATGCCGCGGATCCCGGCCCGCGCCGTGACCGAGGCCCCTCCCGGTCGTTCTTCGATACGAAACGATTCTGGGGGCTGTCGTTGTGGCGAAGGCGATGCGGGTGACGACCGGAGCGGGCAGGTCCACGATGAATCCCACCGGACGCGCGAGACGGCCGCGGTGCGCCGCGGCCCTGGCCGCCGTGCTCACGACCGGCGCCCTGGCGCTGGGCAGCGCGGGGTGTACGGGCAGCAGCACGGCGGGCGCCGCCGGCCACCCCGGCGGCGATCCGGGGACGGCGGTGCGCGACGCGGCCGACGCGCTGCGGCGCTCGGGGAGTTCGGGGGCGCGCACGGCGATGGAGCTGACCAGCGGCGGCACCCTGGTCACGGTCCGCGGCACGGGCGGCTTCGACTACGCGAAGGGCCGCGGCCGGCTGCGCGTCGTCCTGCCGCACGCGCCGGACGACCCCATCACGGAGCTCCAGACGCGGGGCCGGCTGTACATGAAGAACCGCGGCGCGGGCGTCCCCGCCGACAAGTGGCTGCGGCTGGACACGACCCGGCTGACCGACGGCAATCTGGTGAGCAACGGCGCCACCGACCCGTACACCGCGGCCGAACTGCTGCGGGGCGCGCGGCGGGTGAAGTATCTGGGCGAGCTCGACATGGACGGCGTCCGGGTCCGGCACTACCGCGGGGTCGCCGACCTCGGCCGCGCCGCGCGGGCCGCCTCGCCGTACGCCCGGGGCGCGCTGCGGGCGGCGGCGGAGGGCTTCCGGCAGGACACGGTGGCGTTCGACGCGTACCTCGACGACCAGGGGCGCCCGCGCAAGGTGCGCCACCGGTTCACGCTGGACTCGGGGCGGCAGACGACGGTGGCGTCCACGGCGGAGTACTTCGGCTTCGGCCGGCCCGTGACCGTACGGCTGCCGGACGCCCCGGACATCTACGCCGGCACGGTCGCCGGGTCCTGAGATGCCGTACCGCAGGCGCCGTGGACCCGGAAATGGTCCAGACGTGTCATGCGCGAACGGCGCCGCGCTCCCTACGCTGAGCGGTGCCCCCCGCGGCGTACGGATTGCGACAGACTCGGAAGTGAAGGGGTGATGTCACGTGGCTCGCGGATCGACGGTCCAGGACCATGTGGCTCTCGCCGAGATCGACCTCTGCGGCGAACTCATCATCGCCGCGAGCAACACGACGCACGACAGGCTCACCGCGGACGAGATCGACGAGGTCCTGAAGGTGTCGGGGCCCGAGCCGAAGGACCCCTGACCTCCTACGACCGCAGCAGCCGGGCGATCGCCGCCGTGGCCTCCTCGACCTTCGCGTCGACCTCGTCGGACGCCGAGCCCTCCTTGGCCGCCGCCTCCGCGACGCAGTGCCGCAGATGCTCCTGCAGCAGCTGCAGCGCGAACGACTGCAGCGCCTTCGTCCCGGCCGACACCTGGGTGAGTATGTCGATGCAGTAGACGTCCTCCTCGACCATCCGCTGCAGTCCGCGGATCTGGCCCTCGATCCGGCGCAGCCGCTTGAGGTGGAGGTCCTTCTCGTGGTGATACCCGTGCGGTCCGGCAGGCGCGGCGGGGGCGGCCGGGACTGCCGGGTCCGGTGTGATCGCGGTCTCGGTCATGGATCGCCGTCCTTCCGGATCTATACCCTCTAGGGGTATAGGATACCTGTTTATTCAAGGTTGTGCAGGTTACCGGCCCCGGGGGCCGGTTCGCCGCGCTCGCGTCGAGCGCTTAGCATCGCTGACGACCGCCGTCCGCCCGGAGCCCGAGGACCACCACCGTGCGATTTCGTCTTACCCCCAGGGAGACGAGCTTCTACGACATGTTCGCCGCGTCGGCGGACAACATCGTGACGGGCTCGAAGCTCCTGATGGAACTGCTCGGGGCGGATTCCTCCGCACGGGCGGAGATCGCGGAGCGGATGCGCGCCGCCGAGCACGCCGGCGACGACGCCACCCACGCGATCCTGCACCAGCTGAACGCCTCCTTCATCACACCGTTCGACCGCGAGGACATCTACCGGCTCGCGAGCTCCCTCGACGACATCATGGACTTCATGGAGGAGGCCGTCGACCTGGTCGTCCTCTACCAGGTCGAGCAGCTCCCCAAGGGCGTCGAACAGCAGGTCGAGGTGCTGTCCCGGGCGGCCGAGCTGACCGCCGAGGCCATGCCGAACCTGCGTACCCTCGCGCACCTCCCGGAGTTCTGGATCGAGGTGAACCGGCTGGAGAACCAGGCGGACCAGATCCACCGCAAGCTGCTGGCCCACCTCTTCAACGGCAAGTACGACGCCATCGAGGTGCTGAAGCTCAAGCAGATCGTGGACGTCCTCGAGGAGGCGGCGGACGCCTTCGAGAAGGTGGCCAACACCATCGAGACCATCGCGGTCAAGGAGTCCTGACCCCGGTGGACACGTTCTCCCTGGTCGTCACCGTCGCCGTCGCGCTCGGATTCACGTACACCAACGGCTTCCACGACTCGGCCAACGCGATCGCGACCTCGGTCTCCACCCGCGCCCTGACCCCGCGCGCGGCGCTGCTGATGGCCGCCGTGATGAACCTCATCGGGGCCTTCGCCGGCAGCGGTGTGGCCAAGACCGTCAGCAAGGGGATCATCGAGACGCCGCACGGGGACCACGGGATGTGGATCCTGTTCTCCGCACTGGTCGGCGCCATCGCCTGGAACCTGATCACCTGGTACTTCGGCCTGCCCTCGTCGTCCTCGCACGCCCTCTTCGGCGGCATGGTCGGCGCCGCGCTGGCCGGCGGGATCGGCGTGATCTGGCACGGGGTGATCGAGAAGGTCGTCATCCCGATGGTCGTGTCCCCGGTCGTCGGCCTGATCGTCGGCTATCTGGTGATGACGGCGATCATGTGGCTCTTCCGCCGGGCCAACCCGCACCGGGCGCAGCGCGGCTTCCGTATCGCGCAGACCGTCTCCGCGGCGGCGATGGCGCTGGGGCACGGTCTGCAGGACGCGGCCAAGACCATGGGCGTCGTCGTGATGGCGCTCACCATCGCGGGGCACCAGGACGACGCGTCCATCCCGCTGTGGGTGAAGCTCGCCTGCGCGACGATGCTGTCGCTCGGCACGTACGCCGGCGGCTGGCGCATCATGCGCACCCTGGGCCGGCGCATCATCGAGCTCCAGCCCCCGCAGGGCTTCGCGGCCGAGTCGACGGCGGCGAGCATCATGTACGCGGCGTCGTACGGCTTCAGCGCGCCGATCTCCACCACGCACGTCATCACCTCGGCGATCATGGGCGCGGGGGCGACGAAGCGGGTCAAGGCCGTGCGGTGGGGTGTGGCCAAGAACATCGTGACCGGCTGGTTCATCACCATGCCGGCGGCGGCCGTGGTGGCCGCGGTCGTGTACGCGGTGGTCCACTTCGCCTTCGAGTAAGGCTCCTTTTACCTTTACGGGCATCTCACGCCGCCAGATCGTCGTCGGCCCGGGCGTCCGCCGCCCAGGCGGGCGGACCGGGCTGCGTCCGGTCGGGCTCCGCGTCGGGGACCAGCCCCAGCCGCCGGACCAGCCACGACAGCCGTCCCATGGCCACCGGCCCGAGCAGCAGCGCCGTCGCCGCGCCGAGGGCGAAGCCGCCCACGACGTCCGTCGGATAGTGGACCTCCATCCCGACCCGCAGCACGCCCTCCAGCAGCGCCAGCCCCAGCGCCACCGTGCCGAAGCCCCGGTGCGCGATGAACACGGCGACCGCCAGCGCCGCCGCGACGGCCGCGTGATCGCTGACGAACGACCAGCCCCCGGAGGGCAGCAGCGGATCCACCCCGGCCACGTCCGCGGCCGCGGGACGCTCCCGCCGTACGAAACCCTTGATCGGCGCGTTCACCGCGAACGCGATCCCCGCCGCGACCGGCGCCCACAGCAGGGCGCCCATCGCACCCGCGGCCCGCGCCCCGCGCTCGGTGTGCCGCACCCGCACCCAGCAGCCGGCCGCGAGGGCGACCAGCAGCACGATGATCCCGAACCGGGCGGCGTCGACCAGCAGCCGGTCCAGCCACCCGGGCCCGGCCTGCACGAGCGAGCCCAGCCCCCGCAGCACGGAGGCGTCCAGCTCGGCGCCGCTGGGTGGCCCGTCCGCCAGGTCGGTGTGGGGCGCTTCCATGCCTGGTCCTCGTCTCTGCACGGTGCGGTGTACGTGGTGCCGGCCCCCCGTGGTCAGTGGTGGTCGTACGGCCCTGTGGTCGATCGGGTGATCCCCCGGATGTGCCCAGTGAACGTCACAGCCGGCCCTACCGTTCCGTAAACGACCGGAAGATCGCCGATCGTTTATCGAAGGGTGACTGGGTGTTCGACAGCATGTCGCCGCTCCCGCGCCGTCATCGCTGCGGCAGCGCCGCCGCCCCCTCCGCGGTCACCCGAGTCGCGCCGATGTAGTCGGGCGAGTCGATGGAGTCGAAGCGGATCACGGCGTTGGTGTACGGGGCGTTGATCATATACCCGCCGCCGACGTACAGCCCGACGTGGTGGATGGAGCGCGGATCGCTCAAGTCGTAGGCGAAGAAGACGAGATCACCCGGCAGGAGCTCGTCCCGCTTGGGATGCGGCCCGGCGTTCCACTGATCGTTGGCGACCCGGGGCAGCTCGACGCCGACGGAGTGGTACGCGGCCTTGGTCAGCCCCGAGCAGTCGAAGCGTCCGCCCTGCTCGGGCGTGCCGTTGCCGCCCCAGAGGTACGGGGTGCCGAGCTTCTCCTGCGCGTAGTGGATGGCCCCGGCGGCGATCCGGGAGGGGGCGACGCGCTGGACGGGGCGGGCGAAGCTCTGCTCGAGGGCGCGGATGATCTTTACGTAGTTCCGCGTCTCCCGGTACGGGGGGACGCCGCCGTACTTGATGACGGCGTAGGCCCCGGCGTTGTAGGCGGCGAGCATGTTGTCCGTCGTATCCCCCGGGACGTCCTTCACGTACCGGGCGAGGGAGCAGTCGTACGTCGCGGCGGAGGGGATGGCGTCCTCGGGGTCCCACACGTCGCGCTTCCCGTCCCCGTTCCCGTCGATCCCATGGGCGGCCCAGGTCCCGGGGATGAACTGCGCAATGCCCTGCGCCTCGGCGGGCGACTGCGCCTTGGGGTTCCACCCGGACTCCTGGTACAGCTGCGCGGCGAGGAGGGCGGGGTTGAGGGCGGGACAGAGGTTGCCCCACCTGGACACGAGCGGCTGATAGGCGGCGGGAACGGCCCCCTTGGCGAGATCGACGGCCTTCCCCCCGGAACCCATGTTCCCGGCGGCCACAAAGGTCCCGACAAGCAGCAGCCCAAGAAACCCGAGCAGGGCCCCGGAGGACATCCCCCCGATCACCCAAAGCTTCCGCATCCCACCACGCCCGGCCACGTCCTCATCATCCCCCAAGGGCCTTGGGATCAGGCATCGTTCGGCCCGACAGGCGGGGATCGCCTGTCGCCCCGAACCGGACATCCCAGCCCACGCCGACCTGCGCTTCGCCCTGGCCCGCCTCCGCCAGGCGGCCTCACGAGGCGCCCCCTTCAGCGGCGGCCACAGACGCGTCTACGGGGAGCGCCACATCATGCCCGCACGCAGTTCCCAGGACGACTCGCCCTCGGCCACCGGCCGAAATACCGCTGGCGCCCCCTGCCTCGCGGGACGATAACGAGACCCGAGCGCCTTGGGATGAGAGGGGGCACCCTCATGACTCCGATCACCGGCTGGCAGGCGAAGCTGACCGCCACAAGTGCGCCCGCAGCCACGGCCCTCATCCGCCTCTACGTAGGCGCCGTCTTCCTCTCCGAGGGCATCCTGAAGTTCCTCCGCCCCGACACACAGGGCACCGGCCGGTTCGACAAGGCCGGCATCCCCGCCCCCGACTTCTTCGCACCCCTCGACGGCGCTTTCGAGATCGCCTGCGGCCTGCTGATCCTGGCGGGACTGCTCACCCGCCTCGCCGCCGTCCCCATGATCGTGAACATGCTCGGTGCGCTACTCATCACCAAGCTGCCGATCCTGTGGGGCGACGCCCCGCTGTTCGCGGACGAGTCCGGCTGGTGGGACTTCGCCCACGAATCCCGCACCGACCTCGCCCAGCTGTGCGGCAGCCTCTTCCTCCTGCTCGTCGGCGCAGGCACCCTCTCGGTCGACGCCCGCCTGGCCCGGACCCACCGGGGGTAGGCGCCGCTTCCTTACGGCAGGATCAGGTTCCGCTCGGGGAGCCGGTGTCATCAGCTTTCGGAGGCTCAGAAACGAACGTGCCAAGCCTGGGCACGGTGTAGACGGTGCCCTCGTCCCGAAGATGCGAGATCACCTTGCGGACCGTTCCCCGCGCGATCCCGAACTCCCCGATGAGCTGGTTCTCTGACGGCACAGGCTGTCTCGGCTGGTAGATACCCGCAGCAATACGCTTCCGCAGCTCATCAGCGACCTGCACCCACACGTAGCGGTCTGCGTCGAAGTCCATGCGCCAAGTGTAAACGTCCGTCCACAAGTTCACCCGTTCGAGAAATAGCATGGTTAAGCATGTATAAGCAGCTAGCAGACACAGCTACTGTCGTCAGGCACAGCAAAGCCCCGGCAACGGATTAGGGCCGTCCCGGGGCGCGGTCAGCAACTAGGAGCTGATGACAGTGAGCATTATTCACGCCTGCGTTCAGCGCGTCCTCGATCTCCTCACGCCCACCCCCAGAAGCCACCCCCACCCCGTAC
>NZ_WEGJ01000024.1 GCF_009604385.1 Streptomyces smaragdinus
GCTGCGGTGAGCTGGCTGGTGACGCCGTCGTACGTGGTGAAGGTGCCGCGGGCGGCGAGGTGCGGGTGGGCGGGGGCCTCGCGCAGGGAGAGGACGGGGGCGACGCAGGCGTCGCTGCCGTCGAAGACCTCGGTCCACTCGTCGCGGGTGCGGGTGCGGAAGGTGTCGGCGATCAGGGTGCGCAGTTCGTCCCAGCGGGCGAGATCCGCCTGGCCGGGAGCCTTGTCCTCCAGGCCCATGAGGCGGACGAACTCGGCGTAGAACCGCGGCTCCAGCGCGCCGACCGCCATGTGGCCGCCGTCGGCGGTCTCGTACACGTCGTAGAACGGGGCGCCGCCGTCGAGCAGGTTGGAGCCGCGGCGGTCCTGCCAGTGTCCGGCGCCGAGCATGGCGTGGATCATCGACGTGAGATGCGCGGTGCCGTCCACGATGGCGGCGTCCACGGTCTGGCCCTCGCCGGTCGCGCGGGCGTGGTGGAGGGCGGCGAGGACGCCGACGACGAGGTAGAGGGAGCCCCCGGCGTAGTCGCCGAGGAGGTTGGCGGGGATCGCGGGCGGGCCGCCGGCGGGGCCGATCATGCCGAGGGCGCCGGTGACGGCGATGTAGCCGATGTCGTGGCCGGCGGTGGGCGCGAGGGGGCCGTCCTGGCCCCAGCCGGTCATCCGCCCGTACACCAGCCGGGGGTTGCGGGCGCGGCAGTCGTCGGGGCCGACGCCCAGCCGCTCGGCGACGCCGGGGCGGTAGCCCTCGATCAGGACGTCGGCCCGCTCCACGAGGTCGAGGACGGCGGCCTTCCCGTGCGGGTCCTTGAGGTCGAGGAGGACGGATCGCTTGTTGCGGTTGGTCAGGTCGTGCTCCGGGGCGACGCCCAGCCCCGCCCCGCCGGGACGGTCGACGCGTACGACGTCGGCCCCGAGGTCGGCGAGGAGCATCGCGGCGAAGGGACCGGGTCCGATTCCGGCGAGCTCCACCACCCGGACACCGTCCAGCGGACCTGCGCTCGCCATCGAACCCCCTGAAAATCGGGTGTGACACCAATTGTGTAACACCGGTGATGATAAGAACACGTTCCAGCGGGCACAAGGGTCGGCTTCGCCACACCGCCCGCGGTGAGGACTTGTCGACATTCACCGGGCCGGGACACGGCGGCGCGTCCGTCGACGGCGGGGGCCGCCCGCCCTACCCTCAAGCAGATGACCCGCGACCACGACCTCGTCCTGTTCGGCGCCACCGGTTTCACCGGCCGGCTCACCGCCGGGTATCTCGCCCGCCACGCTCCCCCCTCGCTGCGCTGGGCACTCGCCGGCCGCACCCTCGACAAGCTGCGCCGGGTACGGACGGAACTCGCCGCGGAGCATCCCGAGCTGGCGGAGCTGCCGCTGCTGCAGGCCGACGCCACGGACACCGCCGCGCTGCGCAAGGTGGCGGAGAGCACGCGGGCCGTGGCGACGACCGTCGGCCCGTACATCGTGTACGGGGGGCCGCTGGTGGCCGCCTGCGCGGAGGCCGGGACGGACTACCTCGACCTGTGCGGCGAGCCGGAGTTCGTCGATCTGACGTGGCTGCGCCATCAGGACCGGGCGGTGGAGACGGGGGCGCGGCTCATCCACGCCTGCGGTTTCGACTCCGTCCCGTACGACCTGGGCGTGCGGTTCACCGTCGAGCAGCTGCCGGAGCACGTGCCGCTGACGGTCGACGGTTTCGTACGGGTCGGGGGGCGTCCCTCCGGCGGTACGTTCGCGTCCGCGCTGACGGCGTTCTCCCGGGCCCGTCAGACGATGTCCGCCGCGCGCGCCCGGCGGGCGGCGGAACCGCGGCCGAAGGGACGCCGGGTCAGTACGCCGGTGGGGACGCCGCGGCGGGCCGGTGAGGTGGGCTGCTGGGCGGTGCCGCTGGCGACAATCGACCCGCAGATCGTCGGGCGGTCGGCGGTGGCGCTGGAACGGTACGGGCCGGAATTCCGGTACCGGAACTACGCGGCGGTCAAGCGGCTGCCCGTCGCCGTCGGCGGGGTCGCCGGGGTGGGGGCGCTGATCGCGCTGGCGCAGGTGGCGCCGGTGCGGCGGCGGCTGTCGGCCCGGCTCGCACCGGGGACGGGGCCGTCGCCGGAGCTGCGGGAGCGCAGCTGGTTCTGCGTGCGCTTCGTCGGCGAGGGCGGCGGGCGGCGGGTCGTGACGGAGGTACGGGGCGGGGATCCGGGGTACGACGAGACGGCGAAGATGCTCGCGGAGTCGGCGCTGTGCCTGCTGTCCGACGACGTGCCGCCCACCGCCGGGCAGACCACGACGGCGGCGGCGATGGGCGGGGCGCTGACGGAGCGGCTGGTGGGGGCGGGGATCACGTTCCGGGTGGTGGAGGCGTCGCCGTAGGCCCGGTGGTCACGGCTCCGGTGGAGGCGGCACCGGCGGTCACCACTGCACCGCCCGCGCCGGGCCGCAGGGCGCCTCCCGGGCCGTCAGGCGCTCGCGGGCGGCCGCCCGCACGTCCGGGTCCGGGTGGGCGCGCAGCCCCCGCAGCCGGTCGCGCCACGGCTGCGCCCACCGCGACCGCTCGCCGCCGACCGCGGTGAGGACGACCGCGAACAGCCCCTCCCCCGGCGCCAGCGCGTCCGCCGCCGCGCCCAGCGCCTCCGTCCGCCCCGGACTGCCCGCGCCCCGCAGCCGGGCGTCGAGCGCGGGCGTCAGCGCGGCCACGGCCACCGGGCGTCCGCCGCAGAGCCGTCGCACCTCGCGCAGGCCGGACACCAGCGTGTCCGCGTCGGCGTCCAGGTCGAGGGCGTGCAGCCGTATCCTCGCGGCGGCCGTGTCAAAGTCCCGGTGTCCGTGTTCGGCGAGGATTTCGCTGGTCCGCAGGAGGACGGGACGCATCGGCGTCGCAAGCCGGACGGAGCGGGTCGCGAGCTCCCCGGTGAGGTGGTCGATGCGCTGCCGGGCGGGCAGGTCGCGTTCCGGTTGCGCGTCCGGCTGGACGGCGGCGGCCGTCAGCAGCGCGGTCAGGGTGCCGGCGTACGTGTCGGCCTCCTCCGGCAGCATCCGTACGAGGTTGTCCGCCGCGAGCGCCCACGTCGACCGGTCCGTGAGGTCGGTGACGTCCGCCGCCAGCACCCGCGCCATCCCCGGGTCCCACGGCGCCCACTCCACCAGCACCGGATACAGCGCCTGCGCCACGTCCGGGTCCCGGGGTTCGCACGCCGCCCGCAGCAGCGCCGCGTACCGGGGCCGGTGCTCGGGGTCCACCTCGAACACCGTGGCCCGCGCCAGGGCCCGGCGCAGCTCGATACGGCCCTCCGCCGCGGCCCGCAGCAGCGGCCACACCGCCCGTTCGCCGAGCAGCCCCCGGGCGAACGCCACGCACGCCGCCCGGACGTCGTGATGCTGCCCGGGGACGTCGAACGCCTCCCGCAGCAGCCGTGCCGCCTCGGCGGCGGGCAGCCGGACGGCCGCGAGCCGTACGGCCTCCTTGCGGCTGGTGACCTTCACCGTCCGCGGGTCGGACGGCGCGGTGAGCGCCCGCAGCTGGGCGCCCAGCCGCGAGGGCGCCACGTACTGCGCCGCCCGCGTCGCCGCGTACACCGCGACCCGGGCCCTGTCCCCTCCGGCGTGCTCCAGCAGCAGCGGGAGGACCTCCGCCGGGTGATCCGTCCACGGCAACGCGCCGAGGGCCGCCTCCGCGAGGGGGATGCTGGGTGAGCCGGCGTACCGGCGGACGACGTCGAGGCCGGCGTCGGGGATGCGGGCGGCGCTCCAGATGGCGCCGGTGCGCAGATGCGCGACGTGTCCCGCGCCGCCGGCCGTGCGGGCGTACAGGGCGGCGGCGGCCCGGTGCTGGCGCGGTGTCCAGCGGTAGGCGTAGTACGAGGGGGGCGTCCAGTGGCTGCCGGCCGTCAGGAAGCGTCCGTAGGGCGGGGTGGGGGCGAGCGCCGGGTCGAGCAGGTCGGTGCGTCGTCTGACGAGGACGTCCAGCACCGGGGGCAGCACGGCGGCGGACGATTCGAGGGCGACGATCCGCCCGACGCGTTCGTCGCGTCCCCGCGGCTGCTCGAGCCACAGGCCGACGGCGGTGCGGACGGTGGCGTCGCTGCCGTACTGGACGGCCTGCCAGAGGAGGTCCTGGAGTTCCGGCATCCGCCACGCGCGGCGGCCCAGTGCCCGGACGAGTGCGAAGGTCAGCGCGTGGTCGGCCTTGTCGGCGCCCGCCTCCAGCCAGGGGCGCAGGGCGGCGACCACGTCGTGTTCCTGGCCGTGGCGCAGGGCGGTGTCCAGGCGGCCGATGTCGACGCCGCCGCTGTGGCCGGTGAGTCCGGTGAGGGTGTCGAGGGACCAGCCGATGAGTTCCCGGCCGCCGCCAGCGGCGTGTTCGCGCAGGACGGCGAGGGCGAGGGTGCGTACCGCCCGGCGGGTGGCCCAGGAGGAGTCGCGGGCCTCGACGGCGTCCGTCGCGATCCGGGTGAGCGGCTCGGCGGAGGCCGCGGTAAAGCACGCCGCGGGGACGTGGGTGAGGGCCTGCAGGGCGGCGGAGCGGACGGGGTCCTGTTCGTTGCGCAGCCGCTGCAGGTCGGTCAGCAGGACGGCGACCGCCCCGGGGTCGCGGGTGAGGGCGGCGTTGCGGACGAGGAGGGGGTACGCCTGGGCGCGGTCGTCGGCGTCGGAGCGGCTGACGGCGGCGAGGAGTTCGTCGCGTACCTCCGCCGGGGGCAGATGGGCGGCGGCGCGCAGGACGACGGTCCAGTGGGCGCCGGACGCCCGCGCCTGGTCGGTCATCCGGCGGGCCTCGGCGATGCGCCGTCGGTGCGGGAGTACGTCGAGCAGCGCGGGGTCGAGCATGGTGTGCGTGAGGTCCTGGCCGGCGGTCGCGGCGTCCAGGAGCGCGGGGCGGCGGGCGGGCGGGAGCTGCTTCAGCAGGGCGGCGAGGGCAACGGGGCGGGCGGCCAGGGCCTGGGCCAGGTCGGTCAGTTCGGGCGGGTCGTGGCGTACGAGGCGGCGCAGGACGGCCGGTTCGAGGCCGCGGCGCTCCAGCTCGGGGCGCAGCCGCGGGCGCAGCAGCAGCCGGACGGTGCGGCCGGGGTCGGCCTCGACGAGCAGGCGCAGCCGGCCGTAGACCTGCCACGGCAGCACCTCGTACGTCTCGAGGACAGTCAGCACGCCGAGCGGATCGTGGTCGGTGAGGGCGGCGAGGGCGTCGCCGCGCGAGAGGAGCCAGGCGTCGCGTACGCCGGGGGAGGTGTCCTCGAGGGTTCGTACGAGCTCGGCGAGCAGCGGGCCGGGGTGGCGGCGGGCGAGCAGCGGGAAGGAGGACACCCCGCGCAGCAGCCGGGGCAGCAGGCGGACGACGGTTTCACCGGTGCAGGCGGGCAGGAGTCCGGCCGCCTCGTCCGGGCCCCAGCGTTCCAGCATCGGTTCGATCAGGGACTCGGCCAGCGCCGTACGGCCGGCGACCGCGATGGTGCGTACGAGGCGGCGGCGGGCTTCGGCGGGGGCGTCGCGCAGGGCGGCGGTCACGGCGTCGTCGGCGATGCGGCCCTGGCGCAGGGCACGCAGCGCGGGAGCCCGGACGATGGCGTCGGGGTCGGCGAGGCACGCCTCGAGGTGGGCGTCGTGGCGGGCGATCCCGGCGGCGGTGGCGGCGAGACGGCGGCCGTAGGTGCCGTGCGCGGCGAGGCCGCTGAGCAGCTCGTCGAGTCCGCCGTCGGCCGCGGCGGCCCGTACGGCGCGGGCGAGTTCGCGCATGCGCTCGGGGTGGGAGAGCCGGTCGGTGGCGGCGAGGAGCTGTTCGGTGCGCTGGGACATGCGGGGGATTCTCCTCGCCGGTCCTTGCCGACGCCGCCGGTTTTTCCGCTAGTGGGGCAGCTCCTGGCGGTAGTCGGCGAGGGCGGGGGCCGTCTTGGTGGCGAGGAACTCGGTGATCTTGTACTGGGCGACGCCGGCCGTGACGAACGGGTCCTGGGCGACGAGGGCCTCGATCTCGGCGCGGGGGAGGCCGGCGGCGATGACGACGCCGCCCTCGCGCGGGTCCTTGCGGCCCGAGGCGAGGGCGACGCCGTCCTCGTAGAGCTTGCTCAGCCAGGCGACATGGGCGTCGAGCAGGGCGTCGACGCGGTCGACGGGGGCGGTGTAGGAGAGGTCGAGTACGAACATGCCCGCACTCTACGCACGGCCGGTCACCGCAGCCGTGCGACCCTCCCCTGCTCCCCCGCCGCCCAGCAGCCGGCGCGGGTGGCGCAGTCGACGGTGTCGTACGAGCCGGTGTCGAAGGGCTGCCAGGTGCGGCCGGCGTCGGTCGTGACGTCCGTGCCCGTGGGGCCGACGGCGATCGCCGTGCGCGCGCTGGACGGCAGCCAGACGACGCCGGAGCGGTACGCGGGCGGCGGCTGGTTCGCCTGCGTCCACGACGCGCCGCCGTCCGTGGAGCGGGCGGCGGCCCGCGGGGAGGGGGCGCCGGGGTTGAAGTCGCCGCCGACGGCGATGCCGTGCGCGCGGTCGCGGAACGCGAGGGCGAACACCCCGGCGGCCTCGCCGGTGGGGAGCGTCGATTCGGTGGCCGTCCAGGTGCGGCCGCGGTCCGTGGAGTGCAGGACGCGGGCGGTGGCACCGCCGCCGGTGGCGATCCAGGCGTCGGAGCGGCCCGCGGAGGTGAGGCACTGGCCGCTGGCGGCGAACGCGAACTCGCCGGGGAGGGCGGCGGGCATGCCGTCGGAGGGAAGCACGTTCCAGTGGCGGCCGCCGTCGGACGTCGACACGAGGCGGAACTTGCCGTCGACGGGGTCGCTGAGGGCGAGTCCGTTACGGGCGTCGAAGAACGTCATGCAGTCGTAGAAGGTGGCGGGGTGATCGCTGCGGAAGGTCTCCGTCCAGGACCGGCCGCCGTCGTCCGTACGGTAGACACGGGAGTCCTCGCCGGTGCCGATGGAGAGGGCGACGGCCCGCTTGGCGTCGAACGCCTCGATGTCGCGGAACTCCAGCGCCTCCGTCCCGGGCGGACCGACACTCGCCCACGTCGCGCCGCCGTCCGTGGTGCGCAGTACGGTGCCGCCCGAGCCGGAGGCCCAGGCGGTGGTACGGCTGACGGCGGACAGGCCGCGCAGCCGGGCGGTGCTTCCGGTGGGCCTGAGGTCCCAGGCGGTGCCGTGCAGGCCGCCGTGCGGTCCGCTCTCCGTGGCGCGCGGCTCGGCGCCCGCGGCGCCCGTCTGCAGACCCGCGCCGGCCAGGGCTGCCGCGAAGAGCCCGACCGTCGCTGTACGCCTCAGTGTTCCCCGCAGTCTCATGGGCCAGGAAGCTAGCAGCCCGCCGCGCCGGAGGGGAGAGCGCAACGTGCCCTGGCTCATGCCGACATGAGCGCCCGGCGCTCCTCCGCGCTCGCCGACGGCAGCGCCGGATGCCGCCCCAGCAGCACCACCCCGGCGACGATCGCCGCCAGCCCCGCCGCCTCCCAGGCCAGCGCGCCGGTGGTGAGCCGCACCCGGTCGCCCATGAAGCCGACGCCGCAGGCGATCCCGGCGAGCGGCTGGGCGGCCGTCAGCGCGGGCAGGGACGACCGCAGGGGCGCCGTCTCGAAGGCGCTCTGCACCAGCACCAGCCCCGCCACCCCGAGCCCCGCCACCGCGTACGGCTGCCACTGCGCGGCCAGCGCCGTCACCCCGTGGGCCTCGGCGAAGGTCGCGGACGTCCGGGTGAGGGCGTCCTGCAGCCCGTACAGCAGCCCGGCGGCCAGCGCCAGCAGCGTCGCCTCGACGGACGGCCGCGCCCGCCGCCCGCACACCGTCAGCACCAGCGCCAGCCCGGCGACCACCCCGAACACCGTCCAGTGCCGCAGCGGCCCGGCGTACTGCCCCCCGCCGGAGGGCTCCCCGGCGACGATGAACGCCGTCACCCCCAGCGCGAGCAGCACGGCACCCGACCAGCCGTGCCGGCCGAGCTTCTGGCCGGTAAGGCGGCGGGAGAGGGCGAGGGCGAAGAGCAGGTTCGTCGCGGTGAGCGGCGCCACGAGGGTGATCTCCCCGTGCGCGAGCGCGAAGGTGCCCAGCACCAGACCGGCGACCATCAGGGCGATGCCCGCCCGCCACTGGGGCATGCGCGTGAGGTCGAGCAGGAGCCGCAGCGACAGGAAGTCGCTGAGCGGTGCGCGCTGGGCGGCGCGCTGCTGCAGCACGAATCCGGCGCCCAGACAACAGGCGGCACCGACGGCGGAGAGTATGACCAGCACACAGCCACGCTATCGGCCCCGGCCCCGGGGAGCGACCGGTGTCGGCCAAGCCGTCGGGGGGCGGCACGGTTCGCCGCCGCGGCTGCGCCCCGCGGGCCGTTAGGGTGCCGGACATGAACGACGATCCGCCCGCCCTCGCCCTGTTCGACCTCGACGGGACGCTGTCCGACACCCGGCACCGGCTGCACTACGTCGAGCGGACGCCGAAGGACTGGAAGGCGTTCTTCCGGGCCGCCGGGGAGGATCCGCCGCTCGCGGAGGGGATCGCGCTGGCCAAGGAGTGGGCGGCGCGGTGCGAGGTCGGGTACGTCACCGGGCGGCCGGAGCACTGCCGGCGGGCCACCGTGCGGTGGCTGAAAGCCCAGGGGCTGCCCGTCGGCGGCCCGCTGTGGATGCGCGCCGCCCGCGACTTCCGCCCCGCCCGGGTCGCCAAGCTCGAACGGCTGCGCGCGCTCGCCCGGGACCGTGAGATCGCCGTGGTGGTGGACGACGACACCGAGGTCTGCGAGGTGTACGAGAAGGCGGGATTCACGGTCGTACGAGCCGACTGGATGCCCGCGAACGCCACCCTCGCCAAGGCCCAGGAATCCGAGGGCCGGACGTAGGCGGGCCCCAACTCCCCGCGGGCCGGGGCAGGGACTACCCTCCTCGCATGACGTCTCCCGGCACCGCAGATCCCGGCACCGCTGAACCGGACACCGCCGTGCACGAGCCCACCACGGACGGCACCGTCGTACGGCGCACCGGAGGGCTGACGCCGCGGCAGGCCCGGCGGGTCCGGGCGATCACCGCGGGCGTCGCCATGCTCGCGGTGGGCGTCGGGATGGTGCTCCAGCTCAGCCGCCAGCCCTCACTGGTGACCCTCGGCCTGTACGGGGCGGCACTGACGATCTCCGGGACCGCCATCATGCTCAGCCGCATCGGCCGCACCCGGGTGGCGATGGCGGTGCTGGCGGCGGCCGTTGTCCTGGTGGTCGCCGTGGACCCGCTGCTGCGCTGACCGTCCCCCGGATGATCTCTTTCCCTCCTCTTTACCCCTGGTGAGGGATGCTGGACAGCAGCACCGACAGCGCTTGCCGTCGGCATGAGGAGCAGGGGGACACATGGCCGGCAAACCAAAGGCCACGGCTGCCGGGCTGGTCGTCACCGCCCTGATCGCGGTCGTGGTCGTCATCCAGCTCCGCGACGACCCGCCGAACGCCCGTACGACACCGCCCGCGCCCAGCCCCAGCGCCTCCCCCACGCCCTCCCCGAGCGCGTCCACCCAGCAGGCCCGGCCGGCCCGGCCCGGCCCGGTGCTGGCCGTCAAGATAGACAACGCCGCGCCGGCCCGCCCGCACACGGGTCTGGACGCGGCGGACGTGATCTACGTCGAGCGGGTCGAGGCGGGCATCACCCGCTTCATGGCCGTCTTCTCCTCCAGGCTGCCCGACGTCGTCGGCCCCGTACGCAGCGCCCGCGAGACGGATCTGGAGCTGCTGAAGCAGTTCGACGACCCGGTGCTCGCGTACTCCGGCGCGCAGGGCAAGCTCAAGCCGTTCATCCGCGACGCCCCGCTGCGGGCCATGTCGGCGGACGACTTCCCGGGCATGTACTTCCGCGGCACGGACCGCCCCGTCCCGCACAACCTCTACCTGCGCACGGATGACGTCCTCGACAAGGCCCCGGAGCTGGCCACCCCGCAGAACCTGGGCTTCGAACGCGGCCCGGCCCCGGCCGGCGGTACGGCGCAGACGAGCCGCGAGGTGCGCTTCCCGGCGGCCCGCTACCGGTTCGACTGGTCGGCGACCCGGCTGCGCTGGCTCGTCTCGATGGACGGCCGCCCCGGCACCCTTGCCGACGGCTCCCCCCTCGCGCCGGCGTCGGTGATCGTCCAGGAAGTCGACATCCGCAAGGGCTCGTTCGGCGACCGCTGGGGCAACAACTCCCCGTTCACCGACACGGTCGGCACCGGCAAGGCGACCGTTCTGCGCGACGGCAAAGCGTACGACGCGCGCTGGTCGCGGGAGACGGCCGGGGATCTGACGGAGTTCACCACGCCGTCGGGCGAGACGATGACGTTCCCGGAGGGCCAGATCTGGGTCGTGTACGTGCCGAAGGCGTAGCCGCCGATATTCGATCCGCCCGGCGGGCCCCCGATGGCATGCTGAACCCGTGGACACAAACCGCCCGTTGCATGTTCGTTTCCCTGCTGAGCTGCGTTTCTTCCTCGCCCCGCAGTACCGGGCCGGCGGCGCCGCCGACGCGGCCCCCGACGGGACGTCGACCCTCGGGCATGTCGTCGAGGCCCTCGGCGTACCGCTGACCGAGGTCGGCGGGCTGCTGCTGGACGGCGCGGACGTGCCGTTCTCCCGGATCCCCGCCGGCGGCGGGACGGTGGACGTGCGGCCGGTGGCCCGGCCGCAGCAGCCGGACGGACCGCTGAGGTTCCTGCTCGACGTGCACTTCGGATCGCTCGCCCGGCGGCTGCGGCTGATCGGCCTCGACACGGCGTACCACAACGACATGGACGACCCCGAGCTCGTCGTCCAGGCCAACGCCGAGCACCGGGTGCTGCTCACGCAGGACCGGGGTCTGCTGCGCCGCAAGAACCTCTGGTGCGGCGCCTACGTCCGGGGCACGAAGGCCGACGCCCAGCTCGACGACGTACTGCGGCGCTTCGCCCCGGCCCTGCGGCCGTGGACGCGCTGCACCGCCTGCAACGGGGTGCTGGAGCCCGCCGCGAAGGAGGACGTCGCAGGCCGTCTGGCCGACGGCACCCGGCGTACGCAGGACGTCTTCGCCCGCTGCCGGGACTGCGACCAGGTGTACTGGCGCGGCGCCCACCACGCGCACCTCGAGGCCGTGGTGGCCGAGGCCGAGCGCACCGTGGTGGCGGCGCGGACGCCCGAGGAGCTCAGAGGCTGAGCCGTCCTTCGGCGGTCGCCAGGATCTCGGTGACCCGCCGGGCGAAGCGCACGTCGCAGGGGTGGGCCGTCCCGGTGCGGACGGCCTCCAGCAGGGCGTCGACGGCCCGCCCGTACGCGGCCACGGGCCCGGCCTCGTCCCGTCCCGGCAGCTCGGCGAACCCGGCCCGCCCGCGCAGCTCCACGGCGACGCCCGACGCCTCGGGCGGCACGGACATGGTGAGCGTCGCGGTGGACAGCGCACCGCCCGCGTGCCGCAGGGTGAGGTGGACCGCGTCGCCGGGCCCGCGCACGGCGTGGACCTCCTCGGCGTCACCGAGCACCGGCAGCAGCACGGACAGGGCGTGCGGGCCCACGTCCCACAGGGCGCCCTTCTCCTTGCGCCAGGGGGAGGCGGCGTACGGGCTGTCGGCGCCGCCGAACACGGGCGAGAACCAGTCGGCCCGCCCGTGCAGCCAGCCGCCCTCCGCGGCCCGTCCGTCGACCCAGGCGCCGGAGGCGTCGGCGAAGCGGAGGGTGAAGAAGACGACGGACGCCACGCCGGCGGCCGCCGCCTCGACCTCGCGGGCGAGCTCGGGCGTGGTGGCGACCGGCTTGTCGAGCAGCAGGTGCTTCCCGGCCCGCGCGGCCCGTACGGCGAGGGGGGCCTGGATGTCCGGCGGAAGGGCCACGGCGACGGCGTCGACGTCACGGATGAGGGCGTCGGCTTCCGCGTAGGGCCGGGTGGCGAGTGTACGGGCCAACTGCTCGGCGGCCTCCGGCCTGCGCCCCCACACCCCGACGAGCTCCGCCCCGGGGTGCGCCGCCAGCGCGGGCCCGTGCGTGATCCCGGCCCACGGGCCCGTTCCCAGCAGTCCGAACCGCATCCGAACTCTCCCTTCGCCTGGGGCAGAGCCTATCCGGATCACCTCGGGACGCCCGCTCCGGGCGGGGACCCTCAGTCCGCGTCCGGCTTCTTCGCCCGGCTCGGCTGCACCCGCTTCGGCTCCCCCGCCATCTTCGGGTGGTCCGGCGGATACGGCAGATCCCCCAGGCCCCGGTCCTTCTCGTCCCGGTCCGCCAGCTCCAGCAGCCCCTCCAGGCTGAACGCCTGTTCGTCCATGCCCGCGTGGACGTCGCCCTCCGCGGCGTAGCGGGTGGTCATGGTGCGGATGTCGAAGTCGCGGGGCATCACGTCGTCGACCTCCTCCCAGCGCAGGGGTGCGGAGACCGGGGCGTGCGGGGCGGGGCGGACGGAGTAGGCGGAGGCGATGGTGCGGTCGCGGGCGGTCTGGTTGTAGTCGACGAAGATCCGTTCGCCGCGTTCCTCCTTCCACCAGGCGGTCGTCACCCGGTCGGGCATCCGGCGCTCCAGCTCGCGGCCGGCGGCGATCGCCGCGCGCCGTACCTGGACGAAGGACCAGCGCGGTTCGATGGGCACGAAGACGTGCAGGCCGCGTCCGCCGGAGGTCTTGGGCCAGCCCCGGAGCCCGGCCTCCTCCAGGACGGCCCTCAGCTCGTGCGCGGCGCGGGCCGCGTCGCGGAAGTCCGTCCCGGGCTGGGGGTCGAGGTCGATCCGCAGTTCGTCGGGGTGGTCCACATGGGTGGCCCGGACCGGCCAGGGATGGAAGGTGATGGTCCCGAACTGGGCCGCCCAGATGACGGCCGCCAGTTCGGTGGGGCAGATCTCGTCGGCGCGCCGCCCGCTGGGGAAGGTGACACGGGCGGTCGGGATCCAGTCGGGAGTGTTCTTCTGAGCGCGCTTCTGGAAGAACGATTCTCCCGTCACCCCGTCCGGATAACGCTCCAGGGTGGTCGGTCTGTTCCGCAGCGCGCGGAGAATTCCGTCGCCGACGGACAGGTAGTACTGCGCGAGGTCGAGCTTGGTGTAGCCCTTCTCCGGAAAGTAGATCTTGTCCGGGCTGGACAGCCGGACCGTTCGTTCACCCGCTCGGAGTTCCGTCGCCGCACCCATGCGGCACAGGTTAGGGCGATTGTCCGTACTCCGCCTCATAATCGGCGCATGGACCTCCCGGTGATGCCCCCCGTCAAGCCCATGCTGGCCAAGTCGGCGAAGAAGATCCCGCCGGGCATGCAGTACGAGGCCAAGTGGGACGGTTTTCGCGCGATCGTGTACCGCGACGGCGACGAGCTGGAGATCGGCAGCCGTACGGGCAAGCCGCTGACGCGCTATCTGCCGGAGCTGGTGGAGGCGCTGAAGGCGAATCTCCCGGACCGGATCGTGGTGGACGGCGAGATCGTCATCGTGCGCGACGGGCGGCTGGACTTCGACGCCATAACGGAACGGATCCATCCGGCGGCCTCCCGGGTGAAGCTGCTCGCCGGGACGACGCCCGCGAGCTTCGTCGCGTTCGACGTGCTGGCGCTGGGCGACGACTCGCTGATGGACCGGCCGCTCACGGAGCGCCGCGCGGCGCTGGAGCGGGCGCTGGCGAAGGCGCGGCCGCCGGTACATCTGGCGCCCGCGACGACGGACATCGAGGTGGCGCAGGGGTGGTTCGAGCAGTACGAGGGGGCGGGGCTGGACGGGGTGGTCGCCAAGCCGCTCGATCTGCGGTACCGGCCGAACGAGCGGCTGATGACGAAGGTGAAGCACGAGCGGACGGCGGACGTGGTGCTGGCGGGCTTCCGATGGCACAAGAGCGGTCCGGTGCTCGGCTCGATGCTGCTCGGGCTGTACGACGACGCCGGGCGGCTCCAGCACGTCGGCGTCTGCGCGGCGTTCCCCATGAAGCGCCGGGAGGAGCTCGTCGCCGAGCTGGAGCCGCTGCGGATGGACTCCGTCGAGGAGCATCCGTGGGCCGACTGGGCGAAGGAGGAGGCCCACGTGTCGGACCGGCTGCCGGGCGCGCCCAGCCGGTGGAGCGGGCAGAAGGACCTGTCGTGGGTGCCGCTGCGCCCGGAGCGGGTGCTGGAGGTGGCGTACGACCACATGGAGAACGGGCAGCGCTTCCGGCACACGGCCCAGTGGCGCCGCTGGCGCCCGGACCGGGAGCCGGAGAGCTGCACGTTCGACCAGCTGGAGGAGCCGGTGTCGTACGACCTGGCGGAGGTGCTGGGGCCCTCCGGGGACTGAGCTAACCCTCCGCGGACAGCCGCCGGTCCGGCGCCAGCTGGGTCAGGACCCGGCGCAGCATCCCTCTCAGCTGGTCGCGCTCGGGCCCGGTGAGGGGCGCCAGGAGGGACTCCTGCACCGACCCGAGGCCCTCGTCGAGCCGCCCCAGTTCCGCGCGGCCCGCCGTGGTGATCGTGATGACGTTGCGCCTGCGGTCGACGGGGTCGGCGGTGCGCTCGACGTACGCCGCGTCCACCAGCCCGTTGACGGCGGCGACGACGTCGCTGCGGTCGATCCCGCAGCGCCGGCCGAGGACCGCCTGGCTCGACGGCCCGAACTCCTCGAGGGCGGCGAGCAGGGGATACCAGTACGGGCGGGCCGACGCGGCCGCGAAGGCCTCGTGCGACAACCGCGCGGCGTGCACGCCGATCTCCTTGATCAGCCAGCTGCACAGGGACACCAGCCGCTCGGGAACCTGGTCGGGGCTCGAAGTCATGGGGCGAAGCCTAACAATCGTTGGCGTCACCCACTATTGACTCTCACGCCCGAACGGGTGAACGTCCCCGGCCGGGGGGAACACCAGTGCCGTGATGGTCGTTTGGCCTGGCATGCCACTCAACGGAGAGTACGAGCCCGGGTCCTGGGACTGGGCGGCCAAGCAGGCGCAGCTGTACGAGAGCTCGGGCGGGACGGAGGGGACGACGCTGCAGGGGCTGCCCGTCGTGGTCCTGACGAGCGTCGGGGCGAAGAGCGGGAAGCTGCGGAAGAACCCGCTGATGCGGGTGGAGCACAACGGCGAGTACGCCGTGGTCGGCTCGAAGGGCGGCGATCCGGCGCATCCGGCGTGGTATCACAACGTGACGGCGAACCCGCACGTCGAGCTGCAGGACGGCCCGGTGAAGAAGGACTACCGGGCGCGGCTGGTGACGGGCGAGGAGCGGGCGCGCTGGTGGGAGCGGGCGGTGGCGGCGTTCCCCCAGTACGCCGCGTACCAGGCGCAGACGGACCGGGAGATCCCGGTGTTCGTCCTCACCGAGTTCACCCCGTAGCGGGTCGGCCGAGGGTGCGGACCGGCTCGCCGGCGAGGAACGCCTCGATGTCCTGTACGGCCTGCTGGAAGTAGCCGTCGTAGTTGCGCCGGGTGACGTAGCCCAGATGGGGCAGGCCCAGGAAGTTCGGCGCGGTGCGCAGGGGGTGGGCCGGCGGGAGGGGTTCCTCGTCGAAGACGTCGGCGGCGGCGCCGGCGATCCAGCCTTCGCCGAGGGCCTTCAGCAGGGCGTCCTGGTCGATCAGCCCGGCGCGGGAGGTGTTCACCAGATACGCCGTGGGCCGCATCTGCTTGAGCTCCGCCTCGCCGAGGAGGCCGCGGGTGTGCTCGCCGAGGACCAGATGGAGGGTGACGAAGTCGGCCGCCGCCAGCAGGGCCTCCTTCGAGGCGGCGAGCTCCACGCCGGCCTCGGCGGCCCGCTCCTCGGTGAGATTCGGCGACCAGGCGGCGACCTCCATGCCGAACGCCTGTCCGACCCGGGCCACCTGGGTGCCGATCTTCCCCAGACCGATCACGCCGAGCCGCCGCCCGTACAAATCCGTGCCGAGCGTGGACTGCCACCGCCCGCCGGACCGCAGCGCCCCGGCCTCCGGTACGACGTGCCGGGCGAGGCCCAGGATCAGCGCCCAGGTCAGCTCGGCCGGCGGCTCGGAGTTGCTGGACGTCCCGCAGACGGTAACGCCGTGCCGGGCGGCCGCGGCCAGATCCACGGAGGCGTTGCGCATCCCCGAGGTGATCAGCAGCCGCAGCCGCGGCAGCCGGGCGAACAGCGTGGCCGGGAACGGGGTGCGCTCCCGCATGATGACGACGATCTCGCAGTCCCCGACGGCGTCCGCGACCGCGGACTCACCGCCCAGATGATGGTGCAGCGCCCGTACGTCGACCTGCTCGGCGATCCGGGACCAGTCCCCCAGCCCCAGCGCCACGCCCTGGTGGTCGTCCAGGACCGCGCAGCGCAGTTTCACCGTTCCTCCCCGTGGTGCGTCGTCGGCGATGCCGCCGATGGTACGCAGAGAAGGCCGACGGGGTGGCGAAACCGCCGAGGTCCCCGGGACGGCGCCGCCCCGGGGACCCGCGCGGCCCGTCAGTGGGCGCCGCACTCCTGCCCGGAGGCGAACGGCAGCGCACCGTAGCCCGACACGTCCTGCGCGCCGAGGGTGCCGTCGGCGACGGCGTTCAGCACGGCGAGGGCGGGGACGCGGAAGAGGTTCTCCAGCTGGCCGTTGCTCTTCTGGCCGACGGAGCGGACCTCGTAGAAGATCGCGCCCTTCGTCGGCGAGACGGCCACCGGCTGTTCGCCGGCGGGGGCGGTGCCGCTCATCAGCATGCGGCTGAGGGCGGCGTTGGTGATGTCGATGACCGGGTAGTGGGCGACGTTGGCGAGGCCGTACCGGTCGATGGCCTCGGCGCTGCGCATCGTCATCCGCCGGTTGGTGAGCCACTGTTCGGCGGTCATCCGGGAGGGGTCGATGGAGCGGGCGCCGATCTGGAACTGGTTGAGGTCGTCGGTGCCGTTGACGACGGGGGCCTGGCTCATGTGGTGCATGTCGAGGGCCAGTTCGGGCCGGGTGGCGCGCCACAGCTTCCAGAAGGCGACGGACTCGCGCTGGACGAAGTTCTCCCAGTCGCGGTTGAGGTCGGTACGGGTGGGGGTGGTGCTCTGGCGGATGTTGGCCTCGGCGCCGTCGGGGTTGTACATGGGGATGACGACGACGGTGAGGGCCTCGCGGATGCGCCGGGCGTCGGGGTCGCCGGAGGCCAGATGGCGCAGGATCTGCAGGGCGGCCTCGGTGCTGTGGAGTTCGTCGCCGTGGATCCGGGCCTGCAGCCAGAACGTCTTCGGGCCGGTGCCGACGGTGGCGTACAGCAGCTGCCTGCCCTCGCCGGAAGTGCCGGCGGAGGCGACGGTGACGGCGCCGTGGGAGGTGTGCTCGATGCGGTCGAGTTCGGTGACGACGTCGGCGTAGCCGGCGACGCTCGCGCGGCTGACGTTCTGGTCCGGCTGTACGCACGGGCCGCCGGGGTTCTGGGCGGGTTCGGCCGCGACGGGGGTGATCGTGGCGGCGAGGACGGCGGCGGTGAGGGCGAGGGCGCGGAGGCCGCGGTGCGATCTGCTGGTCATGACTGTCTCCCTTTCGGGCAGGACGGTGATGGCGCATGCAGGGGTGCAGTCTGGGGTCATGTGCGTCGACCGGCAAGACTCCTGACGGCACGACTTCCCGGGGCCGTTAACCCGGTGCTGTTCCGGCCGCCGGCTGTCATGATCGGCGGCATGACTGATCGACGTACGTTCGAGGAATTGGTCGCCGAGGCGGACGCCGCTCCCACCGAGGGCTGGGACTTCTCCTGGTTCGAGGGACGGGCCACCGAGGAGCGGCCCTCGTGGGGCTATCAGCGGGCCATGGGCGAGCGGATGGCCGTGGCGCGGGCCGCGCTGGACATCCAGACCGGCGGGGGCGAGGTGCTCGCCGGGGTGCCGAAGCGGCCGGCTCTGTGCGTGGCCACGGAGGCGTGGCCGCCCAACGTCGCCAAGGCGTCGGCGCTGCTGCATCCGCTGGGTACCGTCGTGGTCGCCGACCCCGAGGAGCCGCCGCTGCCGTTCGGGGACGGGGTGTTCGATCTGGTGGTGAGCCGGCATCCGGTGGTGCCGTACTTCGCGGAGATCGCCCGGGTGCTGGCGCCGGGCGGTACGTACTTCGCGCAGCATGTGGGGCCCGCGAGCGCGGCCGAGGTCACCGACTACTTCCTCGGCGCCGAGCCCCGTACGGGGCGGGAGCCGGAGGTCGAGCGGGCCCGGGCCGAGGCGGCGGGGCTGGAGATCGTGCGGCTGCGGACGGAGCGGCTGCGGATGGAGTTCTTCGACGTCGGCGCGGTGGTGCACTTCCTGCGCAAGGTGATCTGGATGGTGCCGGGCTTCACGGTGGAGGCGTATCTGCCGCGGCTGCGGGAGCTGCATGCCGAGATCGAGGCGAAGGGGCCGTTCGTGGCGCACAGTTCGCGGACGCTGTTCGAGGCGCGGCGTCCGGCCTGAGGTCCGTCAGCAGCCGGCGCAGCGCCAGTCCGTCGGCGGCCACGGCCGTCGTGAGCCGTCCCGCCCCGGCGAGGGGTACGGATACGGCGTCCTCGGTGACCCGGACGCCCTCGGGTTCCACCGGCGGTCCCGTGGACAGCAGTTGCCCCACCGCGCGGCGTCCGGCGAGCTGGGCGGGGCCGTCCCAGCCGGGGTGGCCGGGGCCGAAGCCGGTGTGCTGGTCCAGCAGCAGGCGGCCGGCGTGGCGCACGGTGAGGCGGGAGGTGAGGCTGCCGGGCGGTTCGCCGGTGCGGCCGAGGATCTGCTCCTCGCGGTACAGCAGCCGGGCGCCGGGGGCCAGGTCGATCCGGGTGATCACGTCCAGTCGGCTGCCCGCGGCGGCGATCAGTGGTTCGGGCAGCCAGTGGAGTTCGGCGTCCTCGCCGACGGTGATGCGGATCGTGTACGACGCGGGGGCGCCCGTGCGGCCGGGCAGGGCGATCGTGGCGGCGGCACTGGTGAGGGTCAGCCGGGCGCCGGGTTCGACGGCGGCGGTCAGCGCGAGGTGGTCGCCGCCCAGGGGTGCGCTCATCGCGCCGACCAGGCAGACGCGGGCCTCCGTCCCGTACGCGCGGACCCGGCGCAGGGCGAGCGGGCCGTCGCCCGCCAACAGAGGCAGGGACGTGCTGCCCCGGGCGTCGGGCGCCGCGGTGATCCGGGCGTGCGCCGTCAGCCCCACTGCGCCAGCCGTCCGCGGACCCAGTCGGCGACCGGGCGGACGCCGTCCTCGGCCGTCAGTGCGGTGAAGGCGACGGGGTGGTCGCCGCGTTGGGCGGCGGCGTCGGCGGCCATCCGGCCGAGGTCGGCGCCGACGTAGGGGGCGAGGTCGGTCTTGTTGACGACCAGGAGGTCGGCGGTGGTGATGCCGGGGCCGCCCTTGCGGGGGATGTCGTCGCCGCCCGCGACGTCGATGACGAAGACCTGGGCGTCGGCGAGGCCGCGGGAGAAGGTGGCCGTGAGGTTGTCGCCGCCGGATTCGATCAGGATGAGGTCCAGGTCCGGCAGCGCGCGGGCCAGTTCCTCCGCCGCCTCGAGGTTCGCGGAGATGTCGTCGCGGATCGCGGTGTGCGGGCAGGCGCCCGTCTCGACGGCGGTGATCCGCTCGGGCGGCAGTACGGCCTGGGCCAGAAGGTATTCGGCGTCCTCGCGGGTGTAGATGTCGTTGGTGATGACGGCCACCGAGTACTCGTCGCGCAGTTCGCGGCACAGGGCGGCGACGGTCGCCGTCTTGCCCGAGCCGACGGGGCCGCCGAGCCCGATGCGCAGGGCCCGCCCGGGCGGGCCGTAGGTGTGGCGTTCGGGGAACGTGTCCTCGTGGTGGTGGTCCAGATGCATACGGGGTCCCTCCCGGATCAGGAGCCGAACAGCCGCACCGGGCGCGCGGCGTGGCGTTCGGCGGCGATGTCGAGCCACGGGCTCGCGGCGGCGGGCAGCGCGTCCACCCCGTCGCGGCCCGCCCGTACGGCACACGCCGCTGCGTCCGCGGCGACTGCGTCGAGCTGCGGGGCGAGGCGGGCGAGCACCGCCGTCGCGTCGAAGGGGTCGAGGCTCAGCAGCCGTACGGCGGCCGACGCCGGCCCCGACACCGCCTCGTACGCCACGGCGTGCGCGGCGTCGACGGGGGTGAGCCCCGCCGCTCGCGCCGCCGTACCGACGACGACGGGCTGGTGGGCGCCGCGGGGGTGGGCGGCGGCCAGGGCGTCGAGGTCGGGGCCGGGCCAGGCCGCGCGGGCGGCGCGCAGGGCCTGGCGCCCGAGGCGGCGGCTGACCTCGCGCAGCGCCGGCGACGGGGTGCGGGCGTCGGCGGCCTCGTCCAGCGCGGCGAGGCCCAGGCCGGCGCAGGCCGCGGCGGCCAGGGCGGCGGTGGTGAGGCCGGTGGTCGCCAGGCGCCCGGCGCAGTAGGCGTGCAGCGTCGCCGCGTCCCGGACCCGCCCGGCGCGTACGGCCTCCTCCGCGCCGCCGGAGTGGGCGTGGCCGCCGGCGGGGAAGCGTCCGTCGGCGAGGATCAGGAGGGCGGCGCGCGCAACACCGCCCATCAGAAGAGGAAGTACCGCTGCGCCATCGGCAGCTCCGTGGCGGGCGCCGGCTCCACCACGTCCCCGTCGATCGTCACCGTGAAGGTGTCGGGGTCGACGGTGACCCGCGGCAGCGCGTCGTTCTCCCGCATGTCGGCCTTCGACAGCCCCCGGGTGGAGGCCGCCGCCACGGCCCGTTTGCCGGTCGCGAACCCCGCCTCCAGGGCCAGCTCCGTCACGAAGTTGACGGAGTTCGCCGCCGGGGCCCGCCCGTACGACCCGAACATCGGCCGCGGGAGCACCGGCTGCGGGGTGGGGATGGAGGCGTTGGCGTCGCCCATCTGCGCGTACGCGATCTGCCCGCCCTTGACGACGAGATGCGGCCGTACGCCGAAGAACGCCGGCTCCCACAGCACCAGGTCCGCGAGCTTCCCGGGCTCGACGGAGCCGACCTCGCCAGCGATGCCCTGCGCCACGGCCGGGTTGATCGTGTATTTGGCGACATAGCGACGCGCCCGGTGGTTGTCCGCCCGGCCGTCGCCGGGGAGCGGGCCGCGGCGGCGTTTCATCACGTGCGCGGTCTGCCAGGTCCGCAGGACGACCTCGCCGATCCGGCCCATGGCCTGGGAGTCGGAGGAGATGATCGAGATGGCGCCGAGGTCGTGCAGAACGTCCTCCGCCGCGATGGTCGACGGCCGGATCCGGGACTCGGCGAACGCCAGGTCCTCCGGCACGGCGGGGTTGAGGTGGTGGCAGACCATCAGCATGTCGAGGTGTTCCTCGACGGTGTTCACGGTGTGCGGGCGGGTCGGGTCGGTGGAGCTGGGCAGAACGTACGGCTCGGAAACGACGGTGATGATGTCGGGCGCGTGCCCGCCGCCCGCGCCCTCCGTGTGGTACGCGTGCAGGGTGCGGCCCGCGACGGCCGCGAGCGTGTCGCCGACGAAACCGGCCTCGTTCAGGGTGTCCGTGTGGATGGACAGCTGGGCGCCGGTCTCCTCGCACACGCGCAGACAGGCGTCGATCGCGGCCGGGGTGGCGCCCCAGTCCTCGTGGATCTTGAACGCGAGTGCTCCGCCGCGCAGTTGGGCGAGCATGCCCTCCCGGGAGACGGTGCTGCCCTTGCCGAGGAGTCCGACGTTCACCGGGGAGTTCTCCAGGGCGGCGAACATCCGCTCGAGGTGCCAGGCCCCGGGGGTGACGGTCGTCGCCTTCGTGCCTTCCGCCGGGCCGGTGCCGCCGCCGATGACGGTGGTGATGCCGCCGGCCAGCGCCTCGTCGAGGAGTTGCGGCGAGATGAAGTGCACGTGGGCATCGATGGCGCCGGCGGTGAGGATACGGCCGTTGCCGGCGATGATCTCCGTCTCCGGGCCGATGGCCAGCGCGGGGTCGACGCCGTCCATGGTGTCGGGGTTGCCGGCCTTGCCCAGGGCGCTGATCCGCCCGTCGCGCAGGCCGACGTCCGCCTTGACGACGCCCCAGTGGTCGAGGATCACCGCGCCCGTGATCACGGTGTCGGGGGCGCCCTCGGCGCGGGTGCGCAGGGACTGGCCCATCGACTCGCGGATCACCTTGCCGCCGCCGAACACCGCCTCGTCACCGGCGCGTCCGGGGCCGCCGCAGCGGTCCTCCTCGATCTCGATCAGCAGATCGGTGTCGGCGAGCCGGATCCGGTCGCCGGTCGTGGGGCCGAAGAGATCGCCGTACGCCTGCCGGCTCAGCTCAGCCATCGAGCCCTCCCCCAATCTCCCCGCGCAGCCCGGGCACGGACCGCCGTCCGGCGAGCGGGACGAGCGCGACCTCGACGGGGATGCCCGGTTCGAAACGCACCGCCGTCCCGGCCGCGATGTCCAGCCGCAGCCCCCGGGCGGCCGCCCGGTCGAACTCGAGGCCGGGGTTCGCCTCGGCGAAGTGGTAATGGGAGCCGACCTGGACGGGCCGGTCGGCCGTATTGCGTACGATCAGCCGGGTCACGGGGCGGCCCTCGTTGAACGGGATCGCGCCGTCGGCGTACAGCACCTCGCCGGGGATCATGCGATCGGCTCGTGGACAGTGACGAGCTTGGTGCCGTCCGGGAAGGTGGCCTCGACCTGTACGTCGCGGATCATCTCGGGGACCCCTTCCAGTACGTCCTCACGGGTGAGGACCGTGCGTCCGGACGCCATCAGTTCGGCGACGGTACGGCCGTCGCGGGCGCCTTCCAGCAGATGGACGGTGATGAGCGCCACCGCCTCCGGATGGTTCAGCCGCAGCCCTCTGTCCCGGCGTCTGCCGGCCACGTCCGCGGCCACGTGCACCAGCAGCCGCTCCTGCTCATGGGGAGTCAGTCGCACAACCTCTCCTCACCTCGGCCCCCGCTCCGCTCGTCCACGCGGACGGGTCGCGGGTGGAACGCTAGCCGTGATGTTTTTCGGGAGCGTTACGCCGTACGGAAGGATGCTTCGGATGATTGACGTGAGGACCGCCCATACGAGCGAACTCGAACCGTCCGTCCTCGCCGGCGCCCGGCGGCTGCTGGAGGTCGTGTTCGACGGCGAGTTGACGGAACACGACTGGGAACACGCCCTCGGCGGCATCCACGCGCTCGCCTCGGAGGACGGCGAACTGATCGGCCACGCGTCCGTGGTCCAGCGCCGGCTGCTGCACGGCGGACGGGCGCTGCGCACGGGCTACGTCGAGGGGGTCGGGGTCCGCCCCGACCGGCGGCGGCGCGGCGTGGGCGGCGCGCTGATGCGCCCGCTGGAGGGGGTGGTGCGCGGCGCGTACGACCTCGGCGCCCTCGCGTCGTCGGACGCGGGCCTGCCGTTCTACGCGGCCCGGGGCTGGCGGCCGTGGCGCGGCCGGCTGTCGGCGCTGACCCCGCGGGGGATCGAGGCCACGCCGGACGAGGAGGGGTGCGTGTTCGTGCTGCCGGTGTCGGTGCCGCTGGATCTCTACGGCAGGCTGACGTGTGACTGGCGGGACGCGGACGTGTGGTGAGAGGAGCGCCGCTTCCGTTCGAGACGTCGTCAGGAACCCTCGAACGGGCGGTACGCCGTCAGGGCCTCGTTGGCCTTGGTGAGCGTGAGCGCCTCCGGCGCCCGCGCCACCTCGCCGTCGAACGCGAGGAGCTCGCCCGGCCGCAGCCCGGTGAGCTCCAGCCGCCGCAGCCGCGCGGACGCCTGCAGGGGCGCCGAACGCACGGGGCCGGTGAGGGCGGCGAGCAGCAGCCGGGTGCGGGGCAGCCGACCGGCGTACACCACCCGTACGTCGAGCAGCCCGTCGGCGAGGTCGGACCGGCGCACCGGGACGGCGCCCACCCCGCGGTACACGCAGTTCCCGGCGAAGAGCAGCCAGACCCGGCGCGGCTCGCCGTTGATCCGTACGACGGTGGGCTCGCCGGTGCGCAGCACCCGCAGCGCCGCCAGCACACCCGCCGGCCATGATCCGACGTGCGGCGCCCAGGACTCGCGGACACGGACCAGGTCCGGATACGCGCCGAGGCTGAAGGTGTTGACGAAGCGGCGGGGGGAGGCGCCGTCCGACGTGTAGACCCCCAGGTCCACCGCCACCGCCTCGCCGCCGGTCACCGCCCGGCACGTGTCCGTGACGCTGTCCAGGCCCAGGTCGTGCGCGAAGTGGTTGCGGGTGCCGCCCGGGAACACCGCGAGGGGCACCCGGTGCCGGACGGCCGCGTGCGCGGCGGCGTTGACGGTACCGTCGCCGCCGAGGACACCGAGCGCGCCGCCCCGGTCCGCCGCCGCCCGGGCGGCGTCGTCCAGCAGCGCGGCGAGCGGGGTGCCGTCGTCCTCCCGGGGGACGACCTCCGCCAGCGGCAGCAGGGTGCGGATCCGCGCCACGGGGTCGGGGATCCCGCGGCCGCCCGCCGCGTCGTTCAGCACCACCGTGAGCCCGCGCCCGCCCGGCAGCGCGGGGGCGTCGGCACGGGGCCGGGCGGGCGGGGCCAGCTGGGCGCGCGTGGGGACCAGCCCGCGGACCGCGAACGCGGCGCCGGAGCCGAGGGCCAGCCCGGCGAGCACATCGCTCGGATAGTGCACGCCGGTGTAGATCCGGGAGAACGCCACCGACCAGGCGAGGGGGGCGAGCGTCGCGCCCCAGCGCCGGGACTCCAGCGCGGCGCCCACGGCGAACGCGGCGGCGGAGGCCGCGTGCCCCGACGGGAACGACGTGGTGACGGGCTGCCGGTGCAGCCGCCGGACGAGCGGCACGGCGTCCAGCAGCGGACGCCGGCGCCGGGCGGCGCCCTTGACCACGGTGTTGACGGTCGCCGAGGCGAGCGCGAGGGACGCCACGCCGCGCGCCGCCGCCCGCCGGGCGGGCCGCCCTCCGACGGCGGCCATGGCGGCGGCGACGCCGAACCACAGCAGCCCGTGGTTGGCGCCCCGGCTCAACCGTGGCAGCACCTGTTCGGCGGCCGGCCAGTGCCGTGCGGCCACTTCGCGGAACACGGCCTCGTCCCAGCCGGCCAGGGTGCGTGCCGTCGCCGCCGTACGGCCGGTGCGGTCACGGCCCGCCCGCGGGACGGGGGGCCGCAGCGCCGATGCCGGCGAGAGCCGGACGCGGGTCCTGTTCCTGAGCCACATCACCGACGCTCACCATCCCGACCGCTGTTCCGCCTTCGACAACCGAAGCCGCCGCACCGCGTCCGGCACCGGGGCGTCCGGACGGACGGTGACCGGCTCGGGCGTACGGCCAGCGTGACAGCTGACCGTGAGCGGATCAACGCCGTCCACAACGGCCCGTCCTGCGTCTCCAGCACATCACCGATGTCCCGGGCGCGCATCAGCTGGACCGCCCCGCACCGGGGTCGATCCCGCGTCCGCCGCCCTGTCCGTACGCGAGCCCCGCCGCGTACACGTCTACCGGCAGGTGCACGCCCTGGCCGGCGGCGCCCGCGCGGCGGACACGGAGGAGCTGCGCAAGGCGATGCTCGCGGCACGCGGGCTCTTCGAGACGCTCGTCGGCGCCCGGAGCACCGACCGCACCGCGCCGGCCCGCGCCCTCGCCGGCCGGCTCCGCGTCGCGTGGCCCGGCGCCGGGAAGAGGGCGGCATCTTGACCCCGGCACAGGCGGACCCCCTCCTCCCGTTTGACGGGACACGATCCGGGCAGGCGGCACACAGTGCTTCGGACTGCAGGCACGCCCCGCGGGAGCGATCCGGGCTGGCGCCGAGGCACGACCGCCCGCCCGCGCCCGACCGGGCCCGGACGCCTCGCCCCCGCGGTGACGACGAGTTGTCCACCGAGGAGGGAGTCGTACCCCATGCCCCCCGCCATCGGCACACGACGCAAACCCAGGCATCCCCACGACGACGCGCCCGACACGGCCGCCGCGTTCACCAGGCTCGCGGCGATGGACCCCGGACCGGAGCGCGACCGCCTCCGGCACGAGGTCGTCGAGGCGTGGATGCCCATGGCCGCCCGGCTCGCCCGGCAGTTCAAGGGCCGCGGCGAGAGCCTGGAGGATCTCCGTCAGGTGGCGCATCTCGGCCTGGTGAAGGCCGTCCTGCGCTACGACCCGGCGCACGGCTCCGCGTTCGAGAGTTACGCGGTGCCGACCATCACCGGCGAGCTCAAACGCCACTTCCGCGACCACATGTGGGGCGTGCACGTACCCCGCCGGGTCCAGGAGCTGCGCAATCGGGTCCGCGCCGCCGACCACGAGCTGTGCCGTTCGCCGGACGGCAGGCGTCCCGGTGTGGAGCAGCTCGCCGAGCGGTCCGGGCTGACGCCGCAGGAGGTGCGGACCGGGCTGGAGGCGCTGGACAGTTACGCGGTGCTCTCGCTGGACGCCGCGATCGCCGACGCGGAGGACGGCTACTCGCTGCTGGACACCCTCGGCGGCCACGACCAGGGCTACGAGCGGGTGGTACGGCGCGAGGCGGTGCGCCCCTGTCTGCGGAACCTGCCGGAACGGGAGCGCAGCATCCTCTACATGCGCTACTTCCGCGGGATGACGCAGCGCGGGATCGCCGAACAGCTGGGTATCTCCCAGATGCACGTGTCCCGGCTGCTCAGCCGCACCTGCGGCCGGATCCGTGACGAGGTGGAGGCACCGGGCTGACACCCGGTTGGCGTCCCGCACGCCGGGTACCCGTGCGCGACCGGACCGGTGACCCGGTCCGAACCGAAAGGCGGTATTCCATGAGCATGGGCGGATGCATCTTCCTGATCGCCGCCGGAGCCATCCTGCTGGTCGGCGTCGACTGGAATCCGGAGGCGGTCAACATCGACCTGGTGGGCCTGATCATGATCCTCGTCGGGATCTTCGGCGTCGGCGCGTACGTCAGCATCTACAAGCGCCGGCGTATGCAGGCACCCCCGCCGGCGGCGCCGGTGGTCGAGGAGCACCGGTACATCCAGTAGCCGCGGCGGTGACAAATACCCCCGAATGACTCGTACGACGCGGCCTCCGGCTCCTCGCATCGGCCCCTCCGGGAGCGGATAGTCGTACCGAACCCGTACGACCGCGACCGCCTGGAGGCCCCGCCGTGCCCGGTCCCCCCGTCCGCCGGCTCCCCCGCCGCGCCCTCCTCGCCGCCGCGCTGGCCGCCGCCACGGTCCCGGCGACCGCACCCACCGCGACGGCCCGGGCGGCGGACGCGCACGGGGTCGACCACCACGACTGGGCCTTTGCCCGCGACTTCCGCGCCGGCCGCGGCGAGGGCACCCGGGTGCACGGACAACGGCTGGTGATCGGCGAGCCCCGGGGCATCATCACGTACACCGACCCGCACCGCACCATCAAGGCGCCGTCCCCCTGGGAGTACGCGACGTGGCTCTCCCCCCGCCGCGAGCTGCCCGGGCGCGGCGCCACGGAGGCGGTGGTGTCGTGGAACGCCGACACCCCGCGCGGCACCTGGCTCCAGCTCGAGCTGCGCGGCCGCTACAGCGACGGCAGCGACTCACCGTGGGTGGTGATGGGCCGCTGGGCGGCGGCCGACACCGACATCCGGCGCACGTCGGTGGACGACCAGAAGGACCGGGCGGCGTCCGTCTCGACGGACACCTTCGCCCTCACCGACCCCGCGGGCCGCCTCCGGCTGACGTCGTACCAGGTGCGCGTCACCCTCTACCGCACGCCCGGCAGCGACCGCACGCCCCGGCTGCGGCGGCTGTCGGTGATGGCGTCGGGGCTGCCGCAGCGGTTCACCGTCCCGGCGTCCGTCCCCGGCGCGGGCGCGGGGCGCGAGCTGGCCGTACCGGCGTACTCGCAGGAGACGCACGCCGGCCAGTACCCGCAGTACGACGACGGCGGCGAGGCCTGGTGCAGCCCCACGTCCACCCAGATGGTGCTCGCGTACTGGGGCCGCCGCCCCACCCGCACCCAACTGGCCTGGGTCGACCCGGCGTACGCGGACCCCCAGGTCTGCCACGCGGCCCGGCAGACCTACGACTTCCAGTACGAGGGCTGCGGGAACTGGCCGTTCAACGCCGCCTACGCCGCCACCTACCCGGGCATGAACGGCGTCGTCACCCGGCTGCGCTCCCTGGGCGACGCGGAGACGCTGGTCGCCGCGGGCATCCCCGTGATCACGTCGATGTCGTTCCTCCCCGGCGAACTGAGCGGCGCCACGTACGGCACGGCCGGCCACATCATGGTGATCGCCGGCTTCACCGCCGCCGGGGACGTGATCGTCAACGATCCGGCGGGCGCCACCAACAAGGACGTCCGCCGGGTCTACGGCCGCCGGAGCTTCGAGAACATCTGGCTGCGCACCCGGCGCCACGACCGGAAGAAGAAGACGGTCTCCGGCCCCGGCGGCATCGCCTACATCTACTGGCCGGACGAGATCACCGCGAAGCAGCGCGAGGCGCTGGCCACGGCGGCCGGTATCCGCGCCGCCCGGGAATGATCCCCACGGCGGACAGGTTGTCCCGCCGAACGACTGCCGAGGAAAGGACGAACCATGGCCAAGCGGACGGTCGCCGAGCAACTCCTCGAGGTCCTGCTCCAGTACGGGGTCAAACGGATCTACGGCGTGGTCGGCGACAGCCTCAACCCGCTGGTCGACGCCATCCGCCGCAGCGGCGGCAAGCTGGAGTGGGTGCACGTCCGCAACGAGGAGGCCGCCGCCTTCGCCGCCGCCGCGGAGGCGCAGCTCACCGGCTCCCTCGCCGTGTGCGCGGGCTCCTGCGGCCCGGGCAACACCCATCTCGTGCAGGGCCTGTACGACGCGAAGCGCAGCGGGGCGCCGGTGCTGGCGATCGCCGCCCACATCCCCTCGCACCAGATCGGCAGCGGCTTCTTCCAGGAGACCCACCCGGAGCAGCTCTTCGCCGAGGCGGCGGACTACGTCGAACTGATCTCGCAGCCCGAGCAGATGCCCCGTATCGCCCGGATCGCCGCCCAGCAGGCGCTCGGCGCGGGCAGCGTCTCGGTGCTGGTGCTCCCCGGCGACATCGCCGACAAGCCGGCCGCGAACCCCACCGGCCGCAACGTCCCCTGCGTCACCCCCGGCACCGTGGTGCCGCCCGAGAGCGCCGTGCGGGCGCTGGCGGACTTGGTGAACGGCGCGAAGAAGGTCGCCGTGTTCGCGGGCGCGGGTGTACGGGACGCGCACGCGCAGGTGATGCGGCTGGCGGAGACGGTGCAGGCGCCGGTCGGGCACACGCTGCGGGGCAAGGAATGGATCCAGTTCGACAATCCGTTCGACGTCGGGATGATCGGGCTGCTGGGCTACGGCGCCTGTTACGACGCGCTGCACGAGGCCGATCTGGTGCTGCTGCTGGGCACGGACTTCCCGTACGACGCGTTCCTGCCACAGGCGCACACCGTGCAGATCGACCGCGACGCGACCCGGCTGGGCCGCCGCACGCCGCTGGAGCTCGGCGTGCACGGCGATGTGGCGGCCACCCTGGACGCCCTGCAGAGGCTGCTGCGGCCGAAGCGGGACCGGCGGTTCCTGGACGCGATGCTCACCAAGCACGAGCGGGCGCTGACGAAGGTCGTCGAGGCGTACGCGCGCGATGTGGAGTCGCACGTCCCGATCCATCCGGAGTACGCGGCGCGGGTGCTGGACGAGATCGCGGCGGACGACGCGGTGTTCACCGTGGACACCGGGATGAACAACGTGTGGGCCGCCCGCTATCTGACGCCCAACGGCCGCCGCCGGGTGATCGGTTCGTTCAGCCACGGCACCATGGCCAACGCGCTGCCGCACGCGATCGGCGCCGCGTTCACCGACCGGCGCCGCCAGGTGATCTCGCTGTCCGGCGACGGCGGGCTGAGCATGCTGCTCGGCGAGCTCATCACCGTCGGGCAGCACGATCTGGCCGTGAAGACGGTCGTCTTCAACAACGCGTCGCTGGGCATGGTGCGGCTGGAGATGCTCGTCGACGGGCTGCCCGCGTACGAGACGGACCACGCGCCGGTGGACTACGCGGCGATCGCCCGGGGCATCGGCATGCCGTCCTGGCGGGTGGAGAAGCCGACGGAGGTCGAGGGCGTGCTGCGCGAGGCGCTGGGCAGGCCGGGACCGGCGCTGGTCGAACTCGTCACCGACCCCAACGCGCTGTCCATCCCGTCGCACGTCACGGCCTCGCAGGTGGCGGGCTTCGCGCTGGCGGCCGGGCGGACGGTGCTGGACGGCGGGGTGGGGACGATGCTGGACCTGGCCCGGTCGAACCTGCGGAACATCCCGCGCCCGTGAGGGGCTTCCGTCCGGCCCGGCGGCGGAATACGACGCCGCGCACGGACGCTGTCCTTGACAGGAAGTCAACCGGTCACACCATCCTCCGGAGGGCAGTCGGGATGCAGGAGTCCAGAGAGCCGGGGCTGTCCGCGACGGCCCCGATGCGCACCACATGCGGTCGGCTGATCTCGATCCGCCGGCTGCGCCTCGGCGTTCCCGGCCACCGGGTCGCCCGGGTCACCCTGGACGTCGGCCCGGAGCGCGAGGGCGCCTCGCACGCGTGGGCCTCCCTGAGCCCGCACGAGGCGCGTGAGCTGGGCTGGCGGCTGATCGAGGCGGCGGAGATCGCGGAGCACGAGAGTTCGTGACGCGGGAGTACGGCACGGGGGTACGGGACACGATCCGTACCCCCGTGCCGTACTCCCGCCGGACCCTCACGCCTCCGGGATCACCGCCACCGGGCACGGCGCCCGGTGGAGCAGGCTGTGCACCGCGGGGCCGAGCTGGGTCGCCGTGCGGGCGGCGTGGCCGCGGGTGGCGCCCAGGACCAGCAGGTCCGCGCTGACGGCCGCCTCGAGCAGGACGCGCCGTACCGGACCCTCGGCGGTCAGCGGGCGGACCCGGGTCCCGGGGTGGCGCAGGCGGGCGGGGGCCAGGGCGTCGGTGAGGAAGGTCCGGGCGCGGGACTCGTGGCTGTCCGCCTCGTCGAGGGCGAGCATCGGGTGGCCGAGTTCCTCCCGTACGGGGCAGCGCCAGGCGCGTACGGCCTCGAGCGCGGCGCCGCTCGCCGCCGCCTCGCGGAAGGCGAAGTCCAGCGCCGCCGCCCCCGCGCCCCGGTCCCCCACCCCGACCAGCACCCGGCGGCGGCCGGTCCGGGGCTCGCCGCGTACGACGACGACCGGACAGTGGGCGCGGCCGGCCACCGCGAGGCTCACGGAGCCCAGGAGGACGCCGTGCAGCGCGCCGTGCCCGCGGGATCCGATGACCAGCGCGAACCCGTCGCCCCCGGCGGTGAGCAGGGCCTCCGCGGCGGCGTCGGGGATCACGACGGAGTCGGTCCGCACCGTCGGCTGGCGGCGGGCGGCGCGGTCGGCGGCGGCGGTCAGGAGCCGGTCGGCCGTCAGCCGTTCCGCCTGCCGTACGGGGCCGAACGCCGGGTCGAGCCCCTCGTACCGCTCCCAGACGGCGGCGTGCACCAGCCGCAGCGGGATGCCGTGCAGGGCGGCCTCGTCGGCCGCCCAGTCCACGGCCCGCAGGGCGGCCTCGGAGCCGTCGACGCCGACGACGAGTGGCGGTTCCATGCAGACTCACCGGCCTTCGCTGCGCCGTCCCGTTCCGTGCCCCCAGCCTCCACCCCGGCGGCCGCCGTCCGGCAGGGGCTGTTCGGCCCCTGCCGGGGTGCTCAGAGGGCGGCGGTGTAGACCCACGCCCCGTCCAGCCGTACGAAGCGGCTGCGCTCGCGCATCTCGCCGCGCTCCCCGTCCTGCGTGTAGTGGGCGCGGAACTCCACGACGCCGGTGTCGTGGAAGGCGCTGCCCGCCACGGTGTCGAGGATCTCCAGCCGCCGCCAGCGCAGCCCGGGGTCGAAGTCGATCCTGGCCGGGCGGGCGACGGGATGCCAGGTGCGCAGCAGATACGCCTCGTCGTGGACGGCGAAGGCGGTGTACCGGGAGCGCATCAGCTCCTCGGCGGTGGTCGCGGCCGCGGTGCCGGCGTGCAGCCGGCCGCAGCAGTCGGCGTAGTCGGCGGGGAGGCCGCAGGGGCAGGGGCCGGAGTCGGGAGAGGTCTTGCGACGGTGCTTGGACGTGCTCACGGGTCCATTGTGCTCCCGGCGGGCTCCCGCACCCCTCATTATGCAACTGGTTTCACAACGCTTTATGCAACTGGTTGCACAACCGGCGCCGGGCACGCTACAACGGTTCCATGAGCCATGCGTACCCTCAGCTGCTGAGCCCCCTCGACCTGGGGTTCACCACCCTCCCCAACCGCGTGATCATGGGCTCGATGCATGTGGGCCTGGAGGAGGCCGAGAACGGCTTCGCCCGGATGGCGGCGTTCTACGCCGAGCGCGCCCGCGGCGGCGTCGGCCTGATCGTCACCGGCGGCATCGCGCCGAACGAGGCCGGCCGCCCCTGGGAGGGCGGCGCGAAGCTCACCACCGCCGGGGAGGTGGAGCAGCACCGGGTGATCACCGACGCGGTGCACGCCGAGGGCGGGCGGATCGCGATGCAGATCCTGCACTTCGGCCGGTACGCCTACCACCAGGACCTGGTCGCCCCGAGCGCCCTCCAGGCGCCGATCAGCCCCTTCCCGCCGCACGCGCTCACGGACGCCGAGGTCGAGCAGACCGTCGAGGACTTCGCGCGCGCGGCCGGGCTGGCGCGGAAGGCGGGGTACGACGGGGTCGAGATCATGGGCTCCGAGGGCTATCTGATCAACGAGTTCATCGCCGCGGGGACCAATCACCGCGACGACCGGTGGGGCGGCTCGTACGAGAACCGGACCCGGTTCCCGCTGGAGATCGTGCGCCGGGTGCGGGAGCGGGTCGGGCCGGACTTCATCGTGATCTACCGGCTGTCCATGCTGGACCTGGTGCCCGGCGGCTCGACCCTGGACGAGGTCGTGACGCTGGCCAAGGGCATCGAAGCGGCCGGCGCGACGATCCTGAACACCGGCATCGGCTGGCACGAGGCGCGGATCCCGACCATCGCGGCGTCGGTGCCGCGCGGCGCGTACACCTGGGTGACCGAGCGGGTGATGGGCGCGGTGTCGATCCCGCTGGTCACCAGCAACCGCGTCAACACCCCGGAGGTGGCCGAGCGGGTGCTGGCCGAGGGGCGGGCGGATCTGGTGTCGATGGCGCGCCCGTTCCTCGCCGACCCGGCGTTCGTGGCGAAGGCCGCGGCCGGCCGGCCTGAGGCGATCAACACGTGCATCGGCTGCAACCAGGCGTGCCTGGACCACACGTTCAGCCTCAAGATCACGTCCTGTCTGGTCAACCCCCGGGCCTGCCACGAGACGGAGCTCGCCCTGTCCCCCACCCGGCGTGCCAAGCGTGTCGCCGTGGTCGGCGCGGGTCCCGCCGGGCTGTCGTGCGCGGTGTCGGCGGCCGAACGGGGGCACTCGGTCACGCTGTTCGACGCGGCGGACGAGATCGGCGGACAGCTGAACGTCGCCCGCAAGGTGCCCGGCAAGCAGGAGTTCGACGAGACGCTGCGCTACTTCCGCACCCGCCTCGCCGACCTCGCGGTGGACGTCCGGCTGGGCGCCGCCGTCGGCGCGGGTGAACTGACGGGCTACGACGAGGTGGTGGTCGCCACCGGCGTCACCCCCCGCACGCCCGGCATCCCGGGCCAGGACCACCCCACGGTGCTCGGCTATCTGGACGTGCTGCGCGACGGCGCCGCCGTCGGGGAGCGGGTCGCGGTCGTCGGGGCGGGCGGGATCGGGTTCGACGTGGCGGAGTTCCTCACCGACGAGGGCGAGGGCGCCGCCCGGGACCCGGAGGTCTTCTTCCGGCAGTGGGGCGTCGACACCGCGTACACCGGGGCGGGCGGGCTGGCCGCGCCCCGGCGGTCGAAGCCGCCGCGGACGGTGTTCCTGCTGCAGCGCAAGACCAGCAAGGTCGGTGCGGGGCTGGGCAAGACGACGGGGTGGATCCACCGCGCGGAGCTCCGGCAGCGCGGGGTGACGATGATCGCGGGCGCCTCGTACGACCGGATCGACGACGCGGGGCTGCATCTCACGGTGGACGGCGAGAGCAGCGTGCTACCGGTCGACACGGTGGTGCTGTGCACGGGCCAGGAGCCGCGCCGGGAGCTGTACGACGAGCTGCGGGCGGCCGGGGTGGCGGCGCATCTGATCGGCGGCGCGGACGTGGCGGCGGAGCTGGACGCCAAGCGGGCCATCGACCAGGGCACCCGGCTGGCGGCCACGCTCTGACATCGCGCTCTCCCGGGGCCGACCCCCGGGAGAGTCGCACCCGATCGTGTCGGCGCGTCGCCCGTGACTACATTCCGTAGCTGAATAACTTCAGAGAGTGATCAACTTCTCTCATCCACTACCCCGCCCGTCCGCGCTGCGGCGGACCGCAACCGCCTGCGTGACGGCCGCCCTGGGCCTGGCCCTGTGCGTCCCCGCGGCCACGGCGGCGGCCCCGGCCGAGGCCCAGCGGACCACCCCCGTCCAGCTCATCGCGCTGAACGACCTGCACGGCAACCTCGACCCCGTCGACGGCGCGGCCGGCCGGGTCGTCCACCGCGGCGACCCGGTCCAGGCCGGCGGTATGCCGCAGCTGGCCACGCTGGTCGAGCGGGCCCGCGCCGACCGGGCGAACTCGATGGTCGTGGCGGCCGGCGACATGATCGGCGGCAGCCCGCTGCTGTCCGCGCTGTTCCACGACGAGCCGACGGTCCACGCCCTGGAGCAGCTCGGCCTCACCACGTCCTCCGTCGGCAACCACGAGTTCGACGAGGGCGCCGCGGAGCTCGAGCGCATGGTGAACGGGGGCTGCCACCCGGAGGACGGCTGCGCCCCCGGCGACCCGTACACCGGCGCGGACTTCCCGTATCTCGCCGCCAACGTCACCCGCAAGGGCAGCACGACGCCGCTGCTGCGCCCGTACACCATCAAGACGCTGCCCGGCGGGCAGCGGATCGGGTTCATCGGACTGGTCACCAAGAACGCGCCCGAGGCCATCAACAAGGCGCAGATCCCCGACGTGGAGTTCCACGACGAGGTGCCGGTCATCGAGCGCTACTCCAGGGAGCTGCGCCGCAAGGGCGTGCGGGCGCAGGTGCTCCTGATCCACGAGGGCGAGGAGGTCAACGGGGTGGCCGGCAGTGCCGACTGCGACGCCGACGGGCCCGGGTCGGCGCTGCGGGGCCGGATCAAGACGATCGCCGAGAAGGCGCCGGCGCAGGTCGACCTGATCGTCAGCGGCCACTCCCACGACTCGTTCGAGTGCACGGTCACCGACCCGGCCGGTCTGCCCCGGTCGGTGACGCAGGCCGACTCGTTCGGGCGCTCCTTCACCGACCTGCGTTTCAGCCTCGACCGCCGCGGGGAGGTCGTGCGCCGGTCCGTGAGCGCGACGAACCAGGTGGTGCCCGTCACCACGCCGAAGCAGCCCGCGATGACCAAGCTGGTCGAGACCTGGCGCGAGCGCTCCCAGGACGTCGCGAACCGGGTGGTCGGCTATATCTCCGACGATCTGCCGGGCCGCGGCTCGCCGTTGGAGGAGACCCCCCTCGGCAGCATGCTCACCGACGCGCAGACGGAGGCCACCACCGGTTACGGCGCCGACCTGGCGCTCCTGAACCCCGGCGGGATGCGCGCCGACCTGGTGTACAAGGACGGCGGGAAGGTCACGTTCGCCGACGTGTACCGCACCCAGCCGTTTGAGGGCCCGCTGTGGACGATGACGCTCACCGGCGAGCAGCTGCTCACCGTGCTGCGCGAGCAGTTGACCGGCGAGAACGAGTCCGCCCCGCGGTTCCTGCAGCTGTCCTCGGCGCTCGCGTACTCGGTGGACATGAGCCGCACGGGCGGCGACCGGCTGCTGGCGGACACGGTCACGGTGAACGGGGTGCCGGTGACGCCGGACGCCACGTACCGGGTGACGGTGAACGACTTCCTCGCCAACGGGGGCAACGGCTTCCCCACGTTCACCCAGGGCACGGACCGCGAGGGCGGTGACGTGACCGATCTGGACGCGGCGGTCGAGTACCTGCAGAACCACTCGTCCGAGACCGACCCCTTCGACCCCCCGGCGCCCGGGCGGATCACCTTCGTGGGGAGGTGACCGGGGTGGCGCGGTGCGCTCCCTAGGATCTACGGCATGTCCCTCCCGCACGCCATCCTCACCGCGCTGCTCGAGAAGCCGTCGTCCGGTCTGGAGCTCACCCGCCGCTTCGACATGTCGATCGGCTACTTCTGGTCGGCGACGCACCAGCAGATCTACCGGGAGCTGGGCCGGCTCGAACAGGGCGGGCTGATCCGCGTACTGCCGTCGGATCAGCCCGCCCGCGGGCAGAAGCGCGAGTACGAGGTGCTGCCCGCGGGCCGGGCGGAGCTCACCGCGTGGGTGGGCACCGAGCAGGATCCGCGGATCCAGCGGGAGCCGCTGTTCCTGCGGCTGCGGGCGGCGGCCGTGGTGGGTACGGACGGGCTGCTGGCGGAGCTGCGGCGGCACCGGGAGCTGCACACGCGGCAGCTGGCGGAGTACGAGCGGATCCAGGAGCGGGACTTCGCGGCCCCCGATCCCCCGGCGGCGCAGCGGCTGCGGTATCTGGTGCTGAAGGCGGGGATCGGGCTGGAGGGCCACTGGACGGCGTGGCTCACGGAGGCCATCGCGGAGCTGGAGGGGATGGAGCGCGACAAGGGCGCGCCCGGGTGAACACGCGCCGTTTGCGACCATGGACCCATGACTGAGCGAAAGCCGCCGAGTGTGAGTTTCGAGTCATGGGTCGACCGGCAGATCCGGGAGGCCACCGAACGGGGCGCGTTCGACGATCTGCCCGGCAAGGGAAAGCCACTGCCGGGCGACAGCGCGCCCTACGACGAGCTGTGGTGGGTCAAGCAGAAGCTGGCCCGGGAGAATCTGTCGGCGCTGCCGCCCACGCTGGTGCTGCGCAAGGAGGCGGAGGACGCGCTGGAGGCGGCGCGCACCGCGCCGTCGGAGCGGGCCCTGCGGGCGCTGCTGGACGAGGTCAACGAGAAGATCCGCGAGGCGATCCGCCGCCCGCCGATGGGCCCGCCCCTGAACATGGGCCCCATCGACGTGGACGCGGTCGCCGCGCGGTGGCGGGAGGAACGGGAGGGCTGAGACCGGCTCACCCGTAGCCGGTCGGGGACGTCATACGGGGCCCTAATAGGGCAGGGGGCGGCCCGACGGCGTTCTCAGGTCGAGCTCGCGCTCACGGCGCGGGAGCGGCCGGGGACGTACGCGGATACGGATCTGCTGGTTCATGTCGCCCTCCCTGGTGGTGTTCTGTCCTCCTTACCCTCCTCCGGCGGACCTCACCCCGCATCGCCCGTCCGAAGGCCGCGGACCTCCGTCGAAGGAGGCACCCGTGCCCTCGACCGTACTCCGCGGGGACGACATCACCCGGGCGTCACCCTTCCTGAGGCGTAGGGATCCGGACATCGGCGGCCCGCGGCGCCACCGGAGCCCCGGCCGTCTCCCTGCGCAGCAGCCCGGCGCCCGCCGCCAGCCCCCCGGTCAGCACCACGACCACCCCGAAGGACGCCCCCAGGGAGGCGAGATCGGCGATCCCGCCGACCAGCGACGGCGCGATCAGCCCGGAGACGTACGTGAACGTGGCCACGCCGGCGATGGACCGCGCCGCGGACGGCCCGCGGGTCGCCGCCGCCGCGTACGCCAGCGGAAGGACCACGGCGACGCCCAGCCCGATCAGCGCGAACCCCGCCACCGCGACACCCGCCGCGGGCGCCCCGACCACCAGCAGCCCGCCGGCGGTGGCCAGCACGCCGCCCCAACGGACGGTGCGTACCGCCCCGAAGCGGTTGACCACCCGGTCGCCGACCAGCCGTACCAGAGCCATCATCAGCACGAACGCCGTGGTGGTCGCCGCCGCGACCCCCGGGGAGGCGGCCAGCTCGTCCTTCAGGTACACGCCCGACCAGTTGAGGCTCACGCCCTCCGCGAACGAGGCGCAGAACGCCACGACCCCGATGAGCGCCACCGCCCGCGGCGGCAGCGCGAACCGCGGCGCCGCCTCCCTCTCGGGCTCGGCCCGTACGTCCAGCACCCCCCGCACGGCGAGCAGCCCGGCGCCGGTCAGGAGCAGCGCGGTCACCGCGTGATGCAGCCGGGCGTCGACCCCGAGCTGCGCGGCCAGCGCACCGCTCGCGGAGCCGATCAGCGCCCCGGCGCTCCACATGCCGTGCAGGCTCGACATGACCGACCGCCCCAGCCGCCGCTCGGTGTCGGCGCCCACGGCGTTGAGCTGGACGACCGACGCGCCCGCGGCGGCGCCGAAGAGGAACAGCGCCACGGCCAGGGTGCCCAGCCCGGACGCCAGACTCGGCAGCGCGAGTGACAGCGTCCACAGCACCAGCAGCCCGCGCAGCGCCCGGCGGGCGCCGAACCGCCGGCTGATCGCCGCGGTCGCCGGTCCGGCCACGGCGCTGCCGATCGCGGGCAGCGCGAGGGCCAGGCCCAGCCGGCCGGCGGACAGTCCCGCGTGGTCCTGGATCCAGGGGATCCGGGTGGCGAAGCTGCCCGACACCACCCCGTGGACGCAGAACACGGCCGCGATCGCGATGTGTCCCCTCTTCAACAACTGTCGGCCTTCGCCGGACATGCGGTTCCCCTCCATCGTTACTCCCTCCACGGCAGCTAAACTATCAGGGAGCCTTCCAGAAAGAAAGAAATAACAGGAACCCTTCCAGAAAACACGCCGGAAACTTCTGACAGGATCACTCCATGCCACCCGCAACGCCGAGCACCGCCCGCGCCATGAACGACCGGCTGGCCCTGCGCATGCTGCAGGAGCACGGCCCGCTCTCGGTCAGCGAGCTCAAGGAGCTGACCGGCCTCGCCCGGCCGACCGTCTCCGACCTCGTCCAACGGCTCCAGGACACCGGGCTGATCGAGGTCGCCGGCGCCTCGGAGGCCAGGCGCCGCGGGCCCAACGCCAAGCTGTACGGGCTGGTCGCGGACCGCGCCCACCTCGCGGCGCTGGACGTGCGCCAGCAGGGGATCCGGGTGCTGGTCGCCGATCTGCTGGGCACCGAACGGGCCCGCGCCGAGCGGCCGATCGACCCGGCGGCCCCGACCGGGGAGGCCCTGCGGCAGGCGGTGGACCTGCTGGAGAGCGCGGCGGCCGAGGCGGGCGCGGACGCGCTGCACAGCATCGCCGTCGGCGCGCCCGGGATGATCGACCCGGCGACGGGGCAGCTGCGCAACGTGGCCGGTTTCGACTGGCACCGCGAGCTGCCGGCGGTGCTGCACGAGCGGCTCGGGGCCGCGGTGGTGGTGGAGAACGAGACCAATCTGGCGGCCGTCGCCGAGCACCGGCTGGGTGCGGCGCGGGGGCTGGACTCGTTCGTGTTCTTCTGGCTCGGCGAGGGGACGGGTGGGGCGGTGGTCCTGGACGGCGAGTTGCGCCGGGGGCGGTCGGGCGGCGCGGGCGAGATCGCGTTCATGCCGGTGCCGGGCGGCTCGGGGCTGCCGTCGCCGGGTGACTGCACCGGGGGGTTCCACGAGCTGGTGGGCGCGGCGGGGCTGCGTCAACTGGCCGCCGTACACGGGCTGGACCCCTCGGGTCCGGCGGCGGAGCTGCTCGAGGCGGAGGCGGTCGTCGACGTGTACGCCGAGCGCGTCGCCGTCGGGGCCGCGGCGGCCACCGCGATCCTCGACCCGGGATGCGTCGTCCTGGGCGGTGAGCTGGGGCGGGCGGGCGGCGAGGGCCTCGCCGCGCGTGTGGCGGACCGGCTGGCCGGCCTGTCCCCGCTGTCGACGGAGGTCCGCCCGGCGGACTTCGGCGACACGGGCGTCCTGCGCGGCGCCCTCCTGGCCGCCCGGGAGGCGGCACAGGAGGCGCTGTTCCCCGCGGTGGGGTGACCCGCGGGGCTGCGGATCAGTCCTGGGCGAGCCAGAGGTCCGGGCCGAACACCTCGTAGTGCACGTCCGCCGGACGGACGCCCGCGGTGATCAGCTGGGTGCGTACGCTGCGCAGGAACGGCAGCGGGCCGCACAGGTACGCCGTGGTGCCGGCCGGGATGTCGAGGCGGGACAGGTCCACGTAACCGGTGCGCTCGGCCGGCCACTCGCCCACGGGCTTCTCGTACCAGACGTGGCTCTCGGCCGAGTCCAGCTTCGCCGTGTAGTGGTTGAGGTCCGTGCGGAAGGCGTGCGCGAACTCGTCGGCGTCGCCGTGCACGGTGATCACCCGGCGCTCCGAGCCGTCGGCGACCAGCTGCGACAGCATCCCGACGATCGGCGTGGCGCCGATACCGGCCGACGCCAGCAGCACCGGCCCGTCGCCCTCGCTCAGGGACACGTCGCCGAACGGCGGGCTGACCCGCAAGGTGTCACCGGCGGCGACCTTGTCGTGCAGGAAGGTGGAGACCTCGCCGTCCCGCTTGACGGCGAACTGCAGGGCGCCGTCCGGGTGGCCGGAGAGGCTGTACTGGCGGATCTGGTGGGCGCCGTCGGCCAGTTCGACCTGGACGGAGACGTACTGGCCGGGCTTGGACGCCGGCAGCGGGTCTGAGTCCTCGGGGCGGACCAGGAAGGTGGTGACGTCGTCGGTCTCCGGGAAGCGGCTGACGACCCGGTAGGTGCGCCACTGCTTGCCGGGCTCGACGCCGGCCTCCTCGTACAGCCGGGCCTCGATGGCGATCAGGGCGTTCGCCATCAGCCAGTAGACCTCGTCCCAGGCGGCGGCGACCTCCGGGGTCACGGCCTCGCCCAGTACCTGCACGATCGCCGCGAACAGGTGCTCGTGGACGATCGGGTACTGGTCGGGGGTGATCCCGACGGAGACGTGCTTATGGGCGATACGCGCCAGCAGCGCGTCCGGCCGCTCGTCCGGGTGCTCCAGAAGGGCGGTGGCGAACGCCGCTATGGAGCCGGCGAGGGCCTGTCGCTGCGAACCGTTCGCCTGGTTGCCGCGGTTGAACAGGTCACGCAGCAGATCAGGACGGGCGGCGAACATCCGGTCGTAGAAGATCGGAGTGATGTCGCCGATGGCCGCGCCCACGGCGGGCAGCGAGGCGCGAACGGTCGCGGCGGAGGCAGGAGACAGCATTTCTTACTCCCTAATTTGCATCTGAGATGCGCATTTATGGACATGCGGAACGTACCCCGGGCACGGGGAGGTTGTGATGATCCGGTCGGGCTACGCCCTACCCGTCGGGCCGGGCCGTCAGGCTCAGCAGGACGGGGCCGGTCGGCCCCGCGACGAGGTCGTCGATCGTCAGCGGGTCGAGGGAGACGTAGAACGCCTCCTGCGCCTTGCGCAGCGCACCGCGCAGCCGGCACGCCGACCGCAGCGGACACTTCGGCTCGTCCTCGCAGCCGACGACGTCGCCGGCCCCTTCGAGCCGGCGGACCAGCAGGCCGAGCGAACCCGAGTGGCCGGCCCCGGTCAGCACCAGTCCGCCGCCTCTGCCACGCCTGGCCTCGACGACACCCAGATGCTGGAGCCGGCTGACGATCTTCGCCACATGGCTGTACGGAGCCGAGATCGCCTCCGCCACCTCACGGGTGGTCGGATTCGACGTCTCGTCCAGCACCGCGAGACGCATGGCGATGCGCAGCGCGATGTCGGTGCCCTTGGTCAACCGCATGACCGCACACTAACTAATGCGATTCTGAGACTCCAATTCGGGGGGTGTCTTGGCGCCACGCGTCCTGTATGAGACCTGCGCCACACCCGGCGCCCCCATGTCACATTCCCGCCGCGGCGTCCGTCGTGACTGCAGGACCGGGCGCGTCCGGGGCGAGGAGGAGCAACACCGATGAGCACCGAAGTGAGCACCGGCCCGGCCGGGCGCCGGGGCAGGGCCCCCGCCGGGGAGCGGGCGGCGGACTGGGCGGACAGCAGACTGGGGATCTACGGGCTGGCCCGCGGCTACATGCGCAAGGCCTTCCCCGACCACTGGTCGTTCCTGCTCGGCGAGATCTGCCTGTACAGCTTCATCGTCATCATCCTGACCGGCGTCTATCTCACCCTCTTCTTCCACCCGTCGATGAACGAGGTGGTGTACGACGGCAGTTACGCCCCGCTGAACGGCGTGCGGATGTCCGAGGCGTACGCCTCCACCCTGGACATCAGCTTCGACACGCGCGGCGGGCTGCTGGTGCGGCAGATCCACCACTGGGCGGCACTGATCTTCCTGGCCGGGATGGTGCTGCACATGATGCGGCACTTCTTCACCGGCTCGTTCCGCCGGCCGCGCGAGGTCAACTGGCTGATCGGCTTCACCCTGCTGGTCCTCGGCATGTTCGAGGGCCTCTTCGGCTACTCGCTGCCCGACGATCTGCTCTCCGGTACGGGCATGCGCTTCATGGAGGGCGCGATCCTGGCCACGCCGCTGGTCGGCTCGTACCTCTCGATGTTCTTCTTCGGCGGGGAGTTCCCCGGCGACGACGTGGTGCCACGGCTGTACTCGCTGCACGTCCTGCTGATCCCCGGGCTGATGGTGGGGCTGGTGACGGCCCATCTGATCTACGTCGTCTACCACAAGCACACCCAGTGGGCGGGCCCCGGCAAGACGGAGAAGGCGGTGCGCGGGGCGCCGTTCTACCCGATCTACGTGGCGAAGGCGGGCGGGTTCTTCTTCCTGGTCTTCGGCGTGATCACGGCGATCTCGGCGGTGGTGACGGTCAACCCCGTCTGGCTGTACGGGCCCTACCGTCCCGACCAGGTGTCGACGGGGGCGCAGCCGGACTGGTACATGGGGTTCGTCGAGGGGATGATCCGGGCGATGCCCGGCTGGGAGATCACCGTGGGCGGGTACACCCTGGCGCTCGGGGTGCTGATACCGCTGGCGCTGTTCCCGCTGATCCTGATGGTGATCGCGTTCTGGCCGTTCCTCGAGTCGTGGGCGACGGGCGACAAGCGCGAGCACCATCTGCTGGACCGGCCGCGCAACCGCCCGGTGCGCACGGCGGTCGGCGTGGCCTGGCTGAGCCTGTACTTCCTGCTGCTGGTCGGCGGCGGCAACGACATCGCGGCCACCCGGCTGCATCTGTCCATCAACACCATCACCTGGGCGATCCGCGTCGGGGTCTTCGTGGTGCCCGTGGTGGCGTACGTCGTCACCAAGCGCGTCTGCCTCGGGCTGCAGCGCCGTGACCGCGACCGGGTCCTGCACGGCCGCGAGACGGGCGTGATCAAGCGCCTCCCGCACGGCGAGTTCACCGAGGTCCACGCCCCGCTCCCGCAGGCCGACCTGCACACCCTCACCGCGCACGACCAGCCCCGCCCCCTGGACCAGGGCCCCGCGACGGACACCAACGGCATCCCCCGCCCGACGACGCTCACCGGCCGCCTGCGCACCCGCCTCTCCCGCGCCCTGTACGGACCGTCCGCCCAGGTCCCCAAGCCGACCGCGGAGGAGTTCCACGCCCTGCACGACGGCCACGGGCACCGCGAGGCGGTCGGCGGGGGCTCCCGGCCGGGCGGGGCGGAGTGACGGCTCCTCCACCGACCGGGTCGGCGCCCGGCCGCGCCGCCCGGCTGGCCGCCCACCGCGCCGTCGCCGCTTCCCTGACCGGGAGCGGCGACGGCGCCCTGGCCGACCTCCTGGACACCGCCGTGCCGCTCGGCTCCGGCATCGGCGGGACGTCGGCGCTGCTCGAGGTCGCCGGAACCCCGGTCTTCGTCAAGCGGGTGCCTCTCACGGACCTGGAGCGGCGCCCCGAGCACGTACGGTCGACGGCGAATCTCTTCGGCCTGCCCGGCTTCTGCCACTACGGCGTCGGCGCCATCGGCGGCCCGGGCTTCGGGGCGTGGCGCGAACTCGCCGCACACGCGATGACGACGGACTGGGTGCTGGCGGGCGGATACGAGGGCTTCCCGCTGCTGTACCACTGGCGGGTGGTGCCCGGCACGCTGCCGCTTCCCGAGGAACTGGCCGACGTCGAACGGGCCGTCGCCTACTGGGGCGGTGGGGAGCCCGTACGCCGACGGATCGAGGCGCTGCGAGACGCCCCCGCGACCATCGCGCTGTTCCTGGAGTACATCCCGCACAACCTCCACCAGTGGTTGAGCGCCCGCATCGACGCGGGGGACGGCGCCGATTTCGTCGGCGTGGAGCGGGAACTGGCGGCCGGCATCGCGTACATGAACGACCGCGGGCTCCTGCACTTCGACGCGCACTTCGAGAACATCCTCACCGACGGCCGCCGCCTCTACTTCACGGACTTCGGCCTCGCCGTCTCCTCCGCGTTCGAACTCGCCCCCGACGAGGCCGACTTCGTCGACCGCCACCGGGACTACGACCGCGCCCACACCACCACGTACCTGGTCAACTGGCTGATCACCGCCCTGTACGGCTTCCACCCCGCGGACCGCGAGGCCCGCCACGCGCTCGTACAGGCCGTCGCGGACGGCGAACGCCCCACCGGCGTACCGGACGAGGTCGCGGCCCTCCTCACCCGCCACGCGCCCGTGGCCGCGCTGATGTCCGGGTTCAGTCTGGCCTTCCGGCACCGCAGCAGGCGCGTCCCCTGCCCGACGGAGGAGATCGGTCTCCTTTACAAAAACCCTTAGGTGCCCTGACCATCCATATGCCAGACTGCGGGCGTTCATCGCTTCTCGTCCGGGGGAAAAGCATGGTGGATCCGGTCTCCGCACGTTGGACGCGCCTGCCCGAGGGCCCCGACGTCTACGCGGCCGTGCCGGACGGGCAGAAGCCCCGGGCGACCATGGTCGTCGGGATGGAGCTGTTCGGTGTCACACCGTGGGTGGAGCGGGTCTGTGAGCGGCCGGCGGCGGCCGGTTTCGCGGCGATCGCCCCGGACTTCTACTGGCGTTCGGCACGGCGCGCCGGGCTCGGCTACGACGACGCCTGGAAGCGCGTCCCGGGCGCCCTGGAGGGTCTGGCACCGTGACGCTGCTCCGGGTCCGTCCCCGGACCGACGACGACCTCGGGGCGTGCGTGGACCTCCTCGCGGAGGTGCACCGCCGCGACGGCTACCCGGTCAACTGGCCCGAGCGGCCCGCCGAATGGCTCACGCACGACTCGGCCCTGGCCGCCCTGGTCGTCGAGCAGGGCGACCGCCTCCTCGGCCACGTCAGCCTGACCCGCGGCGGGCCGGGGGACCTGGCCCCCGGCCTGTGGAGCGAGCGCACCGCGACGAGCGCGGAGCTGACCGCCGTGGTCAGCCGGCTGTTCGTCGCCCCCCGGGCCAGGGGACGCGGCGTCGGCACCCTGCTGCTCGGCCGGGCCGTCCGGGTGGCGCGGGAGCTGGGCCTGCACCCGGTCCTCGACGTCGTGGCGTCCGACACCGCGGCGGCGGCCCTGTACGAGCGGCTGGGCTGGGAGCGGCTGGCCACCGTCGAGCAGCGCTGGAGCCCGTCCCAGCTGATGACCGTCCACTGCTACGCGGCGGCGCCGTGACGCCGCCCCGGGTCCTAGGCCGTCGCCCGCAGGGGCTCGCCGACCTCGTGCATGTACGCGAGGGCCTGGCGGTAGGACTCGACGATTCCCGTCTCCACGTACGGCAGGCCCAGCGACGCGCAGTGGTCGCGGACCATGGCCTGGGCGCGGCGCAGGTTGGGGCGCGGCATGTTCGGGAAGAGGTGGTGCTCGATCTGGTAGTTGAGGCCGCCCAGCATCCAGTCGGTCACCGCGCCGCCGCGCACGTTGCGCGAGGTGAGGACCTGGCGCCGCAGATGGCCCCACTCGCGGCCGTCGCCCTCGTGCGGCATCTCCATGCCCTTGTGGTTGGGCGCGAACGACATCCCGAGGTGCAGGCCGAACAGGGCGTGGTGCAGCAGCGCGAAGGTCAGCGCCAGCATCGGGGACATCGCGATCAGCAGGAAGGCCACGTACCCGAGGAAGTGCACCGACAGCAGCAGCGCCTCCACGCGCCGCTCGTTCGCCGGCAGCTGCTTCAGGTACTGCCAGCCGGTGATCTTCAGCGCGATGCCCTCCAGCAACAGCATCGGGAAGAACAGGCCGGCCTGGTGGCGGGTGAGCCAGCGGGCGAAGCCCTCGCGTTCGGCGGCCTGGCGCTGGGTCCAGACCAGGGCGCCGACTCCGACGTCGGGGTCCTTCTCGACGTGGTTGGGGTTGGCGTGGTGCCGGTTGTGCTTGTCGTTCCACCAGCCGCTGCTCATGCCGATGAGCAGATTGCCGTGGACGAGGCCGATGGCGCGGTGCAGGCGCCGGTTGTCGGCTATCTGCGCGTGCCCGGCGTCGTGGCCGACGAAGGCCGTACGGGCGTGCAGGACGGCGAGCGGCAGGGCCAGGAACAGCACCCACCACGAGCCGTCGAACGCGAGGACACCGGCCGCCAGAGCGGCCAGGGCCACCAGGTTGAGCGCGATGCCGCGGGTGTACCACCCCGTGCGCCGCTCGAGCAGGCCGGCCTCCTTGACCTGCCGCAGCAGCGGCGCGAATTCGGACCCTTTGGTCCGTGGGGATGGAGCAGTGGCCAGCGACATGGCACCTCCGGTCGAAGATCGGAATCGTGACCATAGACGCTAGGCGTCCGCGCGGTCCAACGCGCTGGTGACAGCACCCGAAGCCTTGCGCGTGTACTGGTACTCGAAACAGGGGGCTAGCCCCAGTGACTCAGGGCCGCTCCACGTCGTAACGCAGCAGTACGACCCCGTTTCCGAAGGTGCGGTTTTCGGTCAGGGTCAGCCGGGTCCGCGTGTCGGTGTCCGGAAAGTTCCGCTCGCCGCGGCCGAGCAGGATCGGGGCCACGTAGACTCGGTACTCGTCGATCAGGTCGTGGGCGGCGAATTCCGCCGCCAGCACCGCGCCGTTCACCACCAGATCGCCGCCGGGCTGCTCCTTCATCGCCCGGATCTTCGCGGGGTCGACCTCGCGCTCGATCGTGGTGTTCCAGTCGGCGTGCTCCAGGGTGCGGGAGTAGACCGTCTTGGGCATGTCGCGCCAGATCGCGGCGAACTCCCGTTCGGTCGGGGAGGCGTCCGGTTTCTGGTCGGCCGTGGGCCAGTGATCGGCCATCAGCTGATGCGTGACCCGGCCGCTCAGGAAGCCGCCCATCGCGCCGAGGTAGTCGTTGAAGTGGGCGTGCAGTTCCTCGTCGACGTAGTGCCAGCCGATGTCGCGGCCGGGGCCCTCGAAGAAGCCGTCCAGGGACACCGAATGCGTGTACACGATCTTGCGCACGGCCTTACCTCCCGTGTCGGATGCCGGAGGCCCACCACCGTAGTGGCGGGGTCCGACAATCCCGGGGTGCCGCGCGCGGGCCCTACCACTTGCCGGGGGCGTAGTCCTTCAGGAAGCAGCCGTACAGATCCTCGCCGAGCTCGCCCCGCACGATCGGGTCGTACACCCGCGCCGCCCCGTCGACCAGGTCGAGGGGGGCGTGGAAGCCGGCGTCGGCCAGGCGCATCTTGTCGGGGTGCGGGCGCTCGTCGGTGATCCAGCCGGTGTCGACGGCCGTCATCAGGATGCCGTCAGTCTCCAGCATCTCCTGGGCGCTGGTACGCGTGAGCATGTTCAGCGCGGCCTTCGCCATATTGGTGTGGGGATGGCCGGGACCCTTGTAGCCGCGGCTGAACTGGCCCTCCATCGCGGACACGTTGACCACGTACTTGCGTCGCGCCGTGGACGCGGCCATTGCCGGGCGGAGCTTGCTGACCAGCAGGAACGGCGCCGTGATGTTGCACAGCTGGACTTCGAGCAGCTCCAGCGGGTCGACCTGGTCGACCTTCTGGATCCAGGTGTTGGTGTCGTGCAGGTCGGGGATCAGCCCGCCCGCGTCGATCGCCGTCCCGGCCTCGATGCGCTCCAGGGTTGCGGAGCCCTTCGTCAGCGCGAGCGCGGTAACGGCGTCCGCGTCGAGGCCGCCCGCGACGCCGCCGCCGGCCGGGAGGGCCTTGGGGGCGCCGCTGCCGAACTGACCGAGCACGGTCATCGCGGGCAGCTCACCGGCCGGCAGCGGGCTGTCCTCGGCGGCGACCAGCGAGGCATACGCCTGCGGGCTGCGGCGGACGGTCTGGGCGGCGTTGTTGATCAGCACGTCCAGCGGGCCCTCGGCGGCGACCTCGTCGGCCAGCGCGACGACCTGGGCGGGGTCGCGCAGGTCGATACCGACGATTTTCAGCCGGTGCAGCCACTCCCCGCTGTCGGGCATGGCCTTGAAGCGGCGCACCGCGTCCGCCGGGAAGCGGGTGGTGATCGTGGTGTGAGCACCGTCACGCAGCAGCCGCAGCGCGATGTACATGCCGATCTTCGCCCGCCCGCCGGTGAGCAGCGCGCGCCGGCCGGTGAGGTCCGTGCGCGCGTCGCGGCGGGCGCGGTTCTCCCGGGCACAGTCCCGGCAGAGCTGGTGGTAGAAGGCATCGACCTCGACGTACCGGGTCTTGCATATGTAGCAGGACCGGGGCCGCCGCAGCACGCCGACGACCTCCGTCGTGGCGCTCGCGGAGAGCGTCTTGCCGAGCGTCTCGTCGTCGATCCGGTCGGCGGCGCCCGTGGCGGTCGCCTCGGTGACCTCCTTGTCGTGCGCCGTCTTGGCCGCACGCCGCTCGGAGCGGCGGCGCTGCTTGACCGTGCGGTAGATGTGCGAGGTCGCCCGGCGGACGGCGATCGCGTCGGGGTGGTCGAGGGGGAGACCGTCGAGCTCGTCGATCACGCTCATGAAGAGCTTCAGGCGCTCCGGGTCGATGCCCGGATGCCCGTAGTCGTCGCCCTGCTGCTCACTCGCTGTCATTGCCCTGTCGCCTTCTGCTCCGCGCGCATCGCATACGCCGTGACGACTTTACGGACAACAGGGCCGCGTCTCCAAACCCGTGATCGGTGCCGCTAGTACTCCAGCCCCGGCAGGCCCTCCGGCATCGGGCAGATCCGGCGGCCGCGGTGGTCAAAGACGTACAGCTGGTCCAGGTCGATCAAGAGCGGGACGTGGGCGCCGGTGCGGACGTGGAGGTCGGGGCGGGTGCGGACGATCAGGTCGCCCTTGCCGAGGTTCGGGGTGTCCGGGGGGTACGGCGGGGGCGGGCCCGGGTCCGTTACGGCGGCGGTGCGGCGGGCCGAGGCGAGGTGTCTGAGGCGGGTCAGGGGGCGGGTGCCGCGGCCGTTGCGGTCGGCGTCGGCGGCGGCCTTGCGGGCGGACTCCAGGTCGGGGATGACGGCGGGGCGGGAGCCGGTGTCGAGGTGGACCAGGCCCTCGTGGCCCTGGTACTCGAGGTGCTCCACGACGCCGGAGGCGGGGACCTCGCCGGGGCGGGCGTTGCCGGGGTGGTCGATGCGGATGGCCTCGGAGCGCAGGCCGACGATGACGGGGCGGCCCTGCTGGATGCGCAGCAGCTGGTGGTCGGGGCTGAGCGGGTCGGGCAGCTGGAGGCGCTGGCGGCCGAGCTCGATGGACATGCGCCCGGTGAGCGGGGCGTGCACCACGGCCTCGAGGAGGTTGATCCGCGGGGTGCCGATGAACGCGGCGACGAAGACGTTGGCGGGCCTGGCGTACGTCGTGCGCGGATCGTCGACCTGCTGGAGCACGCCGTCGCGGATGACGGCGACGCGGTCGCCCAGGGACATCGCCTCGGCCTGGTCGTGGGTGACGTAGACGGTGGTGACGCCGAGTTCGCGGGTGATCTGGGAGATCTCGGTGCGCAGCCGGTTACGCAGCTTCGCGTCGAGGTTCGACAGCGGCTCGTCCATCAGGAACGCGGTGGGCCGCCGGGACATGGCGCGGCCCATCGCGACCCGCTGGCGTTCGCCGCCGGATATCTGGCCGGGGTAGCGGTCGAGCTGGTCCTGCAGGCCGAGCATCCGGGCGGTGGCTTCGACACGGGCGTCCATCTCGTCGCGCCGACCGGAGAGTTTCAGCGGGAAGGCGATGTTGTCGCGGTTGGTCATGTGCGGGTAGAGCGCGAAGCTCTGGAAGATCATCGCCATGCCGCGTTCGGCGGGCGTACGGTCGTTGGCCCACTCGCCGTCGAGCAGTAATTCGCCGCTGGTGATCTCCTCGAGTCCGGCGATCATCCGCAGCACGGTGGATTTGCCGCAGCCCGAGGGTCCGAGCAGCACGACGAATTCACCGGGCGTGACGTCCAGGGAGAAGTCCTGGACGGCGTGGATGTTGTGCGGGTACGTCTTGGAGACGTGGTTCAGCGTGATGGCGCGTGTCATGAAGGTCCCCAGAATTCTGCGACAGGACACGGTTAACGTTGCACTGGGGGATGCAAGGGCTGGAACCTATCCAACCCAACCGTGTTGCGGAAGACTTTGCGCAACATCCCGGGAACTGCGGGCGACGCGACGGTGGCGGAGCCCCCCGGGCCCCGCCACCGTTCGCCTCATCCGGCCGCGGGGGCCGAGGTCCACCACACCGTGCTGTCGGGCGCCAGCACCACCGTTCCCCCACCGCTCTCCGGGGCCTTCGGCGCGGAGTGCAGCAGGGTCCGGCCCTGCGGGGACGGCAGCGTCACCGGGGCGGACGTGGTGTTGGCGGCGCAGGTGAAGACCGTGCCGTCGGGGCCGGTGCGGGTGAACGCCAGCACGCCGTCGGGGGTGTCGAGCCACCGGACCGACTCCCCCGCGCCCAGCGCCGGTTCGGCCCGGCGGGCGGCCAGGGCGGCGCGGTAGAGCTCCAGGGTGGAGGCCGGGTCGCCGGTCTGGGCCTCGACGCTCAGCCCGCCCCAGGTCGCGGGCTGCGGGAGCCAGCTGCCGCCGGGGCCGAAGCCGTACGAGCTGCCGCCGGTCGTCCAGGGGATCGGCACCCGGCAGCCGTCGCGGAAGCCGTCCTGGCCGGCGCCGCGGAAGTACGCGGGGTCCTGGCGTACCTCGTCGGGCAGGTCCGTGACGTCGGGCAGGCCGAGCTCCTCGCCCTGGTAGAGGTACGCGGAGCCGGGCAGCGCCAGCATCAGCAGCGTCGCGGCGCGGGCGCGGCGCAGGCCGAGTTCGCGGTCGCCGGCGTCGCGGATCTGGGTGCCGCGGGCACTGTCGTGGGCGAAGCGGGTGGCGTGCCGGGTGACGTCGTGGTTGGACAGCACCCAGGTGGCGGGCGCGCCGACGGGCCGCATGGCGTCCAGCGACGTGTCGATGACCTTGTGCAGCTCGGCGGCGTTCCAGTGGGTGCCGAGGTACTGGAAGTTGAAGGCCTGATGGAGCTCGTCGGGGCGCACATAGTTGGCCGTGCGCTCCACGGTCGGCGTCCACGCCTCCGCGACGGCGATGCGCTGCCCGTCGTACTCCTCGAGGATGGTCCGCCAGGACCGGTAGATGGCGTGCACGCCGTCCTGGTCGAAGAACGGCATGGCGTCGTTGCCGAGGAGCTTCAGCTGGTCGTGGCCGCCGAGGTCGGGCAGGCCGGGCGCCTTGACCAGGCCGTGGGCGACGTCGACGCGGAAGCCGTCGACGCCCATGTCGAGCCAGAAGCGCAGGATGGAGCGGAACTCGTCGGCGACGGCGGGGTGGTCCCAGTTGAAGTCGGGCTGCTCGGGCGCGAAGAGGTGCAGGTACCACTCGCCGTCCGCGACGCGGGTCCAGGCGGGGCCGCCGAAGATGGACTCCCAGTCGTTGGGCGGCTCGGCGCCGTCCGGGCCCTTGCCGGGCCGGAAGTGGTAGCGGGCGCGGGCCGCCGAGCCGGGGCCGTCGCGCAGCGCGCGCTGGAACCATTCGTGCTGGTCGGACGAGTGGTTGGGGACCAGGTCGACGATGATCCGCAGGCCCAGTTCGTGGGCGTCGCGGATCAGGGCGTCGGCGTCCAGCAGGGTGCCGAACATGGGGTCGATGGCCCGGTAGTCGGCGACGTCGTAGCCGCCATCGGCCTGCGGGGAGGCGTAGAAGGGGCTGAGCCACACCGCGTCGACGCCGAGTCCGGCGAGGTACGGGAGTCTGCTGCGGATGCCCTCCAGATCGCCCATGCCGTCGCCGTCGGCGTCGGCGAAGCTGCGCGGGTAGACCTGGTAGATCACGGCGTCGCGCCACCAGTCGGAGGCGGCCTGCGCCCCGGAGGTGGGGGTGGCTGTGGCGGGCTGCTGGGTCATGGAGGTCCCCGTTTCCGGGCAGGGCCCGGTCGCGCCGGCCCGGTGCTCGTGGCGGGGCCGGCTCGACCGAAGGCGGTTGCGATCAGGATTCTCGTACGGCTGTGTGGTTACGACTTCGAGGCGCCGGCGGTGAGGCCGGCCACCAGATGGCGCTGGATGAGGTAGAAGAAGACGGCTGCGGGGATGCCGATGAGCACACCGGTCGCGGCCATCAGATTCCACTGCTGATCGTGCTCGCTGACAAAGGTCGCCAGTCCGATCGGAAGGGTGTATTTGTCCTCACTCAGCATCAGTACGGACGCGAAGGCGAATTCGCCCCAGGCCGTGAGGAAGGTGTAGAACGCGGCGACCGCGAGCCCGGGCCGGGCGAGGGGCAGGACGAGCCGGTAGAAGGTGCCGAAGGGGGTGAGGCCGTCGACCCGGCCGGCTTCGTCGATCTCCACCGGGATGGTGTCGAAGTAGCCCTTGAGCAGGAAGGCGCAGTACGGGAACGCCGTGGTGCAGTTGGCGAGAATGAGGATCCAGTACGTGTCCAGCAGCCCCAGGTTCGCGGCCAGGTTGTACAGCGGCACGATGAGGATGGCGATGGGGAACATCTGGGTGACCAGGAAGGTCCACATCAGCGGCCGGTGTCCGGGAAAACGCATCCGGGAGACGGCGTAGCCGGCGGAGGCCGACACGAAGACGCCGAGGGCGCAGGTACCCAGGCCCACGATCATGGAGTTGAGGAACCACTGCGTGAACTCGGTGTCGCCGAGAACCGTGGAGTAGTTCGACAGGCTGAACTTGTCGGCGATGTCGCCGGGGTGCAGGAAGTCCGTCTTGTCGGGACCGAAGGAGACCCAGGCGATCCACGCCACGGGGAAGACCGCGATGACGCTCGCGACGATCAGCGTGAGGTGCAGGACGAGCGAGGTCCCGGTCCGGCGCTCGCCGCGCCGCGGGGCCCGCTTCACGGCGGGCGGGGCGGCGTCCTCGGCGGGGGCGGAGGCGGTCAGCGTGTTCTGGGTCATGAGAGGGCCGCCTTCTCGTTGCGGTTCAGCCAGCTGCGGTAGACGGACACGATCACGACCAGCATCGAGAGGATGATCACGCCGTACGCCGCCGAGCCCGCGTAGTCGCGCGGCATCCGGCCGAAGCCGAGCTCGTACGCGAAGGTCACCAGGATCTGCGCCTCGGGTGCGCTGGCGCCGAACAGCAGGAAGATGATGATGAACTGGTTGAACGTCCAGATGAAGCCCAGCATGATCACCGTGCTGCTCACCGGGCGCAGTCCCGGCAGCGTGACGTGGCGGAAGCGCTGCCAGGCGGAGGCGCCGTCGGTCTCGGCGGCCTCGTAGAGCTCCCTGGGGATGGACTGCAGTCCGCCCAGGAGGGAGACCATCATGAACGGCACGCCGCACCAGGTGTTGACCATGATCGCGGCGGTGCGCTGCCAGCCGGGCTCGCTGAGCCAGGCGGGTTCGGGCAGGCCGAGGGAGCCGAAGAAGCTGTTCAGGATGCCGCCGTCGGCGAGGATCAGCCGCCAGGAGAAGACGGTGACGAAGGTGGGCACCGCCCAGGGCAGGACGAGCATCAGCCGGTAGAGGGTGCGCGCCCGCAGGTCCCGGTTGAGCAGCAGGGCCAGGGCGAGGCCGATGAGGAAGTGCAGGGCGACACAGGACACCGTCCAGAAGAGGGTCCAGCCGAACTGGTCCCAGAACCGCCCGGAGCCGTCGCCGGTGAGGATGTCGGTGTAGTGGTCCAGGCCCACGAACTCGAAGGAGTCGGGGATCTTGTTGACGCCGATGGTGCGGCCGACGTTGTCGCTGTTGGCGTCGGTGAGGGAGAGATAGATGCCGCGGCCGAGCGGATAGGCCACGAGCAGGGCCAGCACGGCGACGACGGGCGCCACCATGGCGTAGGCGTACCAGTAGCGGTTGTACGACAGCTTGATGCGGCTTATCACCGTGACACCTCAGGGCGGGTCGGCGGGGGGACAACGGGACCGGGCGCGGCCGGGGGGCTGGTGAGCACAGCCCCTCCCGGCCGCGCCGGCGGATCCGGCGGGATCCGGCTTCAGGAGAAGTCGGGGACGAGCTTCTTGAATTCTCCGGCGATGGTGTCGAGACCGTCCTGGGTGCTGGTCTTGCCCTGGAGGATCTTCGTCAGGTTCTGCGCGAACGCGTCACCCAGCAGCGTGCTGTACTCCGGCAGGTCGGGCCGCGGCTGCGAGGAGGACGACAGGACCTGCTGGAAGTCGGCGACCCCGGGCGCGGCCTTGACCTCGTCGGTGTAGGCGGAGGTACGGGTCGGCAGGGTGCCGTTCTTCAGCGCGATCTGCGCCTGGGTCTTGCCGGAGGTCATGAAGCCGACGAACTTCTGCGCGGCCTCCTGCTTGTCCTTCGGGGAGCCCGCGTAGATCGACAGGTTGTGGCCGCCGGTCGGGGCGCCGGCCTTGCCGGAGGAGCCGGCCGGGACGTTGGAGATGCCCAGGTTCGTCTTGTCGGCGAAGGACTTGCCCTTGTAGATGTTCGTCAGCTCCCAGGGGCCCTGGACGATCATCGCGACCTTGCCGTTGTTGAACCCGTCCATCATGTGGGCGTACGCGTCGGCGGTGACATCGAGCTTGGCGACACCGTCGGAGGCGAGGAGGTCCTTGGAGGCGTCGACGGCCTTGACGGCCTCCGGCGAGTTGATCGTGATCTTCTTCCCGGCGGCGTCGACCATGTCGGTGCCCTCGCCGAAGAGGAAGGGGAGCTCGTAGTACGTGGCGTTGTTCAGCCAGAAGCCGTCGACGCCGGCCTTGGCCTTGACGTCCTTGGCGACGGTCTTGAGCTCGTCCCAGGTGGCCGGGGCCTTGTCGTGGCCGGCCTTCTTCAGGAGCTCCTTGTTCCACATCAGGGCGAGGGTGTCGGTGACGATCGGCGCGCCGTACGTCTTGCCCTGGTACTGGGCCTGCTTGAGCAGGGCCGGGGTGAAGTCCTCCTGCTGGTCCAGCGCCGGGGTGCCGTCCAGCGGGGCCAGGAACTGGGACTTGGCGAAGGAGGCGGTCCAGCCGACCTCGGAGCGCAGCACGTCCGGGGCGCCCTTGCTGCCGGCCGCGGTCTGGAACTTGTCCTGGGCCTGGTCGAAGGGGACGTTGACGTACTTGACCTTGATGTCCTTGTTGGCGGCCTCGAACTCCGAGATGAGGGCCTTGTACGTCGGGGCCTCGTTGGTGGCGTTCGAGGTGTCCCACCAGGTGATGGTGACGGGGCCGGAGCCCTTCTTGTCACCGCTGTCGCCGCTGTCGTCACCGCACGCCGTCGCCGCGAGCGCAAGGGTTGCGACAAGGGCGGTGGCGGTCGCTACCCGTCGGGGTATGCCACGTCGCATGTGAACTCCTTCTGAGGGGAACCGCTCCTTCGCGGCGCCGGTCGCGGAGGAAATTAACACTCCCGCAAGGCGCGCGAAAGTCCTTGCAGCTGTTTTCTGCAAGACTCGCCGATCGTTACCTCCGCGTATCCTCCGCGTTGCCTCGCCGCGTCTCGTCGCGGACCCCTGGTAGCAGCACCAGAGCGCCGCTGTACAGGGGTCTGAAGCTCCCAGCAGGGGGCGGGCCGGGGTTGCAAGGACTACCGCAAAGTCTTGCAAGGCTGTTACGGTTCGTGCGCCAGCTCACGGGGAAGAAGGATCGAACGCATGACGGGACTAGCCGATATCGCCGGCCAGGCGGGCGTCAGCGCGGCCACCGTCAGCCGGGTCCTCAACGGAAAGCCGGGGGTGGCCGCGGCCACCCGGCGCTCGGTGCTCGCAGCACTCGACGTCCTCGGGTACGAGCGGCCCGTACGGCTGCGCCAGCGCAGCGCGGGGCTGATCGGGCTGATCATCCCCGAGCTGGAGAACCCGATCTTCCCGGCGTTCGCCCAGGTCATCGGAGAGGCGCTGACCCGGCAGGGCTATACGCCGGTGCTGGCCACGCAGTCGCCGGGCGGGTCCACGGAGGACGAGCTCACCGAGATGCTCGTCGATCACGGTGTGGACGGGATCATCTTCGTCTCCGGTCTGCACGCCGACACCTCCGCCGACATGTCCCGCTACGAGCGGCTCCGCGGCCAGGGGGTGCCGTTCGTCCTGATCAACGGCTTCTCCGAGCAGGTCCGGGCGCCGTTCGTCTCCCCCGACGACCGGACGGCGATGAAGCTGGCCCTGACGCATCTGGTCGCGCTCGGCCACCGGCGGATCGGGCTGGCGCTGGGCCCGAAGCGGTTCGTACCGGTGCAGCGCAAGGCGGAGGGCTTCCTGACGGCCGCCGCGGAGCTGCTGGGGACTGCCGAGGCGGAGGCCCGGGCCCTGATCCAGCATTCGCTGTACACCCTGGAGGGCGGGCAGGCCGCGGCGTCCGCGCTGCTCGACCTGGGCTGTACGGCGGTGGTGTGCGCGAGCGACATGATGGCGCTGGGCGCCGTGCGCGCCGCCCGCCAGCGCGGGCTGTCGGTGCCGGAGGACGTGTCGGTGGTGGGGTTCGACGACTCGCCGCTGATCGCGTTCACCGACCCGCCGCTGACCACGATCCGCCAGCCCGTGACGGCGATGGGGCAGGCGGCGGTACGGGCGCTGCTGGAGGAGATCGGCGGCACGCCGGCCCCGCACTCGGAGTTCGTGTTCCTGCCGGAGCTGGTGGTACGGGGCTCGACGACCGCGGTACGGCGGGCCCCCTAAGGCACCTCCCGTACGAGCTCCGCGATCCCCTCCGGGCAGCCGAAGCGGACGCGGTCCGGGAGGACTTCCGCCAGCTTCGGGTCGTGGTCGCGGGCCGGGATCAGCCGGGCGGCGACCACCGGGTACGCCAGGCCGTCGATCACCGCGAACGCCCGGGGGTAGGGGCCCAGGAGCGCCCTGACCAGGGCGTCGATCTCCCGGTACGCCATGGTGTGCTCGAGCCGGCCGTCCGCCGGGCGGCGCCTGGGCCAGCGTGACGCCGCCGTCTCGTCCTGCACGGTCCCCGTCACCGTACGGTCCGCGAGCCCCTCCGCCAGCTCGTGTCCCGCCGTGTGATGGGTCTGGGCGACGCGGTAGAACAGCGACGCCGCGGTTTCCCTGGCCCGTACCGGCAGCTCGTACTGCGCGATCACCGGGCCGGTGTCGGCGCCGGCCTCGAGGAAGAACACCGACAGGGCCGTCGACTCCAGCCCCTTGATGATCGTCCACGGGATGGGCGCCTGCCCCCGGCCGAGCGGGAGCCGCGTGGGGTGCATGCCGATACAGCCGCCGCCCCGCTCGCCCGGGATGCTCAGCACGTCGGGGTGGATCAGCCGGGACCAGCCGACGACCAGCAGATAGTGGGGTTCGCGGGCCCGGATCGTACCGGCGAGGGAGAGCAACGAGCCGTCGGAGGCCGGGACGTAGTCGGCGCCCTGTTCGCGGGCGAGGGAGGCGATCGAGGAGTAGCCGACGGTCCCGGCGGTCCGCTCCTCGGGCAGCCCGATCATCAGCGGGACCTCGAGCCGTCCGTCGAGGAAGGCGGCGGAGGCGAAGAGACCCTCGTAGGCGCGGCGGCCGAAGGTGTGGCCGGAGACCAGGACGAGGCGTGTCATGGGCGGGTTCCTCTCAGCGGGGCGGTTCCTGTCGTGACGTCGAGCAGCTCCAGCTCCCCCGTCGCCGGGTCGACCGCGAAGGCCACCTGGGCCTCGAGCTCGCCGTCGAAGACCTCCGCCAGCTCGGGCCGGCGTCCGGGGTCGGCGAGCAGTTCGACGCCGGTACGGGCCGCGACGGGGCTGACCCCGGCGGCCGCGACCGCCAGCGCGTCGCGGCACAGGGGGCTGGCCACCCGGGCGATGTAGCCGGCGTGCCGGGAGGCGCGGCGGTGTCCGGTACGCAGGTCGCGCAGGGAGCCGTCGGCCACGTCCCAGTGCAGCGCGCCGGCGTGCAGCAGGCGGGCGGTGATCTGGTTGGTGGCGGCGCCGCCGGTGGTGACAATGCTGCCGGTGGCGGCCAGCGTCAGGGCCTCGTCGGTGTTGGCGTAGCTCTCGCGCAGCGGGTACGGGGGCGGCCAGCAGTCGATGAACGACTGGCGCAGGAGGTCCTGGGCGGCGTTGCGGTGGACGACGGAGCGGGGGTCGCCGCGGTGGGCGGCCCCGTACAGCAGGGTGACGGTGCGGTCGGCGATCACGGGCTGCCAGAGGCGGTGGAAGGCGGAGTCGGAGAGGCCGAGTGTTTTGAGCAGGGTGTCGGTGGTGCCGTACTGGACGCCGGTCTCGAAGCCCTCCGCCCGCTCCAGCCGGGCGAGGCGGCCGAGTCCGGCCTCGTACTTGGCCAGGTCCAGCCGGCCGATCCGTTCGGCCTGCGAGGGGTAGTGGGCCAGCGCGGCGTCCTTGCGGCGGGCCCGGTCGGGGGTGAGGGCGACGAAGACGCGCGGGGAGAAGCGGTCGGGTTCCGCGGAGATGTGGATGGAGAAGTGCAGGAAGGCGGTGTCCCGGCAGACGGCGTGGGCGACGCGGTGGGCCTCCACGTGGTCGTTGTGGCTGTCCGCCTGGGTGTGGGTAACAACGATGTCAGGGCGCAGGCGCGCGTGGTGGAGCAGCGCGCGTACGGCCCGTACGGAGTCGCCGTCGGCGCGCAGGTGTCCGTCGCGCAGTCCGGCGAAGCGCACGTCGGTGACGCCCAGTTCGCGGGCGGCGCGCACGCATTCGGCGCGCCGCGCCCGGCCGTGGGTGTCCTCGTCGGTGAGGACGAGGAAGGACACGGTGTGTCCCAGCGCGACGGCCTTGGCCACGAGCGCGCCGGCGCCCAGCTCGATGTCGTCGGGGTGGGCGCCGACAGCCAGGATGCGCAGTCGCCGGGCGGCGGGCGCATCGGCTCCGGGCACTCGGTCTCCTCTCGGGTGCGGCGGGGTCGGCGGCGGGTCGTCACAGGCCGGTGCCGTGCACCTCGCGCAGCAGGCGGGCCTGGTAGAGGTCCTGCCAGCCGGCGAGGTCCGGGTGGGGTCCGGCCCAGACGGGGGTGCCGTCGGGGGTTCGGGCGGATGCGGGGAGGGTGACGAGGGGGCCGTCGGCGGTGTCGAAGCGGTGCTCGGCGGCGTCGAGTGCGGTGAGGACCTCGGGCCAGGGCAGTCCGTCGGTACGGAGGCGGGCGACGGTGGCCGCGCGGGTTTCGACGGTGCCCTTCCAGCCGCCGGTGATGAGGTCGCCGACGGCGGCGAGGGCGCGGGGGTCGAGGCGTTCGCAGGCGGTGGCGATCAGGGTGGAGTCGCCCGAGGTGTCGGAGAGGTGTTCGGCGAGCCAGCGGCGGGGGAGGTGCGCGGTGACGTCTCCCGCGTGGTCCCCGCAGGGGCGGATCTCCAGCCGGACGTCCGGCAGCTCCTCCGGCGCCGGCCGCAGCAGCGCCGCCGCCTCCCGTACCGCCATCCGCTCCACGGACTCCCGCCCCCGCCCCGGCGCGAACGCCCGCCCCGCCTCCAGCGCCCGCCGCGCCCACGCCACGGCCGCCTCCCCGGCGCCCGCCGCCGCGGCGTCCGCGGGGCGCAGGCCGGCGGTGACCCAGCTGCGCAGCGCCTCGGCGCCGACCACCTCCCGCAGCGGGGTGTACGCCTGGTTGTCCGGGGTGAGCGCCCCGAGCAGGAACCCGGCCGCCCACACCTCCGCGGCCAGGGACTCCCCCAGCGCCCCGGGGGCCTCGGGCCGTCCGGCGCGGACCGTCTCCTCGGGGATCCCGACGAGCCGCGACCACGGCCGCCAGGGCCAGGTGAACGGCTGCTCGGCGGCCTCCCGTACGGCGGATCGCCGCAGCCGGATGCGGCACCGGGAGTCGACGAGCTCGACGGCGAACCCCAGCCCCTCGTGCTCCGCGGGGCGCTCCAGCACCGGGCCGTCCCAGTACCCCGGGTCGACGCGTTCCTGGACGCACGCGACGCCGAGCCGGATGCCGTGGTGGTCGTTGCCGGCGACGCTGGGCCGGGTGCTGTGGTCCAGCAGATGGGGCACGGGAGCCAGCACCGGGATGTCGCGCTCGGCGCAGAACACGGCGATGTGCTCGTCGTCGTCGCGGGTGACGTCGGGGAACGTCCGCAGGAAGGCGGCCAGTTCCCGGGCGGTGCCGGCGGGCAGGACCAGCCCCAGCGACGGCACCCATTCCCAGGGCGCGAGCCGTACGACCGGGTGCCCCTGCACGGCAGCCTGCCGGACGCGGTAGGAGTTGTACGGCGACACCCAGAGCACGCCGAGCGAGATGGCGGCGTCGGGGTGGCGCTCGATCAGGGCGTGGACGTGGTCGGCGAAGCCGTCGACCAGATGGACGTCGTCCTGGAGCACCAGGTGGTGGGTGGCGCCCTCGGCGACCGCCCCCCACGCCACCTTCGCGGTGCGCAACGGGCTCGGGACGCCGTCCGGTTCGGGATCCTCGACGAGGCGCGCGCGCAGGGGCAGGCACTCCCCCGCGATGCGGTCGACGCCGGCCCGCCGCGACGGGTGGTACATGATGACGGTGCTCAGTTCGTGGGTCATGCCGTCTCCGCCGCGCCGGTGATCAGGGACTCGAATCCGTACAACATGGCCTCCGTGGCCGGCTCGTCGATGAGACTCGTGTCGACGGTCAGCGTCAGGGGCATCAGATGCGCGCTGCTGTACATGTGCCAGGCCAGTGAGGTCTGCGACTGGGTGCCCTGCGTCTCCCACTCGACGAACGACTCCGTCACCCGCCCGGCCTCGTGTTCGCGTGCGTCGGTCGTCCGGGTCCGCGCGGTCATGTCGCGCAGGTCGTTGTACCAGCAGGTGAGGTCCGCACCCCGCTCGGCCAGGGCCTCCCGCAGGTCTTCGTTGAGGGCGGCCTTGTCGTAGTAGGCGTGGTAGTACGTCTTCATCGCCGCCCGCGCCGCACGCCGGGCGGCGGCCTCGAACCCGTCGTCGCCCACGTCCAGTACGAACAGTCCCTCGAGGGTGACGGGGCTGACGGTCTCCCGCAGATGGGGCAGGAACCGGTTGCTCACCATGACCTGCAGGACGCAGCGGTCGCTCCCCGCCTGCCGGGCCACGACGGTGGAGGCGGCGGCGAGCAGGATCGCCGAGGAGGGGATCTGCCAGCGGTCGCTGAGCGTCTCCAGCGCGGCGGGCAGGGCGGGTGAGGCGAGCACCGCCTGCCGGAACTCCGGTACGGCACCCTCGCGGCGTACGAACAACTGCTCCGGGCAGTCGCGCAGGGCCTCACGCCAGTACCGCCGGGCCGCCCGGTCGCGCTTTTGCCCCTTCTCGGACGCCTGGTAGGCGGCCTCGGCCAGTGGCTGGAACCCGGGGCTGTCCTTGCGCAGTACGGCGGGGTCGGCGCCGTCCAGCAGGGCGGCGAAGGTCCGGTGGACCAGCGAGAGGCCCAGCGCGTCGGAGGCGATGTGCGACAGGACCATGACCGCGTGGACGACCCGGCCGTCCACCTCGATCAGCGCGACGCGGATCGGCCATTCACGGGCGTAGTCGAAGCTGATGGCGTGCCACTGCTTCTCGATCCGCCCGGCCAGCGCATCGGCCGCGTCGAGGTCCTCGGTCCCGAAGACGTGGACGTCGTGCGTGCCTTCGCCGTCGAGGTGCTGGCGCATGGTCCCGTCGTCGCCGATGACGATCCGGGTGCGCAGCGAGTCGTACACGTTCAGGAGTCCCCGTACGGCCGCCAGGGCGGTCTCCGGCGTGACCCCGCCCGCGATGGGGTGCAGCACCCGGATGTTGGTGCCCCAGTCGTCGGGCTCCATGTCGAGCATCGCGGTCCGGATCGCCCACTGTCCCCAGGTCACGGGGCCCTCACCGGTCGCGCCGGTGATCGGGACCGGGACGACGCGCGCGGTGCGGCCGGACACGGCGGTCAGTTCAGTGCGCACAGGTCCCTCCAGTCGCGGGTGTGGTAGTCGACGGGGCCGGGTGTACGTCCGGTCGTGGCGATCGCGGCGGCGAAGCCGGGACCGATCTCCAGGTCGGCGAGGAAATAGTCGTCTCCGTTCCACTGTTTCGGCGCCGGCCCTCGGGCGTCCCGGCGCAGGAACTGCAGTAATCGGCCGCCCGCGGCCTTGGCCCAGGCCTCCTTGCGGGACAGCAGCTGGCACAGCCGCGACACCCGTTCCCGGCCGGCGGGCGCGGATCCGACGCGGTCGGCCTCGGCGGCGGTGAAGAACCGGCGGGCCAGCGCCCACGGGTCGCCGTGCGGATGCTCGCGCTGGATGTCGACGCCGACCGCCGGGCCCCGGGTGACGGCGAGCAGGGCGCGGGTCCCGGACCGGGACAGGTTCCATTCGCAGCCGCCGGCGGCCGGGGCCGGTTTGCCGTGCGGGCCCGTCGTCCAGCGGATCCGGCCGGCGGGCACCCCGGCGTAGTCGGCGAGCACCACGCGCGCGGCGGCGTGCGAGCGGATCAGCGCGGACCGGTGCACCGGGTCGGCCAGCCCGGCCGCCCGGTCCAACTCCCCGGCCGTGAGCAGCCCGTGGACGCTCGCGTCCGGTGCCTCCGGCGCCAGATCGATGTCCCAGACGGTGATCGTCGGCGTGTCCATCTAACTCATCTCCGCCAGCCGCCCGAAGCGGTGCCAGGCCGTGGCGAGGATCAGGCTCGCGATGACCACGTTGCCGATGGCCAGCGCGACGAAGTACGCCTTCGGCTCGTCCATGGCGCGGGCGATCAGCCCGCCCCCGACATTGACCGCGGCCAGATAGGTCAAGTCCGTGGCGATCGTGATGTGGCCGCTCCTGACCTGCTGCAGCGTCATGGTGACCATGTTGATCACCCCGAAGGCGATCCAGCTGGGGCCGACGATCGTCAGATAGTCGGTGGCGTACGAGGACGTTCCGGCATCGTCGCTCATGAGGTCGCCGAGCGGTCCCGCCAGCGCGAAGACCGCGACGGCGGTGACCGCGTTCACGGTGAGGATGTACCGGACCCCCACGCCGACGAACGGCCGCAGCAGATGCGGCTCCCCCGCGCCGAGGCTCTGGTTCATGTTGATGGCGACGGCCGAGCCCAAGGCGATGCCCGGCGCCATGCACAGCACCTGGATGGCCTGCGCCCCGCCGTAGCCGGCGACGGCGTCGGCGCCGAAGTCCGAGAGCACCCACAGCGAGGTGTAGTTCATGGCGCTGATCAGGCCGAACGCGATGGCGACCGGGACGCCGACGGTGAACAGGATGTGCACCGTCCGCGCGAACGGCTCCGCGGCGGGCCCCGTCCTGCGCAGCATCCCGGCCCGCGCCAGCAGGACCAGGCCCGTGCCGAGCGTGATCACCGAGGCCGCCGCCACGGACACCGGGACGGCGTACACGCCGAGCCCGGTGTAGTACCCGAGCAGCCACACGCCGAGCACCTGGGTGACGGCGACGGCGATGGTGATGGACGAGGCCGAGCGTGCCAGGCCCCAGCCGCGCAGGGTGCCCGCGACCACCGAGTTGAGGACGGCGAGCATGAAGGACGCCGCGAGGAGCCGCGCGAACAGGACGAAGGTGTCGGTGGAGTCCGCGCCGACCTCGAGGGTGTCGGCCATCTGCGGTGCGAACACGCCGACGATCGCGGCCAGTACGGCGAAGCAGCCGAGCGCGATGCCGCCGATCCGGAAGATCGGCGGCAGCACGCTGTCGTCGGCGCCCTTCTGGCGGGCGGCGATGACCTGGCTGCTGATCTCGATGCCCTCCTCCACGGCGAGGAAGACGAAGCCGATCGGGATGAACAGCGCCCGGACGTACAGCGCGTCGTCCCCCATGTGCCCGAGCAGGGCGGAAATGGCGAACTGCGCGCTGAATCCGGTGACCACGCCGAGGAAGATCGGGAAGGCCAGCCTGCGCACCCGGGGGCCGAGATCGGCCGGCCGGGCGGTGTCCGCGGCCGGTGCGCTGCGGTCCGCCGTGTCAGTCATTGAGGATGCGCCTCTTCAGATATCCCTGCGCGAGGTTGAGCCGCTGCATGTTCCCGGCGCCCTCCATGAACTCGAAGGCCCGGGCCTCGCGGTGGAGTTTGTCGAGGAGGGGGTGCTCGAAGCGGGCGCCGGGGCCGAACTGCCGCAGGGCGAACTCGGCGCATTCCAGGGTCAGTTCGGCCGCCTTGAACTTGGCGGCGGAGGACATGGTGCCGTCGCTCGGGTCGTTGTCGGCGCGGGCGGCGGCCGTCAGGGTCAGGTGCCGGATGCCGGTGTGCCGCTGCCGCAGCTTCTCCAGCGCCGTCCGCTCCTCGCCGCGCAGCTCCCGGCGGTGCTCCTCGGCGTAGTCCAGGCAGGCGCGGGCGGCGCCGAGGGCCATCGCGGCCACGATGGGCCTGGCCAGGCAGAAGGTGCGCATCGCGCCGGCCATGCCGCGCCGGGTGGGTGAGAGGTGCTTGCCGAGGATGTCGTCCTCCTCGACGGGCATGTCGTCGAAGTGGATCTCGGTGAGTCCGAAGGCCCGCATGCCCATGGTGGGGATCGGGGTGGCGTGGTAGCCCGGGCGGCTCGGGTCGACGGTGACGGCGGAGATGCCGAGGGGGCCCGGCCGGACGCGGGCGAAGGCGACGCCGAGGTCGGCGCGGGCGGCGTTGCCGACGTACTTCTTGCGGCCCCGCATGACCTTGCCGCCGTCGGTCTCCACCAGCGCGTTGCTCATGTTGGTGGCGTCGGAGCCGGCCTGCGGTTCGGTGACCGCGAAGAAGGTCCAGGTGGGGCCCTTGGCGAGGCGGGTGTAGTAGCGCTCGAGCTGGACGGGGTCGGCGAGCTGTTCGGTGACGACGCCGGAGAGGGAGGGGCCGGGCGCGGAGATCAGCAGGGCGGCGTCGCCCCAGGCGAGCTCCTCGTAGACCACGGCCCGTTCCACGCAGCTGTAGAGGTAGCTGGGGCGGCCGTCGACGATCAGCGGGTCCTGGTTGTACTCGGGCGGCAGCGAGAGGAAGAGCTGGTTGTACGCGTCGCTGACGATCGGGTTCAGCGTCTTCGGGTCGGACTCGGGGCGGTCCATCTCGAGCGCCGTCGAGCGGAAGGAGTGGGCGTAGTCCGTCACCGCCGCGCGCAGACGTTCCGGTTCGGGGAGTGCGTAGGACGTCATGCGCCCACCTCCGGGGTGTGGAAGATGTCGCCGAGCAGGTCGATGGCCCGGCCCAGCCGGCCGGGTTCCTCGTCGAGGAAGCCGGAGGCGCCGAGCATCCGGAGGCTGGTGCGCTGCGCGTCCGCCACCGCGGTGATCGCCCGCGGCAGGCCGGCCTCGCCGTCGTGTTCGAGCAGCAGGTTCGCCTCGGCGAGGTCGCCGGCGGCGGAGCCGATCATGACGCCGACCGCCGACACGGAGGACAGCGGTTCGTTGCCGCGTTTGCGGCCGGAGACATAGGCGGTGGCGAGCCGCAGCAGCCGCTCGCCCAGGCCGACGCGGATCCAGGCGGCGCCCAGCGCCCACGGCCCGGCGTCTCCGCCGCGCCGGCGCGAGTCGTGCCAGACGCCCAGGTCACCGGAGTCGATGGTCACGGTGAGCAGGAGGTCGGCCTCCGCGGGGTCCGGTGCGCTGCGGGGCAGCAGCGTGTGGCCGCCGGGTCCCCAGCCGGGGCCGAGCGCCGAGCGCAGTTCCGTCAGGGCGGCGGCGGGGCCGTCGTCGCGGGCCAGGGCGCGGACGCGGCGCCCGAGTCCGAGGTCCACCACCGGTGCGGCGGCGAGGGGTTCGGTGGTCATGGCCGGGCCTCCAGGGTGAGTGCGGGGACGAGGCGGTCCGTCGTGGGCGCGGTGAAGCGGACCCGGCAGTCGTAGCCGAGTTCGTCGTCGCGGTCGGTGACGGCGAGGTCGGCCGCGGGCTGCCCGGCGTGCCGCCGCGCGAGCTCGTACCACGGCTGCAGATGACCGGCGCGCGGCGTGGGGCGCCGCTCGGCCGGGGGGATACGGCGGACGGACAGGCCGTCCATCGGCCGGCCCGCGTCGGTGCCGAGGACGAGGACGACGGCGCCGGCCCGCGGCGGCGGGGTGTACGACGCCTCCGGCGGATGCGTGCTCTGCTCCATCAGTACGACGGCCGCCCGCCGGAACCGGCCGGAGGCGAGATGGTTCGCCGCCAGCCGCAGCGCGGTGAACGGCCCCGCCGCGCCCTGGTCGTTGACGCCCAGGACCAGCGGCATCCCGCCGAGCCGGATCGCCAGCAGGGCGCCCGGCAGCAGCCGGGCCTGGCAGTCCGGGAGCGCGGTGACCGTCACCAGCATGTCCACGCCGGAGTCGTCTCCCAGCTGCCCGGCGACGGCCTCGGCGAGGTCCGCGTAGGAGACGCGTTCGCCGAGCTCCAGCCAGTCGAGGTTCTTGTGCGGTCCGTACAGGACTTCCAGGTCGAGCGCGTGCTCGAGCAGGTCGGCGGGCGTCGTACCGCCGTGTCCCGGCGCGGGCGCCGGGACGTGCGCGATACGTTCCAGCAGGACCGGCATCAGGCCTCCGCTTGGGACGCCGCGATGAAGTCGCACACGGCGCCCACGGTCTGCAGGTGCTCCGGCTCCAGCTGCTCGGGGTCGACCTCGATGCCGTGGTCGTCCTCGAGCGTCATGAGCAGTTCGAGGACGCTGGTGGAGTCCAGGCCCAGCTCCTCGAAGAGCTTGGTGTCCGCGGTGGCCTGGCCGAGGTCCTTGCCGAGGACGCCCTCGAGCGCCTTGATGACCAGCGCCTGCAGGTCCGACCGTCGTTCGTCCACGGATGTGGTCATGTCTTCGTCTCCTGGGGGTGAGTGGTGGTACTGCTGCGAGGCGGAGGGATCAGGTCAGTCCGGACTGACGGTCCAGCAGGTCGTCGACGGTGTCGCGGCGCCTGACGAGGTGGGCGCGGCCGTCGCGGACGAGGACTTCGGCGGGGTAGCCGTGGCTGAGGAACAGCACCGGTGAGGCCGTCGGCCCGTACGCGCCCGAGCGGGTCACGCCGATCAGGTCGCCGGCCGTCAGCCCGGCCGGCAGGTCGACGGCCTTGGCGAGGGTGTCGTTGGGGGTGCACAGGGGGCCGGTGACGTTCCAGGCGGCCGTTTCGTCGCCGGCCGTCGAGCCGACGCGGTACATCGGGAAGTTGCGGCGGAAGGGCGAGCCGATGCCGACGGCGGCCATGTGGTGGTTGGTGCCGCCGTCGCAGATCGCGAAGCGGTCGCCGCGGGACTCCTTCGTGTAGCGGACGCGGGTCACGTAGACGCCGGCCGGGGCGGCGAGGAACCGGCCGAGTTCCATGACCAGCCGGGTGTCCGGGTGTGCGGTGTGGAACTCGTCGATGACCGGGTTCAGGCCGTCGGTGAGTGTCGCGACGTCGAGGTCGCGCTCCTTGGAGTGGTACGCGACGCCGAGTCCGCCTCCGACGTCGACGGTCGCGAGCTCGAAGCCGAGCTTCACGGAGAGCCGGATCGCGAGGTCGAAGATGCCGCGGGTGTTCTGGACGATGGCGGACTCGTCGAGGATCCGGGTGCCCATGTACGCCTGGACGCCGCGCACCCGCAGATTGCCGTACCGCAGCGCGGCCGGGTCGAGGGCCAGCAGCGTCTCCTCGTCGATGCCGAACTGCCGGGGCTTGCCGCCCATGGTGAGTCCGCCGCCCTTGAGCTCGAAGGCGGGGTTGACCCGTAGCAGCACCTCGGCGGTCACGCCCTGGTGGCGGGCCTCCTCGTCGATGAGGTCGAGCTCCGGCAGCGATTCGGCGATCAGCCGGGCGCCGGTCTTGAGGACGGCGGCGATCTCGTCGCGGCTCTTGCCCGGGCCGAGGAACAGGAGGCTGTCGCCGGTGGCGCCCGCGCGCTGTGCCGTAGCCAGCTCCGCCATCGACGACAGTTCCAGTCCGGCGCCCAGCTCCAGCAGGGACTGGGTGATCGCCAGATTGGGGTTGGCCTTGAGGGAGTAGAAGATCCGGATGGCCGGGTGCAGCCGGTCGCGCAGGCCCCGGTACTGGTCGCGCAGCCGGTCGCCGTCGTAGAGGTACAGCGGGGTGCCGTACTCCTCGGCCAGCTCGGACAGCGCGAGCCCCTGGATGTGCGTGGCGAACATCATCGTGGTTCTCCGAACTCGGCGAGGCGGTCGGCCACCGTGGCGTCGAGGGCGTCGGCCTCGGCCTGGCCGGAGGCGACGAGCATGAGGTAGAACCGGCCGTCGGCCGGTGAGTCGGCGGCGGTGAAACCGGCGTTGACGGTGGCGTAGTTGTTGACGAGGGCGCCCCGGCCCGTGTCGCGCCGGAACAGGGCGTCGCCCAGCGCGTCGGCCGCGCGGGCGAACTCGACGGGTGCGGGCAGCCGCAGGTCGTACTGCCGGGCCAGCACCACCGAGCCGGCCGGGACGCAGTGCTCCTGCACCCGGGTCTGGTAGGTCGACATGTTGTTACGGGCGTTGATCTCCAGCAGCGGCAGCAGCGACCCGTCGCCGCACACGATCGCGTCGACCCCGACCGGCCCGTAATAGCCGTCGTCAGCCAGCCGCGCGCCGATCCGGTGGGCGGTGTCCTCGATCTCGGCCGTCTGATCGGGTGTGAGCCGCGCCGGGTAGCGGTGCCCCTTGTGTACGCCGCCGTCGGTCAGGGCCTCCTTGACGAAGTCGAACCGCACCGAGCCGTCCCGGCCCACCGTGAAGTGGTAGTTGAGGTCGGCGGCCTTGTCGGCCCACACCTCGACGACCACCGACAGCCGGTCGTCACCGGTCCGCTCGGCGCGTCTGCGGATCATCCGCGTCAGCTGTTCGAGGCGCCGCAGCCGGTCGGCGACGACGATCCCCTTCCCGGAGACCCCGTACGCGTCCTTGACCCCGACGGTCCGCCCCTCGGCGAGGTGGGCGGCGGCCTTCTCCACGGCCGCCTCGAACTCGGCGACCGACTCGCACTCCCAGCCCTCGGCCAGCGGTATGCCCAGCTCGGCGGCGGCGCGACGGCTGTAGATCTTGCTGTTGACCCGCTTGGCCACGGCGGCGGACGGCAGGGCGGAGGGCAGTCCCGCGCGGCGGCAGAGCTCCTCCTCGGCCTCCGACATGCCGTGCGGCAGCAGCCGGGCGGTCCCGTCCCATGCGCGCAGACGCCCGATCAACTCCGAGGAGTCGAGCGCCTCGTGGGTCACGGTGACCGTCGGACGGCACTGGTCGGTCACCTGGACCTGCGGCAGATCGAGTCCGAGTCCGCGCAGATAGTCCAGATACCCCGGATCCGGCGCGGTCTTCAGGATGACGTGATCGCCCGCGCCGCCCAGCAGCAGCGCCAGCTCGTCCATCCGGGCCACCACGGCGGAGGGCGCGTTGTCGCCCACGGTGGGCACGCCGCGCTCGTCGTACGCCCATTCCCGCTCGACCTCGACGTTGCCGAGCAGCACCAGCGGAGTCGATATGTCGCCGGTGCAGCCGAGTCTGACGCCGCTCAGGAAATCCAGTGATCGGAAGTCGGTCATCTCATCCCCTCCCGTGCCTAGTGGCGGAACACGGCCGCCGCGAAGGTGGCGCCGAGCCCCACCACGGCCGTCAGATAGAAGTCCCCGGTACGGAGCTGGCCGCTGTCGCGCAGGCCCGCGAAGTTGACGAAGGGGTCGGCGCAGAACGAGTGGCCGAGCAGCGGCACGTTGTCCAGATAGATCCGCGAGCGCGGGAAGCCCAGCATCTTGGCGGCCCGGGCCCAGGAGATCCGGTTGACGTTGTGGGGCAGGATCCACGCCAGGTCCTCCAGCTCGATCCCGGCCGCCTCCACCGCCTCCCGGATGACCGAGGTCAGCATGTGCGGGTACTGCCGTTCGAACTCCTCGCCGTGCGGGGCCGGGAGGTCGACGTTGTAGTACTCGCCGAAGGTGCGGGTGACATAGCTGCGCAGTACGTCCCCGCTCCCCCGCGCCGAGACCAGGCAGGCGGCCGAGGACTCGCCCATCACGGTGGTGCCCGGGAGCATCTGGGACCGGTGCCAGAGGGCCTTCTCCCCGGTCAGGACCAGCGCGAGGGCGTCGGGGTCGCCGTCCTCGGCGAGGAGCCGTCCGGCCAGGTCCACGGCCGCCAGCCCGGACGCGCAGGCCTGCTGGGTCACGGTGAACACCTCGGCGTGCGCGAGGCCGAGTTCGTCGGCCGCCACATGGACCGGGTTCTCGGAGGCGCGGGCGCAGAGCGGGATGGTGCGGGCGCTGACCACGTACTTCACCCGCTGCTCGTTGCCCTGGAGCCCCGTCAGCTCACGGGCCGCGGCGACGATCTGGTCCCGCAGGTCCGCGTCGGGGGCCAGCCGGACCTCCTTCAGTCCGAAGTAGCGGTGGAACAGCGCCAGATCCCGGTCGCTGAGACGGAGCCTGGGGGCCATGTCGGCTATCCGGACCGGCTCGGGTGCGAGGTGCGCGGCGACCTCGGTCAGTGCGGTCATCGGGGCCCCTTTCCGGCCTCGGACAGGCGGACCGCCGCCCGTTTGTCTCGTGTGGTCAGCCCGGTGAAGGCGAACAGCAGCCGGCCGTCCGCGTCGACCGCCTCGCAGCGTCCGGCGCCGGACAGGAGGCGTACGGGGGTGGGGAGTGCGGTGTCGTTGGCGGCGGTGTGGATGTCGAAGCGGTCGATGCGTACGGGGACGGGGATCGGGCCGTCGTCCCCGGCCGTCGCGGCGGTGGCGCGCAGCAGGCTGTCCATGGCCAGGGCGGGGAGGAGGAACTCGGCCATCGAGCCGAGTTCCCGGGGCAGGTGGAGCGAGGCGCTGCCCGTACGCAGGTCTCGCAGGGAGTCGAAGGCGCCCATGAGCCGGACCGGTGAGTCGGCCCGGGCGTAGGCGTCGGTGGCGGGGACCTCGTGGGGATCCTCGGCGACGGCAGGCCGGCCGACGGGGTGTCCGTCGCCCAGGTGGACGGTCATACGGGTGAGTTCCTGCGCCGGGACCGGGCCGCGCGGGGGGCTGCTGACGACGACGTCCACCGTGTCGTCGATGCTGTGTGCGGTGACCACCAGGCGGCGCGGCCACTGTTCCTCGGCCGCCCGGATGAAGCGGGAGAACACGGCGTCGGTGATCGCTGTCGGACGGCCTGTGCCGACGGCGGTGGCGGCTTCGGCGGCGAGCTCCATGATGAACGTGCCGGGCAGCGTGGGCCGGTCGTCCACCCGGTGGTCGCGGAGCCAGGGGTGGTCGTCGAGGGAGAGCGTCAGCTCCCAGGCCGCCGTGCCGTCCGGGCGGTGGTCGGGCTCGCCGGGGAGGAACGCGCCGCGGCGCTCCCCCGCCGCGCGGAGGGCGGGGGCGGTGGTGGCGAGCATGCGCCATTCCGTTTCGCCGAGCCAGACGGTGGTGGCGGCGTCGGTGCGGCGGCGGGTGAGTTCGGTGGCGAAGTAGCGGCGGCCGAGGTCGTCGTCGAGGTGGGTGAAGTTGTCCTCGCGGGCCAGGTATTCGTCCTGCACCTGGGTGTGGGTGACCATGCCGCTCTCGGCCCACAGGCCCGACACCAGCGCGTGCGCGTCCTCTCCGGCGGCGCGGGCGACGGCGGTGGCCCGGGTGAGGAACTCGTTCGCGGAGATGTAGTCGGCCTCGCCGGGGCGGGCGACGACGGTGGTGACGGAGCTGATCGTGAGCCAGAGCGCGGGTTCGCGGGGGGCGAAGGCGTCGCGGAGGTTGAGCCAGCCGCGTACCTTCACGTCGCGGACCGAGCGGAACTCCACCGGGGTCTTGCGGCGCAGTGCGGAGGCCCGTTCGAGGCCGGCGCCGTGGATGACGATGTCGGCGGCGCCGATCTCGTCGGCGATGGCGCGGACGGCTTCGGAGTCGGTCACATCGCACTGCCGGTAGTGCACGCGCGCCGCGCCGTAACGATCCTGCAAGAGCGTTACGGTGCGTCTTCGTTCGACGGCCTGGAGCATCCGGTTGTACCGCCGATTGAGTGCGCCGATCTTCTCGCCGGGGTAGCGGGCCATCAGCTCGCGCAGGGCGGACGGGCGGTCGGCGGGCAGGTCTTCCACCGTCTCCGGTCCGGAACCCAGCAGCCAGATCGCGGCGGGGGCGGTGCGGCGGGCGAGCTGGTCGACGAGTTCGGCGGTGATTCCGCGTCCGCCGCCGGTTGCGACGATCACGGGTGCGGGCGGGAGTTCGCGGGGGGCCGGTCGGTCCGGCTCGGGGGTGAGGACGGCTTCGTGGCGGAGGCCGGCGCGGTAGTGGGCGACGTGGAGGTGGCGGTCGCGGGCGTGTTCGCGGGCGAGCTGGGCGAGGGCGGTGGGTAAGTCGTCGGCGTCGGTGACGACCGCGTACACCAGGGTCTTCGGGAGGTCGGCGGCGAGGGCCCGGACGAGTCCGGTGAACAGGCCCGTTTCCGGGCGGGAGTCGGGGTCCAGGGCGAGGACGGCGAAGGTGCCGCCGTCGTCGAGGGCGTCGGCGCAGTGGTGGGCGGCGGCGAAGGCCAGCTCCTGGAGGGCCAGGGCGCCGGGCTGCCGGGCGTCGAAGACGACGCGGATGTCGCGGGCGTCGGTGGTCGCGGCCAGGTCGTCGGGGGTGCGGACGAGCGGGGCGTGGTCGGGGGCGTTGGTGATCAGGAGGGTGTCCGGGCCCGGTGCGGGAAGGGGTGCGCGGACCTCGGGGCGTTCGAGCCGGCGGGTGCGCAGGACGTACGGGCGCAGGTCGCCGAGGTCGGCGGCGCGGGGCGCGGGGTCGCAGACCAGCGCGGGGGTGCCGGGTGCGCGGGGGGCGAGCCGTACCGGTGCCTCGGCCTCGCGCAGTGCCTGGTGCAGGGCCAGCAGGCCCTCGGCGGCGTGGGTGTACCGGGGTCCCTCCGGGGCTCGCGCCACCGGGGAGCCGTCCGCGAGACGCAGTTCGCCCAGCGGGGTGAGGCCGTGCGCCGCCGCGGTCGAGCGGCGCATCAGGACGACGCCCGCCACCGCCTCCCCCGTCTCCCGGCCGTCCGGCGGGCGGACGAGGTCGGCGCAGCCGTTGACGCCGATGGCGACGGCCGCGTCCAGCTCGCCCGCGGTCAGCGCGCGGCAGGCCGCGGCGAGGGCCGCGTGGCTGGAGTCGGGGCCGGCGTCGAGGGTCATGTTCGGGCCGTGGACGTCGAGGAGTTGCGCGACGCGGGAGGCGATGATGTTCGGCATCAGCCCCGGCAGCGAGTCGCTGTTGGCCTCGGGCGCCAGGGCCCGCGCCGCCGCGCCGAGGTCCGGGCCAAAGCGGCGGGCGATGTCGTCCAGATACGCCCGCAGGGTGCACGCCATGGCCTGGCGGACCTGCCCGGAGTGGCCGACGTACAGCCCCGTGCGGGCGGCGGTGGCGGGGTCCTTCGTCCAGTCGCCGCGCAGGTCGAGGGCGCAGCGCAGGGCCATCAGCTGGCTGAGGTCCAGCCGGGCGAGGACGGCGGGCGGCAGCCGTACCTCCAGCGGCGCGGGTACGGGGAAGGTGTCGCCGAAGACGGCGGCCCCGCCGGCGGGTTCGGTGGCGGTGGTGGCGACGACGACCACGGGCTCGGGCACCGCGGCCGTACGGACGGTGGCCCGGGGCCGGTCGCCGACGATCAGGTGCGCGTTCGTGCCGCCGAAGCCCATCGCCGACACCGCCGCCGTCCGGCCGTGCGTAGTGGCCGGCCAGGGAAGCGACGCGCGGGGGATGTCGACGGCGTCCGAGGCGGGGCCGTCGTACAGGCGCTGGGCGGGGATGACGCCGTGGCGCAGGGCCAGCAGGGCGTGGATGACGTTGACGGCGCCGGCCGCCCAGCCGGTGTGTCCGACGAGGGACTTGTTGGAGGTGAGCGTCCAGCGTTTGGCGGGGGCGGCGGTGGTGAGCGCCTCGATCTCCGCCTGGTCGCCGGCCGAGGTGCCGGTGGCGTGCGCCACCACCCAGTCGATCTCCTCCGGTACGACCCCGGCCGCCGCCCAGGCACGCTCCAGCGCGATCCGCTGCCCGGCGGGGTTCGGCGCGTACACGGCCTTGCCGCGCCCGTCGGACGACCCGCCGAAGCCGAGGACGAAGCCCAGCACCGGATCGCCGTCGGCCATGGCCCGGGCGTACGTCTTCAGCGCGACGACGGCGGCGCCGTCGGCGAACAGCACGCCGTCGGCGCCGGTGTCCAGCGACCGTACGAGGCCGCCCCTGGCCAGCCCGTCGAGCTTGGAGAACAGCACCATGGTCTGCGCGTTGACGGAGTACACCCCGCCGCACAGCGCCAGGTCGGCGCGGCCCTCGCGCAGGGCGCGCATCCCGAAGTCGAAGCTGTAGAGGGAGGAGGAGCACGCGGTGTCGACCACGACGGTCTCCGCCGGCTCCACCAGCCCGTCGAGCGCCTCGCGCACCACCCGGTACGGCGCCGTCCGCCCCAGGTCGCCGTCGCCCGCCGGGTACAGCGCGGCCAGCGGATCGTCCTCGCCGGTGAGCAGCCGGCCGGCGTGCCGCAGCAGGCTCTGCTCGGCGGCGTGCCCGCCGTCGGCCGTCATCCCCACGGCGGCGAAGACCCGTACACCGTCCCCGTGCCGGACACCCTCCAGCGCCTGGAGCACCCCGTGCCGCAGCCACCGCCCGCTCGCCTCACGCCCGGTGAAGCCGTCCAGCCCGGGGTGGGGGCGGAAGGGGGCGACGCGCGGGTCGCCGCCCTCGGCGTGGATGAAGCCGGCGGTGCGGGTGTACGTCTTGTCGGGCGCCGCGGGGTCCGCGGACCACAGGGCGTCGATGTCCATGCGCGGTCCGGGTTCGCTGAACTGGGGCTCCCGGTCGCGCAACAGCTCCCAGAACTCGTCCGGCGAGCTGGCCCCGGGTACGGCGACGCCCATGCCGACGGCCACGATCGCGTCCGGCGCGGGTTCACCGCCGGGGAGCAGAGGGAGGGAGGCGGCGTTGCGTACGGTCGCCGGCCGGCCGCCCGAGCGCAGGGTGGCGGCAAGCTCCTCGGCGGCGGCGCGGTCGGTCGTCTCGACGAGGTAGCGGGCGGGGTCAGCCATCGGCCCGCGCGCCGGTGCGGCTGGTCTCGGTGATGAGGCGGGCCAGTCCGCCGAGGGTGGACTGGAGGGCGAACCGGGTGTCGTCGGCGACGTGGTGGAGGTCGAAGCGGTCGGTGAGGGTGCCGAGGATCTCCATGCGCTTCAGGGAGTCCACGCCGAGGTCGCCCTCGAGGTCGGCGTCGGGGTCCATGGCCTCGACGGGGTAGCCGAGGCGGTCGGCGTAGATCTGCTGGAGCGCGGCGACGACGGACTCGGCGGACGCCGGGGCCGGCGCCACCCTCCCCGCCGCCGTCAGTCCGACCGGCGCCGGCATCCGTCCCACCGCCGGTGCCTCCGGCGCCGCGACCGGCACCGGCACCGGCTTCCGCCCCGGACGCGGCGGTGCCGCCCCGCCCTCCCCGGCGTCCAGCCACCGCTCGGCGTGCACGGCCGCGCATCCCGTGGCCGCGGTGACCAGCTCGCTCAGCCCCGCCCGCCCGCACTCCACGACGGACTCCAGCCCGTACGACTGCAGATCACGCAGCGCCGCGAGGAAGTCGACCGGCCGCGTCAGCTGCCCCACGAGCAGCCCCGTCAGATCCGTGTCGTCGCTGACCAGCCCCCCGAGGGCGGGCGAGTGGAGCCGGGCCTCGGCGGGTCTGCGGCGGATGCCGGCGATCGCCGCGGCGAACTCGGCCTGGGCGGGGGCGAGCAGCGGGTTGTGGAACGGGTACGGCGCGGCCAGCCGCACCGCCCGTACGCCCAGCACGTCGGCCAGCGCGGCGAGCACCCCGAGGTCGGCCTCCGGCCCGGAGACCACCGTGTGCCGGGGCGCGTTGACGACGGCGAGCCGCGCGCCGGGCAGCTCGGCGGCGCCCAGCAGCGCGTCGGCCCGCCGGGCGGACACGGTGAGCGCGAGCATGCCGCCCGCTCCGGCCGCCGTCTGTTCGAGGGCGCGCGCCCGGTGGGCGACGATCCGCGCCCCGTCGGTCACGGTGAAGCAGCCGGCGTGCACGGCGGCGGCCATCTCGCCCATGCTGTGCCCGAGGACGACGTCCACGGGTCGGCGGCGGACGACCTCGGCGGCGTAGACGAGGGCGGCGGCGAAGATCGCGAGTTGCAGGGCGAACGGGTCGGACGCCGAGAGGCGGCGGGCGTCCGGGGCGTCGGGGTCGGTGAGCAGCGGGGAGACGGGGGTGCGGCCGAACTCGGCGGCCACCGCGTCGACGGCCTCCAGCACGTCCCCGACGGGGGCGCTGCGCGGGCCGGTGAACACTCCCGGGCGGTAGGCACCCTGTCCGGGCAGCAGGAGGGCTGTTCTCAAGTCCATTCCGACTCGCTTTCGGACACGGTGCACGGAGCTGGGGAACTCAAGCGCTGTGTGACTCATGAAACGCGTTGCGGCGGGACACCAAGCGGCCGTCCAGGCGTGGCCTGGACCAACAGGTCTAGGCCACTTGGCGCGGCCAGAGTTACAGAGATTTCCGGCCCGCGCAACAGGTCAACATCAGTTGCGTCGTGCACCAACCAGCAAGCGGAATACGCCAGTTGGGCGGCTCGCGCCGGTAGCCACGGGGCTGTTGGGGCGCGCCCCGGGCGGTCCGGAATCTCAGGATCCACGGCGGACGGACAGCGCTTCCAGGCCAGTGATCCGCTGTCCGTGCACGGGGGTACGGGGACCGGCGACGGCCAGTGCCGGCATCCCGGCGGCGCGGGCGGCGAGCAGCCCGACGTCGGAGTCCTCGATCACCAGACAGCCGGCCGGATCCACCCCGAAGCGCCGCGCGGCGGCGAGGTATCCCTGCGGGCTGGGCTTGCCGTCGGCCACGTCGCCGGCGCAGACGAGCACCTCGGGTGCGGGCAGTCCGGCGGCGGCGAGGCGGCTGTCGGCGACGGGGCGGGTGGCCGAGGTGACCACGGCCCAGCTGCCGGCCGGGAGCGCGGCGAGCAGGTCGCGGGCGCCGGCGGTGGGCTCGATGCCGGCGGAGTCGGTGACGGAGAGCTGGTCGAACCAGGCGAGTTCGGCGTCGGCGTCGGCGTGCGGTACGAGCTCGTGGATGAAGTCGATGTCGCGGCGCCCCTGGGAGACGCGCAGGACGTGTCCGGGGTCGAGTGCGTGGCGGTGCGCCCAGCGGACGGTGTGCCGGTGAATGGCCGTATCGGATTCCACCAGGGTGCCGTCCAGATCAAAGAGTACGACGTGGACCGATAACCGGTGGCGGAGGGTGGCGTCGGGCTCGGTGAATTCTGCGGTGAGCGGTGTGCGCACCGCGGGTATCGCCTGGGGCATGTACGGGGGATCCGTTCGACGAAAGGGCGGTGGCGGGGGGTTCAGCGGCGGATCGGCGGTCATGGTACCCGCGACGCGTACGCCCGTACCAGAGCCCGCCGGCGACCCGAGGTCCGGTCCATCTCGCCTGGCAGGGACGGTTGTTGAGCGGCGCCCGATGACCTTACGATGACCCGGCCGTACGGCCCCGGCCCTGGGAGGGAACGTCTTCATGGCCCAACTGGAACTGGGCAGAATGAACGCGGAGAACGATCGCGGGTTCGTTCTGTTCCTCGTCGGAATGCGTATCAATAAACTGTGGAAGATTCACCGCTGGTGGCCCGCTCTGAACGCGATGCCGAAATTGCTGGCGGCCCTCGGGGAGTCCCCGGACCTGGGGTTGCTCGGCGCCCGGTTCAGCCGTCACGGCCGTACGATAACGATGATCCAGTACTGGGAGAACGCCGAGAAGATCTCGGCGTTCGCGAAGTCCCCGGAGCAGGAGCACCGGACGTACTGGAAATGGTTCAACCGGGCGATCGGCGGCAACGGCGACGTCGGAATCTGGCACGAGTTGTACGAGGTGCGGGCCGGCGCGTACGAGGCCCGCTACGTGAACATGCCGCCGTTCGGGCTGGGCGCCGCGCTGGGCAAGGCCGCGGGGCCCCTCGGCGTGCCCGACTGATCACACCCGGTCGGCCACCTCCAGCCGTCCCAGCGCCCCCCGGACCGCGACGGCCGCCGCGTAGCCGGGGATCGCGGGGACGTCGGCCACCGACCAGCCGGGCGGCTGACCGCGGTGTCCGATGTGGTCCTCGGCGAGGCTGCGGGCGAGGCCGATGCCGATGCCCTTCAGCCACGCCTCCTTGCGTACCCACACGGTGGTGAACGCCGCGCTGCGGTCGGCGGCATCGCGGATCTCGGCCTGCTCGGCGGGGTGCAGCCGGGGCAGCACGTCGCCGATGCTCGACTCCGTCGCGGTGCCCTCCACGTCGACGCCGATCGGGGCGTCGGCCACTCCGACGAGGACCACGTCGTCGCTGTGCGAGAGGGAGAAGTGCGGCCCGTCCTCGAGCGCGGGCCGGCCGTGCAACTCGCCGCAGCCGGGGCAGGGTTCGCGAACCATGACCAGGTCCCCGGGCGCCCTGCCGGTCTCGGCGCCGAGTATCTCGCGCAGGGCGGTGTGGGCGGCGACGTAGCGGGCGCGCAGGTCGGGGCGGCGGAAGGCGGTCGCCCGGGTGCGCTCCTCCGGGCCGAGGGGGCCGAACCCGGTGGCGGCGGGGTCGCCGGGCAGCCGCAGCAGCCAGAGGCGGACGTCGACGGCGGTCGTGGGAAGGATCGTCACGGCACCGAACTGTAGCGGCGACCGGATCGGGTCCGGCATCTTGACAAGGCGATTGGTCTGGACCAAGTATCGGGTATCGCTCCTCTTGTCATGCGCACCTTCCCGCCCGTCCCGGCTGAGGGAGTCCCCCCATGCGTAGACCCCTGGGCATACTTCTTGCCCTGACCGCGGCCTTCGCCGCCTTTTCCGCACCACCCGCGGCCGCGGCGGCGCCGTCCGCCGTCTTCACCAAGGCCGCCCCCTGGGACTCCGGTTACCAGGGCCTGTACACGATCACCAACAACTCCACGACGACTCTTTCCACCTGGAAGGTCGAGTTCGACCTCCCCTCCGGCACCTCGGTCGGCGCCTACTGGGACGCCCTGCACTCCGGCAGCGGCAGCCACCACGCGTTCACCAACCGCGAGTACAACGGCAACCTCGCCCCCGGCGCCAGCGCCACGTTCGGCTGGATGTCGTCCGGCACCGGCTCCCCCGTCAACTGCACCCTGAACGGCGCCCCCTGCGACGGCGGCCCCACCGAGCCTGACACCACGCCCCCGACCGTCCCCTCGGGCGTCACGGTGGGCTCGGCGACCGGCTCCTCCCTCACCGTCCGCTGGACGGCGTCCACCGACAACGACGAGATCGCCGGCTACGAGGTCTCCCGCGACGGCGGCACCCCGGTCGCCGTGACCGGCACCGCGTACACCGCGACCGGCCTCACCGCGAATACCGCCTACGCCTTCCGCGTCCGCGCCAAGGACGCCGCCGGAAACGTCTCCGCGTACACCACCGCCGTCAGCGGCACGACGACCGGCGGCGGCACCCAGCCCGGCCCCGGCGACGTCCGGTCCGCGCCCTACGTCGACATGGGCGCCTGGCCGACGCCGAGCATGCCGGAGATGGCGGCGGCGAGCGGCACGAAGAACTACACGATGGCCTTTGTCACCGCGTCCAACTGCAAGGCGATGTGGTTCAACGCCTACGACCCGCGCGCCGGCTGGGCCCGCGACCAGGTCGACGCGATCCGCGCCGGCGGCGGCGACGTGAAGATCTCCTTCGGCGGCGCCAGCGGCATCGAACTCGCCCAGGCCTGTACGACGGTCGACTCGCTCTTCGCCGAGTACGACGCGGTCGTGAAGGCGTACGACCTGAAGTACGCGGACTTCGACATCGAGGGCTCGGCGACCGCCGACCCGGTCTCGGTCGGCCGCCGCTCGCAGGCCCTCGCCCGGCTCCAGCAGGCCCACCCGGACCTGCGGATCTCCCTGACCCTGCCGGTGCTCCCGGAGGGCCTGACGGCCGACGGCCTGAGCGTGGTCCGCTCGGCGCGCGACGCCGGGGTGAACCTGGACGTGGTCAACGTGATGGCGATGGACTACTACCGCGGCGTCGACTACGGCGACGCGGCGGTGCAGGCGGGACAGAGCACGTTCGACCAGATGAAGACCCTGTACCCGGCGAAGTCCGACGCCCAGCTGTGGGCACTGGTCGGCGTGACACCGATGCTGGGGCAGAACGACGACGGCCGGATCTACGACCAGGCCGACGCCCGCCAGCTGGTCGCGTTCGCGCAGAGCAAGCACATGGGGATGGTCTCCTTCTGGGAGGCGACCCGTGACCGCAACGCGTGCACGGGCGCGCTGTACCGCTGTACGAACATCGCGCAGTCCCCGTACGAGTTCGCAAGGATCTTCGCCCCCTACACCGGCTGACGCCGGCCCCGATCCGCCGGCCCCGGGCGCTCGCCCAACCCCCCACGCGCCGGCCGGCCGCCGCCCCCGCCCTCTCCCGGAGGGCGGGGGCGGTCCGTCACGCCGGGGGCGGGCCCGTGGTGCCGCGGACGACGAGGCGGGGGTCCAGGACCAGGTCGCGGGCGGGCAGGGCGGCGTCCGCGAGGCGGTCGACCGCGAACCGCACCGCCTGTTCGGCCTGGGCGGCGGTGTCCTGGCGGACGGTCGTCAGGTCGATGTGCGACAGGTGCGACAGATGGCTGTCGTCGAAGCCGGCCACCGAGATGTCCCCCGGCACGCTCAGCCCGGCCGCCGCGAAGCCCTGCAGCAGGCCCACCGCGCAGCGGTCGTTGGCGGCGAGGACGGCGGTGGGACGGTCGGCGTCCTTCGCCAGCACCCGGGCCGCCGCGGCGCCCGCCTCCTCGGTGTGGGCGCCGGGCACGACGCGGATGTGGTCCGCCAGCCCGTAGCGGCGCATCGTCGCCCGGTAGGCCTTGCGCCGGTCGGCGGAGCCCGCGCTGCGGCCGCCGTCGACGTGGGCGATGCGGCGGTGGCCGAGGGTGATGAGGTGGTCGATCGTCTGGCGTACGCCCTTGCCCTCGGCCGTACGGACGCTGTCGGCGTCCTTCGACGGGGCGCCGACGACGACGAGGGCGGCGCAGCGGTCGGCGAGCTCGGCGAGGAAGGCGTCGTCCGACTCGGGGCCGAGGACGATCAGCGCCTCGCAGCGGTGGCTGAGGAGGGCCTCGGCGGCGGCGCGCTCGTCGCGGCCCGGGGCGCGGGCGGACAGCAGCACGTCGTACTCGAGGCGCTCGGCGACCGGGTAGATCGCCTCGACGAGGTCGGCGTGGAAGGGGTGATGCAGGGTGAGCAGGACGCCGATGGTGCGGCTGCGGCCACGGGCGAGCAGCCGGGCGGCGCTGTCGGGGCGGTAGCCGAGGTCGGCGGCGGCCCGGCGCACCCGCTCCTCGGTCTGCTCGCTGGCACCCGGCTGGTTGCGGAACACCAGGGAGACCAGGGCACGCGACACCCCGGCACGGGCGGCCACGTCCGCCATCGTGGGGCGTTTCCGGTCGCTCTGGGCCAACAGACCGCTCCTGACTCACCGTGACGGCACTCGTACACCACGTGCCGCCGCACCCTTGACATCCCGGCCCTACAGGATCATGGTAGCCGCATCTAGCGCGCTCTAGTAGAGCGCGACAGGAGGGACGGCATGGGACTGGACGTGCTGACGATGGGCCGGGTCGGCGTCGACATCTATCCGCGGCAGAGCGGCGTCCCGCTGGCGGACGTCACCACCTTCGCCAAGTACCTCGGGGGCAGCCCCACCAACGTCGCCGTGGCGGCCGCCCGCTACGGCCGGGCGGCGGCGGTCATCACCAAGACCGGCGCGGACCCGTTCGGCACGTTCGTCCGTTCGGCCCTCACCGGCTACGGCGTGGACACCGCCCACGTCGGTGTCTCAAAGGGCCTGCCGACGCCCGTCACCTTCTGCGAGATCTTCCCCCCGGACGACTTCCCGCTGTACTTCTACCGCTTCCCCAAGGCCCCCGACCTGGACATCTCCGTCGGCGAGCTGGACCTGGACGCCATCGGCTCGGCGGCGGTGTTCTGGATGACCGGCACCGGCCTGTGCGAGGAGCCCAGCCGCTCCGCCACCCTGGCCGCCCTGCGCGCCCGCGCCCGCCGCCCGCACACCGTCTTCGACCTCGACTGGCGCCCCGTGTTCTGGGACGCGCCGCCCCAGCCGTGGTACGAGGAGGCCCTGAAGTACGCCACGGTCGCCGTCGGCAACGTCGAGGAGTGCGAGGTCGCCACCGGCACCCGCGACCCGTACGAGGCGGCCCGCCGCCTGCTGGCCGCCGACGTCGAACTGGCCGTCGTCAAGCAGGGCCCGCGCGGTGTCCTCGCGGTGCACCGCGACGGCACGACGGTCGAGCAGCCCCCGGTCCCGGTGGAGGTGGTCAACGGCCTCGGCGCCGGCGACGCGTTCGGCGGCGCCCTGGTCCACGGCCTGCTCGCCGGCTGGGACCTGGACCGCACGATGGCCTTCGCGGCGGCGGCCGGCGCCCATGTCGCCGCCCGGCTGGCGTGCTCGGACGCGATGCCCACCGAGGCGGAGGTCGAGAAGCTGAGGGCGGCCCGATGAGCCGGCACGTCGTACGGGCGGGGTCCACCGCCGACGCCCCGTACCGCACGGTGATCACCCCGGAGTCGGCGGGCTGGGGCTACTCCGGCCTGCGCGTCCTGGAGCTCGCCCCCGGCGAGGGCCACGACCTGGCCACCGGCGACGCCGAGCACCTGGTCCTCCCCCTGGCCGGCGCCTGCACGGTGACCGCCGGGGACGCCTCGTACGAACTGACCGGCCGCGACGGCGTCTTCGGCGCCCCCACCGACTTCCTCTACCTCCCCCGCGACACCCGCGCGCGCATCACCAGCACCTCCGGCGGCCGGTTCGCCCTGCCCTCCGCCCGCTGCTCGCGCAAGCTCCCCGTACGCCACCAGCCCGCCTCCGCCGTCCCCGTCGAGCTGCGCGGCGCCGGCAACTGCAGCCGCCAGGTGCACAACTACTGCCTCCCGCAGACCTTCGACGCCGACCGCCTCCTCGTCTGCGAGGTGCTGACCCCCGGCGGCAACTGGTCCTCGTACCCGCCGCACAAGCACGACGAGCACCGCCCCGGCGAGGAGTCCGAGCTCGAGGAGATCTACTACTTCGAGGTCGCCGGCGACGGCATGGCCTACCAGCGCGTGTACGGGACGGCCGAGCGCCCCCTGGACGTGCTGGCGGAGGTCCGCGGCGGCGACGCGGTGCTGATCCCGCACGGCTGGCACGGGCCGTCGATGGCCGTGCCCGGCTACGACCTGTACTACCTCAACGTCATGGCGGGCCCCGGTCCCGACCGCGCCTGGCTGATCTGCGACGATCCGGCTCACGGCTGGATCCGCGGCACCTGGGAGGACCAGTCCCCCGACCCCCGGCTGCCCATGGGAGGAACGCGATGAGACTGACCACCGCCCAGGCGCTGGTGCGGTTCCTGGCGAACCAGTACAGCGAGCGCGACGGGCACGAGCGGCGGCTGATCGACGGGGTGTGGGGGATCTTCGGCCACGGCAATGTGGCCGGGATGGGGCAGGCGCTGGGCCACTGCGCGGACGAGATGCCGTACTACCTGGCCCGCAACGAGCAGGCCATGGTGCACACGGCCGCCGCCTACGCCAAGACGAACGACCGCCTCACCACCTTCGCCTGCACGTCGTCCATCGGCCCCGGCGCCACCAACATGGTCACCGGCGCCGCCCTCGCCACGACGAACCGCCTGCCGGTGCTGCTGCTCCCCGGCGACGTCTTCGCCACCCGGGTCGCGGACCCCGTGCTCCAGCAGCTGGAGGACCCGGCCAACGGCGATGTGTCGGTGAACGACGCCCTGCGCCCGGTGTCGCGCTATTTCGACCGCGTCGAGCGTCCCGAGCGGCTGATCCCCGCCGCCCTCGCCGCGATGCGGGTGCTCACCGACCCCGCGGAGACCGGCGCGGTCACCCTGTGTCTGCCGCAGGACGTGCAGACGGAGGTGTACGACTGGCCGGAGGAGTTCTTCCGCCGCCGGGTGTGGCACGTGGGCCGCGCCCAGCCCGAACCGGCCGCGCTGGCACGGGCGGTGGCCCTGCTGCGGTCGGCGCGGCGGCCGCTGATCGTCGCCGGGGGCGGGGTGGTGTACTCCCGGGCGTGCGCGGAGCTGCGGGAGTTCGCGGAGGAGACCGGGATCCCGGTGGCGGACACCCACGCCGGGAAGGGCGCGGTGCCGTGGGACCACCCGTGCGCGGTGGGGGCGCTGGGGGCGACCGGGACGGCGGCGGCGAACGCGCTGGCGGCGGAGGCGGACGTGGTGCTGGGGGTGGGGACGCGGTACAGCGACTTCACCACCGCCAGCCGGACGGTGTTCGGCGACCCCGGGGTGCGGTTCGTCAACCTCAACGTGGCGCGGCTGGACGCCGTCAAGCACGCCGCCGAGCCGCTGGTGGCCGACGCGCGGGCCGGGCTGCAGGCGCTGACGGGGGAGCTGGCGGGGTGGCGGACGGACGACGCGTACCGGGTGCGGGCGCGGGAGCTGGCGGCGGACTGGCGGAGGGTGACGGACCGGGCGTACGGGCTGGGGCACGGGCCGGTGCCGGCGCAGACGGAGATCCTGGGGGTGCTGAACGAGGTGCTCGGGGACCGGGACGTGGTGATCAACGCGGCGGGTTCGATGCCGGGTGATCTGCAGGCGCTGTGGCGGGCGCGGGATCCGAAGGCGTACCACGTGGAGTACGCGTACTCCTGCATGGGCTACGAGATCGCCGCCGGGGTCGGGGTGAAGCTGGCGGCGCCGGACCGCGAGGTGACGGTGCTGGTCGGGGACGGCTCGTATCTGATGATGTGCCAGGAGCTGGTCACCGCCGTGTCGGAGGGCCTGAAGCTGACGGTGGTCCTGATCGACAACGGCGGCTTCGCGTCGATCGGCGCGCTGTCGGAGTCCGTCGGCGCGGGGCGGCTGGGCACGCGGTACCGCTACCGCGACGAGAAGACCGGCCGGCTGGACGGCCCCGGGCTGCCGGTGGACCTGGCGGCGAACGCGGCGTCGCTGGGGGCGCAGGTGCTGTCGGCGTCCAGCGTGGCGGAGTTCCGGGCGGCGCTGACGCAGGCGCGGGCCGCGGACCGTACGACGGTCGTGCACGTCCCCACCGACATCCTCAGCTCCGGCCCGCCGTCGTCCGCCTGGTGGGACGTGCCGGTCGCGGAGGACGCGGAGTCGTACGGGGCGTACCGGGACGCCAAACGGGCGCAACGGCCCTACCTGTGACCCTTACGGAGGCCCATATGACACCCATCGCCCGCAATCTGTCCCTGGGCTCCGCCCCCGACTCCTGGGGGGTGTGGTTCGCGGACGACGACCGGCAGGTGCCGTACGCGCGGTTCCTGGACGAGCTGGTACGGGCCGGCTACCGGCGGCTCGAGCTGGGACCGTACGGCTATCTCCCCGTCGAGCCGGAGCGGCTGGCCGCCGAACTCGCTGAGCGGGGGCTGGAGGTGACGGGCGGGACGGTGTTCGGGGCGCTGCACCGGCCGGACGAGTTCGACGAGATGGTGGCGCACACCCGCCGGGTGGCGGCGCTGACGGCTGCCGCCGGGGCGCATCACCTGGTCTTCATCCCGCCGCTGTACCGGGACGAGAAGACGGGGGACTTCACGGAGTCGCCGTCGCTGGATACCGCGCAGTGGACTGGTCTCGGCAAGGCAGCCGACCGTCTGGGGGCGATCCTGCTCGACGAGTACGACGTCCGCCTGGTCCTCCACCCGCACGCCGACACCCACATCCAGACGCAGCCGGAGATCGAGCGTTTCCTGAACGCCACGGACCCCCGTTACGCCAACCTCTGCCTGGACACCGGCCATGTCGCGTACGGCGGCGGCGACGCGGTCGACCTGATCCGCCGCTACGCGGAACGCATCGGCTACGTCCACATCAAGCAGATGGACCCGGCGATCCTGGCCCAGGTCACCGCCGAGGACCTCTCCTTCGGCGAGGCGGTCCGCCGCGGCGTCTGCGTCGAACCGCCCGCCGGCGTGCCCGCCCCGGCGGACATCGTCCCGGAGCTGGCCCGTCTGAACACGAACCTGTTCGTGATCGTCGAACAGGACCTCTACCCCTGCGCCCCCGAGGTCCCGCTGCCCATCGCGGTCCGCACCCGCGAGTACCTGGCCGGCCTCGGCCTGATCGGAGACACCCCGGCATGACTGTACGAATCGGCGTGATCGGCACGGGCGCGATCGGCCGCGACCACATCGACCGCGTCACGCGCCGCATCCGCGGGGCATCGGTGACAGCGGTCACGGACCTGGACCGCGCCCTCGCGGAGAAGTCGGCGGGCGAGGCGAAGGTCTACCCCGACGGCGCCGCGCTGATCGCGTCCCCGGAGGTGGACGCGGTGCTGGTCGCCTGCTCGGACGCGGCCCACGCCGAACACGTCCTGACCGCGATCGCGGCCGGAAAGCCGGTCCTGTGCGAGAAGCCCCTGGCGGTGACGCCGGAGGACTGCCTGCGCATCATGGCCGCCGAGGAGTCCCACGGCAGCCGCCTGGTCCAGGTCGGCTTCATGCGCCGCTACGACGCGGGCTACCGCGAGATGCACCGCGTCATCTCGGCGGGCGACATCGGCCGCCCCCTGCTGATGCACTGCGCCCACCGCAACCGAGCCTCCCGCCCCGACTACACCACGGAGATGGCGGTCCTGAGCTCCGGCGTCCACGAGATCGACGCGGCCCGCTGGCTCCTGTCCGACGAAATCGTCTCCACCCAGGTGATCAACCCCCGCTCCACCCGCCACCGTCTCCCCCACCTCACGGACCCCCAGTTCATGCTCTTCGAGACCGCCTCGGGGATCCGCATAGACCTCGAGGTCTTCGTCAACTGCCGGTACGGCTACGACATCCGCTGCGAAACGGTCGGCGAGGAGGGCCTGCTCCGCCTCCCCGACCCGGCCCGCCCGGAGCTCCGCGCGTCGGCCCGCATCGGCACCGCGATCGACCAGGAGTGGGACGACCGCTTCAGCGCGGCGTTCGACGCGGAACTCCAGGCGTGGGTCGACTCGGTCCCGACGGGCCGGGCCACGGGCCCGTCGTCGTGGGACGGCTACGCGGCGACGGCGGTGGCGACAGCCACGGTCCGGGCCCAGCAGTCGGGCGATGTCGAGCAGGTGAACATGCGGGAGCGTCCGGCGTTCTACGCGTAGAACATCATCTTGGTCCAGACCTATTGACCGACAGGTCTGGACCACCATAGCTTGATGAGTACGCGTCACCCCCCACAAGCCGGGAGCCGCCCGCGGCGGGCGGGCGGCTCCCCTTTTCCGCCCCCATGAAGCCCGGCCTGATCCACTCCCCGGCGTAAGGTGCGAGTGCGGACCCGTCGGCGCAGGTACAGGGGTGATCGAGGCGTGAGGCTGACCATTCTCGGTGGCGGGGGTTTCAGGACCCCCCTCGTGTACGGGGCGCTCCTGCGGGACCGGGGTGAGGGGCGGGTCAGTGAGGTGACCCTCTACGACCTCGACGCCGGGCGGCTGTCCGCCGTCGCGCGGGTGCTCGCCGAGCAGGCCGCCGGGGAAGCGGATCCGCCGGAGGTCAGCACCACCACCGACCTCGACGAGGCCCTGCGCGGCGCGGACTTCGTGTTCTCCGCCATCCGCGTCGGCGGGCTCGAGGGCCGGGCCGCCGACGAGCGGGTCGCCCTCGCCGAGGGGGTGCTGGGGCAGGAGACCGTCGGCGCCGGCGGGATCGCGTACGGGCTGCGGACCCTCCCCGTGGCGGACATGATCGCCCGGCGGGTGGCCGCCGTGGCGCCCGACGCCTGGTTCATCAACTTCACCAACCCCGCCGGCCTCGTCACCGAGGCGATGTCCCGCCGGCTCGGCGACCGCGTGATCGGCATCTGCGACTCCCCCGTGGGCCTGGGCCGCCGCGTGGCACACGCGCTCGGCGCACAGAAGCCGCAGGAGGCGTGGCTGGACTACGCGGGGCTGAACCATCTGGGCTGGCTGCGCGGGCTGCGTATCGACGGCCGCGACGAGCTCCCCCGGCTGCTGCGGGACGACGGGCTGCTGGAGTCGTTCGAGGAGGGACGGCTCTTCGGCGCCGAGTGGATCCGCTCCGTGGGCGCCGTACCGAACGAGTACCTGCACTACTACTACTTCAACCGCGAGACCGTCCGCGCCTACCGCGAGGCCCGCCAGACCCGCGGCGCCTTCCTGCGCGACCAGCAGGCCCGCTTCTACGAGCGGATGCGCGACGAGGCCGCCCCCGCCCTGAAGACCTGGGACGGCACCCGCGCCGAGCGCGAGGCCACGTACATGGCGGAGAACCGCGAGGCGGCCGGCGCGGGCGAGCGCGACGAGGCGTCCCTCACGGAGTCCGGCGGCTACGAAAAGGTGGCCCTCGCCCTGATGCGCGCCATCGCCCGCGACGAACGGACCACGCTGATCCTCAACGTCCGCAACGGCACCACCCTCCCCAACCTCGACGCCGACGCGGTCGTCGAGGTCCCCTGCCTCGTCGACGGCAACGGCGCCCACCCCGTCGCCGTCTCGCCCCTGGAGGGGCATCAGGCGGCGCTCGTCGGCGCGGTGAAGGCCGTGGAACGCCAGTCCCTCGAGGCCGCCGCCTCCGGATCACGCTCCGCCGCGGTCGCCGCCTTCGCCCTCCACCCCCTGGTCGACTCCGTCGCCGTCGCCCGCCGGCTGGTCGACGCGTACCGCGAAGTCCACCCGGGGATGGGCTACTTGGCGTAAGACACTCCGTATCGGGCCGGTTCCCGCGTCCTCCCCCACCACGCCCCGAGCGGCTGCTATGACTGGCGCACGAGGAACCTCGGGGAGAGGGTGACGGGCCGTGACGCCACGCCAGCGGGAGCACCGTATGGGGAACGTACCCGCCGAGCCGGACCGGATCGTGGGCCGCCGCACGGAGACGGGCCGGCTGGAGCGGCAGATCGGGCGCTACCGGGTGGTGACGCTCACCGGCCCCGGCGGGGTGGGCAAGACCCGCCTCGCCCTGCACGCGGCGCGCCGGCTGCGGCCGCTGTTCCGCGACGGCGTGTGGTGGGTGGAGCTGTCGGGGCTGCGCGATCCGGCGCTGCTGCCGAACGCGATCGCGGAGGCCCTGCCGCTGGCGGACAACTCGCCCCGGCCGATGGCCGAGGTGCTGGCGGACTATCTGAGCAGCCGCCAGCTGCTCCTCGTACTGGACACCTGCGAGCATCTCGCCGACGCGTGCTCCGCCACCCTCGACATGCTGCTGCGGGCCGCGCCGGGGATACGGATCATGACGACCAGCCGCCGCGCACTGGAGATGATGGACGAGGACGCCATCCGCCTCGAGCCGCTGCCCGTCCCCGGCGACACCGACGGCCCGTCGGACGCGATGCTGCTGCTGGCCGAGCGCGCCGCGCAGGCCGTCCCCGGCTTCGCCGTCACCGACGCCAACCGTGCCGATCTCGTACGACTGTGCCGCCGCCTCGAGGGCCTCCCCCTCGCCATCGAGCTGGCCGCCGCCCGGCTGCGCGACTTCACCCCCGCCAAGCTGGCCGAACGCCTCGACGACCGCTTCGCGGTGCTGGGCGACAACGGGGGCATCGTCCCCGACGCCGACCCGCCGTGGCACCAGGCGCTGCGCACCGCGATCGGCTGGAGCCACGAGCTGTGCACCCCGCCCGAGCGGCTGCTGTGGGCGCGGCTGTCGGTGTTCGCCGGTACCTTCGACGCGGAGAGCGCCAAGCACGTCTGCTCCGACGAACACCTCACGCCGCGCCAGATCGACAGGCTGCTGACCCGGATGGTCGGCAACTCCCTGATCACCTGGGTGCCGAACGGCGCCGGGGAGCGCTACCGGATGCTCGACACGATCCGCGAGTACGGCGAGGGCTGGCTCCGCGACCTCGGCGACGAGCCCGCGTACCGCCGCCGCCACCGCGACCGCTATCTGGCGCTGGCCGCCGAGGGCGACGCGGCGTGGCTGGGGGCGGACCAGTTCGCCTGGTACGACCGGATGCACGCCGAGCTCGACAACCTGCGCGTGGCGCTGGAGTTCAGCCTCTCCGAGCCCGGCGACGGCGCCGCCGCGCTGCGCCTGAGCGGCGACCTGTGGTTCCTCTGGTACGCCTGCGGCCTGGCCCGCGAGGGCCGCCACTACCTCGACCGGGCGCTGGCCGCGTTCCCCACGCCGGGGCGGGACCGGGCGAAGGCGCTGTACGCGGCGGGCACGGTGCTGACGGAGCTCGGTGACGTGGCGGGCCTGCAGGACCGCTCCGCCCAGTGCACCGAGGCGTCCGCCGGCTTCGGCGTCCTCGAGACGGGCCACGCGGTGACCGTCGCCATGCTCGCGGCGGCCCTGCGCGGCGACCCGGCGGCCGTGCTGGAGCTCGCCGAGGACCATCTCGCCGCCCACGGCGAGGAGTGCACGGTCCCCGGCCTGACCTCCCTCGGCGTCGGCGGCCACGCCCGGATCGCGGCGGGCCGCGCGGAGGAGGCGCTGCCGGTGCTGGACCGGCTGCGGGCGGTCTGCGACAAGCACGGCGAACGCTGGATGCGCGCCTGGGGCGACTCGATCCGCGCCCAGGCGGAGCTGGCCCTGGGCCGCTTCCCGGACGCACGGCGCTCGGCGCGGGCGGCGCTGGAGGTCAAGCAGCGCATGCACGACAGCTTCGGCATCGGCATGTGCATGGAGGCCCTGGCGCAGGCGGCGGTCTCCTCCGGCGACGCCGGACACGCCGCGTATCTGCTGGGGGTGGCCCAGCAGCTGTGGGACACCCTGGGCCGCCCGCAGATAGGGATCCCGACGTGGGTGGCGGCCCACGAGGAGTGCGAGCGTCAGGTCCGCGGGGCGCTGGGCGAGCGGGAGTACGCGACGGCGTTCGCCGCGGGCCGCGCGGCGGACCCGGACGCGGGGATCGCGCTGGCGCTCAGCGGTCCGGGGCGCTGACCCACAGCCCGCGCTCGTCGCCGCGCGGGTCGTCGACGACGCCCTGCTCGGGGTCGTCGAAGACCATCACGGGACGCTTGTCCAGGTCGTACGGGGCCCATCCGGGATCCCCGTCGGTGGCGAACGCGACCCAGGCGGCGTGCATCCGCCGGGCCAGGTCCTGCGGGGCGTCACCGGTCATCCCGGCGGTACTGGGGTGGCCGAGGGTGTCGAAGACGAACCCGAGCTCGAGGGCGTGGCAGGCCCCGAGGCCGGCGACCTCCGTGCCCCAGGCGAACTCGTACATGTACGTCGGGGCGGGCCCGCCGTCGCGCAGCTCGGCCATCCGGATCGCGGGGATCCGGAAGTACCGGTCGGTGAGCAGCGCGGACCCGACGTCGCCCGGCGAGGCGTCCGGGCGGTTCGCGGTGTAGGCGGCGGCCAGCTTCTCGCCGGCCATCGCGGTCAGGGCGCGGGCGTCGAGGAAGCGGGTGATCCCGGTCGGTACGAGGAAGAACCGCTGCTCCTCCGTGGTCGTCCCGGTGAGCAGCGTGACGTCGCCGCCGGCGCCCTCGGCGATGAGCTCGAGCGGCGGGCGCTCGAGGAACTCGCCGTCGACGACGGGCGGGTAGGCCATCGCGGCGGCGACGACGCTCTTGCCGAAGCGGGCGGCGTCGCGGGTGACGGCGAGGTTGCGGCCGATGGTGTCCTGGGCGGCGATCAGCTGGTCCATGGGGACGGCGGCGAAAGCCCGGGCGGTCGGCTCCACGCCGAGGGTCTTCGCGGTCTCGGCGAGCACCAGCCGTGCGTCGTCGGCGGTCACCGTCCCCTGGCAGGCGCCGCTCTGGGTCACCGCCCGCCGGAACAGCCCGCGTGACTGGGGCAGCGCCATCAGCGTGGCGACGCTCATCGCGCCGGCGGACTCACCGGCCACGGTGACCCGGTCGGGGTCGCCGCCGAACGCGGCGATGTTGTCGCGGACCCAGGCCAGGGCGGCGAGCTGGTCGCGCAGGCCGAGGTTGGCGGGAGCGTCGGGGAACAGGGCGAAGCCGGGGACGCCCAGGCGGTAGTTCAGGGACACGAGGACCACGCCGTCGCGGGCGAAGGCATGGCCGTCGTACGTCGGGACGGCGCCGGAGCCGTTGCGGAAGGCGCCGCCGTGGATCCAGACCAGGACGGGGAGGCCGGCGCCGGCGGGGTCCGGCGTCCAGACGTTGAGGTTGAGGAACTCGTCGCCCGGGATGTCGGGGTCGCCGAGCAGCGCGTCGAAGGGGGGCCGGTACGGGGGCTTCGGTGCCGTGGGCCCGAACTCTGCGGCGTCGCGCACCCCGTCCCAGGCGGGCGGGGCGCCGGGCGGGCGGTAGAGGGCGTCGCCCACGGGGGCGGGGGCGTAGGGGATGCCGCGGAAGGCGGCGACGCCGTCGGTGATCCGGCCGCGCAGCCGGCCCTGCCTGACGGTGACCTCGACGTCCATCCCGGGCTCCTCCCCCGACGGTGTACGGGCGCTCAACGTACCGTCTGGTCGGTCAGTGACGCCAGAGATCGACGGTGCAGGTGGCTTGTCGGGGACCTCGTGTTCCTGGTGGGATGCGGCTCTGAGAGGCTGTCGCCGCACCCCTGAGGGGGCCGCAGCTCCCTACGATCGCAAGGGGTGGGACGAATGACCGCAGGAACTTCCGGACCGGGACGCCGCAAGGTCCTGGGCATGATGCTGGCAGGACTGGCCGTACCGGCCGTGGCCGCCGCTCCCCCGGCGCAGGCGCAGCGCAGGGTGGGCGTCGCCTCGTACAACCTCTACCTCGGCGCCGACCTCCAGCCGCTGTTCACCGCGTCGAACCAGCTCGAGCTGGTCCAGCGCGCCGCGCAGATCTACGGCGGCATGGAGGCGACGAACTTCCCGGAGCGGGCCGGCGCCGTCGCCGACCTGATCTCCGCCCGCAACCCGGACCTGGTCGGCCTGCAGGAGGTCGCGCTCTGGGAACGGGGCCCGCAGAACGGCGCCCTGACGGTCACGTACGACTTCCTGGGCCTGCTGCTGGCGGAGCTGGCCGCGCGCGGCACGCCGTACCGGGCTGTCGCGTCGAACACCAACTTCACCGGTCAGCTGCCGATCTCGATGACCGACCAGGCGCGGTTCACGGACCACGACGTGATCATCGTGCGGGACGATCTGCCGGTGTCGCGGCTGCGGGTGGCGTCGCCGCAGTCGTACAACTTCGCGGTGAAGCTGGACATCCCGACGTCGATCCCGGGCGTGGCCTTCACGGTGCCGCGCGGCTACTCGACGGTGGACGTCACGGTACGCGGCAAGACGTTCCGCTTCGCCAACGGCCATCTCGAGGCGTTCGGCCCGGCGGCGGTACGGAACGCGCAGGCGCAGGAGCTGGCGGCGGCGCTGGCGGCGTCGCCGCATCCGGTGGTGCTGGTCGGCGACATGAACTCGCGGCCGACGGACACGTCCGGCGCGTACGGCGCCCTCCGCGCCTCGGGCCTGTCGGACGCCTGGCTCGAGACGGGCGGCGACCCGAACGGCGGCTGGACGTCGGGCCAGACGGACACCCTCCTCGACCCGAACCGCATCGACCACCGGATCGACTACGTCCTGGGCCGGGGCGTGGACTACGTCTCGGTGGAGGTGATCGGCGACGAGGAGGCGGACCGCTCGCAGCCGACGGGCTTCTGGCCGGCGGACCACGCGGGGGTGTCGGCGGTGGTGGCGCTGCGGCCGTAACTTCTGCTGGAGGGCGCGGGGGAGGTTCCCGCGCCCTCAGGGCAGGTTGAACCCGGCGGCCATCGGATTGGCGACGGCGTCAATGACGGCCCACTCGCACTCGACGGGGTAGACCCCCTTCTTCCTGAGCCGCCCGACCTCCTCCATCACGTCCGGCTGCTCTTCGTCGGGCATCCCCCACGTCTTGACCATCTCGGGCCTTCTCCGCGGCTCGGCCACCAGCTCCGCCCCGATGCGCCGACACCGCTCGGAATCCGCGTGAATGGCGTCCTTGCAGTTGGCGTGCACGGCCACGGTGGTGGCCACCATGACGCCGCTCCGGCGAGTCTGAGCCTGCTCGACAGAGGAATCCCACGCCACCCGCCGAAACCCATCGATCTCCGCCGCGCACTCAGCAGCACTCCACTGCTCAACAACCTGCGGATTCTCCCCACCCCGATTGCCCCCCACGGACGCGGCAACAACCGCACACACCACCAGCCCAACCCGCGCCGCCGCCCGCTCACCCGTCCGCACACTCATGGACGGGAAGTATGCCGCACCAAGATCACCTCCGGCCCAACGCATCACCTACGGGACAACGAACGCGGACGCCCCGTCAACCGCCACAATCCCCGCAGCCGCCTCACGAAGAACACCCTCGGGCCCAAGCACGGAGAAACCGTCGTTCCCACCCGGCCAGAACACCCCCACCCGACGCTCACTCCCCACCTCGCCCAGAAGCCGGTTCACCTCAGCGGCAGGGACGACGGTGCAGTCCATCCACGGGTCGAGGGCCAGCGGCAGACTCCGCTCGGCGGGGTCCACGAAGTACAGGTCAAGGCCTTTGCCGTTCACCGCCACCCGATAGCTGTCCAGGCGCTCGTCGTACGGACCCGAGCGGGTCTCCACGACCAAGGAAACCCCGCAATCACCGAGAGACCCAACCATCCCGGCCAGCCACTCCTCAACCTCACCCTCGGCAAGGTCTTCCCCGTCAGCGCGCCAGGCACCACCGGACGGCCAGGTCATATCCAGGCCGGACACAAGCCCACGCACGATCTCCGACGCCCGATCAGACGAGAGCCCCCGCCACAGACCGGCTTCCTCAAGCGCACCGATGAGCCGCTCGAACGGGTCCACGCCCGGCATCAACTCAGCTTCGGAGCATCACTGGACGGCGACTCTGCCGGCTCATGCCCCCGCCCCCCAGCTTTGAACTCCTCCCGAAAGGCCAAACGTCGCTCCTCGGCATCGGCCGAAGCCAGCTCCGGAAAGCGCTCCATCGCCTCCGCACGGATCTCCGACCACGAACGTCCCTTCACAGCGCACCTCCACGTTCTCGATCTGCCAGGAACCTTCGCATGACGCGACGGCACCTTCCACGACCCAAAGCATCCATCACCTGAACGGGATGTCGATGCCACCACCTGATCATTACCTCCGGCGTAATCGACGGATCTCCTCCGCTGCTGCAGCGTGGTGCACGTCAACGAGATCCCTACGAAGCATCCAAGGAGCAACCGTGCCCACGACGTCCCCTAAGCCCACGCTCAGTTCCATCGCCGACACCACTCGCCGCATCGTCCAGGAGTTCCTGACCGCCCGAATCGCCGGCGACGTCGAGCGACTCGTCGAACTCTTCGCGGACAAGGTCGACTGGCAACTGACCGAGAACCCGACCGTCCCCTGGATCCGCCCCCGCTCCACCGGACCCGAATGCGCCGCCCAGTTCACGGAGCTGGCCGAGCACACTGTGGCCAAAGACGCACAAGCCTCCATCGACACATTCCTGGTCGACGGCACCGACGCCGTCCTGCTGGGCCACCTCTCAGGCACCGTACGCACAACAGGCAAGTCCTTCGAGGGCCCCTTCGCCCTCCGCCTCACCGTCGAGAACGGCCGGATCACCCGACACCACCTCTACGAGAACAGCGTCTCGATCGCCGAGGCGTGCACACCTTCCTGAACACCGCCGTAATCACTCGACCGACACGGGCGACAATGCCCTCGCCGAGAACAGTGCGCACTGCGAGACACCGGCTGAGTCCGTTCCCACTCCCGACGACGGGCGTCAGCTTGCCGAGTCGCTGTAATCGATGGGCTCACTCAGCAACTCGCTTGCCGCCCGATGCACCTTCGTCAAAGCGCTCATGAGGACCGCACGTTCGGCCACGGTGAGATCTGCGGTGACCTTCTCCTCAAGAGCCCGCCGCTCCGCCTCGACCGGCTTCTGCAGCGCACGCCCCTCCTCGGTGAGCCAGAGGCGGACGAGGCGATTGTCCCGGTCGTCACGGCGACGGGTGAGCAGCCCGGCTGCGGTCATACGGTCGGCCATCTTCACGACGGTGGGTGTGGTCACGCTCAGGGCTGCGGCAACCGCACCGGGCGTCATACCGTCCTGCTCCCACAGCGCGGCCAGAAGGTGATTCTGCCCGACGTGCAGCCCGTGGCGCCGCATACCGGCGTCGGACAGGGCCCGGAGCACCTTCGAGGTCCGACCGTGCAGGTCCAGGAACTCCGACATCGCCAGCCTCCCAGCGAGCATGCAGATCGATTGACGGCTAATCATTCACCGGCTAACGTTTCCAGCAACTTGCTAGACGGCTAACGACTTTGAGGAGTCCCGATGATACTGGTCACCGGAGCCACCGGAAACATCGGCCGCGCGCTGACCCGCGAGCTCGACGCACTGGGAGCAGATTTACGGATCCTCGTCCGCGACCCCGCCCGCGCCGCGGGACTACCCGGCCGCGCCGAACGCGCAGTCGGAGATCTGGACGATCCCGCAACACTGGCCCCCGCCTTCAAGGGCGTCGACAGCCTCTTCCTCCTCACCCAGGGCATCGACACCGACCGCACCACCGCCGCCCTCACCGCCGCCTCCGAAGTGCGCCACATCGTGCACTTGTCCTCCGCCCACGTCACCTTCGACCCGATCCCCGCCATGGGCCGCTGGCACCACGAACGCGAGAAGCTCATCCGCGCCTCGGGCATACCGGCCACATTCCTACGCCCCGGCGGCTTCATGACCAACGCCCTCGACTGGGCGCCCACCATCCGGCAGGGCTTCGTCCTCGACCCCGTCGGCCCCGGCCGCTCCGCACCGATCGACCCCGCGGACATCGCCGCGGTGGCCGCTCTCGCCCTGACCGAGGCCGGACACGAGGACAAGGAATATGTCCTCACCGGCGACAAAACGTTCACCGTAGCCGAGCAGATCGCGATCATCTCCAAGGCGATCGACCGCGACATCGAGGTGCGGACAGCGAAGACACCGGACGAAATCGTCCGCTTCCGCTTCCCCCAGGGCGCACCCCCGGCACTCGCCGCAGCGATCACAGAGGGCTTCGCCCTCATGCGCGCCGACACCGTCGGCTTCCGAACAGACACCGCAAAACGCCTACTCGGTCGCAGGCCGAGATCGTTCGCGGACTGGTGCGCGCGCAACACGGCGGCATTTCTTTCGCCCTGAGGTCGGCCCAGCTTCAGAGCTCGCCGGATATCAAGCCTCGCACAAAGGCGTGCCACTCTTCGGCAGTGAATCGGTGAGCCGGCAGCTCCGGGTTCTTCGAGTCACGCAACGCTATCCCCCCACCAGGCAAATCCGCGATCTCAACGCACTGCTCGGCAGCGTCACTGAAAGGCGACTTGCGCCAAACTGCGGCACTGAGATCGATTCCGTACAGGTTCACCTTGCGATCGATGTCACTCACTAAACGACCCTTTCAAGGTACTCGGACAGTTTCTGGCGAGAGTCGGCCACCGATAGGGCTGCCGCCACAATTCGCTCGAAGGCCGCCTCGTAGACCCTCGCGTCGGCGGTCCCTTCGACGAAGCTACCACCTCGCAGGTTCTCCAAATTGACGACGGTCGGCCACGGCTGCGGAAAGCGGATCACGTGGAAGCCACCCGCCAGCCCGGGATGTGGCGTTGCGTCCAGATCCATCACCTGGATGGTGACGTTAGGCAGGTCAGCGAGGTCAAGGAGATGCCGAACCTGCTCACGCATCATCGAAGGGTGAGACGCCGATCGCTGGTGAAGAATGCCGATATCGATGACAGCCCACATATTCAATGGACCGGCAGGCCGAGTGAGAACCGCCTGCCGAGCCTTGCGGATCTCGGCAAGTGCATTGATTTCTTCCGAAGTTCGAGTCATCCCAGTCGCCGAGATGATCTCACGCGCGTAGCTACCGGTCTGCAGAAGCCCCGGGATGAGCTGCGGGGCCCAAATATGCGTGGACTCGGCATCCGACTCAAGGGTGAGGTAGTCACTGTAGCCAGGCGTGACAACATCACCGAACGTATGCCACCACCCCTGCTTCCCCGCATCTCGCGCCAGGTCTTGAAGAGCCGTGATGGTTCCCGCGTCAGTGACACCGTAGACCTTGAGAAGCTCTACCACTTCAGTCGGCTTGATTCGGGCACGAGCATTTTCAATCCGGGAAAGCTTCGATTCGTCCCAGTGCATGGCCAGAGCCGCTCTTCCCTGGCTGACCTCCGGCCGCGCTGCTTTGCGGGCGGCGAGGAGAGCCTCGCCGAGACGCCTGCGACGAAGTGTGGGCACTGCTCGCTGATTCGGCATAGTGCGGACTAGCTCTCCCCAGGTGCGGTTCGGATACCAGCAGGTGAAGTCTGACAGCTCCCGGGTGCGCAAGTCGACAGAACAAAGGTTCCATCTAGAGGTAACTCAGGTTCCAAGGTTGCACATTGGGTGCCGACTAGTGCATGCTGCATGTCGTCATAGAAGTAACACTGGGTCACCATCGATCACCGTTCGGTGTGTGCACCGCCTCCTCCGGCCCAAAGGTGCCGCCATGACGCCTCCCGCTATCGCCACTCTCGCCGCAACCACGGTCTTGCCCGAGTACATCGCCACGCTGCCGTGTGAACCCGCCAGCGCGCGCAGAGCCCGGAAACTCATCGCCATGGCACTGTCGGCCTGGCAGCTCGACGCCCTGCTTGAGAGCAATTGTCAATTCCTGTGGATCGATGCTGCCGCCTGGTTATGCGCTGAGGTGTTCGTGGAGCATCTGCCAGGTTCCGGCGTTGTTGACGAGCACGTTGGTGCCGCGGCCGTTTCCTGATCGCGG
>NZ_WEGJ01000025.1 GCF_009604385.1 Streptomyces smaragdinus
AAAGTCACGCCGACCCCCCGGCCGCCCCCACCACCTACCGACTGCAGTTCGCCCCGCCCGCCGATCAGGCCCGCCGCGGGATGGAACCGGACCTCCAGGAGCGCTTCGACGGCGCGATGGAGCGCATATCCGACGATCCGTACGGGCACGGCTCGACCGCCATCAACAAGGAGACGGACCGCCGCGAGGCCACCGTGGCGGGTGTGGTGATCCGTTACTACGTGAGTCGTTCGGTGCTGACGGTGACGGTGGTGCGGGGGGTATACATCTAGCTGCCATCCGGAAAGGCGTCCTGGAGTCCGTCGCCCACACCCCCTCGCGCATAAACGGTGGACGCCCCCACCCGCCACCGCATATACATTCCGCATGACGCATGACGATGCACCCCTCATCTGGCCCACCGGCTTCCACGCCTACACCGGCCACGGCGGCCTGCGCGAGAGCGGCGACGACATCTCCGTGATCGTCTCCGACCGCCCGGCGTCCGGTGCGGCCGTCTTCACCCGGAGCCTCTTCGCCGGCCCCGCGGTGGTCCTCAGCCGCGCCAACGCCCGCTCCGGGCAACTGCGGGCGGTGGTCACGCTCGCCCAGAACGCCAACGTCGCCACCGGCCGCGCGGGCGAGGCGAACGCCGCCGAGGTCGTACGCCGGGTGGCGGAGCTGGCCGGGGTCCCGGAGGGGGACGTCCTGATCGGCTCGACGGGGGTGATCGGCCGCCCGCTGCCGATGAGCACCATCCGCGCCCACTTCGACGCGGCGGCCAAAGCGCCGTTCGACGCCACGCCGGGCCAGGTGGCGCGGGCGATGATGACGACGGACACCCGACCCAAGACGGCGGTACGGACGGTCGGCCCGGCCCGTATCGTCGGCGTGGCGAAGGGCGTCGGCATGCTGGAGCCGGACATGGCGACGATGCTGGCGTACCTCGTCACGGACGCGTCGCTCGACGCCCCCGCCCTGGACGCGGCCCTGCGCCGGGCGGTGGATCCGACGTTCAACTCCCTGAGCGTGGACACGGACACGTCCACGTCGGACACGGTCGCGCTGCTCGCGAACGGCGCGGCGGGCCCGGTCGACCCGGCCGAGTTCCAGCGGGCCCTGACGGACCTCTGCCTGGACCTGACCCTCCAACTGGCCCGCGACGGCGAGGGCGCGACGAAGCTCCTCCGCGTCACGGTCTCGGACGCCCGCGACCACGCCCAGGCGAAGCGGATCGCGAAGAGCGTGGTGAACTCCCCCCTGGTCAAGACGGCGGTCCACGGCGCCGACCCGAACTGGGGCCGGGTGGTGATGGCGATCGGCAAGAACACGTCGGACACGGACATCGACCCGACCCGGGTCACGGTCCGCTTCGGCGACGTCCCGGTCTACCCGGACGAGCCGTCGGACCTGGCTCCCCTGGTGACGATGATGCGGCGCGACGAGGTGGACATCGCGATCACGCTGGGCACGGGGACGGCGGAGGCCACGGTGTACGGGTGCGATCTGTCGGCGGGATACATCCGGATCAACGCGGACTACACGACGTAGACCGGCGGCCCCACGGGCGTGACGTCTGTCACGGGCGAGGCGAGCCGCCGGCCGCGACCGCGGGCCCCGTCCGGCAGGCACATGGCCTGGTGAGAGGCCTGAAGGAGCCCCCGTAACGCCCGCGCCCGCGGACCGTGGACCCGCCCGCGTCCCCGCAGATCGATTTCGGTTGAATCATAAACGGCTGTAGAGTTTTGCACTGAGCGGTCGCTTAACCCCTTGGCCCCGCCGACCCGTTGGGTCTCCCCCCGTAATCCAACGGCCGGCCGCCGCCGAGGACTCCCCCTAGAGGCGACCGCTCCCCCTCCTGGTGGGCCGCTACTCCCCCCGTAGGCGGCCCACCAGGCAGCTTCCCCGACTCCCTTACGGCTTGACGGCCACCCCGGCCCAGAAGCCGTCGTCCGCGTCCGCGATCTCCCGGGCGTTGACCGTCTCCGCGTCGTCACCCAGCTCGGGACGCCACCGGTGCAGCAGCTCGATCCCCGGCTCCACCAGGTCCAGCCCCTCGAAGAACCGCGCCCCCTCCGCCCGGCTGCGCATCTGGAACCCGATGCCCCGGCTGCGGTAGATCTCCACCGCCTGCGCCGACCCCACGGGGTCGAACTCCCCGGTCACATGGGTCATGGCCAGCGCGGACCCGGACGGCAGCGCGGACAGCAGCTCCCGTACGACGCCGACCGGGTCGTGCTTGTCCTCCACGAAGTGCATCAGCGCGATCAGCGTCAGCGCGACCGGCTGGGACAGGTCCAGCACCTCGGCGAGCTCGGGGTCGCCGAGGATGGTCTCGGGCCGGGTGGCGTCGGCCTGGATGTACGTGGTGCGTCCCTCCGGGGTGCTGCGCATCAGGGCGCGGGCGTGGGTCAGGACGACGGGGTCGTTGTCGACGTAGACCACCCGGCACTCGGGGGCGACCTCCTGGACGACCTGGTGGAGGTTGGGCTCGGTCGGTATGCCGGTGCCGATGTCGAGGAACTGGCGTATCCCCGCCTCACGGACGAGCCAGCGGGTGGCCCTGCGCATGAAGGCGCGGTTGCGGCGGGCGACCTTCACGATGGGCGGGTAGAGCTCGATGATCTTCCCGGCGGCTTCCCGGTCCACGGCGTAGTTGTCCTTGCCGCCGAGGTAGTGGTCGTACATCCGCGCCGGGCTGGGGCGGTCCAGGCGCAGATCCGGGGTCTCGTCGACTGCCATCGGTGTCCTTCGCATCCAGAAGCTCAACAGAAGCCACCGCGGCCCTACTTCACGGTGCAGACAGCGGTTCCGGCAGCCTACGCCTCACCAGCGACAACAGCGATCCTCGTTAGCACAACGGGCCGCCGCCCGCCCCCACTCCATTGTTACCGAACCGCGGCCTCGCCCAGTGCGTCTAGAACAACACCTGTCGTGATGAGAACGGGAGCAGCCGTGGCACCCATCTTCAATCACCAAGTGTTCGAGCTGGTGGGCAGACTCGTGAAGCGCCCGCCCGGCCCCGCCCGGGTCCGGGAAGGCATTCCCATCCTCGAACTCCTCGGCACCCACGACGCCGAACTCGGCGCGCAGATCGACGACTCCGCCCACCGCTCCGACCCCCGGTCCGTACCGCACCGCCGGATCGACATGGACGCCCTGTGGGCGGAGGTCGTCCGCGACCGCGGCGCCGAGGGAACGCCCAGATACCTGGACCACGACTGGCAGCGGACCGAGCTCTGCCGCCGCTCCCTGGTGAAGCTCGCCCAGGAGTTCTCCTCCGACAGCTACGGCCCGGACCAGCGCGTCCGCTTCCGCCGCTTCGGCATGGTCAACTGGCTGCTCCAGACCACGGACTCCCCCGAGGAGCCGGACAGCCAGCACGGCCGGCTGGTGATCCGCCGATTACGGGACCGGGAGTTCGCCCGCCGCCGGCTGTTCCGGCTGACCGGCGGCTCGAGCGCCGAGTCCGCGCTGACCGGCCAGGTCCAGTGGTGGGCACAGCTGTTCGGTCTCGTCCTGGCGCCGCTGATCTGGTTCCGCCTGTGGAGACTGGTCGGCCAGGAATACCGCTGGCTCCTGAAACAGCCCTACATGGCCCCGGCCGACCCCGGCACCTTCACCGGCTTCGCCCTGCGCCTGACCCAGCCCCGCTGGGGCCGCGAGGACCCGGAACAGATCAGCCGCCTCATGGTCAACGCGTTCCTCGAGGACCTGCGCGTGGCCTACCGCCGCCGCCACCCCCTGCGCCCGGCCGGATACCGCCGTACGGCCCACTGCACCGCCTGGCTCCAGGGCGCCACCGCGGCCAACGGCGGCCGCAACCTCGCCCGCCTCATCGCCACCGTCCGCAACGACACCGGCGCCTTCGACCCCCTCCTGCTCGTCCTGACCCGCCCCGAGGACCCCCGGGAGCCGGTCCAGGTCCGCAACGTGAACGACGACCCCTCCCCGTACGACGCCTGGCTCGAGGAACTGGCCGGCCCCGTCCGCGACCGTTCCCCGGGCTTCTGGTACCTCCCGGTACGCATCCCCGCCCCGGTCCCGCCCGACGACCCAGACGTCCACCTCCACGCCGGCCGCACGGCCCGCGCCTCCCGCTGGCAGCTCCCCCGCCCACCGCGCTGGGCCGGCCGTACGGTCCGCCGCACCGTCGCGGCGCTGCTGGTCCTGGCCACCGTGGCCACCACCGCCGCCTACGTCCGCGACGCCCGGGCCGACGAGGCCGCATGGAGCCGCCGGCACTGCGGCCTCGACCGCGGCGACCCCGACGCCGCGACCGTCTGGAAGACGGACCGCACGAACGAGTGCGTGGGCATCGCCCCCCACGGCTTCGCCTTCGGCGCCGCCGACGCCCGCGTACGGACCACCCTCCGGGTCATCACCAGGCAGAACGAAGAGGCCGAGAGAATCCACGAAGCCACCCCCGACCGCCCGCTCATCACCCTGATCCACCTCTCCGCCCTGCTCAGCTCCCCGGGCGGCCACCCGAGCGGCTCCCTGGCCTACGCCCGCGAGCAGCTGCAGGGCGCCGCCGCGGCCCAGCGCCGGCAACTCGACGCGACCCGCAGCAACGCCCCCGTCGTACGGATCTTCACCGCGAGCGCCGGATCCGGCATGCGGTACGGCCGCGACGTGGGCCGCGAAATCGGGGAACTGATGCGGACGGACCCCACCATCGCCGGCGTCACCGGCCTCGACCAGAGCCGTTCGGCGACCGTGGACACCATCGCCGAACTGACCCGCATCGGCCTGCCCATGATCGCCACCACCCTGTCCGCCGACAGCCTCCCGGGCTACTCGGCGCTGTACATGCAGGTCTCCCCGCAAAACCGCCGCGAGGCCGACATCGCGGCCGCCTACGCCCGCCACATGCTCGACGAAGGGCGGCTGAAGAAGCGCAGCGTACGGATCATGTACTCCCTCGACCCCAGCGACACCTACAGCAGCAACCTCCGCGACGACGCCACGCGCTCGTTCGAGTCCGCCGGATTCCACGTGACCCGGCAGGGTTACGCCCCGGACACCCGGCTCGGGAACACCCTCACGGGCGCCACCCCGAGCGAAGTCGGCAAGACGGCCTGCGGCTACGAGGGCCTCGTCTTCTTCACCGGCCGCACGGAGGACTTCATGACGGTCGCCGAATCGGTGAACACCCGCTGCGGACACACCCCGCCCGCGTTCCTCGGCGGCGACGACATCGGCCGGCTCGGCGCGGACCCCGACAAACGGCGGAGCCTGGCCCGCGTACCGTACGAGTTCCTCGACTTCACCGTCGGATCCGCCGGCTGCGACGGTCAGAGCGACCTGTACGCCACCATGCGGCAACTGTTCCCAGAGGAATGCGCGAGTGCCCCCGACACCTCCCTGGACGGCCACGCGGCCCTGGCTTTCGACGCCGTGAACCTGCACCTCACCGCCCTCGCCCACCTCCAGGACACCGCGCCGCGGCTCCCTCTCACACCCGCCGCGCTCTGGCACGGCCTCAGCGGTATCCACGGGGACGACGCGCTGGACGGCGAGAGCGGGAAGATCGACTTCGGCGGGGTCGTGGACCAGCAGGTCCCCATCGACAAGCTCATCTCCGTCCAGCACGTGGAGGGAGGGAAACGGCCCCGGCAGATCGGCTTCTGCGGACTGCTCGGGGGCAGCGAGCAGTCATCCTGGTGTCCGGAGCCAGAGATCCGGCGTTCTCACTGACACCGACGGCCACCGGCTGCCGGGTGTGGGTCCGTCAGCCCGCCTCCGACCGGGGGAAGCTCACCTCCACGCGGCGGTTCTTCCTGCGGCCTTCCTCGGTCGCGTTGTCCGCGATCGGGTAGTCCTCGCTGTAGCCGCGGACCTGGAACGTCATGCCCGCGCTGGCCGTCAGGAGGCTCACCAGCTCGCGGTGGACGGCGTTCGCGCGTTCCTTGGAGAGGGTGACTCCGTGGGCGTACGCGCCGAGGTTGTCGGTGAAGCCGAAGACCCGTACGACGTCGGGGTTGTTCTTCTCCAGCTCCGCCGCGATGGCCGCGATGCGCTCGTGCGCCGCGGCGGTGAGCTTCGCGCTGTCCATGGGGAAGAGGACGTCGGCCTGGAGGGCGATGGTGATCGTGGTGTTCGTGTCGGACCTGCGCTCTTCGCCGCCCTGCGTCTCGACGACGGACACGATGTCAAGCACCTTCGGCTCCGCGAGGGTGGCCCCGTCCTCGAGCTTGAGGTCGGGGTCGTCGGGGTCGGTCTGCACCGGGGGCGGCGCGGAGAGGTTGGTCCCGGGCGGGGAGCTGGGGACGTCGTCCTGCGCGGGGGCGGGGGTTACGGGGAGGAGCAGGAGGGTGAGGGTGGCGGCGAGGGTGAGCATCGCGCGGGGCGGGGTGGGGCGGGGGCGCGGCTGGCGAGGCGCCGACGGGGCTGTGGGCTCTTCACCCCAGCGCGGGAGGTGGTCGGAGGCGGCCCCCGAGGTGGCGCCTTCGGCGGGGGTGGTGTGGGTGTTCGGGGTCATGGCTCCTCACCTCACTCTGAGAGGGGGAGCGTGGTGGGAGTGAAGGTCGGCAGCTGGAACTCGACCTCCTTGGTCTTCTCGGGTGGGGCGGGGAACTGGATATAGATGTCGACTGCCTTGCCCGCTTCGACAACTGCGATGCCTGATGTACACAGGCATCGTTTCTCCGTGTCCCGCAGCACGTAATAGCGCTTCTTGCCCGACTTATCCACGAGAGTCGCCCCCGCAAGGGAGTTACCACCCATCCCGGACTCGGTCCCGCCCCAGGTGGCCGTATCAGTAAAGGGGGCGCTTCCGGTGTTCTGGATCTGGCCGGTCAACGTAACAAAGCCACCCGAGTCTCGCTCAACATCGCCGACGGTCAGCACCATCCCTGACTGCCCTTTGAGCTGAGCCACTGGGGTGCCGGCGGCCTCGTCGTTCGAGTCCTCACCCGACGCCCCGTCGTCACCTTTGCCGTCGCCCTTCGACGATGACGACGAAGCACCATTCTTCGGGCTTCCCCCATCGCTGTCTCCGTCCGAGCCACACCCGGCCGCAGTGACAGTCAGCCCGACCGCCAGAATCGCGGCTACGACTCCCTTACTGACCGCGCTAACGCGCCTGATGCTCATGGTCCGAATCCTTTGTAGGTCAATCGACGAGATGAACAGTGAACAGGTCCGACGGATCGGGAAAGAGATCGAGGTCCGACGGATCCAAGGTCCAGTCCTGTCCGTCGCAGTCCAGCTGAAGCGGCAACTCGTCGTCGCTGGTCTCGGTCGGCGGATCAAGGCGGCAACGCGACTCGATCACGGCCGTGGCCGATGCTTCGGCGTGCCGATCTTCCGTTCCTGGCACCACCGAGTCCCCGACGGTTCCATGGGTCGTCACTGACACAGTGAAGCCATCCCCTGGGTCGTAGACACGTTGGCAATCGTTCAGGTCTGCATCGTTTCTACCGGCAAAGTCCGCTGCCGCATCGCACGACCGGCCGTAGGAAAGCCCATTCCCGCCGAGGATGTCCCCCCATTGAGTGGGATCCGAGATCGCGTCCAACAGATTGCCGCGAAGTTGCTGCCGAGCGTCTTGCGCAGCCGCCAGGGCAGCCGCATCCGCCGCACCCTGCGCATCGTTGCGGGTTGCTGCCGCCTGACCGACCGCGAAGTACGCGACCGCCAAGAAAAGCAGCGCGGCAACGCCAGCGATGTAGATGGGGAAAGCCTGACCATCGTCCGAGCGCAATCGCCGGAGACAGGTCAGGTGAGCTTCGCGATCTGCGCCTGGATCTTGTTGAGGATCGTGTTGCCCAGCCCCGCGTTCAAGAGGATCACGATGATCGCGACGACCACCACGATGATCCCCAGGTACTCGACAACCGTCTGCCCCCGCTCCCCGCCGCCCCGATACCGCCGACGGAGTCGCGCGCCGGCCGTCGACGCCCACTCCGACGCCCTGACCTCCGACCGGACCAGGGACCGCAAGACGAACCCGTTCCGCCTCCACATGCGTACTACCTCCGTACTCGGGTACCGCAACCGCCACCCCGCCGACACCGCTCGTGCCGCCGGGCACTTCTGACCGCAACGCCCCCCGGACGGGCCTGCTGGGCCAATTCTGGACCGAAAAAGGCATCTTGGTGCTACGAACGGCGACATTCCCATCACCCTCCGGGCATAACCCTCCCGATGCCTTCACAGGCGCGATCACGCCTGATCACCCACCGGGCACCGGGCCCCGAAGCCGACCTCGCCCCAACGGCACATCCGTCCCGCTACCAGCCTTCCGGAACAAGGGAGTTGCGGTTGCAGCCGACGGCAAAGCCCGGCCACGAAGCCACTACCCGCACTCACCACCGCACATGCCGTTGCAGCCGCGAACCTCCACCATCCCGCGTCCGCAACCCATGACACACGAAACGCACCCCACCCCCGCACGATTCAGGACACCCTCCCGCCCAAAGGCGCAAGCAACCCACGCCCCCTGACGACCACACCGTCGACACAGAGCCACGAATCCCCACCCCTACCCCCTGACCAGCCCCTTTGTCCCTGAACGCAGGGGATTGCGGAACCCACCTGATCACAACCCGGGGGTGCCCTACCGCTCACGCGTGCACCCCCAGCGGCCCCGGCACCGAATTGTCAGACCCCCCTGCCATCCTGAGGAACGTTCCCTACCCGACGACCTACCCCGCCGCCGACCAGGAATGGACCACCGAACTCCACACCGCGGTGGAAGCCGCCGCGATAGAACCCCCGGGCGCCCCGCTCGACCCCCCGCAGTGGTACGGCGCCTACCTCCGCGGCCACTTCCCCCAGGCGTAACGGCAGCGACGGTCCCGGCCCCGAGACCCGCAACACACAATGAGGAGCCCCGTGGAGTTCGAGACCTACCGCGGAGAGCTGGTGGCGTACTGCTACCGGATGCTGGGGTCCGTCCACGAGGCCGAGGACCTGGTCCAGGAGACGATGCTCCGCGCCTGGAAGGCCCGCGAGCGATACGACCCCGCCCGCGCGTCCGTACGGACCTGGCTCTACCGCATCGCCACCAACGCCTGCCTGACCGCCCTGGACAAGGACCGCAGGCGCCCGCTCCCCTCCGGCCTGGGGGTGCCCGGTGGCGACACCGAGGCGCCGCTCGTCCCCGCGACCGACGTCCCCTGGCTCGGCCCCTTCCCCGACGCGCGGTTCGACGTCGAGGCCCGGGCGGATCTGCGCCTGGCCTGGGTGGCCGCCGTGCAGGTGCTGCCCGCGCGGCAGCGGGCGGTGCTGATCCTGCGCGAGGTGCTGGCGTTCAGCGCCGCCGAGGTCGCCGAGCAGCTGGAGACCACCGTCGCGGCGGTCAACAGCGCGCTGCAGCGCGCCCGCGCCGCCCTCGACGGCGGGGCAGACGCCCACGCAGTCGCGGAGCCGGACGACCCCGAGACGCAGACCGTCGTCCAGCGGTACATACAGGCCTTCGAGGCCGCCGACGTGCCCGCCCTCGTACGGCTCCTGGCCCACGACGCGATCCTCGAGATGCCCCCGATCCCCCTGTGGTTCCTGGGCAGCCGGGACTACGGCCGCTTCATGGACCGCGTGTACCGCATGCGCGGGACAGGCTGGCGCACGCAAACGCTCACCTCCGGCGGCCAGCCCGTCCTCGCCGCGTACGCCTCCCGGCCCGGCGGCGGCTACGAGCGCCACAGCGTCCAGGTCCTCACCGTCACGGGCGGCCGGATCACGCACAACGTCACGTACGTCGACCCCGCCGTCCTCGACACCTTCGCCCTGCCCGACGAGTTCCCCGGAAGCTGACCGCACCGCCCGCGATGAGTCCCGGCGGCGCCCCCGGTACGTACCGGTGAGCACCGAACCGAAGGGATCTGATCATGAGCGTCATCGTCATCGAGTTCATCACCCTGGACGGGATCGTGTACGACCCGGACGGCTCCGCCGGATCGCCCCGGGGCGGCTGGATGTTCCGGCACGGCCCGGAGACGGTCGCCGGGGACGCGTTCCGCCTCGGCAGCACGCTGGACGACGGCGTGCTGCTGCTCGGGCGCGCCACCTGGCAGCTGCTCTCGGGCCTGTGGCCGAAGCGCGACGACCCGTTCTCCACCCGCATGAACGCCGTCCCGAAGCTGGTCGCCTCCAGCACCCTGACGGCCGGCGACCTGGCGGCGTGGTCCAACTCGCGGCCCCTGGAGGGTGACCCGGCCGACGCCGTCGAGCGCGAGCGGCGGGACGTCGTCGTCGCGGGGAGCCTGAGCCTCGTGGACCAGCTGACGGCCGCCGACCTGGTCGACGAGTACCGGCTGCTGACCTTCCCCACCGTCCTGGGCACCGGCCGCCGGCTCTTCCCGGCGGAGGGCCCGCACGCGGAGTTCACCTGCCTGACGGCGGAGCCCTCCGGCGCGGCCGTCTACACGCGCTACGGGCGGGCCTCCGCGTAACTCCGAATGCCGGTGGGCCGCCTCGGGGGAAGACGGCCCACCGGATGCGAGCGGCCGCCCGGGGGGAACCCATGACCGCCGGCCGGATGTTGGACGACGGGGGACGCCCAACAGATCGACCGGCTCACGAGAGTGAACGACCGCTCAGTCCAAAACCATACAGTGCTTCACCCTTCAACCGAAATGGATCGAGGACGAATTCGGCTGATCACCCCCACCCCGTCAACGAATCGACACCCCCGCCCACCAGCGGACATTCCAGACCGAATCGTTAACGGAATCCCTCCGACCGTATTCAGCCCGTGACGGACCTCACGCTGCAAACGAGCGTCTCCCCTCCCGCAAGATCAAACCCCCCGAAAAGACATTCGCAACCGGCTTGCACATTCGTGCCCCTGGGGCTGTTGAGTTGTCGAGCAAGCGGACGGACCTCTGTTCCGCCGGACGCAAAGCGAACCGCGTCCCACCTTGCCCGCCCAACGAGGGGACCCAAGCAACATGCACGTTGAAACTGCCGCCGCACTGCTGGCGGGAGTGACCGCGGTCCGGGTGTTCGGCCCGGACCTGCGCCGCCTGTGCCGGCGAGCCCTCGGCGCCGGCGTGCGGGCCGGAGCCGTCGAACTGGCCCGGCGCAGCCTTGAACCCCCCGCGGCGGTCCCCTGGACGGAGGCGCCATGACGGAGGCAGGAGTCCCAGGCCAGTTACGACCGAACCCGTGGAGTGGCATCGCCGTGCGCACTGACCTCAGCGGCGCACTGCCACGGGATTTCGGCGCCTTCTACGAGGCCAACGTGCGGATGTACCTGGGCTTCGCCCACTCCCATCTGGGCGAGCGGGCACGCACGGAGGCGGCGGTCCACGACTTCTTCGTCTGGCTCGCCCCCCGCTGGGGGCAGGCGCTGACCCGGCCGAACGCCCCCGCGGCGGTCTGGACGGCGTTCAGACGGCACGTGGCCCGCCGGCTCGAGGTCCACGGACAGCACCGGCCGGTCGTCGAATCCCTCGCCTTCGCCCTCAACCGCGAGGACACCCGCGCCACGCTCGAGTCCCTGGAGTCCCGTCTGGGCCTGTACGAGGCCATCGCCAAACTGCCCGACCGGCCCTTCGACGTCATGGTCCTGCACTTCCTGCTGAAGATCCCCCAGAAACAGGTCGCCGGCCTCCTGGGGGTCAGTCCGGCAACCGTCCGCTCGCACATACGCCACGCCCGGATCAGTCTGGCCCGGGACCTGAACATCAACTGGGAAAGAGACAGGGGGGAGACAGATGAGTCGGGGTGACGCGGCAGCCGACCGCGACGACAAGCCGACCACCGAGGAACTGATCGACATGCTCAAAGAGGGATCCCGTGTCCTCGCGCGGGAATACGACGACTTCGACGTACGAGAAGGCCTGGAACGCATCGCCCGCCAGGTCCTCTGGCACGGCGCCCTCTCGTTCGAGGAATTCGCCCAGCTCGTCGACCAGCCCACACCCATTCCGTACATGCCGCCACAGTCGTCCGCCGTCCACCAGTGGGCCGGCCTCGCCCTGCAGCGGCTCTGCGTCGAGCAGATCTGCAACCCGAAGGCGATCGCCGCGATGGGCAGGCGGCTCCCCGGCGGATTACGCAGATACGAGCCCATCGAGCCGGAGGAGGCCCTGGCCTTCGCCTGCCTGCTCTACCTCGGGGAACGGGTCGAGGCGGCCCTGTTCTGGTGGCAGTACGCGGCCGGCGCCGATTCCGCGGACGCCGCCCGCTCCCTCTCCCTGCACCATCTGCAGCACGGGGACCGCCGCACGGCGGAGGGCTGGAGCAGCCTCGAAACGCGAATCCAGCACCAGCAGCACCACCCGGCCGACGCCAGGGAATGGTTCGAACCGCTCCGTCCCGACTACGTCATGGCCTGGATGGACGACCTGGGCCCCAGCGACATCTTCGAAGTGGAGGTGAACAGCCGTCCGCCCGTCGCGGACGCTCTGTCCCTCGCGGCCGAGTCAGGCGGCATGACGGCCACCGTCAGGCTCACTCCGCCACTGGCGGAGGCGGTCCGCCGCCTCCACACCTCGGAGGACGCGGACTACGGCATCCACTGCCAGCCGGACTCCCGCCTCACGGCGGAGCTGGAGAAGACAACACCGAGCTGCTGACCGGGGCCTTGGCCCCGGGAGGCCCGGTACGTCCGCCGGGCAGCTCCCGCTGTGGGGGCGCCCGGCGGACGTAGGCTCGGGGTCAGCCGAGGAGGTGGTCGAACTCCCCCGCCTTCACGCCTTTGAGGAAGGCGGCCAGTTTCTCGGCGCTCGTGGTGATGACGGTGCCCGGGGCGTCACTCTCCCGTATGAGGATCACGCCGTCATGCGAGGCGAGTTCCACACAGTTGGGGCCGTTCGCACCCGAGAAGGACGACTTCTGCCACTGGATCACGTTGCTCATGTCTGCATCCTCACAGTTCCCTGGCGATGTGGTGAATGAGGTGCCGAGATTCCTGCTGATCAAGCGCCAGCTGTTCGGCGCCGTCGAGCAGCTGGCGGTAGTTCTCGAGATGCGACCGGGAGTCGAGGAAACAGCCTCCGACCGCGCCGTCGATCTGAACCGTGTCGAGCTGCGGCACTACCCCGCTGGCGTAGAGAACGGACTGCGAAGCCTCGATGTAGTCCTCGCACGTAAGCGGGATCACGCGTACAGAGATCAGCGGTAGTTCGGAGACCTCCATGAGGTGCCCAAGCTGCTCCTTGACCACCTTGCGACCGCCGAACCGCATTCGCAAGGCCGCCTCGTGGATGAACGCCTCGAAGGCGGGAGGGTCGTCCCGATCGAGAATCGTCGCGCGCTTCATCCGTTGCTCGACACGCGCTTCGAATTCGCTCTCGGGGACCTTGGGGCGTCCACCTGCAAAAATCGTTCGTGCGTAGGCCTCGGTCTGGAGCAGACCCGGCACCGTGACAACCTGCAAGGACCGCAGCGCCACCGCATGGTGCTCCAACTCCGCGATGTCCATGAAGGCCGGGTCAAGGATGCCGCGATAGTTATCCCACCAGTGCTGCCCCCGATGCTCCCGCGCAATGGCGCAGAGCGCATCGATCAACGCTGCGTCACCACACCGGTAGAAGGCCGCAAGCCTGCGAATCCGCTCCTCGCCGACCCCGATGCGCCCGGCCTCCAGGTGGCTGATCTTGGCCTGGTCTATCGCCAGATGCCCCCCGGCCTGCTTCGCCGTCAGCCCCGCCTGCTCGCGCAGCTTCCGCAGTTCGGCCCCCAAACGCACCTGCCGGGCGGTCGGGCTGTTCCTCGGCGGCATGAAATCTCTTCCTCCCGTTTTGATTGAGTGTGCCGCCAAACCACCCTGCGGGTCTACTCACCGTCAGTGAAGCCAGGGGCCACGCTTGCCACGGATCAACCTTGACCCCTACCGTCGTATCAGCATCGCACGACCAACGCAGTGCAGCCGCCGCGACGTTCTACGTCACGCCCGGCCGAGCCACGGTGGTCGTGCGGCGCGAGCCGTACCACGTAGGGAGAACGACCATGGCAACCGCCTTACAGCTTCCCGCACCCCCCGAGCCACCCCCTGTCTCCAACTACCGCTTGTCGGCGGAAAACTCGGAGACTGCCGCGGCCGTCCTACGCGATCTGATAGGGGCCCTCCTCCGGACAACGGGCCACGAAGCCCTGGTGGACGACGCCCGCCTCTGCACGAGCGAGCTCGTCACGAACGTCCACCGTCACACCGCGACCCGCGTCATCCACGTCGACGTGGAGGTGCACGAACGGCACGTCACCGTCTGGGTCCACGACGACCGCCCCTCGCCCCTCCCCATACCGCAGGGCTTCGCGGGTACGGCCGGGGGCCTGGGCCTCTTCATCGTCGACCGGATCGCCGACGCCTGGGGCACGTCCCGCGCCGGCGGCCTCACCCCGCGCGCGAAGGCGGTCTGGTTCCGCCTGGTCGAAGACCCCCTCCAGCCCGCCGGCGGACGGCAACTCACCCCCGTACAGCTGGACCCCTGATCCCCGCCCTCGTACGAGATGCAACCGGCCCCGTCCCGCGCGGCGCTCCACGCCGCGGAGGTGCCCCCGGCGGGTGGGCCGGGGGCCTGGAGGGTGGGGTCGTCAGAGGTTGAGCAGCATCGCCGCCCCGACGGCGTCCGCCGCGTTGCGGTGGCCGGCCGCGTTGGGGTGGACGAAGGCCGGCGTGGACGGGAGGTCGGTGAAGATGCCGTCGACCCAGCGGTCGTCGTCGCAGACGCTGTGGGCGCGGGAGGAGTCGTACAGGTCGACGAAGCTCGTCGCGTCGGAGCCGGCGGCGGACTCCTCCACGAGCGTGTTGAGGGGCTTCAGGACCTCGTCGCGCAGCCAGTCGAGGTCGCCCGGCGTGACCGTACCGAACTGCTCCAGGTCGCCGTAGCGGCACTTCGACGTGTCGTCGGGCACGATCGCCGGGTAGCCGACGGCGAGGATCTTCGCGTGCGGGGCGCGGTCATGGAGCACGGTGAGCATGAAGCCGTAGGCCTGGGAAGCCTCGACGAGCCGGTACCGGACTTCGCGGGCGGAGGCGTCCTTGCACGGGGTGCCCTCGCCGCCGCTCTCCGCGCCCAGCTGGAGGCACCGGAAGAGGATGTCGGCGAAGTGGAGGTCGTTGCCGCCGACGCCGACGGTGATCACGTCGGTGTCCTCGCTGACGACCGAGGACTGCGGAGGGACGGCGGGGAACGGGTAGTCCGGGTCCTCGGAGAGGGGCGGCAGGTGGCGGCCGATCGGCTCCTGCGCCCGGTAGGTGACATCGCCGATGTTCGCGCCGCCGCAGCTGACGTTCGTCAGGTCGAGGAGCGGGCCGAGATCGCGCGCGATCACCTGCGGGTAGGCGCGGTCGGTGCGGTCGCAGCCGTCGCGGGGGAATTCGAAGACGTCGCCGGAGGCGGGGATGACGCCGGCGGTGTACGAGTCGCCCAGGGCCACCCAGTCGTAGTCCGCCGACGGCGCCGCGGAAGCGGGCTGGGAGGCGGCGACCTGCGCGGGAACGAGGGCGCCGGCGAGAAGGGCTACGGCTGAGCCGAGCAGGGCGAAGCGAGCGCGGAAGCGCGCCATGGATCCTCCAGAGGAAGGGGCATTGGCGTCTTTATCCGTACAAGACGCAGTCACTTACTGTACTGGATCTGCTGCGCTGAGTGATCAAGAACGGGTCGCTTTGTCAGACCCCGCTGATACAACCGAGACATGACCGAACTCACCCCGTCGTACGACCGGCTCCTCGCCCGGATCGAGGAGCGTTCCGAAGCCCTTCGCAAGGCCGCCGCTGCCGCGGATCCGGGTGCGCGTGTGCCCAGTTGCCCGGACTGGAGCCTGCGTGACCTCGTCGTTCATCTCGGTGAGGTGCAGCGGTTCTGGGCGACAGTGGTCGCCTCGGGGCCGGACTTCACGCCCCGGCGGCGGGACGGGGACGACTCCGGCCCCGGTGCGGGTGAGTTGCTCGCCTGGGCCGAGGAGTCGACGCGGATCCTCGTCGGCGCCCTGCGGGCCGCCGGCCCCGAGGATGGCTGCTGGACGTGGTGGGGTGGCTCGAAGGCGCCGCAGACCGTCGGGGCCGTGGCGCGGCATCAGGTGCAGGAGGCCGCTGTTCACGCCTTCGACGCGCAGCTGGCCGCCGGGCTGCCCGAGGCGGTGCCGGCTGACGTGGCCCTGGACGGCATCGCGGAGTTCCTCGACGTGTCGCACGGTACGGCGGTCGCGTGGCCCCACGCCCCCGGTGAGATACGTCTGCGGACGGCCGAGGGACCCGAGTGGGAGCTCGGGCTGCCGGAGGGCGCCGGGGATCCGGGGCGTGCCGCCACCCTGCGGGGAGCGGCGAGCGATCTGCTCCTCGTGCTCCACCGTCGGCTTCCCGTGGACCGGATACGTGTCGAGGGCGACGCGTCCCTCGCCACCGACCTGTTGACCTGGCCCGACCTGAGCTGACCGGCGCACTCCGGGATGGTGCACACCTGCGCAACTGCGCAACGTCACCTCCGGGTTGTCCTTGTCACCGCGCATCCGCGGCGACGAGGGTGCTGGTGCGCGCCGTAGCCCTCCGACCAGCCGGATCCGGCGTCCCCCTGTCGCCGGATCCGGGAAGCGGAGAGCCGCGGCTCCCGAACGACTCTCCCGGAGGCACGTACTGTGAGGTTCTCCCCATCCCGAAGAACGGCCGTGGCGGCGCTCGCCGCCGCGACCGTCGCCGCCCTGGCCGTCCCCGGCACGGCTCAGGGCTCCGGCCGACCGGCTCCGGCCGTGCAGAAGTCCGCCACCCCGACCACCGTCACCCTGCTCACCGGCGACCGGGTGACCGTCGGCGCCGGCCCGAAGCCCGAGGTCAGCGTGCAGCGGGCGCCGGGGGCCACGGGGTCGCTGCGGGTGACCGTCGAGGACGGGCACACGTTCGCGTACCCGGACGCGGTGCTGCCGTATCTCGCCGACGGACGGCTCGACCGGCGGCTCTTCGACGTCACCGGGCTGATCGAGCAGGGCTACGACGACGCGCACGCCGCCTCGCTGCCCCTGATCGTCACCCACGGGACGGCCAAGGAGCCCGCCCTCCCCGGCACCGAGACCACCCTCGACCTGCCGGTGATCCACGGGAAGGCCGTACGGGCCAACCGGTCGAAGTCCGCCGCCCTCTGGTCGGCCCTCACGGGGAAGAAGGGCCCGGAGTTCGCCGCCGGGGTGGACAGGGTGTGGCTCGACGGCCGCTCCCACGGCACCCTCGCCGACAGCACGGCACAGATAGGCGCCCCCGCGGTCTGGGCGAACGGCGGGACGGGCGCCGGAGTGCGGGTGGCCGTGCTGGACACCGGGATCGACGCCACGCACCCGGACCTGAAGGACCGGATCGTGGAGTCCCGGAGCTTCGTCCCCGGCCAGGAGGTCACCGACCGGTTCGGCCACGGGACGCACACCGCGTCCACGGTCGCCGGGACGGGCGCCGCGTCCGGCGGGACGGAGAAGGGGGTCGCCCCCGGTGCCGACCTGGTCGTGGGCAAGGTCCTCAGCGATCAGAACAGCGGCCAGGACTCCTGGATCATCGCCGGCATGGAGTGGGCGGCGCGCACCGAGCACGCCCGCGTGATCAGCATGAGCCTGGGCAGCAACGTGCGCAACGGCCAGGACAATCCGCTGAGCCAGGCCCTGAACCGGCTGAGCGCCGAAACGGGCGCGCTGTTCGTCGTCGCCGCGGGGAACGACGGGGAGCAGGGCTCGTACACCCTCGGCTCGCCGGGGACGGCGGACGCGGCGCTCACCGTGGGCGCGGTGGACGGCCGGGACCGGCTGGCGCCGTTCTCGAGCGTCGGGCCGCGGGAGGACGACGACGGGCTGAAGCCGGACATCACGGCGCCGGGCGTGGGGATAGTCGCCGCGCGGTCGCAGTTCATGGACGACGGCGGGGAGGGCTTCTACCGCTCGTCGGAGGGTACGTCGATGGCGACCCCGCATGTCGCGGGCGCGGCGGTGCTGGTCGCGCAGAAGCACCCGGACTGGACGGCGGCGCAGATCAAGGACGCCCTGATGAGCACCAGCGTGCGCACCCCCGACTACAGCCCCTACCAGGCGGGTTCGGGCCGGGTGAGCGTGCCGGGCGCGTACTGGGCGGACGTGTTCGCGACCGGGTCGGTGGACGCGGGGCTCGTGAAGTACGGCACGGAGGCGCAGCCCATAACCAAGCCGGTCACCTACACGAACACCACGGACGCCCCGATAACCCTGGACCTGGCGGTGGACGGCTCTCCTGCCTTCGCCCTCGACGCCGAGCAGGTCACCGTGCCCGCGCACGGCACCGCGCGGGCCGAGCTGACGGCGGACCCCGGCGGGCTCGCCGCCGGGCAGTACACCGCGCAGGTCACGGCCCGCTTCGACGGCGGCGTCATACACACGGCGACCGGGTTCGTGGTCGAGGCCGAGAAGTACGCGCTGACCATGAGCCTGAAGGGCCAGGACGGTGAGCCGGCCGCCGGTGTGGTCGACGTCCGGGGCGCGGACGGGAGTTCGCTGCTGATGGAGGTCCCGGAGAGCGGCTCCGTCACCCGGCGGCTGCCGCCCGGTTCGTACACCGCCTTCTCGTCCATGGACGTGCGGGGGCTGCACGGCGCCCACTCCCTCGGGTTCGCGCTGCTCGCCGCGCCCGAGATCGAGCTGACGGGCGACCGGACGGTGGAGCTCGACGCCTCACGGGTGCGGCAGGTGAAGGTGGACACCGCGAAGCCGAGTGCCGTGACGCAGAGCCGGATCGACGTGTACCGGAACTGGGCGTCGGCGGAGCCGGTGCCGGACTGGTCGGCGCTGTTCGACGTGCAGTTCCCGTCGCCGGCGTACGACAGCCTGTGGGCGCTGCCGACCGGGAAGGTGAAGAAGGGCAGCTTCGTCTTCGGGACGCGGATCCGCGCGGTGCAGACGCCGCTGGCCCTCTCGTACCAGGGGCGGCGGATCGACGACGCGCTGACGCAGCCCGGTTCGGGGCGGTTGGCGGACGGTACGAGGCGGCTGGACGCGGTGTTCGCGGGGACGGGGTCCGAGGCCGAGTACGACGGGGTCGCGGCGCGGGGGAAGGCCGTGGTGGTGCGGGCGTCCGACCGGGCGCCGGCGGAGTTGGCGGCCGCCGCCGAAAAGGCGGGCGCGGCGATGCTGCTCGTCGTCAACCAGGATCCGGGGCGCCGGAGCGATGCGTACGACAGCGCGCTCCCCGTCGCCTCGCTCGGGTTCGACGAGGGTGAGGCCCTGATCGGGCGGATATCCGGGCCGGGCGGCGTGAAGCTCGCCGTCGAGGCCCATCCCTCGCCGGAGTATCTGTACGACCTCGCCGACTATCACGTCGGCGCGATACCGGCCGACCCCTCCGCCGGGACGGATCCCGGTGATCTGGCCCGGGTCGACCTCGAGTTCGCCGTGCCCGCCGGGATGCACGCCGTCGAGCGGCGGGCCGACTTCCCGCCGTACGAGTGGCCGGGGACGGCGGCGCCGTCGTTGGCCGCCGAGCCGGTCGCCGCCGGGTCGCGCACCGACTGGGTCTCCGCCGGTGCCGGTCGCAGCTGGCGGCAGTACGGCACGGTCGCGGAGATAGGCGAGACGCGCACCGGGCAGGTGGCGTACGAGCCGGGGAGCACGCAGGGCGACCGCTGGTTCGGGCCGGTCACCCGGCCGCGGCTGCTGGAGGACGGCGCCCTCTACCGGGGTGCGGACACGTTCAGCGCGTTCGTCGAGGCGTTCGGGGACGCGGGGGCCGCGCACAGCGGTCAGGTGATGCGTGCCCCGCAGCGGGTCGAGCTGTACCAGGGGGACGAGTTGCTGTTCCAGGCCGATGCCTGGCCCTGGGTCGGGGCGAGCGGGCTGGCGCCGGAGGAGCTGCCGTACCGGATGGTCGTCGAGACGCACGGGGACCCCGAGCTGAGCCCGTACTCCTCACAGACGCGCACCGAGTGGCGGTTCCGGTCGGAGGCCGCCGACGAGGGGAAGGCCGTCCCGCTGGTCCAGCTGGACTACGGGACCGGGGTGGACCTCGCGGGCCGTGCGGGGCGGCGCAGTGATGTGATGGTCACGCCGTCCGTGCTGGGTTCGGCGTCCGCCGCGGACGCCGTGTCGTCGCTCGGGGTCGAGGTGTCGTACGACGACGGGAAGACGTGGCGGCGTACGGACCCGAAGGAGCTGAGGGGCGGCGCGTGGCAGGCGGCCCTGGACGCTCCGTCGGGGGCCGCGTTCGTATCGCTGCGGGTCAGCGCCGGGCAGCACAACGGCGGTGGGGTCACGCAGACGGTGATACGGGCGTTCGGCCTGAAGTAGACGCTTCCTGCGGAAGGGGGCGCTTTCGCGCCCCCTTCCGTGTTTCTGCCGACGGGCGTGTTTGAGAAAGCGGTTGCCCACCTGTGCAGCTGCGCTTTCTTCCCTCCGCGATCTTCTTGTCACGGTGATCACGTGGCGGCGAAGGTTCCTGTGCGCCCCGAGCGGGCGCACCGGCCGGCGGGCGCGACGTGTCCCCCGAATCGCGCCCGCCGGCCCGGACGGACCGCCGAACGGAAGGAATCCAGCCCCGTGAATTCCCCGACCAGCAGCGCCGCCCCCCGGCGCCCGCACCGGCAACGCCTGGCCGTGACCGTGGCCCTCACGGCCGCAGCCCTCACCCTGTCCGCACTCCCCGCCACGGCCGGCACCGGCCCGGACACCGCGGCCCCCACCGCGCAGCTCCGGGTCAAAGCCAACCCCGCCCACCAGGCCACGAGCATCACCCCCGCCCACCGCAAGCAGCTCCTCGCGGAGAAGGCCGACAAGGCACCCGCCACCGCCCGCACCCTGAAGCTGGGCGCCCACGAGAAGCTGATCCCCAAGGACGTGGTCCTGGACGCGGACGGCACCGTCCACACCCGCTACGACCGCACCTACGCCGGACTCCCCGTGATCGGCGGCGACCTGGTCGTCCACGAGGGCCCCGCCGGCCGCACCGTCACCTACGCGTCCCAGACGGCCCCCGCCGTCCCCACCACGACGGCCGAAGTCCCCGCCGCCACCGCGAAGAAGACCGCCCTCGGCAAGGCCGCCGACCAGGGCACCCGCAAGGCGAAGGCCGGCAAGGCCCCCCGCCTGGTCGTCTGGACGGCCGGCGGCAAGGCACGGCTCGCCTGGCAGACGGTCGTCACCGGCGTCCAGAAGGACGGCTCGCCCAGCGAGCGGCACGTCGTGACCGACGCCGCGAGCGAGACCGTCCTGGCGAACGCCGAGCACATCCGCTCCGCCGAGGGCCGCAGCCTGTACAGCGGCACCGTGACGATCGGCTCCACGCGCCGCGACGACGGCTCGTACGAACTCGTCGACCCGCAGCGCGGCGGTCACCGCACGCTCGACGCGACGGCCACGTCCGCCGGTGTGCTGTTCACCGACACCGACGACGTCTGGGGCGACGGCACGGCCGCCGACCCGCAGACGGCGGCGGTCGACGCGGCGTACGGGGCCCAGACGACCTGGGACTTCTACCACGACCGCTTCGGCCGCAACGGCATAGCCGACGACGGCCGCGGCAGCTACTCCCGCGTCCACTACCAGGCGACGCCCGGGGTCCCGCTGGCCAACGCCAACTGGCAGGACGGCTGCTTCTGCATGAGCTACGGCGACGGCGCCGACGGCAAGCACCCCGTGACGTCGCTGGACATAGCCGCGCACGAGATGGCGCACGGCGTCACCTCCGCGACCGCCGGGCTCGGCGACTTCGGCGAGTCCCCGGCCCTCAACGAGGCGATCAGCGACATGATGGCCGCCGCCGTCGAGTTCCACGCCGACAACCCGGCCGACGTCCCCGACTACCTGATGGCCGAGCTGGACGACCTGCACGGCGACGGCAAGCCCATCCGCTACATGGACGAGCCCTCGAAGGCCGGGATCAGCGCCGTCGGCTACGCGCCGCTGGACTACTGGTCGCCGGAGACCAAGAACGCCGAGGCGCACATGGCGGCCGGCGTCGGCGCCCACTTCTTCTACCTGCTCGCCGAGGGCAGCGGCAAGAAGACGATCAACGGCGTCGCCTACGACTCCCCCACGTACGACGGCCTGCCCGTCACGGGCATCGGCCTGACGAGCGCCACCGACGTGATGTACCGCGCGCTCACGGTCTACATGACGAGCACCACCGACTACCCGGGCGCCCGCACGGCGACGCTGCGGGCGGCGGCCGATCTGTACGGCGCGCAGAGCGACGGCTACGAGGCCGTGGCCAACGCCTGGGCGGGCGTCAACCTCGGGATCGGGTACGTCAACCACATCGGCGTCGAGCGTCCGGCAACGGAGCCGGTGGCCACGGGCCAGCCGGTGAGCCGGCGGATCGTCGCGTCCAGCACGCGGCCGGGCGCGCTGGCGTACAGCGCGAGGTCGCTGCCGCGGGGCCTGTCGATCGACCCGGCCAGCGGGCTGATCAGCGGGACGCCGGACAAGGCCGGGGAGTACGACACGGCGATCACCATCACGAACGGCGAAGGTGACACCCGTACCCTCGCGTTCACCTGGACCGTCGTGGAGTCCGGCGGGCACTACTTCACCAACCCCACGCACTTCGTGATCCCCGAGCACGGCACGGTCGAGTCGCCGATGGTCGTACGGGGGAGGCCGGGCAGCGCGCCGAGTGATCTGAAGGTCACGGTCGACATCACGCACCCGTTCGGCCTCGCCATGGTGATCGACCTGGTCGCCCCCGACGGCACGGTCGTGCCCGTCAAGCCCTGGGGGCCGTGGGTGCTCGGGCCCGACCTGCACGCGACATACACGGTCGACGCCTCGGCGGTCTCCGCGGTGGGGACGTGGAAGCTGCGGGTGTTCGACGGGACGCCGGGGATCTTCGACATGGACGAGGGTGAGCTGCAGGGCTGGAGCATGAGCTTCTGAGCCTCTTTCGCTGAGGGGGCGGTGTCCGTCGGTACGGGACACCGCCCCCTGTCACGCGTCCTTCAGCCAGCCCCGTTCCGCCGCGAGCAGCGCGATCTGGAAGCGGGTCTTGGCCCCGAGGAGGGTGCCCGCGTCGCTGACGTGCTTCTGCACGGTGCGGCGGCTCACCTTGAGCACGCGGGCGATGGTCTCGTCCTTCATCCCGGTCGCCATCAGACGCAGGATCTCCCGGGTCCGCCGCCCCGGCCCCTCGTCCTCGCCGCCGCACACGGGCTCGGCGGCCTCCCACAGGCTCTCGAACAGCGCTACCAGGGAAGTCACCAGCGCCGGCGAGTGCACCACGAGCGAACCGGCCGCCGGACGGTCCACGGACATCGGCAGCAGGGCGGCCGTCCGGTCGAAAACCACCAGCTTCATGGGCAGCCGGGACGCCAGCCGCAGTTCCCCGCCCAGGACCATGCCGCGTTCGGCGGTGACGAGGGACAGGGGGTTCGTGAAGCCGTCCGTCTCGTACACCGACCGCATCCGCAGCCCGTCCGGCACCGGGAATCCGTCGGCGGGCCCGTGCGGGCCGGTCACGTACGGCGGCTTGGCCAGATGCAGGAGCTCCGTCGACGTGGCCTTCAGCAGCTGGGCGTAGCGGACCGCCACCTCCTCCTCGCGCTCCAGCACCTCCACCAGGCGGGCGGTGCGGGGCGCGGAAACGGTTTCGTACATGTCCTGCAGCCGTTCGACGAGCCCCTCCGCGCGGGCCAGTTCGGCGCGGCGGCGGCCGAGGACGGCGCCGAGGGAGGAGCGGGGCGGGCCGGCGGCCCAGCGGGGTTCGTCGCCGTCGGTGCGCAGGGCGAGGGAGGCGTCGGCGAGGAGGCGCAGGGCGGTGCGTGCTTCGGCCTGCGTCGCGCCGACGGCCGCGGCCGTCTCGGTGACGTCGGCGGACGGGACGGTCACCAGGTACTCCAGCACGCGCCCGGCGAGGGGGTCGAGGCCGGCGGCGGCCCAGGGATTGGTTGTGAGGTCCACACCGCAGTAGAACAAACCGCCGTTGGGGGCGCATAACCGGCGACTGGGGCGAGTTACCCTTCGGTAGCCGTGTTGTCGCTGGCCAGGGAGGTAAGTCGGGGGCTGTCCCGGGTGGTTGACGTGACGCGATCCACATTCCGTACGGGGGCTCTGCCGTCAGCAGACGCCCTGGCCACGGAGGCTTGCGGGGACGCAGACTCGGCGCATGCGACTGCTCATACTTGGTGGAACAGATTTCGTCGGCCGTGCGATCGCCGAGGACGCCGTGGCACGCGGCTGGGAGGTGACGGTCTTCCATCGCGGGACCGGCCCGGCGCCGGCGGGGGTCCGGGCACTGCACGGCGACCGGACGGCGGCGGACGGGCTGGCGGCGCTGTCGTCGCCCTCGGGTCCGGAGGAATGGGACGCGGTGGTCGACACCTGGTCGGCGGCGCCCTCGGTCGTACGGGACAGCGCGCGGCTCCTCGCCCCGCGCGCCGGGCGGTACGCGTACGTATCGTCGCGTTCGGTGTACGCGTACCCGGCGGCACCGGGCGGCGACGAGACCCGGGCGGTGGTCGACGGCGACCCCGACGCGGGGGACGTGGAGTACGCGCAGGCCAAGCGGGGCGGCGAGCTGGCGGCGCTGGACTCCTTCGGGGCTGCGCGGACGCTGCTGTTGCGGGCGGGGCTGGTGCTGGGTCCGTACGAGAACATCGGCCGGCTGCCGTGGTGGCTGACGCGAATCGCCCGCGGGGGCGACGTGCTGGCGCCGGGGCCGCGGGAGCAGGGGCTGCAGTACGTCGACGCCCGCGACCTGGCGGCGTTCACGCTGGACGCGCTGCGGGACGAGCGGTCGGGGCCGTACGACGTGGTGTGTCCGCGGGGGTTCGCCTCGACGGGGGAGCTGCTGGAGGCGTGTGTCGCAGCGGTCAACCCGTCGGGTGCGCGGCTGCGGTGGACCGACGCCGAGGTGATTCTGGCGGCGGGGATCGAGCCGTGGCTCCAGCTGCCGGCGTGGCTGCCGCCGGGGGAGGACTACGACGCGCTGATGACGTCGGACACTGCGCGCGCCCAGGCCGCGGGGCTGCGGTGCCGTCCGGTGACGGAGACGGTACGGGACACGTGGGCGTGGCTGACGTCGATCGGCGGGACGGCACCGCAGCGGGGGGACCGGCCGGTGGTGGGGTTGGATCCGGGGGTGGAGGCGGGGGTTCTGGGCCGCTGATCCGACGTCTGCCGTAACCGATCCCGGGCTTCTTTCGGTTATGTCGAGGTATACCTCCACCAGCTGCACCCCGACATACCTGGGAGCCCGTCGTGGCCCGACGCCCGCGCAGGCCCGTACCCAAACCCGACGGCATGTTCGACCGTAACGTCGAGTGGAGCGAGCTCACCGCCTTCGCGGGGAACCCACAACCCGGCCCCTCCCTGGGTGTGGTCTCCGGCCGGCGGCGACAGGGCAAGAGCTTCCTGCTCGACTCCCTGGCCGAGGCGACCGGCGGCTTCTACTTCCAGGCGCTTGAGGCCTCACGCTCCGAGTCCCTCGCGATGCTGGGACGGGCGGTGGCCGACTACGCGGGCCGCTCGGTCCCGGACCGGCCGGGTAACTGGGCCGAAGCCGTCGATCTGCTCTTTGACCTGGGCCGGGAAACGCCGACGGTCGTGGTCCTGGACGAGTTCCCCTATCTGGCCCGGGCGGACGACTCGCTGCCGTCCGCCCTCCAGGCGGCCATCGGCACCCGGACCCCGCGTCATCTCACCCGCTCCCCACGGCTGCTGCTGTGCGGCAGCGCGCTGTCCTTCATGGGCGGCCTGCTGTCCGGAACGTCTCCGCTGTGCGGGCGGGCCGGCCTGAACCTCGTCGTCCAGTCCCTGCCCTATCGGCAGGCCGCGGCGTTCTGGGGCATCGGGGATCCGCGGCTCGCGGTGCTCACCCATGCCGTCGTGGGCGGCACGCCCGCGTACCGGAACGAGTTCGTCGCGGGCGACACGCCCGAAGGTTTCGCCGACTTCGACGCGTGGATGTGCCGGAGCGTCCTGAATCCGGCGAGCGCGATCTACGGCGAAGCGCCGTTCCTGCTGGCGGCCGAGAGCGAGCTCCGGGACCGGTCCCTGTACCACTCGGTCCTCGCCGCCGTGGCCCAGGGGAACGAGACGTCCGGCGGGATCGCCAACTACCTGGGGCGGCCACGCACTGATGCGGCCCTGCCGCTCACCGTGCTGCGGAACTGCGGGCTGATCGCGGTGGAGGACGACGTGTTCCGGCGCAACCGGCCCCGCTATCGCGTCGCGGAGCCGTTGATCGCCTTCCACCACGCGGTCGTACGGCCCGAGCAGGCGGCCTTCGACCGGCGGCGCACGTCAGCCGCGTGGGCGCGCAGCCAGGACACGTTCCTGAGCAAGGTGGTCGGGCCGCATTTCGAGCACCTGTGCAGGGAGTGGGTGCTGGATCACGCGGACCCCGCCACGTTCGGCGGGATGCCGGTACGGGCGGCGGCGGGGACGGTGGCTGATCCCGAGGCGCGCACCTCGCACGAGGTGGACGTGGTGGTGCACGGGGCGGTCGGCCAGGACACGGGGGTCCTTCTGTCGGTCGGGGAGGTCACATGGGGCCGCCTCATGGACCTCCCCGACCTGGCCCGCCTGCACCACATCCTGGGCCTGCTCACGGCCCGGGGCATCGACACGGTCCACGCACTGCCGGCGTGCTACAGCGGCGTGGGCTTCACCCCGGCCCTGCGGGCGGCCGAGGGGCGGGGGGAGGTGGTGTTGGTGGACTTGGAGCGGGTTTATGGGGGTGAGTAGGGGACGCGGGCTCCTGTGTTGGGGGTCAGTCGTATTTCGCCTGGTTGATGTACGGCTGGTCGGTTGCCGGGATGTTGGCGCTGGACGCGCAGTCGAGGCCGGTGGCGAGTTTGTGGGCTACGGCTCGGAGGAGGGCCATGCGATAAGTGGGGGAATCGTCACCCGCCCTTCCTCCCCTCTTCACGAACGGGGTGTCGGCCTCCACCTCAATCACCGCGCCATCAGCCTTCACCCCGCGCGAGGGAGCACACCGGAAATAGAGCTTGCTCGAGAATCCGTCCCCATCGGCCCTGAGACCATAGCGATAACGCTGAAAGTAGAAATCGCTCGGGACGCCTTCGTTCGGATCGTGAGGCAATTCGGACAGCACCGCGATCTTAATGAACGTGCGCGCCATGTATCCCGCATCCCGAGATCTGTCAGGGTCGAGCGGACGAACAATACATACAGTACGCGCTCCGGCAGGGGACCCACTGATCACCGCCTTCTTCAATCGAGTCGCCGCATCAGGAAAGTCCCCGACCGATTCTTCGTCAAACCGGTCATCCCCTGCCAACTCAGCCACCGCATCCGCCGTACGTTCCGGCACACCACCACACACCTCACTGGCTGACACACCGCTCTCGAACAGGCACGAAGCCAGGGACAGAACACCCACTGCAGCGAGCGACACCATAAGTCGCCTCCAGTACACACCCGACGGCATCATGCGCCCGCACACCCCTTCACTCTCACTGAATGTTGATGCGGTCAACAGCACCAGCCCCGTGCTCGTAGCAGTTCGCCGCGGCGTCGACCAGTTCGCCCGTTGCCTCGTCGGAATAGCCACCGGCGTCGGCATACCAAAGAGCAGGATCTTTTGCCGCATCGAGTCCCGCGGACAGACGGCCTTGCGTATACAGCGAAGCTTCCTGCGAGAAATCGACGGGCGGAACTGACTCGTCGATCTTTGCGCCCACGAACTGGTCCAGTGCTCCAGCGCCCGCCTCAATGGCCATCGGAACGGCTGTCGCCACCACTACTCCGGCACCCGGCCCCGCAGCCGCGCCGGCAACGAATCCAGCCCCCACACCGATGACCTGGCTGGTGCCGTACTTCTTCCAGGCCGCGGTCTCGGCAATCTCGGCATTGATCCGTTCCGCCTGACCCGCGTAGGTTTCCTTGACCTCCGCGATTCGCGATTCATCCATGTATCCGTGCATGTAGGAACCAGTGGTCATAATCCGCTTGGCCATCTCGTGATCATCAAGATGGCCGAGCATTGCGTTATGGGTGAATGCGCTCTGGGAAGCGGTCAGTGTCGCGTGACCTACCTCGTCCTCCGCCACGATTTTGAGGAACCTCTGCGCCGTATCACCATTCACTTGCAGATGCGCAAGACCCTCGTGTCCAAACATGAGGTCCTTGTCCATGTGATCACTGTTTCCACCCCGGTCAGCCAAAGCCCAGTTGAAGTCGTCGATATAACCCGCACTCATACGGGCGATTGAATCGTTCATTCCGGGTCGCGACCCAAGGAACTCGTCATCTACCGCAACCGCCTTCACCACCTGCGTCATAACCCGCGCCCCCTCCGCCGTCCTCTCCAGCCCCACCTCGCCATGAGGCACCCCGAGCGTCGCGGCCTCCAGCGCGTGCCCGAGTTCGTCGTGGCCCATCCCCCGGGGATCGCCGCCCCCCGTCCAGTCGACCGGCCACTTGCGGTCCTCGAGGAGGTACTTCAGGTCCGGATCCGAGGACGAGCCGTCGTCGAACATCGCCGTTGCGGCCGTCGGGTCTTGGCCCAGGGCTTCGAGGTAGCCCGACATGGGGTCCGTTCCCGTGTCGTGGATGCCGAAGGTGAGGCGGTCGCCAGGACCCGCGGGGGTGCGCCAGAGGTTTTCCGGTGTGATGCCCTTGTCCGCCGAGGCGCGCTCGAACTTGAGCAGTTCCTTGCCGTAGTCCTGGAGGAAGTCCGATTCGTAGCGGCCGTTTCGCATGAGGCTGCTCATGACCTGGAATCCGTACGGACCCGGAGGCAGCGTTCCGGGAACCTTGGCGCCCTGGAGGCTGATGCGTTCCTTGCCCAGGGCTGTCATGTCACGTTCCCAGCGCTCCATCGCCGGGGTGTTCGACTGTGTGGCCGTGGCCAGGGTGACGCCGAAGGACTTCTGCAGCTTCGTCAGCTCGTCCGTCGTGGCCTTGTCGGCGCTCATCGAAGCCCTTGCCCAGAACTCCAGCGTTCGCTTCGGGCCCATCGACAGCGCGAAGCGTTCCGCGAAGTCCGGGTCGCCCTCGTGACGTTGCATGAGGGTGTTCAGACGGCGGAGTTCGGTCTCCGTGAGGGGTCGGTCGTGGATTCCCGCGAGGGCAGTCGCCGCCGCCGCGTCCTTCTCCGCCTGTTCGCGGCCCGCCTCCGCCGCGCCCAGGGTGTTGTAGCCGTCGTCGCTGAAGCCCTTGCCCCGGCCGTTCGCGTCGCGTTCGAGCCCACTGCGGAGGTTGTCGTCCGCTTCGGTGGCCGCCGTGAGGATCTTCGCGATGTCCGCGTTTGCCGAGGTGATCGACTCGGCGTAGTTCTTCGCCTGGAGGCCGAGGGCCGTGGGGGTGAGATCGGCGGTGTTCTTCGGGGTGTACGAGACGTGACCTGTTGACGGGTCCACCGTCAGGTTCGGGTCGTCCGAGAGCGAGGCGACGTAGTTCCTCAGTTGTTTCTGCAGCGCCGTGAGGACGGTGTGCGCGTCCAGCAGCAAGCTGTGCACGTCGCTCGCCTCGCCGGCGGCGAGGGTCAGTTCCCTGCCCACCGCATCGATGCGGTGGTGCGCCGCGTCGGACGACTCCCCCTGCCAGGCGGGAGGAGCGAGCGGGCGCTTGACCTGCTCCCTGAGCGCGCGTTCGCGGCTCTTGAACCGATCCGGCAACTTCTGCCATGCCGTGATCGAGTCCGCCAGCGGCTCGAAGTCCGCCGAGGTCAGATGCTGGTAGGTAACCATCTTCCGCGCCCCCTTCAGCCCTGCGTACCGGGATCGACGCGCATCAGGTCGCCGTGGGCGCTGATGTCACCCCGCTTCAGCAGCGTCGCCGACTGGCGCAGGGAAGGGGCCAGATCCGATGCCAACAGGCCGACGAGGCGGCGGGTCTGGTCACGCCAGCGCTCCTCCAGGGCCGTGAAGGCCGGTGCGCTCGCGAAGCCCTTCATCCCGGTGCCGGCCTTGCTGATGCCGGGAACGAAGGCCGTCTCGAAGCGGTGGACACTCGCCGCCACCTCCGACGCCCGGTCGGCCGCCGTGCGCAGCATCTGCGGAGTCACCACGAGGCGGACGCCCGCCCCGGGCGGGGGCGCCTCGCCTGCCACCCCGTCGAGGCGGGTTCTGCTGGTGGCTGCGGCAGCCTTGATCTCGTTCCATTCGGCCCAGTCGGATGTCATGGCACTCCCCCGTCATACGCATATGGGCATGGGCATGCCAATGAGCCCAGTCCAGGGCCCCGGCATCAGTCGCATCGTCAGGCAGGGCAGTCACACTAACAGACTCGCTACTTTGTGCAACGCACCGCTCACGTACGGGAATCGCCAGGTTGACGCACTCGCGTCGGCTTTACTCCCCCGTCAGCACATCGAACTCCGACCCCGACCCCAAATACACCGCCGTGATCAGCAAAATGATCGTCGCCGGCACCATGAACGACGTAATCAGCAACGTCGCCTTGGGAATCGCCCGAGCCGCCCGCCGCCGCGCGTTCTGGGCGTCCGTCCGGCGCTGGTCCGTCGCGATCTGGATCAGCGTCTCGACGATCGGCGCCCCCAGGTCCTCCCCCTGCTGGAGTGCCGTCACGAACTGCGCGACCTGCTCCGAGTCGTTGCGGCGGCGGAGTTCCTCGAAGGCCTGGCGGCGGCTGACGCCCATGTCCATCTGGCGGAGCGTGATGCGGAGTTCGTCCGCCCAGGGGCCCTCGTACTTCTCCGCCACCCGGTCCAGGGCCTGGCGGAAGCCGAGGCCGGCGGAGACGACCACCGCGAGGACGTCGAGGAAGTCGGGGAGGGTGCGTTCGATGACCTCGCGGCGTTTGCGGACCGCCGCCCAGATGCCCACCTCCGCCCACCAGAGGCCGAAGGCGATGAGGACCGCGGCGCCCACCAGGCTGCCGCGGGAGAGCATCGCCAGGGCGCCGAAGCCGCCCAGGAGCGCGTACACCGCGCGGCGGGCCGCGTAGCGGTCGAGCGTGAGGCCGCCGGGGTTGCCCGCCATGTCGATGCGGCGGCGTTTGCGGTCGACGCGGGCGGGGCCCATCAGGCGCAGGACCAGGGGGGCGAAGCGCATGCCGAGGCGGTCGAGGGCGGAGCCCGTACGCGTGGTGCGGGTGGCGCCGACCTCCAGGGCCAGCTGGAGGTCGGAGGGGAGTTTCACCTCGGTGCGGTAGAGGCGTATGCCCGCGAGGATGCCGAACACCGCCAGCGCGGCGGCGAGCGCCAGCAGTGGCGCCGTGTAGTCAGACACGGGCGAGCCCCTTCGTACGGTTACACATGGATCTTCGCCAGCCGGCGGATCAGCAGGATGCCCGCCGCGTACAGGGCGATCGACAGGATGATCGCCCCCTGGCCGAGGGCGGAGGAGCTCATCCGGTCGAGGGAGCCGGGGATGATCTGGTCGGTGAGGATCAGGGCGCCCAGGCCCATGACCGGGACGGTGTAGCCGGTGAGGGTGACCTGGGCGAGCTGGGTGCGGACCTCGCGGCGGGTCTCCTTGCGGTCGTTGAGGGTGACCGTGAGGTTGCGCAGGGAGGAGACGACCTGGCCGCCGGCGCGGTTGGACAGGACGAGGGTGGAGACGAGGACGACCAGTTCGCGGGAGGGAAGGCGGTCCTGGAGGTCGCCGAGGGCGTCGTCCAGGGAGATGCCGAGGGCGAGCTGGTCGGTGACCTTCGACAGTTCCTCGCCGGCGGGGGCGGGGAGTTCCTCGGCGGCGATGCCCAGCGCGGTGCGCAGGGCGAGGCCCGCTTGGGTGGCGTTGGCGAGGATGCGGGAGAGGTCGGGGAGCTGGTTGATGAACGCCTCGATGCGGCGCTGGCGCTGCCAGTTGAGGAAGGCGTACGCGCTCCACACCCCGATCAGCCCGGCGATGGGTCCGAAGAACGCGGCGAACACCGCGTCGGCCAGGATCCACAGCCCGGCGACGAGCGCCGCGACGTACACCGTGAACTCGCCCGGTGTGAGGTCCAGGCCCGTCACCGCGAGGCGGCGTTCCAGCCGGCGGCCCAGGGCCGTACGGCGGACGCGGCGGTCGACCTCGGCGAACCGGCGGCGGGTGCCGGGCGGGGCGCCGCGGTCGTCGCTGAGGCGCCGGATGAGGGCGGCGCGCTGCCGGCGGCCCGAGGCGTACGCCCAGATGCCGAGCACCGCGAGGAGGCAGGCCAGCAGGGCGGCGCCGATCGCGACGGCGGCGGCGGTCTCGTACGTCACGGTCGGGCCGTCCCTTCGGCGCTGGACACCGTCACCGCGCCTCCCGCAGATCCAGATGCGCGTCCGACGGGGCCACGCCGAACGCCGGGGGGACGGGCTCGCCCGCGTAGAAGAGGCGGTCGCCGGTGCGGCGCGGCAGCGGGGCGTAGTCGAAGCGGCCGCGGACGACGCGGTCGGCGGTGACGGGGAGGGGTTTGAAGCGGCAGACGGAGGCGAGCCGGAAGACCTCGCGGCCGCGGGAGGACAGCATCACGATCTCGTCGATCTTGCGCGTGCCGTCGGTGTGGCGGGACAGCTGGACGATGCAGTCGACGGCGCTGTTGATCTGGTCGCGCAGGGCCTCGAAGGGGATCTCGACGTCGGACATGGAGGCCAGGGTCTGCAGCCGCATCAGGGCGTCCTCGGCGGTGTTGGCGTGCACGGTGGCCAGGGAGCCGTCGTGGCCGGTGGACATGGCCTGGAGCATGTCGAGGGTCTCGCCGCCGCGGACCTCGCCGACGATGATGCGGTCGGGGCGCATGCGGAGGCTGTTGCGTACGAGGTCGCGGATGGTGATGTGGCCCTTGCCCTCGACGTTCGGGGGGCGGGACTCCAGGCGGATGACGTGCGGCTGCTGGAGCTGGAGTTCGGCGGCGTCCTCGACGGTGATGATGCGTTCGCCCTCGGGGATGAGGCCGGAGAGGGCGTTGAGCAGGGTCGTCTTGCCGGCGCCGGTGGCCCCGGAGACGATCACGTTGAGTTTGGCGCGGACCAGGCCGGCGAGGAGCAGCAGCATGTGCTCGTCGAGGGTGCCCAGCTCCATCAGCTCGTGCAGTTTGTACGAGCGGGGGAAGCGGCGGATGGTGAGGATCGGGCCGGTGAGGGAGAGCGGGGGGATGATCACGTTGACGCGTTCGCCGCTGGGGAGGCGGGCGTCGACCATGGGCGTGGATTCGTCGACGCGGCGGTTGACGGTCGAGACGATGCGTTCGATCGTCTGCATCAGCTGGTCGTCGGAGGCGAAGCGCATGGGGAGTCGTTCGACGCGGCCGGCGCGTTCGACGTAGATGTGGTCGGGGCCGTTGACCATGATCTCGGTGATGGAGGCGTCCTCGAGGAGTGGTTCGAGGATGCCCAGGCCCAGGGCCTCGTCGACGACGCGGCGGATGAGCTGGGCGCGTTCGGCGGTGGAGAGGACGGGGCCCTCGCGGGAGAGGATGTGGCCGAGGACGCGCTCGAGCCGGGCGCGCCGCTCGGCGGGGGCGAGGGACGACATCTCGGCGAGGTCGATCTCCTCGAGGAGCTTCGCGCGGTACGTCGGTACGAAACTCTCGCTGTGTCCCTCGACGGCGTGTTCCGGCGTGGTCAGCCGGGATCGCAGGCTCATCGGATCACCCCTCGTCCCCGCGCGGCATCGTGGCGTCCCTCGTGACGGAGCCGAAGCCGATACCGGGGAAGAGGGACGGGATCTCCACGGTGACGGTCACATGGACCTGGTCGTCGCTCGTGGACGGCTCTATCTGCGCGCCGTCCGCGAGCCAGCCGCTCATCGCCGCGTGTCCGGCGGCGGACGGGCTGGACGGCGGGTCGTCCAGGGAGCCCATCCTGGCCGCGGCGCGGGCCGCGGTCCCCGCCTGGGAGGCCGCGTACGCCGCGATGCCGAGCTGGACGCCAGCCAGCGCGAGGATCAGGAGGATCGGCAGGAAGCCGATGAGTTCGATGCTGACGGAGCCGCGGTCCGTCTGACGCCGGGGACGGCGCACCCGGATCACCCGTTCTCCTCATCGGTGGCGCCCGCCTTCCCGGTCACGGTGAACGGGAAGTCGATTCCCCCGGGGAACAGCACGGGCACCTTCAGGTCGACGGTCGCCGTCGAAACGCCGTCCGTCTCGGACACCGCGACAGACGCCGTCCAGCCGTCGGGCAGTTGCTCGTTCGCCGCCGCTCCGGCGTCCTGGCCGAGGGCCGCCGCGCGTGCCGCCATATCGGCGGCGTTCCCCGCGAGGGTGTAGGTGTAACCGACCAGCACGAACTGCCAGACGAGCACCAGCACGAGGGCGATGAGGGGGATCATCCCCATGAACTCGACAGTGATCTGCCCGCTGTCGTCACGCCACCGCCTGCGGCCGTCGGGAGCGCCGGGCGGCAGCTCGGGTCGCGGGGGGACGACGGCCGGCCGGCCGAGCTGGGGGCGGGCCGGCTGGGTGAGGGCGGGGGCCTCCTGCGCGGGCGGGGCGGACGCCGGTTCGGGAGCGGACGTCAGCCCGAGCTCCCCGGCGGCCGTCCACAGGGCCTGGCGGATGCTCGATTTGGGGCCGAGGTCCTGCAGCCGGCCCGCGTCGACGAACGGCTGCAGTTCCTTGAACGCCGCCGGTACGACCGTCCGGTTCACCCGGGTCCCCGTCGCCCGCGCGATGATGGACGGCTGGATCTCCGTCCCCCTGGTGAAACGGTTGACCAGTACGGTCGTGTCCTCTGCCTTGCGGATCTGCAGCCGGTCCCACAGCCGCACCGCCCGCTTGGCGCCCCGGACGGCGATCACGTCGGGGGTGGCGACCAGCAGCGCCAGGTCGGCGAGTTCGACGGCGGCGGCGGACGCCGCGCCCAGCTGGCTGCCGCAGTCGACGACGACCAGCTCGTACCGGGCGCGCAGCGCGGCGATGGTCTGGCGCGCGACCCGGTCGTCGAGGTCCTCCCCGCGCTCCCCCTCGGCAGGGGCCAGCAGCAGTCCGAGGCCGGTGTGGTGGGTGAACACGGCATCGCCGATGACCCGGGGGGAGATGTCCTTGATCCCGGCGAGGTCGGCGATGGACCGGCGGAACTGCACGTCGAGGTACGACGCGATGTCACCGGACTGCAGATCCATGTCGACCAGCGCCACCGCCCGCCCCGCCGCCCGCGCCGCGAGCGCGAGCTGGACGGCCACGACCGTCGTCCCCACGCCGCCCTTCGCCCCGCTGACGGTGAGCAGCGTCCCGCCCGCACCACCGCCGTACCCCTCGGGTCCGGGCGCGGCGGCGCCCAGATGCCGCCGTACGCCGCCGGACCAGACCGCCGCCGCCTGGATGCGCGCCGCGAGTTCGTCGTACGTCAGGGGGAGGGCGGCGACGCCGCGGGCGCCGGCGTCCATGGCGGCGGAGTAGCCCTCGGGGCTGACGTCGGCGGTGAGCAGCACGACGCCTGCGGCGGGGAAGCGCAGGGCGAGTTCGCGTACGAGCTCCAGCGCGGGCACCGGACCGATCCGCTCGTGGACGAGCACCACCTCCGGCAGCTCGGCGACCGCCTGCCGGCCGAGGGTGTCCAGGAGGGTCACCGAGTCGCCGACGGGGGGCAGGGCGTCGGAGTCGGGGAGCTGGTGCAGCAGGGAGACGGTCGCCCGGGCGGCGTCGGGGTCTCCTATGACGGGCAGGATGCGGATCATCTGGATTCACCTCGCCGCACGGGACTCGGTCTGCGGTTCACGGCGTCACCCGTCCTCGTCCAGGGTGTACGTACGGTCCTCGGCGGTGACGCTGGTGGTCGTGCCGGGGGCGACGAGCGCGAGGCGGACGTGGGCGGCGAACGACTCGGCGTACGCGATGCGCTGGGCGTCCGCGGTGTTCAGGGCGAACGTGATGGGAACGGCGTCGCCCTCGTCGCGCCGGGGGTCGTCGTCGCCGGTGCGGCGGAAGGGCGCGAGCTCGCCGACGTCGATGACGGGGGCGTTGGCGACGATCAGGCGGGACACGGACTTCTCCGCGTCGCTGCGGCCCTGGAAGGTGGCGAAGACGTTCACCGTCGATCCGGGCCTGATCTTCCCCGCGACGCCCGTCGACGCGTCGATCATGATCGCGATCTCCTGCTGTCCCGGCTTCAGTTCGGGGCGGGCGGCGATCATGTCGGACTGCAGCAGGGAGCCCTTGCGCAGGGTCGTCGTGGCGACCTTGCCGGCCAGGTCGCCGAGGTCGGTGACGGCGGTGTCGGGCAGCCACCGCTCGGGTATCCGGGTGCGCTCGAACTGGGCGGCCTCCAGCGGCTCGTACGCCTTGACGTCCGCCTTCAGCTTGTACGCGGTGGTCTCGGAGCCGACCTTCGACTCGACGTCGTCGATCACCGCGAGGACGCCGGCGAAGGCGCCGAGGGCGGCGAGGACGGACAGCAGCACCAGGATGATGCCGCGGCGCTGGCGGGAGTTCATGGGCTCATCCTCATCGCGTGGGCTCGGCGGGGACAGGGATCACGGCAGCAGCCGCATCGGGGTCGGCGGCGACGGGGCCGGGATCCCCGGGGGGACGGGTGCGACGCACAGCACGCAGCGGTCGCCCAGGACCTCCAGTCCGCACCACGGGCAGCGCTCGCGGCGGACGGAGGCGACGAGCTGGTGCAGGACGCCGGGGTCGAAGATGCCGGCCGCGAACTCCACCACCCTGGACGTCGCCCACCAGGCGGCGGACGGTCCGGGCAGCGGCACCTCCAGCACGGCCCGCACGCGCCAGGCGGGCGCGAGGACGCGCTCGGGCCAGTCGCCGGCGAGCTGGCCGCGGGCGACGACCAGGGTGGTCGCGAAGTCGGGGCCGGCGGGCGGCCTGTCGGCCTTCGCCGCCTCCTCGCGGGGGGCGGCGAGGACGGCGTGCTGGGCGCCGGGGAGCCGGGACTTGAGGTGCCGGCCGAGGGCGACGGGCACCCGGTCCAGCTTGGACAGGCTGCCGAGGAGGCCGCCGGCGTAGACGTAGTGCGTGAGCAGCCGGGCGGCGGAGGCGGCGATGCCGGGGCCGGGCTGCGGGCCGTAGGCGGGGTCGGTGAGCTGGGTGAGCTGACGGGCCAGGACGGCCACGGCGAGCGGCGGCAGGGGCAGCGGGACCAGCGCGATCCGGTCACTCTCCAGCACCGAACGCACCGTGTGCAGCCGCCGTACGACGGCCGCGGGCGCCGCCTGCGGATAGACGACGAGGAGGAACCCGTGGTGCTCCAGGATCGCGGAGGTCCGCGCGAGGGCGTCCTCGAGGCTCTGCTCCCGGGGGGACTGCAGGACCAGCACCGGGGTTTCGGGAAGGACCAGGTCGGGGCTGGTCACGGCGATTGCTAAGGGCACGCGCGGCTCCCGTCCGGTCGAAGTCGTCAGTCGGTGGTCACGGATCGTCAACTCGTGCGCACTACAGGTGGAGCCTATCCGCGGATCCCCGCGCGGACACCGGGTTCCCCGGAATCTTCGCGGCTGACCTGCGGTAAATCGCGGGGCAGGCGGAACGCGTCTCGTTCACACCCCTTGACATGCCCATTGGCCTAGACCAGATTGGTCTGGACCTTATATCTGCTCCGTTCACCCCCGCTCCGGAGGCAGTTGTGCTACCGATCACCCACAGATCACCCAAGTCACGCAGAGGCATCAGAATCGGGCTCGCGGCCGCCGTCTCGGCCGCCCTCGGCGTCGCCGGGCTGAGCGCCCTCACCGGCACCGCGCAGGCCGCCGAGAACCTGGTGTCCAACCCGGGCTTCGAGTCCGGTATGTCGGGCTGGACCTGTTCCGGTGCCAGCGGCACCACGGTCTCCAGCCCCGTCCACGGCGGCACCTCGGCCCTGAAGGCCACGCCCGCCGGCCTGGACAACGCGAAGTGCTCGCAGACGGTCGCCGTCCAGCCGAACTCCGCGTACGAGCTGAGCGCGTACGTCCAGGGCAGCTACGTCTACCTGGGCGCCAGCGGCACCGGTACGATCGACGTGTCGACCTGGGCGCCGAACGCCGCGTCGTACAGCCAGCTCAAGGTGAGCTTCACGACCGGCGCGAACACCACGTCCGTGACGATCTACACCCACGGCTGGTACGGCACCCCCGCCTACAACGTCGACGACGTGAACCTCACCGGCCCCGGCGGCACTCCGCCCGAGCCCCCGCAGCTCCCGGCCGCGCCCACCGGGCTGAAGGCCGGCTCCGTCACGCAGACGTCCGCCACGCTCAACTGGAACACCGTGAGCGGCGCGACGGGCTACAACCTCTATCGCGGCGCCACCAAGGTGCAGTCGGTCTCCGGCACCTCCGCCACGGACACCGGTCTGACGGCGGACACCTCGTACTCGTACACCGTCACCGCCACGAACGCGGCCGGCGAGTCCCCCAAGTCGGCCGCCGTCACGGTGACGACCGCCAAGCAGGACGACGGCGGCGGTACGCCTCCGGGCGGCGGGCCGGTGCCGAAGCACGCGCTGACGGGCTACTGGCAGAACTTCAACAACGGCGCCCAGGTGCAGACCATCGCCCAGGTGCCGAGCCAGTACGACATCATCGCCGTGTCGTTCGCGGACGCCACGACCACGCCCGGCGCGATCACGTTCAACCTGGACTCCGCGGGGCTGAACGGCTACACCGTCGCGCAGTTCAAGGCGGACATCGCCGCGAAGAAGGCGGCCGGCAAGGCGGTCATCCTGTCGGTGGGCGGTGAGAAGGGCACGATCTCGGTGAACAGCGCCGCGTCGGCCACGAACTTCGCCAACTCCGCGTACGCGCTGATGCAGGAGTACGGCTTCCAGGGCGTCGACATCGACCTGGAGAACGGGCTGAACCCGACGTACATGACGCAGGCGCTGCGCGCGCTGGCGTCGAAGGCGGGCGCGAACTTCGTCCTGACGATGGCCCCGCAGACGATCGACATGCAGTCGACGGGCGGCGGCTACTTCCAGACGGCGCTCAACGTCAAGGACATCCTGACGGTCGTCAACATGCAGTACTACAACAGCGGCGCGATGCTCGGCTGCGACGGCAAGGTGTACTCGCAGGGCTCGGTGGACTTCCTCACCGCGCTGGCCTGCATCCAGCTCGAGGGCGGCCTGGCCCCGTCGCAGGTCGGGATCGGCGTGCCGGCCTCGACGCGCGGCGCGGGCAGCGGCTACGTGTCGCCGTCCATCGTCAACAACGCGCTGGACTGCCTGACGGCCGGTACCAACTGCGGCACGTTCAAGCCGGCGAAGACGTACCCCGGGCTGCGGGGCGCGATGACCTGGTCCACCAACTGGGACGCCACGGCGGGCAACGCCTGGTCGAACGCGGTGGGTCCGAAGGTCCACTCGCTGCCGTAACCGCACCATGACCGGCGCCGCCGTCCCCCGGCGCCGCAGGACCGGTGCCGCCACTTCGCCTCCGGCGGCACCGGTCCACCGCTTCCTTCGCGGGACGCAGACCCCCATGAGAGAGCTGCCCCCCGGACCGTCGTCCCGGGGGGCAGCTCTCTGTGCGCGGCTCATGCGGCGAGGGTGTGCGCCTTCCGCAGCCGCGCGCGGCGGGCGGCCTCGACGGCACGGCGGTACGTACGGGCCTCGGCCCAGCGGCCGACCACGGCGGGGACGGCGAACAGGGCGACGACGGCGGCGATGGACAGGGCGTCTGCGGCGATGTCGAAGAAGTTCATGTCCTCTATGGTCCGCGATCCTTGCGCGGACAACGAGTGGCAGGACTGCCGCGAAGGAGCGGATTCCTGCCACACTGGGCGGCATGCTGAAAAATATCGCGTGCGTCCTCGTCAACGGCGTCAACGCCTTCGAACTCGGCGTCGTGTGCGAGGTGTTCGGCCTCGACCGCACCGACGCGGGGCTGCCCGCCTACGACTTCGCGGTGGTCGCCGCCGAGGGATCGCCGGTACGGGTGAACCCGGGGCTGTCCGTCGACACCCCGTACGGCATCGAACGGCTCGCCGCCGCCGACCTCATCGCGCTGCCCGCCGGGGACAGCTTCCATCTGCGGGAGTTCCCCGAGGAGCTGCTGCAGGCGCTGCGGGACGCCGTCGGGAGGGGTGCGCGGATCCTCACCATCTGCTCCGGCGCCTTCCTCGCGGGCGCCGCCGGGCTGCTGGACGGCCGCCGCTGCACCACGCACTGGCGCTACACCGGCCTGCTCGCCGAAGCGGTGCCCCGCGCGCTGATCGAGCCGGACGTGCTGTACGTGGCGGACGGTCCCGTCATCACCTCCGCCGGGACGGCGGCGGGAATCGACGCCTGTCTGGCGCTGGTGCGCGAGGAGCAGGGGACGAAGGTCGCCAACGGAATCGCGCGGCGGATGGTCGTTCCGCCGCACCGGGAGGGCGGGCAGACCCAGTTCATCGAGTCACCGGTGATCCCGCCCTGCCGCGACGACGTGATCGGGGACGCGCTGCGGCGGATGCAGGCGGAGATCGACCGGGAGCATCCGGTGGAGCGGCTGGCGGCGCGGGCGCATCTGGCGCCGCGGACGTTCGCCCGGCGGTTCCAGCAGGAGACCGGGACGACGCCGCTGCAGTGGCTGCTGGGCCAGCGGGTGCTGCTGGCCCAGCAGCTGCTGGAGGAGTCCGATCTGACGGTGGACGCGATCGCGGCCCGTACGGGCTTCGGGAACGCGGCGGCGCTCAGGCAGCAGTTCGTCCGCCGGGTGGGGACCACGCCCAACGCGTACCGCCGGACGTTCCAGGGAACGCCGGCGGTCTGAAAACGTCAGCCCAGGACGGCGAGGGCGTCGATCTCCACGAGGAGGCCGGCGGGCAGGCCGACGTAGACGGTGGTGCGGGCGGCGGGAACGGCCTTCAGATCGGCGAAGTACTCGTTGTAGATCTCGTTGAACTCCGCGAAGTGCCCCGTGTCCGTGAGATACACACGCACCATCACCGCGTCCTCCCACGACGAGCCGCCCTCCTCCAGGACCGCCTTGACGTTGGCGAGGGTCTGCAGGGTCTGCTCGCGGAGGGTCGGGCCGACCGGGGTGGGGGCCTTCCCCTCCTCGGCGGGCAGGAAACCGACCTGACCGGCGACCTGGAGGATGTTGCCCTTGCGCACGCCGTGCGAGAACTTCGCGGGCGGGGCGGTGTGGGTCGAGGGAGTGATCGCGGTCTTCTCGTTGCTCATGCGGGGATTCTTCCTGAATAGTCGTTGCTGATCGAGTCGGCGGCGGCGCGCAGCAGCGGCAGCAGCTCGCGCAGCCCGTCCGCGTCGATGACGACGGACGGCGCGGACAGCGAGCAGGCGGCGACCGTACGTCCGTCGGCGCCGCGGATGGGGGCGGCGACGCAGTTGATGGACTCCTCGTGGCCGCCGAAGTCGGTGGCCCACCCCTGCTCGCGGACCTGCGCCAGCTCGACGAGGAGCTGCGCGGGGCCGGTGATGGACCGGGGGGTGTACGCGGGGTAGTCGAGCCGTTCGGCGAGGGAGCGCCGTTCGGGCTCGGGGAGGTCGGCGAGCAGCAGTTTGGCGACGGCGGCCACGGTGACGGGGACGGGTTTGCCGATACGGCTGTACATCCGTACCGGATAGCGGCTCTCGACCTTGTCGATGTACAGCACGGTGTCGTCCTCGCGGACGGCGAGATGCACCGTGTGCCCGCACGCCTCGTTCAGCCGCACGAGATGGGGGTGGGCGATCTCCCGTACGTCCAGGCCCTCGGCGGCCTGCGCGGCGAGGGTGAACAGGCGGGCGCCGAGTCGGTAGCGGCCGTCCTGCTGGCGGTAGACCATGCCGTGTTCGTGGAGGGTGCGCAGCAGGCGCAGGGCGGTCGACTTGTGCACGCCCAGCGCGGTGGCGACCGGCTCGAGGCCGGCGGGGCCCTCGGCGAGCAGGGGGAGGATGGCCAGCGCGCGGCCGACGGACTGGCTCACGCGGGCACCCCCGGCGGCGGGGCCAGGTCGGCGGCGGTGGCGAGGACCCGGGCGGCGTAGTCGTGACCCCGGCGCAGGGCGTCGGCGGCGGGGCGGCCGGTGAGGGTCGCGTCGAGGTAGCCGGCGGCGAACGCGTCCCCGGCGCCCACGTACGCGACGACGTCCACCTCGTGGGCGGCGACATGGGTGACGCCGCGCGCGGTGAGCGCCGTCGCCCCGTCGGCGCCCTGCTTGACGACCACCGTGGCGGGACCGGGGAGGGCGGCGCGGATGTCCTCGGGGCGGGCGGTGCCCCACAGGGCGGCGGCCTCGTCGGCGCCGACGAACACCAGGTCGGCGCCCCGCGCCAGCTCCGCCAGGACGGGGCCGGCCTCCTCCGCGGGCCACAGGGCGGGGCGGTGGTTGACGTCGAAGGAGACCAGGGGGCGGCCGGGGCGGCGGACGGTGAGCTCGCGGGCGAGGGCGAGGCAGGTCGGGGAGAGGGCGGGGGTGATCCCGGTGAGGTGCAGGACGCGGGACGGGGGAAGCTCGGCGCCGGGGGCCAGGGCGGAGGCAGCGGAGCCGCGGCGGTAGTAGGCGACCTCGGCGGGGGCGCCTTCCGCGTGGGCCCGTTCGGCGGCGGTACGGAAGTACACCCCCGTCGGGCGGTCGGGGTCGCGTACGACGTACGAGACGTCCACGCCGTACGCGGCGACGGCGTCCCGTACGAAGTCACCGAAACCGTCGCCCCCCAGCCGGCTCACCCACGCCGTCCGGTGCCCGGCGGCGGCCAGCGCGCAGGCCACGTTCGACTCGGCGCCCCCCAGCCCCCGGGTGAACCCCGCGACGCCGCTGAGGGGGCCGTCGTCGGTGGGGGCGAAGGCGGCCATCGTTTCGCCGAGGCACACCGCGTCGTACATCGTCGCTCCCGCCTCGTGATTGACCTGTCGTATCGCGGGATGTTAGACAGCATTTCGCGATAGACGCAACGCGCATTGCACCCTGTGCAACGCGAGCGAGCCGGGAGGGCGCATGCCGCAGCAGGCCGACGAGGTCATCGACCACCGCTTCAAGGGCCTGCCGCCGGACGCGGAGGGGCTGACCGTCGGGGAACTCGCCGCCGAGCGCCGTTCGCTGTTCACCGGAGGCTTCACGACCCCGGTGCTCACCCTGTCCGCCGGCGCGCTGGAGCACAACCTCCGCGCACTGGCCGCCTTCTGCACCGCGCACGGGCTGGCCTTCGCGCCCCACGGCAAAACGTCCATGGCCCCGCAGCTCTTCCACCGCCAGCTCGAGCACGGCGCCTGGGGCATCACCGTCGCCGTCCCGCACCAGCTGCGGGTGGCGTACGCGCACGGCGTCAAGCGGATCTTCCTGGCGAACGAGCTGGTCGACGCGGCGGCCCTGCGCTGGCTGAGCGCCCGCCTCGCGGCCGACCCCGGCCTGCGGGTGATCTGCTACGCCGACTCCGTCGAGGGCGTCCGCCTGATGGACGCCGCCCTCGCGGGCGCCCCCCGCCCGCTGGACGTCGTCGTCGAGCTCGGCGGCGGCCCCGGCGCCCGTACCGGCGCCCGCACGGAGGACACCTGCCGCGCGGTGGCGGACGCCGTCGCCGCCTCGGCGGTGCTGCGGCTGGCGGGGGTCGCCGGCTACGAGGCGGAGGTCCCCACCGGCGACGAGGCGGGCGTACGGGCGTGGCTGACGCGGCTGCTCGCGCTGGCGGAGGAGTTCGACGAGGGGGGCCGCTTCGACGGCCTGGACGAGATCGTGGTGAGCGCGGGGGGCAGCGCCTGGTTCGACGCGGTGGCGGACGCCTTCGCCGGGCTGCCGGAGCTGTCGCGGCCGGTGCTGAAGCTGCTGCGGTCCGGGGCGTACGTCAGCCACGACGACGTGCACTACCGCCGCATCACCCCGTTCAACCGCATCCCCGCGGAGGGCAGCCTGGAGCCGGCGTTCCGGATCTGGACGCAGGTCGTCTCGCGCCCCGAGCCCGGGCAGGCGTTCGTCAACGCCGGCAAGCGGGACATGGCGTACGACCTGGACCTCCCGGTCCCGCTGACGGTCCGCGCGGCGGACGGGACGGTGCGCGAGGCGGCCGGGATCACCGTGCGCAAGCTGTCCGACCAGCACGCCTGGCTGGACGTGGCGGACGGTACGGAGCTGCGCGTCGGCGAGTGGGTGTCCCTCGGGATGTCGCACCCGTGCACGATCTTCGAGAAGTGGCCGCTGATCCCCCAGGTCGACGCCGACGGCACGGTCACCGACTACATCCGGACGTACTTCTGATGTCCCTCGTGATCCGGGGCGCCACCCTCGTCGACGGCACCGGCGCCCCCGCCCGCCGCGCCGACGTCGAGATCCGCGGCGGCCGGATCACGGCGGTCGCCGACCGGCTCACCGGCGCCCGCGAGCTGGACGCGACGGGCCTCGTGCTGGCCCCCGGGTTCATCGACATGCACGCCCACAGCGACCTCGCCGTACTGCGCGACCCCGCGCACACCGCGAAGGCCGCGCAGGGCGTCACGCTGGAGGTCCTGGGCCAGGACGGCCTGTCGTACGCCCCCGTCGACGACCGCACCCTGGCCGAGGTCCGCAGCCAGATCGCCGGCTGGAACGGCGACGGGGCGGACGTCGACTTCGACTGGCGCACCGTCGGCGGCTACCTCGACCGCCTCGACCGCCAGGGCCTCGCCCTGAACGCCGCCTACCTCGTCCCCCAGGGCAGCGTGCGGATGCTCGCCGTCGGCTGGGACGACCGCCCGGCGACGGACGCCGAGCTGGCGCGGATGAAGGACCTCGTCGCACAGGGCCTCGCGGAGGGCGCCGTCGGGATGTCGTCGGGGCTGACGTACACGCCCGGGATGTACGCCCCGACGGCCGAGCTCGCCGAGCTGTGCCGGGTCGTGGCCGCGTACGACGGCTACTACTGCCCCCACCACCGCTCGTACGGGGCGGGCGCCCTCGAGGCGTACGCCGAGATGATCGCCCTCGCCCGCGACGCGGGCTGCGCCCTGCACCTGGCGCACGCCACGATGAACTTCGGCGTCAACGAGGGCCGCGCCGGCGAGCTGCTCACCCTCCTGGACGACGCCCTCGCCACCGGCGTGGACGTCACCCTCGACACGTACCCCTACCTCGCCGGCTCCACGACCCTCGCCGCGCTGCTGCCGAGCTGGGCGACGGAGGGCGGCCCGGCGGCGACGCTGGCGCGGCTGCGGGACCCGGGGGCGGTGGAGCGGATCCGCGAGGCGGTGGAGGTCGACGGGTCGGACGGGTCGCACGGCGTGCCCATGGACTGGTCGACGATCGAGATCGCCGGCACCGCCGCCCCCGCCCTCGCCGGCTGGACGGGCCGCCGGGTGCCGGACTTCGAGGCGTTCCGCCGGCTGCTGCTGGACGACGCCCTGGCCACGACGATCCTCCAGCACGTGGGGCACGAGGAGAACGTCCGCGCGATCATGCGCCACCGCGGCCACACCGGCGGCAGCGACGGCATCCTGCACGGCGCGAAGCCGCACCCCCGGGCGTACGGCACTTTCCCGCACTACCTCGGCCACTACGTGCGCGACCTGGGCGTCCTCACCCTGGAGGACTGCGTCCACCACCTCACGGCCCGCCCCGCCGCCCGCCTGCGCCTGCCGGACCGCGGCCTGGTCCGCGAGGGCTACCGCGCCGACCTGGTGCTCTTCGACCCGGGGACGGTCGCCGCGGGCGCCACGTACGACGATCCCCGCCGGCTCCCGACGGGCATCCCGCACGTACTGGTCGACGGCGAGTTCGTGATCCGCGACGGCGTGCGCACCAGCGCCCTGCCGGGCCGGGCGGTGCGGCGTACGGGCACGTGACCTGCCCCTCACTATGGATTATCCGGAGGCGACCGCCCATAGCTGCCCGTAAGGTGACGTCATGCCACAGGTGATCCAGTCAACCAAGCTCGCGAACGTCTGCTACGAGATCCGGGGTCCGGTTCTCGAGGAGGCCACGCGGCTGGAGGCAGCAGGTCACCGCATCCTCAAGCTGAACATCGGCAACCCCGCGCCGTTCGGCTTCGAGTGCCCCCCGGAGATCCTCGAGGACTTCCTGCGGGCCGCCGGCGACGCGCACGGCTACGGCGACTCCAAGGGCATCCTGCCCGCGCGCCGGGCGGTGATGCAGCACTACCAGACCAAGGGTCTGCAGCTGGACGTCGACGACATCTACCTCGGCAACGGCGTCTCCGAGCTGATCCAGATGTCGATGCAGGCGCTGCTCAACGACGGCGACGAGGTCCTCGTCCCCGCCCCGGACTACCCGCTGTGGACGGCGTCCGTCTCGCTGGCCGGCGGTACGGCGGTGCACTACCGCTGCGACGAGGGCGCCGACTGGATGCCGGACCTCGCGGACCTGGAGCGGAAGATCACGGACCGCACCAAGGCGCTCGTGATCATCAACCCGAACAACCCGACCGGCGCCGTCTACACCAACGAGATGCTGCTGGCCCTCACGGACATCGCCCGCCGGCACAATCTGGTGGTCTGCTCCGACGAGATCTACGACAAGATCCTCTACGACGACGCCACCCACACCCCGACCGGCGTGATCGCCCCCGACCTGCTGGTCCTCACGTTCAACGGACTGTCGAAGGCGTACCGCATCGCCGGCTACCGGGCGGGCTGGATGGCGCTGTCGGGCCCCAAGGACCACGCCCGCTCGTACATCGAGGGCCTGACGATCCTCGCGAACATGCGCCTGTGCGCGAACGTCCCCGCCCAGCACGTGGTCGCCACGGCCCTGGGCGGCCGCCAGTCCATCAAGGACCTGGTCCTCCCCGGCGGCCGGCTGGTCGCCCAGCGCGACGCGGCGTACGAGGCCCTGCAGGCGATCCCGGGCGTCAGCGTGGTGAAGCCGAAGGGCGCGCTGTACATGTTCCCGCGCCTGGACCCGAAGGTCTACAAGATCAAGGACGACGCCCGCATGGTCCTCGACCTGCTGCGCAGCGAGAAGATCATGATCGTCCAGGGCACGGGCTTCAACTGGCCGGACCACGACCACTTCCGCATCGTCACGCTCCCCCACAAGGACGACCTGACGGACGCGATCACGCGGATCGGGACGTTCCTGGAGACGTACAAGCAGTAACCCTCGAGCCGGCCGGACCCACCCTCCGCACGGAAACGGGCGGCCGCGGGTGGGCAACTCCCCGCGCCGAAGGCGCGGGCGGCCGGCGGAGCCGAAAGCGACACGACTGCGACATCGAAGCAACCGACCGTTCACCCACGAACCCGGGGAATGACGAGTTCCGGGAGCACCCTGCTCCCGTGAAACGCATCCTGGGCATAGTCCTCGCGGTGCTGCTGACAGCCGGCGTGGCAGCCGCCGTCATCGCAGGCCGCGACAGCAAGGACACCGGCACGGCAACGACGACCGTGCGCGGAGTGATCGGGTCGGAGAAGGCCGAGTTCTTCGAGGACCCCGACGTGGTGAAGGCGCTGGCCGCCAAGGGCCTCACCGTACGCGTGGAGACCGCGGGTTCGTGGGACATGCGCGACCTCCCGCTGGACGAGTACGACTTCGCGTTCCCCTCCAGCGCCGCCCCCGCCGACGAGCTCCGCCACTGGACGAAGATCCGCGGCGGTCCCGTACGGCCCTTCTACTCCCCCCTCGTCGTCGTGGCCCACACGTCCGCCGCCGAGATCCTGGCCCGCAACGGACTGGCCACCCTCGGCGGCGACAGACACACCACCGGCACGCTGAAGATGGACGCCTATCTGCGCGCCGCCGAGAAGGACACGACCTGGCAGCAGCTCAAGGGCGTCGAGGGCCATCAGGAGCTCTCCGGCACGCTGTTCGTCACCAGCACCGACCCGCTCAGCTCCAACTCGGGTGCCCTCTATCTCGCCGCCGCCTCGTACGTCGCCAACGGCGACACGGTCGTCGCCGACCCGGCGGGTATCAGAAGGACGCAGGGTCTGCTGCGCAAGCTGGTCCAGGTGCAGGGCGCCCAGCAGTCGAGCTCCGACGGCCCGTTCCGCGACTTCACCAGCGGCGTCGGCAACCCCCTCGTCCTCGTGTACGAGCAGCAGGTCGCCTCGCTCCTCCTCGCGAAAACGGACCCCGGTGAACTGACGGTCCTCTACCCGGACACCACGGTCTCCAGCGACCACACCCTCGTCCCCGTCACCGAGGGCGGCCGCGAGCTCGGCGAAGCGCTGCGCACCGACGCCCGACTGCGCGAGCTCGCCGTCAGGCACGGCTTCCGCCCGGCGGGCGCGGCGCCCGAGTTCACCGCGGCGACCGCCCCGTACGCCGACTACCTCAACCAGAAGCTCACCGGCGTCCGCCAGGCGCCCGTACCCACGGCCGACGTGCTGAACGAGATGGCCGAACGGGCCCGCGGGTGACCGGCTCGCAGGGGGAGACGCACACCGTGACCGAGAACGAATACGCCCCGCCCGTCCCCGCCGGGAAGGCGTCGGGGCCGGTGCCGCTGGACGCCCGACGCGATCGACACCTGCCGGGCGCAGGCCACCGAATGACGGACAGGCTTCACGCGGCGAGCGCCCGTCCGGCGCGCAGCCGCGGGGCGCTGGAAGGGGGCGGACTGCCGTGAGGCTCAGACTGATCGCCGTACTGCTGGCGTGCGCGGCGCTCGGCGCGTGCACGGGCGGGGGCGACGAAGAGGACCGCGCTGTCACCGGCGGCACCGTCCGCATCCTCGCGTCCAGTGAGCTCGCCGACATGGAGCCCGTGCTGGCGGCCGCCCGCGAGGCGACGGGCATCACCGTCGAGGCCACCTACAGCGGCACCCTCGACGCGGTGGAGACCGTCGCGGAGGGGAAGGCGGACGGCCGTTACGACGCGGTGTGGCTCGCGTCCGGCGGGCAGCTGCGGCTGCGTCCGGACGTCGCGCGCAAGGTGGTGTCGCAGACCCCCGTGATGGCGTCCCCCGTCGCGTTCGGCGTGAGCGCGGAGGCTGCCGCCCGCCTCGGGTGGACGGACCCCGAGCACACCAGCTGGGCGCAGATCCAGCGGGCGGTCGCGGACGGGAAGCTCACGTACGGGATGACCGATCCGCTGCGCTCCAACTCCGGCTACTCCGCGCTGATCGCCGTGGCCTCCGCCCTCTCGCACGCCCAGTCGGCGCTCACCGACGCGGACGTCCAGCGGGCGACGCCCGGACTGACGGAGTTCTTCGCCGGGCAGTCGCTCACCTCCGGGTCGTCCGGCTGGCTGGCGGACGCCTATCTGCACCAGGGCACGGCGGAGGCCCTGATCAACTACGAGTCGGTGCTGCTTACCCTCAACCGCGACCGCCACACCGACTTCACCGTCATCCGTCCGAGCGACGGCGTCGTCACCGCCGACTACCCCCTGGCCGCGCTCACCTCCGCCCCGCCGGACGTCCGCGACCGGGTCCGCGCCCTCACCCGCTACCTCCTCGGCGAGGACGCCCAGCGCCTGATCACCGAACGCACCCTGCGCCGCCCGGTGACGGCGTCCGTCGACCCCGCGGAACCGCTGCCCCCCGGCAAGCGCCGCGAGCTGCCCTACCCCGGCTCGCGGTCGGTGTCCGACGCACTGCTCGCCTCGTACGAGCACAAGCTCCGCCGCCCCGCCCGCACCGTGTACGTGCTCGACACCTCGGGCTCGATGAAGGGCGACCGGCTGCGCGACCTGAAGGCGGCGCTGACGGAGCTCACCGGCGGCGGACGGCGGTTCCGGGACCGGGAGGAGGTCACGCTGATGCCGTTCGGCTCGGCGGTGAAGTCCACGCGTACCCACACCGTGCGTCCGGGCGCGCCGGACGCCGCGCTCGAGGCCATCCGGGCGGACGTCGATGCGCTGGCCGCCGAGGGGGACACCGCGATCTTCTCCAGCCTCGAGGCGGCGTACGGGTATCTGGCGGAGGCGGCGGACGACACCCCGTATCTGACGACGATCGTGCTGATGACCGACGGCGAGAACACCGCGGGAAGCAGCGCGGAGGGCTTCCGCGGCTTCTACGAGGCCCTTCCCCGCGAGCGGCGGGCCACACCGGTCTTCCCGATCGTCTTCGGCGACTCCGACCGCTCGCAGCTCGCCGGGATCGCGGAACTCACCGGCGGACGGCTGTTCGACGCGACCGAGGGTCCGCTCGACGCGGCGTTCGAGGAGATACGTGGCTATCAGTGAGGGTGTCACGGCGCTCAAGTCGTACGTGGCGTCCCTGACCCCGGCGGCCGTCCCGCGCGAGGAGGACGGCCGCCGTGCCTTCGAGGAGGTCGCGCGGGCCGCGGAGGCCGCCGCGCGGGCGGCCGTGTTCGTACGGGACGACGACGGCCTGGGCCGCCGGCGGCGGTGGTGCTCCCTGGGGACCTGTGCGGCGCGGGAGACGGCGGGGTGTCCCGTGTGAGATTCGCCCGCGTGCCGTGGATCGGCGAGGATGCGGGGATGGCGAACCGTCTGACGACAGCGACCTCCCCGTACCTGCTGCAGCACGCCGACGATCCGGTGGACTGGTGGGAGTGGAGCCCGGCGGCCTTCGACGAGGCGCGGCGGCTCGACAAGCCCGTCATGCTGAGCGTCGGTTACTCCAGCTGCCACTGGTGCCACGTCCTGCAGCGCGAGTCCTTCCGCGATCCGGCGACGGCCGATGAGCTGAACGCCGGGTTCGTGTCGGTGAAGGTCGACCGCGAGGAGCGGCCCGACGTCGACGCCGTGTACATGGAGGCCGTGCAGGCGGCGACCGGGCAGGGCGGCTGGCCGATGACGGTGTTCATGACGCCGGACGGGGAGCCGTTCTACTTCGGCACGTACTTCCCGCCCTCCCCCCGGCAGGGGATGCCGTCCTTCCGCCAGGTGATCGCGGGCGTACGGCAGGCGTGGTCGGGGCGGCGGGAGCAGGTCGGGGAGATGGCCTCGCGGATCACCCGGGATCTGGCGGACCGGTCGCTGGCCGTCGGCGGCGGGGCGGGCGTCCCCCAGGAGCGGGATCTGCACGCCGCGCTGCTGGCGCTCACGCGGGAGTTCGACGCGGTACGGGGCGGGTTCGGCGGGGCGCCGAAGTTCCCGCCGTCGATGGTGCTGGAGTTCCTGCTGCGCCATCACGCCCGTACGGGGTCGGAGGGGGCACTGCAGATGGTGCAGGCCACCTGCGAGGCGATGGCCCGGGGCGGGATCTACGACCAGCTGGGCGGCGGGTTCGCGCGGTATTCGGTGGACGCGTCGTGGGTGGTCCCGCACTTCGAGAAGATGCTCTACGACAATGCCCTTTTGTGCCGGGTGTACGCCCATCTCTGGCGGGCCACCGGTTCGGAGATGGCGCGGCGGGTGGCCCTGGAGACCGCCGACTTCATGGTGCGCGAGCTGCGGACGGCGGAGGGCGGGCTGGCGTCCGCCCTCGACGCGGACAGCGACCGGGCGGACGGTTCGCACGCGGAGGGCGCGTTCTACGTGTGGACTCCGGCGGAGCTCCGTTCGGTGCTCGGGGCGGACGACGCGGAGCTCGCGATGCGGCACTACGGGGTGACGGCGGAGGGCACGTTCGAGGAGGGTGCGTCCGTCCTGCAGCTGCCCGACACCGCCCCGGCGGACGGCGACCGGATCGCCTCCGTCCGGCGCCGGCTGTTCGAGGCGCGGGAGGAGCGGCCGCGCCCCCACCGGGACGACAAGGTGGTCGCCGCCTGGAACGGGCTGGCGATCGCGGCGCTGGCGGAGACGGGCGCGTACTTCGGGCGGCCGGATCTGGTCGCGGCGGCGGTGGACGCGGCGGATCTGCTCGTACGGGTCCACATGCGCGCGGAGGACGGCCGCCTGTGCCGTACCTCGCGCGACGGGGCGGCCGGTGACAACGCCGGGGTGCTGGAGGACTACGCCGATGTGGCGGAGGGCTTCCTGGCGCTGACCGCCGTCACGGGCGAGGGAGTGTGGCTGGAGTTCGCGGGCCTGCTGCTGGACACCGTCCTGCGCCACTTCCGCGCCCCCGACGGCTCCCTGTACGACACGGCGGACGACGCCGAGCGTCTGATCAGCCGCCCCCAGGACCCCACGGACAACGCCGCCCCCTCGGGCTGGACGGCGGCTGCGGCGGCCCTCCTGTCGTACGCGGCATACACGGGCTCCGCGCCCCACCGCGAGGCGGCGGAGGCGGCGCTGGGGGTGGTGAAGGCGCTGGCGGAGAAGGCGCCCCGGTTCATCGGCTGGGGTCTGGCCGCGGCGGAGGCCTCCCTCGACGGCCCGCGCGAGGTGGCGGTCGTCGGCCCGGCGGGCGATCCGGCGACGGCGACCCTGCACCGTACGGCCCTGCTGGCCACGGCTCCCGGCGCGGTGGTGGCGGTCGGCGCCCCGGGCGCCGGCGAGGGGGTCCCCCTCCTCGAGGACCGCCCCCTGCTGGACGGCGCCCCGGCGGCGTACGTGTGCCGGGGGTTCGTCTGCGCGCTGCCGACGGCGGATCCCGCGGTGCTGGCGGAGCAGCTGGGCTGAGGCCCGTTACGCGTGCTGGTACGCGACCAGCGAGATCCCCACGTAATGCACCACGAACGCCGCCAGCGTGAAGCTGTGGAACACCTCGTGGAAGCCGAACCAGCGCGGCGACGGGTTGGGGCGCTTGAAGCCGTAGATGACCGCGCCCGCGCTGTAGAGGAGGCCGCCGACGATCACCAGGACCAGGACCGCGATGCCGCCCTGGCGCATGAAGTCGGGGAGGAAGAAGACCGCCGCCCAGCCCATCGCGATGTAGCACGGGGTGTAGAGCCAGCGCGGGGCGCCGACCCAGAAGACCCGGAACGCAATACCCGCGAGCGCCGCCGCCCAGATGAACCACAGCAGCGTGTCCCGCCGGCCGCCGTGCAGCAGCAGGATCGTGAACGGCGTGTACGTACCGGCGATGATCAGGAAGATGTTCGCGTGGTCGAGGCGGCGCAGCACGCCGTTCACCCGGGGTGACCAGTTGCCGCGGTGGTAGAGCGCGCTCACCCCGAACAGCAGACAGGCCGTGAGCGTGTAGACGGCGCACGCGATACGTCCGCGCGGGCTCTCCGCAAGCGCGGTCAGCAGCACGCCCGAGCACAGGGCGGCCGGGAACATGCCGGCGTGGAGCCAGCCGCGCAGCTTGGGCTTGAGCGGCAGGGTCGGTTCGGCGGGGGCGGCAGGCGCCTCGGGCGGGGTGGCACTCACCCGCATCACTCTACCTACGGAACCGTAGGTTACGGGAGGCGTCCGCCGGTGGTCCTGCACACACTACGCCGCACCACGCCGTCCGCGGGGCGTCTCGTGGCACTCCTCACGTCTCATGGGGTGGACAGTTCGTCTGAGCTAGCCCATTATCAAATGAGCGCACGGTCGGCACCGGGTGAGCTCAGATGAGCGGCAGCCGGGTCGCGGCCCCCAAGGGGCGGCAGCCTTGAAAAGCGGTTACACCTAGACGGACACCACAAGCACCACGTACCCGCCCATAACCCTCAACATGGAGCATCACGGACTCATGACGCCCCTCACGTCCACCCCTTCTTCCGTCACCGACGCCCCGACGAAGCACGCCGGACTGATCTCCTGGGTCCAGGAGATCGCCGAGCTCACCCAGCCCGACCGGATCGTGTGGTGCGACGGTTCCGAGGCCGAGTACGAGCGCCTGGCCGAGGAGCTCGTCGCGAAGGGGACGTTCAAGAAGCTCGACCCCGTCAAGCGCCCCGGCTCGTACTACGCCGCCTCCGACCCGTCCGACGTGGCGCGCGTCGAGAGCCGCACCTTCATCTGCTCGGAGCAGGAGGAGGACGCCGGCCCGACGAACAACTGGATGGCGCCGGCGGAGATGCGCGAGATCTTCTCCGGCGACAAGGGCGTGTTCCGCGGCTCCATGCGCGGCCGCACCATGTACGTCGTGCCCTTCTGCATGGGCCCCCTCGGCTCCCCGCTGTCCGCGCTGGGCGTCGAGATCACCGACTCGGCGTACGTCGCGGCCTCGATGCGCATCATGACCCGCATGGGGCAGCCCGTCCTGGACGAGCTCGGCGACGACGGCTTCTTCGTCAAGGCGGTGCACAGCGTCGGCGCCCCGCTGGCCGAGGGCCAGAAGGACGTCTCCTGGCCGTGCAACGAGACCAAGTACATCTCCCACTTCCCCGAGTCCCGCGAGATCTGGTCGTACGGCTCCGGCTACGGCGGCAACGCCCTGCTCGGCAAGAAGTGCTACGCCCTGCGCATCGCCTCCGTGATGGCCCGCGACGAGGGCTGGCTGGCCGAGCACATGCTGATCCTCAAGCTGACCCCGCCGCAGGGCGAGCCGAAGTACGTGACCGCCGCGTTCCCGTCCGCCTGCGGCAAGACGAACCTCGCGATGCTGCAGCCGACGATCCCCGGCTGGACCGTCGAGACGATCGGCGACGACATCGCCTGGATGCGCTTCGGCGAGGACGGCCGGCTGTACGCGATCAACCCGGAGGCCGGGTTCTTCGGCGTCGCCCCCGGCACCGGCGAGGACACCAACGCCAACGCGATGAAGACCCTCTGGGGCAACACCGTCTTCACCAACGTGGCGCTCACCGACGACGGCGACGTGTGGTGGGAGGGCATGACCGAGGAGCCGCCCGCGCACCTCACCGACTGGAAGGGCAACGACTGGACGCCGGAGTCCTCGACCCCGGCCGCCCACCCCAACTCGCGGTTCGCGGTGCCGGCCGCGCAGTGCCCGACGATCGCGCCGGAGTGGGAGGACCCCAAGGGTGTGCCGATCTCGGCGATCCTCTTCGGTGGCCGGCGCGCCTCGGCCGTACCGCTGGTGACGGAGTCCCTGTCCTGGCAGCACGGCGTGTTCCTGGGTGCCAACGTGGCCTCCGAGAAGACCGCCGCCGCCGAGGGCAAGGTCGGTGAGCTGCGCCGCGACCCGTTCGCGATGCTGCCGTTCTGCGGCTACAACATGGGCGACTACATGGCCCACTGGATCAAGACTGGCGCGGACGCCGACCAGGCGAAGCTGCCGAAGATCTACTACGTGAACTGGTTCCGCAAGGACGACGCGGGCCGCTTCGTGTGGCCGGGCTTCGGCGAGAACAGCCGGGTGCTGAAGTGGATCGTCGACCGTCTGAACGGTGACGCCGAGGGCGTGCAGACGCCGATCGGTGTGCTGCCGGCGAAGAACGAGCTGGACACCGAGGGTCTGGAGCTGTCCGAGGCCGATCTGGACGTGCTGCTGTCCGTCGACCCGGAGGTGTGGCGCGAGGAGGCGGCGCTGATCCCCGAGCACTTCAACACGTTCGGCGACCACACGCCCGCGGCGCTGTGGGACGAGTACCGGGCGCTGGTGCGGCGCCTGGGCTGACCCCACGGCTCATCGACCGGCCCCTGTCCCGGTGCGCGCACTCGCGCCGGGCGGGGGCTTCGCCGTACCCGAGCCGTATCCGCGCGCCGTTCCCGCACTACCCGCGTGCGCCCCGAGTTGTCCACAGGGGGATGCGAGACAGCTTGTCAGGCGGAAGACTTGATGCCGCAAGAGCGAGATCGGCTCAAGGGGGAATGCGCATGCCGGGCACGGACGGGTCGGCACGGACGGATCAGCTGCGGGAGGAACACCGCGCGCAGGCCGAGCAGTTGCTCGAGCGTGCCGTGGACGAAGAGGTACGCAGATCGGGGGGCCGGACCGACAGGGCCGTGCTGCTGGGCAGGGCCCGGGCGGCGCTCGACGACATCGCGCGGGGCGCGGCGGAGGAGTACGGGGCGTATGTGCGCGCCCTGGAGGAGGCCGGCGCCGGCCGGCGGACGCTGGGCGAGCGGTTCAGCGGGGAGGCGCTGGGGCCGGCGGCGGCGGGCGTGATCGTGTCGGCCGGGGTGGCGCTGGTGGTCGCGGCGGACGCGGGCTCGCGGGCCGCGCTGTGGACGGGTGTGGCGACGGCTCTGGCCGGGGCGGTGGCGGTGCTGCTGCAGCGGCTGACGGTGCACTGGTGGTCGGGGGCCAGCCGGTCGGGGGCCAGCGGGCAGCCCGGGGGGCCGGAGCAGCTGCGGCTGCAGTGGCTGACGGCGCTGGAGCTGCGGGGGGTGCGGCCGTACGTGGACCAGCAGCGGATGCTGGCGGCGACCCGGCCCGGGCGCTCCGGGACCGGCGGCGGGATTCCCGCGCCGGCCAAGGGCGGTGCGGGCGGGGACCAGGAGGTGCGGCTGCGCGGCGGGGATCGCAGTCAGGCGGCCAAGCGGCGGGCGGTGCTGGAGCAGTCGTGGCGTCAGCTGCCGGACACCCGGGGGCCGTTCGCGGGGCGGCGGGCGGAGCTGGGGCGGATCGCGCAGTGGGTGCATCACGCGCGGGCGTCCGCGGAGACCAAGCCGACGGTGGTGGTGCTGCACGGCCCGCCCGGCTCGGGGCGGACGACGCTCGCGGTGCGGGCGGCGCAGGATCTGCGCGACCAGTTCCGGGGCGCGTGCGTGGTGGATCTGCGGGGGCACGCCCTGGGTGAGACGCCCACGCCGACGCGGGACGCGCTGCTGCATCTGCTGAACCGGCTGGGCGCGCCGCGCGAGCAGCTGCTGTTCCGGGAGCGGCCCGCCCAGGACGTGCAGCTGCGCCGGCTGGGCGAGCTGTACCACCAGCATCTGACGGACATCCCGGTGATCGTCGTGCTGGACAACGCCACGGACGCGGAGCAGGTGCGCGCGCTGATCCCGGAGCGGTCGGAGTCCCTCGTGCTGGTGACGGCGCAGGAGCCGATCGGGCTGCCGGAGCGGCTCGACGCCCGGGTGTATCAGCTGCCGGTGGGCGCGCTGGAGACGTCGGGGGCGGAGGAGCTGCTGCGGGAGGTCGCGCAGGAGAAGGACGACGGTCCGTACGACGCGCAGTCCGCCGACGACGTCATCCGGCTGTGCGGGGCGCTGCCGCTGGCGCTGCGTGTCGCCGGCTCGTCGCTGGGGCCCCGCAGCATGGGCGCGCTGGCCGCGGACCTCGACGCGTACGGGCCGGTGGAGCCGGTGGAGCGGGCGCTGTGGCTGCGCTACGCCGACCAGCCCGAGCCCGGGCGGCGGCTGCTGCGGCGGCTGTCCCTGGCCGGCCGGACGAGCCTGGGCGCGGCGGCCGGCGCGGCGCTGCTGGGCACGGCGGAGGAGGAGGCGGGAGCGCAGCTGACGGCGCTGGCGCGGGCGGGCCTCATCGAGCACGTACGCGGCTCGCGCTACCGGCTGCACGACTCGGTGCGGCGCTTCGCGCAGGCGCGGCTGCTGGACGAGGAGGACCCGGCGGAGCGGACGGCGGCGCAGGAGCGGCTGATCCGCAGCTACGCGGAGCTGGCGGACTCGGTGATCCGCCTGGTCGACGGCAAGACGTCCACGCGGGCGGACCAGTTCGGGCAGCACGGGTTCGTGTCGCTGGACGCGGCGCTGCGCTGGCTGGACGACGAGACGAGCTTCATCACGGCGGCGCTGCGGCACGCGGAGGCCCCGCAGCAGGCCGACCAGGGCGCGGTGCTGCATCTGCTGGGCGCGCTCGCCGACTACTGCCTGCTGCGCGGCGACCTGTACCGGCTGGGTGAGCTGAACGAGCTGACGAAGGCCGCCGACCAGGGTCTGCTGGCGCGGTCGGTGCAGTGGCGCACGGGTGTGGCGGCGCGCCAGCTCGGTGAGCTGGACAAGTCGCGGACCACGCTGTCGTCGGTCGTCGATCTGTACCGGGAGGCCAGGCACGAGGCGGGAGCGGCGCGGGCGCTGCGGGACCTGGGGATCACGCTGCAGCAGCAGGGCAATCTGCCCGAGGCCCGGGCGCGGCTGCGGGAGGCGCTGGAGATGCAGCGGGACGACGAGCTGCGCGGGGACCGGGCGTGGACGCTGCACGCGCTGGCGGCCGTGGAGCGGGACCGGGCGGATCTGCCGGAGGCGCTGCGGCTGCTCACCGAGTCGCTGGGGCTGCACCGGGAGAGCGAGAGCGTGCACGGGGAGGCGTGGGCGCACTTCCAGCTGGGCCAGGTGCGGCTGCGGATGGGCGACGTCGGCGCCGCGCGCGAGGAGCTGGAGCTGGCGCTGGAGGGCTACCGGCGCACCCGGGACCCGCGCGGTGAGGCGTGGGCGCTGACCCAGCTGGCCCGGGCCCGGCTGGTGGGCGGCGATCCGGCGGCGGCCGTGGAGGGCCTGCGGTCGGCGCTGGCCCGGCACCGGGACAACGAGGACGCGCGCGGGGAGGCCTGGACGCTGTACTACCTGGGGCAGGCGCGCGAGGAGCGGGACGACTACGAGGGGGCGGTGCGGGCGCTGGAGCGGGCCCGGACGATGTTCAGCCGGATGCGGGACGTGTACGGGCTGGCCTGCGCCCGGCATCACTCGGCGCGGGTGACGCGGGACATGCGGGCGGAGCAGACGGGGTCGCTGCGCAACTCCGGTTTCGCGCGCCAGCTGCTGGACGACGCGCGCAAGGACTTCCAGCGGATCGGGGTGCCGCACGGGGAGGCGTGGTCGGCGCTGGAGCTGGCGGTGATCGACGCGGGCAACGGGCGCACGGCGCAGGCGCTGGGCCTGGCCGACCAGGCGGCGGCGCTGTTCTCGGGGTACGGCGACCGGCGGGGCGGGGCGTGGGCGCGGTTCCTGCGCTGCACGCTGCTGCCGTTCGCGTCGCCCGGCGGGTCGGAGGTCGGCAGCGCGGTGGCGCAGCAGGAGCTGGCGGAGCTGGCCGCGGAGTTCCCGTCGGGCGGCTCGGCCGGGGACGGGGCGCTGGAGGACTATGCCGAAACGTTCGCCCTGCTGCTGGAGCGCGGCGTGGAGCCGGAGACGGGCTGGCAGGCATGGCGCCTGGGCATGGTGCCCAAGCGCCGGTCCCGGGAGGTGATGGGGTCGGCCGTCCCGGCGTAGCGGGCCGAGGGCGCGCCGTCCGGCGGGATCTGCTCAGCCCGCACCGGCCGGACCGCCCTGCCGCACCGGCGCCCGGTTCGCGACCTCGCCCGCAGGCGGGCCGGCGTCAGTCCCGCCGGCCCGCGTCGGAGGACGCCGACGCGCCGCCGCGCGCCGCCGCCTCCTCGTCCGCGATCTCCTGCCGCTCCTCGAAGTCGACGCGCTTCATGTGCTTGTTCATGCTCTTCAGCAGCTGCCACACCGCGATCGCGAGCACCGCGAAGACGACGAAGCCCAGCAGGCCGGGAGTGACCTTGTCCTCGTCGAGCTCCATGGCCAGGGGAAGGAGCTCGACGGCAGCCAGATAACTGTTCACGGAATCAATTGTCGCGGATACCCGCGAAGAGGTCGGACTCGGGGAGGGAGGTCTCGACGAGAGACTTCGCCAGCTCGTACTCCTCCGTGGGCCAGATCTCGGCCTGGACCTCCAGCGGGATCCGGAACCACGGGCCGTCCGGGTCGATCTGCGTGGCGTGCGCGATCAGCGCCTTGTCGCGGACGGCGAAGAAGTCCGCGCACGGCACGTACGTCGTGATCTCGCGCTCCGTGCGCACCGTGTCCTTCCAGCGCTCCAGCCACTCCCCGTACGGGGACTCCAGCCCGCGCTCGATCATCGCCAGATGCAGGGCCTCGGTGCGGGGGCGGTTGAAGCCCTGGTTGTAGTAGAGCTTCTGCGGCTGCCAGGGCTCGCCCGCCTCCGGGTACTTCGCCGCGTCGCCGGCGGCCTCGAAGGCCACCATGCTGATCTTGTGGGTCATGATGTGGTCGGGGTGGGGATACCCGCCGTTCTCGTCGTACGTGGTGATCACGTGCGGCCGGAACTCCCGGATGAGCTTCACCAGCTCCCCCGCGGCCACGTCCACGTCCTGCAGCGCGAAGCAGCCCTCGGGCAGCGGCGGCAGCGGGTCGCCCTCGGGCAGCCCCGAGTCCACGAAGCCCAGCCAGGACTGCCCGACCCCGAGGATCTCGCGCGCCTCGGCCATCTCCTGGCGGCGCACCTCGTGGATGTTCTCCTCGATGTACGTGTCGCCCTGGAGCTTGGGGTTGAGGATCGAGCCGCGCTCTCCCCCCGTACAGGTGGCGACGAGGACGTCGACGCCCTCGGACACGTACTTGGCCATGGTGGCCGCGCCCTTGCTCGACTCGTCGTCGGGGTGGGCGTGGACGGCCATCAGTCGCAGTTGCTCAGTCAAGATCCGGTCCTCGAACGTGTGGGTCCAGCGTGGGCAGCCAGGTCGCTCCGGAAGAAGAGCGGCTTCTATAGTGACGGAAAGGACTGACAATTCATTCCGCGCCCCCGCCCGCCCGGCACACGAAGGATCGGCCGCATGACCGCTGCAGAGGTACGCCCGCCCGAGGGGCGTTACGGCCGCGCCGCGGCGGACGACGCCAGATCGGACCGGCGGTTGAAGCTGGTCGGAGCGGTGCTGGGGGTCCTGGGGCTGGGCGTGGTCGGCTGGTTCGGCTACGACTATGTGGCGGGTACGGATGTCTCCGGGCAGTTGGTCACGTTCCGCGTCCAGTCGGACACCAAGGCGGTGGCGACGCTCGAGGTCCACAAGGACTCGCAGGTCACCGGCGTGTGCACGGTGCGGGCGGTGGCCGAGGACAAGTCCGTCGTGGGCAGCCGGGAGATCCGGATCGAGCCCGGGAAATCGGCCGAGAGCGTAACCGTGGACGTCCGTACGCTGAGCCGGGCGACCAGTGTGGAGCTGCTCGGCTGCCAGTCCGCCGGCTGAGCGGACCTTCGGCCCGGGCCGTTATCCTCTCCCGCCCCGCTGCCGGAATTGTTACGCTCGTGGTTTCGCCCCATCCGTGAAGGCGCACACCTTCTGGGTAGGGCGTTGACTGTATCCACCCTCATGCTTTGAGAAACACACCGACGAGGAGCACCTGTGACCCAGACCAGCGACAGCGTCACCTGGTTGACCCAGGAGGCGTACGACCAGCTCAAGGCCGAGCTGGAGTACCTGTCGGGTCCCGCACGCGTTGAGATCGCCAAGAAGATCGAGGCGGCCCGCGAAGAGGGTGACCTGCGGGAGAACGGCGGCTATCACGCCGCCAAGGAGGAGCAGGGCAAGCAGGAGCTCCGCGTCCGGCAGCTCACCCAGCTGCTGGAGAAGGCGAAGATCGGCGAGACCCCGCCCGACGACGGCGTCGTCGAGCCCGGCATGGTCGTGACGATCGCCTTCGACGGCGACCCGGACGACACCCTGACCTTCCTGATGGCCTCCCGCGAGTACGCCTCGGCGGACATCGAGACGTACTCCCCGCAGTCGCCGCTGGGACGGGGCGTCAACGGCAAGAAGGTCGGCGAGGACGCCTCGTACGAGCTGCCGAACGGCCGCAGCGCGATGGTGCGGATCCTCGACGCGAAGCCGTACACGGGCTGACGACAGGCATACGACGAGGGTGCGGCCCCGGCAGGGACCGCACCCTCCCGTACAGCGGGGTCAGGCGGCGTTGCGGTACTTACGCACCGCCAGGGTGCGGAACACCGCGATGATCACCAGCGACCACAGCAGCGACGCCCACACCGGATGCTGCATCGGCCAGGCGGAGGACGTCGAGACGCCCGGGTTGCCGAACAGCACACGGCACGCCTGGACCGTGGCGCTGAACGGGTTCCACTCGGCGATGTGCCGCAGCCACGGCGTCATGTTGCTGGTGTCGACGAAGGCGTTCGAGACGAACGTCACCGGGAACAGCCAGATCAGACCGCCGGACGTGGCCGCCTCCGGCGTCCGCACGGACAGGCCGATCAGCGCGCCGATCCAGGTGAACGCGTACCCCAGCAGAAGCAGCAGGGCGAACGCGCCCAGCGCCTTGGCGATGCCCTCGTGGATCCGCCAGCCCACCAGCAGCGCGACGATCGCCAGGACGAACACGGTGAGCGCCGTCTGCACCAGGTCGGCCAGCGTCCGCCCGGTCAGCACCGCGCCGCGCGCCATGGGCAGCGAACGGAAGCGGTCGATGAGGCCCTTGTGCATGTCGTCGGCGATGCCCGCGCCCGCGCCGGCGGTGGCGAAGGTGACCGTCTGGGCGAAGATGCCGGCCATCAGGAACTCGCGGTAGTCCGCCGGGCTGGTGCTGCCGCCGACGTCCATGGAGCCGCCGAAGACGTAGCTGAACAGCACCACGAACATGATCGGCTGGAACAGCCCGAAGATGATCATCTCGGGGATCCGGCTCATCCGGATCAGATTCCGCCTGGCGACGACGAGCGAGTCGCGTACGGACTGGGCCGCGCCGCCGCGCCCGCGCGGGGCCCTGGAGGCCGGGGCGGTGATGGTGCTCGCGCTCACTTGTCCTTCTCCTTCTCGTCCCGCGTCTGCTCGGCGCCCTCGCCGTTCTCGTCCTCCCCGGCCTCGGCCGCGTGGCCGGTCAGGGAGATGAACACGTCGTCCAGCGTGGGCCGGCGCAGACCGATGTCGTCGATCTCGATGCCCCGCTCGTCCAGGTCCCGGATCACGTCGGCGAGCAGCTTGGCCCCGCCGACAACCGGCACCGTGAGCTTGCGGGTGTGCTCCGCGACCGCGACCTCGCCCTTGCCGTGCCGCGCCAGCACCTCGACGCCGGACGGGATCAGGGTCCGGTCGTGCACCACGACCTCCACGCGCTCGCCGCCCGTCCGGGCCTTGAGCTCGTCGGAGGTGCCGCGGGCGATGACGCGGCCGTGGTCGATCACGCAGATGTCGTGGGCGAGGTGGTCGGCCTCCTCCAGATACTGGGTGGTGAGCAGCAGGGTCGTACCACCCGCCACCAGCTCCTGGATGATGCCCCACAGCGCCTGCCGGTTACGCGGGTCCAGACCCGTCGTCGGCTCGTCCATGAACATCACCGGCGGGCTGACCACCAGCGCCGCGGCGAGGTCGAGGCGCCGGCGCATACCGCCGGAGTACGTCTTGGCGGTGCGGTCGGCGGCCTCCGAGAGACCGAACCGCTCCAGCAGCTCGCCCGCGCGGGCCTTCGCCTCGCGGCCGGACATCTGGTAGAGCTGGCCGACCATCTGCAGGTTCTCCCGGCCCGTCAGATACTCGTCGACCGCGGCGAACTGACCGGACAGCCCGATGGACCGCCGGACCTCGTTGGGATGCTTGAGCACATCGATGCCGGCGACCTCCGCGCGCCCGCTGTCGGGCTGCAGGAGCGTCGTCAGCACCCGGACGGTCGTGGTCTTGCCGGCACCGTTGGGTCCCAGCAGGCCGAGGACCGTGCCCTCGGGTACGTCGAGATCGACGCCGTCCAGTGCCCGTACGTCGCCGAAGCTCTTCACCAGACCTTCGGCGTAAATGGCGCCTGGCATTGGGTTCTCCATACCGTGGGAGTATGTGCCACTCGGCACAGGAATGTCGGACATAAAGTCACGTCGAGGCAACGCGACCACCGTAGGGGGACGCGACATATCGCGTCAAGTCGCGTTGCCCGAATGCCCGTGCCCCGAGGGCCTCCCCGGCAGTGACCCGTTACGGCATCACCGTGTATCCGGCGTCCCCCAGGACCCCGAGCACCTCCGCGCAGTGCTCCGGCCCCTTGGTCTCGAGATGTACCTCGACCTCGGCTTCCGTGAGCCGCAGCCGGGGATCGGTCCGGATATGACTCACGTCGAGGACGTTAGCGTCCACCTCTGACAATCGGCCCAGGAGCAGCGCGAGCGCCCCCGGCTGGTCCGGCAGCGCCAGCCGCAGCGACAGATAGCGGCCGGCCGCGACCATGCCGTGCCGCAGCACCCGCTGCATCAGCAACGGGTCCACGTTGCCGCCGGAGAGCACCGCCACCACCGGCCCCGCGAAGCTCCCCGGGTCCGCCATCAGCGCGGCGACGGGCGCCACGCCGGCCGGCTCCACGACGAGCTTGGCGCGCTCCAGACACAGCAGCAGCGCGCCAGCGAGCTGGTCCTCGGTGACCGTACGCACCTCGTCGACCAGATCGCCGATGATTTTGAACGGTACGTCCCCCGGACGGGCCACCTTGATCCCGTCGGCCATGGTGGCCACCGACTCCAGCGCCACCGGCCGCCCCGCCGCCAGCGACGGCGGATACGCCGCCGCCCCCTCGGCCTGGACGCCGACGATCCGTACGTCCGGCCGCAGCGACTTCACGGCCACCGCGATCCCCGCCGCCAGCCCGCCGCCGCCGATCCCGACCACGATGGTCCGCACCTCCGGGCACTGCTCCAGGATCTCCAGGCCCACCGTGCCCTGGCCGGCCACCACGTCCGGGTGGTCGAAGGGATGGATGAACACCGCGCCGGTCCGCCGCGCGTACTCCTGCGCCGCCGTCAGCGTCGCGTCCACGACCTCGCCGGACAGCCGCACCTCGGCCCCGTACTCCCGGGTCGCGGCGACCTTCGGCAGCGGCGCGCCGACCGGCATGAACACCGTGGAGCGCACGCCCAGGAGCGCGGCGGCCAGTGCCACACCCTGCGCGTGGTTGCCGGCGCTGGCGGCCACCACGCCGCGGGCGCGTTCCGACGCGTCGAGGCCGGCGATGCGGGTGTACGCGCCGCGGAGCTTGAACGAGCCGGTGCGCTGCAGGTTCTCGCACTTGAAGTGCACCGGCGAGCCGACGAGCCCGGTCAGATGGCGGCTGCCCTCCAGTGCGGTGATCCGGGCGATCCCGGAGAGGATCTTCTGGGCGCCGCGCACATCGTCGGGCGTGACGTCGGGAAGGGGCTGGTCGTTCATGCGGTCAGTCTCGCATCCGGCACTCGAGGCGGCCGGTCGCGGCATTCCTTTGGTGCAGACCGGGTACGGGGCAGGCCGGGGCCGCGTAATCTGTGCCCATTCTTTCCGCACCTGTGGCCAGGGCGTCCGTTCCCCGCCCGGCCGTCATCCGCAAAGTGAGCACCGGCCATGCCGACGACCAGTGACACCGCCCCGCAGCTGGGCACCGCCGAGGTACTCGACGCCCTCCAGCACCAGGTGGCCGTCTTCGCCCGCCGGGCCGAACAGACCCGGCTCGGCGGGCTGGGCCAGGTCCGCAACTCCATGGACCGCGCCGCCTATCTGCTGCTCAACCGGCTGGAGCAGGAGGGACCGATGGGCGTCAAGGCCCTCGCCGCCGGGATGGGCATCGACTCCTCGACCGTGACCCGCCAGGTCGCCCCGCTGGTGGACAGCGGCCTGGTCACCCGGGCCTCGCACCCCGAGGACGGCCGCGCCGTCGTCCTGCAGCTCTCGCCGCGCGGGCTGGCCCGGCTGGCGGAGGTCCGCTCGTCGCGGCAGGAGCTGATGGCGGTGCTGACCGAGGACTGGAGCCAGGAGGAGCGCGAGCAGTTCACCGGACTGCTCGAGCGCTTCAACTCCCGGGTGTCCGGGATGGTTTCGCAGTTCGGCGGCGGCCCGGGCGCCGCTCCCGAGGGCTCGTAGAGCAGGGCGCGCCCCGCCTCTTGACCACGGGTGGTCAACTGCCGTCAGATGGAGCCGTACAGGCGTATCCGAGGGAGTGGGTCACCGACAGGAGCGGCCGTTGGGCAAGCGGCGAGCGATCCAGGAGCAGGAGCGCGCCCGGGAGTTCGAGTCCTTCGTGGCCGGGGCGGCCGGCCGACTGCTGCACACGGCGCAGTTGCTGACGAGCGAGCCGCCCGGGGCCGCGCCGGCCGCGGAGCGGCTGCTGACGGCCGCGCTGGCGCGCACGTACGCCCGCTGGGACAGGCTGCACGGCGAGGATCCGTACGAGACGGCCCGGCAGGAGCTGATCTCCCGCTTCGCGCATCTCGGCTGGCGCTTCCGGCGTACGTCGGGCGGTCTGCTGGACCGGCTGACGCCGCAGGAGCGGCTGGTGCTGGTGCTGCGGCTGTACGAGGGCGTCGCGGAGGAGCAGACGGCGGCGGCCCTCGGGCTGCCCCCGGAGCGCGTCCACGCGATCCTCGTGGGCGCGACGTCGACGATCCTCAGCCGCCCTGCCACCGCCCGCCGGCGGGCGCCGCGGCCGGAGGGGGCGACGACGTGAGGGGGGCGGCGGGATGAGCATCGTGGACCGCAAGGAGTCGGAGGTGCGCGCGCTGCTCGACACCGCGCATCCGCTCGTCCCCCCGTATCTGGCGGAGCGCACGATCCGGCAGGGGCGGCGCGTGCTGGGGCGGCGGCGGGTCGCCAAGTACACCTTCTGGCTGCTGGCGGCGGCCGTGGTGATCGGGCTCGCGGTGTGGGCGGGCGTGTCGGACGCGTGGGTGGAGCCGGCGGACACGACGACGCCGGACTTCACGGACTGGTGAGACGGGCGGCGGCGCCCTGCGGCCCGCCGCCCCTCGCCGTCAGTCCAGACAGAACTCGTTGCCCTCGGGGTCGGCCAGCACGATGATGCCCTCGTCCATCGCGTCCCCCTCGAGGCGGTAGAGCCGCGTCGCGCCGAGCTTCAGCAGCCGCGCGCACTCCACCTCCAGCGCCGCCATCCGGTCGTCCCCCTTCAGGCCGGGCGCGGAGCGGATGTCCAGATGCACGCGGTTCTTCACCGTCTTGCCCTCCGGCACCTTCTGGAAGAACACCCGCGGCCCGGCGCCCTCCGGATCGACGATCGCCGACCGGTCGTTGCGCTCTTCGGGCGGCACGCCCCAGGCGTCGAGCGCCTCGGTCCAGTCCGCGAACGGCTTGGGCGGCGGCGCCAGCTCGTAGCCGAGCGCCTGCGTCCAGAACTCGGCCTGCGCACCCGGGTCGGCGCAGTCGAACGTCACCTGGAATTCCTTGGCCATGGTTGAGCCTCCTTGCTCCCCGGGCAATCTATCCGCTCCCACCGACAATCACCCCGCGACCAGGCGTCCTTGCCGCGTCCCTCCCCTCCTCGCGACAATCCCGGGTGCCCCGGGGAGGGGCGAATGACATCGCGGGCGGAGCGGGAATTGGGACCGTTCGTACGACGCTACGAGACGGCGGTGGCCCGCCACGGCCGGGTGGGGCTCATCTCCCTGCTGCCCGGCCCGGCGGCCGCGGCGGCGGTCCCGGTGACCATCCAGACGTTCGAGGAACCGAGCGACGGCTCCGCGGCCGGCCTGCTCTCCGGCGTGGCCCGGGTCCTCCCGTGGGACACGATCACCGGGGTGTCGGACATCGGCCAGGACAACGCGGTGGGCCGGACGATGGGCTGGGACATCCACTGCCGCATCCGTACGAGCTCCGGCAAGCGCCTCCTGCTGACTGGCTTCACGCAGGACGCAGCGGAACTGTCCGCGGTCCTGCGGCGGGCGGTGGAGGGGGCGCGGCCGGGGGCGGAGTAAGGGGCCGCGCGCCCCCAGGACGGTTCCCGGGAGCGCGCGGATTCCGTTACCCCAGCGCCTGCCGCAGGTCCGCCAGCAGGTCCTCGGCCGATTCGATGCCCACCGACAGGCGGACCAGGTCGGAGGGGACCTCCAGCGGGGAGCCCGCCGCCGAGGCGTGGGTCATGCGGCCGGGGTGTTCGATCAGGGACTCGACGCCGCCCAGCGACTCGCCCAGGGTGAAGAGCTTCGTGCGGTTGCAGACCTCCACCGCCGCCTCCTCGCCCGCCGCGACGCGGAACGAGACCATGCCGCCGAAGCCCCGCATCTGCTTCGCCGCGATCTCGTGGCCCGGGTGGGACGCCAGACCGGGGTACAGGACCTGGCCGACCGCCGGGTGCTCCGTCAGCATCGCCGCGATCCGCGCCGCGTTCTCCCCGTGCCGGTCCATCCGTACCGCGAGGGTCTTGATACCCCGCATGACCAGCCACGCGTCGAACGGGCCGGCGATCGCGCCCATCGCGTTCTGGTGGTACGCCAGCTCCTCGCCCAGCGCCTCGTCCGACGTGATCAGCGCGCCGCCCACCACGTCCGAGTGGCCGCCCATGTACTTCGTCGTCGAGTGCACGACGACGTCCGCGCCGAGCGAGAGGGGCTGCTGGAGGTACGGGCTCGCGAAGGTGTTGTCCACGACCAGCTTCGCGCCCCCGGCGCGCGCCACCCCGGCGATCAGCGGGATGTCCGTGATCCCCAGCAGCGGATTGCTCGGCGTCTCCACCCACACGACCTTGGTACGGGGCGTCATCGCCGCCCGTACCGACTGCACGTCACTCGTGTCGGCGACGGAGAACTCCACGCCCCACCGCGACACCACCTTCGCGAACAGCCGGAACGTGCCCCCGTACGCGTCGTTCGGGATCACCACATGATCGCCCGGGGAGAGCAGCGTCCGCAGCAGGCAGTCCTCCGCCGCCAGCCCCGACGCGAAGGCCAGACCGCGGCGGCCGCCCTCCAGCGCCGCCAGGTTCTCCTCCAGCGCGCTGCGAGTCGGGTTGGCGGAACGGCTGTACTCGTAACCGCCGCGCAGTCCGCCCACACCGTCCTGTTTGTACGTGGACACCTGGTGGATCGGCGGTACGACGGCACCCGTCGCGGCATCCGGCTCCTGGCCGGCGTGGATGGCGAGGGTCTCAAAACTCTGGTCGCTCATGCGGACCGAGGGTAGTCGGCTGATCCACGGCGGCGTCTGGTTTGCTGAGTCTGGTTTGCTGGAAGCAGACGCCCGTCCTCAACCCACCAGTCAGGACCGACCATGGAATTTCTGTTCACCCTGGCCGTCGTCGCCCTGCTCGTCGCGCTGACCGTGCGGCTGCTGCGCGGTTCCCGGGCGGGCCGCGGTGAGCTCGGCGGCTTCGGGTCCGGCGGGCGCCCCGCCGACCTCGGGGCGCAGGCCGGTTTCGTACCGGTCGAGGACCTCGACGTCCGGCTGCCCGGCCCCGACCCGGAGCTGACGGAGACCCTCGACGCGATAGCGCGCGACCACGACTGGAGCCCGGCGGCCCGGCTGCTGGCGCTCACCGGCGACGACTGGGAGCTGCGCTGGCAGCGCGTGCAGACCCTGGCCGGCGCGGCGGCGTTCGAGCTGAGGCAGCAGCCCGGTGAGGGCGGTACGTGGCTGCGCCGCTGGCGGGCCGAGGCGCCGAAGGACGCGGGCGGGGCGGAGGTGTTCGCCGAGTTCCTGGTGCGTCAGGCGTGGCTGGCGGGGTCCGGGGCCGCCGACTACCGGATCATCCTGGAGGAGGCACGCAAGGTCTGCGGGGAGGCCCGGCTGCTGCACCCCGGCAGTCCCGTACCGGACATCGTCGAGCTGACGATCGCCCGCGGGCTGGTCTACCGGCAGGCCGACTTCGAGGAGCTGTGGGCCCGTACCGAATCCGTCGCCCCCGACCACATGGGCGCGCATCTCGCCGCCCTGCAGTACGCCTGCGAGAAGTGGCACGGCTCGCGCGAGGACGCGTACGACTTCGCCGAGCGCGCCGCCGGCTCCGCGCCGGAGGGCAGCCTCCTCGCGGCGCTGCCGCTGTTCGCGGTGTACGAGCATCTGCCCGAGGTGAACATGGTGCGGGGCCTCTACCAGAGCGCCGTCGTCACCCAGGCGATCGCGGGCGCGCTGTACGCGGCGGAGCACGCGCGGGCGGACCACCCGATGCTGCCGCACGTCCGGCATCTGCTGCTGTGGTTCCTGGTGCGCGCGGAGCGGTACGCGGAGGCCGTGGACCAGGCCGCCCACGTCGACGGGTACTGCGGCGCGATCCCGTGGTCGTACCAGGAGAACCCGGCCACGGAGTACGCCCTGTACCGCGCGCTGGCCGTGGCGGGGGCGACGGGCGGGCAGCCGGTGCTCGGGGGCTGACCGGGTCCGCCGTCCGGGCGGTCGCCTATGCTCCTCACCTCAGAAGCTCGGACGACTGTCCCGGAGAGGTGACGCCCATGCCAGCAGTACGCGCTTTCCTGCTGCTCGCCGGTTTCTATCTGCTGGGCGTCGTCGTCCTCGGCGTCCTCGTCGGCGCCGACGTCGCGATCTTCGCCGCCGACGTGCCGGGCTCCGCGGCCGTCAAGCTGTACGTGGTCTCGGTCCTCCTCGCGATCCCCCTGGTCCAGGGCATGCTCGCGCTGCGTACGCCGAAGGACGAGGGCGGCGACGGGCTCGTCCTCACCGAGGAGCGGCAGCCCGAGCTGTGGCACACCGTACGGACCCTGGCCGAGCAGGCCGGCACCCCCGCGCCGGACGAGCTGGTGCTGACCGGCGACGTGAACGCCTCCGTCACCGAGAACGCCCGGCTGCTGGGCCTGCTCCCCGGCCCGCGCCGGATGCGGATCGGCGCGCCGCTGCTGGTCGGCCTGAACGAGCCCCAGCTGCACGCCGTCCTCGGCCACGAGCTCGGCCACTTCAGCAACGCCGACACCCGGCTCTCCCAGCTGACGCTGCGCGGCCGGTACACCGTCTCGCGGACCATCCAGGCCTTCCACGACCGCGCGGACAAGGCCGCCGGCCGGGAGCTGGCCAAGCAGGAGAAGCGGAACACCAAACTCACCGCCAAGGGCAAGAAGGCCAAGGCGGTCGACGCGGGGATCGCGGGCTTCAGCTACCGGCTGATGGCCAAGCCGTTCATCGGGTACGCGCACTTCTACCTGCGGGTGACGCTCAAGGACGGCCGCGCCCAGGAGCTGGCCGCCGACCGCATCGCGGCGAAGATAGCCGGGCGGGACGTCACGGCGTCCGCGCTGCGCCAGATACCCGTGCTGGACGCGGCGTACGGCTTCTACATGGAGTCGTACGCGACCCTCGGCACCGGCGCCGGACTGCTGCCCCCGCCGGGCGAGGTGTTCGGCGGCCTGCGCCATCTGCTCGCCGCCCGCGGCGAGGAGCTCGCCCGGCTGCGCGCCGGCGCCCCGCGCGAGGAGCTCTCCCCGTACGACTCCCACCCGCCGATCGCCGACCGCGTCGCCCTGCTGGGGCAGCTGCCCGACGACGGCCGCGGACTGCCGCCGGCCCGCCCGGCGATCGCGGTGCTGCGCGACCCGGCGCGGGTGCTGGCGGAGCTGGAGGACGCGGTCCTCACGGCGGAGGCGCGCGGGCTGGAGCGCGTCGACTGGGGGCAGCTGGTGCACCGGTCGCTGCGTACGTACGTCGACCGCGGCGCCGAACCCCTGCGCACGGCGACCGCGGAGGTCACCGGCGGGCCCGGGACCCTGGACGCGCTGCTGTGGGCGGTGGACAACGGGCAGCAGTGGGCGGTCGTCGACAAGCTCCCCAAGTCCGCCGAGGCGGCGTCCGCCACCGGCCGCGCGGCCCGCGAGTTCGCCCGCCCCCGGCTGCGCTCGGGCCTGAAGTCCCTCACCGTGCTGGCGCTGGTGGACGCCCAGCAGGCGTGGTGGGAGCTGGCGTGGCACACCGAGGCCGTACTGCGGCTGCCGCAGGGGTACGAGCAGCGCCTGGACAAGGCACTGGACGCGGCCGTCTCCGACACCCCCAACACGGGGCCGCTGCGGACGATGCTGCCGCAGTCGGCGCCGGCTCTCTGATCTCTCCCGCACATCTCGAACGGAAACCGATGGACCGCCTGATCGTCCCTGTCCTCAGCCTCGTCGTCGCGATCGCGTTCTACGCGTACAAGGCGCACCGGAGCCGGGGCGCCGCCCCCGCCCGCACGCCCCGGCCGGCCGGGCGCGGGAAGCAGTCCGCCGGCTCCGTCCGGCTGGGCTTCGTACCGCCGGAGCGCCTCGACGCGGACCGCGACCAGCCCGCCGACCCGCGCGACGGGGCGGTACGGGCCGCGGTCCGCGCCGGGGACTGGCAGGCGGCGGCGACGTATCTCGCGGAGGCCGGGGGCGACTGGCAGGAGCGCTACCACCGGGCCGGTCAGCTGGCCGCGGAGGCCGCGAAGGACGACGCGTGGCTGCTGGCGTGGCGGCAGGCCCACCCGCACGACCCGGGGGCGGCGCTGGTCAACGCGGACGCGCTGATCGACCTGGCGTGGGCGATCCGCGGCAACGGGCTGGGGAGCACGGTGGGCGAGGAGTCGGCGCGCCGGTTCCACGAGGTGCTGCACCGGGCGCGGCAGGCGTGCGCCGAGGCGCAGGCGCTGGGGGGCGGCGACCCGAGCCCGTACATCGTGGAGATGGCGCTGGCGATGGGGCTGGGCTACCCGCACGAGCGGATGCGCGAGCTGTGGGCGGAGACGGAGAAGCGCGACCCGTACCACCTGGGGGCGTACACGCGGGCGCTGCAGTACTGGTGCGCGAAGTGGCGGGGCTCGCACGAGGAGTCGTTCGCCTTCGCCGCGACGGCGGCCTCGCGGGCGTATCCCGGGTCGCTGCTGACGCTGCTCCCGCTGTACGCGCACTTCGAGTACGAGACGTCGCAGGACGACCTGGACCCGGACGAGTACTACAAGCGCCCGGAGATAGTCGCGGCGGTGGACGCCTGCCTCGCGGACGTCGCGGCGGCCCCGCCCCACAACCGCCGGGTGCCGCAGGTCCGCCACTTCCTGGCCTGGTGCCTGTACTGGCAGGACCGCTATCCGGAGGCGGTGGAGCAGTTCCGCCTGATCGACGGCTATGCGGGCGCGACGCCGTGGGACTACGCGTCGGACCCGGTCAAGCGGTACACGGAGATCCGGGACTACTGCGCGGACCGGGTGGTGGAGGCGGGGGTCTGAGCGACGCACGGGGGTCTCCGTCCGCGTTTCCGGCACCCTCGCCCCCCGTCAGTAGGGGCTCATACGGCGCCGAGCGGTGGATCGAGCTGTGCGCTGACGGCGTCGAGAACTGCGATGTGACCTCCACGGCTTGTCGGACGCAGACCTTGATTCTCCAGGACAGCGACCAGCGCCTTGCGGGCTGCGTCGTACAGCAGTTGGTAGGCCCCGATGGCGTCGATGGCCGTAATCGCTTCGGCAGCGGCCAGATGGTTGCGGGACTGCTCGAGCAGATTGTCGGCCTGTATGCGGCTCGCCGGCAGACGTTCGAGTTCGCCACGCGTGAGCATGCCGTCCAGCATCGCCCGTCCCTGCTGCCACTTCATACGTTTCTCCCGTGCTCGTGCTGCGCCTCCAGGCGCACCATGGGTCGCTCGCGTACCGACGTGAGGAAGGGGTCGTCGCCGGGGGCGAGCCAGCGTTCCGGGGACACCCGGTGAACATTCACCTCACGTCCCAGCACCCGTTCCGCCGCACGCGCGGCCTCGTACAGTTCGTCCGCGTCGGGCCCCCCGACGACCAGGACATCCACATCGTTCGGAACCCCACCGCGCCGGCCCGAGTACCGAGCCGCCCAGGAACCGTAGATGTACGCCTCCTCTATCCCGTCGACCTCTGCCAGCAGACCGCCGAGAACGACGATCGGCCCGTAGGTGAGAGCAAGCAGCTCCGTGAGGGCAGGTGCCAGGCGCCCCTCGGTATCGGCACGCAGCAGCCTCAGCGTCCCCCGCCGTCGCTCCAGAACCAATCCACCCTCGATGAGGCGGGATGCCTCCCTGCTCGCCGTGGCCGAGGAGACGCCGAAGCGCCCGGCCAGTTCCGTCAGCGACGCCTCCTCCCCCGGGTGGAGATAGAGCCAGGCCAGCAGCTCCCCCTGGAAGGAACTGCGCAGTATGGGCAGCAGCGCCGGAGCTGGAGTCTTCATAAAGCGAAGAATACCTTGCAGGAAATGCAATGTCCTGCGCTCACTCGATCGGGGGATGGAACGGGACTGCGCCCGGCGGACAGCCGCTGCCGTGCGGGCGGGGTTTCTCATCCCCCTCTCACCCCCGCCTAAGGATTACGTCAAAGAACCGGGCCTAGCTTCCCCGGCATGTTCTTCACCTATTTGCGGCGTGAGTTGCGCCGGCGCAGGAAAGCGGCCGTCGTGGTCGCGTTGGGGTTGGCGCTCGGGATCGGGCTGGTCATCACCGTGGCGTCCGTGTCCACCGGGATGCGGGACGCTCAGGACGAGGTGCTGCATTCCCTGTACGGGGTGGGCACCGATCTCACCGTCACCAAGGAGAAGGCCGAGGCCGAGGAAGGCGGGGCCAAGCCGCAGCGGTTCAGTATCGGGGGTGGGGCCGATGGTGAGGACACCAAGCGGACCGACGACAATCTGATGCCGCTCGGCGGATTCGAGAACCTCGACGACAGCGTCGTCGACCAGGTGCGGCAGCAGGACGGCGTCGCCGCCGCCGTCGGGGCGCTGGCGCTCACCGACATGCAGTTCAAGGGCGAGTTCAAGCCCGGGGAGATCAAGCAGGACCAGCCGGAGCCCGGGGAGAAGCCCAAGGAGCGGCGGATGTTCGTCGGGGGCGGCGGCGCGGACGTCGACGTCGACTCCTTCACCGTGACCGGCGTCGACGTCACCGAGTCCGGCGTCGGGCCGCTGTCGTCGTCGAAGATCAGCGGCGGGAGCGGGTTCACGGCCTCCGACACCAACGCGCTGAAGGCCGTCGTCGACAGCGCGTACGCCAAGGACAAGGACCTCCAGGTCGGGGACACCGTCACCATCAAGGGCAAGAAGTTCGAGGTCAGCGGGATCGCCACCGCCGACACCGGGGCCTCCGTCTCCAACGTCTACATCCCGCTGAAGCGCGCCCAGGACCTCGCCGACGTCGACATGAAGGGGAAGGTCTCCACGGTCTACGTCAAGGCCGACAGCTCCGACGACATCGGCGCCGTGAAGAGCGCGATCGACAAGAACGTCGACGGCGCCACCGTCACCTCCTCCGCCGACCTCGCCGAGCAGGTCTCCGGGAATCTGTCCACCGCCTCCGACCTGGCCAACAACATCGGCAAGTGGCTCTCGATCGCGGTGCTGATCGCCGCGTTCCTCGTCGCCGGGCTGCTGACGATGTCCGCCGTGTCGCGGCGGGTGCGCGAGTTCGGCACGCTGAAGGCCGTCGGCTGGCGCAGCGGCCGGGTCGTACGGCAGGTCATGGGCGAGGCCTTCGTCAACGGCATCATCGGCGGCGCGCTCGGCATCGCCCTCGGCGTCGGCGGCGCGTGGCTGGTGTCCACCGTCGCCCCGACCCTCACCGCCACCACCGGCGGCGAGCAGGGCGGGCCCGGCGGCGGGCCGGGCCCCATCGGCAAGGCGCTGCGGTCCGCGAACGAGAGCGTCGAGATCGCCCTCCACGCCCCCGTCACCCTCGACGTGATCGTGCTGGCCGTGGTCCTCGCCGCCGCCGGCGGCATCATCGCCGGCTGCTTCGGCGGCTGGCGCGCGGCGCGCCTGCGCCCGGCGGACGCGCTGCGGCGCGTCGAGTGACCCCCGCCCCCACCCGAACCCAGGAGCACCCGGCCATGTACAGACTGAGCGGCGTCAGCAAACGCTACCGGCGCGGCAAGCAGACCATCGACGCCCTCGACGGCATCGACCTCACCATCGACCAGGGCGACAAGCTCGTCGTCCAGGGGCCCACCGGCGGCGGCAAGTCGACGCTGCTGCAGATGCTCGGCGGCCTCGACAAACCCACCGCGGGATCCGTCGAGCTCGACGGCACGGATCTGGCGAAGCTGTCGGAGGCGCGGCTGACGAAGGTCCGCGCGAGCACCATCGGGTTCGTGTTCCAGTCGTGGAACCTGATCCCCACCCTCAACGCCCGGGAGAACGTGGAGGCCGCGCTGGTCCCCCTCGGCGTACGGGCGAAGGAGCGGCGGCGGCGCGCGGCCGGGGCACTGGAGTCCGTGGGGCTCGGCGAGCGGCTGACGCATCTGCCGAGCGAGCTGTCCGGCGGCCAGCAGCAGCGCGTCGCGATCGCCCGCGCCATCGTCAAGGAACCCAAGGTGCTGCTCGCGGACGAGCCCACCGGGAACCTCGACGAGGACATGCGGGACGAGATCATGGCCGTCCTGGAGTCGCTGTGGCGCGAACGGGGGCTGACGTTCGTGATGGTCACGCACGACAGCTCCATCGCCCGCAAGGCACCCCGGCTGGCGGTGATCCGCAAGGGACACATCAAGGTCAGCGAGAACACGCGGGCCTGACGGCGGCGGTACGGGCGGGACTCGCGTGACCCGCCGATTTCGCCTTCGGCAGAGCGCCCGGCCGACCACCCCCCGGCCGGGCGCCCGGCGCCTACGCTGAGCGGATGGCCTCCGAAGCGCACAAGCCCGCCGCCCGCGTCATCCCCCTGCGCCCGCTCGCCCCGCGTGAACCCCACGACCCCCGCGAGCCCAGCGCCCCGGCACCCGCCCCGAGGGAGCCCCTGTGGCGCGACCTCGTCGGCGACGTGCTGCGCCGGGAGCGGCTGACGCAGGGGCGGACGCTGAAGGACGTGGCGGAGGACGCCCGGATCTCCATGCCGTACCTCTCCGAGCTGGAGCGGGGCCGCAAGGAGGCCTCCTCGGAGGTCCTGGCCGCCGCCGCCCGCGCCCTCGGCCTGGGGCTGGCGGACGTACTGGCGCGGGCGCACGGCGAGCTGGTCCGGCTCACGACGACGGTGGCGCCGGCCCGTGCGGTGCCCGGTCGCCGGCCGGGCGGCGGGCCGGGCGCGATGTGCCTGGCGGCCTGAGCGCCCCGGAGGTCACATCGGCCGCCGGCTGAGCACCGCGTCCGCGAGCCCGTACGCCACCGCCTCCTCTGCGGTGAACACCTTGTCGCGGTCCATGTCCGCCCGCAGCGAGGCCAGATCGTGCCCGGTGTGCTCGGACAGCACCTCCTCCACCTGGCTGCGGATCCGCAGCAACTCCTTGGCCTGCAGCGTCAGATCGGAGACCGTCCCCCGGCTGCCCCCGCTCGCCGGCTGCCCGAGCAGCACCCGGGCGTGCGAGAGGACCGCGCGCCGGCCCTTGTCGCCCCCGGCGAGGAGGACGGCGGCGGTGGACGCGGCCTGGCCGACGCAGAGGGTGGAGATGGGGGCGGTGACGTAGCTCATCGTGTCGTAGATGGCCATGAGCGAGGTGAAGGAGCCGCCGGGCGAGTTGATGTAGAAGGAGATCTCCCGGTCGGGGTTCTCCGACTCCAGGTGCAGCAGCTGGGCGATGACGACGTTGGCGACGCCGTCGTCGATCTCCGTGCCGAGGAAGATGATCCGCTCGGACAGCAGCCGGCTGTAGATGTCGTACGCGCGCTCGCCGTGCGCGGTGCGCTCGACGACGGTCGGGATCGTGTACTGGCTCATCGCGGTGTCCTCACAGTCCCATCCGGCGCCGCGGACCGGCCGGGCGCACGTCCTCGAGGGAGTCGACGACGCGGTCGACCATCCCGTACTCCCGTGCCTGCTCGGCGGTGAACCAGCGGTCGCGGTCGCCGTCGCGGGAGATGGTCTCCTCGGTCTGGCCGGTGTGGTGGGCGGTGATGCGCTCGATGGACTTCTTGGTGAACTCGAGGTTCTCCGCCTGGATCTCGATGTCGGCGGCGGTGCCGCCGATGCCGGCGCTGGGCTGGTGCATCATGATCCGCGCGTTGGGCAGCGCGTAGCGCTTGCCGGCGGTGCCGACGGTGAGCAGGAACTGGCCCATGCTGGCGGCGAATCCCATGGCGAGGGTGGAGACGTCGTTGGGGATGAGCCGCATGGTGTCGTAGATCGCGAGACCGTCGGTCACCGAGCCGCCGGGGCTGTTGATGACGAGGCTGATGTCGGTCTTCGGGTCCTCGGCGGACAGCAGGAGCAGCTGGGAGCAGACCCGGTTCGCGGAGATCTGGTCGACCTGGGTGCCCAGGATGATGATCCGCTGGAGCAGCAGCTGGGCGGCGAGGTGGTCGTCGAAGCGGTTGCTGGGGGTGTCGCCCTCCTCGGCGCGTGGCGCGAGGGACGGGTCCCGGACGGGCATGGGGCCTCCAAAGGATCGGGCGCGGCCCGCGTCGGACCGCGCCCTTTCACCTTCGGCCGGTGCGCCCGGCCCCGGAAGGGATCTCTGCCTCCGGCAGATCTGCCCTCGGCAGAGTTACGACAGCGCGCTGCCCGCCGTCCACTGCGCCCAGTCCATGTTCCAGCCGCTCAGCCCGTTGTCGGCGGTGATCGTCTTGTCCGGGGAGTTCTTGACGACGATCTGGTCGCCGATCAGGGAGTTCGCGTAGAACCAGGCGCCGTCGGTCTCCGGGTCGTCCGCGCCCTGGGCGTCGGCGAGGCCGATGCAGCCGTGGCTGACGTTGACCTTGCCGAAGGTCGACGCCGGGGTGCTCCAGTAGTTGCCGTGGACGAAGGTGCCGGAGCGGGACAGACGCATGGCGTGGGGGACGTCCGGGATGTCGTACTCGCTGGCGCCCTTCTTGTCCTTGAAGCCGACGGTGGAGCCGTCCATGCGGGTCTCGCGGTACTTCTCGGAGATCGTCATGGTGCCGTTGTACGTGGGGTTGTCGGCGGAACCGGCGGAGATCGGCAGGGTCTTGATCACCTTGCCGTCGCGGGTGACCGTCATCTTCTTGGCGGCGATGTCGACGGTGGAGACCTGCGAGCGGCCGACGGTGTACGAGACCTCGCGGTCCTGCACGCCGTACACACCGGTGGAGGCCTGGACGCCCTCGAGGTCCAGGTACAGCGTGACGGTGGTGCCGGGCGCGAACTCGTGCTGCGGGCGCAGGTCCAGGCGGTTGTCGCCGAACCAGTGGCCGACGACCGGCTGGCCGCTGCTCGCGTTGACGGTGATCTTCGATTCGACGGCGGCCTTGTTCTCGACCGGCTTGTCGAACTGGATCGAGGGGTACATGCCGGCGCCGACGGTCTTGCCCTCGATGTTGGGCTGGAAGTGGCCGAGGAAGCTGTGCGCGGCGGACACGGTGGTGAAGTGCGAGTTCGACGTGGCCAGGCGGCCGCGGCCGTCCTTCGCCTTCGCGGTCAGCTTGTAGTCGGTGCCGCGCTTCAGGGTGGTGGACGGGGCCCAGGAGGTGCCGTCGGGGGATATCGTCCCGGCGATCTTCGGGCCGCCGGTGGCGGCCGTGAGGGTCACCTCGGTGAGCGTGCCGTGCGTGACGGTGACGCGGGTGTCGCGGTTGATGCCGACGTTGCGCGCGCCATCGCGCGGGGTGATCGTGATCTGCGCGTCCGGCGCGTCGCCGACGTCCGCCGTCACCCGCGTCGGGGAGTGGTCGGTGGCCGCCTGGCTGATCCCGCCGCAGGCGGCGGTGAGGAGCAGCGTTCCACTCGCGACCACGGTCACGGCGATCAGGTGCTTGCGTCGTACGGCGTGCGCGCTCAAAGGATCTCCGAACTTCGACGGATGGCTCGTGCGTAAAAACGCCCCTTTCGACGCTACCTGCTCCAGACGCCCGGAAAATGTGCGATATGCCACGGAACGGGGGCGGCCCTCACGGTGAGAGCCGCCCCCGTCACGGTGCGCGGAACTACAGCAGCGGACCGACCGCCGTCTCGGCCGCCGTCACCAGCGCCCCGGTGCGTACGAAGCCGTCCGCCGCCGCCAGGTCCGGCGCCAGGAAGCGGTCCTCCCCCGGCCCGCGGACGCCCGCGGCCCGTACCGCGGCCAGGACCGCGGCGGTCGCCGGGGCGGGGGTGAGGCCGTGGCGGAGCTCGAGGGCGCGGGTGGCCGCGTACAGCTCGATCGCGACGACGCGGGTGAGGTTGTCGACGGCGGTACGGAGCTTGCGCGCGGCGGACCAGCCCATGGAGACGTGGTCCTCCTGCATGGCGGAGCTCGGGATGGAGTCCACGGAGGCCGGGACGGCCAGGCGCTTCATGTCCGAGACCAGCGCGGCCTGCGTGTACTGGGCGATCATCAGGCCGGAGTCCACGCCGGGGTCGCCGGCGAGGAAGGCGGGCAGGCCGTGGGAGCGGTTCTTGTCCAGCAGCCGGTCGGTGCGGCGCTCCGCGATGGACGCCAGGTCGGCGGCGGCGATGGCGAGGAAGTCCAGGACGTACGCGACGGGGGCCCCGTGGAAGTTCCCGTTGGACTCCACCCGCCCGTCGGGCAGCACGACGGGATTGTCGACGGCCGCCGCCAGCTCCCGCTCGGCGACCAGCAGGGCGTGCGCGAGGGTGTCGCGCCCGGCGCCGGCGACCTGCGGGGCGCAGCGCACGGAGTACGCGTCCTGCACCCGCGGCGCGTCGTCCTGGTGGTGCCCCGTGAGCCCGGAGCCCTCCAGCACCCGCAGCATGTTGGCGGCCGAGGCGGCCTGCCCCGGGTGCGGGCGGATGGCGTGCAGCTCGGGCTCCAGCACCTTGGCGCTGCCCAGCAGCGCCTCCAGGGTCAGGGCGGCGGTGATGTCGGCGGCGGTGAACAGCCGCCCGAGGTCGGCGCAGGCCAGGACGAGCATGCCGAGCATGCCGTCGGTCCCGTTGAGCAGCGCCAGCCCCTCCTTCTCCCGCAGCTCGACGGGCTTCAGCCCCGCCTCCGTGAGCAGCTCCCCGGCCGGGCGGATCACCCCGTCGGGACCCTCCGCGTCGCCCTCGCCCATCAGCGCCAGCGCGCAGTGGGAGAGCGGCGCGAGGTCGCCGGAGCAGCCCAGGGAGCCGTACTCGTGCACCACGGGCACGATGCCGGCGTTGAGCAGCGCGGCCATGGCCTCGGCGACCTCGGGGCGGACACCCGTACGGCCGGAGGCGACGGTCTTCAGCCGCAGGAACTGGAGCGCCCGGACCACCTCGCGCTCCACCCGCGGGCCCATGCCGGCGGCGTGCGAGCGGACGATGTTGCGCTGCAGCTGGGCGCGCAGGTCGGGGCCGATGTGGCGGACGGCGAGGGCGCCGAAGCCGGTGGAGACGCCGTACACCGGCTCGGGGCGGGCGGCGAGGTCGGCGACGACGCGGCGGCCGGCGGCCAGGGCCTCGAGGGCGTCGGGGGACAGTTCCACGCGCGCGTTGTCGCGGGCGACGGCGATGACGTCGGCGGCGGTCACACCACTGGTGCCCACGACGACGGGGGCAGGGTTCTGCATATCCATATTCAGGAACCTTAGAGAGTGAATCGATGCCTGTCATCAGGCGGGGTCGTCATCGGGCGGCTCGTTGACCCGCCCCCGGAAGCGCCGCCGCTCGCGCTGCCCGCCCTCGTCCCGGTCCACGAGCCGCACCACGGCCTCGTCCCGCCCGGCGACCACGGGCTTGACCGCGTGCGCCGCCTTCGCCCGGTACTGGGCGGCGTCCGCGAGCCGGAACAGCCGCCGCCCGGTGCGCACCGGCCCGATCGGGTCGCCGGTGGAGGCGATGCCGCAGCTCACGCCGTGTCCGAGGTCCAGCTCCGCGGCGCGTACGGAGAGCTCCTCGACGGCCCGTACGAACTCGTCGGCGGTGGGCCCGACGGCCAGCAGACAGAACTCGTCACCGCCGAGGCGCGCCGCCAGCGCGCCGGGAAGGTTCGCCCCGTACAACGAGAGCAGCGAGCCGAAGCGCTCCAGGAGCTTGTCGCCGCTGGCGTGGCCCATGGAGTCGTTGACCTGCTTGAGGCCGTTCAGGTCGCAGACGGCGAGGCTGACGATGGTCCCCCGCGCCCGGTGCTCGCGCAGCGCCTCCTCCAGCCGCAGATCGACGGCGCGGCGGTTGGCCAGGCCCGTCAGGGGGTCGGTGAAGGCGAGGCGGCGGGCCTCCTCCAGCCGCTCGTTCTGCGCCACGCCGGCGGCGACGACGCAGGCCAGGGCGGTGGCGTACGCGGCGTCGCCGGCGCCGAAGACAGGGGCGCCGGCGGGGCGGGCGACGTACAGCTCGCCCCAGGCGCGGTCGTGCACGACGATCGGCGCCACGACGCAGCAGCCCCGCCGCCGCCGGCGCAGGGCGGCGCCGCGGGCCAGGGGATCCTCGGCGACGGCGATCCAGGCGGGGTGGGCGCGGCGGTGCTCGCCACCCAGGAACTCGGCGATCTCGGGGTAGTCGTGCACGGGGTACGACTCGTCCTCCGGAAACTCCTCCTCCCCCGGCGCCAGCTCCCCGGAGTTCACCAGCACCCGCAGCCGCCCCCGCTCGCGCTCCCAGACGGACACGGCCGCGAAGCTCCCGCCCAGGGCACGCCGCGCCCCCTCGGCCGCCGCCCGCACAGTCCCCCGCGGACCGTTCGCGGCGGCCATCGCCTGGGCCATCTCGGCCATGCGGCAAAGCCGCGCATCCGGTTGCACGGGTTCCAGCGTAGGGAGGTATGCAGGGGTTTGCCCTGAGCAGGGGCGCGTGTGGCATGGGCCGACCGGCCCTATTCCGTCCCGGGCCGGGCTGGTCAAGCCCGCCCCGGGGCGTTACGTTAGCGGGCGTTAACACGAAGGAACGTACAGGCGGAGGCGCCCCCATGACCGATGAGGTCCGTTACGGCGAGTTCGTGGCCGTCGTCCGGCACGGATACGTCGCCGAGCTGCGGCTCGACCGGCCCAAGGCGATGAACGCGGTGTCCCTGGAGCTGGCCCGCGGGGTCGCCGCCGCGACCTTTGCCCTCGCGGCGGACGCGGACGTCCGCGCGGTGGTGCTGACGTCGTCCGCCGAGCGGGCGTTCTGCGTCGGCGCGGACCTCAAGGAACGCAACGCCATGAGCGACGACGACATGCGCCGCCAGCGCCCCACCAGCCGCGCCTGCTACACGGGCGTGCTGGAGCTGCCGATGCCCGCCATCGCCGCCGTGCACGGCTTCGCCCTCGGCGGGGGGTACGAGATCGCCCTGTCGTGCGACGTGATCGTCGCGGACTCCACGGCGGTCGTCGGCCTGCCGGAGGTCACCGTCGGCGTCATCCCCGGCGGCGGCGGTACGCAGCTGCTCCCGCGCCGGGTGGGCGCGGCCCGCGCCGCGGAGCTCGTCTTCACCGGACGCCGGGTCGAGGCGGCGGAGGCCCGGGAGCTGGGTCTGGTCGACGACCTCGTACCGGCGGGCGAGGCCCGGACGGCGGCGCTGGCGCTGGGCGCGCGGATCGCGGGGAACTCCCCCGTGGGCGTACGGGCGGCCAAGCGCGCGATGCGCCTGGGGTACGGGAAGGACCTCCCGGCCGGGCTGGACCTGGAGGACGCGGCGTGGCGCACCACGGCGTTCTCGGGCGACCGGGCGGAGGGGGTGCGGGCGTTCAACGAGAAACGCAAGCCTTCCTGGCCCGGTGTGTGACTAGGACTCCGACCGGCGGGACAGCATCCACGGGGACACGACCCCGAGGCCGCGGACCGGGCGCTGCCACATCGGCTGGAGGCCGAAGCGGTACGCCGGGGGCTCGCGGCCCTCGTCCTGCGCGGCCTTCGCGGCGAGCGTCGCCTCCGCCTCCGAGGCGGGGGCGTCGCCCTCGCGGATCAGCTCCTCCGCGAAGTCGCCGTCCACCAGCACGGCGTCCTTCGGCGCTATCGACGTCAGCCGCGACGCCAGATTCACCGTCGTACCGAAGACGTCGCCCATCCGCGTCGTCACCGTGCCGAACGCGATGCCGACGCGCAGCTCCGGCATCGTCTCGTCGTTCGCCAGGGTCTCGATGAGCCGCAGCCCGATCTCCGCCGCCGTACCGACGTCCTCCGCGGCGAAGAGCACCTCGTCGCCGAGCGTCTTGATCAGCCGCCCTCCGTACGCGGCGACCAGATCGGCGGCCGTCGTCTCGAACGCCTCGACCAGCTCGCCGAGTTCCTCCTCCTCCAGCCGCCGCGTCAGCCGCGTGAAGCCGACGAGGTCGGCGAAGCCGACGGCCCAGCGCCGGTCGACCATCTCGGTGTCCTCGGCGGCGGAGATGACCCGCCCCGTCGCGGCGGCCAGCTGACGGCGCCAGACGTAGACCAGGAACTCCTCCAGCTCCGGCAGCAGCAGCTCGACCAGCGGATACGTCATGTCCATCCGCGTCATGCCCGGCTCCTGGGGCTCGGTGAGGCCCTCCAGGAAGGAGTCGATCTGCCAGTCCGCGAGCCGCGCGGTCGTCTGCCCCGTGGACCGCGCCACCTGCACGGCCATGGACTCGCTGAGCAGCCCCGCCTCGACCAGACCGGCCAGGCGCCGCAGCGCCAGCACATCCGCCTCGGTGAGCACCTTCGCCTGCCCGATGTCGGCGAAGCCCATCGCACGCCAGAACCTCGAGGCCAGATCCATCGAGACGCCCGCCGAACGGGCCGCCTGGAACGGCGTGTAGCGGCGCTCCGAGCCCAGGATCAGCTGCTCGAGCCGGAGCGCGTCCTGTCCCTCTTCGCTGTCCTCCGGCGAGGACTCGTCCGGGGCCCCGGGCACGCCGGAGACCTGGTCGTCGACGCTCACCGCCCCACCCCTGTCCGTTCGCCGCGCACTGCCCTTCCGTCCCTCTGTCTCGCCTGGTCCGGTCCCACGATACGGGAAGTGTGGGCCAGCTCACTTCGGTCGGGCCGGTACTTTTCGGCGTGCGCCCCATCATGCCTTTATCGCAGGTGAACGATGTCCCCCGCGCCCACCGGCCGCTGTACGCCGGCCTCGGTCGCCAGCACCAGCCGCCCGTCGCCGTCGACCGCGACGGCCTCCCCGGAGAGGGTGGCGCCACCGGGGAGTTCGGCGCGGACCGTACGCCCGAGGGTGGCGCAGCCGGCGGCGTACGCCTGGAGCAGCCCGCAGGCCGCCGCGTCGCCGCGGGCGGCGCGCCAGTCGCCGTACCACTGCTCCAGGGAGCGCAGCACGGCACGCAGCAGGGGGTCGCGGTCGGTGCCTCTCGCGCCGGCGAGGGCGAGGGAGCCGGCGGTGGGGACGGGGAGTTCGTCCTTGCGGAGGGTCACGTTGAGGCCCATGCCGAGGACGACGGCGCCGTCGCCGGCGCGCTCGGCGAGGATGCCGCCGGCCTTGCGCTCCTCGCCGCCGACGTCGACGAGGAGGTCGTTGGGCCACTTCAGCGAGGTGTCGACGCCGGCCGTCCGCGCGACGGCGGTGGCGGCGGCGACTCCCGCCAGCAGCGGCAGCCAGCCCCACCTCTCCCCGGGGACGTCCTCCCCGGGACGCAACAGCACGGAGAAGAAGAGCCCGGACCGCGCGGGCGCCGTCCAGCTCCGCTCGAGCCGCCCCCGGCCGGCGCGCTGCTCCTCGGCGACGCGGACGAGGCCCTCCGGTTCCCCGGCGGCCCGCGCCACGAGGTCCGCGTTGGTGGACCCGGTGACGTCGACGACCTCGACGCCGGTCCACAACCCCCCGTCCCGCACGAGCGCCTTACGCAGGGCGCCGGCGTCCAGGGGCGGGCGGTCGAGGTCGGACCATCGGTTACGGGTCATGGGGTCCAGCGTAGGCCTCCGTCGCGCGGCGGCGTGTGCCGGTCTTCGGCCTCCGTCGCGCGGCGGTGTGGGTCGGTCTTCGGCCTCCGTCGCGCGGCGGTGTGCCTCGGTCTTCGGCCTCCGTCGCGCGGCGGTGTGCCTCGGTCTTCGTCTTCCGTTTGCGTCGGCTGTCGCGCATCCGGCCTTCGGCCGGAGGCCTCAAGCGCCGGCCGGGCTATTCGGCGCCTCTCCGGCCGTCCGGCCGGGCTTTTCGGCGCTGCGCGCCTCGCCCTCAAACGCCGGGCGGGCTGGATAGGGGGTCTCTCTCCGCTGTCGGCTCACTGCCGGGCGCGAGTGCACCTCGCCTTCGGATGTGGTGCGCCGCAGTCCCGCCGGGGGTCGGGGCCGCCCGACACACCTACGCGCGTACTGCCGCGTCGTGCTCGCGTTGGGAGCGTTTCCCGTACGCGCGCAGGCGTGTCGAACGTCCCCTTACTTTCGTCGGCGGCCACCGGATTGTCCCTGGTCACCGCCACCCCTAGCCCGCCAACCGTGGGGAACTCCCCCGGAGCACAGGCCCTCGAACGGTCACCCCCGCAGTCACCGGCCCGGCGGCGCGAAGCGCCGACGCCTCACTCCACATCCGAAGCCGCGCCAGCGGCTTCCCTCACTCCGCATCACGAGGCGCGCAGCGCCGAGCCTCCCCCAAGGCGCGCAGCGCCGCCCCTCACTGCGAGGCGCGCAGCGCCCCGCCCCCCGCTCCCTGCCCCAAGGCGCGCAGCGCCGCAGAACCACTCCACATCCACCCCGCCCCCGGCCCACCACCGACCACGCCCACCCCGACACCGCCCACCCCGCCGCCGGCTACGCCAGCCCCGTCACCCAGAAACGGGCGGCATGTGGGTGGGAGACAGCCCCGCGCCGCAGGCGCGGGGAGCCGGCGGCCGACGCCGCGAAAATCCCCCGCAAGCAGACGACCCCCCGCACAAGGCCAACCTCCCGCCGGCTACGGCGACAATGTCACCCAGAAACGGGCGGTGTGTGGGTGGGAGACAGCCCCGCGCCGCAGGCGCGGGGAGCCGGCGGCCCACGCCCCCAAAATCCCCCGCAAGCAGACCACCCCCCACACAAGGCCAACCCCCCGCCGGCCACGGCAACAACGCCGCCCCGAAACAGGCAGCCGCGGATGGGCAACCCACCCGCCCCGCAGGCGCGGGAAGCCAGCAGCACCGGAGCCGCACCGACCCCACCAGGCTCACCCCAGCAGCGAGGTCCCCTCAACCGCCTCCAGCCACCGCACCAGAACGCACAGGTCCGCAACCTCCTCCGCCCGCAGATCCCCCACGCCCCGCAGGGGCCCGTCCGGCACATACGGCGTCCCGTCGACCCGCGGCACCACAACCGCGTCGCCCGGCGCCCGGGCATGCAATCGGACCACGCCGGTCGGAGCCGGGACCGGACCCGGATGCGCCCACCGCCACGGCAGCGGACGTGTCCGCAGGACGAGCGTCTCCACCGGCAGCTCACCCGAACCGGCGTCCGCCGGATAAAGCAGCATCACCGGCTCCCGCCCCGGCACGATCACGTACCGCCGCTCGGCCACCGTCGGCGAGCGCGCCGCCCGGGTCAGGGCGAAGGACCGGCGGGACACGGCGACGGGTTCGAGGAGCAGGAAACCGACGGGCACGGTGAAAAGAATCGTCGGCCCGGCCAGTTCCGTCCTCGGCCAGTACACCGTCGCCCACCAGACCCCCACGGCGAGCGCGACGGTGCACGCCAGCGACGGCAGCGGCACCCGCCACACCCGCGTCCACCACAGCCCCGCCTTCCCCGGATCCCGCCGGACGGCGACGGCGAACCGCGCCTCCGCCGCGGCGACCGCCCCCGTCCGCGCGTACGTCAGGACCGCGAGGTCACCCTCCGGCGCCACCACCGGCTCGGGCGCCCTCAGGCCCGCCCACCAGCGGGCGAAGTGGTTCGCCCGGACCGTGTCCCGCTCCGACCCGACCGGCCCCGCCCACGCGACCCCGCCCCCCGGCGCCGCGATCACGCCACCGGTTCCGCCCGGATGCGGCCGCCACCGCACGACCGCCCGCGTGTACGGCGCGACCCGCACGGGGCCGAGCACGACCACCCGCGGCATCACGGCATGCACCCGCCCGCCGCGCTCCTGCACGACCACGGCCCCGTTGCCCCCCTGCACCGTGGCGGCCCCGCACACCTGCCACGGACCGGCCCGCAGCGCCGCACGCACCCGGCGGTACCGCACCGTGAGCACGACCGCCCCGGTGACCCCCCAGAAACCTCCCATCAGGAGCACCCCCCTGAGCGCCGCCGGCCAGGCACCGTGCCCCGGGCGCACCAGCCACCACCCGGCGGCCACCAGCACCAGCCCGGCCACCAGCACCCCGAGCGCCTGCCGACGGCATCGCCGCCCCAGCCGTACGTCCTCGTCCCCCACCGCCGCCTCCCCCGCGTCGGACACCGCCCCCGCACCGAGTATCGGCGGCCCCGCGCCCCCGGAACAGCCCGAGGACCGGGCAACAACCGCACCCCCGGCCTGCCCGGATCCGGCAGCACGCACCCGCGATCACGCACTGAACCCAAGCCCGGGGGCGTCCCCCCGAAGAAGCACAGCACCCCCCGGTGTGGCCAACGCCGCACGGCCGACGGGCCACCGCGCGGCTACGCTACGTATGAACCTACGTATGAGTAGCACCGGGCCCAGACGAGCGACGAAGCAGGAGCCGCACCGCCATGCCAGAGCCGCAGGACGCCAACGACGCCGTCGACATCAGGACGACGGCCGGGAAGCTCGCCGACCTCCGGCGGCGGATCGACGAGGCGACCCACGCCGGGTCCGCCAGGGCGGTGGAGAAGCAGCACGCCAAGGGCAAGCTGACCGCCCGTGAGCGGGTCGATCTGCTGCTGGACGAGGGCTCGTTCACCGAGCTCGACGAGTTCGCCCGGCACCGGTCGACGAACTTCGGCATCGAGAAGAACCGCCCGTACGGCGACGGAGTCGTCACCGGCTACGGCACGGTGGACGGCCGGCCCGTGGTCGTCTACTCGCAGGACTTCACCGTCTTCGGCGGATCCCTCGGCGAGGTCTACGGCGAGAAGATCGTCAAGGCGATGGACTTCGCCATGAAGACCGGCTGCCCGATCATCGGTATCAACGACGGCGGCGGCGCCCGGATCCAGGAGGGCGTGGTCGCGCTCGGCCTGTTCGCGGAGATCTTCCGCCGCAACGTGCACGCCTCCGGCGTGGTCCCGCAGATCTCCGTGATCGTCGGCCCGTGCGCCGGCGGCGCGGTGTACTCCCCGGCGATCACCGACTTCACGATCATGGTCGACCAGACCTCGCACATGTTCATCACCGGCCCCGACGTGATCAAGACCGTCACCGGCGAGGACGTCGGCATGGAGGAGCTCGGCGGCGCCCGTACGCACAACACGGTCTCCGGCGTCGCCCACCACATGGCCGGCGACGAGAAGGACGCGTTCGAGTACGTCAAGGCGCTGCTCTCGTACCTCCCGTCGAACAACCTCACCGAGGCCCCGGCCTACCCGGAGGAGACGGACCTCGAGGTCTCGGACACCGACCGCGAGCTCGACACCCTGATCCCGGACTCCGCGAACCAGCCGTACGACATCCACACGGTCATCGAGCACGTGCTGGACGACGCGGAGTTCCTGGAAACCCAGTCGCTGTTCGCGCCGAACATCGTCACCGGCTTCGGCCGCGTCGAGGGCCACCCGGTGGGCGTCGTCGCCAACCAGCCGATGCAGTTCGCCGGCTGCCTCGACATCAACGCCAGCGAGAAGGCCAGCCGCTTCGTCCGCACCTGCGACGCGTTCAACGTCCCCGTGCTGACGTTCGTCGACGTCCCGGGCTTCCTCCCGGGCACCGACCAGGAATACGACGGCATCATCCGCCGCGGCGCCAAGCTGATCTACGCGTACGCCGAGGCCACCGTCCCGCTGATCACGGTGATCACGCGCAAGGCGTTCGGCGGCGCGTACGACGTGATGGGCTCCAAGCACCTGGGCGCCGACCTCAACCTGGCCTGGCCCACCGCCCAGATCGCCGTGATGGGCGCGCAGGGCGCGGTCAACATCCTGCACCGCCGCACGCTGGCCGCGATCGAGGACCCGGGTGAGCAGGACGCCAGGCGGCAGGAGCTGATCGCGGACTACGAGGACACGCTGCTGAATCCGTACGCCGCCGCCGAGCGCGGTTACGTCGACGCGGTGATCATGCCTTCGGACACCCGCCGGCAGATCGTGAAGGGGCTGCGGGTGCTGCGCAACAAGCGGGAGTCCCTGCCGCCCAAGAAGCACGGCAACATCCCGCTCTGACCACCCGAGGAAGGCGACCGACGATGACCGACATGTTCCGGGTCGTACGGGGCAACCCGACCCCCGAGGAGCTGGCCGCCGCCCTGGCGGTGGTCCGGCTCCGCGCGTCCGCCGCCGCCGGTGACGACGCGGCGGACGCGCGGGCCACGGACGAGTGGGCGGTGGCCCGCCGGCTGCGGGGCCGTACGCTGCCGGCCCCGGGTCCCTCGTCCTGGCGGACGACGTACTGGCCCTCCTGAGCCCGCCCGCGGGCGACTTGAGTACGCGTACTCAGGCGCCGTCCGAGGGGCCGGGACCACCATCGTCAGCATGCTGTGGTCAGACCCCTCGGACGAGCCCCCCAAGGAACTCCGCGACGCGCAGAACATGCTGCGGCGCGCGAGCCATGTCCTGGCCGCCGCCACCATCGTGGTGCTGGTGGTGGCGGTCCTGGGCCTGCTCTGAACCGGGCCGGGGCCCAGCCCCTACGCTAGGGCCCCATGAGCCACCGCAAGCTGATCCTCGCCTCCGCCTCCCCCGCCCGGCTGGAGCTCCTCAAGCACGCCGGTTTCGACCCGCACGTCCTGGTGAGCGGGGTCGACGAGGACGCCCTGACCGCCCCGACCCCCGGTGAGCTGGCGCGGGTGCTGGCCGAGGCGAAGGCCGCGGCGGTGGCCGCGCGGCCGGAGGCGGCCGGGGCGCTGGTGATCGGCTGCGACTCGGTGCTGGAGCTGGACGGCGAGGCGCTGGGCAAGCCGGCCGGCGCGGAGGAGGCCACCGCGCGCTGGAAGGCGATGCGGGGCCGCTCGGGCGTGCTGCAGACGGGGCACTGCCTCATCGACGCCGCGGACGGCCGCCGCACCTCGGCGACGGCGTCCACGACGGTACGGTTCGGCGAGCCCACGGACGCCGAGATCGCCGCGTACGTCGCCACCGGTGAACCGATCCATGTGGCGGGCGCGTTCACCCTGGACGGCCGCGCGGCGCCGTTCGTCGACGGCATCGACGGCGACCACGGCAACGTGATCGGCCTGTCGCTGCCGCTGTTCGGCCGGCTGCTGGGGACGCTCGGGCTGTCGGTGACGGACCTCTGGGTCTAGGGGGTCGCTAGGGGGTCGCCGGAGCAGGTCCCTCGACCGGCTCCACGGGCTCCGCCGGCTCCGCGGGCGGCTCACCCGGCCGCCCGTACGCGATCACGCTGAACACCACCAGCGCCAGCACGGCCATCATCACGGCGAACAGATCCCACCCGACGAGCCCCGCCATCACGGCCCCGAGCACCCCGTGCACCACGGCCACGGCGATCAGCACACCCCGTACGAAACCGCCCGGCGCCCGGTCCAGCACCGCCATCCGCAGCGCGAGCACACCCACCGCCACCAGCACCAGCCCGAAGAACAGCCCGCCGCCGCGCAGGCTGTTGGCCAGCATCGACGTGTCGAGCCCGGCCAGGGACATGTGCTGGCGGTCGAGGAAGTCCGCCATCACCCACTGCACCCCGGCGACACCGACGCCCTCGAGCACCAGCACCACGCCGGCCACACCCGCAACGGCCCGCCTGATCCCCACCTGAACCCCCTGTTACCCGGGTATCTCCCTGACCAGCACGCTACTAATGGGTAATCCGTACGGCAAGGGTCGCGGGCCCGCGAAGTCACCCGGCAAAGTTTCCAGTCCGGGTTAGTAGGGGTTCCACAAAAGACACCCCCTGGCAGAACGTTGCTGCAGGCGAGACCTTGACCACACGCACCGTCCGCGCACCAGGCCCCGAGTCACGGCGTACCCTTGGCAATCCCGGGGTTCGGGACCATCGATCGCGGCCCGGTTCACCCTCCGTGTGGGCAAGCTCACGCCCCAGCCCGCCTCGGCGCGGTGTGTCCCTACTACCTAAAATCACGGATGTTCCAAGGAGGGAGCCAACGTGCGCAAGGTGCTCATCGCCAACCGTGGCGAAATCGCTGTCCGGGTCGCCCGGGCCTGCCGTGACGCCGGGATCGCGAGCGTGGCCGTCTACGCCGATCCGGACCGGGACGCGCTGCATGTCCGCGCGGCCGACGAGGCGTTCGCGCTGGGCGGTGACACCCCGGCCACCAGCTATCTGGACATGGCCAAGGTCCTGAAGGCGGCGGCCGACTCGGGTGCGGACGCCGTCCACCCCGGGTACGGCTTCCTGTCGGAGAACGCCGAGTTCGCCCAGGCGGTCCTCGACGCGGGTCTGACCTGGATCGGCCCGCCCCCGCAGGCGATCCGCGACCTCGGCGACAAGGTCGCCGCCCGGCACATCGCCCAGCGCGCCGGAGCGCCGCTGGTCGCCGGTACGCCGGACCCGGTGGCGGGCGCCGACGAGGTGGTGGCCTTCGCGAAGGAGCACGGCCTGCCGATCGCCATCAAGGCGGCGTTCGGCGGCGGCGGGCGCGGTCTGAAGGTCGCCCGCACGCTCGAGGAGGTGCCGGAGCTCTACGAGTCGGCGGTGCGCGAGGCGGTGGCCGCGTTCGGCCGCGGCGAGTGCTTCGTCGAGCGGTATCTGGACAAGCCGCGCCATGTGGAGACCCAGTGCCTGGCGGACTCGCACGGCAACGTGGTCGTGGTCTCCACCCGTGACTGCTCGCTGCAGCGCCGCCACCAGAAGCTGGTGGAGGAGGCGCCGGCGCCGTTCCTGAGCGAGGCGCAGAACGCCGAGCTGTACGCGGCGTCCAAGGCCATCCTGAAGGAGGCCGGGTACGTCGGCGCGGGCACGGTGGAGTTCCTGGTCGGCACGGACGGCACGATTTCCTTCCTCGAGGTCAACACCCGGCTCCAGGTGGAGCACCCAGTGACCGAGGAGGTCACGGGGATCGACCTGGTGCGCGAGATGTTCCGTATCGCCGACGGCGAGGCCCTGGGTTACGACGACCCGGCCGTGCGGGGTCACTCCTTCGAGTTCCGTATCAACGGCGAGGACCCGGGCCGCAACTTCCTCCCGGCCCCCGGCACGGTGACGAAGTTCGCCCCGCCGACCGGTCCGGGCGTCCGGCTGGACGCGGGCGTCGAGTCGGGTTCGGTGATCGGCCCGGCGTGGGACTCGCTGCTGGCCAAGCTGATCGTCACCGGCGCCACGCGGGAGCAGGCGCTGCAGCGCGCCGCCCGGGCGCTGGCGGAGTTCGAGGTGGAGGGCATGGCGACGGCCGTCCCGTTCCACCGCGCGGTGGTCGCCGACCCGGCGTTCACCAGCGACCCGTTCACGGTCCACACGCGGTGGATCGAGACGGAGTTCGTCAACGAGATCAAGGCCTTCGCCGGTACGGGCGCGGACGCCGACGAGGACGAGGCGGGCCGCGAGACGGTGGTCGTCGAGGTCGGCGGCAAGCGGCTGGAGGTCTCCCTCCCGGCGGGCCTGGGCATGCAGATGGCCCGTACGGCCGCGGCGGGCGGCGCCCGGCCGAAGCGCAAGGCGGTGAAGAAGGCCGGCTCCGCGATCTCCGGCGACACCCTGGCGTCGCCGATGCAGGGCACGGTCGTCAAGGTCGCCGTCGAGGAGGGCGCGCGGGTCGAGGAGGGTGACCTGGTCATCGTCCTGGAGGCGATGAAGATGGAGCAGCCCCTCAACGCGCACAAGGCCGGCACGGTCAAGGGCCTGAATGTCGCGGTGGGCGCGGCGCTCACGTCGGGCGCGACGATCTGCGAGATCAAGGACTGAGTACGGTACGACTCGGCCCCGGCGCTCCTCGGAGCACCGGGGCCGAGTCATGTCCACGGGACGTGGGAGTACCGGTCACCGTCTCCGCGGCGCCAGGTCCGCCACCGCCGCCGCACGCAACTGCGTCGTCGGACCCGTGCCGTTCGCCGGCCGGCCGCGGCGCTGGCCGGGCAGGGAGACCTCCCGGGCCAGCCGCGCCGGCCGGGGAGGCTCACTCACGGCCGCTCCCGTCCCCGCCACGGAGAGCTGCACGCCCTGGTCCGCCAGCGCCTGCAGCTCGGTCGCGGCACGCTCCTCGGACGGCGGCGGCTCGTCCGTGACCAGCCGGGTGATGACGTCGGTCGGCACCGTCTGGAACATGGTGTCCGTACCGAGCTTGGTGTGGTCGGCGAGGACGACGACCTCCGACGCCGCCTGCACCAGCGCCCGGTCGACGCTCGCGGAGAGCATGTTGGACGTGGAGAGCCCGCGCTCGGCCGTCAGACCGCTCCCGGACAGGAAAGCCCGCGACACCCGCAGCCCCTGGAGGGACTGCTCCGCGCCGCTGCCGACCAGCGCGTAGTTGGAGCCGCGCAGCGTGCCGCCGGTCATCACCACCTCGACGCGGTTGGCGTGGGCCAGGGCCTGCGCCACGAGCAGGGAGTTGGTGACGACCGTGAGGCCCGGGACGCGGGCCAGCCGGCGGGCGAGCTCCTGCGTCGTGGTCCCGGCGCCCACGACGACGGCGTCGCCCTCCTCCACGAAACCGGCCGCGAGATCGGCGATGGCCGTCTTCTCCGCGGTCGCTAGATGGGACTTTTGCGGGAAGCCGGACTCCCTGGTGAAGCCGCCCGGCAGAACCGCACCGCCGTGCCGGCGGTCGAGGAGTCCTTCGGCCTCCAGCGCCCGTACGTCACGACGCACGGTCACTTCGGAGGTCTGGACCACGCGGGCAAGCTCGCGGAGCGATACGGCCCCATTGGCTCGCACCATTTCGAGGATCAACTGACGACGTTCTGCAGCGAACACGAAACTGACAGTAACGCGGACGACCGGCTTTGTTCAGCAGTTTCCGCCGATTAACGAAAGCTGTCCGCGCAGCTCACTCGAAGATGGTATACGCGAGGGCCCTGTTGTTCGGAAAAGTGTGCGCCCGGGGTTCAGGCCTCCGAGTCGGCCTTGCGTCCGTGCAGTTGGCGGGCCACCTCGGCGATCGAGCCCGACAAAGACGGGTAGACCGTAAAGGCATTTGCGATCTGTTCGACGGTGAGATTGTTGTCGACGGCGATCGAGATCGGGTGGATCAGTTCACTCGCCCGTGGAGCGACGACCACGCCGCCGACGACGATTCCGGTCCCGGGCCGGCAGAACAGCTTCACGAAACCGTCCCGGATGCCCTGCATCTTGGCGCGCGGGTTGCGCAGCAGCGGGAGCTTCATCACCAGGGCCTCGATCCGGCCCTCGTCGACGTCCGCCTGCTGGTAACCCACCGTGGCGATCTCGGGGTCCGTGAAGACGTTCCCGGAGACGGCCTTCAGGTTGAGCGGGGCCACCGCGTCGCCCAGGAAGTGGTACATCGCGATCCGGCCCTGCATCGCGGCGACGGACGCGAGGGCGAAGACGCCCGTCACGTCACCGGCCGCGTAGATGCCGGGCGCCGACGTACGGGACACCCGGTCCGTCACGATGTGACCGGATTCCGTCAGTCGGACGCCGGCCTCCTCCAGCCCCATACCGGTGGTGTTGGGGATGGCGCCGACCGCCATCAGACAGTGCGAGCCGGTGATGGTGCGGCCGTCGGCGAGGGTGACCTCGACCCGGTCGCCGGCCCGCTTGGCGGAGGCGGCGCGGGAGCGGGCCATCACGTTCATGCCGCGGCGGCGGAAGACGTCCTCCAGCACGGCGGCGGCGTCCGGGTCCTCACCGGGAAGCACCCGGTCGCGGCTGGAGACGAGGGTGACCTTGGAGCCCAGCGCCTGGTACGCGCCGGCGAACTCGGCGCCGGTCACACCGGAGCCGACCACGATGAGCTCCTCGGGCGTCTCCTCCAGGTCGTACACCTGCTTCCAGTTCAGGATCCGCTCGCCGTCGGGCAGCGCGTCCGCCAGCTCGCGCGGCGTACCGCCGGTGGCGACGAGCACCGCGTCGGCGGTCAGCTCCCGGCTGGTGCCGTCCGCGGCGGTGACCGTGACCTTGCGCGAGCCGTCGGGGCCCTGGGTGGCGCCGACGCTGCCGCGCCCGCGCATCACCTTGGCGCCGGCGCGGGTCACGGAGGCGGTGATGTCGTGCGACTGGGCGAGCGCCAGGCGCTTGACGCGGCGGTTGACCTTGCCCAGGTCGACGCCCACCACCCGGGCGGCCTGCTCTATGTGCGGCGTGTCGTCGGCGACGATGATGCCGAGCTCCTCGTGCGAGGAGTCGAAGCCCGTCATGACCTCGGCCGTGGCGATGAGGGTCTTGGACGGCACGCAGTCGGTCAGCACCGACGCCCCGCCCAGCCCGTCGCAGTCGACGACGGTCACCTCCGCGCCGAGCTGCGCGGCCACCAGCGCCGCTTCGTATCCGCCGGGTCCGCCACCGATGATCACGATCCGAGTCACGTACTCCATTCTCGCGCACCCGCGGTGCGGCCTCCGCCCGGGGGGCGCCGTATGGGTCCAGGCTGGAGGTCACCCGATCGCCCCCGGGGACACAACGGGGCTCTACGCGCGTAGGATCGTCGTCGTGAACGCATCAGTTTCCTCGGACCCCCAGGGCGCGGCCAAGGCCGCAGCCGAAGCGCTGCGCCGCCTGACCGGCGCCGAGACCCACGACGTCGCGCTCGTCATGGGCTCCGGCTGGGTGCCGGCGGCCGACGCCCTCGGCAGCGCGGAGGCGGAGTTCCCCGTCACCGAGCTCCCCGGCTTCCCGCCACCGGCCGTCGAGGGGCACGCGGGCACGATCCGCTCGTATCTCGTCGGCGACAAGCGGGCGCTGGTCTTCCTCGGGCGTACGCACTACTACGAGTCGCGTGACGTGGCCGCGGTGGCGCACGGGGTGCGGACCGCGACGGCGGCGGGCTGCAAGACGATCGTCCTCACCAACGGGTGCGGCGGGCTGCGGAGCGGGATGCGGCCGGGGCAGCCGGTGCTGATCAGCGACCACATCAATCTGACGGCCACCTCGCCGATCGTCGGCGCGAACTTCGTGGACCTCACCGACCTGTACTCGCCGCGGCTGCGCGCGCTGTGCAAGGAGGTCGACGGATCGCTGGAGGAGGGCGTGTACGTCCAGTTCCCCGGCCCGCACTACGAGACCCCCGCGGAGATCGAGATGATCCGGCGGCTCGGCGCGGACCTGGTGGGCATGTCGACGACGCTCGAGGCCATCGCCGCCCGCGAGGCCGGGGCGGAGGTGCTGGGCATCTCGCTCGTGACGAACCTGGCGGCGGGCATGACGGGTGAGCCGCTGAACCACGAGGAGGTCCTGCGGGCGGGACACGAGTCGGCGGCGCGGATGGGCGCGCTGCTGGCGGACGTACTGCCGCGGCTGTAACGGTCACGGCCCGAGTCGTACGCGATCACCACCGGAAAGGACGTCCCCGTGGGACACGACGACCTCCAGGAGCGGGCCGCGGCATGGCTCGCCGAGGACCCCGACCCCGACACCCGGGCTGAGCTGCACAAGCTGATCGACGCCGGGGACACGGACGCGCTCGCGGAGCGGTTCGCCGGGATACTGCAGTTCGGGACCGCCGGACTGCGCGGTGAACTGGGCGCCGGCCCGATGCGGATGAACCGCGCCGTGGTCATCCGCGCGGCGGCGGGGCTGGCCGCGTACCTCAAGGCGGAGGGACACGCCGGAGGGCTCGTCGTCGTCGGCTACGACGCCCGCCACAAGTCCGCCGACTTCGCCCGCGACACGGCCGCCGTGATGACGGGCGCCGGCCTGCGCGCGGCGCTGCTCCCCCGCCCGCTGCCCACGCCGGTGCTGGCGTTCGCGATCCGCCGTCTGGGCGCGGTGGCCGGGGTCACGGTGACCGCCAGCCACAACCCGCCGCAGGACAACGGCTACAAGGTCTATCTCGGCGACGGCTCGCAGATCGTGCCCCCGGCGGACGCCCGGATCGCGGCGGAGATCGACGCGGTGACGTCGCTGGAGCAGGTCACGCTCGCGCCGTCCGGCTGGGACGTCCTGGGCGAGGACGTGATCGACGCGTACGTGACCCGCGCCGCCTCCGTCGTCGCTCCCGGCGGCCCGCGTGATCTGCGGGTCGTGCACACGGCGCTGCACGGCGTCGGCTGGGAGACGCTGCGTTCGTCGTTCGTACGGGCGGGCTTCCCGGAGCCGGTGCCGGTCGCGGAACAGGCGGAGCCGGACGCGGACTTCCCCACGGTGTCGTTCCCCAACCCCGAGGAGCCGGGGGCGATGGACCTGGCGTTCGCCACGGCGGCCGCGGCCTCCCCCGCGCCCGACCTGATCATCGCCAGCGACCCCGACGCGGACCGCTGCGCGGTGGCCGTTCCCCTGGCCGCCGGCGGCTGGCGGATGCTGCGGGGCGACGAGGTGGGGGCGCTGCTGGCGACGCATCTGGTGCACAGGCGGGCGGAGGGGACGTTCGCCACGTCGATCGTGTCGTCGTCGCTGCTGGGGCGGATCGCGGCGGCGGCGGGTCTGCCGTACGAGGAGACGCTGACGGGCTTCAAGTGGCTCGCCCGGGTCCCGGGCCTGCGCTTCGGCTACGAGGAGGCGCTGGGCTACTGCGTCGACCCCGCGGGGGTCCGCGACAAGGACGGCATCACGGCGGCGCTGCTGGTCGCGGAACTCGCGGCGGAGCTTCGGGCGTCCGGCCGGACGGTGGGGGATCTCCTGGACGACATCGCGGTGTCGTACGGGCTCCACGCCACGGACCAGCTGTCCGTACGGGTGGACGACCTGTCCCTGATCGCCGCGGCGATGGACCGCCTCCGGTCTTCGCCTCCCTCATCCCTGGCGGGGCTGCCGGTGACGTCCGCGGAGGACCTCTCGGTGGGCTCCCCGTCGCTGCCGCCGACGGACGGCCTCCGGTACCGCCTCGGCGGCGACCCCTCGCGGGGGATCTCGGGGGCGCGGGTGATCGTCCGCCCGTCCGGGACGGAGCCGAAGCTGAAGTGCTACCTGGAGGTCGTGGCGCCGGTGTCCTCGGCGGACGGCCTTCGGGGGGCCCGGGCTGTGGCGGCGGAGGTCATCGCGGGACTCAAGTCGGACGTGGGGGCGGCGGCGGGCCTCCCGGCGGAGCCGGTGGGGGCCGCTCCGGGGTGTCCGGCCCCCTGAGGCGGGGGCGGCTGGCTGGTGGGGGGTGAGTTCTGGGGGGTTCTGGGTGGGGGTCGGGGGTTCGGCGTCGGTCGCCGGCTCCCGGCGGGGGTGGGTTGCCGGGTGCGTGTGGCGGCGTGGGCCGCCGGCTGCCCGCGCCTGCGGGGCGGGCGGGTTGCCGATCCGCGGCCGCCTGTCACCGCGCTCGTCGTGGTCTCCATCGGCTTCTCGCTGGGCGGCCCCACGGGATACGCCATCAACCCGGCCCGCGACCTGGGCCCCCGGATCGCCCACTCCCTCCTGCCGATGCCGAACAAGGGCGGC